>CAXTNT010000009.1:0-107077 GCA_964245825.1 uncultured bacterium | reverse complement strand
AGGTGCAGGAGGACCAGGCCACCGAGGCCTACGACGCGGGCGTCATTGCCGCCGACGCGGCGGCTGCCCAGTCGAAGGCGGCGACCCAGGCCGTCGGTGTGCAGACGGCGAAGCTGGCGACGCTGCAGCGGGGCATCGCCGCCTTCGCGGCCGCGTCGTACACGAACGGTGGGCTGAATCCCATCGACAGTCTGCTGGCCGGCGGTAACCCCCAGCAGCTGCTGGCACGCGCGGCGGGCGTCAACGAGGTGGCGCGCAGCAACGACGCGACGCTCCTGCTGATCAGCGCGCAGCGCGAGATCCTGGCCTCTGCCGAGCAGACGGCGGCAGCCCAGGCGCGGAGCGCGGCGGCGGCGCTGACGAAGCTCGCGGCGGACAAGAACCGGATCACGAACGTCATCGCCCAGGAGCAGGGGGTGCTCTCACACCTGCAGGCCGGGCAGCGCGCAGAGCTGCTGGCCCGGCAGGCGGCCGCCCGCGCGGCCGCGCTGCGCCAGGCGGCGCAGCTGGCCCACGCCCACGCTGCCGCCCCAGCCGTCACCGTCTCGACGGCGCGCTCGACCGTCCATGTGCCGCCCAGCGCATCGGGCGTCGGGCGTATCGCGCTCGCCGCGGCGTTCTCCCAGCTGGGCAAGCCCTATGCCTACGGCGCCGCCGGGCCCGGTGCTTACGACTGTTCCGGGCTGGTGATGTGGGCCTTCGCCCATGCCGGGGTCGCGCTCCCGCACAGCGCCGCCGGTCAGTACGGCTACGGCACCCACGTCGGGCTGTCCCAGCTGCAGCCCGGTGACCTGGTGTTCTACGGCGGAGGCGGCTCGATCGGCCACGTCGGCATCTACGTCGGCGGCGGCGAGATGATCGACGCGAACCACTCCGGCGGCTGGGTCGGTCTGCGGCCGCTGTACGGCGACCTGGTGGGCGCCACCCGCCTCTGACGGGGCTCTGCTCGGCGGATCCCGCCTCTGACGGCGGTTCGGCGCCGCCGCGGGGCCCGCGTCCGGGATGATCCCGGACGCCGACCGTTCGTCGTGGTCGCGCCGACGGGAGAAGCCGTGGTCCGCGCTCTGCACGTGCTGACGCTCAGCGCCGATGGCCGAGAGGTCCTCCTGGCGGCCGCCCCGGGCGCGCGGCCGACGCACAGCGTCGCGCTGGACGAGCGCCTCGCCCGCGTCGTCCGGGGTGAACATCCCGACGGGGTGACGACGCCGACGCTGCTGTCGCCCCGCGACATCCAGGCGCGGCTGCGGGCCGGCGCGACCGTCGCCGACGTTGCCGCCGAGGCCGGCGTGCCAGCCGCCCGGGTGGAGCGGTACGCCGGTCCGGTGCGTTCCGAGCAGGAGCGGGTCGTCGCCGCCGCGCAGGCCGCGGTGCTGCGCCGTCCCCGTGCCGGGCTGTCGGCGGTTCCGCTGGTCGATGCGGTCGGCGCCCACCTCGCCGCCATGCCAGCGGCCCGACCCGAGTCCGCCTCGTGGAGTGCCGCGCGCGCGCCCGACGGGCAGTGGACGCTGCTGCTGCATGTGGTGGTCCGCGGCCGGCACCGAGCGGCCCGCTGGCGCTTCGACGCCGGCGCCCGAGAGGTGACGGCCCTGGACTCGTACGCCGCCCAGCTGGGGTTCCTCGAGGCGACCCCCGCGCCGCCCCCCCGCGCGCGGCGCGCCCCTCCGCGTGCGCGCTGACCGCAGCTGCCGGACCGCGGTGTCGCAGCTGGTCGCGCTGCCGGCCGCCCGCAGCAGTGGGGTGCGCGACCACGACCCGGCTGTGGCCCGGAGCGGGCGATGAGCCGCACGCTCGTCGTCACCAACGACTTCCCGCCCCGGCCCGGCGGGATCCAGGCCTTCGTCCAGGCGCTCGCCGACCGGCAGCCCGCCGGTTCGCTGGTGGTGTACGCCAGCGACTGGGCCGGCTCGGCCGCCTTCGACGCCGGCCGCGGCTACCCGGTCGTGCGCCACCCCGGCGGGGTGCTGCTGCCGACCCCCACCGTGGCCCGTCGGGCCGCCGACATCGCGCGGGCGGAGGGCTGCGACCGCGTCTGGTACGGCGCCGCGGCCCCGCTCGGCCTGCTCACCCCGGCCCTGCGCCGGCGGGCCGGCATCCGCCGCGCCGTGGCCTCGACGCACGGCCACGAGGTCGGCTGGGCGGCGCTGCCCGGCGCCCGCCAGCTGCTGCGCCGGGTCGGGTCCGTCGTCGACGTGGTGACGTACCTGGGCAGCTACACGCGGCGCAGGCTGGCACCCGCCCTGGGCGCCGTATCTCTGGCGCACCTGCCCAGCGGCGTGGACACCACGGCATTCCAGCCGGGCTGCGGGGGCGCGGAGGTCCGGGCCCGACTCGGGCTCGGCGACCGGCCGGTGGTGGTGTGCGTGAGCCGGCTCGTCGAGCGCAAGGGCCAGGACGTGCTGGTACGGGCGCTGCCGGCGATCCGCCGCCGCGTACCGGGTGCCGCGCTGCTGGTCGTGGGCGGCGGGCCGTACCGGAGCACCATCGAGCGGCTCGCCCGCGAGCACGACGTGGCGTCCCATGTGGTGATCACCGGGTCGGTGCCGTGGGCGGAGCTGCCCGCCTACTACGACGCCGGCGACGTGTTTGCGATGCCATGCCGGACGCGTCGGCGCGGCCTGGAGGTTGAGGGGCTCGGCATCGTGTTCCTGGAGGCCAGTGCGACCGGCCTGCCGGTGGTCGCCGGCGACAGCGGGGGCTCACCGGACGCCGTGCTGCCAGGGCAGACGGGGGTGGTGCTCGACGGCCGAGACGTCGCCGCCGTCGCCCGGTCGGTCGCCGGCTTTCTGGCCGACCCGGTGCTGGCCCGGGCCACCGGGCAGCGGGGTCGGGCCTGGGTGGAGCGGGCGTGGCGCTGGGAGGTGCAGGCTCGCCGGCTGCACGGGCTGCTGGAGGGGCGCGACGAGGCCGTCGGACCCGACGACGTGAGGGCGCCGGGCGTGGCCGAGCGATAAGCGACCTCGCGGGTCATGGTGCGCCGCAGCTACCCCGTGTACAGCGCCTCGACGGCGTCTGCGTACTGCGCCATCACCACGCTGCGCTTCACCTTCAGCGACGGCGTCAGCGTGCCGGCCCCCTCGGAGAAGTCCGCCGGCAGTATCGCGAACTTCTTGATCGCCTCGGCGTGCGAGACCGCCTTGTTGGCCTCGGCCACCCCCTGTTCGATCGCGGCGCGCAGGTCGGGGTCGTCCACCAGGTCGGCCACCGCGCAGCCGGCCGGCTTGCCGTGCTGTGAGCACCAGGGTCCGATGGCGTCGGAGTCGAGTGTCACCAGGCAGGCGATGAAGGGCCTGGCGTCGCCGACGACCACGCACTGGCTCACCAGCGGGTGGGCGCGCAGCCGGTCCTCCAGCACGGCGGGGGCGACGTTCTTGCCGGCCGAGGTGATGATCAGCTCCTTCTTGCGGCCGGTGATGGCGAGGTAGCCGTCGTCGTCGAGCACGCCGACGTCGCCGGTGTGGAACCACTCGCCGAGCATCGACTCGTCGGTGGCCTGCGTGTTGTGCCAGTAGCCGGCGAAGACGTGCCGACCGCGCATCAGGACCTCGCCGTCGTCGGCGATACGGACGGTGCAGCCCGGCGACGGCCGGCCCACGGTCCCCACCCGGAGGTGGTCGACGGTGTTCACCGTGCCGGCCGCGGTGGTCTCGGTGAGCCCGTACCCCTCGAGGATGGTGATGCCGATGCCACGGAAGAAGTGCCCCAGCCGGGCGCCGAGCGGGGCGCCGCCGGAGACCGCGAACCGCAGCCGGCCACCGAGAGGGGCCCGCAGCTGCGGCCCGTAGAGCACCCGCTCGAAGAACGCATGCTGCGCCTTCAGCAGCAGGCCGGGGCCGCCGCGGTCGAGTGCCTCGGAGTACGCGATCGCCACGGCGACCCCGCGGCCGAAGATCTTGCCCTTGCCCGCCCCCTCCGCGCGCTGCTGGTAGGTGTTGAAGACCTTCTCGAACACCCGCGGGACCGACAGCAGGAAGCTGGGCGAGAACGTGCCGAGGTCCGGGACGAGGTTCCGGACGTCCGCGGTGTGACCCATGCGCACCCGGTTCTCCACGCAGGCGCCCTGGATCAGCCGGCCGAAGACATGGGCCAGGGGCAGGAACAGCAGCGTCGAGCCGTCCTCGTGGAACATCTGGGGCAGGACCGCCGCCGCGGACCGGGCCGTGCCGAGCAGGTTCAGGTGGGTCAGCACGCAGCCCTTGGGTCGGCCCGTCGTTCCGGAGGTGTAGACGATGGTCGCCACGTCGTCGGGGGTGCGGCCGGACCGGCGTGCCAGGAGCGTGTCGGCCGGCTGGTCCTCGCCGGCCTTGGTGAGTTCCTCGAGACCGCCGCCCTCGATCTGCCAGACCGCCCGCACCTCGGGCAGCTGTGCGCTGACCTCCGCGTAGACCTTCTCGTGGCCGGGGGTCTCCACGACGAGGGCGACGGCACCGGAATCGCCCAGGATCCACTCGACCTGCTCGGCGCTGGAGGTCTCGTAGATCGGCACGGTAACCGCCCCTGCGGTCCAGATCGCGTAGTCGACGAGCGTCCACTCGTACCGGGTCCGGCTCATCAGCCCGACCCGGTCGCCCACCCCGACGCCGCTGCCGACCAGCCCGCGCGCGAGGGCCTCGACCTCCGCGGCGAACTCCGTCGTCGTGACGGGCAGCCACGCCGCCCCGGACCGCCGGGAGAAGACGACCGCGTCCGGCGCCTCCGCCGCGTTCCGGCGCACCGCGTCGGCCATGGTGGCGTGCGGGTCCGGGTCGGGGACCACCTCGGGTACGGAGTACTCGCGCACGGTCGCTCCTCGTCTCGTGGACCTTGGCACCGGAAAGGTAACGGACACCACAGGTATCCGGGGGTGAGCGTTTGCCAGACTGGGCCGGTGACGACGGTCGACCTCATCGACGAAACGTTCCTGGTCGCCGCGCCGGCCGTCGTGGCGGCTGCCGTCCACGACCCGGCGCGGACCCGCACCTGGTGGCCCGACTGGGAGCTGACCGTGTTCCAGGACCGCGGCGTCGACGGCGTCCGCTGGACGGTGACCGGCAGCCTGGTCGGCACCGCCGAGGTGTGGCTGGAGCCGATGGGTGACGGCACCCTGCTGCATGTGTACGTCCGCGCGGACCCGACCGCGCGTGGCAGTGCGGCCGTGGCCCGGCCGTTGTCGGGACGTCGCGCCGACCGGGCCCGACGGGTGCAGGCGCTGCGGATCAAGCAGTGGTCCTGGGCGCTGAAGCGGGAGCTGGAGGCCGGCCGGGCGGCGGGGGAGCCGCGCCATGACGCCGCGGTGGGGGAGGTCGCCGGCACGTCGACCGCTCCGGTCGCCGGCCGTCCCGAGGGGGCCGTCGACGCCCCGGGCCGGCCGGCCCGCTGACCTGTCGTGGCGGGCTCAAGGGTCGGGCGATGGGCGACGATCCCTGCTAGGTGAGCACCGACCGCTGCGGCTCCTGCGGGGCGAGCCTCGCCCCGGACGCCCCGTGGTGCTCGCTCTGCCTGACCCCGCGACCGGCACCGGCACCCGCGCCGGCGCCCACGGCGCGGCGCGTCGAGGCCCCGGCCCTCTACCCGGCGGTCACCGGCGCGAGTCTCGGGCGAGCTGGCGTCGACCCCACGGTGGCTCCCGGCTGGCCCTGTCAGGCCTGCCGCGAGCCCGTCCCGATGACCGCGGATGTCTGCCCCCACTGCGGTGCCAGCTTCCTGGCGGGGACCGCGGGCGAGCTCCCCGCCATCCGGTTGCCCCTGGTCGGCGACCTCAGCGAGCGGAGCAAGGTCCAGACGTACGCGCTCGCGGGGGCCGCCGGGCTGCTGCTGGCCCTCCTCGTCGTGGGTCTGGTCGCGCTGGTGGCAGCCCTGACCTGAGCGCACGGCCCGTAGGGTGGCTCATGCGCCTGCACGTGGTCTCGGACGTGCACGGCGAGGTCGAGGCCCTCGCCCGAGCCGGCGAGGGCGCCGACGCCCTGCTCTGCCTCGGCGATCTGGTGCTGTTCGTGGACTACACCGACCACGGCGCCGGAATCATGGGCCGGCTGTTCGGCGCTGATGCGGTGGGCCGGTTCGTGGACCTGCGGACCGAGCGCCGCTTCACCGAGGCGCGCGAGCTGTCCGGCTCCCTGTGGCGGACGCTCGCCGACCCGCGGGCGACGATCGAGCAGGCGGTGCGTGAGCAGTACGCGGCTCTGTTCGGTGCGATGTCCGACCCCACGTACCTCACCTACGGCAACGTCGACCTGCCGGCGCTGTGGCCCGCCTTCGTCCGGCCGGGCATCACCGTCCTCGACGGCGAGGTCGCCGTGATCGGCGGGCTGCGGGTGGGCTTCGTGGGCGGGGGGCTGCCGACCCCCATGCGCACTCCGAACGAGGTCCCGGAAGCGCAGTTCGACGCCAAGGTCGCTGCCCTCGGTCCGGTCGACGTGCTGTGCAGCCACATCCCGCCACACCTGCCCGAACTGCTGTACGACGCGGAGGCGCAGCGCTTCGAGCGCGGCAGCGTCGCGTTGCTGCGGGCGATCCGCGAGCACCAGCCGGCGTTCGCCCTGTTCGGGCACGTGCACCAGGCTCACACCCGCGAGGTGCGGATCGGTCGCACCCGCTGCATCAACGTCGGGCACTTCCGTGGCCGGCGACGGCCGTACGCTCTGCAGGTCTGACGGGTAGCCTGCCGCGGCAGCAGGGTAGACGAGGAGGTCGCCGTGCCAGACCGGGCCAGCTCGCACATCACCGTGGCCGCGCCGCCCGAGGCGGTGATGGCGGTGATCGCCGACTTCGAGGCGTACCCGCAGTGGACCTCACAGGTCAAGACGGTCGAGGTACTCGCCCGCGACGACCAGGACCGAGCGACCTCCGTGCGCTTCGTGCTGGACGCCGGCATCGTCAAGGACGAGTACACGCTCGCCTACGACTGGTCGACGCCCGGACAGCTGTCGTGGCACCTCACCAAGGGCCAGATGCAGAGGGCGCAGAACGGCACGTACGCGCTGGAGCCCGTGGGCGCCGGCACCGAGGTGCGCTACGAGCTGACGGTCGACCTCGCCATCCCGATGATCGGGTTGTTCAAGCGCAAGGCCGAGAAGACGATCATCGACACGGCCTTGAAGGGGCTCAAGGCCCGCGTCGAGCAGGGCTGACGTCGCCGACGATCGGGACCGCTGTCCCGCGGGTACGCTGCCTGACCTGCTAGCGGCGCCGACCGGGCGTCCCGCGAGCCGGTCCAGCCGGAGGGAGCAGCGCCGTGCGCGTCCTGCTCGTCACCGGCAAGGGCGGTGTCGGCAAGACGACCACCGCTGCCGCGACCGCGGCCCGCGCCGCTGCGCTGGGCCGCAAGACGCTGCTCATTTCCACGGATGCCGCCCACTCGCTGGCGGACGCGCTGGGGGTCACGGTCGGCGCCGAGCCGGTCGAGGTCGATGGCGCGCTACACGCTGCCCAGGTCGACACCGGCACCGCGTTCGCCCGCAGCTGGGCCGGCGTGCAAAGGGCGTTGCTGGCGGTCCTCGACGCCGGCGGCGTCGACCCGGTCGAAGCCGAGGAGCTGACCGTGCTGCCCGGTGCCGAGGAGGTGTTGGCCCTGCTGGCGGTGCGGGACGCGGCGCGCACCGGCGCGTACGACCTGGTCGTCGTCGACTGCGCGCCCACCGCCGAGACGCTGCGCCTGCTGCGCCTGCCCGAGGTCCTGCGGTGGTGGACCGCGCGCCTGCTGCCGGCCGACCGGCTCGTTGCCCGGGCCGTGCGCCCGGTCCTCGCCCGCTCGGGGTTGCCCGGGCCCGACGCCACGGCGTTCGAGGCGGTCGCCCGGCTGCAGGCCGAGCTCGCGGACGTCCGGGCCCTGCTCACCGACCCGCAGTCGGCGTCCGTACGCCTGGTGCTGACGCCCGAGGCCGTCGTCGTCGCCGAGACGCGGCGGCTGCTCACGGCGCTGTCGCTGCACGGGTACCGCGTCGACGGGGTGGTCGCCAACCGCGTCTTCCCGGCCGGCGGCGACGCCTGGCGGCGGCGCTGGGCGAGCGCCCAGCGTGCCCAGCTCGACGCGCTGTCAGGCGAGCTCGCCGGGCTGCCCGTGTGGGAGGTCCCGTACGCCTCGACGGAGCCGGTCGGCGTCGCGGCCCTCACGGCGCTGGGTGAGACGACGTACGGCAGCGGCGATCCCGTCGGCGCGGTCCCCACCGCCCCGCCGCTGTCGGTAACGCGCACCGTCGACGGCTTCGCGCTCGAGTTGGCACTCCCCTTCGCCACCCGCGGCCAGGTGACGCTGGCGCGCAGCGGTGACGACCTCGTCGTCGGCGTCGGCGGCCAGCGGCGGGTCCTGACACTGCCCTCCGCGCTGCGTCGGTGCACGGTCGAGGGCGCCCGCCTCGTCGGAGCCGGGGCCGAAGCCCGGGTGATCGTCCGCTTCGCGCCCGATCCCACCGTCTGGATGCGGTCGTGACCTCGCCCGTGATGGAGGAGGCGACCCGGCTGCTGGAGGCGCTGCAGGCCTGGGCCGCGGGGGCGGGCGGGCTGCCGCTGGCGGGCGAGACCGCCGAGTGCCGGGTCTGCCCGGTCTGTCAGCTGCTGCGTGCCGTCCGCGGGGTCCGGCCGGACGTGGTCGAACACCTCGCCGGCGCCTCGGCCGAACTGCTGGCCGCGTTGCGGTCCGCGCTGGAGGCGCACCCGCCCTCGTCGCCGGCCGGCCGCCGTGTCGAACACATCGTCATCCGGGACTAGGCCGATGTCGTACGCGATCGGTGTAGACGTCGGGGGCACCACGGTGAAGACCGGTCTCGTCGCCGAGGACGGCACAGTCCGGACCGCACAGAGCCGGCCGACGCCGTCGACCTCGGCGGCGCAGGTCGCCGAGGTCATCGCCACGTCCGTCAACGCGCTACGCGGCAAGGCCGACGACGAGGTCGTCGCCGTCGGCCTCGGTGCGGCCGGTTTCGTCGACAGCGACCGCGGCACGGTGCTGTTCGCGCCCAACCTGGCCTGGCGCGACGAGCCGCTGCGCGACGCCGTGGCCAGCCGTACCGGCCTGCCCGTCGTGGTCGAGAACGATGCCAACGCGATGGCCTGGGGCGAGTACCGCTTCGGCGCCGGGCGCGGTGTCGAGGACCTCGTCTGCGTCACGATCGGTACCGGCATCGGCGGTGGGATCGTCCTGAACGGCCGGCTGGTACGCGGCGCGTACGGGGTCGCGGCGGAGTTCGGTCACCTGCGCGTGATCCCGGACGGCCGCCGCTGCGGCTGCGGGAACCGTGGCTGCTGGGAGCAGTACTGCTCGGGGCGGGCGCTGGTCCGCGAGGCCCGTGACCTGGCGCTCGTCGCCCCCGGTCTGGCCGGGCGGATGCTCGAGTTGGCCGACGACGAGATCGAGAACATCACCGGCGAGATCGTCACCATGGCCGGGCTCGAGCGCGACGAGGCTGCGCTGGACTGCTTCGCGCAGGTCGGTGGCTGGCTCGGTCAGGGGCTGGCCGAGGTCTCGGCGCTGCTCGACCCCGCCCGCTTCGTGATCGGCGGCGGTGTCGTGGCCGCGGGTGACCTGTTGCTCGGGCCGGCCCGCGAGCGGTACAGCCGTGCGCTGACGGGCCACGGCCATCGACCCGTCGCGGCGATCGTCGCGGCTGAGCTGGGCAACAACGCGGGCATCGTCGGCGCGGCCGACCTCGCCCGCCGCGGCTGAGGGGCCTGCTCCGGACTGCGCCGGCCGCGCCCGTACCTTGGCGGCCGCGGCCGTACCTCTGCCCGATCTGCATCAAGACGACGGCGCCGTCAGGTTCAGACGACCGCACCGTCGTCGGGGTCGTCGTCGCGCGGGTCGTCGTGCAGGTGGTACACGAGGCTGCCTACCCCGCCCAGGACGAGCAACCCGCCCAGCACGTCGGCGGCCTGGGCATCGTCGAACCAGCCGAACGCCGGCGCGAGCAGGCAGAAGACCCCGAACAGGATGGCCAGCCACGCCCCCTTCGTCGCGACCCGCAGGGGTGGCGTCGGCGGTGCCGGTGGAGGCTCGAAGTGGTTGTCGTCGCCCTCGAACGGGTCGGCGTCGGGGTCCGGGGTGCCTTCGCCGATCGGGCTGTCGTACAGCAACCCACCCGGGTCGAGCAGGCCGGGCTGCTGGCTCGGCGGAAGCGGCGGCGGCGGCGCGGGGTCGGTCCGGCGCCGCAGTCGAGGTACGCGGGGCACCTCCGGCGGAGCGGGTTCAGGCACGTCCTCGGCGCTGGGCCACGGGGTAGTGGCGCCGTCGGACGACCAGCCTGCGACGATGGCGTCGAACGCCTCGTCGTTCGCCGACCTCGACGCCGAACCGGTCAGCTGCCCGAGGGGTTCGGCGAGTCGGCGCCGGACGAGTGCCTCGGCGTCGATGCGCCGGGCCGCATCGACGTACAGCCGGTCGATGGGACGACGCGGGAGGCGGACCTCGAGGTAGCCGCCCCGCTCGCCCGGCGACGGCGCGGCGCAGGCGGCGATGGCCGCGTCCGCCAGCAGTGCAAGCAGCTCGTCGGCCACCCGCGGATCGCAGTCGGCCACCGTGGTCCAGCCGCCGGCCGACAGCCCGTTGCCACGGCTGCCCGGCGGGGGCTGGGTCGCGGCCATGTCAGACACCCGCACCCGCTCGCACCCGGACGAACTCCAGCGATTCGGCGAAGATCCGCGGCGCGTCGTTGTCGAGGGTCGCGACGTGGAAGCTGTCGACGAGGGTCCGGACCTCGACCTCGGCGTGCACAGCGCCGGCCACGAAGGCGTCGACGCTGGAGGCCGGGACCACGTGGTCGTCGGCTGACCGAAAGATCAGCGTCGGCGTCGTGATCGCGGCCAGGTCGGCGGTGGCGACAGCCCAGAGCCGCTGCAGTGACGCGGCCGCGCGGGTCGGCAACCGGTCGTAGGCGTGCTCGCTGACGCCGGACTTCTTGATGTCGCCGCCGATCGGCGGCATCGAGGGGACGAGTCGCGAGAGCACGGGCAGCAGCCTGGCGCCGCGTACCTCCGTGGTCAGGGCCGGGTTGACCAGGACCATCGCGGCGATGTCCGCGGGCCGCTGCTCCGCGAGCCGGATGCACAGCGAGCCGCCCATCGACAGACCGCCGACGACGACGGCGTCGCACCGCTCCCGCAGCGCCTCGAGCCCGCGCTCGGCCTCGCGGTACCAGTCGATCCAGCGAGTCTGGTTCAGGTCCTGCCAGCGGGTGCCGTGGCCGGGCAGCCGGGGCACCCGGACAGTCAGCCCGGCCGCGGCCAGGTGCTCGCCCCACGGGCGCATCGAGGCGGGGCTGCCGGTGAAGCCGTGCACGAGCAGCGCGCCGACGCGGCCACCGTCGGCCGCGTACGGCTCGGCGCCGGGGAGCACGGGCACGGGAGAACCTCCGGGCGGGCGTTGCGGATGACGCCGATGGTCGCACGCGCCTCCACAGCCGCGCAGGCGGGCGCGCCAACCTGAGACCTGGGCGGGCGGCGTCGCTGCTCGTACGCGCCGCTGGCCGCCGGGCCCGAGCGCTGGCCGGCCGGCACCGCTGCTCGTAGGCTGCCCCCGGGGGTCGTCGAACCGGAGGTGCTGGGTGCTCTACTGGGTGGTCAAGGCGATCCTGACCCCCATCCTGCGCACCCTCTACCGGCCGTGGGTGAAGGGCCTGGAGAACATCCCCACCGAGGGTCCCGCGATCCTGGCCAGCAACCACCTGTCGTACCTGGACTGGATCTTCCTGCCGCTGATGGTGCCGCGGAAGATCAGCTTCCTGGCGAAGTCGGACTACTTCACGGAGAAGGGGATCAAGGGCGCCTTCAAGAAGTGGTTCTTCTCGGGCACCGGGCAGGTGCCGATCGAGCGGACCGGCGGCAGCGCGAGCATGGCCGCCCTCGAGACCGGCAAGAAGATCCTCGCCGAGGGGCGGCTGCTCGGGGTCTACCCGGAGGGCACCCGCTCGCCCGACGGGCGGCTGTTCCGCGGCAAGACCGGCGTCGCCCGGATGGCGCTCGAGGCCGGTGTCCCGGTCATCCCGATCGTCATGGTGGGACTGTTCGAGGTCGCTCCCCCCGGCCGCGTGCTGCCCAAGATCAAGCGCGTCGGGGTCCGCATCGGCCAGCCCCTGGACTTCGCCCGGTACGAGGGGATGCACGACAGCCCGCAGGTCCTGCGCTCGGTCACCGACGAGATCATGTACGCGCTGATGCTCTCCTCCGGCCAGGAGTACGTCGACCAGTACGCGAGCACGGCCAAGGCCGAGCGCAGGGCCGCGGAGGGCGAGGTCACGGCCCTCGACGAGCGCCGCCGGGCCAGCTGAGTTCAGACCGCCCAGCCCTTGGCGCGGGCGACGCCCTCGCGCCAGCGGGCGTGCCCACCGTCCTCGCGGGCGGCCGGGTCGGGCGCGAACTCCCGGTCGAGCCGCCAGGTCGCGCGCAGCGCGTCGAGATCGGGCCACACCCCGGTCGCCAGCCCGGCCAGGAACGCCGCCCCCAGCGCCGTCGTCTCCAGCACCCGCGGCCGCCGGACGGGCGCGCCCAGCTGGCCGGCCTGCAGTGCGCAGAGCAGGTCGTTGCCGGCCGCGCCGCCGTCGACGGTCAGCGCGGTGACCGGGACGGGCAGCACGTCCGCGACGTCCCGCACCTCGTACGCGATGGCCTCGAGGGTCGCCCGGGCCAGGTGCGCGGAGGTCGTCCCCCGGGTGAGACCGAGGATCGCGCCGCGGGCGGCAGGGTCCCAGTCGGGGGCACCGAGGCCGGTGAGGGCCGGGACGAAGACCACGCCGCCGCTGTCCGGGACCGAGGCCGCCAGCTCCTCGACGTCGGGGCTCGTCGGGATCAGGTGGAGCCCGTCGCGCAGCCACTGCACCGCCGCGCCGGTGACGAAGATCGACCCCTCCAGGGCGTACGTGGTGATGCCGTCGATCCGCCAGGCCACCGTCGTCAGCAACCCCCGGCCGGAGCTCTGCGGCGTGGTCCCGGTGTTGACGAGCAGGAACGACCCGGTTCCGTACGTGCACTTGCTCATGCCGACGTCGAAGCAGGCCTGGCCGAACAGAGCCGCCTGCTGGTCACCCGCGATGCCGGCAACGGGCAGCTCCAGACCGAGGAAGGCCTCGGGGTCGGTCACCCCGCAGACCCCGGACGAGTCGACGACCGTCGGGAGCGCCCCGACCGGGACGTCGAACAGGTCGCACAGCCGGGTCGACCACGCGCCGGTACGGATGTCGCAGAGCAGCGTGCGGCTGGCGTTGGAGGCGTCCGTGACGTGCGCCGCGCCGCCGGTCAGCCGTGCGACCACGTAGCTGTCCACCGTGCCGACCGCGGTCTCGCCGGCCACCACGCCCGCCCAGGCCTCGTCGTGCTCGGCCAGCCAGGCCAGCTTCGTGCCGGTGAAGTAGGGGTCGAGCCGCAGCCCGGTCACCGCGGTCACGAGCGGCTCGTGCCCGGCCGTGCGCAGGCTCGCGCACGACTCGGCCGTCCGCCGGTCCTGCCAGACGATCGCGGGCCGGGGCGCGGTGAGGTCGGCCCGTCGCCAGAGCACCGCGGTCTCCCGCTGGTTCGCCACGCCGACGCACGTGGGCGGGGTGCGCGCGGCGGCCAGCGCCTCCGCTGCCGCGGCGAGCAGCGCCTGCCAGATCTCCTCGGGGTGGTGCTCGACCCAACCGGGCGCCGGGAAGTGCTGCGGGAACTCGACGCAACCGCGGCCGCTGACGGTGCCGTCCGCCTCCACGGCGAGGGCGGTCACGCCGGTCGTTCCCGCGTCCAGGGCGAGCACGCTCATGGGCCGCGACCCTAGACGCGACCCGCGATGATGGCGGGCATGCAGATCCGTCCACCCGCCGCCGCCGACAGGCGCTGATGCCCCGCTACGTGTACGACACCGAGTTCATCGAGGACGGCACCACGATCGAGCTCGTGTCCATCGGCGTCGTGAGCGAGGACGGCACCCGCGAGCTGTACGCCGTCTCCACCGAGTTCGACCCGGCCAAGGCCATCCCCTGGGTGCGCACCAACGTGCTCGACCAGCTGCCCTCGCCGAGCTCACCCGCGTACGCCAGCCGCGCCGGGATCCGAGACCGGCTGCTGGAGTTCCTCACCGCCGAGCCCGGTGAGATCGAGCTCTGGGCCTGGTACGGCGCCTACGACCACGTCGTGCTCTGCCAGCTGTGGGGGGCGATGCGGGCGTTGCCCCGGGCGCTGCCGCGCTTCACCCACGACCTGCGCCAGCGCTGGGAGGACGTCGGCTCGCCGCCCCTGCCCCCCGAGCCGGCCAACGCCCACGACGCCCTCGCCGATGCCCGGCACAACCTCGCGCGCTGGCGCGTCATCGCGCAGCACTGGCCGCCGCGGGTCTGAGCCGGAGGGCGCGGGGGACGCCGGGTCCGTACGCTGGTCGGCATGACCGTGACGGCACGTACGACCACCTGGCGGGACCGGCCGGCTGCGCAGCAGCCGACCTGGGCCGCCGACGAGGTCGCGGCGGTCGCGGCGGAGCTGTGCGGCCTGCCGCCGCTGGTGGTGCCCCCCGAGGTGGACGCGCTGAAGGCCCGGCTCGGCGCGGTCGCCCGGGGTGAGGCGTTCCTGCTGCAGGGCGGGGACTGCGCCGAGACGTTCGCCGCCAACACCACCGAGGCGGTGCGCGACAAGGTCCGCACGTTGCTCGCCATGGCGGTCGTGCTCACCTACGGCGCCTCGCTGCCGGTGGTCAAGGTCGGCCGGTGGGCGGGCCAGTACGCCAAGCCCCGCAGCGCCGACCTGGAGGCCGGCGGCCTGCCCTCCTACCGGGGCGACGCGGTGAACGGCCTCGGCATCGAAGAACGCACGCCGGACCCGCGGCGGATGCTGCGGGCGTACCACGCGAGCGCCGTGACGCTGAACCTGCTGCGGGCCTTCGCCTCCGGCGGTCTCGCCGACCTGCATGCGGTGCACGACTGGAACAAGGACTTCGTGCGGCGTTCGGGCGCGGGCCGGCGCTACGACCGGCTGGCGCGGGACATCGACCGGGCGCTGGCCTTCATGCGCGCCTGCGGCGTGAACGACGACGCGACCCGCGGCGTCGAGCTCTACGCCAGCCACGAGATGCTGCTGCTGCCGTACGAGGACGCGCTCACCCGGGACGCGTACGACCTGTCCGCCCACCTGGTGTGGGTGGGGGAGCGCACCCGGCAGCTAGACGGTGCGCACATCGCCTTCGCGCAGCAGATCGCCAACCCCGTGGGCGTGAAGCTCGGGCCGACGTCCACCCCCGAGGATGCGGTCGCCCTCGCCGCGGCGCTCGACCCGGACCGGGAGCCGGGCCGGCTGACCTTCGTCACCCGGATGGGCGCGGCCCGCGTCACCGAGCTGCTGCCCCCGCTGGTCGAGAAGGTCCGCGCCGCCGGCCATCCGGTGGTGTGGGCGTGCGACCCGATGCACGGCAACACCATCACCAGTGCGTACGGGCACAAGACCCGGCACTTCGACGACGTGCTCGGCGAGGTCCGCGGCTTCTTCGAGGTGCACCACGGGCTCGGCACCCACCCCGGCGGCCTGCACGTCGAGCTCACCGGCGAAGACGTGACGGAGTGCCTCGGCGGCGGGGAGAACATCGACGAAGCGGGCCTGTCGGCCCGCTACGAGACGGCCTGCGACCCGCGGCTGAACACCGGGCAGTCGATCGAGCTGGCGTTCCTCGTCGCGGAGATGCTGCAGACCCGCTGACCCAGCACGTCGTGGTCGCCCCGGTGGACCAGGAAGGCACCAGCGGCCACGCCGAGCGCCGCGGCCACCAGCAGCGCCACAACCAGCAGCGGGACCGGGATCAGCCGCGGCCGTGCCACCTCACCGGCCAGCTCCGCCGCCACCTCGGCCGCGGACGGTAGCTCGGCCCGCGCGCGGTCGTGGACCGCTGCGAGCAGCGACAGGCGAGCATCACCGGGCAACGCGAACAGCGGCAGCGCGCCGACCATCGCCTTGCCCCGCGTCTGCACGCCCAGCATCTCGGCACACGTGGCACAACCGCTGACGTGCTTGCGCAGACCGGCGAAGCGCCCGCCGGCCGGGGCCGACCCGTCCGAGAGCATGCCCAGGTCCCCGACCGCCGTGTCGTGACCCGAGGGGGACGGCGCCGCCCGGCCGTCGACGCCCTGCACCAGCGCCGCCCGGCCCAGGGCCACCGTGCGCGCTGTCTCGGCGGCATCCAGGCCCAGGGCGACCGCCGCCTGGGCGTACGTGACGCCGTACGCGTCGAGCAGCAGCACGGCCAGCCGCCGCCGCTCCGGCAGCTCGGCCAGGGCCGTCGCCGCCGCGCGTGACTCCTCGTCCGCGCCGTCCACCGCGGTGGCCGGGGCCGGCGAGGCACTGCGGCGATGCTCGGCGGCGGCGCGGCGGCAGCGCCCGAAGAGCCCTCCGACGAGGTCGCCGACGGTCTCCGGCGCGCCGAGCAGGTCGTCGACCAGCGCGGTGGTCGCCGCGGCCACGACCTCGCGGGCGGTCAGGTCGGGGCAGCCGAGACGACGGGCTGCGTCGTACCCGTGGTCAAGGTGCGCGGCGGCCGTCGCGAGGACGTCGTCGGCGCTGACCAGAGCCCGCATGGCTGCTCCTTCTGGATGGTCCGTCGACCCTACGGGCGGGTAGTTTCGCGGACGTGGCTCCCGTGGACCTGCGCAGCGACACGGTCACCCGCCCGACAGCGGCGATGCGCGCGGCGATGGCGGCCGCCGAGGTGGGCGACGACGTCTACGGCGAGGACCCCACCGTCCGGGCGCTCGAGGAGCGGGTCGCCGGCCTGTGCGGCCACGAGGCGGGTCTGTACGTGGCGTCCGGTTCGCTCGGCAACCAGCTCGGGCTGCGCCTCGCCTGTCCGCCCGGCGGCGAGCTGCTGTGCGACGACGGCGCGCACGTGGTCACCTACGAGCTCGGTGCCGCGGCCGTCCTGAGCGGCATCACCACCCGTACCTTCCCCTCGGCGGCGGGGGTGCCGGACGTGGGCACGGTGCTGGCGATGGTGCGCCCGGACGGGTTTCACACCGTTGCCACCCGAGCGCTCGCGCTGGAGCAGACGCACAACCGCGCGGGCGGCACCGTGCTCCCGCTCGCGGCGATGACCGCGCTATCCGACGGCGCGCGGAGCCGCGGCGTACACGTGCACGTCGACGGCGCACGGCTGTGGAACGCCTGTCTCGCAGGTGGTTTCACCTCCGGCGACGTTGGTCGATGTGCGGACACGATGAGCGTGTGCCTATCGAAGGGCCTCGGCGCGCCGGTGGGTTCGGTGCTCGTCGGCACGGCTGCGGCGATGGCCGAGGCACGCGTCGGACGCAAGCTCCTCGGCGGCGGGATGCGGCAGGCCGGCATCCTCGCGGCGGCCGGCCTGTACGCGCTGGACCACCACCGGGAGCGACTGGCCGAAGATCACCGCCGGGCGGCCGAGCTGGCCGCGGCGGTCGGCGTGCCCGCCCCGGAGACCAATATCGTGCTGATCCCGGTCGACGACGCGCCGTCCGCCGCCGCGGCGGCCGCTCAAGCCGGGGTGCTGGTCGCGGCGTTCACCCCGACCGTGCTGCGCGCGGTCACCCACCTCGATGTCGACGACGCCGGGATCGCCCGCGCCGCGGCCGTCCTCGCGCCGCTCGCCGGCTGAGTGCGTGGGCGGGGCCGCGGACGGGTCGGCAGGCAGGGTCGGCAGGTTCAGGAGGCGGCGACGCCGCTCAGCCCGGCCAGCAGCGACGGGATCGGAGTCGGCAGTCGGCTGCTGGTCAGGCCGCCGAGCGAGCTGGTCAGGCCGCCCAGCGAGCTGCTCAGCCCGCCGGTCGGCGGCGGGGTGCTGCGGGGCTGCCCGGTGCCGGAGGGGGTGAGGGTCGGCAGTCGGGATGGCGCGCTCGACCCCGGGGCGGGGAGGCCGCTCGGGGCGGTGGAGCGGTGACCCCCCGGCGCGCTGACGGTCGGTACGCCGGTCGCGATCGCCGCATGCAGCGCGCCGAGCAGCGACAACGACCGGGCCACGGCGTCGTGCCCCGCACCTACGGTCGCCGGGAGCGAGGCGAGCCCCTGCCGCAGCTCGGCCAGGGTCAGGTCCAGCAGCGCCACGCCGTTGGCCCCCGCCCGCAGCAGCGGTTCGCTGGCCAGGGCGACGTCGCGGTCGAGCGTGCCCACCAGCGCGGCGATCTCCGCCTCGGTGGCGGCGGTCTGCGGGCCGGCGGCGAGCGCCTGGATGCGGGCCAGGGCCGCGCGCGCCTGCGCGAGCAGCGCGAGCGGGTCGGCCGCCAGGGGACTGCTGCCCGGCGAGCGCGAGACCGGCCCGGGCGCCGGTGTCCGCGCCGAAGGATGATGCGCCGGCAGGCCGCGCACAGCGGTGGTCACCGCCCCGACGCCCACCGCCACGGCCGCGACACCGGTGAGGAACGGCAGGAGCAGGCCGTGGCCGGCAGCCCCCGTGCCGGCGTGGCCGGCGGCGTGCGCCCCCCCGCGTGCCGCCTGCTGCGGGGTCTGCGCCGCGCCGCCTGCGGTCTTGGCGGCGGCATGCGCCGCGGTGGCGGCGCCGTGTCGCGCGATCTCGACCCCCGCGGCCGTGAAGGCGGCCAGCGTGGCCGCCCGCAGCTCCGCCCGCGGCGCCGGCACGGTCATCGACAGTCCGCGCAACCGTCCGGCGGTCGCGGCCAACCGAGCGGTCCGGCCGTCCCCCGCGGTCGCACCGTCGAGCACGTCGGCGAGCCGTTGGACTCGCCGCTGCGTGCGCAGGTTGAGGGCCACGACCGTCCTTCCGTTCCGACGGGACAACGGGCGAGCACCCGCGCAGGACGCGGCCTGTGTCCGGATTGGTCCCGATGATCCTGCCTGGCCACAGGGCACCCCCGGCTGCCCGGGTCTAGCGGTCCCGCATGACCCGCAGTAGCTCGAGGTCGCGGCGGTGCCCGTCGGCGCCACCGGGCGTCTCGACGACGACGGGTACGCCACGGGTGGCCGGGTGTCGGAACAGCTCGCCGAAGGGGTCGGTTCCGATGGTGCCGGCGCCCAGCGCTGCGTGCCGGTCGCGGGTCGAACCGCACGCGTCGCGGCTGTCGTTGGCGTGCACCAGTTGCAGCCGTCCCCGGCCGACGGCCTTCACCAAGGCGTTGAGCATCGACCGCACCCCCCCGGGGCTCGCCAGGTCGTGCCCGGCGGCCTGCGCGTGGCAGGTGTCCAGGCAGACGCCGAGGCGGGGGTGGTCGTCCACCGCCGCGAACCACTCCGTGAGGTCCTCCACCCGGGACGCGAGTGCCTGGCCGCCCCCGGCGGTCGGCTCGACCAACAGGCGCGGGCCGCCGTCCGGGACGGCATCGAGGACCGGCAGCAGCAGCTCCCGCAGCTGCTGGAGGGCGGTGTCCCGCCGGGCGTTCCCGACCGCGCTGCCGGCGTGCACGACGACCCCGGCGGCGCCGATCTGCCCGGCCCGGTGGAACGTCTGTCGCAGCGCGGCCACCGACCGGTCCCGGGTCGCCTCGGTGGGGGAGCCCAGGTTGATCAGGTACGGCGCGTGGACGAAGGCGGGGATCCGACCCGCCGCGCACCCCTCGCGGAACGCGTGGTCGTCGCGGGGGTCACCGGCGCTCGGCGCCCAGCCGCGCGGGTTGGACACGAAGACCTGGACCACCTCCGCGCCCACCTGACCGGCGTACCGGAGAGCGCCGCGGGCGAGGCCACCGCTGGTGGGTGCGTGGGCGCCGATCCTGGAGGGTTGGCGCGGCGGCATCGGCCACCGTACCGGTGGCTAGTAGGCGGTGTAGAAGGTGACCGTGCTGCCGACCGGCACCGTGCTGCCGGGCTTCTGCTTCTGCGTCACGACCTGGCCGCCGTGGATGCCGAACAGCGCGATCTCCCGGGGCACCAGCCCCAGTGCCCGCAGCGCCGCGTCCGCCTGGCCCCCGTTCAGCGGATCGAGGTTCGGGACGATGACCGTCTGCGGCCCCTTGCTCACCACCAGCGAGACCGTGTCGCCGCGGTGGGCGGTGCCCGCGTCCGGGGTGGCGCTGATGACCGTGCCGCTGGGCACGGTGGCAGAGAACTGCTGGCTGACGGCGGTCTTCAGCCCGAGGCTCGTCAGCGTGTGTTGGGCATCCACCTGGCTCTGGCCGGACTCGTCCGGGACCGTGACCGGGGCCGGGCCGGCACTCACGACCAGCGCTACCCGCGTCCGGTGGTCCACGGTGGCGCCCGTGGCCGGCGTGCTTGTCAGCACCGTCCCGGCGGGGGTGACGTCGCTGTACGCGGTGGTGACGGTCGGGGGGCCGAACCCGACCTGCGCCAGCAGCGTCGTGGCCGTCGGCTGCGGGCGGCCGGCTATGGCCGGCACGGTGAGCCGCAGGACACCGGCCGACGGGACGATGAGCACTGTGCCGTGCGCCTTCACCGCGGCCCCGGGAGCCGGGACCGTCGTCACGACCTGGCCGGTCGACACAGCATCGGAGTGCTGAGCGGGCCCGACCGAGTATGCGAGGTGGCTGGCCGTCAGTGCGGCCTCGACGGCGCTGAGGCTGCGGTCGGTCAGCGCCGGCACGTGGGTGCCGGCGTCCCGTCCCAGCCACCAGCCGCCGACGCCGGCACCGGCCGACAGCAGCACCAGGACCGCGAGCACCCACGGCCAGACGTGCCGCCGCCGCGCGGGCGTCGCCGCAACCGGCCCGGGCCGGTCGGTTGGGGTCACCGGGGTCGCGGGGAGCACCAGCGCCGTGGTGTCGCCGCCGCGGGCCGGTCGCGCGCCCACGACCGCGCGGACCCGGCGGAGGGCGGTGAGGAACGCGCCCGCGTCGGGGTACCGCTCGGCCGGGTCCGGGGCGGTCGCGGCCAGGACGAGGTCGTCCAGCTCGCTCGGGATGCCGCCGGCGACCGAGGAGGGCGCCGGCACCCGCTCGTGCACGTGCCGGTAGGCGACGGCGACCGGAGTCTCCGCGTCGTACGGCACCGCGCCGGTGAGCAGCTCGAACAGCAGGATGCCGGCCGCGTAGACATCGCTGCGGGCGTCGGCCCGACCGTGGCTGACCTGCTCGGGCGAGACGTAGGCGACCGTGCCGAGCAGCAGCCCGGCGTGCGTGGTCAGCGAGCTCGCCTCGACGGCGCGGGCGAGACCGAAGTCCGCCACGGCGATGGTGCCGTCGTCGCCCAGCAGGACGTTCTCGGGTTTGACGTCGCGGTGCACCAGACCGGTCGCGTGCGCCGCCGCGAGGGCGTCCAGCACCGCGTCGCCGATCTCCAGGGTCTGCGCCGGACTCAGCCGACCGCGGTCCCGGAGCAGGGCCCGCAGGGTGCGGCCGCGGACGAGCTCCATGACGAGGAAGACCGTGTCGTCGTCGGTGCCGGCATCGGTCACCGCCACCACGTGGGGGTGCCGGATGCTTGCCGCGGCGGTCGCCTCGCGCCGGAACCGGGCCACGAACGCCGGGTCGTGGGCCAGTGAGGGGTGCATCACCTTGACGGCGACCTCGCGCTCGAGGCGGTGGTCGACCGCGACGTACACCGTGGCCATGCCGCCCCGGTCCAACGGCCGCAGGATCTCGTACCGACCCTCGAGCCGGCGCCCCACCAGTCGGTCGGCGGGCAGCGACAGCGCACGGGTTGCCGTGACCAGAGTGGTCAGCGTGTTGCTGACAGCCGGCCCGCGCGCCCCGGGGAAGTCGGAGTCCACCCGCGCGAGTCTAGGTCCGGGCGCGACTGCCTGCGCTCGGCGCGCCGTCAGGCGTAACGGCGCTCCAGGGCCTGCACGTTCGCGACGTAGCCCGCCGTGTTCGAGTACATATGCCCGGCCCGGACGGCGCCGAGGCCCTCGTAGTAGGCGGCGATGGCCTGCGGCTGGTTGCCGTGGGTGGCGGCCAGCAGGATGCGGAGCAGCAGCACGCCACCACGGATGTTCGTGGTGAGGTTGTAGGGGTCGATGGTGCCCATGCCCTTGCCGGACAGCCACTGCGCGGTGGCGGGCTCCAACTGCATGACGCCGAGGGCTCCGGTCGGCGACACGATGCGCATGCGGAACCCGGACTCCTGCGTGGCGATGGCCTGGGCCAGCGCGGGAGACAGGTGCTGGCGCTGGGCCTCCGCCACGACCAGCGACCGGATCGCCGTCGGGCCGGGATCGGCGGCCGTGGCCAACCGGCCCGCCGGGCCTGCCTGGTTGACCCGTGCCGGCACGACCACGCGGACGGGCTTGGCCGGCACGCGCAGTGTCTGGCCGATCCGGATCAGCAACCGGCCGGAGAGGTGGTTCAGGCTGGCGAGGGCCGGCACCGTGGTGTGCTCGGCCCGGGCGATGGCGGTCAGGGTGTCGCCGGGGCGGACCACGTAGGTCCCCACCCGGGCCACCGTGGTCGTCCGGTGCGGCGCGGCGACCGCGGGGACGCCGGCGCCGAGGCCCGGGATCTCCAGGGTCTGACCCGCGTAGATCGTGCTGCCGCGCAGGTGGTTGACGTGCTCCAGCGCGGCGACGGTCGTGTGATGTGCGCGGGCCAGGGTCCAGAGGTTGTCGCCGGAGCGGACCACGTACGGTCCCCAGCCGGGGGTGGCAGCGGTGGCGACGGCGACGAGGCCCAGGGCAGCGATGAGCAGCTTCGGAGGACGCATGAGACACCTCTCGGCACGTACGGGTGAAAGGTTGAGCCATTCGGGGGACTTTTTTTGGATTCGCCGGTGACGGTGGGCTGGGGTGTGCTTGGGTCGGGCGCCATCGCCCGCCACCTCGGGTGGGTGATCGACACCTCGCCCGGCGCGACGGTCGTCTCGGTCGGCTCGCGATCCGGGGTTCCGTACGACGCGGTGATCGCCGATCCGGCGGTCGAGGTGGTCTATGTCGCCTTGCCGCACCACCTGCACGTCCGCTGGACGCTCGCGGCCCTGGCGGCGGGCAAGCATGTGCTCTGCGAGAAGCCGCTGGGCCTGCGCGCCGCCGAGGTGGCGCTCGTGCGGGCGGCCGCGGGTGCGTCCATGCTGGTCGAGGCCTCGTTTTGGCGCTGGCACCCGCGGGTGGCGCTCGCCACCACGCTGCTGCCCCGGTTGGGCGCAGTGGAGCACGTCGAGGCCGGGTTCACGATCGCCGGCACCTCCGGCTGGCGGCTGGAGCCACCGAGCGGGGGCGCGCTGCTCGACCTCGGCTGCTACCCCGTGTCGGCAGCGCTGTGGGCGGCGGGTGACGTCACGTCGGTCGCCGCGCGGTCGCGGTCGGCCGGCGGCGTGGACCTGGCGACGGAGGTGCTCTGCGAGCACCGGTCCGGGGCGACCTCCTCGCTGCGTGCGGCGTTTGACGCCGACACCGGGCAGTGGCTCGTTGTCACCGGCGCGGCCGGCGAGCTGCAGTTGCCCGGCGACGCGTTCACCGGCGGCGGCGAGGTCTGGCTCTCCGACGGCGCCGGCACCGAGCGGATCGACGTCGGCTCCCGACCGCGCGGTGAGTCCGGGTACGCCGAGATGGTCGCCGCCGTGACCGCCGCGGTCCGCGGCGAACCCGCGTGGCTGCTGCCGCTGGAGGAGTCGGCCGCCGTGGCTGCGGTGCTGGACGCGGCTCGGAAGTCCGCGGCGGCGGGCACGCCCGTCGGCCTACCCTGACCCCGTGGCCGAGCCGACCCTGGTGACCGTCCCCGACATCGCGGTAGCGCTCGGCACGGACGTGCTGCGCGTGCGCCACCTGGTCGGGGAAGGCACCCTGCTCAGCGTGCGCGGCGACGACGGCGTGCTCCGGATCCCCGCCGAGCTCGTCGCCGACGGCGAGCTCCTGAAGGGGCTGTCGGGCGTGGTCACCGTGCTGCGGGACGGGGGTTTCGACGACGATGCCGTGCTGCGCTGGCTGTTCGCGGACGACGACACGCTGCCCGGTTCGCCGGTGGCGGCGCTCGCGGCGAACCGGGTCCACGAGGTCTCGCGCCGGGCACAGGCGCTCGCCTGGTGAGTCATCTGCTGTACCTCGGCGTGCTCGGCGCCTGCCTCGTGGTGACGCTGCCGCTCGAGGTGGTGCTGCGGGCGCGGGTGTATGCCCGGTGGAGACGCCTGCTGCTGACGCTCGCGCCGGTCCTGGTGGTCTTCACCGGCTGGGACGCGTACGCGATCTCCCGCCACCACTGGTCGTACGCCCGGCACTGGACGACCGGGCTCCGGCTCGGCAGCGTGCCGGTCGAGGAGTTGGCGTTCTTCCTGGTGGTGCCGGTCTGCGCGACCCTCACCTACGAGGCGGTGGCGCTCGTGCGGGCCCGCCGATGACCTACACGCAGATCGCGCTGGCGGCGGTCGCGGCGACCACGCTGCTCGACCTCGCGGTGCTGCGCACGCGGCTGATCCGCTCGCGGCAGTTCTGGCTGGCGTACGCGATCGTGCTGGCCTTCCAGTTGCTCGTGAACGGCGTGCTGACCGGGCGGCGGGTGGTCGTCTACAACGGCGCCGACGTGATCGGGACCGCGGCCTCGCCGTTCATCGGGTCCGGGCGGTTCTGCTTCGCCCCGGTCGAGGACCTGCTGTTCGGGTTCGCGCTGGTCACGCAGACGCTGTGCTGGTGGGTGTGGTGGGGGCGGCGCGTCTCGCCCTGACCGCGCGCGCCAGGGCCGGCAGGGCGATCGCCGCCCGGCGCACGGTGCCCACGGTGGCCCTGGTGGTGGTGTCGTGGTCCCGCCGTGTGACCTCGTCGAGGATCCGTTCGTACAGGGTCGCGGCCGTCGCCACGCAGTCGCGGCTCGTGGGGTCCAGCAGGCGGATGCCGGGGGCGGCGTTCCGGTAGAGCGTCCGCGCCCGCCGGGCGGCGGTCCGGGGGTCGGGCAGGTAGACCCGGCCGCGGCGCGCGTCCTCGGCGACGTCCCGGACGAAGTTGGTCAGCTGGAAGGCGAGGCCGAGGTCGCGGGCGTACGGCGCGACCACCTCGTGGGGAAGGGTGTGACCCAGCACCGGGAGCATCTGCAGCCCGATCGCAGCGGCGCTGCCGGCCATGTACTCATCCAGCTCGGCGTCGGTGTCGTAGCGGGTCACGGTGAGGTCCATCCGCATGCTGGCGAGGAACCGCGTGGTGTGCTCGGCGGGGATCCCGTAGGTCTCATGTGTGTGTCGGAACGCCTGCAGGACAGGCGGTTCCTGCGCATGCGGCTGGTCGACCGCCCGCTCGAGCTGGTCGAGCCGGCGCGCGGCCTCGGCGGTCGGCAGCGGGTGGTCGAGGTCGTCGACCAGCTCGTCGGCGTACCGGGCGAAGCCGTAGAGCGCGTGCACCGCCGGGCGTTTGGCCGGCGGTAGCAGCAGTGTGGCTAGGTAGTACGTCCGCCCGTGCCGGGCGTTGAGTCGCCGGCACGTCGCGTACGACGCGCGCAGACCGGGGTCGGTGATCCCCGCCGCGTCCAGCTCGCGATCGCCGCCCACGCCGCCATCCTCCCGCGCCCGTCGGCGCCGGGGAGTCAGAGCCAGGCGCGGGAGCGGTACGTCGGATCCGGGCCGGTGATGCGCTCGGCCGCCAGCCGGCCGGACACGAGCACCATCGGCACCCCGACGCCGGGCACCGTGCCGGAACCGGCGAACACGACGTTCTCGACGCCGCGGCAAAGGTTGGCCGGCCGGAACGGCCCGGTCTGGGAGAAGGTGTGGGCCGCGGCGAACGGCGCCCCGGCCTCCATCCCGCGGGCCTCCCAGTCGGCCGGCGTGGTCACCTGCTCGACCTCCAGCGACTCGCCCAGGCCCGCGTACCCGCGAGCATCCATCGTGGCCAGCACCTCGTCGCGGTACCGCGGGCCGACGGTGGCCCAGTCGATCGGTGCGCGGGCGTTCGGCGCGGGGAACAGCACGTACCAGGAGGACCGGCCGGTCGGGGCGAGCGAGGGATCGGAGGCGGTCGGGCAGGTGACCAGGAACGACGGGTCGCTCATCAGCTCGCCGCGGTCGATGATCTCGGTGAAGGTCTGCTTCCACTCGGTGCCCAGGTGGATCGAGTGGTGAGCCTGCGCGGACGGCCGGGTCGACCCGGCCAGCAGCAGGAAGCAGGAGGGCGAGTAGGTCTGCCGCGCCACCCGGCGCGGCGTCGTGCCGAGCAGCTCCCGGTAGGCCACCGGCAGGTCGGGCGTCAGCACGAAGGCGTCCGCGGTGATCCGCTCGCCGGCATCGGTGCGGACCGCGACGGCCCGGCCGGCAACGACCTCGAGCCGGGAAACGCCTGTGCCGCAGCGGATCTCGACGCCGTGCTTGGCCGCGGCGCCGGCCAGCGCGCCCGGGACGGCATGCATCCCACCGACGGGGAAGAACACGCCCGCGACGGAATCCATGTACGCGATGACGGCGTAGATCGCGAGCGCGTCGTAGGGCGAGAGGCCGGCGTACATCGCCTGGAAGGAGAACACCCGGCGGAGCCGCTCGTCGGTGAGGTACCGGCCGACGGCGGGCGCCAGCCGGCGGAACCCGCCGAGGGCGGCGAGGCGCGCGAGGTCGCCCGTGAGCAGATCGAACGGTGAGTCGATGTTGCGGTCGATGAACGAGCGCATCTCGTACCGGTACAGGCGGGCCACGAAGCGGACGTAGCGGCGGTAGCCCTCGGCGTCGCGTGCCCCGCACACCCGGGTGATCTCGGCGGCCATCGCGTCGGGGTCGGCGAGGATGTCGAGGCTGGACCCGTCCGCGTGGTGCGTGCGGTACAGCGGCGTCACTCCCCGCAGCTGGAGCCAGTCCTCGAGGGACTCGCCGACGCAGTCCAGGGCGTCGGCGATGAGGTCGGGCATCGTCAGGACGGTGGGCCCGGTGTCGAAGGTGTAACCCCTTTGGTGGAGGACCCCTGCGCGGCCGCCGACGGTGGCCTCGCGCTCCAGCACCGTCACCCGCCGGCCCGCACCCGCCAGCCGCAGCGCCGCCGACAGCCCGGCGAGCCCGGCTCCCACCACGACGACGTGGTCGCTGCGACCCGGGACGGTCCGCACGGCCACGTTCCCGAGACTAGGGCGGCACGTCCGTACGATCGCGGTGTGAGCACGCCCGTCCGGACGCCGGCAGTGGCCGACCTGCTGCAGGCCGGCACCGAGCCGGTGTTCTCCTTCGAGTTCTTCCCGCCGCAGACCGACGAGGGGGAGGCCAACCTCTGGCTCGCCATCCGCCAACTCGAGTCGCTGCGCCCGGCCTTCGTGTCGGTCACCTACGGCGCCGGGGGCGCCACCCGCGACCGCACCGTCCGGATCGTCGAGCGGATCGCCACCGAGACCACCCTCACGCCGGTCGGCCACCTGACCGCCGTGAACCACTCCGTCGCCGAGCTGCGCCAGGTGATCGGCTCGTACGCAGGGGCGGGGGTGCGCAACGTGCTGGTCCTGCGCGGGGACCCGCCCGGTGATCCGCAGGGTGCGTGGGTCGCCCATCCGCAGGGTTTGGCGTACGCCGACGAGCTGGTCGAGCTGACGGCGAGGCTGGGCGACTTCTGCATCGGAGTCGCCGCCTTCCCGGAGAAGCACCCGCGCTCGGAGAGCCTCGAGCAGGACGCAGATGTGCTGGTACGCAAGGCCGAAGCGGGTGCGTCGTACGCGATCACGCAGCTGTTCTTCGACCCGGCCGACTACTTCCGGCTGCGCGACCGGATCAGTGCGCGGGGCTGCGAGCTGCCGATCCTGCCGGGGGTGATGCCGGTGACGAACATCGCGCAGATCGAGCGGATGGCGCAGCTGTCCGGCGCGGCGTTCCCTGGCTGGCTCGCAGACCGGCTGCGCGCGGTGGCCGACGAGCCCGAGGGGGTGCGCCGGGTAGGCGTCGAAGTCGCCACCGAGCTGTCCCGGACGCTGCTTGACGGCGGCGCCCCCGGCATCCACCTGATGACGTTGAACCGGTCCACCTCCTCGCGGGCGGTCTACGAGGGCATCGTCAGCTGAGTCAGAGCGGCTTTGCCATGACCGCGTACGAGGTGGCGTTGCCGGGGAAGCGAAACCCCGTCAGCAGCGGCGAGAAGCCCTCGGCCCGGTAGAGGTGGCGGGCCGGCGAGTCCGTCGCGTCGAGCACCGACAGGGCCGCGGTTCGCTCGACCGCGTCGAGCAGCGCGGACCGCAGCAGAGCCCGGCCCAGGCCGCGACCCTGTGCATCCGGGCGTACGTGCAGCTCAGCGATCTCCCGGCAATCGTCCAGCCATGCCGCCGCCCGGTCGCCGAGGCCGCGACGGACGCAGTCGTGCCACCACTGCCCGGATTCGCCCCGGAAGCCGTAGCAGAAGCCGGCCAGGCCCTCGGCGTCGTCGACCGTGGCGAGCACCAGCCGCTCGCATCCGCTGTGCCGGTGCATGATCACGCTGCGTTCGGCGGTGGCCCGGTCGGGGTCGGCCTCGTGCACCTCGAGGAACGCCGTGCGGTAGACCTCGAGCAGGTCGGGCAGCCGTGCGCGGAACGTGGCCGCGTCCCCCACCTGCACGTCCATGCCGACGAATCTAGGCGACAGCAGGGCGTGGTACGAGGCGAGGCGAGCGACCGGAGCAGTGCGCGACGGCCACCGATCAGAGTGCGACGACCAGCCGGTGCACGTACCGCAGCTTGCCGAGAACCGTGGGCGCCAGCACGAACGGATACAGGTCGTCGTGACCCATGCTGCGGTTCACCGCGTTGAGCGCGAGCGTGAAGGCGTGCCAGGTCGCGATCAGCTCGTCGAAGTCGTCGCCGCGTTCGGTGGGCACCGCGGCGAGGATCTCGCGGGGCAGGTCCGGACCAGCCACGACGACCCCGAAGGACGAGGCGGTCTGCAGCGTGTCGCGGATGTGCAGGTAGTGCGCGAACGTCTCGGCCCAGTCCTCCCACGGGTGCGCGGTGGCGTAACCGGAGACGTAGGTCTCCTCCCAGCCCGCGGGCGGACCGGCGGTGTAGTGCCTTTGCAACGCCTCGCCGTAGTCAGCTCGGTCATCGCCGAACAGCATTCGGAACCCTTGCAGCACAGGCTTTTCTGCGACGAGTACGTCCCAGTAGTAGTGGCCGGTCTCGTGCCGGAAGTGCCCCAGCAGGGTCCGGTACGGCTCGTCCATCTGGGTCCGGAGCGCCTCGCGGTGGGCGTCGTCACCCTCGGCGAGGTCCAGGGTGATGACACCGTCGTCGTGCCCTGTCGTGACCGGTTGGTAGCGGCTGGAGAGCAGGTCGAACCTCAGCCGATCGGCCGGGTGGGCGAGGCGGAGCTCATCGAGCTGGAACACGAGTCGGCGCTTCGCCGACTCCGCCAGGACGAAGGCGCGCTGTGCCTCCTGGTCGCTGTCGTCCGGGCGGGTCCGGGTGAGTTCGCAGGACCGGCACCGCGGCGGCCCGCCTGCCGGCACGAGCCAGTTGCAGCCGGCCCGGACGGTGTTGGCGCAGCGGGCGAGTGCGGCGCTCACCGGGACCAGGGCGCGCTGCACCGGGTCGAAGCCGACCTGGGTGCCGCAGCGCAGGCAGACCGTGTTTTCGAACGCGAGCAGGTTGCCGCAGACGGCACAGGCGAAGGCACGCATCGTGCGGTGCACGGTACCCGTCGCCCGCAGCCGGTGCCGGACGGTCAACGCCCGGCCGGCCCAGTGCCCGTCGTGCTGTTCCTTCAGATGTGGTGGCGCTCAGCCGATGTACGGGGTACGGGAATGCCCGCACGATCTCGTACGCTAGGCTGTCATCAGCAGTCCATCATCGGACTGCCCAGCGTTCACAGGATGCTGGTTCCCTGCATGCAAGGCCAGGATCGCGACGACACCGTCGGCGCACCGCAGCCCATGCAGAACGACCCGCCCGCGCGATGCGCAGTACTGCGCCGCAGTCGGGCACCCGCACGTGAGAGGAGACCCGATGGAACGGGACGACTACGGTCCCTGGGACGACTGACCCAGGACTTACCCGAGACCGCCTGCAGGCCCAGTGCCGCAGGCGGTCTCGCATGTTCCGGCCCTCAGCCGTCGAGCTGCTGGTGCAGGAAGGCCAGGACTCGGTCGACGCCCTCCTGCTGGCGGTGCTCGGTGAGGACCGAGTGCTTGCGGCCGGGGAACTCGACCGCCAGGAAGTTGCTGCCCAGCTCCCGTTGGAGCGTGTCGAAGCGGCTGCCGATCGCGGGGTCACCGCGGTAGCGCAGTCCCAGCACCGGGCAGTCGCGGTCCTTGACCGCCTGCAGGTCGGCAGGGGACAGGCCCAGGTCGGCGCCAAGCTTCGTACCGGGGATGTTGAACGGCAGCGACGGCTGCGACAGGACGGGCGCGACCGTGTGCTCCTCCACCATCATCGCGAGCGCGAAGCCGCCGGTGAAGCACATCCCGACGGCGCCCACGCCCGGGCCGCCCAGCTCGACGTGCAGGTCACGTGCCAGCGCCCGCAGCCATGACGCGATGGGCGAGGTACGACCGGCTGCCATGGTGACGAACTCCTTGCTCACGCAGCCCTTTGCCAGTGCGCCCAGCACGTTCACGGCGGTCGGCGGTCCGCCCGGGGTCCCGAACAGCGACGGCATCACGACGGTGAAGCCGGCGTCGACGACCTCGTCGCCGAACGCGGCGACGTTCGGGGTGATCTGCGGGACCTCGTGGATCACGATCACGCCCCGGGCCGGATCCGCGCCGATAGGTGTCGTAGGCCCGGCCCTCGGCGTCGTAGCTGCTGCGGGTCCAGGCGGCCAGTGGGTCGGTCATGCGGCGATCATGCCCTGCCGGCGACGACCGCTTCGCGCTCGGTGGACGGTTCCGTGTCAGGTTGCGACCTATCCGGCTGGCAGGTCAGAGACCGGCGAGGCGGGCGCGTTCGACATGTTCGGCGCTGATCGTGGCCCACGCCTGCCCCGGTCGGCCCGCCGCCAGCTGGGCCGCCGCGTTGTAGCAGTCAACCCAGAGCCCGGCTGCCCAGGCGACCTCCCGCTCCAGCTCCGAGAATGGGCCGCGAGCTTCCTCGTACGCGGTCAGAAATGCCTGCGACTGAGCCAGATCGGCTGCGTCCAGGCTGCCGTCATCGGCACACCAGACAGCGGCGGCGAGTCCTGCGTGCACGGCCTCCGGTCGAGAGCAGAGGCTGTCCGCGTCATAGACCACGGTGGGGTCGCGACCGAGGTTCTGTGCCTCGAAGTCGGCGTGCCCGACGACCGAGGGGAGGTCGGCCCCGCGCACCTTCGCTCGCACGGCGTCGACGAGATGGGTGAGCCAGGTCGGGAGATCGGCGTCCTCGAAATCACCGTGCCAGGGCGGCCAGCGGCCCGCCTCGTCGTGGTCGGGATGGGCCCAGGCCGGCGCGGCGATGTCCGCGATGGGCGCGATCCGCACGAGCCGGGCCAGCAGTCTCGCCATGAAGACGGGGTTCGGATGGCTCAGAGCTCGAGCGGGGACGTGCGACTCGGCGCCGACCGCGAGGTGGCCCACCCGCGTCGGCCGCACGACCGGCCGTGGCATCGGAAACCCCGACAGCGTCAGGGCTTCTTGCGCCTCGACGCAGCTGACGAGGCGTTGATCCCATGGTCGCAGCTTCACGACCACCTCACGACCGTCGTCCAGCCGCAGCCCGACTGCCGCACCCGACCAGCCGCGGAGGAAGAGCTGCGCCGCAGGCGCTGCGCCAAGGTGGTCCCGGCACCACTCGGGGAGCCATGGAGGCCAGCTCACCCGGTCGAACGCCTGGCTTTCCAGCCCATTGAGCATGCAGATGACGACGGGGACTGCTTGCTTCCACCCTTGGGAGGGTTGGCATTGCCGACGGATCCCGTGGGCACCTTGCCGCCCTTCTTCTCGAGGACCGGCACCTTTCCGAACTTGCCTGAACCCGACCGTCTGCCAGCGCCATTCACCATCGTCAGACCTCCTCCACGGACTGTATGCCTTCACGCGCACGAGAGCCCGGCCCCAGACTGGTGAACTCTACCGTGATGGCTTCATGACAAGGGATCCAGGTGCCTCGACTGAGGTCCTGTTCCGCTTGGAATGTCCCCGAGTCATCCAGCTGCCAAGCCTGCTCGACAAAGATCGCGGGTGCTTCGGGAAAAGTCGAGAAGTATGACCCCTGCCCAAACACACCACCCTGCCATTGCCCGTCCTTTGTCTTGACCCGGACAAACCCCTGAAATGCGGCGGCGTGGTCGGTCGCCCAGTCCCAAGCGGTCGGAGTGGGGTCGTAGCGGAGTCCAGCCTTGCCCGATGCCTTGCTGCCCAGACTTGCAAGCTGTCCATTCAACAGGTGGCCTCCCCGCGTCTGTGCGAGCCAACCCGAGGGCGAGAGCAGGCCGCGCTCGTGGGCGCCCGCCACTTGAGCCGCCAGGGACCATCTGGCAGCGATTATGAATGCCGCGGCCGCAGGGACGACGAATATGAAAACTCCCACGTAGGAGCCAGCCAGGCGTGGGTTCACGGCAACCCAGCGTTGATGATTCGCGCCCACATAGCCGAACGCCTTCACGATACTCGGGCCGACCATGATCATGTAGATGCTGACGAGCACGATGCTGGCCGCGAGCGCCCTCAGGATCTTGTTCGTGGAGTCCTGGTTCTCGGGTGACGCGCCGGACAGTCGCGCCCGGACGACCTGATAGACGATGCCCGGCAGCACGAAGACGATCACAATTGCCAACTGAGTGATCGTTCCCGGCGTCATCGTCCGACCCTAGGACTGATCCCGGGCCTCGAACCGATGTCCACAGGACCTATCCGTCCCGGGTTGCTGTGTCGCATGGTGTCGACATGCGTGCGGCGTCGCCGCTCGTACCTTCGGTACGACGTGCTGGAAATCCTCCTGGCAGCGCACGTCGCTCCCAGTGTCGAGCGCCCGTCTTGCCGCCACTGCTCATGTTCCGCGTGGTCAGTACGGCTCGTGCTGAGTCGTGCGTCCCCAGTGGGTCCAGAACGGAAGGGGCGCGAAAAGGGTCCCACAGCCACTGATGACGCTGGTCTTCCTTATCGATCCGTCGGGCATCGTCACGCGTACGCAGGATCGTGCCGGCGCGAACGTCTCGCGGACCTGTCCGCGCGCCACCTGCTCCCCGACGGCCAGCACGACATCGATGTCGGCTGGGCCGTGGGGAAGCTCCCAGCGACCGCCTTGCCCCACCTGAAAGTTGATGTCCGCGTCGCCTTCAAACCAGGACATCTCGAGTGCGCGCCCGTTCCTGGGCACGATGCAGGTAAAGATCTGCGCGCCGCTGCTGATCGGCTTTTGGCTGACGTCGGCGATCGCGGAGCGATTCTGCGAAGTCGACGAGCCGGACGTTGGATTCTAACACGGCGCCGTCATCGTTCTGCGAACTCCTGTCGGCCCGGAGTGTCTGAACGTCAGCGACATGCGCGCGCCGGTCGTACGGCGCGTCTTGGGTACGACGTGCTGGAAATCGTGCTGGCAGCGGCCGCCCATGACGAGCAGGTCGCCGGCGCCGAGCGCGAGGTCGACGAGCGTCGGCCCGCCGCCGTAGGGCCGGAGCCGGAACGGCCGCCGGGCACCGAGGCTGACCGTGGCCACCAGCGGTCGGTCGTGCGTGAACCGCACTCGGTCCGCGTGCCAGGCGACGGAGTCGCGGCCGTCCCGGTAGAGGTTCACGGCGACGAGGTCGAAGTCGGTGTCGTACGCGAGGGAGACCGCGACGCGCATCCGCTCGACCGCCGGCGGCAGCGTCGCGAGGTCGGGCCACCGCGCGACGATCCGCGGCTCGGCGACGTCGTCGTCCCACATGCGCCGGGTGCCAACACGGCGCCATCATCGTTCAAAACGCGTCGCGGCGGTTAGTCGCCGGAGCCCTCGTCCGAGTCTGCCCCGCGGATGTACCGCGTGAGCACGCACAACTCGTTGCCCTCGGGGTCGGCAAGTACTGCCCGGCCAGTGTCGCCCGTGCGCCGATCGTCGACCATTGTCGCGCCGAGGGCGAGCAGCCGATCCACCTCCTCGTCCCGAGACCGGTCGACAGGCCGCAGGCACAGGTGCATCCGGTTCTTGGCGGCCTTCGGTTCAGGGACGCGCAGGAACAGCAGAAACCGGTCGTCCGGTCCCCGCAGACCGCACTCGTCCTCGTCGGGCTTCATCTCCCAGGACTCGTCGATGGTGAAGTCCTCGAGGACCTGCGCCCACCACATCGTCTGGGCGTAGGGGTAGGCGGCATCGAGGCAGATGTTCGAGATGCGCGAGGACATGCGTCCATCCTGCCGCGCCACGACATCACGAGGCGCCGGCCGGCCCGGAGTGTCTGAACGTCAGCGACATGCGCGCGCCGGTCGCCGCTCGTACCTTCGGTACGACGTGCTGGAAATCGTGCTGGCAGCGGCCGCCCATGACGAGCAGGTCGCCGGCGCCGAGCGCGAGGTCGACGAGCGTCGGCCCGCCGCCGTAGGGCCGGAGCCGGAACGGCCGCCGGGCACCGAGGCTGACCGTGGCCACCAGCGGTCGGTCGTGCGTGAACCGCACTCGGTCCGCGTGCCAGGCGACGGAGTCGCGGCCGTCCCGGTAGAGGTTCACGGCGACGAGGTCGAAGTCGGTGTCGTACGCGAGGGAGACCGCGACGCGCATCCGCTCGACCGCCGGCGGCAGCGTCGCGAGGTCGGGCCACCGCGCCACGATCCGCGGTTCGGCGACGTCGTTGTCCCACATGCGTCGGGTGCGCTGCGGCAGCCACGGGGCCCCGTCGGTGAGCTCCGCCAGCAGCGTGTCGCCGCCGCGTACCCACCCGGGCAGCAGGTCCAGCCAGCTGGTCGCGTCGAGGTCGATCCGGCGGATGCCGGTAAGGCCCGTGTCGATGGTGGGGGGCTGGTCCAGGTCGAGCAGCGAAGGCTGCCAGCAGAGGCTCATCGCCGCCCTCCTCCACAGATCCGCCCCGGCTTGACGTCCTGTCGTACCCGGGCGCTACTGTTCCGGTAGTTCGAACACGCGTTCGATCGCGTACGTCGGACGATAGCCCGTCCGGCCGGTGGACCCGACCTCCACCGGCTTGACGGGCTGGCCACTGGCTCCGGGTGGGGGTGTGGGGAAGCACCCCTACCCGGGCCGGGTGCCGCCGCCGCCTTCCCCCGGCTCGTGGCTCGCCGCGTCCTGCCCGGGCGCGGTCCGTCCGCAGGGCTCGTCCCTGCGTCGCCGCAGGGAGGTGGTCTGCGTGACCCGCTGCCATGCCGATCTGGTCGAGGTGCTGCGCCGCGACGAGGAGCCGGCGCAGTTCCTGTGGCGTGGCCGGCTGCACGTCGTTAGCGCGGTGCTCGACCACTGGGTCGAGCGAGTCCCCTGGTGGCGCGGCCAGGAGGCGACCGCGTTGCAGAGCGGCGCCCCGCCCGGCTCGCTCTCCGGTCCGGCCGACGGTTCTGGAGCACTGCTGACCGCCCCGCTGCCGCCGACCCCGAAATGGGGTCAACGCGCGTGGGGAGAGCCCGCCCCCGACCTCGGCTGCGCCGTCCCGCTCGGCGGTCTCGGCCTGGCCTCCGACCGTGAGGTCTGGCGGGTCGAGGCGAGCTCCGGGCGCTCCGCCCCGACCGGCGTCTACGACCTCGCGCTGCTGCCCGACGACGGCCGCTGGCTGCTGACCCGGGTGCACGACTGATGCCCGCTGCCCTCGCTTCCGCCCTCGCGCCGGTCCCGTCGACCCGGCGCCCGCCCGCCGTGCGGGCACGTCCGGCGCTCCGCGCCGTCGCCGATATCACCGTCGAACCCGTCGCTCCGAGGAGCGTGCCCGTGCCAGCCGCCGCCCTGCCCCGCCGTTCTCCCGCCGACCTGCTCGCGGCCGCGCGCAGCGGCCTCGCCGAGGCAACCACCTCGCCCGGGTCCGCCGACCGTTACGCGCGGGCCCATCTCGCGGCGCTGCGCGCCGCGTCCGCCGTCCTGGCGACCCGGGCCCGACCGACGGGCGCCCGCAGCCGGGGGGTTCGCGGCGGGTCGCGCAGCGTCTGGTCGCTGCTCGCCGTCGTCGCCCCGGAGTTGGCGGAGTGGGCCGCGTTCTTCGCCGCCGGAGCGGCCAAGCGGGCCGCGGCCGAGTCGGGGATCTCCCGCGCTGCCACCGCGCGCGAAGCCGACGACCTGCTGCGTGACGCGCGGACCTTCCTCGACCTCGCCGGGGCGCTGGTGACCGCCGATGCCGTCGCGACCCCCGACGGCCTCTTCGCCCCACCCACCGGGTGAGCCGTGCCCGATCCCGCGTCCGATCCGTACGTGCACCTGCACGTCGCCTCCGGCTACTCCCTGCAGTACGGCACTGCGCACCCGCGCGCCCTCGTGGCCCGGGCCGCCGACCACGGCATGGACACCCTCGCCCTCACCGACCGTGACGGGCTCTACGGCGCGATCCGGTTCGCGACCGCCTGCGTCAGCGCGGGCATCCGCCCGGTTCTCGGGGTCGACCTCGCTGTCGCGCCGGCAACCCACCCCGCCCTCACCGCCGGCCGGGCCCCGACGCCCGCGCGGGGCGGGACGCACGACCCCGACGAGGACCTGCCGCGGGTCGTCGTGCTGGCCGCCGGCCGCAGGGGCTACGCCCGGCTCTGCCGGCTCGTCAGCGCCGTCCACCTCGGTGGGGTCGGCGGGCGTCCGGCGGCCGGCCGCGAGCCCGAACGGGGCCACCCGGTCGCCACGCTCGAGCTGCTGGCAGAGCAGATCGCCGCCGGACCGCCCGGTGAGCTGCTCGTCCTGCTCGGTCCGACTTCCGAGGTCGGAAGGGCGCTCGCCCGTCGCCGGCCGGACCTCGCCCGCGCGCACCTGCACCGCTGGCGGGCCGCCGTCCATCCCGGCGACCTCGTGCTGGAGGCTGTCCACCACCGCGAGCAGGGGAGCCGGGCTTCGTCCACCACCGGTCTCGCCGCCGACGAGCAGCTTCCCGTCGTGCTCACCAACGCAGTCCGCTACCTCGACCCCGCCGACGCCCCGGTCGCCGACGTGCTCGATGCCGCCCGGCTGCTGGTCCCGCTCGGCGACCCGCGGGTGGGCGCGCGGGGAAACGCCGAGGCATACCTGAAGCCCGGCAAGCTGATGGCCGACGTCGCCGAGCAGGTCGCACGGGCGGCGGGTGATCGCGACCCCACCGGCCGCCGGCTGCTGGCCGCGACCCGGCTGCTCGCCGACCGGGCTGCCCTGGACCCGACGGCCGATCTCGGTCTCGGATCACTGCACATGCCGGAGCTGTCGCTCACCAGCACCGGGGTGGGAGCCGCGGACGCCGTGCTGCGGCAGCGCTGTGAGGCGGGGCTCGGGCAGCGGGGGATGGCCGCGTCCGTCGAGGTGCGCACCCGGCTCGACACCGAGCTGTCGATGATCGCCGGTCTGGGTTACGCCTCCTACTTCCTCACCGTCGCGCGGGTCGTCGACCTGATCCGCGAGATGGGCGTCCGTGCGGCGGCGCGGGGCAGCGGCACCGGCAGTCTCGTCACGTACCTGACCGGTGTCTCCGACGTGGACCCGATCCACTACCGGCTGCTGATGGAGCGGTTCCTGTCGCCGCTGCGCAAGGAGCTGCCCGACGTCGACATCGACGTCGAGTCGGCCCGTCGCACTGAGGTCTACGAGCGGATCCTCGCGGTCTTCGGCGGCGAGCGGGTCGCGTGTGTCGCGATGATGGACACCTACCGGGCGCGGCACGCGGTCCGCGATGTGGGCGCTGCGCTCGGGCTGCCGCCCGCCGAGGTCGACACGATCGCCAAGGCCTTCCCGCACATCCGCGCGAGCCAGCTGCGGGCGGCCCTGCGGGACCTGCCCGAGCTGCGCGCCAGCGGTCTCGGCGACGGCCGGCACGACCTGCTGTTCCGGCTCGCCGAGCGGCTTGACGGGCTGCCCAGACACATCGCCCTGCACCCCTGCGGCGTGCTGCTGTCCGATGCGACGCTGCTCGACCGCACCCCGGTTGAGGCGAGCTTCGCGGGCTTTCCGATGAGTCAGTACGACAAGGACGACGTCGAGGCCCTCGGCCTGCTCAAGCTCGACGTCCTCGGCATCCGGATGCAGTCGGCGATCAGCTACTGCCTCGCGGAGGTCGAGCGGGTCGAGGGGCAGCAGGTCGACATCGACGGCGTACGGCGCGACGACCCGGAGACCTTCCGGCTGATCCAGTCGACCCGCACCCTCGGCTGCTTCCAGATCGAGTCACCGGGCCAGCGCGAGCTGGTCGGCAAGTTCGCCCCGGAGACGTTCGAGGACCTCATCATCGACATCAGCCTGTTCCGCCCCGGGCCGGTGAAGTCCGACATGGTCCGGCCGTTCCTCGAGGCACGACGGGGCGATACGCCGGCGCGCTACCCGCACCCGCTCCTGAAGCCGGCGCTCGCCGACACCTATGGCGTGGTGGTCTTCCACGAGCAGGTGCTGGAGATCTTCCACATCGTCACCGGCTGCGCCCTCGACGAGGCCGACGAGTACCGCCGCGCCCTCGGCGACCCCGACCAGCAGGCCGAAGTGCACCAGTGGTTCGTGCCGGCGGCCCGCCGCCGGGGCTACGACGAGGCGAGCATCACGACGATCTGGGCGATCCTCAGGGCGTTCGCCAGCTTCGGGTTCTGCAAGGCGCACGCCGCTGCGTTCGCGCTGCCGACCTACCAGTCGGCCTGGCTCAAGGCGCACTATCCGGCGGCGTTCCTGGCCGGGGTGCTCACCCACGACCCCGGCATGTACCCCAAGCGGCTGATCCTCGACGACGCCCGCCAGTTGGGCATCGCGATCCTGCCGCTGGACGTCAACCGGTCCGGCGGCGGCTACCGCGTCGAGCGGGTCCAGGGAGACCACCCGGCAGCACCCGACCCGCACGTGGGCCGGGAGCTGGCGACCCATCCCGGGTACGGCATCCGGCTCGCCCTCGACGACGTCAAGGGCATCGCCGCTGCCGAGGTCGCGCGGTTGGTCGCCGGCCGGCCCTACCGGTCGCTGAGCGACTGCTGGGTGCGGGCCGCGCCGTCCCGGCCGATCGCCGAGCGGCTCGTGCTGGCCGGCGCCTTCGACGAGATGTACGGGTTGGACCGCGCCGAGCGGGGGTGGTGCCGCGGGCAGCTGACCCGTCGCGACCTGCTGCTGCAGGTGGTCGAGCTGGACGCCGCGCGTCGCACGATCCCCCGCCGGCGCTCCCGCGCCGGCCCCCGTCCCCGGACCGGTGCGGCGGCAGACACCCGAGCCGCTGCCGCAGCGCAGCGCCGGACCGCTGCGCCCGCGGGCCCGGTCGACGTCCAGCTCGCCCTCGACCTGTACGACGAGCCCGGAACCGCGCTGCCCGCCGCGAGCGGCCTGCCGGAGCTGACTCCGGCCGAGCGGGTCCGCGCCGAGCTCGACGTCCTCGGCCTGGACGCGAGCGCACACGTCCTCACCGCGTACGCACCGCTGCTGGCCGAGCTCGGCGTCACCCGCTCCGCCGACCTGCTCGGCTGCCGCGGCGGTGCCGAGCTGCTCGTGGCCGGGGTGAAGGTCGCGACCCAGACGCCCCCGGTCCGCTCCGGCCGGCGGGTCGTGTTCCTCACCCTCGACGACGCGACCGGTCCGGTCGACGCGACGCTGTTCGAGGAAGCGCAGGCCGCTTACGCCGCGACTGTCTTCCACTCCTGGTTGCTCGTCGTCCGCGGCCGGCTGCGGCGCACCGGGCCGCGCGGCGTCTCACTGCTCGCGCTCGGCTGCTGGGAGCTGCCCGTCCTGCACCACGCCTGGCGGGCAGGCGGTCTCGCCGCGGTCCACACCCGGATGACCGACATCCCCACCTGGGGTGACGTTTCGGTCCACGGCGCCGCGGGCAGCCGGTCGACCCGGCCGGTCAACGCGCCGATCCCCGGCGCCCCCGCGAAGGTCTACGCGACCGGCTTCCGGATGTCCCCCTACGCCGACATCCGCCCGTCCGGGGCCGATCCTGCCGGGCCACCCCGCAAACTGTGGCACGCGAGCCCCGGAAGCTCGGGCCGATGAGACGGGACCTGTGCGAGGCTGGCCCGCCGACGAGAGCAGCCAGGAAGGACCGCCCGTGCCCGAGCCGACCCCACCGCGGTGGGAGACGCGGCGCGGCGGCGTTGTCCTCGAGCTGCTCGTCGCTGCGCTGGAGTCGCTCGGTCCGCCACCGCTGCAGGTCGTGGACGCCGGCGGCGGCACCGGTGGGATCGCCGTACCGCTGGCCGCGCTCGGCCACCAGGTGCTCGTCGTCGACCCGAGTCCTGACGCGATGGTCGCGCTGCGCCGCCGCGCCGAGGAGCGCGCCGACGGCAGCGCCGCACGCATCCGCGGCGTCCAGGGCGACCTCGCCGACCTGCTCGAGCACGTCCCGGCCGGCGCGGCCGACGTCGTCGTCTGCCACGACGTGCTCGCCGTCGTCGACGACCCCGATGCCGCACTGCGCGCCGTCCACGACGTGCTTCGCCCGGGCGGGCTGGCCAGCGTCCTCACCGCCAACCGCGGCGGCGCCGTGCTCGCCCGCGCGCTCGCCGGCCGGTTCGCCGCCGCGGCCGAGCTGCTCGTCTGGGACGGTTCCCCGGACGGCGGTTCCGACCCTGCGCCGGGCCGGTACGACATCCGCACCCTGCCGGCCGCGCTGGTCGCCGCCGGTCTGCGCGTCGAGGCGCTGCACGGCGTCCGGGTCTTCGCCGACCTCGTTCCCGGGGCGCTGCTGGAGAGCGACCCGGGTGCGCCCGCGGCCCTCGCCGCCCTCGAACGGACCGCCGCGACCGACCCCGACTACCTGCCGGTGGCCGCCCGGCTGCACGCGCTTGCCCGCCGCCCGGCCTGAGCCCACCGTGCTGCCGACCGCCGTGCCGACCGCCGTGCCGAACGTGCTGCCCGGGTGAGTCGCGGCCGTGTCCCGGTGGTCAAGTCGACCGGACCGCCCGACGACGACACCGGCTGCCACGTCCTGCACGTCGACATGGATGCCTTCTACGCCTCGGTCGAGCTGCGGCGTCGCCCCGAGCTCCGCGGGCGGCCGGTCATCGTCGGCGGTGGGGGCAGCCGGGGCGTCGTCCTGTCCGCCACGTACGAGGCCCGCACCTTCGGGGTGCACGCCGCGATGCCGATGTCCCGCGCCCGTCGGCTCTGCCCGGCCGCCCTGGTGATCGAGCCCGACTTCACCTCGTACGCCCAGGCCAGCGCCGGGGTGATGGAGATCTTCCGTTCGATCACCCCGCTGGTGGAGCCGCTGAGCCTGGACGAGGCGTTCCTCGACGTCTCGGGCGTACGCAGGCAGCTGGGCCGGCCGGCGCAGGTCGGCGAGCACATCCGGGCGCGCGTCCACGACGAGCAGGGCATCACCTGCTCGGTCGGCGTCGCGGCGACGAAGTTCCTCGCCAAGCTCGGCAGCGCGCGCTGCAAGCCGGACGGGCTGATCGTCATCCCGGCCGGCGGTGCCGTCGCGTTCCTGCATCCGCTGGCGGTCAGCGTCCTGTGGGGGGTGGGGGAGCGGACCGAGGAGACCCTGTTGCGCTACGGCCTGCGTACCGTCGGGGACATCGCGCAGACACCCGTCGCGACGCTGCAGCGGGCGCTCGGCCCGGCCGTCGGCACGCACCTGCACGCGTTGGCATGGGGCCGCGACGAGCGCGCCGTCGTCCCGCACGAGCCGGACAAGAGCATCGGCGCCGAGGAGACCTTCGCCCGCGACGTGGACGACCCGGCGATCGTCCGACGTGAGCTGCTGCGCCTCGCCGAGAAGGTCGGCGCCCGCCTGCGCGGTCAGGGCTACGCCGGTCGGACCGTCTCCCTCAAGGTCCGCTTCGCCGATTTCACCACCCTGACCCGCGCCCGCACGCTGCCCGAGCCGACCGACGTGGCCCGCGAGATCTACGCGGTCGCGTGCCAGCTACACGACGCGCTGCACCTGCAGCGGGCCCGGCTGCGGCTCGTCGGCGTCCGGGTGGAGAACATCGTCGGCGCGGGCACCGCCCCGCACCAGCTCATGCTCGGGGAGCGCGAGGCCGGCTGGCGGCAGGCTGAGGTCGCCGCCGACCGGGCGGGCGCCCGTTTCGGACCGGGCACCGTCCGGCCCGCTGCGCTGATCGGCCCGGACCGCGCCGGGCGGCATGCCGGTAGCGGGCCCGACAGCGGGGCCGGGCGGCATGCCGGTAGCGGGCCCGACAGCGGGGCCGGGCGGCATGCCGACAGCGGGACCGACAGTGAGGCCGGTGGCGGGACCGACAGTGGGGCCGGCGGCACCGGTCGGCGTTCGGGCGTCGGCCCGCGGGACCTGCGCGGGACCTCAGGCCGGACCGCCGGGCCGCCGCCACCGGGCTGAGCCGACGGCGCCGCCACCGTCCGAACCGGAGGATTTCCGAGAAACCGAGACCCAACACTGTTCCGCGCGGAACGCCACGCCTATTCTTGGCAGACCGGCCACCGGTCGGAGCAACCGTCGGAGGACACCGTGCCGCTCTCCGAGCACGAACAGCGCCAGTTCGAGGCAATCGAGCGGGCGCTGTACAACGACGACCCGAAGTTCGCGCACGCGGTGCGTCGGCGCGATCCGGTGGTCGCCGGCCGCCGCCGCCTCGGCATCGGCGTGCTGGTCATCGCGCTCGGCCTCGCCACCCTCCTGACCGGCGTTATCGGCGGACTCTGGTACGTGGGGGTGGCCGGCTTCCTCGTCATGGTCGGCGGCGCGCTCCTCGGCGCGGCCGGCGTGCGCCGGATGACCGGGCGCACCGGTGGCGAGCGCCAGCCCACGGCCACCGGACCGGGCTCGGTCACCGCGATCACAGCCCGCCGCCGGCAGCGCCGCGCGCTGCGCGGCCCGGACGGCTCGGGGCGGTTCGGTCGGCTCGAGGAGCGCTGGCACCGCCGAATGGGCGACCAGGGCTGAGCCCAGGCGCGACGCGCCTGACGGCCGAGCACGACAGACCCGGCGGACAGCCCTCAGCCAGGCGCGGGCCCGGACCGCCGCCGTCCCACGAGCCGGTCGGCCGCGCCGAGCATCGCCGGCACGGCCGCCGTCAGCGGCCCGCGAACGCCCGCCCGCCCGCTCGCCGGGCTCAGCCAGACCAGCGCCCGCCGGCCGCGAGGCAGTTCCCCCCCGAGCGCCCGCCGCACGACCCGTTCGTGGGCCGCGAGGTCAGCGCCGGCGTGCCCCTCGCCGCCGGGGGCATACCGCGCCTGCTCGACGGCGCCGACCAGGGCCGCTACCGCGCTCCCCGCCGCCGCGTCCCGCGGCAGTGCCCGCTGGATCTGCCGTCCGGTCGCCCGCGGACTCGCGCCTGCCGCTACCCGTACGCCCCGGTCGGCGGCGTCGTCCAGCAGCTGACCCCACACCCCTTCGACCGACCCGCGGCCACGGGCGCTCAGCCGCCGCCGCCGGCGCACTGCCGCGAGGCACCCAGGCAGCGCCAGCGCCGCACCCAGCAGAGCTACGCCCACCAGCACCCACAGCGCCACCGGGACGCCGTTGCCGCGGGCGGACAACAGCCGGCCGGCTCCGCCGGACGCGACGTCGCCCGGTTGGTGGTCGAGCTTCGCCGCCCTCGGGTCCCGACTGGCCGAGGCCGACGGCTGCGGTGCGGTGCTGGCGGAGGCACCGGGACCGGTGACCCCGCCGGGCGTGGTCTGGCCCGTCGCGTACGCGGGTGCGGTCGCCAGTCCGTCCGAGCGCGGCGTGGGCTCGAAGCGGACCCAACCCACGTTCGAGAACCACACCTCCGGCCAGGCATGCGCATCGGCGCCGGTCACCACGTACGTGCCCGGTGAGCCGGCGGTCCCCCCGGTGAAGCCGATCGCCACCCGGGCCGGTACGCCGAGGGTGCGCAACATCGCGACCATGGTCGTCGCGTACTGCTCGCAGAACCCCGTCCGAGCCGCCAGGAAGTCGCTGAAGCCCTGTGGTCCAGGGTTGAACGACACCGTCGTGTCGTAGCGGAACGCGCCGTCGGTGAAGTGCTGCTGGATCGCCAGCGCGGCCGCGTACGTGCTGGTCGCCCCGCCTATCCACGCCGTCGCCGTCTGTCCGACGAGCGCGGGCAGATCGCTCGGCAGCTGCAGGTCGACGCCGATGTTCGTGGGGAAGGCCGAGGCGTGCTGGCCGATGGCGCCCCCCGCGAGCAGCAGCCCGGGGGAGGGCTGCGGCAGGTCGGCCTGCACGGTCCAGGTGCTGCCACGGGTGGTGTCATGGGAAGAGAAGATCGTCCGGGTCTGCTGGGAGAGCCGCCAGTCGCCGGACACGCGCACACTGCGGGTGCCCTCGGGCACGGGCAGCAGCTTCTCCGCCAGCGAGTCGGCCGCGGTGATCGTCTCGCTGACCGACCGGCTGGCCGTGGCCTGGGTGACGCCCGTCGGCGGTGCCAACCCCTTGCTCACCCGGGCCGAGGTCGGCGCGCTGATCGGGCCGAGGGTGAACCCGGCGTCGGTGAAGTCCTCCAGCGCGGTGAGCCGCAGGTAGGTCGCGGTCGGGCTCTGGACGGTCAGCAGCAGCTGGTCGCTACTGTCCTTGATCTCGGCCGACACCGAGACGAGCGGGTCGACGATCTGCGCGCTGGCGGGCCCGCTGCCGCCACCGTCGAACCCGGGGCCGCTGCCGAACGGACTCGTGCTCGCGCCCGGGATCGCGAGCGGCACCAGCACCGCGAGAGCCAGCGACGTCAGGCCGATCTGCAGGGCCGGCGCCACGCTGCCCGCAGCGGCCGACGGAAGCGTCGCGCGAGGGTTCGGCAGCACCCTTCCCCACCGACCGGTGCGCTCGCCGGCGTCGAGGGACAGCAGCATCAGGAATCCGACGACGGCGGCGAGCAGATCCAGGTAGCCCACGCTCCGTTCCCGGATCGCCGCCGGCACAGCGACGAGCAGGACCAGCGGCAGACCGGCGAGCGTTGGCCGCCGGACGGTGACCGCCAGCACGTCGACGAGCGTCGCGACGACCCCGACGGCGCCCACGCCCAGCAGGGCCAGGTCGGTGCGGGCGTACGCCGGGAACAGCACCGTGCGCAGGTCGCTGCCGCCGGCCGAGACGAGGTTGCCGAGCGCCGAGAGTGCGGCGGGCGTGGGTACGAACCCGGCGAAGGCGTGCCGGTGGGCATACAGGCCGGTGCACGTGAGCAGCACGCCGGCGAGCTGCGCCGGCACCGCCACCACCAGCGGGATCCTGACCCAGCGGCACCCGGCGCCGACCGCGGCGACCACCACTACGACCAGCAGCACCGGCGCGTACCAGTGGTTGCCGGTGAGCACAGCGCGCAGGCAGAGCGCGCCGAGCGCGACGGCGACGGCCGCGACCACCGTCTGCCGCAGTCCGGCTTGACCTGCCAGCGCGGGCGCGCCGTGACGTGCCCCGCGTGGACTCACCGGGAGCTGCCCATGTCGGCGTCGCCCGCGAACGTGCGCCCCGCCTGCTGGCCGACGGCCGGCCAGAGCGTTGTGAGGCGGTCGCCGGCGCGGGCCACGAGCACGCGCCAGCCGGCGTCGGTCAGCAGGTCACGGGCGGCCTGAACGCGCGCGTCGGGAGCGCTGGCCCCGGACGCATACGACGGCGCGTCGAGCAGCACGGCGATCGCCGTCGCGCTGGTCGGGGCGACGGTCGCGAGCAGCGCCGCGTCGCGCTCGTCGAGCAGGCCCAGGACCGCCAGGACGAGACCGCCGTGACCGCCGGGCCGGTCGCGGAGCGGCCCCAGTCCGGCGCCCACCCCCCGCGCCCGACCTGGGGTCACCACCGAGAGGGTGTCGAGCAGCACCGCGTGCGCCACCTGGGCGCTGGCGGCGCCGACGACGTCGCCGTCGGTCGTGATCATCCGCAGGCCGTAGCCACGCCGGGCGAGCCAGCTGCCGATCGACGCCGCCGCCGATACGGCCCACTCGAAGGATGCGGTGGGGCCCTCGCCGCGGTGGGCGTCGCGGCGGGTGTCGAGCAGCAGGGTCGCGCGCCGCTGACGGGGCTGCTCGTCCCGACGGACCATCAGCTCGCCGGTGCGGGCGCTGGTACGCCAGTGGATCCGCCGGAGGTCGTCGCCCTCGCGGTACTCCCGGATCGACACGTCGGGCTCGCCCGAGGCGGACACCTGCGACGAGCGGCCCTCACCCCCGCCGAGCCACTCCCCACCCAGGCGCACCGGGGGCAGCGGCCAGACGACCGGCGTCACGAGCAGCACCTCGGCCGAGGAGAACGCCCGCCCCAGCTCCGCGCAGCCGAACGGATCGGTCAGGCGCACGGTGAGCGGGCCGATCGCGAATCTTCCCCGCACCTCCGTCCGCACCGTGTACGTGGCCTCCCGGACCCCGCCGCTTTCCAGCTGGCGCAGCACGAACCGCGGACGCCCGCCCAGTGCGTACGGGAGGCTGTCCTCCATCAAGAGCGTGCCGGTGGGCAGCCGGGCGAGGTTCTCCAGCCGCAGCAGGACGCGGGCCTCGCCGCCGGCCACGACCCGGGCGGGGGACAGCGTGCGCGTCAGCCGGACGCGGTAGCGGGTCCGCGCCACGACGGCCACCGCGAGCAGCGGAAGGGCCACCAGCAGCACTGCAATCCGTACCAGGTCGCGCTCGCCGAGGATCTCGCCGGCGACAAGCGCCACCAGGGCGGCGAGCACGAACGCCCGCCCGCGCGGGGTCAGCGCCGCGGTCAGCCACCGCAGCCGGCCGGCCACGGCGCCGGCGCCCTGGCTCACTCCCGCCGCCGACCCGTCGACGTCGGTACGGGAAGGGTCGCTACCACGTCGCGGACCACGTCCTCGGCGCTGCGGCGGGCGACCTGCGCGTCGGGCGTGAGCAGCAGCCGGTGCGCCAGCAACGACACCGCGAGGTCGCTGACGTCGTCGGGCAGCACGTAGTCGCGACCATCGAGGGCGGCCGCGGCCCGCGCGGTGCGCAGCGTCTGCAGGGTGGCGCGGGGCGAGGCGCCGAGCCGCAGCTCCGGGGAGCGCCGGGTGGCGGTGACCAGGTCGACGACGTAGCGGCGAACGTCGTCGCTGACGTGCACGCCGCGGACGGCGGTGATCGCGGCGGCGATCTCGGCCGCATCGCTGACCGCCGGCAGGTCGTCGATGGGGGAGGCGTCGCCGTGCGTCCGGAGCATGTCCAGCTCGGCGTCGATCGAGGGGTAGCCCATCGAGACGCGCGCCGTGAAGCGGTCGCGCTGCGCCTCGGGCAGCGGGTAGGTCCCCTCCATCTCGATGGGGTTCTGGGTCGCGATCACCAGGAACGGAGTGGCCAGCTCGTAGGTGACGACGTCGTGGGTGACCTGGCGCTCCTCCATGCACTCGAGCATGGCTGCCTGCGTCTTGGGGGAGGCGCGGTTGATCTCGTCGCCGAGCACGACATTGGCGAAGATCGCGCCCGGCTTGAACTCGAACTCGCGCGTCTCCTGGTTGTAGATGGACACGCCGGTGACGTCGCTGGGCAGCAGGTCCGGCGTGAACTGGATTCGCCGCATGTCGGCGCCCATCGACCGCGCGAGGGCCTTGGCCAGGGTCGTCTTGCCGACGCCCGGCACGTCCTCGATCAGCAGGTGGCCCTCGGCCAGCAGGACCGCGATGGCGGTGCGGACGATGCCGCTCTTGCCGTCCACGACGGTCTCGATGTTCGCCTGCATACGCTCGGCCAGTCGCAGGACCTCGCGCAGCTCTCCACGCTGGCCGGTCCGCGTGGCCGTGTCCGCCACCGTCCGCCGTGCGACCACCGGACCTCCGCTCGCCCTGCCATCCCGGTGTTGCCGGACCGCGTCAGCATCTCAGACCGTGGGGGCGCGGACGGTCCCGATCTGGTCACGGTACGAACCGCCGGGTCGATGCGGCAGACTCCGCCCACGATGAGCAGCGACACCGCGCCCGGCCCCGACCTGGTCGAGGTCAACAAGGTCTTCCACGACCACGAGTGCGCGTACTACGACGAGCGTTTCGCGATCGTGCACGACGCCGCGTCTGCACGCCGGGCGTCGGCCGAGGTCGAAGGGCTGCTCGGCCGGCCGCTGCGCGCCGGTGAGATCGTCCTCGACGCGGGCTGCGGGACCGGCTGGCTCGCCGCGGGCCTGCGTCGCGCCCGTCCGGACGTGGTGGTGATCGGCTCGGACCTGTCCGCGGGGATGCTCGGGCGGGCCCGGGCGGCCGGCGGGTGGCCGTTGGTCCAGGCCGACGGCACCCGCCTGCCCGTGCGGGCCGGTTCCGTGGACGTGCTGGTCTGTCGGGGCGTGCTGCACCACCTCCCGGACGTGCCGGCCGCGCTGGCCGAGTGGCGCCGGGTGCTGCGGCCGGCGGGCGCGGTGGTGCTCTCGTCCGAGCCGACGCCCACGGTCGAGCGGCACGGCGCGGTGCTCGTACGCGCACTGCTCGCGCTGCTGCGCAAGCCGTTGACCGCGGAGGAGGACTTCTGGGAGGTCGCGTCGATGGCGGCCAACCTGCACACCTTCACCGTGGCCGACCTTGAGCGGCTCGCGACGGACGCCGGGTTCACCCGACCCGGGCTGCGTACGGCGGACTGGCTCTCCACGATGGTGCTGACCACCTCGTACGTGATGCACGGACGCCGACCGGGACTGGCCCGGCGGTTGCCCTGGCGCCAGGTGGAGGCGGTCGCTGCGCAGCTCGACGGCCTCGTCACGGATCGACTGCTGCCTGCCGCGCTGCGGCACACAGTCGTCGGCCGCCTGCAGGCCTGAGCCGGGCGCTGCGGCGCACCACACCGCGCGGCGCTGCGGCGCACCCGTGTACACCGCTTCGGCGTAGGACCGACCGGGCGGACGGGCTGCGGTCTCCCCGAGTTGGGTCGGCGTGTTGCGGTGACTCACCGAGGCTCGACGACAACGGCACATCCCGACGGGGGCGTGCCCAGGTCCGCTCGTCGCCAAGGTGCCCCGGAGCGGCCCGATGAGGTGTGTCGTGGCACCGATTGCCTTGACTGTGGGGCGTTGTGGGCTAAAGTGGTGAGCAATGGAGCGCATGGGTGTCGATCAGGAGGTGCCGTGGAGTTCCTCGGCTTCCTCGGGTCGTACGGGCTGCGGCTCGACGAGAAGGGGCGACTGGTCCTACCCGCGAAGTGGCGCGCCGAGCTTGCGGAGGGTCTCGTGATCACCAAGGGTCAGGACCATTGCCTGTTCGTCTATCCGGTGGCCGAGTTCCGCCGCCGCAGCGAGGCGCTGCGCCGGGGCTCCACCAGCGACAAGCGGGTCCGGGACTACGCCCGGATGTTCTTCTCCGGCGCCTCCGACGAGGTGCCCGACAAGCAAGGCCGGGTGACGGTGCCGGCCGGGCTGCGCACGTACGCCGGACTCGACCGTGAGGTCTCGGTCATCGGCGCCAACGGTCACGTCGAGGTGTGGGATGCGGCGGCCTGGACCGCCTTCGAGGCGGGCCACGAGGGCTCGTACGCAGACATCGACGAGGAGTTCCTGCCGGACGTCGGCTGACGTACCGCGGGAGCCGGCCGCAGGCCGATCTCTCCCCCCGCTCCACCAGCCCTGGTGCTCCTTCCCCGGTGCCAGGTCCCGGAGCGGGGGCGGAGATGGGCCGGCGGCCGGTCAGCACACCAGCGGGACGGTGGCACCCCCCGGACGGGGTGCGGGCAGGTCGGGCACGGTCGGAGGAGTCAGGGGCAGTGGATGGCACACGTGCCGGTGATGCGGGAGCGCGTCGTCGCGCTGCTCGTCCCGGCCCTCACCGCCCCGGGCGCGCTCGTCGTCGACTGCACCCTCGGGCTCGGCGGACACGCCGCGGCCCTGCTCGCGGCGGCGCCCGGCGCACACCTCGTGGGCGTGGACCGCGACCCGGACGCGTTGGCCCGCAGCCGGGCCCGGCTCGCCGCCTTCGCCGACCGCGTCACCCTCGTGCACGCCGTGTACGACGAGCTGCCGGACGTTCTCGAGGAGCTGGGATGCACCACGGCGCAGGGGATCCTGTTCGACCTCGGGGTCTCCTCGATGCAGCTGGACGAGGCTGAGCGCGGCTTCTCGTTCCGTCGCGAGGCGCCCCTCGACATGCGGATGGACCCGACCCGCGGCACCAGCGCGGCCGAGGTCGTCAACGGCTACGACCTCGCCGCGCTGACCCGGATCATCGGCCGGTACGGCGAGGAGCGGTTCGCCGCCCGGGTGGCGCGGGCCATCGTCGCGGCCCGGCCGGTGGCCACCACTGTGGAGCTGGCCGACGTCGTGCGGACGGCAATCCCCGCGGCTACCCGCCGAGGCGCCGGGCCGCACCCGGCGACCCGAACCTTCCAGGCGCTGCGCATCGAGGTCAACGGGGAGCTCGAGGTGCTCGGTCGCGCCCTGCCCGCCGCGGTGGCCGCGCTGGCCGTCGGTGGCCGGCTCGTCGCCCTGTCGTACCACTCGCTGGAGGACCGGCTTGTGAAGCGCACGTTCGTCGCGGCCACTACGGTCGACGCCCCGCCGGACCTGCCGTTGCCGGCCGCGGCGCTGCAGCCACGGCTGCGCAGCCTCACCCGCGGGGCCGAGCAGCCCTCTGCGGCCGAGGTCGAGGACAACCCGCGGGCCTCCAGCGCCCGGCTGCGCGCGGTCGAGCGGGTCGCGGCATGACCGCCTTGACCGCCGCGTCGGCCCCGGTCGGGCCGAAGGCTTCCCAGCAGGCCACCCGGCCGGCCGCGCCGCAGGCGCCACGACACCCGTCGTTGCGGTTGGTTCGCAACCCGGTCCGACAAGCCCGGCGGCTGCCCTTCGTCTTGGTGGTCGTGCTGCTGCTCGCGCTCGGCCTGGTGGGGGTCCTGTTGCTGTCGATGCAACGGGCCGGTGCCTCCTTCGCGCTGACCTCGCTCCAGGCGCAGCAGGCGGGTCTCGACGGCCAGGTGCAGGCGCTCCGCTCCGAGGTGGCCGAAGACCAGGACCCATCGGTACTGGCCGCCCGGGCCCAGGCGCTGGGCATGGTGGCCGGCGTTCCGGCCGGCTACCTCGGGGCGACCGGCAAGGTTCTCGGTGTGTTGCCCTCCGGGGCTCCGGTGCCGGCGGCCGGCGCGAGCGCCGTCGACGGCATCGTCGTGGCCGGGACGGCGCTGCCACCCCCGGTCCCCGCGGTGCCCCGCCCGGCGACGTCGGCCGTTCCGGCGAAGGCCACAGCCACAGCCACTGCTAGGGCCACTGCCACTGCCACTGCCAAGGCGACGACGCGACCGACTGTCGCGGCCACCCCTACCGCGAAGGCGGTCGCCCGATGACCGGACGTACCCCGCCGCGGCGCCCGCACCCGATCACCCCGCTGCCCTCGGCGCGCCGGGTTCCGGGGTCCGCTACGCCGCGCAGTCGGTCGCCACAAGCCCGGTCGTCACAGACCCGGTCGACACAGACCCGGTCGTCACAGCCCCCGGCGACGCGCGACCGCCGGAGGGTGGGCGCGAGCACCACAGCTCGGGCCGGCACCCCGCGCCGGCGGCCCCCGACGAAGCGGACAAGCGGCCGGGTCCGCGCCGTACGGCCAGGCGTCCGGCTCCGTGGCGGCGCCGCCCTGCTCACGCTGGCGCTGCTGGCGCTGGTGGCCCGCCTGCTGTGGCTGCAGGGCCTCGGCGGCACCGCGTACGCGGCTCAGGCCAAGGCGCAGCGGGTGCGCACCACCGTGGTGCCTGCCGTCCGGGGGGAGATCCTCGACCGCAACGGCGGCGTCCTCGCCCAGGACATCGACGCCCGTGCCGTCTTCGCGGACCCCTCGCTCGTCCGCAAGGACGGCAACGCCGTCGACGAGGCGGCCGAGCTGGCACCGGTGCTTGGTCTCGACGCAACCACGCTTGCGGCGCGCATGTCACTGCCGGGACGCTTCGCCTACCTCGCCCACGACGTGACCCCCGCCCTCGCCGCGCGGGTCGACGCCCTCACGCTGCCGGGCGTCGCGACCCAGCACGAGACCGAGCGCATCTACCCGAACGGCGCCCTCGGCGCCGACGTCATCGGCTTCACCGACTACAACGACCAGGGCGTCGCCGGCATCGAGGCGGCGAGGCAGGCGCAGCTGCAGGGGATCGCGGGCAGTACGACGACTCAGGTGGCGTACGACGGCGTCGTGATTCCCGGCGCGGGGGAGAGCGCGCAGGCGGCGGTACCGGGTGCGTCCGTCCAGCTCACGCTCGACCCCAACATCCAGTGGGAGGCCCAGCAAGCCATCGCCAGCCAGGTCGCGAAGTACCACGCCCAGTCCGGCAGCGTGATCGTGCTGAACCCCAAGAACGGGCAGGTGCTCGCGGACGCGGTAGCCCCGACGTTCGACGCGTCAGACCCGGGGGCCGCCCCGTCGGGCGCCACCGGCAACGTCAGCGTCAGCGGCGTGTACGAGCCGGGCAGCGTCAACAAGGTGATCGTGGCGGCCGCGGCGCTGCAGAGCCGCATCCTGACCCCGACCTCCGTACTCGACATCCCCTCGCACCTGGAGATCGGCGGCAGCGACTTCCACGACGCCGAGGGGCACGGGGACGAGAAGCTCACCTTCACCGGCGTGCTGGCGAAGTCCAGCAACGTCGGCGCCATCGAGATCGCCCAGCGGCTGGGCAACGCGACTGTCGCGGCGTACCTGAGGAGCTTCGGCTTCGGGCAGCCCACCGGCGTCGGGCTGCCCGGCGAGAGCGCCGGCGACGTGCCGCCGGTCGCGAGCTGGGGGCCGACCACCGCGGCCACCATCCCCTTCGGACAGGGCCTCGACGTCACCGCCATGCAGGTGGCGGCGGCCTATGGCGCCGTTGCCAACGGCGGCATGTACGTGCAGCCGCAGGTCGTGTCCGCCACCATCGCTCCCGACGGCAAGAAGGTCTTGAGCCCAGCGCCCGCCACCCATCGCGTCGTGGCCCCGGGCGTGGCCGCGACCCTGCGCACGATGTTGGAACAGGTGACCACCGAGAACGGCACAGCGCCCGCCGCGGCGATCAGCGGCTACCGCATCGCCGGCAAGACCGGCACCGCGAACGCGATCGGTGCCAACGGCCGCTACTCCGGCTACACCTCGAGCTTCGTGGGGATGGCACCGGCTGACGACCCGCAGCTGGTGGTCGAGGTCGTGCTGGTGCGACCCCACGGGAACATCTACGGCGGCACCGTGGCGGGTCCGGTGTTCCAGCGGGTGATGTCGTTCGCCCTGCAGTCCCTGCGGATCCCGCCCTCGACGACCAAGGCGCCGACCATCCCCCTCGGCGGATAGCGTTCCCCGCTGTGTCCGCGCCCCGGCCCCGCGGCCTGCCACCGGTGTCCCTCGACCGGCTCGCGGTCCTTGCGGGCGCCGGGGTGGACCCCGCGTGGCAAGCGGTCGAGGTCACCGGCGTAACCCTCGACTCCCGCTCGGTCGAGCCCGGTGACCTCTACGCGGCCCTCCCGGGCACGCAGGTCCACGGGGCCTCGTTCGTGTCTGCCGCCGCGGCGGCCGGCGCGGTCGCCGTCCTGTCCGATGAAGAGGCGACCGTGGCAGGCCTGCCGCTGCTGGCCTGCGAGGACCCGCGGGCGGTGCTGGGGGAGCTCGCCGCGGAGGTGTACGGCCGTCCCGCAGATGCCCTGCTGATGCTGGGCGTGACCGGGACCGACGGCAAGACCACCCTCACCTACCTGCTGGAGGCGGGCCTGGCCGGCGCCCAGCGGACCACCGGGGTGATCGGGACCGTGGAGACCCGACTTGCCGGCGAGGTGGTGGCCTCGGTGCGGACGACGCCGGAGGCGACCGACCTGCACGCGCTGCTCGCCGTGGCCCGCCAGCGCGGCGTGCAGGCGGTGGCCATGGAGGTGTCCTCGCACGCGCTGGTGCAGCACCGCGTCGACGGGGTCCGCTACGCGGCAGGTGTGTTCACCGGACTGTCCCAGGACCACCTCGACTTCCACGGCGGCATGGACCGCTACTTCGCCGCGAAGGCGCTGCTGTTCGCACCGGCGCGCTGTGGGACCGCGGTGATCTGCACGGACGGCCCGTGGGGCCAGCGGCTGGTCGAGCTGGTACGGGTCCCGCTGGTGACCTACTCGGTGGAGGGCGACGCGCGGGCCGACTGGTCGGCCGCCGAGGTCGTGGCCGACGCCCGAGGCTCCCGCTTCCGAGCGTTGGGCCCGGCCGGCGAGGATGTCGCGATGTCGGTGGCGCTGCCCGGTTCGTTCAACGTCGCCAATGCCCTCGGCGCGCTGGCCACGTTGGTGGCGGTCGGCCTCACCCCCGAGACAGCGGCGGCCGGGATCGCCTCTGCCGCAGGTGTTCCCGGCCGGCTCGAACGGGTGGAAGCCGGTCAGCCGTTCACCGCGCTGGTCGACTACGCGCACACCCCCGATGCCGTGGCCCGGGTGCTCGGGGCGCTCCGGCCGCTCACCCCGGGCCGGCTCGTCGTGGTGCTCGGCGCGGGTGGGGACCGCGACGCCGGCAAGCGACCGGCGATGGCCCGCGCTGCCGTGGCCGGTGCCGACCTCGCGGTGCTGACCAGCGACAACCCGCGCAGCGAGGACCCGCTCGCGATCCTGGCCGCGATGACCGGTGGCCTGACGGGCGCGTACGTGGTGGAACCCGACCGGCGCGCCGCCATCGCCGAGGCCGCCGCCGGCCTCGGCCGCGGCGACACCCTGCTCGTGGCGGGCAAGGGGCACGAGACCGGCCAGGAAGTGGCTGGCGTGGTGCACCCCTTCGACGATCGCGCGGTGCTGCGCGAGGTCCTCGCGTGCTGACGGCGCTCAGCGCGGTGGCCACGGCCACCGGCGGCGCGTTGCACGGCGCCGACGCGCTCGTCGACCGGGTCGTGATCGACTCTCGGGACGCCGGCCCCGGGTCGCTGTTCGTGGCCCTCCCGGGAGACCGGGTCGACGGCCATGACTATGCGCAGAGTGCCGGCGCCACAGGGGTTCTGGCCCAGCGTCCGGTACCCGTGCCGCACGTCCTGGTCGCTGACACCGTCGTCGCCCTCGGTGCGCTCGCCGCCGCCCACCGGGACCGGTTGACCGCCCGGGTCGTCGCCGTCACCGGATCAGTCGGCAAGACCTCGACCAAGGACCTGCTCGCGGCGGTGCTGGCCGACGCCGGGCCGGTCGTCGCGCCGCCGGGGTCCCACAACAACGACATCGGTACGCCGCTGACCGTTCTGCGCGCAGACGAGACCACCGTGCACCTGGTGCTCGAGATGGGCGCCCGCGCCCCCGGTGACGTCGCGCGGCTCTGCGCGCTGAGCCGGCCGCACGTCGGCGTCGTCCTCAACGTCGGCTCCGCGCACCTCGGCGAGTTCGGGACCCGGGCAGCGATCGCCGCCGCCAAGGGCGAGCTCGTCGAGGCCGCCACCGATCTCGCCGTGCTGAACGCCGACGACCCGCTGGTCGCGGCCATGGCCGGGCGTGCCGGCGCGACGGTCCGGACGTTCGGCGCGGCGGGCGACGTGCGCGCCGAAGGGCTGGTGCTCGACGTCGGGGGCCGTCCCGCCTTCCGGCTGGTCGCTCCGGAGGGCTCGACGCCGGTACGGATGCTGCTGGTCGGCGCGCACCAGGTGCCCAACGCCCTGGCGGCAGCGGTGGTCGGGCTGGCCGCCGGCCTGTCGGTGGAGGTGGTCGGCGCGGCGCTCAACCGTGCGGCGCCGGCCAGCCGCTGGCGGATGGAGGTCACGCGTACGCCTGCCGGCATCACCGTCGTCAACGACAGCTACAACGCCAACCCCGAGTCGATGCGCGCCGCCCTGGATGCGCTGGCCGCACTCGGCGCCGGCGGCCGTACCGTCGCCGTGCTCGGCCGGATGCACGAGCTGGGCGACGCCGCGGCCCAGCGGCATGCCGAGGCCGGTGCGTACGCGCGGGCCCTCGGTGCGCGGGTGGTCGCCGTCGACGAGCCGGGATACCGCGCGGACGAGGACGCCGCCGACGTCGAGGCCGCCGTGCTGCTGCTGCGCGCGCAGCTTCGGCCGGGCGACGTCGTGCTGGTCAAGGGCTCCCGCGCCACCGGTCTGGAGCGTGTGGCTGCGGCGCTGCTGCGGGAGGATGCGCCCGTGGCCGGGGAGCAGCGCTCGTGAAGACGGTGCTCACCGCGGCGCTGACGTCGCTCGTCATCGCGATGCTGGCCACCCCGGCCGTGATCCGCTTCTTCCGCAGCCAGGGCTACGGGCAGGAGATCCGCGACGACGGGCCGGCCTCGCACCACACCAAGCGCGGCACGCCCACGATGGGCGGCACCGTGATCATCCTGGCCACCCTCATCGGGTACTCCGTCGCGCACCTGGTGCAAGGGGACGGGCCGACCGCGTCCGCGCTGCTGGTGCTGATGACGATGACCGGGCTGGGCGTGGTGGGCTTCCTCGACGACTTCCTGAAGATCCGGCACCAGCGCTCGCTCGGTCTCACCAAGACCGCCAAGCTGGTCGGTCAGGCGGGCGTGGCGGTGGCGTTCGCCCTGCTGGCCATGCACTTCCGCGGCGGTGCCGGCGGCCGTCTCGACCCGGCCTCCACCCACATCTCCTTCATCCACGACTCGACGATCAGCCTGGGCGCGGTGGGGTTCGTGGTGTGGGCGTACCTGATGATCAGCGGCACCTCCAACGGCGTGAACCTCTCCGACGGGCTCGACGGGCTGGCGACGGGCGCCGCCGCGATGGTGTTCGCCGCCTACGTGATCATCGCGTTCTGGCAGTTCGGCAACCGTTGCGGCGTGACCCAGGCGACCTGCTACGAGGTCCGCGATCCGCTCGACGTCGCCGTGGTGGCCGCGGCCGCGATGGGTGCCTGCTTCGGGTTCCTGTGGTGGAACGCCCCGCCCGCCAAGATCTTCATGGGCGACACCGGCTCGCTTGCCCTCGGTGGCGCGTTCGCCACGATCGCCATGACCACCCGGACGGAGCTGCTGCTGGTGGTGCTCGGCGGCTTGTTCGTCGCGATCACGCTGTCGGTGGTCATCCAGGTCGCGTGCTTCAAGGCTACCGGCCGACGGGTCTTCAACATGGCTCCGCTGCAGCATCACTTCGAACTCGCGGGCTGGCACGAGGTCACCATCGTGATCCGGTTCTGGATCCTCGCCGGGCTCGCGGTGGCGTTCGGCATCGGGCTGTTCTACGCCGAGTACCTCGCCCACGGCACACTCGCCTGAAAGGCCTTGCGGCACAGGGGCTCCGCGCGGTCGGCGCCACGCCGCCCCACGTCCCCGCGACGGAGCGACGGGCGGCGATGATGACGACGCTCCCGACTGGTCAGGAGACCCGATGACTGCCGAGCCGCTTCCCCGTACGCGGACCACGGTGACGAGCGCGACCCTGCACGCAGTGCCGGCCGCCCGCCCCCGGCTGCTCGACCGGCCGCTGGCCTCCTATTACCTCGTGCTCGGGTCGTCCGGTCTGCTCGTCGTCCTCGGCCTGGTCATGGTCCTGTCGGCCTCGGACGTGACCTCTTTGCAGGCCTCCGGCAACCCGTACGCGCTGTTCGAGAAGCAGCTGCTGTGGCTGCTGGTCGGTCTGCCGCTCGCGGTGGGAGCGGCGCGGTTGCCGCTGCGGCACGTGCGCCGGCTTGGCTACCCGCTGGTGATCGCGGCCGGGCTGGGCCTGGGCGCGGTCCTCGTGCCGGGGGTCGGCGTCAGCGCCTACGGCGCGACCCGGTGGATCGGCGTCGGCAGCCTCACGATCCAGCCGTCGGAGGTCGCCAAGCTGGCGCTGGTGGTCTGGGGCTCGGACCTGCTCGTCCGCAAATGGCGGTTGTTGGGGCAGTGGAAGCACCTGCTCGTGCCGTTGCTGCCGGTCGGCATGCTGTTCGCCGCACTGGTCATGGGCGAGCCCGACATGGGCACCACGATCGTGCTACTGCTCATCGTGTTCACCCAGTTGTGGGTTGTCGGCGCGCCAGGCCGGCTCTTCGCGCTGTTGGCCGCCGGGGTGGGCGCCCTCGGTGTCTTCGTCGCCGTGGCGGAGCCTTACCGGCTGGCCCGGCTCACCTCGTACCTGCACCCCTTCGCGCACTCCCAGGACAGCGGATACCAGGCGGTGCAGGGCTTGTACGGACTGGCCACTGGTGGCTGGTGGGGCACCGGGCTGGGCTCCTCGGCCGAGAAGTGGGGCTATCTGCCCAACGCGCACACCGACTTCATCTTCGCCATCATCGGCGAGGAGCTGGGACTGCTCGGGACCCTCCTGGTGGTGCTGCTCTTCGGCGTGCTGGGGTTCGCCGGGATGCGGATCGCCCAGCGCACGACCGACAGGTTCGTGCGGGTCGCGGCGGCGGCGATCACCGTGTGGCTGGTCGGGCAGGCCGTCGTCAACATGGGTGCGGTCGTGGGGGTGCTGCCCATCACCGGCATCCCGCTGCCGTTCATCTCCTTCGGTGGCTCTGCGTTGCTGCCGACGCTCGTCGCGGTGGGCCTGCTGGCCTCGTTCGCGCGGACCGAGAAGGGGGCCCCCGCCTTTCGGACGCGCCGTCGTCGATCCGCCCGCCGCTGACCGTGCGGACCGTCCTGCTTGCGGCCGGCGGCACCGCCGGTCACGTCGAGCCCGCGCTCGCGCTCGCCGACGCGCTGGTCGCGGCCGGGTTCCGGCCGTTGCTGATGGGCACCTCGAGCGGCCTGGAGGTGCGCCTGGTGCCCGCCCGCGGCCACGAGCTGGTGACGGTGCCCCGGGTCCCGCTGCCACGACGGCCCGGCGTCGAGCTGGCCTCCGTCCCGCGCCGGCTGCACGGTGCGGTGCTCGCGGCGCTGGCGGTGCTGGACCGTGAGCGGCCGTGCGCAGTCGTCGGGTTCGGCGGGTACGCCTCGGTCCCGGCCTATCTCGCAGCCCGGCGCCGCCACGTGCCGATCGTCGTGCACGAGGCCAACGCCCGCGCCGGGATCGCCAACCGACTCGGCGCCCGGCTCACCACCGACGTCGCGGTCGCCCGCGCCGACTGCGGCCTGCCGCATGCCCGCGTCGTCGGCATCCCGCTGCGCCCGGAGATCGCGCACCTCGACCGCGTGGGCGCGCGGGCCGCGGCACGGACCTCGTTCGGCCTGCCGGCCGGTGGCCCCGTGTTGCTGGTCACGGGAGGCTCGCAGGGGGCGCAGCGCATCAACGCGGCGGTCGTCGCCGCGGCCGGCGACCTCGCCGCCGCGGGGGTCGCGGTGCTCCACCATGCCGGGGCCGCCAACGCCGACGCGATCGCGGCGCAGGTCCGGGCGTACCCAAGGCATGTCGTCGTCCCGTACGTGGCGCAGATGGCCGACGCGTACGCCGCTGCCGACCTCGCGCTGTGCCGGGCCGGCGCGGTGACCTGCGCCGAGCTTGCAGCGACCGGCCTGCCCGGGGTCTACGTCCCGCTGCCGATCGGCAACGGTGAGCAGCGGCTCAACGCCCAGCCGGTGGTGGCGGCGGGCGGCGGATTGCTGGTCGAGGACGCCTACCTCGACGGCAACTGGATACGGCATCAGCTCCTGCCGTTGCTTGCCGACGAGGCTCGCCTCGGGGTGATGTCGGCGGCGGCGCGCGAGAGTACGCCGGGCGACGCGGCGGCCCTGCTGGCCGCGATGGTCGAGACCGCCTGCGGCCGCGACCAGGCCAAGATGGACGGGTGAGCGCACCGCCGGAACAACCTGCCGTCGCCCTCGACCGGGTCCACCTGGTCGGCGTCGGTGGCGTCGGGATGAGCGGTATCGCGCGCATCCTGCTCGCCCGCGGCGCGCACGTGTCTGGCAGCGATGCCAAGGACTCCACCGCGTTGGCGGCGCTCCGCGCACTCGGCGCGCGCATCGCCGTGGGCCACGACGCGGCCAACCTCGACGGCGCCGAGGTGGTGGTGGCCTCGTCGGCGATCCGCTCGCACAATCCCGAGCTGGTCGCGGCCCGTGAGCGCGGACTGCCGGTGTTGCCCCGGGCGCTGGCCCTGGCCCAGTTGATGCGCGGCCGGACGGGCGTCGCGATCGCCGGTACGCACGGCAAGACGACCACGACCTCGATGCTGGTCGTGGCTCTGCAGCACTGCCGGACCGACCCCTCCTTCGCGATCGGCGCCGACCTGAACGAGGCAGGCAGCGGCGCGCACGAAGGCAGCGGTCGGTTCTTCGTTGCGGAGGCGGACGAGAGCGACGGCTCGTTCCTGCTGCTCGCCCCGCACGCCGCCGTGGTCACCAACGTCGAGGCCGACCACCTCGATCACTACGGGTCGTCGGTCGCGGTCGCGCAGGCCTTCCGGCACTTCGCGGCGACCCTCCCCGCGGACGGGTTCCTGGTCACCTGCGCGGACGACCCGGGGGCGCGCTCGCTGGCGGCGCACGCCCGGGCACACCACATCGATGTCCGTACGTACGGCCAGGCGGCCGACGCCGACCTGCGTGTCGACAGGCTCTCGGTGCGCCCCGACGGCACCTCGTACTCGGCCGTGCTGGGCGGCACCGAGCTGGGTCGCGTCCAGCTGACGGTCGTGGGGCTCCACAACGCTCTGGACTCGGCCGGCGCCCTGCTGGCCGGCCTCGGCCTCGGGCTCCCCTTCCGCGACCTCGGCGACGGCCTCGCCGGCTTTGCGGGCGCCCGGCGGCGGTTCGAGCTGAAGGGCTCTGCGGCCGGGGTGCGCGTGTACGACGACTATGCGCACAATCCCGCGAAGGTGACAGCGGCACTGACCGCGGCGCGCGTCGTCGCCGGAGTCGGTCGGCTCATCGTGGTATTCCAGCCGCACCTGTTCAGCCGGACGGCCGACTTCGCCGCGGAGTTCGGCCGTGCCCTGGGCCTGGCCGACGAGGTCGTGGTGCTGGAGGTCTACGCGGCCCGTGAGGATCCGGTGCCGGGGGTCTCCGGGGCGCTCGTCGCCGGCGCGGTGCCACTGCCGCCGGCCAGCGTGCGCTTCGAGCCGTCCATGCAGACAGCCGGCCTGCTCGTCGCGGACCTCGCCCGCGCCGGCGACCTCGTGATGACCGTCGGGGCGGGCGACGTCACGCTGCTCGGTCCGGAGATCCTCGACCGGTTGCGCGAGCGGTCGTGACCGCCGGGACCCTGCCCGTGCCCTGGACGCCGCACGCCGACCCGGCAACCCTGGCCGCGACCGAGCGGGCCTGTCTCGCAGCGGGACTTCCGGTCGAACGGGGCCGCCGCCTCGGCCCGCTGACGACGCTCGGAGTAGGGGGTCCGGCGGCTCTGTACGTGGAGTGTGCCGACCGGCCCGCACTGCTCGACCTGGCCCGGGCGCTCGGCACCAGCGACGCCGACGAGCTGCCGGTGTTCGTACTGGGCAAGGGCAGCAACACCCTTGTCGGCGACGGGGGGGTCGACGCCCTCGTGGTCCGGCTCGGAGCCGGCCACAAGTGGCTGCGCCGGGACGGCCTCGTGGTCGCGGCCGGCGCGGGCGAGGCGATGCCCGCTCTGGCCGCGTGGGCTGCACGTGAGGGACTGGCCGGACTGGAGTTCGCCGCCGGTATCCCGGCCACGGTCGGTGGCTCGGTGCGCATGAACGCCGGCGCGCACGACGGTGACGTGGCGGCGGATCTGCTCACGGTCGAGGCGGTGCTGCCCGGTGGGGACGTGGTCGTGCTCGCTCCCGCGGACCTGGGCTTCGGCTACCGCCGCTCCGCGCTGCCGCCGCGCGCAGTGGTGGTCGCCGCCCGCTGGGGGCTCACTCTCGACGACCCGGCGGCGATCCGCGCGCGGCTGGACGAGCTGCGCGCCTGGCGCCGGCGTACGCAGCCGCTGCGGGAGCGCAACTGCGGGTCGGTCTTCACCAACCCGCCGCACGACTCCGCGGGGCGGCTGGTGGAGTCGGCAGGGCTCAAGGGGCACCGGGTCGGGGGGGCTCGGGTGTCGGAGAAGCACGCCAACTTCATCGTGGTGGACCGAGGCGCGAGCGCCGCCGACGTCCGGCAGCTCATCGGCGCCGTCCAGGGTCGGGTCCGCGACGCGACGGGCGTCGTGCTGGCGCCGGAGGTGCGGCTGGTGGGAACGTTTCGCTGACGCCCGGCCTGGCTCGGGAACAGCTCGACGTGCCCCGCGCTCTCGGACCCGGCCGCCGACCGCGACGCATTTTTTCGGGAAACAGGCGCGGCTGGGTTGACCCCTTCCCGGCGGGGTCCGTACCGTGTCGGCCAGCAGTACAGGTTGACATAACTATAACCGTCTGGTTGATGTCGAGGGTTGGTGGCGACCGGGTCGGTGGTGCCTTCCCCGCACCGCCGCTACCCGCCCGCCGGCCCCGCAAGCCGCATCTCGCATCAGCGACCTGCCCGCCCCGCCGCTCCCGAAAGGTCTCACGTGCCCGCACCCCAGAACTACCTCGCCGTCATCAAGGTGGTCGGCATCGGGGGAGGCGGTGTCAACGCCGTCAACCGCATGATCGAAGCCGGCCTCAAGGGCGTGGAGTTCATCGCGGTCAACACCGACGCGCAGGCACTGCTCATGAGCGATGCGGACGTGAAGCTCGACATCGGGCGCGAGCTGACCCGGGGCCTTGGTGCGGGCGCCGACCCGGACGTCGGCCGGCAGGCCGCCGAGGACCACCGCGAGGAGATCGACGAGGTCCTCAAGGGGGCCGACATGGTTTTCGTGACCGCGGGTGAGGGCGGCGGCACCGGGACCGGCGGAGCTCCCGTCGTGGCCAACGTGGCCAAGAGCCTCGGCGCCCTGACCATCGGCGTGGTGACCAAGCCGTTCACCTTCGAGGGTCGGCGCCGGGCCGACCAGGCCGAGCGGGGGGTCGAGTCGCTGCGCGCCGAGGTGGACACGCTGATCGTCATCCCCAACGACCGCCTGCTCGAGGTCAGCTCCCGTGACGTGTCGGTGCTCGACGCCTTCTCCTCCGCCGACCAGGTCCTGCTCTCCGGCGTCCAGGGCATCACCGACCTGATCACCACGCCCGGGCTCATCAACCTCGACTTCGCTGATGTCAAGACCGTGATGGCCGGCGCGGGGACGGCGCTGATGGGCATCGGCAGCGCGCGTGGCGAGGACCGCTCGTCCATCGCCGCCGAGATGGCGATCGCCAGCCCACTGCTGGAAGCGAGCATGGACGGCGCGCAGGGGGTGCTGATCAGTATCTCGGGTGGCAGTGACCTCGGGCTGTTCGAGATCAACGCGGCGGCCGAGCTGATCACCGATGCCGCCCACGCCGACGCCAACGTCATCTTCGGCACCGTCATCGACGACGCCCTCGGCGACGAGGTACGGGTCACCGTCATCGCCGCCGGCTTCGACGGCGGCGCGCCTGCGCCCCGCGGCGAGCGCCCGTCGTTCGCACGGCCGGCGGTGCGGGCCGAGACCTCGACGGCCCCGGCCGCCCCGACCGTGACCCACGTCTTCCGGGATGACTCGGTGTCGGCCCTCGAGGACGAGGCCCCGGCCAGCCCAGCGCCCGTGGCCCGACCGGTGCCGCGGGCCGACCGCCGCCCCGTGGTCTTCGAGGACGACGAGCTGGACGTGCCCGACTTCCTGAAGTAGGGGCGGACGCTGCGAACGCGACCGTGAACAGGGGCGAGCTGCATGTGCTCGACGCGGGGCTGCCCCGGGCCGCGCGTGGTGTGTTCACCACGATCCGGGGCGGCGTCAGCGGCGACGGCCACGGGCGGACGAACCTCTCGCTGCGCAGCGACGACGAGCCGCGACGGACCCTGGCCAACCGCGACCTGCTCGCCGCCGAGGTCGCTCTCGCCAGCGGCCGGCTCGCCTTCGCGGCGCAGGTACACGGCTCGGCCGTGGCGACGGTGGACCTGCCCCTGTCTCGGGAGCAGCTGACCGCCGGCGTGCCCGGCGTGGATGCCCTCGTCACGACCCGGGCGAACATCGGGCTGGTCGTCCTGGCCGCGGACTGCATGCCAGTGCTGCTGGTCGACGACGAGGTCGGCGTCGCCGCCGCGGCGCACTGCGGCCGGCAGGGACTGGTGGCGGGGGTGCTGACTCGTACCGTCGAAGTCATGACCGCCCGCGGCGCGGACCCGGCCCGGATCGTCGCCGCGGTGGGGCCGTGCATCGGGCCGTGCTGCTACGAGCTGCCCGCCGCCCTGGTCGCCACGGTGGACCGCCTGGTGCCGGGCGTTGCCGCCAGCACGTCGTGGCAGATGCCGTCGATCGACCTGCGCGCCGGCGCCGACGCCGTCCTCGCCGCCGCCGGGGTCGGTCAGGTCCGGCACCTCGGTGGGTGCACCTTCGAGCAACCGGACCTGTTCTACAGCTACCGCCGCGACGGCGGCGCCGATCGGCACGGCGGTGTGGTGGTGCTCCGATGAGCAAACTCCAGGAGGTCCTCGACCGGATCGGTGCGGCCGCCCGCGTCGCCGGCCGCGAGCCCGACGCCATCACCCTCGTAGCGGTGAGCAAGTTCCATCCGCTGGCCGCCGTCCGGGACCTGGCCGCCAGCGGTCAGGCGGACTTCGGGGAGAGCCGGGAGCAGGACCTGCGGGCCAAGGCTGCCCAGGAGCCCGCCCTGCGCTGGCACTTCGTCGGCCGACTTCAGACCAACAAGGCGCGCTCGGTCGCCCGCCTCGCGGCGCTCGTGCACTCGCTGGACCGGGCGTCCCTGGTGGGCCCGCTCGCCCGGGGCGGCGTCGAGCGGGACTCGCCGCTCCCCGTGCTGCTGCAGGTCAGCCTGGACGGGGACCCGAGCCGGGGCGGCGTCAACCCGGCCGGGCTCGGCCGGCTCGCCGATCTGGTCGCGACCGAGGCTGGCCTCCACCTCGCGGGCCTGATGGCCGTGGCGGCCCCGGGCCGCCCGGCCGCGCCGCAGTTCGCGCGACTCGCCGCACACGCCGCAGCACTGCGGAGCGACCATCCGGACGCGACGATCCTGTCGGCCGGCATGTCCGCGGATCTCGAGGACGCGGTCGAGGCGGGGGCGACCCACGTCCGCGTCGGCACCGCGCTGTTCGGTCCGCGTCCGGCCCCCTGAGGGCGGCGCAGAACTGGCGTCGTGTCGCGCCCGGCGCCGGCGTCCCGCTCGGCTACGCTCGCCGCATGGCGGGACGTCTCCGGAAAGCGGCACTGTACTTGGGCCTCGTCGACGACGAGGAGCAGGACGACTACTACGACGACGCGGGCTACGACCCGCAGGACCCGCGCTACGAGGCGTACGAGGAACCCGTCGCCGCCGGGCCGGTCGCCGTGCGTTCCCCCTCGCGCGCCGACCTGCGCCGCGCCCCGGTGATCGGCGCCCGCGGCGAGCGAGCGGCCGCGCGGACGGCAGGCACCGAGCCGTACCGGATCACCACCGTGCAGCCGCGCACCTACAACGAGGCCCGCACGATCGGCGAGCACTTCCGCGAAGGCGTGCCGGTGATCATCAACCTCACCGAGATGGACGACGCCGACGCCAAGCGGCTCGTCGACTTCGCCGCCGGGCTCATCTTCGGCCTGCACGGGTCGATCGAGCGTGTCACCAACAAGGTCTTCCTGCTCTCGCCGAGCAACGTCGACGTGTCCGCGGAGGACAAGGCGCGCATCGCCGAGAGCGGATTCTTCAACCAGAGCTGACGTCGTGGGTCACACCATCGTCGGCACCGTCCTCTACGACATCCTGCTGGCCTTCCTGCTCATGCTGCTCGTCCGCGGCGTCATGAGCTGGGTGCTCGCCCTGTCCTCCTACCGGCCCAGCGGAGTGGTCGCGGCCTTGCTGGAGATCGCCTACTCGGTCACCGACCCGGTGATCCGCCCGCTCGAGCGGGTGCTGCCGCCGGTGCGCCTGGGCGGCACCGCGCTCTCGCTCACCTACCCCATCGTCTGGATCGCCACGTACGTGCTCATGGGCGTCGTGGAGAAGCTGTGATCGCCCCCCCTGAGCGCGCATCCGCCATGATCTCCGCGTCAGGACGCCCGCAGACCCGCCGAGGAGACCTTCCGTGCCGCTGACACCACAGGACGTGCGCAACAAGCTCTTCACGCCGGTCCGCTTCAAGCCGGGGTACGACGAAGACGAGGTAGACGCGTTCCTCGACGAGGTCGAGACCGAGCTGACCCGGCTGTACGTGCACATCGAGGAGCTGGACGGACTCGGCGGCCCAGGCGGCGGGGCGGACGTGGCACGCATCCAGGCCGACGCCGACGAGCGGCTCCGGGCCGCGCTCGAGGAGGCGGAGGCGCGCAGCGCCGCGGAGATCGCCAACCTCCGCGCCGAGGCCGACGCCCAGCTGCGGGCGGTGCGGTCCCAGCAGGCCGGCGACGGCGGGCCGGACGAGGCGGCGGAGCGGATAGCCCGGGCCGAGGAGCAGGTGCAGCAGCTGCGTGCACAACTGCAGCAGGTGCAGGCTACGGCGGCCCAGCAGGTTCAACAGGCAGAGCAGGAGGCAGCCCGCGCTCAGGAAGAGGCGGCCGCCGCGGAGGCGGAACTCGCCCGGCTGCGGAGCGGGCAGCCCGAAACCGGCCCCGATCAGCCGGCGCCCGCCGTCACCGTCCCGGAGCCGCTCCCGCCGCCCAGTCCCACGGAAGAACTGCTGCGCCGCACCCTGATCCTCGCCCAGCGGACCGCCGACGAGGCGATTGCGGAGGCGCGGGCCGAGGCCGAGCGGCTGGTCGGGGGGGCAAAGTCCGATGCGGAGAGGCTGCTCGGCTCGGCCCGGTCCGAGGCGGAAAACCTCGTCGGCTCGGCCCGCTCGGAGGCGGACAACCTCGTCGGCTCAGCCCGGTCCGAGGCGGAGCGGACGGAGCGGACCGCCGCCGCGCAGCACGCGGAGAACACCCGACGCCGCGAGGCCGAGCACAAGCAGGCCGTCGAGCGCAGCCGCGCCGAGCACGAACTGCTCGTCAGCAGGCTCGAGGAGCTCCGTTCGTTCGAGCGTGACTACCGCAGTCGGCTGCGCGCCTACCTGCACCTGCAGCTGCGCGATCTCGAGGCGGCTGCGCCCGGCCCGCCGGCTGCCCTCGGCGGCCTGCGCACCGCGATCGGGACGGGGCCCGCGGACGCGGGAGACGAGCCCGAGTCGGCCGGGATCGGTCTCGAGCCCAAGCCTGGCCCCGGCGGAGTGGTCGACCATGCGGGCGCGGACGCCCCCCTGCGGCCTGCACCGTTGTACGGCGACCCAGCCGCAGGGGACCGCTAGAATTCATCCTGTTCCGTGGGCATGCCCGTCCAGGCGGCGCCCGCCGGCTGGGCCAGGCGTGGTCGCGGATCGGGCGAAGGTCACCGGCCGGCCCGGCCGTTCGTCGTACGCGCGTCGCTGACCGGACAGACCCAACCCGAAGGTGGACCGTTTTCCCGTGATCGTCATCAGCGCCGCACTCGTCGTCGTCGGGGCGGCCCTGCTCATCGCGGGCCTCATCGCCCAGGGGCTCACGCTGATCTACATCTCCCTGGGCGTGACCGTGGTGGCCGCGATCCTGCTCCTGCTCGGGGTACGCGGGTACGGCCGCCCGCGGGCAGCAGGCTCCTGGCCGGGCATCGCCCGCCGGCAGCCCGACGCGACCGTCACCGGCGTGGGGGCCGGCGGCACGGCCCCGGCGCCGACCCCGGTCCCGGCCGTCGCGCCGACGGCGGTCACCGAGGGCGCCGTGCTGGCGCCGGGGGGCGGCCCGAGCGCAGGCGTCGTCGTGGTCATCTCCGGCCGCCCGCGCTATCACGTTCGGGGCTGCCGCTTCCTGACCGGTCGCGTCGAGGCCGAGGACATCACCGTCGAGGAGGCTCGTGAGCTGGGCTTCACGCCCTGCGGCGCCTGCAAGCCCGACGACAAGCTGACCCACCTGTCCGCGGCGGCACCGGCCGCGCCCGTGGCGGCCGAGCCGGAGCCGGCGACCGTGCCGACACTCGCAACCCCGCCGGTAGGCCTACCCGGCGCGACCGCCGACGTGGTCCGGTCGACGCGCACCCGACGGCCGGCCGCGTCCGTCGCGGCACCCCCGGGGGAGATCGAGCCGTTGGCGGCCAAGGCACCCCCCGCGAAGCGAGCGCCCGCGAAGAAGGTGCCGGCCGTCCGGGCCCCCGCCGCGAAGCGGGCGCCAGCTCCCAGCACGGTCGTGGCCCCGGCCAGTACCGAGCCGGCGGCCGGTGCCGAGGCAGTCGATGCAGCGGCAGCGCCCGGCACCGTGCCACCACCCGGCACCGCGGCAGCGCCTGGCACCGTGCCACCGCCCGGCACCGTGCCACCACCCGGCACGGCTACCACACCGGGCGTCCCCACCAGGAGGCCGTCGAAGGCGGCCAAGGCGCCCGGGGCAGCGAAGTCCGCGGCGTCGGGCGCCGCCAAGAAGGTCCCGACGAAGGCTGCGACCCGCCAGGCCGGCCCCCCCGACCCGGTGTCGGCGGCCGTCCCGCCGCCGGCCAAGAAGGCCGTCAAGCGCACGCCTCGCTGAGGACTGCCACCCGGCCCCGCGGACGCGGCGCGGGCCGCCGCGGGCGGGAGCTATTCCCCGGCGGCGCGGAGCCAGAACACCAGGCCCAGCGACGGTGCGGCATGGGCGGCCAGCGGGACGGGCGGTGCGTACGGGGTGACGCTGACCGCGAGCACGTCGGCGGCGAACTCCTCCGCGTGTTCGGTGAGCGCCGCGCCGGCCTCGGACGCGTTCGCGCCGTCGGCGGGCGCCCACCACAGCTCGATCCGATCGCTCACCTCGAGCCCGGAGGCCTTGCGGAACTCGTTCACCAGGTGGGATGCCTCCCGAGCCAGGCCGGCCCGGTGCAGGGCGGGGGTGACCTCGAGGTCGAGGGCGACCGAGGCTCCTTCGCTGGCGGCCACCGCCCAGCCCTCCCGGGGGGTCTCGGTGACGATCAGCTCGTCTGGGCCGAGGACCTCGGGGCCGCCGTCGAGGGTGACCGTGACGGCGCCGGTGGCGCGATCGTAGGTCGCTGCGGAGACCTGGGCAGCCACCTCCGGCGTCCGCTTCCCGAAGCGTCTGCCCAGCGCCCGGAAGCTGGGCTTCACCACGACCTCGACGAGGTCGCCGGCCAGCGTCTCGAGGGTGCCGACGTTCAGCTCGGTCGCGACCTCCGCGCGCAGCTCGGGAGCCAGGCCAGCGAAGCCGGGCGCCGACACGAGTGCCCGCGACAGCGGCTGCCGGGTACGCACGCCGGAGTCGGCCCTGGCGGCACGCCCGAGCTCGACCAGCCGGCGCACCAGGGCCATCTGGTCGCGCAGCGCGGGGTCGTCGGAGCCCGGCTCGGGCCAGGACGCGAGATGGACCGAGTCCGGGGCGTCCGGGTCGACGGGGCAGACGAGCCGCTCCCACAGGACGTCGGCCAGGAACGGGGTGAACGGCGCGAGCAGCTGCGCCAGTGTGCGTACGCAGGTGTGCAGGGTGGCCAGGGCCGCTGGCTCGCCCGCCCAGAAGCGGCGGCGGCTGCGCCGGACGTACCAGTTGGACAGGTCGTCGACGAAGGCGGCGACCCGGCGGCCGGCGGCGGCCGGGTCGAACGCGTCGAGGGCGCGGGTCGCGACGGCGACGGTGTCGGCGAGCTCGGCCAGCGCCCACCTGTCCAGCGCCGGCCGGTCCGCCTCGACCGGGTCTGCGCCCGACGGTTCCCAGCCGGCCGCGTCGGCGTAGAGGGCCAGGAAGGAGGCCGTGTACCAGGACGTCAGCAGCACCTTGCGGGTGACCTCGTCGAGGGTGACGGTGCCCACCCGGCGTGAGCCCCACGGCGACCCGCTCGCGAGCATGAACCAGCGCACGGCGTCGGCGCCGTGCCGATCCATCAGCTCCATCGGTTCGAGGATGTTGCCGAGGTGCTTGCTCATCCGGCGCCCGTCCTCGGCCAGGATGATGCCGAGGCACAGCACGGACTCGTACGACGAGCGGTCGAAGACGAGCGTCCCGATCGCCATGAGCGTGTAGAACCACCCGCGGGTCTGGTCCAGGCCCTCGGCGATGAACTGCGCGGGGTACGACGCCTCGAACTCGGCCTGCCCTCGATGCGGTGCGCCCCACTGGGCGAACGGCATGGCACCGGCGTCGTACCAGCAGTCGATCACCTCCGGCACTCGCGCGGCGGCCGCACCGCAGGTGCCGCACGGGATCTCGACCTCGTCGATGAAGGGCCGGTGCGGGTCGAGACCGGTGAGGTCGTGTCCCGCGCGGGTGGACAGCTCCGCCAGCGAGGCGACCGCGGTCACGTGCCCCTCCGCGCAGCGCCACAGCGGCAGCGGCGTGCCCCAGTACCGGTTGCGCGAGAGCGCCCAGTCCACGTTGTTGTGCAGCCAGTCGCCGTAGCGGCCGTCGCGGATCGTCGCCGGGTGCCAGTCGGTGGCGGCATTCTCCCGCAGCAGGGCGTCCTTGGCCGCGGTGGTGCGGACGTACCAGGACGGCAGGGCGTAGTAGACGAGCGGCGTGTCGCAGCGCCAGCAGAGCGGGAAGCTGTGCTCGTACGGGACCTCGCGCAGCAGCAGCCCGCGGGCGGCGAGGTCGTCGGCGACGACGCGGTCGGCGGCGCGTACCTGCAGGCCGCCGACCAGCGGCAGGTCGGCGGCGAAGTGCCCCGAGCGGTCCACCGGGTTCACCACCGGCGCGTCGTAGCGGACCGCGGTGGCCATGTCGTCGGCTCCGTACGCCGGGGACTGGCCGACCAGCCCGGTCCCCGAGTCGACCGTGACGTAGTCGGCGAGCGCGACGAAGTGGGTGCGACCGCTGATGCCGGGCACGGCATAGAAGGGGGCGTACGTGGTCCCCTCGAGCTCGCGCCCGGGCCACGCCCCGAGGACCTCCACGTCGTCGCCCAGCACGGCGGCCACCAGGGGCTCGGCGACGACGAAGACCGGCGCCTCGCCCGGGCCCCCGGTCGCGCGGACGGCCTGGTACGTGACGTCGGGGTTCACCGCCACGAGCGTGTTGGGATAGATGGTCCACGGCAGCGAGGTCCAGATCAGCAGGGAGGCCCCCAGCTCGGCCAGCGGCCCGCTCGTCGCCGGCGTGTGGAAGAAGACGCTCGGGTCGGTCACCTGGGCATAGCCCTGGGCGACTTCGTGGTCGGACAGGCCCGTCTCGCAGCGCGGGCAGTAGGGGGTGACCCGGTAGGACTCCGACAGCAGACCCTTGTCCCACAGGGTCGCCAGCGACCACCAGACGCTCTCCACGTACTGCGCGTCCATCGTGCGGTAGGCGTGTGCGTAGTCGAGCCAGTAGCCCATCCGCGTGCTCATCGCCTCGAACGCCTCGACGTGCTCGAGCACCGACTCCCGACAGCGCGCGTTGAACTCGGCGATCCCGTAGCTCTCGATGTCGTGCTTGCTCGTGAAGCCGAGTGCCTTCTCCACCGCGAGCTCGACCGGCAGGCCGTGGCAGTCCCACCCCGCGCGGCGCGGTACGGCGTACCCGCGCATGGTGCGGTAGCGGCAGAACAGGTCCTTGAAGGCCCGGCTCTCCATGTGGTGGGCGCCCGGCCGGCCGTTCGCGGTCGGCGGGCCTTCGTAGAACGTCCACTGCGGGGCGCCCTCGCGGGCGGCGAGCGTGCGGGCGAAGACGTCGGTGCGCGCCCAGCGCTCGAGCACCTCGTGCTCGAGGCCGGGCAGGTCGACGCGGGCGGGCAGGGGGCGCAGCGGCATGGTCTGGCTCTCGGTCGGTTCCGGACGGGCTGGTCGCGGAAGGACGAGACCGAGCGTCGGCCCCGCGGTGCCACCTTCCTTGGCCGCCTGTCGTGCCGACGACCCGCTCTTGCCGTGCCCGGGTCCGGTCCTACTGCGCGCCTTGGCGCGGTTCGTACCGGCCGCTCCGGGGTGATGCGCTCGCCGGGCCCGCCCCCGGGCTCGCACCGTCCCCGGGTCGCTCTTGGTGGCCTCCGTCGGCGCGTGTCCCCATCGCCGCGTTCTCCCGGGATCAGCGTACGGGCCGCCGCAGGGTCCGCGCACCCAGGTTGCGGGGGCTGTCCGCATCCGGGCCGGGCGGCGCGGCGCGTTGTGCGTCGCGGGCACTGCGCTTTACTGTGCCTCGGCACGATCTTGTCCGCCGGCCCGACCGGGCCCACGTCCCGATCGTGCCCTAGGCAGAGGGAGGCCACGTGGCCAAGGAACGCGCGGGGTTCTTGTCGCGACTCGGGCGGCGGTCGAAGTCGACGGGTACGGGGGGCACTGTTGCGCCGGCCCGAGCGGCGGCGCCGGCGGCGGGCAGCGGCTCGGCGGCGCAGGCACCGACCGGGGCCGCGACGGGCTCGGCGTCGGACCGGAAGCAGTCCGAGCCACCGGAGGGAACGAACACGGCCACCAGCAGTGCGACGAAGGCCGCCGCAACCACCTCGGAACAGACCCAGGCGGCGAAGGCGACCGCGGCGAAGTCGTCGACCTCCACCGCGGCCGCGAAGGCCACGAAGACTGCGGCCGCGAAGCCCGCCAAGGCTGCGAAGCGGACCGCGGCGGCGGCACCGGTCAAGCCCCCGGCGGCCAAGAAGACCCCGGCCAAGAAGGCCCCGGCCAAGAAGGCCCCGGCCAAGAAGACCCCGGCGAAGGTGACGGGCACAGCGGTGGGCACCCCCCGCGTCAAGGCTCTGGGGCAGCCGCCCGCCACGTCTCCGAAGTCCGCGCCGAAGCCACTCACGCCGTCGGTCACGAAGGGGGCGACGAAGGTTGTGAGCAAGTCCCAGGTCGCCAAGACGCCCGCCAACAAGACCCCGGCGCGCAAGGCCCCCGCGAAGAAGGCGCCGGCCAAGCGGGCGCCGGCCAAGAAGGTGGCCGCGAAGGAGACTCCGGCGGCGAAGGACAAACCCGCACCTGCCGCCACCTCCGCACCGACGCCGGTGAAGGCCGCGTCCACGCCAGCAACCAACACGGCCGGCAGCCCGGCCGGGCCCGCTCCCGTCGTGTCCAAGCCGGGGCTGCTCCCGCGACTGCCCGGGGACGCGCCGTGGACGGCGAAGGAGGTGACGGCCATCCGGGCCGCGCTGGCCGCCGAGGCTGCGGACCTGACTGTCGAGATCGACGAGGCGGCGGTGGCGTACGACCGGGCGCTGCTGGACGGCGACCAGAGCACCGGCGACGACTCGGCCGACGCAGGCAGCGCCACGTTCGAGCGCGAGCACGAGATGTCCATCGCCGCCAACAGCCGCGACCTGCTGGCGCAGATCTCCCGGGCGCTGCAGCGACTGGATGCCGGCACCTACGGGTTGTGCGAGGTCTGCGGGAACCCGATCGGCAAGGAGCGGCTGAAGGCCTTTCCTAAAGTGACTCTGTGCGTGACGTGCAAGCAACGGGAGATGCGCCGCTGACCACCCCGGCGCCCGCGGCCCCGACCGCGGTGCGCCCCACCCGCCGCGCCCTGGTTGCCCTCGTCGCGGTGGCGGTCGTGGCGGTGGACGTCGCGACCAAGACCTGGATCGTCCGCGACTACCGCGACGGACGGGTGACCCATCTGGTCCGCGGCGTGCTGGACATCGAGCAGAGCCGAAACCCCGGGGCGGCGTTCAACCTGGCGACCGGCGGCACCATCCTCCTGTCGCTCGTCGCGGCGGCCGTCGTCGTCGTGATCGGGCGCGTGTCGCGCGGGCTGCGCTCCGGCGGCTGGGCGCTGGCGCTGGGTCTGCTGCTCGGCGGCGCGCTCGGCAACCTGGGCGACCGCGTCTTCCGCAGCCCCGGCTTGCTGCGTGGCGAGGTCGTCGACTGGATCTACCTGCACCACTGGCCCGTGTTCAATGTCGCCGACAGCGGGATCACGATCGGCGGCCTGCTCGCCGTCGTGCTGGCGGCCCGCGGGTTCCGCCTCGACGGCACCCGGGAGCGACGGTGACCGACGGCGACGTCCGGTCCCTGCCCGTCCCCGAGGGTCTGGAGGGCCTGCGCCTGGACACGGCGATCGCGCGGCTCTTCGGCCTCTCCCGCGCGGTTGCGGCCGATCTGGTGGCTGCCGGGGAGGCGACGCTGGACGGGCGTCGCGTCGCCAAGTCCGACCGGGTGGCGGGCGGGGCATTGCTGGAGGTACGGCTGCCGACGGGACGCGGCTGGGCGCCGCCCACGGAACTCGCCCCCGCCGACGGCCTACGGGTGCTGCACGTCGACGAGGACGTGGTGGTGGTGGACAAGCCAGCGGGGGTGGCGAGCCATCCGAGTCCCGGGTACGACGGTCCCACCGTGACCGGGGGACTCGCGGCCGCCGGCTACCGGCTCGCCACCAGCGGCGCCGCCGAGCGGCAGGGTGTCGTCCACCGGCTGGATGTCGGTACCAGCGGCGTCATGGTGCTGGCCCGCTCGGAGCGGGCCTACGCCGACCTCAAGGACCAGTTCCGCGCCCGTACGGTGAGCAAGCGCTACCGGGCCCTGGTGCAGGGCCACCCGGACCCGTTCACCGGCACGGTCGACGCACCGATCGACCGGCACCCGCACCACGCGTTCCGGTTCGCCGTGGTCGCCGGCGGACGACCCAGCGTGACCCACTACGACACCATCGAGGCCACCCGCGCTTCGACGCTGCTCGACGTGACCCTGGAGACCGGCCGCACGCACCAGATCCGGGTGCACATGGCCGCCCTGCGCCACCCGATCGTCGGCGACGTCACATACGGAGCGGACCCCACCCTCGCGGCGCGGCTCGGCCTGGACCGCCAGTGGTTGCACGCCGCCCGGCTCGCCTTCGCCCACCCCGCCGACGGCCATCGCCTGGAGCTCGCGAGCCCGGACCCGCCCGACCTGGCGGCCGCCCTGGAGACCTTGCGCGGGGAGTCGTGAGCCCGCTGCGCGTGCTGGACGACCGGCTGCTGCCCACGCGGGCGCGAGGGCTCCAACGCCTCGCCCGTACCGGGGGCCGGGCGGCCGTGCCCACCCCGCTCGGGCGCGGCGGATGATCACCCGCGACCCTGCCCTGCTCGCGGCGGCCGCCGCGCTGCGTACCGAGGTCTTCGTCGTCGGGCAGGGCGTGCCGCCCGAGGTCGAGGCCGACGGTGCCGATCCGATCGCCGTCCACAGCGTGGTGCTCGACGCGGGCGGCGTGGTGGTGGCCACCGGTCGGCTGCTCGAGGAGGACGGCACCGGCCGGCTGGGGCGGATCGCCGTGCGCGCCGGGCGCCGCGGCCGCGGGCTGGGCGCGCAGGTGGTGCGCGACCTGGTGGCGGCGGCCGCCGCCGGCGGCCTGCCGCGCCTGCGCCTGCATGCCCAGGCGCCGGTCGTCGCCTTCTACGAGCGCCTCGGCTGGGCGCTCGACGGCCCCCCCGACGTCGAGGCCGGGCTGGAGCACCGGTGGATGGCCCGCGACCTGCTGCCCGGCCTCCGCCCGGTCCGCGACGCCGACGCGGCCGCCGTCCAGGCCCTGGTCGGGGGCTGTTTCGCCGCGTACCCCGGCTGCGTCCTGGAGCTGGCCGGGCTGGACGCCTGGATGCGTGCGCCCGCCACCGGTTACGCCGCCAAGCACGGCGCACTGATGGTGGTCCCGGCGGCCGGTGGCCTGGCCGCGTGCGGTGGCTGGCTGCCCGGGTCCGACCCCGACACCGTCGAGCTGAAGTCGCTGTACGTGGCCGGCGCGCACCGTCGGCGGGGCATCGCCGCCGCGCTGGTCGGGCTCGTCGAGCGGACCGCCCGCGAGCGCGGCGCCGCCCGGGTCGAGCTGTGGACCGACACCCGCTTCACCGCCGCCCACCGCCTCTACGAGCACCTCGGGTACGCCCGGCTGCCGGGCGACCGGGCCCTGCACGACGCGTCGGAGACCGTCGAGCACCCGTACGCGAAGATCCTCTGAGACCGGGTCCGTGTCGGGCGGCTCGGAGGTCGGTGCCCCGTGGTACGACTAGTGCCCGTCGGCCGCACTTCCCCGGCCCGCCGAGATCCTTCGAGGCGGGCAGCGTCCACCCCCGCCCGGTGAGGAGGCCGCCGCATGCCGGAGGTGAGTGCCGGCGACAGCTTCGTGCACCTGCACGTGCACACCGAGTACTCGATGCTCGACGGCGCGGCCAAGCTCGACGAGCTGTTCGCGGCCACCGCACGGATGGGCATGCCCGCGCTCGCGATGACCGACCACGGCAACGTCTTCGGCGCATATGACTTCTGGAAGAAGGCCACCACCCACGGGGTGCGGCCGATCATCGGCATCGAGGCCTATGTCGCCCCCGGCAGCAGACACTCGCGCGAGCGCGTGCGCTGGGGTGGCGGCGGCGAGGACGACGTCTCCGGCGGTGGCGCGTACACGCATCTGACCATGCTCGCCACCAGCACCGAGGGGATGCACCGGCTGTTCCGGCTCTCCAGCCTGGCCAGCCTGGAGGGCTACTACTACAAGCCGCGGATGGACCGGGAGCTGCTCGCGGAGCACGCACGCGACATCATCGGGACCACCGGCTGTCCCTCCGGTGAGGTGCAGACGTGGTTGCGGATCGGTGCGTACGACAAGGCACGGGCGGCGGCGAGCGACTTCCGCGACATCTTCGGGGCCGGCAACTACTACCTCGAGCTGATGGACCACGGCATCGCGGTCGAGCGGCGCGTCCGCGACGACCTGCTCCGGCTCGCGCGCGACCTGCAACTGCCGCTGGTGGCCACCAACGACCTGCACTACACGGCGGCGGCGGACGCCCGGGCGCACGAGGTGCTGCTGTGCGTGCAGTCGGGCAAGACGCTCGCCGACCCCAAGCGCTTCAAGCTCGACGGCTCCGACTTCTACCTCAAGAGCCCGGCCGAGATGCGCCGCGTCTGGGCCGAGCTACCGGTGGCGTGTGACAACACCCTCGCCATCGCCGAGCGGTGCGAGATGTCCTTCACCGAGGGTGCGGACCTGATGCCGCGCTTCCCGGTGCCCGCCGGGCACGACGAGCGGTCCTGGCTCGAGGCCGAGGTCGAGCGGGGCATGGCGACACGCTTCCCGGCCGGCGCACCCGAGGCCTACCGCGCGCGCGCCCGCTACGAGCTCACCGTCATCGGCCAGATGGGCTTCCCCGGCTACTTCCTCGTCGTCGCCGACCTCGTCCAGCACGCCAGGCGCACGGGGATCCGGGTGGGTCCGGGCCGGGGCTCCGCCACCGGGTCGGTCGTCGCCTGGGTGCTCGGCATCACCGACCTCGACCCGATCCACCACAAGCTGCTGTTCGAGCGGTTCCTCAACCCGGAGCGGGTCTCGATGCCCGACGTCGATCTCGACATCGACGACCGCCGCCGCGGCGACATGATCCGCTACGCGACCGAGAAGTACGGCGAGGAGCGGGTCGCGCAGATCATCACCTACGGGACGATCAAGGCCAAGCAGGCCGTCAAGGACTCGGCCCGCGTGCTCGGCCATCCCTTCGCCGTGGGCGAGCGGATCGTCAAGGCGATGCCGCCGCCGGTGATGGGCAAGGACATCCCGCTCGCGGGGATGTTCGACCCGGCGCACAAGCGGTTCGGCGAGGCGGGCGAGCTGCGTGCCCTCTACGAGTCGGATGCGGACGCCAAGGCCGTGCTGGACACGGCGCTCGGCCTGGAGGGGCTCAAGCGGCAGTGGGGCGTCCACGCCGCCGGGGTCATCCTGTCGCGCGAGCCGCTGCTCGACGTCATCCCGATCCAGCGCCGCGAGCAGGACGGCGCGATCATCACCCAGTTCGACATGGGCGCCTGCGAGAGCCTCGGCCTGCTCAAGATGGACTTCCTGGGCCTGCGGAACCTCTCCGTCCTCGACACCTGTCTCGACAACATCCGGGCCAACCGGGACCAGACCGTCGTGCTCGAGGACCTCGGGCTCGACGACGCCGAGACCTACCGACTGCTGGCGCGCGGCGACACGCTCGGTGTCTTCCAGCTCGACGGCGGCCCCATGCGGGCCCTGCTGCGGTCGATGGCGCCGACCACCTTCGAGGACATCTCGGCCGTCAACGCCCTCTATCGGCCCGGCCCGATGGCAGCCAACGCCCACAACGACTTCGCCGATCGCAAGAACGGGCGCAAGCCGCGCAGCGCCATCCACCCCGAGCTGGCCGAGCCGCTCGCCGAGATCCTGGACGAGACCTACGGCCTGGTCGTCTACCAGGAGCAGGTCATGGCGATCGCGCAGAAGGTCGCCGGTTATTCGCTCGGCGCGGCCGACCTGCTGCGTCGGGCGATGGGCAAGAAGAAGAAGGAGATCCTCGACAAGGAATACGTCCCGTTCTCCGAGGGGATGCGCGCGCGCGGCTACTCCGAGGGCGCGATCAAGACCCTCTGGGACATCCTGGTGCCCTTCTCCGACTATGCCTTCAACAAGTCGCACACCGCCGGGTACGGACTGGTCAGCTACTGGACCGCCTACCTGAAGGCGAACTATCCGGCCGAGTACATGGCGGCGCTTCTGACCAGTGTCGGCGACGACAAGGACAAGAGCGCTATCTACCTCGCGGAATGCCGGCGGATGGGGATCAAGGTGCTGGCGCCCGACGTCAACGAGTCCGCCGGCGACTTCACCCCGCGCGGCACGGACATCCGCTTCGGCCTGTCGGCCATCCGCAACGTCGGCGCGGCCGTGGTCGCCTCTCTGGTGCGTACCCGCGAGGTCGGCGGACCTTTCCCCGACTTCCCTGAGTTCCTGCGCCGGGTGGAGGCGACCGTCTGCACCAAGAAGACCGTGGAGTCGCTGGTCAAGGCCGGCGGCTTCGACTCGCTGGGGCATACCCGCCGGGGCCTGTTCGCGGTCCACGCCGAGGCGATCGACGCCTGCCTGGGCACGAAGAAGGCGGAGGCGGCCGGTCAGTACGACCTGTTCGGGGCGTTCGACGAGGGCCAGCAGGACGAGGCGGTGCTCCCGCCGCTGGTCATCCCCGACAACGAGTGGGACAAGACGCTGCTGCTGGCGTACGAGCGGGAGATGCTGGGCCTGTACGTCTCCGACCACCCGCTGTCGGGGATCGGGCACGTGCTGGCCCAGCACAGCGACCACCCGGTGTCGGCCCTGCTCGGCGACGGGGTCGCCGAGGGCGCCCTCGTGACAGTCGGCGGCATCCTCACCGGCGTCGCCCGCAAGGTCACCAAGAACGGGGCGCCGTGGGCCTCGGCCGTGCTCGAGGACCTCGACGGCGGCGTGGAGGTCTTCTTCTTTCCCAACACCTACGCCCTCCTCGGTCCGCAGCTGGCCGAGGATGCCGTCGTGCTGGTGAAGGGACGGGTCGACCGGCGCGAGGACACCACCCGCCTGATCGCCATGGATCTGTCGCTGCCCGACCTGTCGGCGGGTGTGCCCGGCCCGCTCGCGGTGTCGGTCTCCTCGCAGCGCTGCACGCCGCCGCTGGTCGACCGGCTCAAGGAGATCCTGGGCGCGCACCCGGGCACCACCGAGATCCACCTGCACCTGACCAACGGCACCCGGACGACCGTCCTGCGCCTCGACGAGGGCCTGCGGGTCGCGGTGCGGCCGGCGCTGATGGCCGACCTCAAGGCTCTGCTCGGTCCTGGCTGCCTGGCCGTGCCTGCCGGCCTGGCAGGATCGTCCGCGTGAGACTGGCCCGCGGAACCCGAGAGATCTTCGACGCCGAGTCGCTGCTGGAGGAGTACATCGGGCCGCGGCGACGGGGGTTGCGCTACGCCTACCCCTTCTACGACGGGCTCGTGACCAACAGCGACCCCAGTCGGCTGTGCACCGGGGACCTGCTCGCGCCGTCCCTGCTGGGCGCGCCGGTGGAACTCGACCGGATGAAGACGCTGACCTCCCTCATGCCGTTGCTGCAACGCGGCCTCGACGAGCTGCCGCAGCACGCCACGATCATGGGTGCCGGTCCCGACCTGCTCACCAGCGTTGCGGCGGTCTACGACCCGCTCGACGACCCGAGCGTCGAGGATCGCGACGTCAAGGGCTCGCTGTTGGCCAAGGTCCTGCACCGCAAGCGGCCCGCGCTGATCCCGCTGTTCGACTCGCGGGTGCGCGACTTCTACCGCGGCGAGGCCGCGGTGCCGCCCGCGCCCCGCGGGGAGCGGACCTTCCGCGAGTACATGGAGATGCTCATCCCGCTCATCCAGGAGGACCTGCGCGAGAACGCCGAGGAGTTCGCCGGCCTGGCCGCACTCGCCCCGGCCGAGGGACCAGTCCTGACACCGCTGCGGGTGCTCGACATCATCGTCTGGATGAGCAGCGCGATCTGAGATGCCGGGGCTCGTCCGCCGCTGCTGTGCCGGCGGGCTCCGGCGGGGGTACGCGCTGCTCGCGCTGCGCCGGACCGCTCCCGCAGCCCGGGGCGGCGCTCTCGGCCGCGGCGTCGCCTTCGCCGGCCGGGTCTGGACCGGAAACGAGGCGTACGACGGGGTCGTCGTCGTCGGCCCCGACGGGGTCGTCGCGGCGGCCGGCCCGGGGCTGGCCGTGCCGGCGGGCGTGCGGCTGCTGGGCGGCGCGTGGGTGGGCCCCGGCATCGTGGACGCACACGTCCACCTGGCGTTCGGTGGCCCGTCGCTCGAGCTGGCAGGCGGCCTGGTCGCCGTCCGCGACCTGGGTGCTCCGCCCGCCGACGCCCGTCGCTGGCAGGCGACCGACGCCCCCCAGGTGACGGCGGCCGGCCCGGTGCTCACGGCGGCGGGCGGCTACCCCTCGACCAGCTGGGGCGCGGCCGGCTTCGCCGCTTTCCTGGGCGACCGCCCCCGGGTGACCGTCCGCGACCTGGTCGCCGACGGCGTGGACCTGATCAAGATCGCGCTCGAGCCGGGTGGCGGCCTGCCGGTGCCGGCGCCGGCCGCGTTGCGGGCGGTGGTGGTCGCGGCGCACGAGGCGGGGGTGGCGGTGACCGCGCACGCGCTGACGGTGGCGATGGTCGAACGGGCCCTGGACGCCGGTGTCGACGAGCTGGCCCACACCCCGGTCGAGCCGCTTCCGTCGGCCCTGGTCGACCGGGTGGCGGATGCCGGCATCGCCGTGGTCTCGACCCTGCAGACCTTCTACGCCGGGGGGGTCGGTGGTGGCGCGGGCCGCAACGCCGCCGCCCTGCACGCCGCCGGGGTGCGGCTGCTCTACGGCACCGATCTCGGCAACGGCGGCACCCGCCCCGGCGTCGACCCGCGGGAGCTGGACCGGCTCGCCGACGCAGGTCTGGGCCGGGCCGGCGCGCTGCTTGCCGCGACCGCCGGGTCGGCCGGCGCCGCCGGGTTCGCGGGGCGCGCCGGCGACGGCACGATCCGCGTCGGTGCGCCGGCGCGGATCGTGCTGCTGGACGCCGACCCGCTCGTCGAGCCGGCCGCCTGGCGCCGACCCCGCGCGGTGCTCGCCGCCGGTCGTCTGCTGGAGCCCTGATCGGCCCGGCCCCGTACCCTGACCGTCTGATGGACAGCTTCGCCGTGACCGGCCTGACCCGCCGGTACGGCGGTCGCCGCGGCGAGCGCGTGCTGGCCAACGACCGGCTCGACCTGACCGCCCACGCCGCGGAGGTGTTCGGGTTGCTCGGTCCCAACGGGGCGGGCAAGACGACCCTGGTCCGCCAGCTCGTCGCCCTGCTGCGGCCCGACGCGGGGACGATCACCTTGTTCGGCCGGCCGCTGGAGCGGCGGCTGGTCGCCGCGGCGGTCGGCTACCTCCCGCAGGCCGACCTCGCGGTGGCCGACCTGTCGGTCCGACGGGCCATCGAGACCACCGCGGTCCTGCGCGGACTGGGCCGGGAGGGCGCCCGGGCCGCCGCCGCGGCACTCCTGGAGGAACTCGCCCTCGGCGCGGTCGCGGACCGGACGCTGGGGCAGCTGTCGGGCGGTCAGCGCCGGCTCGCCGCCTTCGCGACGGTCCTGGCCGGCGACCGGCCGGTGCTGGTGCTGGACGAACCGACGACCGGGCTCGACCCGGTGGCGCGCCGGGCCGTGTGGGGCGCGATCGAGCGGCGCCGGGCCGAGCGCGGGACCAGCGTCGTGCTGGTGACCCACAACGTGCTGGAGGCCGAGACGGTGCTGGACCGGGTCGCCGTCCTGGACCACGGTCGGGTGCTGGCCTGCGACACCCCGGGCCGGCTCAAGGCCGCGCTCGGCGACGTGCTCCGGCTCGAGCTGGTCTGGCGCGGTGCACCGCCGCTGGCCGACCTCGCGGTCGCCCGGCTCGCCGAGTTGGCGACCGTGACGGGCCGCCGGTGGTCGGTCCGACTGGCGGCCGTCGACGCCCGGGCCGCGCTCGCGGCGATCACCGCCGGGGACGCGCTCGCCGCCCTCGACGACTTCACCCTCGCGACGCCGAGCCTGGAGGACGTGTACCTGCAGCTGGGCGCAGCGGCGCCCGACCTGGAGCGGGTGTGACCGCCGCGCCGGACCTGCGGCTCGGCACCCGGCCGTCGCTGCTGGCGGCCACCGGCGCCGTGTACGCCGGGCAGATCGCCCGGGCCCGGGTGGCCCGGGTGCCGCTGCTGTTGGTGGCGGCGTTCCAGAGCATCGGAATCCTGCTGCTGCTGCGCGGCGTGGTGGCGCACCACGACGCGCTGACCGGCCGCCAGGTCGTCAGCGGCGCCACCGTCCTGGTGGCCGCCTTCGTCTGCCTCAACCTGTTGGCCCAGCGCTTCGGCGCACTGCGGGCCGAAGGCGGCCTGGACCACTACGCCGCGCTCGACGTGCCCGGACCGGCGGTCGCGCTGGGCGCCGCCGGCTCGTACGCGACGCTGATGGTGCCCGGCGCGGTCGCCACCGCGGTGGTCGGCTCCGCGCTGTTCGGACTGCCGTACGGACGGCTGTGGATCCTGGCGGCGGTGCTGCCGCTGGCGGGGGCCTCGCTCGCCGGGCTCGGCGCGCTGCTCGGTCTGCTGGCGCCCCGCGCGGAGCTCGCCACCGTCGCCGGCCAGCTCGGGATGAGCGCCGTGCTGTTCCTCGGCCTGATCCCGGCCGGGCGGCTTCCGCTGGTGCTGCGGGCCGTCCGGGCAGCGGTGCCCAGCACGTACGCCGTCGACGCCCTCGCCGCGACGTTCGAGCGCCACGTGGACTGGACGGGTGTGGTGGTCGACCTGCTGGTCTGTCTCGCCGTCGCGGTCGCCACCCTCGGGCTGGCGGGTGCGGTCTTCCGCCGATGCGTGCGATGACCGTCGGCGACCTGGCTCGGGCGTCGTGGGTGACGGTGCTCGTCGCCCTCCTCGGCACGCCGCTCGGGCTGCTGTCGGCGGCGCTCACCCCGCGCCTCGCGCAGTACCTGCTGGGGCCGCCGGACTTCAGCCGGCTGTTCTTCACCCCGAGCGCCGAGTACGACCCGGCCCGGCTCGCCGGCGACGGCGTGATGCTCGCCGTCCTGGCAGGGGCCGGCCTGCTCGTCGGCCTGCTCGCGCTGGCGGGCCGGCGCACCGCGGCGCTCGGCACGGTGCTCGGGCTGCTCGTCGGCGGCCTGGTCGCCGGGGTGGTCGCGATGGCGGTCGACCACCTCGTGCTCGCGCCGGGCTACGCCGCGGTCCCCCGGACGGACGTCAACTCGACGGTCATCTCGCTGCGACCGTACGTGGGGGGCCACGTCGACTTCGTGGCCCTGCCGCTGGTCGCCCTGCTGGTCTTCCTGGCCGGCAACGTGCCGTACCTGCTGCGCCAGCGGCTCAGTTCGGGGACTGCGGCGCGCGGGTGAGGTCGGGCGCCGGGGCGGCCGCGACGGTCCGCAGCAGCGCGGTCTCCTGGCGCAGCAGCGTGGTCTCGGCGCTCAGCCGCGCGGCGACGTCGGGGACCTCGAGCAGCCGCTGGCGCACCGACAGGTCGACGAGCACGGTCGCCGCCACCAGCCAGGACAGCAGCGGTGGGTCGACCGGTAGGTCCGGGACCTCGATCGCCATCCCGCGACTGCGTCCCAGCACGTCCAGGTAGGTCCGGTACGCCGACAACAGCGCGGGCACCCGCTCCAGCGCGAGGCCGTCGTCGCCGTCCGACAGCGGGTCCCCGAGCAGCTCCACCTCGCCCTGCAGGTACGCCCGGGAGTGGTCGAGCGCCAGCAGCCGGAAGCGCTCGGTGCCGACGGTGACCACCTCGTAGCGCCCGTCGGGCTGCTCCGCGACCTGGCTGAGCGTCGCGGTGGTGCCGACGTCGTACAGCGCTTCGATGCTGTCGGCGCCGACCTCCCGCCCGTGCCGGATGCCCAGCACGCCGAACCGCGCCGGGGTGTCCGGGGGCAGGGCCAGCAGGTCGCGCACGAGCGCCCGATAACGCCCCTCGAAGATGTTCAACGGCAGCAGCAGGCCGGGGAACAGCACGCTGCCCAGCGGGAACAGCGGGATCGTGACGCGTTCGCCCGCGGCCATGACCCGAGGTTAGCGGCCGGGCGCGTCGGTACCCTTGACCGTGTGCTCACCCGCCTCGACCTGACGGCCGGCCTGCCCGCGGACCTGCGTGGCGTGCTGCCCCGGGCCGAGCTGGACGTCGAGAGTGCCACCGCGGACATCACCCCGGTCCTGGCCGACGTCCAGGCCCGCGGGGACAGCGCCGTGCGCGCGGCAACCGCCCGCTTCGACCGGGTGACGGTCGGCGAGCTGCGGGTGCCGGCCAGCGTGCTGGCTGCGGCGCTGGCGGCGCTGGACCCGGCCGTGCGGGCGGCGCTGGAGGCGGCCATCCGGCACGCGCGCCGGGTGCACACCGCGCAGCTGCGTCCGCCGCACACCACCGAGGTCGTGCCCGGCGGGACGGTCACCGAGCGGTACGTGCCGGTGGACCGGGTCGGGCTGTACGTGCCGGGCGGGCGCTACGTCTATCCCTCCTCGGTCGTGATGAACGTCGTCCCCGCGCAGGTCGCGGGGGTCGGCTCCATCGCGGTGACCAGCCCACCGCAGCAGGCCTTCGGCGCGGAGGTGCATCCGGTGGTCCTCGCCGCCTGCGCGCTGCTGGGTGTCGACGAGGTCTATCGGGCCGGTGGCGCCCAGGCCGTGGCGATGCTGGCGTACGGGACGGAGAGCTGCCCGCGCGTCGACGTCGTCACGGGACCGGGCAACGTCTGGGTCACGGCGGCCAAACGCGCCCTGCGCGGGGTCGTGGGCATCGACGCGGAGGCCGGCCCCACCGAGGTCGCGATCCTCGCCGACGAGACCGCCGACGCCGCGTGGGTCGCCGCCGACCTCATCGCCCAGGCCGAGCACGATGTCCTCGCCGCCTGCCTGCTGGTCACGACCAGCCGCGAGCTGGCCGACGCCGTCGACGTCGAGCTCGGCAAGCAGGTGCCCGCCACCCACAAGCGCGAGGTCGTCGAGGCCGCGCTCGCCGGCCAGTCCGCGACGGTGCTGGTCGGTTCCCTCGAGGACGGGCTCACCGTGGTGGACACCTGGGCCGCGGAGCACCTCGAGATCCAGACGGCGGCGGCGGCCGAGGTGGCCGCGCGGGTGCGGCACGCCGGGGCGATCTTCGTCGGGCCGCACTCCCCGGTCCCGCTCGGCGACTACGTCGCCGGCTCCAACCACGTGCTGCCCACCGGCGGCTCCGCCCGGCACAGCGGTGGCCTGACCGTCGACGCGTACCTGCGGGCGATCCACGTCGTGGACTACTCGCGGGACGCGCTGGCAGCCGTCGCGCCGCACATCGAGGCGCTGTCCGCGGCGGAGGACCTGCGCGCGCACGGTGACGCGGTGCGTCTCCGGTTCCGGCCGTGAGCCTCGCGGACCTGCCGCTGCGCCCCGAGCTGCGCGGTCGGGTGCCCTACGGCGCCCCGCAGCTCGACGTGCCGGTGCGGCTCAACGTGAACGAGAACCCGTACCCTCCGTCTGCGGCCCTGGTCGAGGACCTGGCCGCCTCGGTCGCGGCCGCCGCCCGCGGCCTGAACCGCTACCCCGACCGGGACGCGCTCGAGCTGCGGGGGGCGTTGGCCCGCTACCTCGGCCACGACCTCGACGCCGCCCGAGTGTGGGCGGCGAACGGGTCCAACGAGGCGATCACCCAGCTGCTGCAGGCCTTCGGGGGCCAGGGGCGGACGGCGCTGACCTTCACCCCGTCCTACTCGATGTATCCCGACTACGCCCGGCTCACCGGCACCGCCTGGGTCACCGAGCCACGGGCGCCGGACTTCACCCTCGGGACCGAGCGGGCCGTCGAGGCCGTCCGGCGCCACCGGCCGACCGTGGTGCTGCTGGCCCGGCCCAACAACCCGACCGGAACCGGGCTGGACCTCGACGTGATCGCCGCGGTCTGCGCGGCGAGCGACGGGATCGTCGTGGTCGACGAGGCCTACGCCGAGTTCTCCACCGCCCAGTCGGCGCTGTCGCTGCTGCCGCGCTTCCCCCGCCTGGTCGTGTCACGGACAATGAGCAAGGCCTTCGCCCTCGCCGGCGGCCGGGTTGGCTACCTCGCCGCGTCGCCTGCGGTGGTCGAGGCCCTGCAGCTGGTACGGCTGCCGTACCACCTCTCGGCGACGACGCAGGCCGCGGCACTGGCCGCACTCCGGCACGCCGGCGACACGCTCGCGACCGTGGCGCAGGTGGTGGCCGACCGAGACCTGCTGGCGAAGGACCTGGCCTCGCGGGGGTGGCTCGTGCACCCGAGCGACGCGAACTTCCTGCTGGTGGGCGGCCTCGCCGACGCGGCGGGGACCTTCCGCGCGCTGCTCGCCCGGGGCGTGCTGGTCCGCGACGTGGGCATCCCCGGCCACCTGCGGGTGACGGTGGGGACGAGCGAGGAGTGCGCCGCCTTCCTCGCGGCCTGGACGGAGGTCACGTGAGGAACGCGCTGGTCGAACGGATCACGAAGGAGTCGTCCGTACGGCTGTCCCTCGACGTCGACGGCACCGGTGTCACCAGCGTGGCGACCGGGGTGCCCTTCTACGACCACATGCTCAGCCAGTTGGGCAAGCACGGCGGGTTCGACCTGGAGGTGCTGACCACGGGCGATCTCGAGATCGACGCCCACCACACGGTCGAGGACACCGCGCTCGCGCTCGGGCAGGCCTTCCGCGAGGCGCTTGGGGACAAGGCCGGCATCCGCCGCTACGGCGACGCCCTCGTCCCGCTCGACGAGGCAGTGGTGCAGGTGGCGGTCGACCTGTCGGGGCGGCCCTACCTGGTGCACTCAGAGCCCGACCTCGTGGAGCTGATCGGCAGCTACGACACCACGCTGACGCGGCACATCTGGGAGTCGTTCGTGGCGGAGGCGCGGATCACCCTGCACGTCCGGGTGCTCGGCGGCCGCAACGCCCACCACGTGGTGGAGGCGCAGTTCAAGGCGGTGGCGCGGGCCCTGCGTGACGCGGTGGCGCTCGACCCGCGGTCGGTCGGGGTGCCGTCCACCAAGGGGGTGCTGTGAAGGTCGCGGTGCTCGACTACGGGAGCGGCAACCTGCGCTCGGCCGAGCGGTCCCTGCAGCGGGTGGGCGCCGACGCCGCGGTGACCACCGACCTCGAGGCGGCCCGCGCGGCCGACGCCCTGGTGGTCCCGGGCGTCGGTGCGTACGCCGCCTGCATGGCCGGCCTCGAGGATTCTGGCGGCGCGGCGGTCGTGCGCGAGCGGGTGGCGGCAGGGCGGCCGGTGCTCGGCATCTGCGTCGGCATGCAGGTGCTGTTCGAGCGCGGTGACGAGCACGGCGTCGTGACCCCCGGCCTCGGCGTGCTGCCCGGCGCGGTCACCCGCCTGCACGCCCCCGTGCTGCCGCACATGGGCTGGAACACGGTCGTCCCGCCGCCCGGAAGTGCCGTGTTCGCAGGCCTTTTCGATGCCTACTTCTACTTCGTGCACTCGTACGCGGCGAAGGCGACCGATGGCGCGGTGACCACCGCGGAGCACGGCGAGCCGTTCGTCGCCGCGGTCGAGCGCGGGGCGCTGGTGGCGACCCAGTTCCACCCCGAGAAGTCGGGGGAGGCCGGGCTGGCGCTGCTCGCCAACTGGGTCGGGTCGCTGTCGTGACGCTCGACCTGCTGCCCGCGATCGACGTGGCCGGCGGGCGGGCGGTGCGGCTCGTGCAGGGCGCGGCGGGGAGCGAGACCTCGTACGGCGACCCGCTGGCGGCGGCCGTCGACTGGGCCGGGCAGGGCGCGCGGTGGGTACACCTGGTCGACCTGGACGCCGCGTTCGGCCGGGGCGAGAACCGCGCGGTGCTGGCCGCCGTGACCGCCTGGCTCGACGATGCCGGCGTACGGGTCGAGCTCTCCGGCGGCATCCGCGACGACGCCTCGCTCGACGCCGCCCTGGCCACCGGGGCGACGCGGGTCAACCTGGGCACCGCGGCGCTGGAGGACCCGGACTGGGTGCGCGCCGCGATCGGACGCGTCGGCGACCGGATCGCCGTCGGTCTGGACGTCCGCGGGACGACGCTGTCGGCGCGCGGCTGGACGCGTGACGGCGGTGAGCTCTACGAGGTGCTGGCGCGGCTCGACGGCGAGGGCTGTGCGCGGTACGTGGTGACCGACGTACGCCGGGACGGCACACTCACCGGGCCCAACCTGGCGCTCCTGCGCGACGTCTGCGCGGCCACCGACCGCCCGGTGGTGGCCAGCGGCGGCGTCGCCCGGCTGGCGGACCTGCACGCCCTGAGCCGTACGCCGGTCGAGGGCGTCATCGTCGGAAAGGCCTTGTACGCCGGGGCTTTCAGCGTCGCCGAAGCGCTCGCCGCGCTGGCCCCGTGACCGTCGCCACCCGCGTCATCGCCTGCCTCGACGTCGACGGCGGTCGGGTCACCAAGGGCGTGCAGTTCCGCGCCAACGTCGACGTCGGCGACCCGGTGGCGTTGTCCTTGGCGTACGACGAGCAGGGGGTCGACGAGCTCGTGTTCTACGACATCACCGCGTCGTCGGGCAACCGCCGCACCACCTACGACGTGGTGCGCCGCAGCGCCGAGCAGGTCTTCATCCCGCTGACCGTCGGCGGCGGCGTACGCACGGTCGACGACGTCGACGCGCTGCTGCGGGCCGGCGCGGACAAGGTCAGCCTGAACTCCGCGGCGGTCGCCCGCCCGGAGGTGCTCCGGGAGGCCAGCCGGCGCTTCGGCGACCAGTGCGTGGTGCTGTCGGTCGACGCCCGCCACAGCGCCGGCCAGCCCAGTGGGTACGAGGTCACCACCCACGGCGGCCGGCGCCTCGCGGGTCTGGACCTGCTGGCGTGGGTTCGGCGCGGCTGCGAGCTGGGCGCGGGCGAGATCGTCGTCAACTCCATGGATGCCGACGGCACGCGGGACGGCTTCGACCTGGCGATGATCGCGGCCGTACGTGCCGTCGTGGCCGTGCCCGTCGTGGCCAGCGGCGGAGCCGGCGCGGCCCGCGACTTCGCCCCGGCGATCGCGGCCGGCGCCGACGCGGTCCTGGCCGCCAGCGTCTTCCACTACGGCACGCTCACCGTCGGCGACGCGAAGGCGGCGCTGCGTGCTGCCGGCCACCGGGTGCGGTGAGCGGGTGTTCGAGGCGTACCTGCGCGACCCGCGGCACGGGCCGCTCCCCGCGCTGCTGCTGGTCCTGACCGTCCTCACCGGTCTGGTCGACGCGGTCAGCATCCTGGCGCTGGGCCGGGTCTTCGTGGCCAACATGACCGGGAACGTCGTGTTCATCGGCTTCGCGCTGGCCCGGGCGCCCGGCTTCTCGCTCGCCGCGTCGCTGTCGGCACTGGCCGGGTTCCTGCTCGGCGCCCTGCTCGGCGGCTCTCTCGTCCGCCGCCGGCCGCATCGGGGTCGGCTGCTGCGCGACGGCGTGCTGTTCGAGCTGGTCGTCCTGGCGGCAGCGCTGGTCCTGGTCGTCGGCACGCGTACGCCGCTCACGAGCGTCGCCACCGACCTGACCGCGGCGCTGGCCGCGACGGCGCTCGGCAGCCAGAACGCGGTCGTGCGTGCCCTCGCCGTCCCGGACCTCACGACGACGGTCCTGACGATGACGCTGACCGGCATCGCCGCCGACATTCGCGGCGGACGGGCAAAGCGTCCGACGCTCGTGCGCCGCCTGCTGGCGGTGGGCGCCATGTTCGGCGGCGCGGTCGCCGGCGCGCTGCTCGTGCTGCACCACGGCCCGGCGCCGGCGCTCGGGCTCGCCGTCGGCCTGCTGGGGCTCACCGCGGTGGGTGCGGTGATCGCGGCTCGCGGTGACGCCGCCTGGCACACCTAGCGCCGACCCTCAGCCAGCATCCACGGCTACGACGCGCTCAGCAATCCCACTTCGACGGTAGGCCATGCTCGGGCAGAGAGACCAGCAGCGGCACCCGGGGCTCGGACGTGGCCGGTCTATCGCGGGTTTGGAGCCGGCTGATTGGCGAGCCAGTCCCGGAGTAGCAATCCGAAAGTCTCCGGTCGCTCGCAGGGGAGGTAGTGCCCAGCGTCGTCGAGCAGGACGTAGCTGCCGTGTGGGTAGCGGCGTAGGGCCGCGAACTGATCGCGGTGACCGCAGATGCGATCGCGGCGTCCGGCGAGCAGGACGACATCGCCGTCGTACGCCTGCTCCGATCCCTCGTCGGACAGCTGGTAGCCGTTGGTGCGCAGGTCCTCGAGGTAGTCGTCGTCGGTCGGCGTCCCGAGCGCGAGCGCCGCTGTGATTCGGTGGGCAACACTCGCCGTCTGTCGGCCCACCGCCTGCTCGAAGTGGGTGTGTAGGTCGGCAGGTACGTCGTCGAGCCACCCGGGTGCCGGCACGGAGGCCAGCGCTCCGGACAGGTCGCGAGATCCGGGAGCGATCCGGATACCGGTCGACACGAGGAACATCCCGCGCACGGTTGCTGGCACCCGGCGGGCGAGCCCAGTCGCGAGGTACCCACCGTAGGAAGCGCCAAGGAGATGGAACGTGCTGACGCCGGGCAGCGCGGACACGGTCGCCTCGACGGCGTCGAGGACGGCGTCGGACCGTGGAGCGAGGGAGGGGGACCGTCCCGTGCCAGGCAGGTCCAGGTAGATCCGACGCCAACCGTCCGTGCCCGTGAACGCGGGCTCGACCATCTCGGCCATCACCGCGCTGTCGCACCCGAACATCGGCAGCACGACGATCGGTCGGCCGTCACCCACAACCGTGACCGCCATCATCGAACCAGTGAACCAGCCTCGGTGGACCGGTCACGTGTTCGAGTGCCCGACGTTCATCTAGCGGTCTCGCGCCCAGATCTGCCAGAAGTAGCCGGACGTACTCTGCGCCCGCAACGTGAAGTGGCTGGTCACGTAGGCCCGGACTGACGTAGACCACTCTGGTGTCGTGTGCGGGTCATGGGCCAGCAGCAGCGTCTGGGCGGCGAGAAGTTGGGTGTGTATGTCATTCTGCCATTGTGGCAAGCCACGGAAACCGGCAGGATAGAAGTGTGGCGGCCTTCGGGTAAGAAGCGTCAGAGCGTCGCCGCGGCCGTCGATCCAGCCAGGGCAGGCCGCATCCGGGCTCGTGAAGGCGTCAGCCGCGATCGATAGGCTGACCGAGTCACTGAAAACGCACCCAGCATCTCTGTCGGCGTCAACCCGTTGGAGCGCAACGTGAATACTGCTTGAATCTGGTTGAATGCGCTCGTAGTGAAAAGTTCCACCTACCTGGATTGCCAGTGCCAACGCTGCGGGCGCGGCGGCGAGTCGCATTATGCGCCGTCCCTGATGCGCGGCCGGGACTCGAGCCAGGAGGACCGTCGCCAACGTCACGACGAAGGCACCGTAGTGATCGAAGAATGAGCCGGAGAGGCTGAACGAAGCCACACTCAGCAACAAGGCGATGAAGATTCCCCTGGCTACGAGATCGTCCCTGCTCGCTACGCCGACACCTATGACTGTCAGCACTAGGACGGAGGCAACGACGGCGTTGACACCCACCAGCCGCCAGCCGTGCATGCCCAGAATACTGGCCAAGCGCGCCGTTCCCAGCAGCCCGTCAGGTGGCCGGCGGATCTGAGTGACGACGACGTCGCGCCAGAACGCGCCTGGGGAGCTGCAGACGAACGGCGACACGATCAGCGCACACGCCCCCAGGGCTGCACCCAGGTGCTTCAGGGCGAGCTTTGCCCTTCCTTCCAACCCGAGCGCAGCCGCAAAGGACAAGGGCAGGACCAGAGCAAACAGCTTGAAACTGCAGCCAACACCGAAGACGACACCCGCAAGAGTCACAGATCTCGGCGAGAGGTCTCGTCTTGCGAAGATTGCAGCGCCCACGACGGCGCTCACGTCGATGAAGGGCTCGAGCAGGACCGTACGCTCCGAGATAAGCACATCTGTCGAGATGACGAAAAGACCTCCGACGAGCAAGGTCCACAGTCGTGGCCCACGGCTGAGTTGCACGACGAGACGCACAGTCAGGATCGAGATCAGCAGGATGGCAAAACGCGCCAAGGCCATGGCAGTCAGCTGACCTACGTGTTCGCCGAGCAGCGCGAACGGGGTGAGCGCAAGGGTAATCCCGGGCGGCTGTAGGAAGGTGAAGTCCCGGTAGGCGATCTGCCCGTGGAGGAGGTTGATGGCAGACGCCAGATGAACCCCGTCGTCATATTCGCGGACGGCGCCCAACGAGTTGGCACCCCGGTAGGGAAGCAGAAGCAGCGCGTGAGCAGAAGGGTGAGCGTCCGACGCACCCAGCTGTGGGGTGCACGGTCTTGTCCAGGACTCTCGTCTCGGTGAAAGATCAAGGCTCTGCTCCCGCCGAGGGAATAGTCCCCGAGCGCAGCATGATGGCATCGGCAGGCCACCAAACCTCCACAGGGGTCGCCAAGCCCTGGTAGCCCACGAGCATGTCCGGCCTTGACCTCGAGCGTGGTCGAGGTTGCAGGTTGGCCGGGAGCCGCGAAACCTGTCGTGGCCGTCTGGGAGAATGCCGGTTGATGCGTACGGACGGGGTGCTGCGGCGCGGGGCGCACGTGCTGGCGGTGTCGGTGCGCGAGCAACCCCGCTCGTTCGCCGTCGCGCTGGCCGGGAGCCTCGTCTACGGCGGCATGATCATCGTCCAGTCGTACGTGCTGGGCACCATCACCACGCACGTCATCACGCCTGCGCTCCGGGAGCACCGCGCCGACGCCGCCGCGCTCTGGGTGAGCGCCGCGGTGATCCTCGCGGTGGCCGGCCTGAAGGTCGCGGGCATCGTCGCGCGCCGGCTCGCCGCGGGCGTCATGCAGTACGCGCTGCAGGCCGACTACCGGCGGCGGGTCACCCGCCGCTACCTGGCGCTGCCGATGTCGTGGCACGCGCGGCACCCCACCGGCACGCTGCTGAACAACGCCAACTCCGACGTCGAGGCGGCGTGGTACCCGATCGCGCCGTTCCCCTTCGCCGTCGGGGTGGTCGTGATCATCGTGGCGACGCTCGTGGTGCTGTTCCTGACCGACGTCGCGCTCGCGGTCGTGGGCTGCCTCGTGTTCCCGGCGATCGTTGCCGTCAACGCCTACTACGCCAGCGACATGTCGCCGAAGGTCGGCCGCTCGCAGCAGTTGCGGGCCGAGGTGAGCGGCATCGCGCACGAGAGCTTCGACGGCGCGCTGGTGGTCAAGACCCTGGGCCGCGAGGACGCCGAGACAGAGCGCTTCGCCGGCCGGGTGGGGGAGTTGCGGGACGCGCTCATCACGGTGGGCCGGCTCCGCGGCCTGTTCGACCCGGTACTGGAGGCGATCCCCAACCTCGGCGTCCTCGCCGTGCTGCTCGTGGGTGCGACCCGCGTCGACACCGGCACGCTCGTCCAGGTCGCGTACCTGTTCAGCCTGCTGGCCTTCCCGCTGCGGGCGATCGGCTGGGTGCTCGCCGAGCTGCCGCGCAGCGTGGTGGGCTGGGACCGGGTCCAGGCCGTGCTCACCGAGCAGACCCGGATGCCCTACGGCAGCACGGTGCCCGAGTCCGGGAGCGGCGGCGCCCGGCTGAGCGCGACGGGAGTCGACTTCGCCTACGACGGCCACGTCCCGGTGCTCCGCGGCATCGAGCTCGACGTGGCGCCCGGCCGGACGGTGGCGGTGGTCGGGTCCACCGGCGCCGGCAAGTCCACGCTCGCCGCCCTGTTGGTCCGGCTGGTCGACCCGACCCACGGCGTCGTCCGGCTGGACGGCCTCGACCTGCGCGAGATGCCCGCCGGCGTGGTCGCCCGGCACGTGGCGCTGGTCGCCCAGCAGACGTTCGTGTTCGACGACACCGTCCGGGGCAACGTCACGCTCGGCGCGGACATCCCCGATGAGGAGGTCTGGGCCGCGCTGCGCCTCGCCCAGGCCGACGGTTTCGTCGCCCGGCTGGGCGACGGGCTCGGCACCCTCGTGGGGGAGCGCGGAACGTCCCTGTCGGGCGGCCAGCGGCAGCGTCTCGCCCTGGCCCGGGCGCTCGTCCGCCGGCCCCGGTTGCTCGTCCTGGACGACGCCACCTCCGCGGTCGACACGGCCGTGGAGCGCGCCATCCTTGATGGCCTGCGGGCCTCCTCCGGGGCGACGACGCTGGTGGTCGCCTACCGCAAGGCGACGATCGCGCTGGCCGACGAGGTGCTCTGGCTGGCCGACGGCCGCATCGCCGACCGCGGTGCGCACCGCGACCTGCTGGCGCGGCACCCGGGCTACGCCCGGATCGTGAGTGCCTACGACGCGCCCGTGGACGCCTGATGGGCGCGCAGGGCACCGTCCGCCGCATCGACCGGCTGGCCCCGCAGTTCCGGGCCGGCCTGCTCGTCACGCTCGCGCTCGCCGTCGTCGCCACCGCGGGCCGGGTCATCGCCCCCGTCGTCGTGGAGGCCGTGCTCGACCACGGCCTGCGCGGCGGGCACGCCCATGTCGGCACCATCCGCGCCCTCGTCGCCGCCGGTGCGGCGGCCATCGCCGTGACGGCGCTGGCCAACACCGTCATGAACGCCCGGCTCTACCGGGCCAGCGAGACCGGGCTGGCCCACCTGCGGGTGCTGACGTTCCGGCACATCCACGACCTGTCGGTGCTGCACCAGCAGGCGGAGCGGCGCGGCGCCCTGGTCAGCCGGGTCACCGGCGACATCGACACCGTCAGCATCTTCATGCAGTTCGGCGGCATCTTCCTGGTCACCGCGACCGGGCAGCTGCTGATCGCGACCGTGCTCATGTTCGTGTATTCCTGGCAGCTGGCGCTGCTCGTGCTCGCCTCGTTCGGGCCGTTGGCCTTCGTCGGCCGCCGGCTGCAGCCGCGACTGTCCGCCGCCTACGGGCGGGTGCGGCAACGGGTGGGGGAGATGCTCGGCGCCATCGCCGAGTCCGTCGTCGGCGCCCAGACGATCCGCTCGTACGCGGTCGAGGAGCGCACCGCGGAGCGCATCGACGCCGCGGTGGAGGCCACCCGCGCGGCCCAGTACACGGCGCAGCGGCTGTCGGTCAGCGTGTACGTGGGGGGCGAGGCCGGGGCGGCGCTGGCCAACGTCTGCGTGGTGGTCGTCGGTGTGCTGCTGGGCGTCGGCGGTCACCTCTCGCTCGGCCGGCTGGTCGCCTTCCTGTTCCTGGTCACGTTGTTCGTCCAGCCGGTGCAGGTCATGACCGACGCCCTGAACGAGGCGCAGAACGCCCTCGCCGCCTTCGGCCGGGTGCTGGAGGTGCTGGACATGGAGGCCGACGTCGCCGATCCGGGCCCGGCGGGCACGGCGCTGCCGCCAGGTGCGCTGAGGGCGCGGTTCCGGCACGTCCACTTCGCCTATCCGGGCGGCCCCGAGGTGCTGCACGACGTCGACCTGGAGATCCCCGCGCGGCGGCGCGTGGCCATCGTCGGGGAGACCGGGGGCGGCAAGACGACGCTGGCCAAGCTGCTCACGCGGCTGATGGACCCGACGGCAGGCAGCGTCGAGCTGGGCGGGGTCGCGCTAACCGAGGTGCCGTTCGCGTCGCTGCGCGAGCGGGTCGTCGTGGTGCCGCAGGATGGCTTCCTGTTCGACACCACGGTCGCCGACAACGTCGCGTACGGCCGGCCCGGGATCACCGACGCGGAGGTGGCGTCGGCGCTGGTCGACATCGGCTTGGGCGACTGGTTGGCAGGGCTGCCCGACGGGGTCCGAACCCGCGTGGGTGAGCGGGGCGAGGAGCTCTCGGTGGGGGAGCGGCAGCTGGTCGCGCTGGCCCGGGCCTACGTGGCCGCGCCCGACCTGCTGGTGCTCGACGAGGCCACCTCGGCGGTCGATCCGGCGACGGAGGCCCGGCTCGCCGCGGCGTTCGCGGCGCTCACCCGCGGTCGGACGTCGGTGACGATCGCGCACCGGCTCTCGACCGCGGAGTCGGCGGACGAGGTGCTGGTGGTCGACAGCGGGCGGGTCGTGCAGCGTGGTTCGCACGCGGCGCTGCTGACCGAAGGGGGTGTCTACGGCCGTCTGTACGCGGCGTGGGACGCCCAGCGCGCCGCCGTCGGCTGAGGGCGCCGGCTGACCACCCACGACGCGCCGCAGGCGCCATCGTTCAGTCGCAGTACGGACCGTTCAGACACGTCGGCCCGCTGCTGTGGTTCACGGCGACCACCAGTAGCGTCACGTACAGAGCGAAGCCCACGATCCCGACGATGCCGAGGATGAGCCCGGCGAGTGCCTGCCCGCCGTTGGTGGCCTCGCCCCGCCTCGCCCGCCCGCGGCCGATCAGCCCGAAGATCACCGCCAGGATCGAGGGCACGATGCCGATCCAGATGATCGTCAGGACGACCCCGACGATGCCCAGGATCATCGAGGCCAGACCGAGGCCGTTGCTGGGCTGCGGTCCGTAGCCGTACCCGTACCCGTACGCGGTCGGGTAGCCCATCGGCGGGTACGCGCCGTACCCCTGACCGTAGGGCGGCTGCGCGGGGCCGTAGGGCTGCCCCGGTCCGTAGGGTGCGCCCGGACCGGCGGGCGACCAGGGCGCGGCCGGTGGCCAGGGTGTCGGGGGGGCCGGCGGTGGTGCAGCCGCCTCGGGCGGGGCGGCCGGAACGGTCGGTCCCGGCCGTGGGCGCGGTCGGGGCCCGGGGGCCGGCGCGTCGCCTTCGGTCACGGCAGCAGTGAAGCGCATCCGGCGTCGGCCCGTGCGACCGGCGGCCGGATCGGTGCGGCGGCCTGCGACCGGCAGAATGGCCGCATGACCCACGGCACCGCGCCGCCCCGACCGACCCGGCTGGACCCCGCGATCGCGGCCCGACTCAAGCGCGACGAGCACGGCCTGTTCGCGGCGGTCGCGCAGCAGCACGACACCGGCGAGGTGCTCATGGTCGGCTGGATGGACGACGAGGCGCTGCACCGCACGCTGACCACCGGCCGCTGCACCTACTGGAGCCGCAGCCGGCGCGAGTACTGGGTGAAGGGCGACACCTCCGGCCACCAGCAGTGGGTCAAGTCCGTCGCCCTGGACTGCGACGGCGATGCGGTGCTGGTCCGCGTCGACCAGGTCGGCGCGGCCTGCCACACCGGCGACCGCACCTGCTTCGACGCCGACGTCCTGCCCGCGGCGGTGGCGTCCGCGCCGGTCTCGACCGCGGGGTGAGCGCGCCGACCGGGGCGGTCGAGCCCACGCTCGAGGAGTTCCGCACTCAGGCGAAGGACTGCCGGGTGATCCCGGTGCGGCGCCGGGTGCTCGCCGACGGGGAGACCCCGATCGGCGTCTACCGCAAGCTCGCCGGTGACCGCGCAGGCACGTTCCTGCTGGAGTCGGCCGCGCACGGGAAGTGGTCGCGCTGGTCGTTCGTGGGCGCCGGCTCGGCGGCGATGCTGACCGAACGCGACGGCGCCGCGCACTGGGTCGGCACGGCTCCGGCCGGGGTCCCGACCAGCGGTGACCCGCTGGTGGCGCTGCACGACAGCCTGCGCGCCCTGCACACCGCGCGGACCCCCGGCCTGCCGCCGCTGACCGGCGGCTTCGTGGGCTACCTCGGCTACGACATGGCCCGGCGGCTGGAGAAGCTGCCCACGCTCGCCACCGACGACCTCGGCCTGCCCGAGCTCGCGATGATGCTCGTCACCGATCTGGCGGCGTACGACCACGACGACGGCTCGCTGCTGCTCATCGCCAACGCCCTGAACCTCGACGACTCCGACGAGCGGGTGGACGAGGCGTACGCGGACGCGGTGGCGCGGCTCGACTCGATGGTGCAGCGGCTGGCCACCCCGGCGCTGCCCACGGTCTCGGCCTTCGAGCCCGCCGACGTGGTCTTCGACAGCCGCACGCCACCGGGCTCCTACCGGCCCGCGGCAGAGGCGGCCCTGGCGGCGATCCGCGCCGGCGAGATCTTCCAGGTGCAGGTCGGGCAGCGGTTCTCGGCGGCCTACGACGGGGACGCCCTCGACCTCTACCGCGCGGTCCGGACGGTGAACCCGTCGCCGTACCTGTATCTGCTGCGGTTCGAGGACGTCTCGATCGTCGGCTCCTCGCCCGAGGCGTTGGTGACGGTCACCGACGGGAAGGCGCTGCTGCACCCGATCGCGGGCACCCGCCCGCGCGGCGCCACCCCCGAGCAGGACGCGGCCCTGGCCGCCGAGCTGATGGCGAGTGCGAAGGAGCGCGCCGAGCACGTGATGCTGGTCGACCTCGGCCGCAACGACCTCGGCCGGGTGTGCGCTCCCGGCTCCGTGCAGGTTGTGGAGTTCGGCGCGCTGGAGCGCTACAGCCACGTCTGGCACATCGTGTCCACGGTGGTCGGCGATGTTGCGGCCGACCGGGACGCGCTCGACGTGCTCTGCGCCTGCTTCCCGGCCGGCACCCTGACCGGCGCCCCGAAGGTGCGCGCGATGGAGGTCATCGAGAGCCTCGAGCCGGTACGCCGGGGGATCTACGGCGGGGCGGTTGGCTATCTCGACACGGCGGGCGACCTCGACATGGCCATCGCCATCCGCACCGCCGTCGTGACCGGCGGGCGGGCGTACGTGCAGGCGAGCGCCGGGATCGTCGCCGACAGCGACCCGGCCGCCGAGGAGGCCGAGACCCGGGCCAAGGCCTCGGCGGTGCTGACCGCGGTGGCGCTGGCCCGTACCCTCCGACCGGCGTGACACCCCGCGGCGAGGCGGCGGGCGCCTCGGCGCTGGCACTGCTGGCGGCGGTCGCGCTGTTCGTGGCCGGCGGCGCCCGGTGGGCGCACGGCAGCGGGCGGCGGCCGGCCGGCGGTTCGTACGTCCTGGAGCACGCCGCCGTGTCCGGGCACACCGTGGCCGGCGTGGTCGAGGCGGTGGCCCTGGTGGCACTCGCGGGCGCGGTCGCGGTGCCGGCCACCCGCGGTCGGGGGCGGCTGGTCGCCGGCGCGCTGGTGGCCGCCGGCGGGGTGGCCGCGGCCGCGGGCGCGGTCGCCCGGCGGGGCGCGGCCCGCGGCCACGTACTGCACGACCTGCCGGCCGGCGCGTCGGTCACTGTCGACCCGTGGTGGCTGCTGGCCCTCGCCGGCGGCGTCCTGCTCACCGCGGCTGGGATCCTGCTGGCGGTCCGCGGCCCCCGTTGGCAGGCCTTGTCCTCCCGCTACGAGGCGCCTGGCGCACAGCGGGAGCGGCCGGCCGGCGACGCCGGGACCTGGGACGCGCTCGACCGCGGCGAGGACCCCACCGCCTGAGGCCTGCCGCTACAGGTACAGGCCGGTCGGGCTGTCGGCGATGCGTGCGGAGGCGACGGCGGCGAGGTCGCGCTCGCGCAGGATCAGGTACGACGCGCCGTGCACCTCGACCTCGAACCGGTCCTCCGGATTGAACAGCACGTTGTCGCCGGTCTGCACGGCGCGGACGTGCGGACCCACGCCCACGACCTCGGCCCAGGCCAGCCGCTTGCCGACGTGCGCCGTCGCCGGGATCAGGATGCCCTTGGCGGAGCGGCGTTCGCCCTCCGAGGCCGGCTCGGCCACGAGGACCCGGTCGCCGAGCATCGTGATCGCGAGCTTGGGGTCCGGGAGGTCGGGCACCGAACGACCGTACCGGCCGACGGGGGCGGCCGACCCGATCGCTACCCTGGGTCGGTGGACCTGCAGGCCGGCTCGGCGCTCGTCGGGATCCTCGAGGGGGTGCGCGCCGACCTCGCGGCTCGCGAAGCGCGGGTCCCGCTGGCGGACCTCAAGGCCCGGGTCCGCCGCGCCCGCGCCCCGCTCGACCCGGTGCCTGCGCTGCGGGCTCCGGGCGTCTCGGTGATCGCCGAGGTCAAGCGCTCCTCGCCCAGCCGTGGCGCCATCGCCGCGATCGCCGACCCCGCTGCGCTGGCCGCAGACTACGAAGCCGGTGGCGCCTGTGCAGTCAGCGTCCTGACCGAGCAGCGCCGCTTCGGCGGCAGCCTCGACGACCTCGCCGCCGTGCGCGCCGCCGTCGACATCCCGCTGCTGCGCAAGGACTTCGTGGTCTCCCCGTACCAGGTGCTCGAGGCCCGGGCGTACGGGGCGGACCTGGTGCTGCTCATCGTCGCCGCGCTCGACCAGCCCCGCCTGGCCGGCCTGCTCGACCGGGTCGAGTCGCTCGGCATGACCGCGCTGGTCGAGGTTCACGACGAGACCGAACTGCTGCGCGCGCTGGCGGTTGGCGCCAAGGTGGTCGGGGTCAACGCCCGCGACCTGACCACCCTGCAGGTCGACACCGCCACCTTCGCGCGGCTCGCCCCGCGCATCCCGGCGGGCGTCGTCTCGGTCGCCGAGTCGGGGGTCACCGGCCCGCACGACGTCATCGGGTACGCCGCCGACGGCGCGCACGCCGTGCTCGTCGGCGAGGCGCTCGTGCGGCGCGGGGACCCGCGGACGGCGGTCGCCGACCTGGTCGCCGCGGGTGCGCATCCCGCGGTGCGTTCGCGATGACGACCACCACGCCCCAGACCCTGCCCGACGCCGGCGGCCACTTCGGCCCGTACGGCGGCCGGTTCGTGCCCGAAGCCCTGGTCGCCGCGCTGGACGAGCTCGGCGCCGCCTACGCCGAGGCCCGTCGGGACCCCGCGTTCGGCGCCGAGCTGGACGGGCTGCTGGCCTCGTACGCGGGCCGGCCCACGCCGGTCACGGACGCGAGGGGTCTCGGGGACAAGGTCGGCGGAGCGCGCATCCTGCTCAAGCGCGAGGACCTGGCGCACACCGGCTCGCACAAGATCAACAATGCCCTCGGGCAGGCCCTGCTCGCCCGCCGGATGGGCAAGACCCGGGTGATCGCGGAGACAGGCGCCGGGCAGCACGGCGTCGCGACCGCCACCGTCTGCGCCCTGCTGGGGCTGGAGTGCGTCGTCTACATGGGTGAGGAGGACACCCACCGCCAGGCCCTGAACGTGGCCAGGATGCAGCTGCTCGGCGCCGAGGTTCGGTCGGTCCGCTCCGGCGCGCGGACCTTGAAGGACGCCACGAACGAGGCGATGCGCGACTGGGTGGCCGCGGTCGAGCACACTCACTACATCATCGGGTCGGTCGTCGGCCCCCACCCGTTCCCGATGCTGGTCCGGGACTTCCAGCGCGTCATCGGCGTCGAGGCGAGGGCGCAGGTGCTGGCGCTGGCCGGCCGGCTGCCGGACGCCATCGTCGCGTGTGTGGGTGGCGGCTCGAACGCCATCGGGATCTTCCACCCGTTCGTGGCGGACGCGGGCGTGGAGCTGATCGGCTGCGAGGCCGGCGGCGAGGGCATGGCGACCGGGCACCATGCGGCACCGCTGACGGCGGGGACGCCGGGCGTGCTGCACGGCGCCCGTTCGTACCTGATGCAGGACGACGACGGCCAGACGCTCCCGACCTTCTCCATCTCCGCCGGTCTCGACTACCCGGGCGTGGGCCCCGAGCACGCCTGGCTCCGCGACAGCGGCCGCGCCGGCTACCGGGGCATCTCCGACGCCGACGCCATGACCGCACTGCGCACGCTCGCCCGTACCGAGGGGATCCTGTGTGCGATCGAGACCGCGCACGCGGTCGCCGGCAGCCTCGAATGGGTGGCCGAGCAGACCGCCGCCGGCCGCGACCCGGCCGGGCTGCTGGTGCTCGTCAACATCTCCGGCCGCGGCGACAAGGACAGCGACACCGCGGCCCGCTGGTTCGGGCTGGGTGCCGCCCGATGACCGCCCGGCGGGGGCGGAACCGACGCAGCCGCGCGGCGCGGTGAGCGCGCCGCGGTCGGACGGCGCCGGGCTGCTCGCGACGGCGTTCGCCACCGCGGCGGGTGAGGGCCGGGCGGCTCTGGTCGGTTACCTGCCGGCCGGCTTCCCGTCGGTGCCCGGCGCGGTGGAGGCGATCGAGGCGATGGTCGCGGCCGGGGTCGACATCGTCGAGGTCGGGCTGCCGTACACCGACCCCCTGATGGACGGGCCGGTCATCCAGGCCGCAGTCCAGGCCGCGCTCGGGCGGGGGGTCCGGGTCGCGGACGTGCTGGCCACCGCGGCGGCCGCGGCGGCGACCGGTGCGGCGACCGTGGTGATGACCTACTGGAACCCGGTGGAGCGCTACGGGACGGAGCGGTTCGCGGCGGCTCTGGCCGACGCAGGTGCGGCCGGCGCGATCACCCCGGACCTGATCCCGGACGAGGCCGGCCCGTGGCTGGCCGCCGCGGGCGCCCACGGCCTGGACCCGGTCTTCCTGGTGGCGCCGTCCTCCACGGACGCCCGGATCGCGAGCACCGTCACCGCCGGCCGGGGCTTCGTCTACGCCGCGTCGACCATGGGGGTGACCGGCACGCGGGCGGCGGTGGACGGCACCGCGCGCGCCCTCGTCGAGCGCGTGCGGCGTTGCACTGGGCTGCCCGTCGCCGTCGGGCTGGGGGTGTCCGACGGCCGGCAGGCAGCCGAGGTCGCGGGCTTCGCCGACGGCGTCATCGTCGGCTCGGCCCTCGTGCGCTGCCTGCTGGAGGCGCCCGACCTGCCCGCTGGTGTGGCCGCGGTCCGGGCGCTGACGGCCGAGCTCGCCGCGGGGGTGCGCGCGGGTCGCCGGCCGCCGGTCGGCACGTAGGCTGGCGGATCATGCGCGCCGGTCTGTTCGCCAGCATCCCCAGCCCGGCGCACAACCAGATCCACCTGGGCCCGGTCCCCCTGCGCGGCTATGCGCTGATGATCATCCTGGGGGTGGTGGCCGCCGTCCTGATCGGGGAGCGCCGGCTGCGCCGGTGGGGTTACCCCGCCGGCGTGGTCGCGGACATCGCCATCTGGGCCGTCCCGTTCGGCCTGGTCGGCGCCCGCCTCTACAGCGTGATCACCGACAACCAGCTGTACTTCCGGCGCGGCACGGACTGGGTCAAGGCCTTCTACATCTGGGACGGCGGCCTCGGCATCTGGGGCGCCATCGCCCTGGGCGCGGTCGGCGGGTGGATCGGCGCCCGGCAGTACGGGGTGCGGTTCTCCCACCTCACCGATGCGATGGCGGTCGGGATCCCCGTCGCGCAGGCGATCGGGCGCTGGGGCAACTGGTTCAACCAGGAGCTGTACGGGCGGCCGAGCACGCTGCCCTGGGCGGTGCGCATCGACCCGGCCCACCGCCTGCCGCAGTACGCGGCCGTCGGCACGTACCAGCCCACGTTCCTCTACGAGTGCATCTGGGACCTCGGCACCGCCGGGCTCGTCCTGCTCGCGGAGCGGTACCAGTGGTTCGGCCGGCTGTCCCGAGGGCGGGCGTTCGCGCTCTACGTCGCCGCGTACACGGTCGGGCGGGGGTGGATCGAGTACCTCCGCATCGACGAGGCACACCGCTTCCTGGGTCTGCGCCTGAACGACTACACCTGCATCATCCTGTTCGTGCTGGCCGTCGGCTATCTGATCCGGGTACGCCCGCAGCCTGGGGACAGGGAGCTGCCGGCGGCCGTGCGGGGCGACGTCATCGAGGACCCAGCCGCCGAGGCGGACTCCGGCGCGAGGCTCGGCCCGGGCGCCGCGCCCGACCCGTCCGAGCCGGCCACCGCGGCCCAGGCCGAACCGGCCCCCCCGGACCCGCGCGAGCCGGGGCAGCCTTCGCGCGCGGCGCGGTGAGCACACCCCGGGCAGGACGCGGGGGTGCGTTGCCGATCGACGCCGGTATCCCGACCGCCGTCCGGCCGGCGGCACGCCCCGGCGTGCGACTGCCCCCCGAACACCACCACCGCGACGTCCAGGGCGGCGCCCTGCGTCCCGCGCTCTTCGGCGCCATGGACGGGCTGGTCAGCAACGGCAGCCTGATCGCCGGCGTGGCCGCCGCCGGCGCTTCGACGCACACGGTCGCGATCACCGCGTTGGCCGGGCTCGTGGCGGGCGCGTTCTCGATGGCCGTCGGCGAGTACACCTCCGTACGCGCGCAGGCCGAGGCGACACTCGCGGAGGTCGACCTGGAGCGGATCGAGCTCCGTCGGTCGCCCGAGTCGGAGCAGGCCGAGCTCGCGGCGGCGTACGTGGACCGCGGCCTCACCCCCGAGCTGGCGCGGGCGGTCGCGGCACAGCTGCACCGCGATCCCGAGGTCACGCTGCGGGTGCACGCGCAGGAAGAGCTGGGGGTCGACATCGACCGCCTGCCGAGCCCGTGGCAGGCCGCCGGCTCCAGCCTGCTGGCCTTCGGGGCTGGGGCGCTGCTGCCGGCCCTGCCGTACTTCGCCGGCGCATCGCTGCTCTGGCTCGCGCTGCTGCTGGCGGCGGTCGGGTTGTTCTCGGCGGGCGCGGTGGCCAGCCGCTTCACCAGCCGCAGCGTGTGGTTCTCCGGCGGGCGTCAGTTGCTCGTGGGTGCGCTCGCCGTCGCCGTCACGTACGGGATCGGGGCGCTCGTGGGGAGCGGTATCTCGTGACCGTGCGCGTTCCGGGCTAGCCTGTCGGTCACGACACGACGGCACCGACCGGATGCGGCTCGACAGCAGGGCCGCCGGACAGTTAACGTGCCGGTAACAGCCGAGACAGTGCGGTCCGGATGCACTCGCCCCCGCCCGGACCTCTCCGAAGGACACTGCCGGTGACCGCGCTGATCCCCGCTGGCCCGCCGCCCAGCCAGGGCCTGTACGACCCCGGCCACGAGCACGATGCGTGTGGCGTGGCCTTCGTCGTCGACGTCCACGGCCGCCCCCAGCACGAGATCGTCCGCAGCGGTCTGACGGCACTGCGCAACCTCGACCACCGCGGCGCCTCGGGCACCGACCCCAACACCGGCGACGGGGCCGGGATCCTCGTCCAGATCCCGGACGCCTTCCTGCGTGAGAGCGTCGAGTTCCCGCTGCCCGAGCCGGGCCGGTACGCCGTGGGGCTGGCGTTCCTGCCGGTCCTGGCCGACGAACGGGACGTCGCGGTCCGCACCATCGCCAGCATCGTCCGGGCCGAGGGCCTCACCGTCCTCGGCTGGCGCGAGGTGCCCGTCGACCACGACGCGATCGGCAGCGTCGCGCGCGCCGTCGAGCCGGTGATCCGCCAGCTCTTCCTGGGCTCGTCCGACGGCGTCGCCGGCATGGATCTCGAGCGTCGTGCGTACCGGGTCCGCAAGCGCGTCGAGCACTGTACGAAGGTCTACTTCCCGTCGCTGTCGAGCCGGACCCTGGTCTACAAGGGGATGCTCACCACCCACCAGCTCCAGCTGTACTTCCCCGACCTCGACGACGACCGCTTCACCAGCGCCCTGGCCCTGGTGCACAGCCGCTTCTCCACCAACACGTTCCCGTCCTGGCCGCTCGCGCACCCGTACCGGTTCCTCGCACACAACGGGGAGATCAACACCGTGCGCGGCAACCGCAACTGGATGCGCGCCCGCGAGGCCCTCCTGGAGAGCCCGCTCCTCGACCGCGGCGGCCGCGCGTCGATCAGCGACCTGTTCCCGATCTGCACGCCGGGGGCCAGCGACTCGGCGACGTTCGACGAGGTGCTCGAGCTGCTGCACATGGCGGGGCGCTCCCTGCCGCACGCCGTCTTGATGATGGTCCCGGAGGCGTGGGAGAACCACACCGGCATGGACTCCGCCCGACGCGACTTCTACCGTTTCCACGCCAGCCTGATGGAGCCCTGGGACGGGCCCGCGGCGGTCTGCTTCACCGACGGCACGGTGATCGGCGCGGTCCTGGACCGCAACGGCCTCCGGCCCTGCCGCTACTGGGTCACCGACGGCGGGCTGGTGGTGATGGCCAGCGAGGTCGGCGTCCTCGACATCCCGGCCGAACACGTCGTGGCGAAGGGCCGGCTGCAGCCGGGTCGGATGTTCCTGGTCGACACCGAGCAGGGCCGCATCGTCGACGACGCGGAGGTGAAGGCACAGCTCGCCGCCGACCACCCGTACCCGGAGTGGCTGCACGCCGGCATCATCAAGGTCGCGGACCTGCCGGAGCGCGAGCACGTCGTCTACAGCAAGGAGTCGGTGCTGCGGCGTCAGCAGATGTTCGGCTACACCGCCGAGGAGCTGCGGGTGCTGCTGGCGCCGATGGCGCGCACCGGCGCCGAGCCGATCGGGTCGATGGGCACCGACACCCCGTATGCCGTGCTGTCGCCGCGGCCGCGGCTGCTCTTCGACTACTTCACCCAGCTGTTCGCGCAGGTGACCAACCCGCCGCTGGATGCCATCCGCGAGGAGCTGGTCACCGCCCTCGCCGGCACCATCGGGCCGGAGGAGAACCTGCTCGATCCCGGTCCGGCCTCCTGCCGGCAAGTGGTGATGCCGTACCCGGTGATCGACAACGACGAGCTGGCCAAGCTCGTCGGGATCAACGAGGAGGACGACATGCCGGGGTTCGCCTCGGTCAGCGTCAGCGGCCTGTACGACGTCACCGGCGGTGGCCCCGCGCTCGCCGCCCGGCTCGACCAGATCTGCGCCCTGGTCGACGAGGCGATCGAGGACGGCGCGCGGATCCTCGTGCTGTCGGACCGCAACGCCGACGCCAGCCGGGCGCCGATCCCGTCGCTGCTTCTCACCGGCGCCGTGCACCACCACCTCATCCGGACCAAGAAGCGCACCCGGGTCGGCCTCGTGGTCGAGACGGGGGACGCGCGCGAGGTGCACCACGTCGCCCTGCTGATGGGTTACGGCGCCGCCGCCGTGAACCCGTACCTGGCGATGGAGACCGTCGAGCACCTCGTGCGGGATGGCGACATCCCCGGCGTCGACGGGGCGCACGCCCAGCGCAACCTGGTGAAGGCGCTGGGCAAGGGCGTGCTGAAGGTGATGTCCAAGATGGGCATCTCGACGGTGCAGTCGTACACGGGCGCGCAGGTCTTCGAGGCGATCGGGCTGGGGCAGGACCTCGTCGACGTCTACTTCACCGGCACCCCCTCCCGCCTCGGGGGCATCGACCTGGACACGGTGGCGGCCGAGGTCGCCGCCCGGCACCACCGGGCGTACCCGGACAACGCCACCGAGGCCGCGCACCGCGGTCTCGAGGTCGGCGGCGAGTACCAGTGGCGGCGCGAGGGCGAGCTGCACCTGTTCAACCCGGAGACGGTGTTCACCCTCCAGCACGCCACCCGGCAGCGGCGCGAGGATCTGTTCCGCGACTACACCGCGCAGGTGGACGCGCTGTCGAAGCAGGCCGGCACCCTGCGCGGTCTCTTCGAGTTCCGCACCGGGCTGCGGTCCCCGGTGCCGTTGGCCGAGGTCGAGCCGGCCAGCGAGATCGTGCGGCGGTTCGCCACCGGCGCCATGTCGTACGGGTCCATCAGCGCCGAGGCGCACGAGACGCTGGCCATCGCGATGAACCGGCTGGGCGGGAAGTCCAACACCGGCGAGGGCGGCGAGGACTCACGCCGGTTCGTCCCCGACGAGAACGGCGACCTGCGCCGGAGCGCGGTCAAGCAGGTGGCCTCGGGCCGGTTCGGGGTGACGAGCGAGTACCTCGTCAACGCCGACGACATCCAGATCAAGATGGCCCAGGGCGCGAAGCCCGGCGAGGGCGGCCAGCTGCCGGGGCAGAAGGTCTATCCCTGGATCGCCAAGGTCCGGTACTCCACACCCGGCGTCGGGTTGATCAGCCCGCCGCCGCACCATGACATCTACTCGATCGAGGACCTGGCCCAGCTCATCCACGACCTGAAGAACGCCAACCCCCGGGCCCGGGTGCACGTCAAGCTGGTGAGCCAGGTCGGCGTCGGCACGGTCGCCGCGGGAGTGTCCAAGGCGCACGCCGACGTGGTGCTGATCTCCGGCCACGACGGCGGGACCGGCGCGGCCCCGTTGACCTCCCTCAAGCACGCCGGCGGCCCCTGGGAACTGGGGTTGGCCGAGACCCAGCAGACGCTGCTGCTCAACGGCCTGCGCGACCGGATCGTCGTGCAGGTCGACGGGCAGCTCAAGACCGGTCGC
>CAXTNT010000008.1:0-162187 GCA_964245825.1 uncultured bacterium | reverse complement strand
GAAGGCCTCGGCGATCCAGGCCGGGTGGGCGTCGCGGACGGCGAGACCCGCGAGCTCACCGCGGCCGGCGGCCAACCGGGACGTCCAGTCGTCCCAGTCGCGCGCGCCGACCTTGCGGAGCACGGCGTTGACGAAGCCGGTGGCCCGTGAGGCCCCGACACTGCGGGCGGCGTCGACGGTGCTGGCGACAGCCAGCGCGCGGGTGGCGTTGCCCGGCTCGACCGTGCTCGCCACCGCCGCGTGCGCCGGGACCCGGGTGCGCAGCAGCTGGTAGCTGCCGAGGCGGAGCAAGTCGAGGACGTTGGGGTCGAGCTTGGCCACCGGCCGGTTGCTGCACTGGTCGACGATCTCGTCGAGGACGCCCTGCGCCCGCAGGGTGCCGTAGCCGAGCTCGGTCGCGAAGGCGGCGTCGCGGCTGTCGAGCTTGGCCTCGCGCAGCAGGGTGGGCAGCGTCAGGTTGGCGTAGGCGTCGTCGGCACGGACGGCGCGCAGCAGGTCGAGCACGACCAGCCGGGTGCGGTCAGGCACACCGCTCCCCGGGCTGGGGCCGGGCGCCGCGGGCCCAGTCGGCGGCGGGCATCGGCTTCTTGCCGGGCGGCTGCACCCAACCGAGTTCGACGGCGCGGGTGGCGGTGCCGACGCGCACGGCCTTGCCGACCTGCGCGATCTCGCCAGGGGCGAGGGATCCGGCCTCGCCGGCGGTGGGGTCGGACGCGGTGGCCGTGGTCAGGCTCACCGGGCCGAGGCGGAGGCGGGCGTCGCGGAAGGTCGTCCAAGCGCCGGGTTCGGGGGTGCAGGCGCGGATGCGACGGTCGACCGCCACGGCGGGTTCGTCCCACGCCACGTGGGCGTCGTCGACGGTGATCTTGCCCGCGATCGACACGCCTTCCGTTGGCTGCGGGACCGGCGCGAGCTGGCCGCCCTCGATGCCGTCGAGGGTCGCGAGCAGCAGGTCGGCACCGGCGGTCGCCAGCCGGTCGAGCAGGTCTCCGGAGGTGTCGGTGGGCCGGACGGTCTCGGTGAGCACACCGAACACCGGGCCGGTGTCGAGGCCGCGCTCGATGAGGAACGTCGAGGCGCCGGTGACGTCGTCGCCGTGCAGCAGCGCGTGCTGGACGGGAGCGGCGCCGCGCCACGCGGGCAGCAGCGAAAAGTGCAGGTTGACCCAGCCGTGCACCGGGATCTCGAGCGTTGCAGCAGGCAACAGTGCTCCGTACGCCACCACCGGGCAGCAGTCGGGCGCGAGGTCGCGCAACTGGGCGAGGAACTCGGGGTCGCCGGCCTTGGCCGGGGTGAGCACCGGCACGCCGTGCTCGGCGGCGAGTGCGGCCACCGGTGACGGCGTGAGCGTGCGACCGCGACCCTGCGGGCGGGCGGGGCGGGTGACCACCGCGGCCACCTCGTGCCGCCCGACCTCGAGCAGGGTGCGCAGGCTCGGCAGCGCGGGTGTGGGGGTGCCGGCGAAGACCAGCCTCACCGCGCCGGGCCGAACACGCTGACGGTGGGGCCGTCGTGCGGCGAGAGCTTGACGACCGGTTCCGGCTCGCCCGCCCAGGCGCCACCGGGCTGCTGGGCCTCGCGGATCGCCTTCATCGCGGCCTTACGGGCGTCGGTGTCGAGCCGGTCGACGAACAGCACGCCGTCGAGGTGGTCGGTCTCGTGCTGGATGCAGCGGGCGAGCTTGGCGGTGCCCTCGACGGTGATCGGGTCGCCGTACACGTTCTGGCCGTGGGCGACGACGTGCTCGCGGCGCACGCAGTCGAACGTCAGGCCGGGGATCGAGAGGCAGCCCTCGGGGCCGTCCTGCTCCTCGTCGCTCGGGAAGTGCAGGACCGGGTTGACGAGGTGGCCCTGCTGCTCCTCGTCGAGGTGGTAGGTGAGCACGCGCAGCCCGACGCCGATCTGGGGTGCGGCCAGACCGACGCCGGGGGCGTCGAGCATCGTCGCCGTGAGGTCGTCGACCAACCGGCGCAGTTCCTTGTCGAAGACGGTCACCGGTTCCGCCGCGGTGCGCAGGACGGGATCTCCGAACACCCGGATGGGGACGACGCTCACGGTGTCATCGTACGAACTCGGCTCAGCCTTCGAGTCGGGCGTCGAGCGTGATGTCCACACCGGTGAGGGCCTTGCTCACCGGGCAGCCGGCCTTGGCGGCCTGGGCGGCCTTCTCGAAGCCCTCGGCGTCGACGCCGGGGACCTCGCCGACGACCGTCAGCTTGATGCCGGTGAGCTTGAAGCCGCCGGCCGGGTCCGGGCCGAGCGAGACGTCGGCCTGGACGTCGAGGCTCTCGACGGTGCCGCCGGCCTCGCCGAGGATGGCCGAGAACTGCATGGCGTAGCAGGCCGAGTGGGCCGCGGCGATGAGCTCCTCGGGGCTGGTGGTGCCCCCCGCGTCGTCAGCGGCGCGCTTCGGGAACGACACCTCGTAGGTGCCGACCTTGGAGCTGGACAGCTCGACCTGGCCGGAGCCCTCCTGCAGGCTGCCGTTCCAGGCGGTACGTGCGGTACGCGTGGGCATGGTGTTCTCCTCGTCGTCGGGGAGGGCGGCTGTTGGTCGCGCGCCCTTCACAACTGAACGTACCCAATTCAGTTGTGCACAATCAAGTACCGGGTGGTGTCAGTCGGCTGTGACGTTCGCCGACAACTGCCGCAGCACGGTGCGCAGGGCGGCGAAGCCCTCCTCGTCGAGGCCCATGGCCGCACCCATCTGCAGCGGCACCTTGGCCGCCCGGCGCTTGAGCGCCTTGCCGGCCGGCGTGGTCGCGATCTCCACACTGCGTTCGTCCTCGGCGCGGCGCTGCTTGCTGACCAGGCCGTCGTCCTGCAGCCGCCGCACGAGCGGGCTGAGGGTGCCGGAGTCCAGGTGCAGCCGAGCGCCGAGCTCGGTCATCGTGACGGCCTCCCCCTCCCACAGCACCGTCATCACCAGGTACTGGGGGTACGTCAGCCCGAGCGGTTCGAGCAACGGGCGGTAGCGCGCGGTCACGGCCCGTGACGCCGCGTAGAGGTCGAAGCACAACAGGTCGTCGAGGGTCACCACCGGTGCGGACGGCATGTGTGCAGTCTAGTTGCGCGCAACCGATCTCGCCGGGATCAGCCGAGGACGGGGCCTACGGCACTCGACGCGATCGACGATCCGTCCAATGCGTCATCCACACAATGACGTCGAAGAGGCGAATGTCGCTGATGTCATCGAGGTGACCAACATCCGCAGCCACCGCTCGAAGCCAGACGGGCAGAGACGGGTCGTCGAAACGGGCGCGCAGCCACGTCCAGTAAGTACCTGTTCCCTGCCCGGTCGCCTCATGGATCACGCTGTCCCAGACCGGGAAGAGGTGAGGTCGCTTTCGCGCCAGCAACTTGCTCGTCTTGGTCCGTCCCATTCCGGGCGCGCTCGTGTGCACCAGGGTCCAGAGGGCAGACGCGTCACCGCCCGTGGCGAGGACCGACGGCTCGACGGTCGCGAACCTCAGCCCAGGATCAAATCGGGCCAGCTCGGTTGCGACCCGAGCCGCGAGACTTTCGTTTTCGATCAACGCCATCGTTGCTCTCGGCGGAACGTCGACACCCAGCATGCTCACTGCGACGAGGTCGGAACTGGTGATGCGATTCTTGTCGACGCGGTCGCCTCCACCACCGAATGGATCAAAGCGCGAACCGGTGAACGGCTGCTCTGCGGAGAAGTACGCCCTGAGGAGAGCAGCCGCCGCATCGGTATCGCGTTCGTCGACGTAGCGAAGAAGGGTCATGCCGCATCCCACCACTGTGCTCGCGTAGATCGCAAACAATGGAGGGCGCAACGCGCATCAGTGATGCAGTTTTGGCGTCCCAGCACCCGAAATGCATCACTGATGCGAACTGCGGGCCGCTGCTCTCTCGGTGAGTCCCGGGCCGAGGGATCAGCCGAGGACGGCGGGGTCGAGGTCGACGTGGACGACCGGGTCGGCCTTGCGGGCCGAGCGCGACGACTGGCCGACCTTCAGGGCGGCGGCGAGGGCGGCACCGTCGCCGCGGGGCACCCGGACCAGCAGACGCTCGTCGTCACCGGAGCCGACCGGCCCGATCACCTCGGCGGAGTCGGGCAGTGGCGACTGCGACAACAGGTCGGCGACGGCCGGGGCCGTACCGCGCAGCGCCCCCATGCGCACAGCGGGCGGGAAGCCGAGGGCCGCACGGTCGGCGAGTTCGCGGGCGGCGTGCCACACGGGGTCCCAGCGCACCAGCGCCTGGACCGGCGCGAGCTGCGGGTCGGCGGTGACGACGACCGTGCCGTCGGACGCGACCAGCGCCGCGGCCGTGGCCCACCGGCGCAGGGTCTCCTCGGTCGCCCGCAGGTCGGGACGGCCGAGGAGCGCCCAGGCGTCGAGCAGCAGGGCCGCGCCGAACCCGCCCTCGGCGACCGGCTCCGCCCCGGGTGTCGCGATCACCAGCGCCGCGGTGGCACCGACGTGGTCGAGCACCTCCCCCGCCCCCGACGTGCGGACCGAGGTGCCGGGGAACGCCCGCCCGAGTTCCTCGGCGGTCCGCCGCGCGCCGATGACGACGGCGCGCAACGCGGTGCCGGCGCAGACCGGGCAGGCCCACGTCGTCGCGGGGCGCCCGCACCACCCGCACACCGGCGTGCCGCCCGACCGGCCGACCTGCAACGGGCCGTGGCAGTGCGTGCACCGGGCCGGGGTGCGGTCGCGGGCGCAGGCGAGCGCCGGCACGTAGCCACGGCGGGGCACCTGCACCAGCACCGGCCGGCCGGCGGCGAGCGCCTCGCGCGCGGTGCGCCACGCCAGGGTGGGCAACCGGGCCGAGCGGGCGGCTTCGTCCCGCGCGAGTTCGGCGTCGTCACCGGCCGTGAGCACACGCGGTGCCGCCGCCCGCACGGTCACACGGTCGGCGACGATCTCGTGCGCCCAACCGGATTCGACGAACTGCTGCGACTCGGCCGTCCGGGCGAAGCCGCCGACGAGCATCGCTGCACCCTGCAACGATGATCGGATGGCCAGGACGTCGCGGGTGTTCGGGTACGGCGCGCGTGGTTCGGCGTGGAGGTCGTCGCCGTCGTCCCAGACCACGACCAGCCCGAGGTCGGCCACCGGCGCGTACGCCGCGGCGCGGGAGCCGAGCACCACGCGCACGTCCCCGCGGCGGACGGCGAGCCAACGCCGGTAGCGCCGCTGCGGCCCGTGCTCGGCCGCGAGCGTGACCGCGGCGTCGGCGCCGATGCGCGCGGCCACGGCGGCCTCGAGGCGGCGCAGGTCGCGGGCGTCGGGGACGACGACGATCACGCCCCGCCCGGCGCGGGCCGCGACCTCGACCGCCTCGGCGAGCGGTGCGAACGGGTCGTGGCCCGGCAGCGCCTGCCACACCGCGCGGGCCGCCCGCCCGGCGCGCACGGCGCCGAGGAACGCGTCACCCGCCCGGTACGGCGTCCAGTGCGAGGGCCCTGCCGCGGGGTCGGACAACGCGACCGGACCCGACGCCGCGGTCTCCGCCCGCGCGTGCCGGGCCGGCACCCCGAGGCGGACGACGTCGGCGAACGTCCCCGCGTACCGGTCGGCCACGGCCCGGAACAGGGCGGCGGTGGCGGGCGTCAGCACCGGCTCCTCGCCGACCACCCGCAGGATCGGGGCGAGCTTGCCGACGTGGCCGGTGTCGTCGCGGCGCTCGAGCACCCAGCCGTCGGTCAGCCGGCCGGAGAACCGGATCCGGACGCGCGAGCCGACCCGCACGGTGGCGTCGAGGTCCACGGGCACGGCGTAGTCGAACGGCCGGTCGAGGTGCGAGAGCGGGGTGTCGACGGCCAGCCGGGCCACCGCTCCCGCCTGCTGCTCCCCCACGTCCCCGAGTCTCGCAGCCGGGTCGGACGGTTCCGGTCGCCGCTGCGCTCCACCGGTGCGCCGGGTGGGAGTGAACGCCGCCGGTACGCGCGTTGTGGTGGACGTGGACCACTCCCCGCGGCACGCGACCGTCGTCGTCATCGGGGCCGGGCAGGCGGGGCTGTCAGCGGCCTACCACCTGCAGCGACGCGGGTTCAGCTCGGCGCTGGCCGCTGCGTCCGGTGGCCGCACCTTCGTGGTGGTCGACGCCGACGCGGCGCCCGGCGGCGCGTGGCAGCACCGCTGGCCGTCCCTGCGGATGGCCACCGTCAACGGCATCTTCGACCTGCCCGGCTACCCGAAGCCGCCGATCGACGACCGCGAGCCGAGCCGCGAGGCCGTGCCCCGTTACTTCGCGGCCTTCGAGCAGCACTTCGACCTCCCGATCGAGCGACCGGTGCACGTCACCGCGGTCCGGCCCGCCGACACCGACCCCGACGGCGAGCTGCTCGTCGAGACCGATCACGGCAGCTGGCGGACACGGGTCGTGCTCAACGCCACCGGGACGTGGACGAACCCGCTGCTCCCACGGTACCCGGGCGCCGAGACGTTCCTCGGCCGACAGCTGCACACCGGCCGGTACACCGACGCCGCGGAGTTCACCGGCCGACGCGTGGCGGTCGTCGGGGGCGGCATCTCGGCCGTCCAGCAGCTCGAGGAGATCTCCCGGTCCGCCACCACGCTCTGGTACACGAGGCGGGAGCCGGTGTTCCTCGACGAGCAGTTCCGTCCCGAGACCACCGGCCGCGCGGTGGTCGAGCAGGTGACCGCCGACGTCGAAGCCGGTCGACCGAGCCGCAGCGTCGTGTCGTACACCGGGCTGCCCTGGACGTCGTACGCGCTCGCCGCCCGGGACCGCGGGGTGCTGCGGCGGCGGCCGATGTTCACCGGGATCGAACCCCACGGCGTCCGGGAGGCCGACGGGACGTTCACGCCGGTCGACGTCATCCTCTGGGCGACCGGGTTCCGGCCCGCCCTCGCCCATCTCGACCCGCTCCACCTCCGCGGCGAGCTCGGCGGCATAAGGATGCGGGGCACCCAGGTCGCGGACGAGCCCCGCGTGCACCTGGTCGGGTTCGGGCCCGCGCAGTCCACGGTCGGCGCGAACCGGGCGGGCGCGGCCGCGGTGCGCACCACGGTGACCCGGCTCGACCGGCTCGACCGACTCGACCTGCCCGGGGAACGACGAACGGCCGCCACCGCGTGAGGCGGTGACGGCCGTCCGGACGGCGTGTGGAGATCAGCTGGTGGCGGCGGCCTTCAGCGCGTCGGCGCGGTCGGTGCGCTCCCAGGTGAAGTCGGGCAGCTCGCGACCGAAGTGGCCGTAGGCCGAGGTCGCGGCGTAGATCGGACGCTTGAGGTCGAGGTCACGGATGATCGCGGCCGGACGCAGGTCGAACACGGCGGTGATCGCGGCCGAGATCTTCTCGACGTCGACGCTCTCGGTGCCGAAGGTCTCGACGAACAGTCCCACGGGCTCGGCCTTGCCGATCGCGTAGGCGACCTGGACCTCGCAGCGCTTCGCCAGCCCCGCGGCGACGACGTTCTTCGCCACCCAGCGCATCGCGTACGCGGCGGAGCGGTCGACCTTCGACGGGTCCTTGCCGGAGAACGCGCCGCCACCGTGCCGCGACATGCCGCCGTAGGTGTCGACGATGATCTTGCGGCCGGTGAGGCCGGCGTCGCCCATCGGGCCACCGATCTCGAAGCGCCCGGTCGGGTTGACCAGCAGCCGGTATCCGGCGCTGTCGATGCCGAGGTCGGCCAGCTCGGGCTCGACGACGTGCTCCTTCACGTCGGGCGACAGCAGCGTGTCGAGGTCGATGTCGGCGGCATGCTGGCTGGAGACGACGACGGTGTCGAGACGGACCGGCTTGTCGTCCACGTACTCGATGGTGACCTGGGTCTTGCCGTCGGGGCGGAGGTAGCCGACGGTGCCGTTCTTGCGGACGGCGGAGAGCCTACGGGCGAGGCGATGGGCGAGCGCGATCGGCAGCGGCATCAGCTCGGGCGTGTCGTCGCAGGCGTACCCGAACATCAGGCCCTGGTCACCGGCGCCCTGACGGTCGAGCACGTCCTCGACGGACTCGCCGGTCCGCGCCTCGTGCGCCTGGTCGACCCCCTGCGCGATGTCGCTGGACTGGGCGCCGATGGAGACGCTGACCCCGCACGACGCGCCGTCGAAGCCCTTCTTGCTGCTGTCGTAGCCGATCTCCAGGATCCGCTCGCGCACCAGGTTGGCGATGTCGACGTAGGTGTCGGTCCGGACCTCACCGGCGACGTGCACCTGGCCGGTGGTGATCATGGTCTCGACCGCCACCCGGCTGTCGGGGTCGTCCTTGAGCATCGCGTCCAGGATCGTGTCGCTGATCTGGTCGGCGATCTTGTCCGGGTGCCCCTCGGTGACGGACTCGGACGTGAACAGGCGGGTGGCCACGGCTCTCCTCGATCTGGGTTCGCGGCCGACGGCCGCCCGGACTGACGGGCATGGCCCGGCACCGCTGCCTGATGTTAGCCGGGCCGCGTCATCAGCTGCGCTATCGTGCCCGCCGTGGGGGGACGTGCGCGGGGCGCGCTGGCCGTTGGCGCGGTCGCGGCCGCACTAGCTCTGAGCGGTTGTGGCGGAGGCGCGACCGCGGCCTCGTCGTCTCGGCCCCCGCCCACGTCTGTGAGCGCGACGTCATCGGCGGCGCCGAGCCACCCGACGCAGCCGCCGGTGACTCATGCGGTCGGCCCCGCGCTGGTGCGGCATGCCATCCCCGACACAGGTCTGAGCGTCGGTCTCCCGCCGTCCTATCGGGTTGCCGCCGCGACCGATCTCGGAGCCGCCTTGCCGCCCGCCTTCGCGGACGAGGTGGGGGTCCGCGACACGTACACCCACTTCACCGCCACCAGCGACGTCCGGCAGGGGCTACGTCTGATCGCCAGCGACGCCGCGGGAACGTCATTGGTGCTGATCGTCGAACAGCTCCCGGTGGCGACCACGTCCACCTCGGACCTCTCCACATTCGTCGGCGGTCTGATCGACGGGTCCCATCTCACCTACGTGCCGGCATCCGGGCGCTCGTACCGGCTGGGCTCCACGGAGATCGTCACCGCTCTGGCTGACAACGCCACCAGGTGGGGCGAGTTCGTGGTCGTGCCAGCGGGGCGCACGACAGTCAGCCTGGGGCTGACGGGTCCGCGCAGTAGCGAGACATCGAGCGCCGCACTGCGCGCCACCATCGTCACGAGTCTGCGGACGACCGCCTGATCAGCCGAGCACGCCGGCGGTTGCTCCCGGCGGGCAGTCGCGAGCAGGTCTCGGCTCGGCGAGAGCAGGTCGATGCCGCCCCGATCAGCGCTGCCCTCGACGGTCGTCGCGGCGATCTGGTCGACGTCGGTTAGCGTCGGCCGCCATGCGGCTCAGGGCGCTCGCGGCGCGGGCCGCCATCGCGATCGGCGTGCTCGCCGCAGTGGCCGGCTGCGCCAGGTTCCAGAACGCGGATCCCGTGGTGACCGCCGTGACCGTCAGCGCGACATCCGGCTCGCCGACCGCCCCGGGGACGGCCCTGGGGACGGGCCCGGCGACGTCGACGGGCCCGACCGACGCGGCGCCGGCGGCGGGCCTGGTGCGCCACGGGATCCCGGGCACGCACCTGGTCATAGGTCTGCCCGGGGACTTTCGGGTGGCCGCCGCGGCGACGCTCGGCTCGGCGCTGCCGGCCGTCGTCGCCGACGAGCCCGGCTTCCAGGCCCTGTACGCGCGCGCCCCACTGGACGTTCGGCTCGGGCTGCGCCTGGTCGCCAGCGACGCCACCGGCAGCGCCCTGTTGCTGTACGTGGTCAGCTACCCCGTGCCCAGCACCACGCAGCAGACCCGGAACACCATCCTCGGGGCGGCGGTCAGCGCGTCCGGCGCGCGTGTCGTGCCCGGTTCGGCGGCAACCGCGCCCATCGGCGAGACCGAACTGAGCCTCGTCGAGACGCGGGGCGCGGGTGGCGTGTGGACCGAGCTGGTGGTCGTCCCGGACGGCGGCCGCACCGACCTGGTCACGATGATCGGGCCAGCCGGCGACTTCACCAGCAGCGGGGCGCTCCGCACCGGCATCGTGGCGGCACTCGACCTCGCCAGCCGCTGAGCCCCGCAGCACTGCGCCCTGCGCCCGGCGCAGTCACCACTGCGCGACGACGCAGTCCCACACCGCGTGCGCGAGCAGGTCCTTCGCGGTCAGCGGCACCTCGGTCTCGTGGGTGGCGGTGAGGATCGTGGCCGCGTTCCGGTCCACCTCGAAGGCGACCCCGTCGCCGACCTGGTTCACCACCAGGATGTCGCACCCCTTGGCGGCAAGCTTGGCCCGCCCGTGCGCCAGCACGTCGTCGGTCTCGGCAGCGAAGCCGACCACCACGCGGGCCCGTTCCCCCGTCGGCAGCGCGGACAGCTCCGCGAGCACGTCGGGGTTGCGGATGATCTCGATGCTGCTCGGCTCCCCGGCGCCTTTCTTGATCTTGCTGGTCGATGAGTGCACGGGACGGAAGTCCGCCACGGCCGCGGCCATCACGACGGCATCGACCCCGATGGACGCCGCAAGCACCGCGTCGCGCAACTCCAGCGCCGACACGACCGGGACGAGCTTGGCCCCGGCCGGCGGCTCCACGGCGAGGTTGGCCGCGATGAACGTCACCTCGGCGCCGCGGGCGACGGCGGCCCGGGCGAGCGCCGCCCCCTGCCGCCCGGACGAGCGGTTGCCGAGGTAGCGCACGGGGTCCAGGTGTTCGCGGGTGCCGCCCGCGCTGATCACGACGCGGCGCGCGGCGAGGTCGGCCGTGAGGCCGCCCCGAGCCAGCATCGACCGGGCGAGTGAGGCGATCTCTGTCGGCGCCGGCAGTCGGCCCGGCCCCGAGTCCGCGCCGGTGAGGCGCCCGAACGCCGGCTCCACCACCACCGCGCCGCGCGCCCGCAGCGTGGCGACGTTCGCCACGGTTGCCGGGTGCTGCCACATCTCCGTGTGCATCGCCGGGGCGTACACCACTGGGCAGCGCACGGTCAGCAGCGTCGAGGTCAGCAGGTCGTCCGCGCGGCCGTGGGCGGCCTTCGCGAGCAGGTCGGCGGTCGCGGGCACGACCAGGAGCAGATCGGCGGACTGACCGAGCCGGACGTGCGGCACCCGGTGGACGTCGGACCAGACGTCGCTGGCGACCGGCTTGCCGGACAGGGCCGCCCAGGTCGGCGCGCCCACGAACTCCAGTGCGGCCGCGGTCGGGACGACGGTCACCTCGTGCCCGGTCTCCGTCAGCGAGCGCAGCACCTCGACGGCCTTGTACGCCGCGATCCCGCCGGCCACGCCGAGCACGACGTGCGGTCGCGCCACGGCCGGCGTCACGAGGCCGCTACTCCTCGGTGCTCTCGTGCTGGAGCAGGCCGGCGTTGATCTCGCGCAGCGCGATCGACAGCGGCTTCTCCTGGTGGCCGGGCTGGACCAGCGGGCCGACGTACTCGAGCAGGCCCTCGCCGAGGGACCCGTAGTAGGCGTTGATCTGACGGGCCCGCTTGGCGGCGAAGATCACCAGGCTGTACTTGCTCGCGGTGTTCTCGAGCAGCTCGTCGATGGGCGGGTTGGTGATCCCCACCGGGTGGGCGACGGTGCCGGGCATGCGGGCTCTCTTCCGATAGCGGGGCCGATCAGAGGTGTGGCGGAAGGTCAGCCACCCATCAAGGTTAACAGCCGGGACGCGGCAGAGCCGAGATCATCGTTCACCAGCACCGCGTCGAACTCCGGCGCGGCCGCCAGCTCCTGCTCGGCAAGCGCCAGCCGCTCGGCTAACCGGACCGGGTCGTCGGTGCCGCGGCCGGCGAGGCGGCGGGCCAGCTCGCGGCGCGACGGCGGCGTGAGCAGGACGAGCAGCGCGTCGGGCAGGGCGGCCCGCACCTGCCGGGCACCCTGCACGTCGATCTCCAGCAGGGCCGGCCCGCGACCGAGCGCCGCCTCGACCGGCCGGCGGGGGGTCCCGTACAGGTGACCGGCGAACTGGGCGTGCTCCAGGAAGCCGCCGGCCGCCGCCTCGGCGAGGAACCGGTGCTCGTCGACGAAGACGTAGTGCACACCGTCGACCTCGCCCGGCCGCGGCGCCCGCGTGGTCCACGACACCGACACCCACACCGACGGGTCACGGCGGCGGACCTCGGCCACCACGCTGCCCTTGCCGACGCCGCCGGGGCCGGCGAGCACGGTCAGGCGGCGCGGCATGCGCGGCAGTGTCTCAGGGGATCCGCGACGCGGCCCCGAACTCCTGCGCGAGGGCGGCCCGCTGCTTGGCGCCGAGACCGCGCACGCGCCGGCTCGGGCTGATCTCCAGCCGGGCCATGATCTCCGCGGCGCGGATCTTGCCGATGCCGGGCAGGGCGTCGAGCAGCGCCGCCACCCGCATCTTGGCGATCGCGTCGTCATGGGCGGCACGGGCCACCAGGTCGTCCAGCACGTGCACCAGGTCATGACCCGCGTGCTTGAGCCGCTCGCGCGCCTCGGCCCGGGTCCGTCGTGCGGCGGCGGCCTTCGCGAGGGCGGCGGCGCGCTGTTCGGGCGTGAGTGGCGGGACCGGCACCGGCCACGCACCTCCCTCTCGTTGCGTGCCGCTGCGCTGCCCACCCACTCAGGCAGCACGAGTGTCGGGCAACCTATCCAGCACGCCACAGGTCCGCCAGGGCGGCCCCGGTCCGGCCGGCCGGGCGCATCGCCTAGGGTGGCCGGGGTGACCGCACCGAGCGGCCGGCGAAGCTGGCCGAAAGCACTGCGGCACAGGCAGTTCCGGTTGTGGTTCGCCGGCTCCAGCCTCTCCGCCCTGGGCACCGCGATGGTGCCGGTGACCCTGACCTTCGCCGTCCTCGGCCGGTTCCACACAGCCACCGCTGTGGGCACGGTGCTGGCGGCCCAGACCGCACCGCTGGCGCTGCTGCTCCTGTTCGGCGGGGTGGTCGGCGACCGCGTCTCGCGGCGGCTGCTGCTGCTGGCCAGCGACGTGGTGTCGGCGATCGTCCAGACCCTGGCGGCGCTGCTGCTGCTGCACGGCCACTGGCAACTCTGGCAGCTGGCGGCGCTGTTCGCGGTCCAGGGCGCCGCTGCCGGCCTCTCGGCGCCCGCCCTGCTCGGGATGGTCTCCGACGTCGTCCCGGCCGCCGACCGGCAGCAGGCCAACACCCTGCGCAGCCTGGCCAGCTCGACGGCTCTCATCGCCGGTCCCGCGGTCGCCGGAGTGGTGGCCGGGTTCGGCGGCGGCGGCCTCGGCCTCGGCGTCAACGCCGGCACGTACGCCCTCAGCGCCGCCGCCCTGGCCGCGATGACGACGACGCCGGCGGCCAGGCCCGCCGACGGCACGAGCCGGCCCACGATCGCCGCCGACCTGGTGCAGGGCTGGCGGGAGTTCCGCAGCCGGTCGTGGCTCTGGGCGATCGTCGGACAGTTCGGCCTGTTCCACCTGCTCGTGTACCCGCCTGTGATGGTGCTGGGTGCGGTGGTGGCCGAGCGTCACCTCGGCGGGGCGTCGGCCTGGGGCTCGATCCTCGCCGCCTTCGGCGCCGGCTCGCTCGCGGGCGGCCTGGTGCTGCTGCGGTGGCACCCGCACCGGCCGCTGTTCGTGGCGACGGTGAGCGGTTTCGGTTTCGCGGCGTTCGCCGCCGCGCTGGCGCTGCGTGCGCCGCTGGTCGCCGTCGTGGTGGTGGCGTTCGGCTGCGGCGCGCTGCTGGCCACGTTCGACGTGCTCTGGAACACGGCGCTCACCACGCACGTACCGCCCGACGTGCTCTCCCGCGTCAGTGCGTACGACTACTTCGGGTCGGTGGTCCTGCTCCCCGTCGGGTACGCCGTGGTGGGCCCGGTGGCCGCAGCCATCGGCATCGCCGCGACGCTGTGGATTGCGGCCGGCGCGTGGGTCGTGCTCTGCGCCGCGGTGCTCGGGGTCCGCGACGTCCGCCAGCTGGAGCGGCTCGGTCCCGCTGCGGCGTAAGGGGTTCGGTCTCAGCCGACCAGCGAGGCCGCGATGCGGGCGGCCATCGCACCCGGGTCGGCGGCGCCGGTGATGGGCCGGCCGATCACCAGCAGCGTGGCACCGTCGTCGAGCGCCTGCTGCGGGGTGGCGAACCGGGCCTGGTCGTCGGTGGCGCTGCCGGCGGGACGGATCCCCGGGACCAGCAGGTCCACGGCGGCGCCTACCTCCGCCCGCAGGGCCCGGACCTCCAGCGGTGAGCAGACCAGGGCACGCGCCCCGGCGCCGACGGCGAGCGCGCCCAGTCTGCGGACCGCGTCCAGCGGCGGCCCGCTCAGGCCGATCGCCGACAGCGCCGCGCCGTCGAGGGAGGTCAGGACGGTGACCGCCGCGATCCGCACGTCGGGGGCCGCCTCGACCGCCGCGCGGATCATGTCGGCGCCGCCGCTCGCGTGGACGGTGAGGTAGCGCGGCTTCAGCGGGGCGACGCTGCGGGCCGCGCCGGCCACCGTGTTCGGGATGTCGTGCAGCTTCAGGTCCAGGAAGATCCCGACCCCGCTGGCGCCGCGGACGGAGTCCACCACGTCCGGACCGTGGCGCAGGAACAGCTCCAGCCCCACCTTGAGCACCTGCACGTGGGGCTCGACCGCGGCCGCCCATCGGGCGGCGGTCTCCACGTCGGAGGTGTCGAGCGGGACGGCGATCGGGGCGCGGGCCACCTGGGTCACTCCTGGTCGTCGAGGTCACGGGCGAGATCGCCCGGTGGGTCCGGCAGTTCGGAGATGCGCGGCTCCGGCGGCCGGTGCGCGATGCCCACGACGTCGGCCACCGCGTCGAACCCGCGCCGTGCCAGCGCGTGGCGCAGCTCGCGGAGCACCCGCAGCGGCGCCGACGGGTCACCGAACACCGCCGTCCCGACACTGACCGCGGACGCCCCGGCGGCGAGGAACTGGAGGGCGTCCAGGCCGGAACGGATGCCACCCATGCCGAGGATCGGGACCTCCGGCAGCGCGGCGTGGACCTGCCAGACGCACCGGACCGCCAGCGGCCGGATCGCCGGGCCGGACAGGCCGCCCGTGACGTTCGCCAGCACCGGTCGCAGGGTGTCGGTGTCGATCTCCACGCCGAGCGTCGTGTTGATCATCGAGAGGCCGTGCGCGCCGGCCTCCACGCAGGCCGTGGCCACGTCCACGATCGAGGTCACGTCGGGCGAGAGCTTGGCGAACACCGGCACGCTCGAGGCGCGGCGTACGCCGGCGACGACGGCCGCCGCCGCCGCCGGGTCGCAGGCGAACACCTGTCCCCGGTCCTCGACGTTGGGGCAGGAGATGTTGACCTCGAGCATCGCCACCCCGCGGTGCCCGCGGATGCGCTGCGCCAGCTTGACGTACTCCTCGACGCTCCCGCCCGCGATGGACACCACCGCCGCCACGCCGTGGCTGTGCAGCCAGGGCAGGTCGCGGTCGAGGAACACCTCGACGCCCGGCCCCTGCAGGCCGATGGAGTTGAGCATGCCGCTCGGCGTCTCCGCCATCCTCGGGGTGGCGCGGCCGCTGCGCGGCGCAAGCATGATCGACTTGGTGACGACGCCGCCGAGCAGGCCGGGGTCGAAGTACGGTGCCAGCTCCTGTCCGGCTGCGCTGCAGCCACTTGCGGTGAAAACCGGGTTCGCGTACGTGACCCCGGCGAGCGTCGTGACCAGGTCCACGTCGGCCTGCTCCTGCGCCCGGGCCGCGGGCTCGACGAGCTCCACCTCGTGGGTGGTCATGTCAGCGCACCCCGGCCGGAGCGGCCGGCGCATCGGGAGCGCCGAGCGCGTCCGCCGGCACCGTGCCGAGAGCATCGAACCGGACCTGCTCGGCGTGGAAGACCGGCCCCTCGACGCAGGACCGCACCATCCGGGTGACGCCGTCGCCGCCGCGCACGGGCAGCACGCACGTCATGCAGACCCCGATCCCGCAGGCCATCGTCTCCTCGACCGCGACCTGCGCCGGGATGCCGTAGTCGGCGGCCATCGCGGCGATCGCGGCCAGCATCGCCATCGGGCCGCAGGCGTACACCACGTCGGCGCCGCGGTCGATCATGCCGGGCAACACGTCGGTGACGCGGCCCCGCTCCCCGATCGAGCCGTCATCGGTCGTGATGGCCATCGCCGTCGTCATCCGCTTGGCGTCCAGCGCGCCGAAGAGCCGGTCGGCGGTGGTGGCACCGAGCACCGCGTCCACCCGACAACCGCGGGCGCGCAGCTGCTCGGCCAGCGCCAACAGGGGCGCGCTTCCGTACCCGCCGCCGACGACGACGGCGTGCACCGGGTTGCGGGGCAGCTGGAAGGCCCGCCCCAGCGGCCCGACGACGTCCAGCGGGTCGTGCGGGCGGCGGTCGGCGAGCCACGCCGTCCCCTTGCCGCGGACGGCGAAGACGAACTCGACCGTGCCGCCGTACACGCCACGGTCCTGCGCTTCGTAGAGCGCGAACGCCCGGCGCAGCGGCATCGCGGTGTCCGGGCCGCCGACCGCCACCGCGACGAAGTGCCCGGGCCGCGCACCCTGCGCGATGCCCGGCGCGACGACGGTCATGGCGTGGTACGCGCCGACGCGGCGCACCGAGAGCACCTCGCCCTGCACCTGTACGGGGCTCACCGGGCGGCCCGGTGCATCGACCCGCGCAGGCGAGCGTGCCACGCCTGCAGCGAGGTCACGCCGGCCTCGCCGCGGATCATCGACTCGATGCCCTGCACGCACGCGGCGGCTGCCTGCACGGTCGTGATGCACGGGATGCCCATGGTGACGGCGGCCGTCCGGATCTCGTACCCGTCCAGGCGGGTGCCGGAGTTGCCGAACGGCGTGTTGACGATGAGGTCAACCCGGCCGGCGAGGATCTCCTCGACCACGTTGCCGGGCCCGGCCGAGAACTTGCGCACGGTCGTGGCGGCGACCCCGAACCGCCGCAGCACCTCGGCGGTCCCCTCGGTCGCGAGGACGTCGAAGCCGAGGTCGGCGAGGCGCTTGACCGGGAAGATCATCGCGCGCTTGTCGCGGTTGGCCACCGAGACGAAGACCCGGCCCTTGGTGGGCAGATCGCCGTAGGCCGCGGCCTGGCTCTTGGCGAACGCGGTGCCGAAGGTGGCGTCGATGCCCATCACCTCGCCGGTGGACTTCATCTCCGGCCCGAGCACGGTGTCGACGTGCTGGCCGTCGACGGTCCGGAAGCGGGTGAAAGGCAGCACCGCCTCCTTGACCGCGATGTGGCTGTCCGGCGGCATGTCCGCGCCGTCGCCGACGGCCGGCAGCAGCCCCTCGGCGCGCAGGTCGGCGATCGACGTGCCGAGCATGACCCGGGCGGCGGCCTTGGCCAGCGGTACGGCGGTGGCCTTGGAGACGAAGGGCACCGTGCGGCTCGCCCGCGGGTTGGCCTCCAGGACGTAGAGCACGTCACCGGCCAGGGCGTACTGGACGTTGAGCAGGCCGAGCACCCCGACCCCGCGGGCGATGGCCTCCGTGCTGGCGCGGATGGTGGCGATGTCGCTGCGGCCCAGCGTCGTCGGCGGCAGCGCACAGGCCGAGTCGCCCGAGTGGATGCCGGCTTCCTCGATGTGCTCCATCACCCCGCCGAGATAGAGCTCCTCGCCGTCGAACAGCGCGTCGACGTCGATCTCCACCGCATCGTCGAGGAAGCGGTCGACCAGGACCGGGTGGTCCGGGCTGATCGCCGTGGCCCGGTCGATGTAGTCGTGCAGCATGTCGTCGCCGTACACGATCTCCATCCCGCGACCGCCCAGGACGTAGCTGGGCCGCACCAGCACGGGGTAGCCGATCTCGTCGGCGATGGTCTTGGCCTCCGCGTACGAGGTCGCGGTGCCGTGCCGGGGGGCGGGCAACCCGGCGGCTGCCAGCACCCGGCCGAAGGCGCCGCGGTCCTCGGCGAGGTGGATGGCCGCCGGCGTGGTCCCGACGATGGGCACCCCCGCGTCGGCGAGCGCCTGCGCGATGCCCAGCGGCGTCTGGCCGCCGAGCTGGACCACCACCCCGACGACCTGTCCGGACTGCTGCTCGGCGTGCACGACCTCGAGCACGTCCTCGAGGGTCAGCGGCTCGAAGTAGAGCCGGTCGGAGGTGTCGTAGTCCGTGCTCACCGTCTCCGGGTTGCAGTTGACCATGACCGTCTCGTAGCCGGCGTCGTGCAGGGCGAAGGAGGCGTGCACGCAGGCGTAGTCGAACTCGATCCCCTGGCCGATGCGGTTGGGGCCGCTGCCGAGGATGAGCACCTTCGGCGCCTGCGACGGGGCGACTTCGGTCTCCTCGTCGTACGTCGAGTAGTGGTACGGGGTGAGCGCCGCGAACTCGGCGGCGCAGGTGTCGACGGTCTTGAACACCGGCCGGATGCCGTGCCGGTGCCGCAAGTCCCGGACCTCCTGCTCGGCCACGCCGGTGACCGCGGCGACCTGGGCGTCGGACAGTCCGTGGCGCTTGGCCCGGCGGAGGTCGGCCGGGTCGAGGGTGGTGGTCGCCGCGACGTCGCGGACGAGCTCGAGCTGGCCCAGGAACCACGGGTCGATGCCGGTCGCGGCGGCGAGCTCACCGACCGTCGCGCCGGCGCGGAGCGCGTCGAACACGGTCAGGAGTCGCTGGGCGGTGGCCTTGGACGCCTTCGCCACCAGCGCTTCCCGCTCCCCCGGCTCCCCCGTCACCCGGAACCCGGCCGGGGTCTGCTCCAGCGACCGCAGCACCTTGCCCAGCGCCTCGGGGAATGAGCGGCCGATGGCCATCGCCTCCCCCACCGACTTCATCGTGGTCGTCAGCGCCGCGTCCGCGCCGGGGAACTTCTCGAACGCGAACCGCGGGGCCTTGACCACCACGTAGTCCAGCGCCGGCTCGAAGGCCGCCGGCGTCTCGCGGGTGATGTCGTTGCTGATCTCGTCGAGGGTGTACCCGACGGCGAGCAGCGCCGCGATCTTCGCGATCGGGAAGCCGGTGGCCTTGGACGCCAGGGCGCTGGAGCGGGAGACCCGCGGGTTCATCTCGATGACCACGAGCCGGCCGTCGGCGGGGTGCACGGCGAACTGGATGTTGCACCCACCGGTGTCGACACCGACGGCGCGCAGCACGTCGATGCCGACGTCCCGCAGGTGCTGGTACTCGCGGTCGGTCAGCGTCATTGCCGGGGCGACGGTGATCGAGTCGCCGGTGTGCACGCCCATCGGGTCGAGGTTCTCGATGGAGCAGACGACCACCACGTTGTCGCGGGAGTCGCGCATCAGCTCCAGCTCGTACTCCTTCCAGCCCAGCAGACTCTCCTCGACCAGCACGCTGGGCGTGATGCCGGCGCTGTCGTGGTTGGCGTACAGGCCGGCGCGGGCCATCCGCCGCAGGTCCGGCTCGGTGTTGGCCACCCCGCCGCCGAGCCCGCCCATCGTGTAGCTCGGTCGCACGACGACGGGGTAGCGCAGCTCGGCGGCGGTGGCCAGGCACTCCTCGACGGTGAAGCAGGTGCGGCTGCGCGCCGACTCGGCGCCGACCGACGCCACGATCTCCTTGAACCGCTCGCGGTCCTCGCCCCGTCGGATGGCCTCGACGTCGGCGCCGATCAGCTCCACCCCGTAGCGGTCGAGCACCCCGCGGTCGTGCAGCGCGAGCGCCGTGTTTAGTGCGGTCTGGCCGCCGAGGGTGGCGAGCAGGGCGTCCGGCCGCTCGGCCGCGATGACCTTCTCCACGTACTCGGGCGTGATGGGCTCGACGTAGGTGGCGTCGGCGAACTCCGGGTCGGTCATGATCGTCGCCGGGTTGGAGTTCACCAGGCTCACCCGGATGCCCTCGGCGCGCAGCACCCGGCAGGCCTGCGTTCCCGAGTAGTCGAACTCGCACGCCTGCCCGATGACGATGGGCCCCGAGCCGATCACCAGCACGCTGCCGATGTCGCTGCGGCGGGGCATCAGGCGACCGCCGGGGCGCGGCTGGCCATCAGGTCGACGAAGCGGTCGAACAGGGACGCGGCGTCGTGCGGACCGGCCGCGGCCTCGGGGTGGTACTGCACGCTGAAGGCCGGGACGTCCTGTGCCGCAAGGCCTTCGACCACGCCGTCGTTGAGGTTGACGTGGCTGACGCGGACCGCGCCGAACGGCCCGGTGAAGCCTTCGGGGGGCGCGGCGATCGCGAAACCGTGGTTGTGTGCGGTGACCGCGACCCGGCCGGTCGCGAGGTCCGCGACCGGCTGGTTGATACCCCGGTGCCCGAACTTCAACTTGTACGTGGTGAGCCCGAGCGCCCGGCCGAGGACCTGGTGGCCGAAGCAGATCCCGAACACCGGTACGCCCGCCGCGAGCACGTCGGCACAGGCCGCGGTGGGACCGTCGGCAGTCGCCGGGTCGCCGGGACCGTTGGAGAGGAACACGCCGTCGGGCCCGCGGGCGAGCAGGTCCGCGGCCGTCGAACCCGCCGGCAGGACGTGCACCTCGACGCCCCGCTGCGCGAGGCGGTGTGGGGTCATCCGCTTGATCCCGAGGTCGAGGGCCGCGACGGTGAACCGCCGGGTGCCGACCGCGGGCACCACGTACGGCTCGGGCGTGGTGACCTCCCCGCACAGGTCGGCGCCGACCATCCCCGGCGCGGCGAGCACCCGGGCGTGCAGGGCGGCGGCGTCGACCTCGGTGCTGCTGACGCCGACGCGCAGGGCGCCGCGTTCACGCAGGTGCCGGGTGATCGCCCGGGTGTCGACCCCGCTGATCCCCACCACGTGCTGGGCGGCGAGCGCGTCGTCCAGGGTGCCGGTGGCACGCCACGAGGACGGCGCGGGTGAGGGGTCACGGACGACGTACCCGCTCACCCAGATGCGGCCGGACTCGTCGTCCTCGTCGTTCCAGCCGGTGTTGCCGACGTGCGGCGCCGTCGCGACCACGACCTGGCCGCGGTAGGAGGGGTCGGTGAGGGTCTCCTGGTAGCCCGTCATGCCGGTGGCGAAGACCGCCTCGCCGACTGCCTCGCCGACGGCGCCGAACGCCTCGCCGTGGAAGGTGCGGCCGTCCTCGAACACGAGCAGCGCCGGCCTCACGCCAGCTTCCCCTCGAGCACCGTGGGCCGCCCGCGGAGGAAGGTCGCGACGACGCTGGCCGGCATGGTCATCGCCTCGTACGGGGTGTTGTGGGCGTTACTGGCCAGGGCGTGTCCGTCCACCGTCCACGGCGCGGCCGGGTCGACGAGGCAGAGGTTCGCGGGCTCCCCCACGGTCAGCGGACGACCGTGACCGGCGAGCCGCCCGATCCGGGCGGGCGCGAAGGACATCCGCTCGGCGACGACCGCCCAGGGCAGGCCGAGGGCGGCGACCAGCGGCAGGGCGGTCTGCAGCCCGAGCATCCCCGGCCGGGCCGCCGCCCACTCGGTCTCCTTGTCCTCGGTGGTGTGCGGCGCGTGGTCGGTCGCGACGGCGTCGATCGTGCCGTCGGCGAGAGCGGCCCGCAGGGCCTCGACGTCGGCCCGCGTCCGCAGCGGCGGGTTGACCTTGAACACCGGGTCGTAGGACGCCACCGTCTCGTCGGTCAGCGTCAGGTGGTGCGGCGTCACCTCGGCGGTGACCGCGATGCCGCGGGCCTTGGCGAAACGGATCAGCTCGACACTGCCCGCGCTGGAGACATGGCAGACGTGCAGGCGCGAGCCGACATGGCCCGCCAGCAGGCAGTCCCGGGCGATGATCGCCTCCTCGGCGACCGCCGGCCAGCCCGCCAGCCCCAGTCGTGCGGACCACACGCCCTCGTGCATCTGGGCGCCGACCGTGAGCTCCGGCTCCTCCGCGTGCTGGGCGATCACCCCGTCGAAGGCCTTGACGTACTCCAGCGCCCGGCGCATGAGGGACGCGTCGGACACGCACACACCGTCGTCGGAGAAGACCCGCACCCGGGCGACCGAGTCGGCCATCGCGCCCAGCTCGGCCAGCGCCGTGCCGGCCAGGCCGCGGGTGACCGCACCGACCGGTGCGACGTCGCAGTGCCCGGCCGCGCGCCCCAGGTGAAACACCTGCTCGACCACACCAGCGGTGTCGGCCACCGGGTCGGTGTTGGCCATCGCGTGGACGGCGGTGAAGCCGCCCAGGGCCGCCGCGGCGGTGCCGGTCTCGACCGTCTCGGCGTCCTCGCGGCCGGGTTCGCGGAGGTGGGTGTGCAGGTCGACCAGCCCGGGCAGCGCGACGAGGCCGGCGGCGTCGAGCACCTCGGCGCCGGCCGCGGGCAGCCCTCGCCCGACACCGGCGATGACGCCGTCCGCGAGCAGCAGGTCGGTCGGCTCACCGCCCAGGACCGACACGCCGCGCAGGAGCCAGCTCACCCGGTGCCACCGGCCAGCAGCAGGTACAGGACGGCCATCCGTACGCTCACGCCGTTGGCGACCTGGTCGACGATGGTGGAGCGGACGCTGTCGGCGACCTCGGCGGCGATCTCCATCCCCCGGTTCATCGGCCCCGGGTGCATCACCAGCGCCTCGTCCGGCATCGCCGCCAGCCGCGACGCGTCCAGGCCGTAGCGCCGCGCGTACTCCCGCTCGCTCGGGAAGTACGCGGCACCCATCCGCTCGCGCTGCACGCGCAGCATCATCACCACGTCGCTCTTGGGCAGCACCGCGTCCAGGTCGTACGAGGTCTCCGCCGGCCACGCGTCGACCCCGAGCGGCAGCAGGGTGGGCGGCGCGACCAGCGTCACCTCGGCGCCGAGCGTGGCGAGCAACAGCACGTTCGAGCGGGCCACCCGACTGTGCAGGACATCGCCGACGATGGTGACCCGCAGGCCCTCGAGCCGGCCGGTGCGGGCCCGCATCGTGTACGCGTCGAGCAGCGCCTGCGTCGGGTGCTCGTGGGTGCCGTCGCCGGCGTTCACGACCGAGCCGTCGACCCAGCGCGACAGCGTGTGCGGAGCGCCGCTGGCCCAGTGCCGGCACACCACCGCGTCGGCGCCGATCGCCTGCAGCGTCAGCGCGGTGTCCTTGAGCGACTCGCCCTTGCTGACGCTCGACCCCTTGGCGCTGAAGTTGATCACATCGGCGGAGAGCCGCTTGGCGGCGACCTCGAAGGAGATCCGGGTCCGGGTGGAGTCTTCGTAGAACAGGTTCACCACCGTCCGCCCGCGCAGGGTGGGCAGCTTCTTCACCGACCGGTCGGTGACGGCGGCGAGCTCGGCTGCGGTGTCGAGCACGAGCAGCGCGTCATCGTGGGACAGGTCAGCGGCCGACAGGAGGTGGACGTTCACGCGATCGCCGCCCGCACCAGGTCGGCCGGCCCGAGCAGGACCGCGTCCTGGCCGTCGTCCTCGCCCAGCAGGACGTGCACGGTTTCGGCGAGCGAGGTGGGGATGTTCTTGCCGACGTAGTCGGCCCGGATCGGCAGCTCGCGGTGGCCGCGGTCAACCAGCACCGCCAGCTGCACGGCGCGCGGCCGGCCGAGGTCGGAGAGCGCGTCCAGGGCGGCCCGGACCGTACGCCCGGAGAACAGCACGTCGTCGACGAGGACGACGGTGGCGCCGTCGACGCCGGCGGGCGGGAGGTCGGTGGCGGCCAGGGCACGGACCCCGCGCAGGGCGAGGTCGTCGCGGTACATGGTGACGTCGAGGGAACCGACCGGCACCCGAACGTCCCCGAACTGTGCGCAGAGGGCACCGAGCCGGCGGGCGAGCGACACGCCTCGGGTGGGGATGCCGAGAAGGACGAGGTTCTCGCCGCCGGTGCGCTCGAGCACCTCGTGCGCGATGCGGGCGAGGATGCGACCGACGGCCGGACCGTCCAGGACGGGCCGCGCGGCGGCCCGGTCACCGGTGACCGGGCGGACGCCGGCCCCTGCGGGCGGGCGGGTGGGCGGACTCATGCGATCTCCTTCCCTGCCTCTCGGGACAGGTCGTTAAAGGAGGGGAAGCTCGCCCGCGAGGCTAGCAGAGGCGGCCGTTGGGCCGTTCGTGGCGATGGTGCCGCCGTTCGGGGGACACGATCGCGCCGTTCGCCCGCTGCGCCTTGACTCTCCGCCATGCCGCCCCATACCGTCACTCTCCGTAGCCGGGCAGAAGTCCCGGCCACGCGGCGACGCGAGGACACCGGGAACGGACGGTCACCACGTCGGCGAGGCGGCCGCAGTTGCGAGCCGGCTCCCGACACGTCCCGGTCGAGCGAGGGGTGAGACCGGCGCCGGGCCCATGACGCCCGCTTGGGCGGCCCGACCCGAGGAGCTTGTCGCGCATGTCCGCTTACACCAAGGCGTTGGGTGCCCGACTGCGGGCGATCCGCGGTCAGCAGGGCCTGTCCCTGCACGGCGTCGAGGAGAAGTCCAAGGGCCGCTGGAAGGCGGTCGTCGTCGGTTCGTACGAGCGGGGCGACCGGAACGTCAACGTGGAGAAGCTCGCCGAGCTGGCCGAGTTCTACGGCGTGCCGGCCGGTGAGCTGCTGCCCGACGCCCGGGCCACGCCGGCCCCGCCCCGCGACGCGCTGCCGCGCATCGTGCTGGACCTCGAGCGGCTGGCCGCGGTCGACATCGACGCGGGCGCCCCGCTGTCGCGCTACGCCGCGACCATCCAGAGCCAGCGCGGCGACTACAACGGCCGGGTGCTGTCGATCCGGCAGGAAGATCTGCGCTCGCTCGCGGTGATCTACGACGACAGCCCTGCGCGGCTGTGCGAGCAGCTCATCTCCTGGGGAGTGGTCAGCCCCGACGCCCGTGGCGCCGTCGCGGCGGAGTAGCCCCTACTCGAGCCGGACCGCACCGTCGGGGAGCACGGCCGGCAGCGGCGCCGCCACGGACACCGGGTCGGGCCGCTCGCCGGCAGGCGCCCGGGCCACCGCGGCCAGCACCCCGTTCACGTACGCCGGGGACTCGTCGGTCGACAGATCGGCGGCCAGGCCCACCGCCTCGCTGATCGCCACGCCATCCTCGACGGCACCGAACCGCAGCTCCCAGGCACCCAGGCGCAGGATCGCCCGGTCCACCGCAGGGAGCCGGCCGAGCGTCCACCGGTCCGCGAGCGCAGCACCGACGAGGGCGTCGATCTCGTCGCGGTGCGCCGCGACGCCTTCCACCAGCTCCACGGCGTACGCGGCAACCGGCGGGTCGCCCGAGGCGCGCCGGATGCGCAGCACGTCCAGCACCTCCAGCCCGCGCTGGTCGGCCTCGAAAAGGACGTCGAGCGCGCGCTTGCGCGCCTTGCGGCGGGCGGTCACTCAGCCGTTGACGCGGCCGAGGTAGCGACCGTCGCGGGTGTCGACCTTGATGCGCTCGCCGGTGGTGAGGAACAGCGGCACCTGCACGGTCGCGCCGGTCTCCAGCGTCGCCAGCTTGTTGCCGCCGGTCGAGCGGTCGCCCTGCAGGCCGGGGTCGGTGTGGCTGATCACCAGCTCCACGCTCGCGGGCAGCTCCACATACAGCGGCGCCTCGTCGTGCATCGCGACCTGCGCGGTCGCGTTCTCCAGCAGGTAGTCCGCGGCGCCGCCCACGACCTGCGCGCCGATCGGGATCTGGTCGAAGGTCTCGCCGTCCATGAACACGAAGTCCACGCCGTCGCGGTAGAGGTAGGTCATCTCGCGCCGGTCGACGTTGGCGACGTCGACCTTGGTGCCGGCGTTGAAGGTCTTGTCGACGACCTTGCCGCTGGTGACGTTCTTGAGGGTCGTACGCACGAAGGCCCCGCCCTTGCCCGGCTTGACGTGCTGGAACTCGACCACGTTCCAGAGCTGGCCGTCGAGGGACAGCGTCATGCCGTTCTTCAGGTCGTTGGTCGTCGCCACGCGTTCGAGCCTACCGGCGGGCGAGTGCCGGACCTGCCAGCTCGAGCTCGGCCGCCGGGGCCTGTCCGGAGTTCGCGGAGCCGTCGCCGAGCCTGCCGCCGGGACGCAGCCGCCGCATGACGAGCAGTCCGCCGACCGTGGCGACGAGGCACGCGACGGCGCCCAGGCCGAGGCCGGCCCGGCCGCCGAGGTGCTCGGCGACGTAGCCGGCCACCGGGCCGCCGATCGGGGTGGACCCCAGGAAGGCCACCGCCCACAGGGCCATCACCCGGCCGCGCATCGTCGGGGCGGCGGCGAGCTGGAGCGTGGAGTTGCCGATCGACAGGAAGGCGACGCTCGCGGCCCCCACGAACAGCATCGCGACCAGTGCCAGCGGCTCGTTCGGGGCGAGCGCCGCGAGGGTCAGGACGACGGTGAAGACGGCCGCCGTGGTCACCATCGAGCGCATCCCCGTCCTGCCCCGTCCGGCGGTCCAGAGCCCGCCGACCACGGCGCCCACCCCCATCGCGGCGGTCAGGAACCCGTACGTGCTGGCGTCGCCGTGCAGGGTGTGACTGGCCAGGACCGGCAGCGTGACCTGGAACTCGTACGCGAAGCAGCCGACCAGCCCCATCATCACCAGCGGCACCGCGAGCTCCGGCGTACGCCGGACGTAGCCGAGGCCCTCCCGCAGCTGCCCCTTGGCCCGACCCGAAGGCGGCGACGGTGTCAGCGCGGCGGTGTCCATGGTCGCGAGCGAGAAGACGACCGCGACGAAGCTGGCGGCGTTCACCAGGAAGCAGACGCCGGTGCCGACGGTGGAGATCAGGATGCCGGCGACCGCAGGGCCGATCGCCCGCGCCGCGTTGACCAGCACCGAGTTCAGGGTGACGGCGTTGCGCAGGTCCCCCGGGCCGACCATCTCCAGGACGAACGTCTGACGGGCGGGGTTCTCGAAGGTGTTGTTGAACCCGAGCAGCAGGGCGAGGACGAAGATCTCCGTGACCGTGACGACATGGGTCACGGTGAGCACGCCCAGCACCAGGGCGAGCACCCCCATCATCGCCTGGAGCGCCACCATCAGCCGCCGCTTGTCGACCCGGTCGGCGACCACCCCGGCGTAGGGCCCGAACACCAGCACCGGCAGCATCTGAACGGCGACGAGCAGCCCGACGTCGGTGCCCGACCCGGTGATCTGGAAGATCAGCCAGGACTGCGCGACGGTCTGCATCCAGGTGCCGATGAGCGAGACGGCCTGCCCCGCGGTGTAGCGACGGTAGTTCGGGATGGCCAGCGCCGCGAAGGTCCTGGACTCGGCTGCCCGACGGGTGAGCGACTTCACGCGGGGCGCTCCTGCAGGGCGCTCGCCAGTTCCTCGAGCGCCGGGATGGCCGCCAGCAGGGCCCGTACGTGATCCGCGTCCAGACCGGCCAGCACGCCGATCACGGCCTGCGTCCGCTCCGCGCGGATCCGCTCGTGCCGTCGCCGGCCGGCGGTGCTCGCGGTGACGACGACCGCACGGGCATCGGCCCCGTCCGGCGTACGGGTGAGCAGGCCGTCGGCCTCGAGCTTGGCCACGACGCGCGAGAGCATGGTGGGGTTGACGTCCTCGCTGGCAGCGAGTTCCGACAGGCGGACGGTGCCCCCCCGGACGACTGCGGCGAGCACCGAGAGCTGGGTCGGTGTCAGGCCCTGGCCGGCAGGCACGCTGCGCAGCCGCCGCGACACCCGGGCGAGCGCGATCCGCAGCCGGGCGACGGCCTCGACGTCCGATGCCAGGTCCAATCCGGCGTCCGAGCCGGCGTCCGGCCCGACATCCGATCCGGCGTCCGTGCGGGCCGCAACCGTCATATCCGCCTCCGATGTTTGCCTTTCGGCAAGCATACACCCGGCGGCGTCGTCAGGCCAGCAGGGCCCTGATCGCCAGCCGGTAGGAGTCGATCCCGAACCCGGCCACCAGGCCACGGGCCAGCCCGGCGGTGTAGGACACGTGCCGGAACTCCTCGCGGGCCAGCGGGTTCGACAGGTGCACCTCCACGAAGGGCACCGTCAGCAGCGCCGCCGCGTCGCGCAGCGCGACGCTGGTGTGGGTCCAGGCGGCGGGGTTGAGCACGAGGGCGTCGCAGTCGGTCGACGCGGCCTGCAGCCAGCCGATCATGGTGGCCTCGTCGTCGGTCTGCCGTACCTGCGCGCCGTGTCCGAGCTCGGCGGCGGCGGCCTCGCAGGCCGTCACCAGGTCCTGGTACGTGGCCGTGCCGTAGAGGTCGGGCTCGCGCACGCCGAGCCGACCGAGATTCGGCCCGTTCAACACCAGCACCCTCACCGCGCCACCTCCGCGTATGCCTCGGCCAGCAGCGTCTCGTCCGGCCCTTCCAGTCGGCCGGGGCGGGCCAGCCCGTCGAGGACGACGAACCGCAACACGTGTCCGCGGGTCTTCTTGTCCAGCGCCATCGCCGCCCGCAGCTCCGGCCACGCACCCGCGTCGTACGTGGTCGGCAGGCCGACGGCGCGGAGCACCTCGCCGTGCCGGGCCGCCGTCGCGTCGTCCAGCCGCCCGGCGCGGCGGGCCAGCGCGGCGGCGAAGACCATGCCGACGGCCACCGCGTCGCCGTGCCGCCAGCGGTACCCCTCCCGCAGCTCGAGCGCATGGCCCAGGGTGTGGCCGTAGTTGAGCACCTCCCGCAGACCCGACTCCCGGGCATCCGCGGTGACGACGCGGGCCTTCACCGCGACCGAGCGCTCGACCAACTCCGCGAGGTGCTTGGCACCGGTGGGGTCGTCGGCCAGCAGGTCGAGGATCGCGGGATCGGCGACGAAGCCGCACTTCACGACCTCGGCCAGACCCGCCACCAGGTCAGCAGCCGGCAGCGTCGCCAGCAGGTCCAGGTCGCACAACACGGCCGCCGGCTGGTGGAAGGCGCCGACCAGGTTCTTGCCCGCCGCGGTGTTGATGCCGGTCTTGCCGCCGACCGCCGCATCGACCATGCCGAGCAGGGTCGTCGGGACGGCCACGACGCGGACGCCGCGCAGCCAGGTCGCGGCGGCGAAGCCCGCGACGTCGGTCACCGCCCCCCCGCCCAGCCCGACGACGGCGTCCTCGCGGGTGGCGCCCAGCGCCGCGAGCTCGGCCCACAACCGCTCCGCCTGGGCGGCGCTCTTGGCCCCCTCACCGTCGGGCAGGTCGGTCACCCGTACCTGGAAACCCTTGGCCCGCAGAGTTTCCGCCATCTCGTCGGCGGAGCGGGCGAGCGGTCGCGCGTGCACCAGCAGGACCCGGGTCGCGCCGTCCAGGTGCACGGCCAGCTCGGCCCGGACACCGCGGCCGACCACGACCTCGTACGCCGGCGACCCCGCGGGCGTCACCGGAATGCGCGTCGTCACAGCGCCGCCAGCACGTCGTCGGTGACCGCCTCGGGACCACGACCGTCCGTGGCCACCACCGCCGTCGCGACCTCGGCGTAGAGCGGCGCCCGCTGCTCGAGGAGCACCTTGAGGGTGGCGCGCGGGTTCATCGTCAGGACCGGCCGGGCACCACTGAGGCCGACCCGGCTCGCCGCGTCGGCGAGGCCTACCTCCAGATGTACGACGGTGGCACCGGTCAGGGCCGCCCGCGTCGCAGCGTCGAGCACGGCCCCACCGCCGAGAGCTAGCACCCCGTCGTGCTCGGCCAGCGCCGCGGCGACCGCGGCCGCCTCGGCGGCGCGGAAGACCGCCTCGCCGTCGTCGAGGAACACCTCGGCCACGGTCTTGCCCGCGGCGGCGGCCACGTCCAGGTCGGTGTCGCGGAAGGCCACGCCGAGCCGGCTGGCGACGAGCCGGCCGACCGTCGTCTTGCCTGCCCCGGGAGCGCCGACGAGGACCACGCGGGGTGGCATCAGCGGATCGGCATCGCGTCGAGGTACGCCCGGGCGTTGCGTCGGGTCTCGACCACGCTGTCGCCCCCGAACTTCTCCACGGCCGCGTCCGCGAGGACCAGGGCGACCATGGCCTCCGCCACCACCCCCGCGGCGGGCACCGCGCAGACGTCCGAGCGCTGGTTGATCGCCACGGCCGGCTCCCGCGTCGCGACGTCGATCGTGGCGAGCGCCCGCGGCACCGTGCTGATCGGCTTCATGGCGGCGCGGACCCGCAGCGCCTCGCCGGTGCTCATCCCGCCTTCGGTGCCGCCCGCCCGGCCCGTACGCCGGTGCAGGGCGCCGTCGTAGTCGATCTCGTCGTGGGCGGCGCTGCCGCGGCGTCCGGCCGTGGCGAAGCCGTCACCGACCTCCACGCCCTTGATGGCCTGGATGCCCAGCAGCGCCGCGCCGAGGCGGGCGTCGAGCCGGCGGTCCCAGTGCACGTGGCTGCCCAGGCCCGGCGGCAGCCCGTAGGCCAGCACCTCCACGACGCCGCCGAGGGTGTCGCCGTCCCGACGGGCGGCGTCGACCTCCTCGACCATCCGCGCGCCGAGCTCGGCGTCGAAGGCCCGGACGGGCGACGCATCGACGGCCTCGGTGTCGTGCGGACCGGGCGGCTCGAGGTCGTCGGCGGCAGCCACCGCGCCGATGCGGACGACGTGGCTGACGACGACGACGTCTAGCGCCTGGGCCAGGAAGGCGCGCGCGACGGCGCCGAGAGCGACCCGCGCCGCGGTCTCCCGGGCGGAGGAGCGCTCGAGCACCGGGCGGGCGTCGTCGAAGCCGTACTTCTGCATCCCGACGAGATCGGCATGCCCGGGCCGCGGTCGGGTCAGCGGGGCGTTGCGGGCCAGCCCGGCGAGCACGTCGGCGTCGACCGGGTCGGCGGCCATCACCTGCTCCCACTTGGGCCACTCGGTGTTGGCCACCTGCACGGCCACCGGAGCGCCGATCGTCAGCCCGTGGCGTACGCCGCCGAGGAAGGTGACCTGGTCGCGCTCGAAGGACATCCGCGCGCCGCGGCCGTGGCCGAGCCGTCGGCGGGCGAGCGCGTCACCGACCTCGCGGGTGGTCACGGCGGTCCCGGCGGGCAAGCCTTCGAGCACCCCCACCAGCGCAGGGCCGTGGGACTCCCCCGCGGTCAGCCAGCGCAGCACGCGGTGATCCTCTCACCGCCGGCGCCCCCCGGACGCGCACCGGCGCCCCGGCCCGCGCCGAGTACGGGCCGGCCCGGCGCGCGCGTACCGCGATCGGGCCAGCCGCGCGTGCACCGCCATCGGGCCAGCCGCGCGTGCACTACGTCGAAAATCCCGAGCACGGCCGCCGCCATCGGCCCGATGCGCGTGCACAACGTCAAAAACCCCGAGCACGGCCACCGCCATCGGCCCGGCGCGCGCGTACCGCCATCGGGCCAGCCGCGCGTGCACCGCCATCGGGCCAGCCGCGCGTGCACAACGTCGAAAACCCCGAGCCCGCCCACCGCCATCGGCCCGATGCGCGTGCACAACGTCGAAAACCCCGAGCCCGCCCGCCGCGGCCGACGGCGCGGACGGTGGCGTGGGTCAGTTCTCGTACTGGGTCTCGCCCGGCAGCATCGAGAAGGGCGAGTCGCCATAGAGGAACTGTGCCGGCCCACCGGCGACCGTCTGGGTGAACTGGAACGGACCGGGGTCGGGACTGGTGCTCGCGTTCGGGAAGCTCTCCCCCAGCGACAGGGTGTAAGGCAGGCCGTTCAGGACGACCTGGACCTTGTTCCCGGCGGCGGCCGCGACGTACTTCAGCGTGTACTTCGCCGTGCCCGAGTGCGCCGTGGCCGTCACCGTCGCGCCGGGCTGCTCCACGACGATGGTCTGGGTCTTCTCGGCGATCGGTGCCACCGGTGCCGCGGACGTCGGCGCCGCCGCCACCGCCGTCACGGGCACGTACAGCGGAGAGAACGGGTCGCGGACGTTCAGCCGCGGGGCCGGTGTCGCCACGGCCGCCGGCGTTGCCGCGACGGTCGGCGAGGCCGGCGCGCTCACGCGCGCGGCATGGTGCACCGGCACGGCGGCGGAGTCATCGGCTGGACTGCTGTGTACGAGCGGCAGCACGACGAAGTAGCCGAGCGCCGCGACGACGAGGACGCCGGCGCCGATGAGGCCCAGCGCCCGCCGGTCGTGCAGCAGCTCGCGCCGGCTGCGCTCATCCACGAGCGTCATGTCGGCCGGCGGCTGGGACTGGGTCATCTCAGGTTCCTTAGGGGGCCGTTGTGGCGGAGCCGGTGGTGCCGAGCGGCGCCGTCGCGGAGAACACCGCGGCGGTGATCGTCGCGGACAGCTCGCCCTTGCCGATGGTCGCGGTAGTGGTGGATCCGGCGCCGCTCGAGGTCTTGTACGCGAGCGAGAAGCTGTTCACCAGCATCGAGCGCCGTAGACCCTCGATCCCGTCGAGGAAGCGCTCCAGCTGGAAGTAGCCCCCCGTCACCGTGAGCACCACCGGGATCTGGGCGACGCCGGAGACCGTCGAGCCTGCCGCTGCCGGTGCGGTGGCCGCCACCGTGCCGGTGGCAGCGGGCGCCGCCGTGCCCGCGACGGCGGGCGCCGCCGTACCGGTGCCGACCGGAGTGAGCGGGAGCGTGGTCGGGTTGCCGGGCGCCACGTTCACCAGCTCGACACCGGCGCTCTTCGCGGCCGCGTCCAGCTTGACCAGCAACGTCGGCAGCTGCGGGTTGCCCGGCAGCTGCTGGGCGAGCCGGGCCAGCGCGGCCTGCTGCGCGGCCAGGCCACGGCTCTCCTCCTGCAGCCGGGCGAGCTGCGCCCGCAGGCTCTGGATCTCTCCCTGCACGGTCGCGGTCTGCGCCTGCACCGCCGCGGCCTTGCTGTGCTGCGGCTTGACGAGCACGAGGAAGCCCGCCACCAGGACCAGGACGCAGGCCAGGGCCGTCAGGATGCTCCACTGACGCTTGGGTGTCATCAGTTCTCCCCAGCTGTGGCCGGCGTGTAGCGACCCGACAAGGCGGCGGCCGTCACGGTCACCGTGGACGTGAATGACACGAACACCCGGGAGCCGATGACGGTCTCGGCCGTCGAGCTGACGTACGGGTTCGTGTAGCCCTTCTCCGTGGCCAGTGAGTTCAGCCAGGTGGCGACGGTGTCCCGGCTGTTCGCGAGCCCCTGGAAGCTGATGCTGTCCAGCCCCGTCGTCGCGAGCGCCCCGTTGGCGCTGCCACCGGTGGTCACGGTGAGCGAGGTCAGCCACACGTTGGCCGGGATCGAGAGCGAGAGGTCGTTGAGCTTGCCCGACCACCGGATCTCCCCGCCGAGGGCCTCGGACACCTGCGTCTTCGCCTCGGTGACCTGGGCGTACACGGCGGCGACCGGCTGGAGCTTGCTGACGCTGCCCGCGGCGCCGACCTGCTGCTGCTGGGCTGCGGCCAGGTCGGAGCGGGCCGACGTCACGCCGTGCTGGGCCTGGTAGTAAAGACCGGCCACCGCGACCAGCGAGAGTACGACGGCCGCACCGCAGGCTGCCTTCGTCCGTTGCACCGCCACGTGCTCGGCGATCTCCGGTGGCATCAGGTTGACGCCCGGCAGCTCCGCGAGTCGGCCGATGGCCGGCCCGGGTACGCCGGGGGCGACCGTCGCGCCCGGCTCCAGCGAGGTGGTCACGACGCCCGCCCCAGGGCCAGCCCGACGGGGACCGCCAGCCGGGCCTGTACCGACGCAAGCTGGTCGGGTTCGAGGCCGGTACGACCGAGCTTGAGCCCCGACAGCGGCGAGGCGACGACGACGGGCAGTCGGGAGGCGGTGGCGAGCCGCTGCGCGAGACCACCGAGCTGCGAGGCCCCGCCCGTCAGCACGATCCGGCGGATGCGTACGCCACCGGACTGGCTGACGTGGAAGTCGAGCGACTGGCGCACCTCGTCGATCCAGTGGCCGGCGGAGGACTCCATGGCCCGGCTGGCGGGGTGCGAGTCGATGCTCGACGGGTCGGGCGCGAGGACCATGCCCAGCTTGGTGCCCTCGGCGGTCATGTGGTCGACGCCCATCCGCTCGGCCATGGTGTCGGTGACGTCGCCGCCACCGAGAAGCAGCACCCGGACGAACCGGGGCTGGCCGTTGTGGTGCACCACGATGTTGGTGACGTCGGCGCCGACCTCCACGATGGCCTCGGAGTCCACGTCCAGGCCCAGGGTGCCGCCACCGCCGCCGAGCGAGCGCAGGACGGCGAACGGGGTGAGGTCGACCATCACCGGATGCAGGCCGGCCTTGCCGACGGCGTCCACGGCGGCGGCGACCATCTCCTTGCCGGCGGCCACGAGCATGACCCGCAGCAGTCGGCGGCCCTCCTCGTCGGTGACCTCCTCGATGGTGTGGAAGTCGAGGACAGCCTGGTCGACCGGCATCGGGATCAGGTCGCCGACCTGCAGCGACAGGCTCCTGCGCAGTTCCTTTTCCGGCATCCACGGCAAGTCCACCTGACGCACGACCACGCGCTGGTTCGCGACCCCGATGACAACCTTCCGGCTGGCGAACCTGACGGTCGCCCAGAGCTGCTTGACGGCGGCGGTCACCGCGTCCGGGTCATGGATCTCCCCGTCGCGGACGGCACCCTCGGGCAGGGCCACCTGGCCGAACTTGTGCAGCGTCGCACTGTCCGCACCGACGCTGAGCTCGGCTGCCCGGACGGCGCAGGTGCCGATGTCGAGCCCCACCGCCCCGCGCCGACCCAACGACCCCATCGATGTCGCCAACGGGCCCACCTTCACTGACTGTGTACGGGGATCGGCCGCCGCACTCTGAAGGGGTGTCGGGCCGATCGCGGTGAGTCTTGAGGAACTCGCCGCGCCCGCGGGTCGCCGGGCACGCGCTTTGCGCTCTGCTCAGCTGCCCGCGGCAGCCAGGTAGGCATGCGCGAGGGGCACGCCGGCGAAGACCGCCACCAGCGCCCCGGCCACCATGAATGGCCCGTACGGGATGGCGGTCTTGCGCTCCGCCCGGCGGGCGGCGAGCAGGGCGATGCCGATGACCCCGCCGAGCAATGCGCCCGCGAGGTAGCCGACGAGCAGGACGCCGTAGCCGAGCCAGCCGAGGTAGAGCCCCAGCACCCCGGCCAGCTTCACGTCACCGAAGCCCATGCCCCGGGGATAGATCAGCCGCAGCAGCAGGAACAGGCCGTAGTACGCGACCATGCCGACGAGGGCCCGGACCGGCCGGGCGACGTCGTGGCCCACCAGCGCGGCCACGCCCAGCAGCGCGGCCGCGACGCCGTACGACGGCAGCACGATCGCGTTGGGCAGCCGCTTCACGTCGAGGTCGATCAGGGCCAGGGCGACGCCGATCGCCACCAGGTAGAGGTAGGCCGGCAACACCGCGTGCGGCCCGAAACGCGCCGCCATACCGGCGAACAGCCCCGCGGTCGCCAGCTCGACCAGCGGATAGCGGAGGCTGATCGCCGCGCGGCAGGACCGGCAGCGTCCGCGGAGCAGCAGCCAGGAGAGCACCGGCACGTTGTCGCCGGGGCGGATGGGCGTGTCGCAGCGCGGGCAGTGGCTCGCCGGCTGGTTGATCGACTCACCGCGCGGGACGCGCCAGACGACGACGTTGAGGAACGAGCCGACGAGCAGGCCTGCCACGGCGGCGAGCACGACGGTCAGGGTCGCCACCTGTGCAGTATCGGCACGGGCGCGACCGGCTGGAGGGCGCCGTCCACCGCCCGGGGCTGGGGTTCGCCCACCGCCCGGACCAGGTGTCAGCTGTTCGTCGTGCCGCCGATGTCCTCGCCGATGTTGCCCAGGCCGGTCCCCGGCGTCGTGGGTGGGGCGTTCCACTTCTCCCGCAGGGTTCCGTTGCACGCCTCGACGATGATGTTCGACGAGCCCGGGGTGAGGTTGCCGTTGGGCGCCGACGACGCCGACAGGCACAGGGACAGCTGCTTGTTCACCAGCTCGTCGGAGTTCGGGTAGTTGCCCGCCAGGTTCCCGGTGGCCTGCCAGAGCTGGTAGGGCGTCGGTGCCGTCGTGCAGCCGGCGCTGCCGGTGCCGAGGGCCGCGACCGTGATGAGCACGCCACTGCTCGGCGCCGTCAGGCAGTAGGGGGTGCCGCCCGTGGTGACCGTCATGGTGCCGTAGCCGGTGCTGCCCAGCGGCGTGTAGGTCCAGACCTGGTTGAAGGTGAGCTGGGTGCTGTCCGGCGCCTGCTTGCAGGGATAGTCGATCAGGTGGTCGGTGTAGACGTTCGTGTTCGTGATATCCAGGCAGCGGCCGAACTCCGCGTAGTTCACGAACTGACGGGTCGGCGCACCTGGCTGGCCAGAGGTGTTCCCGCCCGCCAGGCCGGCCCCCACCTGCGGGTCCGGGTTCCACGAGTTGAGCCCTGGATTGATGTTGTCACAGATCTGCACCACGAGGTTGACGCCTGCGGCCGCCTGGCTCGTCGCGGTCTGTCCGGCCGGGTCGAGACAGGTGGCTCCGTAGCCGCCACCGAGGGCGGCCGCGGCGAAGTGGCCAAAGTCGTTGAACGGCCACTCCTGGACCTGCTGGCCCGCGGCGTACGGGTAGGTCGAGCCGGTCCCACTGCCCGTACAGGTCTGGAGGGTCGCGTTCGAGCCCACCACGGTGGTGGCCTGGATGCACAGGTTCCGGGTGGCGTTGCCCTGGTAGAACAGGGTCAGGTCCTGGCGGTAGGACCACGACTGCTGGGGTGTCCCGATCGCCAGGCACGGCTTCATCGTGAGGACGGTCCCGACCGTGGGATTCGCCCCGGCGTCCACGCACATCGCCGGGCTCGAGCCCAGCGGGACGAGCCGGCCACCGAGCGCGTTCTGGTTCGAGGTGGCGAACGTGTATGTCGCATGTTGGGTGCGGTCGCCGGACACGGTCGCCTGGCCGCTCACCACCCCGTGCGTCTGCAGGTAGGCGAAGTTGGGGGTCGCTGACAGCGGACACGACAGCGCGTTGGCCGCAAGCCAGCTGAGCGACCGGTCGGAGGGATCGGTCTGGTAGTAGGCGACGGACGTGGAGTAGCGGAGCGTGCCGCTGGATGCGCTGTTGCCCGCGGTCGTGTTCACGGTGCCGGCGAAGGTGGCACCGGCGGCCGTCACCGACGTACCCGTGGAGGCGTAGAAGAGGGCGCCCGAGCTGCCCGTGCAGCGGAGCTGAGCCAGCACGCCGACCAGGTTGCCGTTGCCGTCGGTCCTGGTCGCGGCGCGGATCTGGTCCAGGGAGACCTGTAGTCCCGCAGCGGCGGCGTTCACGGCCGCCACGTCCTTGCGCTGGTACTGGGTCGGCTGCACCTGGTTGTACACGATCCCCGCCACGGCGATGGACAGCGACGACACGATGAAGATCAGCAGCAGGGTGAAGATCAGGGCGAAGCCGGTCTCGCCGTCCGCTGCGCCGAGCAGCCGGCGCCGCCCGGCGCTCAGGAGACGCGTCGGGACCGACATCCGGCGGGCCCGGCGGGTCATGGCCGCGTCACCAGCACCGCGCCGCCGGCGGACTTCACGACGGCGCAGGTGTTGGCCGGGGTGGCGGTGCCGGTGGTGCCGATCGCGGCCAGCGTCACCGCGCTCTTCGTCGTGGTGACGGGGCTTCCGTGCGTCAAGCCGAACGTGATGGTCAGTGCCGCGTGACTGGTGACGATCGGGCCCGCGGAGGCGGACGCCGTCGGGGTCGCGGTGGCGGTTCCCGTCGGCCCGGGGTCCGCGGTCGTCTGGAAGACCGGCGTACCGGCGATGGCGACCGCGCCGAAGGCCTCGTTGTTCCAGGCCGTGGCCACCATGGTGGTGGCCGGCCAGGTCCGGTACGCCAAGACGCCCGAGGCGGAGTCGAGCTTCCACTGGTAGCAGGTCTGCGGTTGGTTGGTGTCGCCGGTCTGCCACTCGACGTAGGTGGCGGTGCCGGCGGTGTTCGGGCCGGGCTGGGTGATGGCGTTGGCGTACCGGACCTGGCGGTCCAAGAGGTTGATCACCTTCCGGGAGCCGTCGAGGTTGTCGGACTGGGCCTGCTGCTTACGCAGCGAGCGGGCCATGACGACGGTGGCACTCGCCACCAGGGCAAGCACCACCGCGAACAGGAACATCGCCACCATCAGCTCGACCAGGGTGAAGCCCTCGTCCGGGTCTCTGCTTCGAGACCTCAGCCGGCCCAGCCGGGCGATCACCGGAGGACCAAGCTGATCGAGTAGGTCGCGCTCAGGCCGCCGTCGGCGTTCCTGACCTGGACGGTCATGGGGTACGTGCCCGGGAACCACCCGAACGTCGGGACCGTGGCGGTGAAGGACCCTGCGGTGCTGGTCGCGCTGGTCGCGAGCTGGTCGATGAGCGTCAGGCCGCCGTACCTGACGATGACCTCGGGCAGGGTCGGGGTGGTGACGAACCCGGTGCCCGTCACCGTGATGGCGGTGGGCGTGCCGCGGGTGATGGTGAGGGGCGAGAAGCCGGTCACCACCGGGCTGGACGTGCCGACGGACAGGGTCACGCCCGCCGAGGTGCCGTTGTCCGGGTTGACGACGGCCAGGCTGATGGGCCGCGGAAAGCCTGCTGCCAGCAGGGTGAAGGACACGGAGTTCGCGGCGTACACGTAACCGGTCACGGTGGCGCCGACCACGGAGATGGTCTCCCCCGTCGGTGCGAAGTCGGTGCCCGTCAGGGTCACGCTGGTCGGCTGCCCCGCGACGACGCTCGAGGTGCTCTTGGTCGTGACGACCGGGTGGGACTGGGACACGGTGATGCTGCCGGCGCCCTGGCCGCCGTCGGCGTTGGTGACCGCGACGGCCACGCTGCCCGCGGCGGGCGCATTCGCCGTGTACGTGCCGGTGATCCCGGTGGTCCCCGACCTGCTCGTGGTGGCCCACGTGCCGGAGGCCGGTACGACGGTCGAGCTGCCGAAGTTGGCGCCGGTGATCGTCAGCGAGCCGCTGGCGTAGTTCAGCACCGCGGGGGAGATGGAGCTGATCGTCGGCGGCTGGCTGATCGTGAACGTGGTGTTGACGCTGCCCCCGTCGGGGTTGGTGATCGTCAAGGTGCACGTCCCGGGCGACGAGCCGGCCGTGATCGGGATCTGGATCTGGACACCCGTGTTCGTACTCTGGTTGATGGTCCCGACCGTCGCGTTGGCACAGCTGCTGGCCGTGGCGCCGGCGACATAGCCGGAGCCCGCAACGGTGATCGTCGCCGTCGCACCGGCGCCGATGGTGCTCGGCGAGATGCCGGTGATGACCGGCTGTGAGATGTAGCTCTGGAACTGCGGGTCGTTGTGCGAGTCCACCAGCGTGCTCGCGGAGTACGTGCAGCCGGTAGTGCAGTCCGTCGAGCTACCGCCGACCCAGGTAGCGGCCACGGTGACCCGCAAGAGCATGGTCGTTGCGCTGGTCGAGGTGTTCGCCGTGTACGTCGGGCCGCACGCAAGGTTGTTGATGGCGGCCGTCTGCGCGGTCCCGACCGGGAGCCAGCAGGGGTCGATGAAGGTGCGGACGACGAACTGCTCGTCATTCACAGTCTGGGTCGACGTCGTCGGGACCGCCGCCACACTGGACGCGGTGGCGGTCGGGTCGTAGTCCAGGGCACCGGTCTGGGTGTTGCTCGTGTCGTCGTACAGCGTCAGCGCTGCGGCTCCCGACCACGACAGGAGCGCCTGCACGGACGTCAGGGTGCGACCGGTGACGAGCGCCACTGCCGGCACCGCACGGATCGTTTCGAGCTGTTGGTTGACGACGTTGACAGCGGTCTGGCGCGCGCTGGCGCCGCCGGTGCTCTTCAGGCTGTTCAGGAAGAAGCCGGCGGCCGACGTCATCACCACCGCGATGATCATCAGCGACACCACGACCTCGAGCAGGGAGAGGCCGTCGTCGCCGGACGCGCGCGCGAAGACGCGACGCGTCCCGCGCACGGACAGCCGCACCGGTCCTCCTGTCGTGGATGTTGCTTGTCGTTCATCGGCGCTGGGCCAGGCGGACCTGAGCCGCCGAACAGCCGTGCTTCACCGTGGTTGTCGCCGAGCGACGAGCCACGTCGGGGAGGTCAGAAGGACGTCGCGACGCAGCCCACCGCGGAGGCGGGCAGGAGGCCGCCGTTCTGGCTGTCGTAGAAGTAGGACACCCCCGACGACTTGACGCTCTGGGCCTGGAGGCAGAAGCCGTTGACCCCGGCACCCTTCAGCGTGATCGTGTTGCCCGCGGAGAGCGTGACCGGATCGGTGCCGATGACACCGGTGCCCGTGATCGACGCGTTGACCGTGGCGAATCCGGCTGCGCCGAGATAGGTCAGCGTGTCAGTGAAGTAGCTCTCCATCTTCTGCGCGACCGTGCGCAGATCGGCCTTCATCGACGCCTGGTAGCCCTTCTTCCGCTGGTTCAGGAAGACCGGGATGGCGACGGCGGCGAGGATGCCGATGATGATGATCACGACCAGGAGCTCGATGAGGGTAAAGCCCTCGTCGTTCTGCTCCCTGGACGCACGCAGTCGGGCAAGCACGGGGTCACCCCTTTCCGGCAGGGATCGATCTGGGCCGCCTCCGAGATTCCGTCCCGAGGGCGTGGCCGCGATGGTGGTTACGAACTCATCGGATCGCACATGCGCCCGCTTGAGACCTCGGCAGGCCGTGCCGGCGGGTGACCCGCATGGCTCCCGCGCAGAAACGGCTGCGGCCCCGGACCGTGTGGTCCGGGGCCGCGGTCGAGCAGCGGGATGAGACCTAGAAGGTCGCGGCCACGCAGCCGGTGGCGCTGGCTGGCTGCAGGCCGCCGTTTTGGCTGTCGTACCAGTAGGTCACGCCGGTCGACTTCGAACTGGTTATCTTCATGCAGTACCCGTTCACGCCCGCCCCCGTGGTCTGGACCGTGTTTCCGGTGCTGAGCGTCACGGTGTCAGGGCCGACCACTGCCGTCCCGGTTGAGGCCGGTACTGCCACGTACGTCTGGAAGTCGGTGAAATAGGTCTCTTCCTCAGTGGCCATGGTCCGGAGATCGGACTTCATGGAGGCCTGGTAGCCCTTCTTCCGCTGGTTCAGGAAGACCGGGATCGCGATGGCGGCGAGGATGCCGATGATGATGATCACGACCAGGAGCTCGATGAGGGTGAACCCCTCGTCGTTCTCCTCGATCGACTTGCGAATGCGAGCGAGCATGAGCTCAACCCTTTCTGGTGCAGAAGAGTGGATCGAGCCGCGACCGGCCCGCCGAGGGACACTGAAGACTTCGGACAGTTCGCCCCCGCGCTTGAATGTTTGCTGCCATCGGCCTTCTGCGGCAGCCTCGCCGGCCGAACGCCGCCCACGGCGCGCCGGCGCGGGTCGGCGCGGGCAGCCGGCTCAGCTGTTGATGTGGTTGTAGATGTCGAAGATCGGCAGGTACAGGCACACGATCATGCCGCCGATGATGGCGCCGATGAACACGATCATGAGCGGCTCGATGAGGGCGGTGAGCGCCTCGGTGGTGGCCTCGACCTCCTGGTCGTAGAACTCGCCGATCTTGGCCAGCATGGTGTCGAGCGCACCCGTGTCCTCGCCCACGGACATCATCTGCACGGTCATCGTCGGGAAGACGTCGTGCTCGGCGAGTGGACCGGACAGCGACTCCCCTTGGCGCACGCTGTTCTGGACGTCCCGGACCGCGCGGGTCAGCACGACGTTGCCGCAGGTCTCACCCACGATGTCCAGCGCCTGCAGGATCGGCACCCCCGAGCGCAGCATCGTGCCCAGGTTGCGGGCGAACCGACCCAGCGCGACCTTCTGGAACAGCGGCCCGAACACGGGCAGCTTGAGCTTCAGCGGGTCGATCACGTTCCGTACCCGGGCTGTGTGCTTGACCTTCCCCCATCCGAAGAAGGTGACGATCACCAGCCCGATGAGGACCGGAAAGCCCTTCTTGAGGAGGTTGGAGATGTCCACCAGGAGCTGGGTGGGGGCGGGCAGCGAACTGCCGAGGGTGGTGAACATGCTCGCGAACGTCGGCACGATGAACAGCAGCATCCCGATGACGGCGAGGATCGCGAAGACGAGGACCACGACGGGGTAGGTCATCGCAGACTTGATCTTGCCGCGCAGCCTGACCTCGGCCTCGAAGTTCGCCGCGACCTGCAGCATGGCCTGGTCGAGGAAGCCGCCGACCTCGCCGGCCTTGACCATGTTGATCATCAGCGGCGGGAAGACCGCCTCGTGCCTGGCGAGGGAGGCCGACAGGGAGTTGCCCCCCTCGATGTCCTTGCAGACCGTCGACAGCGTGTCCCGCAGTTTGGTGTTGTCGGTCTGCTCGGTCAGGATCGTCAACGCGCGCAACAGGGAGAGGCCCGAGTTGATCATCGTGGCGAACTGGCGGGCCATGATCGCGAGCTCTTTGAGCTTCACCTTGCCGCCGAAGCCCGGGATCTTCAGCTCGCGGCCGAGGCCGGAGCTGGACTCGGTGATCGAGACGGGCGCGTACCCCATCTGCCGGAGCTTGGAGACGACAATGGCCTGCGACTCGCCGTCCATGGTGCCCGAGAGGAGCTTGCCGGCCCGGTCCCGGACCGAGTACTGGAAGGTGGCGGAGGACATAGCTGCCCCTCTCAGGCCCGGCCGGTGAGCCGGTTGAAGTCCTCGACGTGGTGGCACTTCTCGAGACCTTGCGCGAAGGAGATCCGGCCCAGCTTCACCAGCTCGGCCAGGCTCTGGTCCATGGTGTTCATGCCGTGCTTGGCGCCCGCCTGCAGGGCCGAGTAGATCTGGTGTGTCTTGCCTTCGCGGATCAGGTTGCGGATCGCCGGCGTGGCCATCAGCACCTCGGTGGCCACCACCCGGCCGCGACCGTCGCGGGTCTTGCACAGCGTCTGGCAGACGACCCCTTGCAGCGCCCCCGCGAGCTGGACCCGGATCTGCTGCTGCTGGTGCGGCGGGAAGACGTCGATGACGCGGTCGATGGTCTGCGCCGCATCCTGCGTGTGGAGGGTCGCGAAGACCAGGTGCCCGGTCTCGGCCGCGGTCAGCGCGACCGAGATGGTCTCCAGGTCGCGCATCTCGCCCACCAGGATGATGTCCGGGTCCTGGCGGAGCACGTGCTTGAGGGCGTTCTGGAACGACAGCGTGTCCTCGCCGATCTCACGCTGGTTCACCAGACAGTTCTGGTGGCGGTGCAGGAACTCGATCGGGTCCTCGACGGTCATGATGTGGTCGCGCCGTGAGCGGTTGGCGAGGTCGACGATCGCGGCCAGCGTCGTGGACTTGCCGGAGCCGGTGGGCCCGGTGACGAGCACGAAACCGCGGGGCAGCATGGCGAAGTTGCCGACCGCCGGCGGCACGCCGAGGTCCTCCAGCTTCCTGATCTCGAACGGGATCAGCCGGAACGCCGCACCCACCGTGTCGCGCTGGCGGTAGACGTTGACCCGGAACCGGGACCGGCCGGGGACGGCATAGGCGAAGTCGAGCTCGAGGACCTCCTCGAAGCGCTCGCGCTGCTTCTGCGTCAGGATCGAGTAGATCATCTTCTGCAGTCCCGGCGGGGTCATCGCCGGCCACTGCTCCAGCGGGACGAGCGAACCGTTCAGCCGGATCGTCGGCTTGGCGCCACCGGTCAGGTGAAGATCGGACGCGCCACGTTCGAGCATCTCGACCAGCAGCTCGGTGAGGTTGGCCGAGCTCTTGTCGCCGAAGTCGTCGCCCATCCCGGACCGTACGGGTGCGGCCGGCGTGGCCGCGCCCCGCGGCGGCGCAGGTGGCGCCGGTGGCAGCCCGCGGGGAGCGGTGGGCGGGGGGGCGCTCACCGGCCGCGCCGACGGTGGGGAGGACGACGCGTACCTGCCGTCACGCGGCGTGCTCGCCTCGCGCGACGAGAGCTCGTGGCCGTCCAACGGGTCCTCCTTCGGGCGGGCCGTGCTGCCCGCTCGCTGTGGTGTCGGCGCCGGCAACCGCGGAGTTGAGCGCGCTGGCGGCTCCGACCCGCCCTCGCACCAGCGCAACCGACAGCAGCAGCGCGTACAGCGCGCACCGGGCGGCGAGGGTCTGGGCCGAGCTCAGGTCCGCGTCGTGCACCACTGTGATCACGAACCAGGCGCCCAGGGTCAGCGGGGTGGCGGCCGCGACGAGCCGGCGGGCGTGGCCCGCGGCGTACGTGTCGGCGACGAGACACCCGAGCAGCAGCTCCACGTCGTAGTAGGGGAAGTCGCCCGCGTCGAGCACGAGCCGGCACACCGCGACGCAGAGCAGCGCGAGGTCGGGCCGCCGCCAGCGCACACAGCACGCCACCGCCACGAGCGAGGTCAGCAGCTGCGCCGGCCGAACCCAGGACGGCGCGGTCGCATAGCCCAGCTGCAACGGCAACGACCCGTAGACCGCGTGCAGCGAGAAGTGTGCCAAGGCGGGCAGGGTGTGCAGGTCGCCGATCAGGAAGGGCAGCCAGCACGCGAGCGCCCCGAGCCCGAACGTCCCGAGCCCACGCAGTCGGACGCCGGCTGGCAGGAACAGCAGCAGGCCGGCGGCGAACGCGCCCCACGGCTTGCAGTCCACGGCCATGGCCAGCAGCAGCCCGGCCGGAATCGCCCGACCCGACCGCGTCGCCGCGAGCGCGGCCACCATCGCCGCGAGCGCAGCGAGGTCGTCGACGTGTCCCCAACCGGGGACGACGACCGCGAAGCCGGCGGCCAGCGCCATCCCCCCGACGAGGACGGCGATGCCGGTACGGCCGTCGTCGAGCCCTTCTGCGCGCGCCAGCCGCTCCACGCCCCGGACGGTGACCAGCAGCGCGGCGAGCGCGATCGCCACGACCGCCAGCACGATCTTCCCGCCGAAGGCGAGGTCGACCAGGCCCGTGCCCACCACGGCCAGCGGGCCGATCTGGATGTCGGGCCGCGCCGCATACAGGTGCACGTTGCCGCCGGCTCCCCCGTGCACCAGCAGCTGCCAGGCCTGGGTGAAGTACTCCAGATCGCCGTTGTCCTGCGAGCCGACCAGCGCCGACAGGAGGAACACCGCGGTGACCGCCGCGTAGCGGAAGCGCACCGCCGTCCAGAGTGCCCGGGTCAGGCGTGAGGTGGATGCGCCGAGACCGCCGGGCTGCCCGGTCACGACGAGCGCTGGCGCGCCGCCCGCAGCGAGCGGAGCCTGGCCTGCCGGATGCTCGGGTTGAGGGCGTGGGCGGCGTACGAGAGTCCCATCGACGCCTTGACAAGCCCCCGGTAGGCGACCAGCTGCGCGCGCTCGCCCACCCCGGACGCCGCGTGCGTACGCCACACCGTGTTGCTGTCACCGCTGTAGCCCGCCGCGTCGGCCGCCGTGTAGTAGTAGGTCGCGACCGACCGGCGCACCTGGCCCGGCGGGACGGGTGCGGCGAAGCCGTGCACCGAGCGGACATCGGTACGGAAGATCACCATGCGGCCCCAGCGGGCGGGCACGCGGGCGCCGAGCTGGGTCGCTTCGGCATCCCCGTACAGCTCCAGTGCGCCGCCCCACTCGTCCTGCCACCCGGGGTTGAGGTAGACGATCACGTTGATGCGACGGAAGAGGCCGAGCCGCGGGTAGTCGTGGAAGTCCGAGTGCGGTGCCAGCACGCCACCACTGCCGCTGCAGTGCAGGCCGCCACCCTTCAGGTAAGGGTCGGGGATCACGGCCTCGATGCCGGTGATCTCCTCGAGCAGCTCGAGGAAGCGGGGCGCGTTGAGCGCCCAGACGAGCTCGCGCACCGGCCCCTCGAGCCGATCCAGCTCGTCGAACGTCAGCTTCTGCGCCTGGTAGGCATCCGTGAACCGATGCCAGCCGTCCCAGTCGGTCGCCGGGAAGGCCGCGAGCAGCTCGGCCGGCGAGACCGCCAGCACGTCGTCGAGCACCAGGTGGGGGAACGGCTCGGCGCTGCGGAAGGACTCCGCCCAGCCTGCCCGCGTTCGGGCGTCGGCACCGGTCAATCGCGGCAGCATCCCGCGCCCGCCTGACCCGGCGTCGGCTGCCCCGGCCGGTGCCGCGGCGATTGCGGGCGGCAGGTCGACCGCCCTCACGCCGGAAGCTCCTTGCTGCTCCGGCCGACCCGGGAGACCCCGTAGATGACGGACCTGCCGATCCACCGCCTGGTCGTGCGGGCGTGCAGGTTCCCCCCCACCCGGACCCCGGCGGCGCCGGCTGCGGCGCGCAGCAGCGCGCGGGTTTGACCGGGCTGTTCGCCCCGGAGCCGGGCGCTCCAGGACTGCTCGTGCACCCGGAAGTCGACCAGGGGGCGGGCCAGCAGGACCGCGTCCCCGCAGGCCAGCAGGCGGAGCCACATGTCCAGGTCGGTGACATAGCCGGCCGCCCGGAAGCCGCCGACGCGCAGCGCCGCGGCCCGGTCCAGCAGCAGGCCGGACGGCTCGCCGAGGACGTTGGTGCCGCGTCGGAGGCAGCGTCGGATGACCTCGTCGCGGCCGATCCGGGCGTCTGGCTCGCCGCCGACCCGCGGCAGCAGCACCTTCCCGCTGGCGCTGACGATGCGCCGGGCGCTGGCGCACAGCACGCTTGACGGCGCCGCGGCCAGCGCGGCGGCCTGCTCCCGCAGGCAGTCGGGGTGCAGGCGGTCGTCCTGACACAGCACCTTGACGTACCGGCCCCGGGCGGCGCGGAGCCCGCGGTTCCAGTTCGCCGCGGCACCGGCGGAGGGCGCGGCCGCCAGCACCCGCAGGCGTGGGTCGCGGAAGCGGGCGAGCGCCACGGACGTCCGGTCGGTCGAGCCGTCGTCGGTCACGACGATCTCGAGGTCGGTCAGGGACTGCGCCAGCGCGGACTCCACGCACTCGGTGAGGTAGCGCTCGCCGTTGAGCGTCGGCACCACCACCGAGACCAGGGGGGCGCTCACACCCGCTCGCGCCAGGCGGTGGCCGGAGCGGCGGTGACCGGCTGCGGGAACCCGCGCAGGTCCTCGGCGACCACGTACAGGGGCCGGCCCTTGGCATGTCGGTAGAGGCGCCCGATGTACTCGCCCAGCACGCCGAGGCAGAGCATCTGCACCCCGCTGACCAGGCAGAGCACGCCGACCAGCGTGGCGTACCCGGGCACGGACGCGTGCGGGTGCAGGGCCTTGCCCACGGCCGTGTAGACGAGCAGGGCGAACGCGAGCCCGGTCACCGCGAAGCCGAGCGTGCGCACCAGCCGGAGCGGAGCCTCGGAGAAGCCGGTGACGGCATCCGCGGCGAGACGGAGCATCCGCGGCAAGGTGTAGCTCGTCGTCCCCCGCGAGCGCCCGTCCCGGTCGTAGTCCACGACGTCCTGGCTGAAGCCGACCCAGGCGACCATGCCCCGCAGGTACCTGCTGGTCTCCCGGAGCTTGCGCAGCTCGAGGACGACACGGCGGTCGAGCAGCCGGAAGTCCCCGACGTCGACCGGCATCTCGACCTCGGACACCGCGTTGACGAACCGGTAGAACGCGCCAGCCGACCAGCGCTTGAACGCGGACTCGTCGGCCCTCGACCGGCGTCGGGCGTGCACGACCATGCTGCCCTTGCGCCACGACTCCAGGAGCAGCGGGATGGCCTCGGGCGGGTCCTGCAGGTCGGAGTCCATCGTGACGACGACGTCGCCCTCGGCCGCGTCGAGCCCGCACGTGAGGGCGGTCTGGTGACCGAAGTTCCGGCTCAGGGCGATGAGGCGGATGTCGGGGTCGGTGATCATCCAGGACCGGATGAGGTCGCCCGAGCCGTCGGCGCTGCCGTCGTCGACGAAGACCAGCTCGACCTGCCAGTGCTCCAGCCGGGCGGACATGGCACGCAACCGGCCGTAGAGCTCGGGGAGGTTGTCCACCTCGTCGTAGACGGGCATGACGACCGTGAGTCGGCCCACCGTCACTCCTCACCAGCTGCGCGCGCACGTCGGGCGAAGGAGAAATCGCGGTGCGCGAGATAGCTGCCGACGGCGAGCAGCCCCGTGACCATCACCTCGGCAGCGAGCTGGGGAGTCTTGAGTACGGCGACCGCGAGCGTCAGCAGGAGCGCGTTCAGCGCCAGGCTGGTCAGGGTGACCACCTCGTAGCGGACGAAGTCCCGCGCGACGGTGCCGGTGACCCGGAAGACCAGCCGGCGATGCAGCGGGTAGGCGAAGCAGACCGACACGAGATGCCCGACCAGCAGGCTCCACAGGTACGGCAGGTGCAGGACGTCCAGGCCGGCCGTGTAGGCGCTCAGCCCGACTGCCGTGTTCAGCACGCCCACCGCGCCGAACGTCAGGGGACGGCGGCCCAGGCGGGGAACGGACGACACCCCTGGTGCGTCGGCGTGCGGGGCTCCGAACTGCAGGGCCGGTTCGCGGCGCGTTCAGGTGCGGCCGGCGGACGCCGAGAGCATCTCAGTGACGACGACCGCACCCCGGGCGGCGGACGCCACCCTCGGGCGGCACCGGCACACCACGCGCGCCCGGCCGCGCCGCGTGCCTGGCTGGCTGCTGGCCGTCCCGTTCGCCGGGCTGGCCTTCCTGCTGCTCGCCCGGTCCTGGCAGCACTTCGGCTCGGTGCTGCCGGGCCTCCCCGGCGACAACGAGACCTTCGTCTGGGGACTGCAGTGGTTCGCCACGTCGATCACGCACGGCCACGACCCCTTCGTCACGACGTACGTGCACGCCCCCGCCGGCATCAACGTGTTCTGGAACGCATGGATGCCGCCAGCCGCGGTCCTGCTCATCCCGGTCACGCTGGTCCTCGGCCCGATGGCCTCGTACACGGTCCTGTTGACGCTGGCCTTCACGGTCTCGGGCCTCACGGCCTGGCGGGCCGCCACCCGCTTCGTGGCGCCCCCCACCGCGTACACCGTCGGGCTGCTCTACGAGGTGTGCCCGTTCATGCTCGCCCACGGCCTCGACCACCCGATGCTCGTGCTGGCGTTCTTCCCGCCGCTGGTGCTGCTGCTCGGCGCCGACTTCCTCACCGGTCGTCGCAGCGCCGGCCGGACCGGGGTCTACCTCGGGCTGGCCACCGCCCTGCAGGTCTGGCTCGACGAGGAGATGGCCACCGACGTCGCGTTGGTGGCCCTGGTAGCGGTGGTCGCGGTCGCCGTGGTGGGACGTCGCGAACTGCGGCGGTGGGTGGCCCCCACCCTGCGACTCGCGGCCATTGCGGCGACCCTGGTCGTGGTCGGAACGGCTCCCGCGCTCGCGGTGCAGTTCCTGGGGCCGGATCGCATCTCCGGCTCGTTCCGGGCGCTCGACCTGGTCCCCGTCATCGACGTGACCAACTTCGCGTACGCGACCCGGGTGAACGTCGTGGGGCGCCTGTACCCCGACCCGGGTCAGGTGCTCGACCAGCTGGAGTCCACCGCCTTCCTGGGGTTGCTGCCGATCGCCGCGATCGCCGCGATCGCCGCGCTGCGACGGCGGCGCAGCGTCCAAGTCCTCGGCGCGGTGGCCCTGTCCACGGGCTTGCTCACCCTCGGGCGCACGGTCACCGTCAACGACGTCCAGGGGTGGACGCTGACGCCCTGGCGACTGGTGTCGGCGCTGCCGCTGCTCGGCGACCTGGAGCCCGTCCGCCTCAGCCTCGAGGTGTTCCTGCTGGTCGCCATCCTGGCCGGCGTCGGCATCGAGGAGCTGCTGGTACGGCGCCGGGCCGCGGGTCGGAGCGCCCTGCCGGTGGCGCTGCTCGCCCTCGCGTGTGTGGCGAGCCTCGCTCCCGTGCTGCCGATGACGACCACCCGGGTGGCGGTGCCTGCTTTCTTCACCAGCGGGGCCGACGCCGTCCCGGCCGGCAGTCTCGTGGCCGTCTACCCAGACGCGTACAGCTCCGCCAACGACGACGCGATGGTCTGGCAGGCCGCCGCCAAGTTCCGGTTCCGGATGCTCGGCGGCTACGTGCTCGGTCCGCTGCTGCCGGGCCAGGCCGACCAGTTCGCCCGCCAGCCACTGCCGATCCTGACGTGGCTCGGCGACCGGGACCTGGCGCAGCCGTCGGCTGGCGGCACCCCGGTCCCGACCGCGGCCGCGGCGCGGGCCAACCTCGTGTCCCTGGGCGTCCGGGCCGTGGTCATCGCCTATCCCCAGGAGCACGCCGCACTCGTCGCGGCGGTGACCGACATGCTCGGGACGCCGCCCGTCCGCACCGGTGACGTCGCACTGTGGTCACTCCGCCGGCCCGCCTGAGCCGGGCGCACTCAGACCACGATGCGGAGGATCTCCTCCAGGGTGGTGTCTCCACGGGCCACCTTGGCCATGCCGTCCTCCCGCAGGGTGGTCATGCCCTCCTCGCGCGCGGTACGGGTGATGGTCTCCGTGGGCGCGCGTTGGACCGCAAGCCGCTCGATCTGCTCGCTGACGATCATGACCTCGTGCAGTGCGAGCCGACCCTTGTAGCCGGTCTTGGAGCAGTTCTGGCAGCCGACGCCGCGGAAGAGCGTAGGCAGGTCCATCCCGTCCTCCCACAGCCCGTACCTGCTGGACACCAGTTCGTCGCGGGTCGGGACGTACGCCTCACGACACTTGGGGCAGAGCCTGCGGGCGAGCCGCTGGGCCAGGACGCAGTCGAGCGAGGAGCCGACCAGGAACGGCTCGATACCCATCTCGATCAGCCGGGAGACCGCGGCCGGCGCGTCGTTGGTGTGCAGGGTGGTCAGCACGAGGTGACCGGTCAGCGACGCCTCGATCGCGATCTGCGCGGTCTCGTGGTCGCGCACCTCACCGATCAGCACGACGTCCGGGTCCGAGCGCAGGATGGAACGCAGGGCGCTGGCGAACGTCAGCCCCGCCTTGGCGTTGGTCTGCACCTGGTTGATGCCGGCCAGCCGGTACTCCACCGGGTCCTCGACGGTGATCACGTTCCGGTCGGGCGTCGAGACGATGTTGAGGGTCGCGTACAGCGTCGTGGACTTGCCCGAGCCGGTCGGACCGGTCACCAGGATCATCCCGTACGGCTTGCTGAAGCTCCGGGCATAGCGCTCGTAGGACGAGGGCAGGAAACCCAGGTCCGAGAGGTTCAGCATCGCCGTCGAGTTGTCCAAGATCCGCATGACGATCTTCTCGCCCCACACCGTGGGGAGCGAGGCGACCCGCAGGTCGATCTTCCTGCCGTTGATGCTCACCGACAGCCGGCCGTCCTGCGGCAGCCGGCGCTCGGCGATGTTCATGTCGGCCATGATCTTCAGTCGGCTGACGACGCCGGACTGGATCGTCTTGGGCGAGTGCATCACCTCGTGCAGGACGCCGTCGATGCGGTAGCGGACCCGCAGCTCCCGCTCGGCCGGCTCGATGTGGATGTCCGAGGCACGGTCCTGCACGGCCTGGGTGATGAGCAGGTTCACGAACTTGACGATCGGGGCGTCGTCGACCGCCTCCCGGACCTGCGCGAGCTCGTTGTCATCCGGGGCCGAGGCGTCCAGGGTCGTGGTCAGGTCGTCCAGGTCGGAGTCGACGCGGTGGAACCGGTTGATCGCCGCCAGGATGTCGGCGCGGGTCCCGACCACCGGCTTGACGTCGCAGCCGGTGAGGCTGCGGATGTCGTCCAGCGCGATGACGTTGGCCGGGTCGGCCATCGCCACGATGATCTTGCCGTCCTCCCAGCCGATGCCGATGGCGGTGTAGCGACGGGCCACCTGGTCGGGAAAGGCAGCGACCGCCGCCCCATCGACGGGGTAGTCGGCCAGGTCCACGAAGGGCATGCCGATCTGCGCCGCCAAGGCGGCCACCAGCTGCCCCTCGGAGACCATCTTCAGGTCCACGAGCACGCGGCCCAGCGCACGGCCGACCCGCTTCTGCTCCTGCGAGGCCTGGAACAGCTGGTCTGGCGTGAGCAGGCCGTCCTCGACCAGGATGTCGCCCAGCTGCTTCACGTCGCTCCTCTGCTCGGACCCCACCCCTTCCCCGAACATGTCGGCTCCCGGGCGGCCGTCCTTGACGGCGCCGGGTCAGGCCAGCGCCGCTCGCATCGCCGCCAGGGGGGCTGGCAGACCGGTCATCAGCGCCACCTGTGCCGCGGCCTGAGCCAGCAGGACCGTCTGCCCACCGACAACCGGGAGGCCCGCGGCGAGCGCAGCCCGGGCCCGCGGGGTGGGCCAGGGCGCGTACACCACATCGAGCAGCGGCCCGGTCGGCGGAGCGGCCGGCGCGGTGGCTGGCAGAGTCGCGACCACCGTCGCCCCCGCCGCCACCCCGTCGAGCGGAGCCACCGTGACCACGAGCCCCAGGCTGCGGCCGATCGCGGCGGTCGCGGCGGCGCGGGCCGGTGTCCGGGCGTGCAGCACGACCTCGGTGGCCCCGAGCCCGGCCAACGCGGCCAGCGCCGCACGCGCCGTGCCGCCCGCGCCGAGGACGGCGGCCGGCCCCCCGGCGTACCCGAGCTCGGCCAGGCCGGCGCGGACGCCGTCGACATCGGTGTTGTGGCCGACGAGCCGGTCGCGCGAGACCACGACGGTGTTGACCGCCCCGAGGTCGGTGCGGACCTCGTCCAGCAGTCCGCCCGCCACCTCCTTCAGCGGCATGGTCAGTGACAGGCCGGCCCACCGCCCGGATGCTCGTACGCGGTCGAGCAGCGGCCCCAGAGCGGCTGCGCTGCAGCGGATCGAGTGGTAGCGCCAGCCGTCGAGGCCCAGCGCGTCGTAGGCCGCCGTGTGCAGCAGCGGGGAGCGCGAATGCGCGGCCGGATCGCCCAGGAGCGCGGCGTGCATCAGCCCTTGCAACCGCCTTCGGCACGGCACTTCGCGGACAGCGCCTCGAACTGCGCGTCGGTGTCGACGAACTCGGTGCCCTCCTTCGGCAGCGTCACGAAGAACCGGTAGGTGCCGGCGGCCGGGTGCAGCGCCGACAGCAGCGCCGTCTGGCCCGGCGAGTCGTACGGGCCGGGCGGGATGCCCGGGTGGGTGTAGGTGTTGTAGGGGCTACTCGCGTCGTTGCCGGTGTAGCTGACGGTGAACTCGCTGCCGAGCGGCATCCCGGCCGCGAGCCGGTTGTAGAAGACCCGGGCCACCCGCGGCCCGTCGGCCGCCGACGCCGACTCGCGCTGGATGATCGAGGCGATGGTCACGACCTGGAGCGGGGTCAGCCCCAGCGCCTTCGCGCCCGCCACCAGAGCGGTGTCGCTCGCGGCCTGGGCGAACCGCCTGGTCATCAGGGTCAGCACCTGGGTGGCGGTGCTCCCCGGCGGCACGTCGTACGTGGCCGGGAACAGGAACCCCTCGACATGGCCGTCGGCGTAGGACGGCAGGCCCAGGGTGGCGGGCGCCGCGATCGCGACCAGCAGCTGCGCGGCGGTCACGGACGTGTGCGCCGCGATGATCCCCGGCACGTTCTTGATCGAGGTCCCCTCGGGGACGGTGAAGCGGGCCGCGACCACCGACGAGGGGCTCAGCAGCAGGGTCAGCGCAGCCTGCGCACTCATGTGGGTGCGCAGGGCGTAGTAGCCGGGCGCGATGTTCGCCGACCTGCTGTCGTTCTCCGCGGCATTCGCGAACGCTCCGACGCTGGCGACGACGCCGTCGGCCACCAGGGTGTGGCCGATCGCGGTGGCGGTGTCGCCGGCGGCCACGTGCACCACCACCCGCCCGGTGCCGGTGCCGGCGAAGTCCTTGCTCCCGCTGCTGTGGCGTAGCAGGGAGGCCGCGAAGACCCCGCCCGCCGCGAGGATGCCGACCACCACGAGGGCGACCAGCAACAGGATCAACGCCCGACCGCGGCGGTTGAGCCCCGACGCCGGAGGCGGCGCCGCCCGGTGCTGCGGACTCATCGGCGGCGACCGTCGAGCACGCCCTGCAGCAGCGCGACGGCGGCGGCCTGGTCCACCACCGCGCGGCGGGCCCGGCCGCGGACACCCGCGCCGGCGAGAGCCCGCTCGGCGAGCACGGTCGTCAACCGCTCGTCGACGAGGTCCACGGGCACCGGCGCGACGAGCGGTGCCAACCGCTCCGCATAGGCCCGAGCCATCGCCACCGACGGTCCGTCACGACCGGCGAGCGTACGGGGCAGGCCCACCACCACGCGCACCGCCTCCCTGTCCCGGACGACCCCGGCCGCGCCGGCGAGGTCGGCGGCGGCGAGCGTGACGACCGGGGAGGCCAGCAGCTGGTACGGGTCGCTCGCCGCGACGCCCACCCGCACCGTACCGACGTCGAGGGCCACGACCACCCCGGCGGGGTCGGTCACGCCAGCAGGTCCGTCACCCGGGCGAGCGCCGCGGGCAGCCCGGACGCGTCCGCGCCGCCGCCCTGCGCCACGTCGTCCCGACCCCCACCGCCACCGCCGACGAGCGGCGCGAGCACGCGGATCACGGCCCCGGCGCGACGGCCCGCGGCGCGCGCGGCGTCGTTGGTCGCCGCGACGAGCGCCACCCGGCCGCCGGCAGCCGCGCCGAGCACAACCACCGCGGGCGCGGCCTCCCCCAGCCGGGCGCGGACGTCGAGCGCGAGCGCGCGCAGGTCGTCGCCGCTCACGCCGTCGGGCGCCTGCGCGGCGACGACCCGGGTGCCGCCGACGTCGCGGGCAGCGTCCGCGAGCTGCTGCGCGCTGGCCAGCACGGAGGCCGACCGGGCCTGCGCCAGCTCCCGCTCGAGCTGGCGTACCCGCGCCGCGAGGGCGGTGACCCGGTCCAGCGTCTGCTCGACCGGGACGGACAGGGTGTCCGCCAGCGCCGCCAGCAGCGCCTTGTCGCGGGCGGAGCGGCGCATCGCCTCCAGCCCCACCAGCGCCTCGATCCGGCGTACGCCCGAGCCCACGCTCGACTCGCCGGTGACCAGGACCGCGCCGATCTGCGCGGAGCGCTGCACGTGCGTACCGCCGCAGAGCTCGCGCGACCACGGCCCGCCGATCTCCACCACCCGGACGGTCTCGTCGTACTTCTCCCCGAACAGCGCCAGCGCCCCCCACGCGCGCGCCTCGGGCAACGTCATCTGCTGCGCGGTGACCGGCAGGTCCGCGCGCAGGGCCCGGGCCGCCACGTCCTCCACGTCGCGCAGCGCCGCGGCCGTCACCGCCCCCGTCCAGCCGAAGTCCAGCCGGAGCCGCCCGGGGGTGTTGTACGAGCCGGTCTGCAGGGCGCTCGGACCGAGCACCTCGCGCAGCGCGGCGTGGATCACGTGGGTTGCCGAGTGCGCCTGCCGCGCGCCGGTCCGCCAGTCGGGGTCGACCTGCCCGACCAGTCGCTGCCCGACGTGCACGGCACCCTCGGCGACGCGGACGGTGTGCACGACCAGGCCCTTGAGCGCCCGCTGCACGTCCAGCACCTCGAGCCGGGTGCCGTCGCCGCCGACGATCTCGCCGGCGTCCGGCGACTGGCCGCCGGACTCGGCGTAGAACGGGGTGCGGTCGAGGACGACCTGCACCTCGTCGCCGGCGACCGCCTCGCCGAGGGGCGCACCGCCGGCGACCAGGCCGACGACGGTGCCATCGGTGCGCAGCTCCTCGTACCCGGTGAAGACCGACGGGCCCGCGGCGCCGAGGATCTCGCGCCAGAGGCTGACGTCGGCGTGCCCCGACTTCTTGGCCGCGCTGTCCGCCTTCGCGCGGTCACGCTGCTGGGCCATCAGTGCCCGGAACCCCGCCTCGTCCACGGTGAGGCCCTGCTCGGCCGCCATCTCCAGCGTGAGGTCGATCGGGAACCCGTACGTGTCGTGCAGCGCGAACGCGCGGTCGCCCGCCAGCTGCGTGCCGCCGGCGCGCCGGATCTCGGCGACCTGGGTGTCGAGGATGGTGGTGCCGGCGCGCAGGGTGGACAGGAACGCCTCCTCCTCGGCATACGCGGAGGCGCTGATGCGGTCGAAGCCGGTGACCAGCTCCGGGTAGGAGCCGCCCATGCAGTCCCGCGCCACCGGCAGCAGCACCGGCAGGCCGGGCTCGCCCAGCCCGAGCAGCCTCAGCGCGCGCACGGCGCGGCGCAGCAGCCGACGCAGCACGTAGCCACGGCCCTCGTTCGAGGGCGTCACACCGTCGCCGATGATCATCAGTGCGGACCGGACGTGATCGGCGATCACCCGCAGCCGCACGTCGGGGCCCTGCTCCGCCCCGTAGGTGGTGCCGGTCATCGCCGCGGCCGCGTCGAGGATCGGGCGCACCTGGTCGATCTCGTAGAGGTTGTCCACCCCCTGCAGCAGGTACGCGACCCGTTCCAGGCCCATCCCGGTGTCGATGTTGCGCTGCGGCAGGTCGCCGAGGATCTCGAAGTCGTCCTTGCCGCTGCCGGGCCCCCGCTCGTACTGCATGAAGACCAGGTTCCAGATCTCCATGTAGCGGTCCTCGTCGACCTCGGGACCGCCTTCCGCCCCGTACGCCGCGCCGCGGTCGACGAAGATCTCCGAGCACGGGCCGCAGGGGCCGGGCACGCCCATCGACCAGTAGTTGTCGGCCATGCCGCGGCGCTGGATGCGCGCGGGGTCGACACCGACCTCGGTGCGCCAGATCTGCTCGGCCTCGTCGTCGTCGGTGAAGACGGTGACCCACAGGTCGCGCTCCGCGAGCCCGTACCCGCCGTCGGCCTGGGATCGGGTGACCAGCTCCCAGGCGTACGCGGCGGCCCCCGCCTTGAAGTAGTCGCCGAAGGAGAAGTTGCCGTTCATCTGGAAGAACGAGCCGTGCCGGGTGGTCCTGCCGACCTCGTCGATGTCGATCGTGCGGACGCACTTCTGCACGCTGGTCAGCCGCCGGGCGGGTGGGGTCTGCTCACCGAGGAAGTACGGCTTGAACGGCACCATGCCGGCCGGGACGAGCAGCAGCGTCGGGTCGTCGGCGATCAGACTGGCCGAGGGGACCACTGTGTGGCCGTTCCGCTCGAAGTGGTCGAGGAACCGCTGCCGGATGTCGTCGGTGCGCACGGCCTCAGTCTCCCAGGCGGGTCGAGCGCGATGTCCGGCTCAGGGCTGCTCGTCCAGGCCCAGCTCGGTGCGCAGCTGGTCCTCGCGCTCCCGCATGCCGTCGCGGAGCTCGTCCAGGAACCCGGTGACCGAATCGGCCACGCCGGCCAGCAGTGTCCCGGGGGTGAGGTTGGCCTTGAGCTGCTCGGCCTGGTTGCGCAGCGAACGGGACAGCAGGACGCCGGCGCTGGCGCCGAGGGCGAGCCAGAACAGCCGCCTCACTTCGCCGCCTTGCGCCGGGCCCGGCGGGCCGTCTTGATCTCCCGCTCCAGGTCGGCCCGGTCCCGCTTGGAGGCCGCCCGGCGGACGCCGTAGGAGAACGCGGCGACCTTGACCAGCGGGCTGCCGAGAGTGGCGGCGAAGACACCCGACAGTGCCTTGGCGTTGGTGGTGATGTCGCGCGCGTTGGTCGTCAGTGCCTCGGCGTTCTCGAGGTTGACGTTGACGTGCGCCACCGACGTCTGCGCTTCGCCGAGGATCGGCACCAACTTGCCGCGGACGACCTCGTTCTCCACCGCCGAGAGAATCCGGGCCAGCCGCAACACGGGCACGATCAGGCTGAGCAGGAAGATCGCCCCAGCGCTCGCCACGACCAGACCGGCGATGTCGCCTGCGCTCATTGCGGGTCCTCCGGCTGCTGCGGGACGCGGGTGGGATACGGGTCCGGCGGAGCCTACTGGCCGCGCTCGGGCTGCGGGTGCCCCGCCGCGGGCGCGCCGGCGCGCAACAGCGCGCGCAGGCGCGCCACCCGGTCGACCATCGCGGCCTCGGCGCCGCGGTCGCTCGGCGTGTAGTAGTCGCGCCCGACCAGCTCCGTCGGCGGGTACTGCTGGGTCACCACGTGCCCCGGGAAGTCGTGCGCGTAGCGGTAGCGGCTGCCGTGGCCGAGTCGCTGCGCGCCGGGGTAGTGCGCGTCCCGCAGGTGCGCCGGCACCGCGCCGGCCAGCCCGGCCCGGACGTCGGCGTCGGCTGCGCCGAGGGCGGTGATGACGGCGTTGCTCTTGGGCGCGAGCGCGAGGTGCATGGTCGCCTGGGCGAGCGCCAGCCGCGCCTCGGGCAGCCCCACCAGCTCCAGCGTCTGCGCCGCCGCCACCGCCACCCCGAGCGCGGTCGGGTCGGCGAGGCCGACGTCCTCGCTGGCGAGGATCATCAGCCGGCGGACCACGAACCGCGGATCCTCGCCGGCCGCCAGCATCCGGGCCAGGTAGTGCAGCGCGGCGTCGACGTCGGAGCCGCGTACGGACTTGATGAAGGCGCTGACCACGTCGTAGTGCTGGTCGCCCTGCCGGTCGTAGCGCACCGCAGCGGTGTCCACGGCCTGCTCCAGCGTCGGCAGGTCGATCCGGCCGTCGCGGGCCGCACCGGCCCCCGCCTCCAGCGCGGTGAGCGCCCGGCGCGCGTCGCCGCCCGCCATCCGCAACAGGTGCGCCCGGGCGTCCGCGTCCAGGGTGTACGCGCCGCCGAGGCCACGCTCGTCGGTCAGTGCGCGGTCGACCAGCCCGCCTACGTCGTCGTCGGTCAGCGGCTCGAGGGTCAGCAGCAGCGACCGCGACAGCAGTGGCGACACCACGCTGAAGGACGGGTTCTCGGTGGTGGCCGCCACGAGCGTGACCCAGCGGTTCTCGACCGCCGGCAGGAGGATGTCCTGCTGGCTCTTGGAGAACCGGTGCACCTCGTCGACGAACAGCACCGTCGCCGCACCGGTCATCGCGAGCGCCTGCCGGGCGTCCTCGATCACGGCCCGGACGTCCTTGACCCCGGCGCTCACCGCGGACAGCTCGCGGAACCGCCTGCCGGTCGCCGCGGCGACGAGGGTGGCGAGCGTCGTCTTGCCGGTGCCGGGCGGCCCCCACAGCAGCACGCTGGCGCTGCCCTGTGCCGGGCCGCCCTCGACCAGCCGCCGCAGCGGCGAGCCCTCGCCCAGCAGGTGGCGCTGGCCGACGACCTCGTCCAGGGTGCGGGGCCGCATCCGGGCGGCGAGCGGGGCCACCGACGCCTCGGCCGCCCGGGCGCCCTCGTCGAACAGGCTGGGCTCGGTCACCCGCCCACCGTAGGACGGGCCCAGGTCACCCCCGCGGCGTCCGGCAGGCGTCCCGGTCAGGCGGTCCCGGGCTGGAAGGCCGCCTTGGGCGAGTCGCCGTACTGGTTGGACGCCGGCTGGCTGTCGGTGACGAAGAAGACCACCAGCACGATCCAGCCGATCAGGGGGATGATCCCGATGAGCTGCCACCACCCCGTCCGGCCGGTGTCGTGCAGGCGCCGTGAGCCGACCGCGAGGTTCGGCACGATGAGCCCCAGGAAGAGGAGGACGGCGAGCACGTCGTAGAGGCCGCCGCTGACGAGACCGATGATCCGGATCACGACCTCGACGATGACGAGCGCCAGGAACCAGTACCAGTACTCGGACCGCCGGGCACGTCCGTGGAAGTTGGCATAGTTCTGCTGCAGGACCGAGCGGATGGCGTCCGTGAACGACATGTCTACCCCCTCCTCGATTCGGCCCCGGGCGGGCCGCGGTGTCCGCGGAGTATGCCCGTCGCCGGGCCAGGGTTCGCGGCCGGGGCGGCGGGCAGGGACCGCGCCGTGACCTCCTTCCGCGTGTGGGCGCCCGCTGCCGAGTCCGTGGCGCTCGTGCTGGGCGACGAGGACGGCGACCGCGAGGTCGAGCTGCGGCCGGCCGACGGGGGCTGGCACGTCGCGGACGTGCCCGCGGTCGAGGGCGGCACCGACTACGCCTACCGGCTCGACGGCGGCCCGGAGCGGCCGGACCCACGCTCGGAGTGGCAGCCGGCCGGCGTCCACGCCCGGTCGCGCACCGTCGACCATCGCGACTTCACCTGGACCGACGAGGGCTGGCGCGGCCGCCCGCTCGCGGGGTCGGTGCTCTACGAGCTGCACGTCGGCACGTTCACGCCCGAGGGGACGTTCGACGGGGTCGCGGCGAGGCTGCCGTATCTCGTCTCACTCGGTGTGGACGCGATCGAGCTGCTGCCGGTCGCCGCCACCGCGGGTCACCGGACCTGGGGCTACGACGGCGTCGGCCTGTACGCGGTCTCCGCGGACTACGGCGGCCCGGCCGGGCTGAAGCGGCTGGTCGACGCGGCGCACGCCCATGGGCTGGCGGTGGTGCTCGACGTCGTCTACAACCACCTGGGGCCGAGTGGCAACTACCTGCCCGAGTTCGGCCCGTACCTGGGCTCGGGCTCGAGCCCGTGGGGGCAGGCGGTCAACCTCGACGGCCCGGGGTCCGATGGCGTGCGGCGGTTCATCCTCGACAACGCCCGGCAGTGGTTCACCGACTACCACCTCGACGGGCTGCGACTCGACGCGGTGCACGCCCTGCGCGACGAGCGGGCCGTGCCGATCCTCGAGGAGCTGGCCACCGAGACCGACGCGCTCGCGCAGTCGCTGGGCCGCCCGCTGTGGCTGATCGCCGAGTCCGACCTGAACGACCCCAAGATCATCCGCGCTCGCGAGGCGCACGGCCAGGGCATGGACGCGCAGTGGACCGACGACGTCCACCACGCGCTGCACGCCACCCTGACCGGCGAGCGGCAGGGCTACTACGCCGACTTCGGCGCGCTGGCCACACTCGCCAAGGCGATGACACAGGCCTTCGTCCACGACGGCGGCTGGTCCAGCTTCCGCGGCCGCAGCCACGGCCGGCCGGTGGGCGACACGCCGGGTGAGCGGTTCGTGGTCTTCCTGCAGGACCACGACCAGGTCGGCAACCGCGCGCAGGGTGACCGATTGCCGGCCACGCTCTCCGGCGGGCTCCTGCGGGTGGGGGCGGCCCTGCTGCTCACCTCTCCGTACACCCCGATGCTGTTCATGGGTGAGGAGTGGGCCGCGTCCACGCCGTGGCAGTTCTTCGCCGACCCCGACTCGCCCGAGCTCGCGGAGGCCACGCGCGAGGGGCGGCAGCGGGAGTTCGCAGACCACGGCTGGGCGCCGGGGGACGTCCCCGACCCCTGCGACGTCGCGACGTTCGAGCGGTCCCGGCTCGACTGGTCGGAGCCCGACGACGAGGGCGCACACGCGGCGATGCTGGGCTGGTACCGCACCCTGCTCGCGCTGCGCCGGACGACGCCGGAGCTGCACGGACCACGCGAGGCGACCTCGGCCGACTTCGACGAGGACGCACGGTGGTTCGTGTTGCGCCGGGGCGGCGTCGCGGTGGTCTGCAACCTGGGCACCGCGCGCTGGGCGGTCCCGGTCGACGGGACGCCCATCGAGGCGCTGGCAGCCAGCGCGCCGGGCTTCACCTACGCGTCGGGCGTGGTCGAGCTGGACGGGGAGTCCGTGGTCGTGGTTCGACTGCTGACCTGACCGTCCGCGGACCGACCCCAGTCGGGACGGGGTCAGCCGGTCGCCGCGGCCGGCTGGGCCGGTGCCACCGGCTGCCACAGGAACCGCACCGCCTCGCACCGGGAGCAGCGCCAGGCGGCGCCGGCCTCGGTGGGCGCGGGCCAGGCCTCGTCGGCATCGAGCGTCCCGCACAATGCGCACTGCCGCAGCCAGCTCGTCTCGTCCATGTCCGCATCGTCGCTTTCCGTACACGGACGGTCACGCAACGGCGTCGGCGTGTCGCGTGCCGATCGAGCCAAACACAGCTGCGCTGGCCCGGTCCGCCAGGCATGCTGGCGCCGTGGACGACGTGCGGCGCCCGCTGCCCGTCGCGGCCCGGATCGTGCTCGCCGGGAGCGCGGTCAACGCCCTGGGCACCGGCCTGGTCCTGCCGTTCCTGCTGATCTACCTCCACCAGGTTCGCGGCGTCCCGCTCGGCACCACCGGCCTGCTGCTCGCGCTGCCCGGCCTGGTCGGCTTCCTCGCCGGGCCGCTGGGCGGGCTGGCCGCCGACCGCGCCGGGGCTCAGCGCGTGCTCGTGGGCGGCGTGCTGGCGAGCGCCGCGGCGAACGTCCTGCTGGCCGGCGTACACACCGCGGCGCAGGCGGCGCCGGTCTGGTGCTGCTCGGCATCGGCAACGCCACCTTCTTCCCGAGTCAGAGCGGGCTCTTCGCGCGGCTGGCCGACGGGCCCGCGCTGCAACGCCTGTTCGCCGTGAACTTCGTCCTGCTCAACGCCGGGATCGGCGTCGGTGGCCTCGTCGCCGGCGCGTTGGTCTCGGCGCACCGTCCCGGCACTTTCCAGGCCGTCTACCTCGGCGACGCCGTGTCCTTCCTCGTGTACGCCGGGGCGGTGACGGCGGTGCGGGTGCGCGGCCCGGCGGTCCTCGCGGGCGCCCGCGGCGGCTCGTACCGGGAGGTCCTCGGACACCCGCTGTTCCTGCGCCTGTTCGCCCTGTCGCTGCTGCTGGCTCTGGTCGGATACACCCAGATCGACTCCGGCCTGCCCGCGTACGCGACGGTGGTCCTAGGTCTGCCGCCACGCGCCGTCGCGGCGGCGCTCGTGGCCAACACGGTGGTCATCGTCGCCGGTCAGCTGCTGGTGCTGCGCAGGATCGAGCGCTGGCGGCGGACCCTCGCGCTGCGGGCGGTGGCCGGACTGTGGGCGTCGTCCTGGCTGCTGCTCGGGCTGGCCGCCCTGGTCGGGTCGACCCCGCTGCGCTGGGTGATCGTCCTGGCGTTCGGAGGTCTGTTCGGGCTCGGCGAGACGTTCATGGCCCCCACCGTGGGGCCGATGACCAATGCCGTCGCACCGGAGCACCTCCGCGGCCGGTTCTTCGCGCTGACCTCGCTGGCCTACTCGCTGGCCTTCACGGTGGCGCCTCCGATCGCGACCGGCCTGATCGACATCCACGCGGCCGCCGGGTGGCTCGGCCTCCTGCTGCTGGGCTGCCTTGCGCTGGGCCTGCTCGCGGGACGGCTGGGACGCCGGCTGACCCCGGAGCAGAACGGGCTGCTCGCCCAGCTGCCGGACCCGGAGGCGCTGGTGCTCTGACCCGGACCGCAGACCGTCCTCAGCGCATCCGGAACGCGGGCGGCGGCGGCGCGAGCTTGGCGCGCGGGCAGGTCGCGAGGTCGAGACCGCCGAAGCCGAGCGCCTCATTGGTGAGCCCCTGGACGTGCCACCCTGCGTCCTGTCCGTCCTGCGTGATCGTGCACCGGTAGACGGTGATCTCGTACTTGGTCGGCGTCCCGTACGCCACCTGCAGACTGCCCATCAGCCGGGCGTCGCCCGGCTCCTCGCCCGACGCCCACGACCGGTCATATCGGCGCCAGAGGATGGGCGTGGTGTGCCAACATCCGCCGGCGCGGACGTCGCGCAACGCCAGCTCGGCCAGCACCGCGCGGGCCGCGGCCTCGGGCATGACCGCTGCCGGCCGGATGACCTCGGTGACCGGACCCTCGTCAAGGGCGTCGAAAAGCAGCAGGTCGTCGGTCACGTCAGCGGGATCGGTCGGGCCGTCGGGCGACTTGACGACGCACGAGGGTGAGCGCCGGATCAGCCACGGTGCTGTACGAGCAGCACGATCCCGACCACGGTCCCGACCGCGACGACGACGCGCCGCAGCACCGTCGACGGCAGGCGCCGCCCGTACCGAGCACCCAGTACGCCGCCCACCGTGCTCCCGCCGGCGACGGCCAGCGCGACAAGCCAGTGGACGTGGCCGGTGCAGGCGAACAGCAGGCCGGAGGCGGCGTTCACCAGGGCGGCGAGCACGTTCTTCACGCCGTTCGCCTGCTGGAGCGACACCGGGAGCAGCAGGCCCAGCAGTCCCAACAGGATCACTCCCTGGGCAGCCCCGAAGTACCCGCCGTACACCCCGGTCAGCAGCACCCCGACCCGCAACCCGATGCCGGCGGTCTCCGGCGCCCGACCGCGCCGGGCCAGCCCGGCCGAGAGCGTCGGCTGAGCGGCCATCAGGCCGACCGCGGCCAGGACCAGGATCGGGACGACCTTGTCGAACACCCGCGACGGCAGCACCAGTAACAGGCCGCCGCCCGTGAGACCACCGGCGAGCGACCAGATGGCCAGCCCGGCCACGTGCTGCCGGCTGGCCGCAAGCTCGTGGCGGTAGCCCACCGCGCCCGCGACCGAACCGGGGACCAGGCCGACGGTGTTGCTCACGTTCGCTGCCAGCGGCGGCAGGCCGAGCGCCAGCAGGGTCGGAAAGGTGACCAGTGAACCGGAGCCGACCACGGCGTTGACGGTGCCAGCCACCAGCCCCGCCGCGAGCACGGCGAGATAGCCCCACAGACCCAGGTGCACGGGGGGCATCCTCGCCGACCCGCCCGTAGTCTCCTCCGGGTGACCTCACCCGCACGGCTCCCGCTCACCGGGTTGCCCGTCGCGGGCACCGGCCGGCGCAGTGCGGCGCTCGCGGCCTGGTGCACCGCCCACCTGGCCGACCGGGCCGCCGTCCAGGACGTGTCCGCTGCCGTGGAGGGCAGGGACGAGCCCCATCTCATCGATGGCCTGGGCGACCTGCCCGGGCTGCTCGCCGACCTGCGCGCGCGGGGCGCGGCCGGCCTGCGGCTCGTGCTGCCGGTGCCGGGCGACCCGCGCGGCCTGCCCGGGCCCGGGGCGCTCACGGACGCCGCGCTGGCGGCCGGCGAAGGCGTGCTGGTCCAGGGCCCCGAGGTCGGCGTACCCGCCTACGGCCTGGTGCCTGCGGTCAGCGCGCACGGCAGCCGGCTCGACGGCTGGGCGACGGTCGTGCGGTGGCGGCTGCTGCCCGCTCCCGCCACCTCGCCCGAGGCGCCCGGGACGCTCCGACAGGTCGAGCACGACCTCACCGACGCGCTTCGGGAGGCGGCCCAGACGCTGGCCCGTCTCGACGTGCCCTCGCTCTCGCCCCAGGCGGCCGCGCGTCTCGCGGAGCTCCGCGCGGGTCGCCCGCTGGTGCGCCTGCCCCGCTCGCACCCGGCCGCCGCCGCGCACCTGCTGGCCCAGGCCGAGCGGCTGGCGGTGGTCCTGGAGGTCGCCGGTCAGGACGACGGCGCGGCGGTCGACCTGGGTTCGGCCCGGGAGCGTCGGGCAGCCCTGCGCACGTTCGCCACGGCCGTACGCCGGGCCCGGGTGGCCGCAGTCAACGCCCCCCTCGACGAGCTCTAGGGCCGACGGCCGGGCGCGGGGCAGCAGTCCAGCGGGCACGCGTCGGGCGAGACCGGCAGGTCGCCCACCACCGCACGCGGCGCCCCGCCCATCCGTTCCGCCACCAGGTCGGCCACCATCGCCACGATCCGCGGGTCGTCGCCGGGCGTCGCCGCCCGCTCGACGCGCAGGCCGGCGGCCCGCGCCGCGGGGACGGCCTCGGCGTCGAGGTCGTACCGCACCTCCAGGTGGTCGCTGACGAAGCCGATGGGCACCACGACCGCGCCCGCTGCTCCTTCGGCGGCGAGCCGCTGCAGGACCTCCCCGACGTCCGGTTCGAGCCACGGCACCGCCGGTGGCCCGGACCTCGACTGCCAGGCCAGCTCCCAGTCCAGGCCGACGGCGGCGGCAATCAGGCGCGCGGTCTGGCGGAGCTGCATCTCGTACGCGCTCGTCCGGGCCATGCTCAGCGGCACCGAGTGGGCGGTGAACACCAACCGCACCGGGCCGGCGACGCCGAGCCGGGCGAGCGCGGCGCGGGTCGCCGTCACGAAGCAGGCGACGAACGCGGGGTGGTTGTAGAACACCCGCAGCTTGTCGATGCGGGGCGCGCCGGGGCCGACCGCGCGCTGCGCGCCGGCGATGTCCTCGCGGTACTGACGGCAGCCCGAGTAGGACGAGTACGCGCTGGTCACGTATGCCAGCGCGCGCCCGATGCCGTCGCTCCGCATCTGCGCAAGAGCCGCTGCCAGGTACGGGTCCCAGTTGCGGTTGCCCCAGTAGACCGGCACCGGCAGTGCCTCGCGCAGGCGCGCCAGCAGCGCCCGGTTCTGGGCGTTGATCGGCGAGACGCCGCCGAAACGGTGGTAGTGCCCGGCCACCTCGGCCAGCCGCTCGTCCGGGATGCCGCGGCCGGCCGTGACGTTGCGCAGGAACGGCAGCACGTCGGCGGGTCCCTCGGGGCCGCCGAAGGACACCAGCAGCACGGCGCCCCACGGGCTCTCGGTCACGGGTCGGATCCTTGCCCACCGCTAGCCTGCGCAGACATGACCGAGGCGTCGACAGGGGACGACGTCGCCGTTGCGATCCTCGGAGGGCCGCGGCACCTGCGCGGCGACGACGTCGCCGCGCAGGCGGGGATGGCCCGCGCTGAGGCCGACTCGCTCTGGCAGGCGCTCGGCTTCCCGCACCTGGGAGACGAGGCCGCCTTCACCGACGGCGACGTGGACGCGCTGCGCCGGGCCCGCGAGCTGATGGACGCCGACATCGTCGGACCGTCGCTGCGACTGGCGCAGGCACGAGTCCTGGGACGGACGATGGCCGCTCTCGCCGAGGCGCAGGTCACGCTCGCCGCGGAGGCCGTGGCCCGGGGCGCGATCTCGGCGCCGACCGAGCTCCTCGACACCATGCTCGCGCTGCAGGACCACATCTGGCGCAGACACCTGCTCGCGGCCACCGAACGACTCGCCGCCAGACCGGAAGCGGGCGGCAGTTCGCTCGCCGTGGGCTTCACCGACCTGGTCTCGTACACCGCCCGCAGCCGCGAGCTGTCCGCGGCCGGCCTCGCGGCCCTGCTCGACGGATTCGAGCAGCGGGTCCAGGCCGTCGTCGTCGACGGCGGCGGCCGCATCGTCAAGACGCTCGGCGACGAGGTGATGTGGGTCGCGGACGACCCGGTCGTGGCGGCGCACATCGCCCTCGCGCTGGCCGACGACGAGGTCCGCACGGGTGTCGCCTACGGCCCCACCCTGGCGCGCACCGGCGACCACTACGGCCCGACGGTCAACGTCGCCGCGCGGCTGACCGGCCTCGCCCGGCCCGGCAGCGTGCTGGTGGACCGCCGGCTGGCCGAGGCGCTCGAGGGCGATGAGGGCCTGCGGCTCAAGCACCTGCGCCCGACGAGCGTCCGCGGCTACGACCACCTGCGCGCCACCGTCGTGACGGCGCGCTGAAGGCCCGTCGGGCTGATCGCAGGCCCGCTCACTAGCCTCGGCGTAGGTCGCGGCGCGTCGAAAGGGACAGATGACCACGCCGGCTGGAGCGCTGAAGCAGGTGCTGGTCGGACGTCCGCTGCGCAGCGGGCAGCTCGGCGAGACGCTGCTGCCGAAGTGGCTCGCGATGCCGATCTTCTGTTCGGACCCGATCTCCTCGGTCGCCTACGCCACCGAGGAGATCCTGCTGGTCTCCGGGTTCGGCGGCGCCGCGTACCTGTCGCTGTCCAAGCCCATCGCCGCGGCGGTAGCGCTGCTGCTGCTCGTGGTGATCGCCTCGTACCGGCAGACCTGCTATGCCTACCCCAACGGCGGCGGCGCGTTCATCGTGAGCCTGGAGAACCTGGGCCAGGGCGCGGCGCTGACGGCCGCCGCGGCGCTGCTGGTCGACTACGTGATGACCGTGGCGGTCTCGGTGGTCGCCGGCGTCGTCGCGATCACCTCCGCCGCCACCTCGCTGTCGAAGTACGCGGTCGAGCTGTCCGTCGGCTTCGTGGTGCTCATCGCCGTCGTCAACCTGCGCGGTGTGAAGGAGAGCGGGAAGACCTTCGCCATCCCGACCTACCTGTTCATCGTCGGCACCTTCGCGCTGTTCTCCACCGCGGTCGGACGCGAGCTGTTCGGCAACGGGCTGCCGCACGCGGTGAGCGCCGACGAGCACCTGCAGAAGGTCAGTGCCGTGGGCGGGCTCGCGACGGTGTACCTCGCGCTACGCGCGTTCGCCTCCGGCTGCACCGCGCTGACGGGCGTCGAGGCCATCAGCAACGGCGTCCCGTCGTTCCGCAAGCCGAAGGGTCAGAACGCGGCCCGCACCCTGATGGCGATGGGTGCGCTGGCGATCTCCATGTTCCTGGGGATCACGGTGCTGGCGCTGGCGACCAAGGCCCGGGCGTACTCGAGCGGCTCCCCCTCGGTGATCAGCCAGCTCGCGGCCGCGGTGTGGGGCCATGGCTCGGCGCCCTTCGTGATCTACCAGGTCGCCACGGCCGGCATCCTGATCCTGGCCGCGAACACCGCGTTCAACGGCTTCCCGATGCTCGCCTCGATCCTGGCGCAGAACCGCTTCCTGCCCGCGCAGCTGCGTACCCGTGGCGACCGGTTGGTCTTCAGCAACGGGATCGTCGCACTCGCGGTGGTCGCGATCGCGCTGATCATCGGGTTCGACGCGAACATCGACAGGCTCATCCAGCTGTACATCATCGGCGTGTTCACGTCGTTCACGCTGAGCCAGTTCGGGATGGTCAGGCACTGGAACACGCTGCTGGGCACGACCGAGAACAGCCGCGACCGGCGCCGGCTGCGTGGCTCGCAGCTGGTCAACATGCTCGGCGCGGCCGCCACCGCCGTCGTCCTGGTCATCGTGGTGGTGACCAAGGTGCAGCACGGCGCCTGGATCGCCATCCTGGCGATGGTGGCGCTCTTCCTCACCATGCGAGGGATCCGCAAGCACTACGACAACGTGTCGCGCGAGCTCGAGGTGCCGGCCGATGGCCGACTCGTCCAACCGGCCCGCAACCACGCCATCGTCCTGGTCTCGAAGATCCATCTGCCGACGCTGCGGGCGCTGTCGTTCGCCCAGTCGATCCGCCCCTCGACCGTCGAGGCGCTCACCGTCAGCGTCGACGAGGAGGCGACCGCACGGCTGCAGCGGGAGTGGCACGAGCGGGGCATCGAGGTGCCGCTGCGAGTCCTGGACTCCCCCTACCGCGAGATCAGCCGGCCGGTGGTGGAGTACATCCGCGACCTGCACCGGAGCAGCCCACGCGACCTGGTCACGGTCTTCCTGCCGGAGTACGTGGTCGGACGGTGGTGGGAGAACGTGCTGCACAACCAGAGCGCGCTACGGCTCAAGGGGCGACTGCTGTTCGAGCCCGGCGTCATGGTGGTCAGCGCCCCCTGGCAGCTGCACTCGGCCGAGAGCCGCGCCGACTGGCTGGCGCGCTAGTCCCGTGCGCGGCTACGACGTCCCGCTCGACCCGCGGCAGCACGCGGTCGCCGCGGCCTGGACGCTGGACCCCGCGACCACGGCGGTGCTGGCTCTGCTGGTGCTGGGCGTCCTGGTCGGCGCCCGCCGCTGCCCCGGCTGGTCCCGCGGCCGGCTGGTCCCGCTGGCCGTCGGCGTGCTGAGCGCGCTGGTCGCGGTGAACGCCTGGCCGGGTGTCTACGCGCGGTCGCTGCTGTCGGTGCTGGTCGCCCAGCAGCTGACGCTGCTGCTGGTCAGCCCGGTGCTGATCGCGTTCGCCCGGCCGGCCGACCCGCTGCACGCACTGGGCCTGCGGCTGCCGGCGGCGGCGCGCTCCGCCCTCGACGTGCTCGGGCACCCGCTGCTCGGCCCGGTGCTGGTGCCGGTGGTCACGGCGGCGCTCTACTTCAGCCCGTTGCTGCACCTGGCGGCGAGCAGCCGGCCCGGCGCCGACCTGCTGCACGTCGGGCTGCTGTTCGTCGGCGGCGTGGTCGCCGCGCCGCTGGCCCGGGAGCGCGCCGGCGCGTCCAGTCTCGGCGTCGGCCTGGTCCTGTTCGTCGGCCTGGTGGAGCTGCTGGTCGATGCCATCCCCGGCATCGCCCTCAGGCTCTCGGGGTCGGTACGGCCGCCGGTGTACGCGCTCGCGCAGCGCCGTTCCTGGGGGCCGTCACCGCTGCACGACCAGCAGCTGGGCGGCGCGATCCTGTGGGCCGTCGCGGAGCTGGTAGACCTGCCGTACCTGCTGATCGTGCTGCGGCAGTGGATCCACGCCGATGCGCGGGAGGCCCGGCGGGTGGACGCCGCCCTCGACCGCGCCGCGCTCGAACGCCGGCTGCGCACCCCGGTGAGCCTGGACGAGCCGCCACCACCGGACCGTGAACGCCCGTGGTGGGAGACCGACGCCAGCGTCTTCGGGGCCGACCGCGCCGCCCGGCTGCGGCGCCGCGACTGAGCGCCCGTGCTGGCTAGGGTCGGGATGTGGACGGGTGCGTGTTCTGCGGCATCGTCGCGGGCACCGCGCCCGCCCATGTCGTGTACGACGACGAAGCCGCCGTGGCCTTCCTGGCGCACGACCCGTCAGCGGTCGGGCACTGCCTGGTCGTCCCCCGCCGGCACATCGAGCACCTCTGGGACGGGGCTGCCGACGACGTCGCCGCAGTCGCCCGCACCGTCCACGCCGTCGCGGCGCTGCTGCACGAGCGGCTCGACCCCGACGGCCTGACCATGCGGCAGAACACCGGTGCGGCCAGCGGCCAGCGGGTGTTCCATCTGCACGTGCATCTGGTCCCCCGCTGGCACGGCGACGGCCACATCGGCTGGCCGACCCGCCCCGAGACCCAGCCCGACCTCGCCGAGGTGCTCAGCCGGCTCCGGTCCGACCCAGGTTCCTGAGCTCAGGTGTCCGTCCCGTCATCGAGCCGGTAGTCGCGGATCTGCAGCCTCGGCTGGGTGACCTGCAGGTTGGTCACGCAGGCCGTCAGCGCCTCGAACTGCCGGGTCGAGGCGTGGCTGTAGTCGAGCAGGACGTTGGGGTCGCCGGCCGCGGTCGCGTCGACGGTCACGCCGGGCAGGTGTCCGCAGGCGGCGATCACGACGGGCTGCGCCGCGGTGGAGTCGGCCGTGACGAACTCCACCACCACCGTCTGGGCGACGCCCCGGCCGGGCGAGTGACACCCGGCGAGCAGTCCGAGCCCGACCAGCGCGGCAGCGGCAACAGGGTGGCGCACGGCTCCTCGGGCGGGCTCAGGCGACGGTGTCGGCGATGATGGTCCCGAGCGTAGGCCCGGTGACACCCCAGCCGCGTGCCAGACTGCAGCAGGGAGACTCGTGGCCAGCCGGATCGAGGACTACGCCGTCATCGGCGACCTGCACACCCTGGCGCTCGTCGACACCTCCGGCAGCATCGACTGGCTGTGCGTCCCGCGCTTCGACTCCAGCTCCGTCTTCGCAGCGCTGCTGGGCGACGACGACCACGGGTGCTGGCGGATAGCGCCGGTCGGCGAGGGCCACCGGGTGCGTCGCGCCTACCGCGGCGAGACGTTGATCCTCGACACCGACACCACGACGGACTCGGGGACACTGCGGGTCACCGACTTCATGCCGCTGGACGGCGGGGAACCGGCGCTGGTGCGGGAGGTGACGTGCACCCAGGGCAGCGTCGAGGTCGCGATGGAGATCCGGCTCCGGTTCGACTACGGCTCGACCGTCCCGTGGGTGCGTCTCATGGATGGCCGGCTGGTCGCCGTCGCGGGGCCGAACATGATCGTGCTGGACACGCCCGTCCCCACCCAGGGCAAGGGGATGGCGACAACCGCCCGCTTCACCGTCCACGCGGGCGACACGCTGCACTTCGTGCTGCGCTGGCAGGCTTCGAACACCGACCTGGACGAGCCGCGCGAGCCGGCCGCGCTGCTCGCCCGCACCGAGCAGTTCTGGACAGAGTGGATCTCGCAGTGCACCTACGCCGGTGACTACGCCGAGGCGGTGGACCGTTCGCTGATCACGTTGAAGGCGCTGACCTACCGCCCCACCGGGGGCATCGTCGCGGCCGGCACCACCTCACTGCCCGAGCAACTCGGCGGCTCCCGCAACTGGGACTACCGCTACTGCTGGCTGCGCGACTCGACATTCACCCTGACCGCGCTGCTCGCGGCCGGCTTCGAGGACGAGGCCTCGGCCTGGCGGGAGTGGCTGCTGCGCGCGATCGCCGGCGACCCGGCGAAGCTGCAGATCATGTACGGGGTCGCCGGGGAACGGCGCCTGACGGAGTACGAGCTGGATTGGCTGCCCGGCTTCGAGGGCTCCGCACCCGTCCGGGTGGGCAACGCAGCGGTCGGCCAACGCCAGCTCGACGTCTACGGCGAGGTGCTGGACGCCCTGTATGTCGCCCGTGCCTCGCGGCTGGATGTCCGGGAGAGCCGGGGCGCGTCGAACATGGGGGACGCGTCCTGGCCGCTACAGCGGAAGCTGCTGGACTTCCTGGAGGGGCACTGGCAGGAGCCTGACGAGGGCATCTGGGAGGTCCGCGGACCACGCCAGCACTTCACCCACAGCAAGATCATGGCCTGGGTCGCGCTCGACCGGGCGGTCCGGACGCTCGAGACCTTCCACCGCAAAGGCCCGCTGGCCAGGTGGCGCGCCCTCCGCGACCAGATCAAGGCCGAGGTGCTGGCGAAGGGCTTCGACGCCGAGCGCAACACGTTCGTCCAGTCGTACGAGTCGAAGGCCCTGGACGCGTCGCTGCTGCTCGTCCCGATAGTGGGGTTCCTGCCGTTCGACGATCCCCGGGTGGCCGGCACGGTCGAGGCGATCGAGCGCGACCTGCTGGTCGACGGCTTCGTCCGCCGGTACGACACCGCAGGCGGCAGCGACGGCCTGGCCGGCGACGAGGGCTCCTTCCTGATGTGCTCGTTCTGGCTGGCGAGCAACTACAAGATCATCGGTCGCCACGGCGACGCCAAGGCTCTGTTCGAGCGTCTGCTGGACCTGCGCAACGACGTCGGCCTGCTCGCTGAGGAGTACGACCCGACGTCGGGGCGCCAGCTCGGCAACTTCCCGCAGGCCTTCAGCCACACCGCCCTGGTCAACACGGCGTTCGTCCTGCACGGCGACGACGGACACACCTCGCGCAACCCGCAGATCCTCGAACGGTCCGCCCGGCGCAGCAAGCACTGACCAGTCCGGCCAGCGAGGCCTAGCCAGGTAGGGACTCCAGCACCCGGACGAACTCCAGCGGCGGACGCAGCTCGGCACGCTCCCCGTCGACCGACCCCGGCAGCAGCAACAGCTCCGCCGGCCGCCACCAGTACAGGTGCGGGCTGATGCCGCCGGGACCCTCGTCATAGAGCCGGGACGCGTTGAGCAGCAGCGCCTGGGCGGCGGCCAGCGTCCTCTCCCGGTCGAGCATCGGGTGCGCCGGCAGCAGGTGCCTGGTCGGCACGGCGACCAGCGCACCCGCGTCGGGGACGTCGACGTACGACGGAAGCCAGGCCAGATGCCCGGAGGTGTAGGGCGAGGTGTCCTCGAGCAGCGTCGCCGTGGTGGCGCCGAGGTCGAGGTGCTGGCGCTCGAGCAGCCCCTCGGCGATGACCTGGCCCCGACCGAGGGCGAGCAGGTCGGCCAGCGGCTCGCCCCAGGATGCGGCCACCTCGGCCGGGACGCCGTGCACCGAACGTGGCTGGTCGACGACCAGCGCCTCGAACAGGCCGGGCGCCACCACCCGACCGGCCAGCAGGCCTCGCTCCTCGCCCGCCTCGTCGTAGAGCCGCGCGCGCAGCAGCTGCCGCAGCGGCGCCAGCTCCCGCAGGTCGAGCGGGATCTGGGCCGCGTCGGCCAGGCCGCCGAGGTGGTCGGCGATCACCTCGCGCCACTGGCCGCGGGGCAGTGGCGCGCAGCTCTGCTGGATGTTGCGCAGTCCCACGGTGCCCCGCATCCGACCGCTGACCACGGCCTCCCGGAGGTCGAGCCGGGCGATCTGGCAGCCCAGGCGGTCGAGCTCACTGCGTACCAGCGACAGGAAGACCTCCTCGTCGGAGGTGGTCCGCGGGTCCGCCGCGGCCAGGTCGGTGACCGAGCCCGGCGATGCGGACGCGGCGGCCTGGCCCCGTCGCCACCAGGCCCGCCAGCGCATGTCCGCAGCGTACGGCGGCAGTCCGGCCGCATCTAGGCTGGTACGGGTGAACGACGTCGACCGCGTACGGGGCTGGCTCGCCGACGCGGACGCGGTCGCCGTGCTGAGCGGCGCCGGGCTGTCGACGGCGTCCGGCATCCCGGACTTCCGGGGGCCTCAAGGCCTCTGGACCACCCGACCCGACGCGCAGCGGCTGTTCACCCTCGCCGCCTACCTGGGCGATGCGGCGGTACGCCGCGAGTCCTGGGTGAACCGGCGCGCCCACCCGGCGTGGACGGCCCGGCCGAACGCCGGTCACCGGGCCCTCGCGGCGCTGGAGTCGGCCGGCCGGCTGATCTCGACCGCAACCCAGAACATCGACGGCCTGCACCAGGCCGCGGGCAGCCGTCGCGTGCTCGAGCTGCACGGCGGCATCCGCGACACGGTCTGCCTGTCCTGCGGAGACACCCGCGCGACCCGCGAGGCGCTCGACCGGGTCGCGGCCGGCGACCCCGACCCCGCCTGCCTGGTCTGCGGCGGGATCCTCAAGACGGCCACGATCTCCTTCGGCCAGGCGCTCGACCCGGTCGTGCTCGCCGCCGCTGCCGACGCTGCCGCGCACTGCGAGCTGTACCTCGCCGTCGGCACCTCCCTCGGCGTACAGCCAGCCGCCGACCTGTGCCGGATCGCCGCCGAGGCGGGCGCGCGGCTGGTGATCTGCAACGACGCGCCCACCCCGTACGACTCCATGGCCGCGGTCCGGCTCGGCGGCCGGGTCGAGGAGGTGCTGCCCGCCCTCGTCGCGGCGGCCGTCGCGGGCGTACCCGCTCCCTGACGGCCGGGCGCTCAGTTGACCTGGCGGTCCCGGCCGGCCCAGTACTGCTCGCGCAGCTTGAACTTCTGGATCTTGCCGGTGGCGGTACGGGGGATCTCGCCGCGCAGCTCGACCGACGTGGGCGCCTTGTAGTGGGCCAGTCCCTGCTTGCACCAGGCGATCAGCTCGGCCTCGTCGGCCTGCGCGCCGGGGGCGAGCACGACCAGGGCCTTGATGGTCTCGCCCCACCGCTCGTCGGGGACACCGATGACCGCGACCTCAGCCACCGCCGGGTGGGAGAAGAGCCGGTCCTCGACCTCGATGCTGCTGACGTTCTCGCCGCCGGTGATGATCACGTCCTTGCGGCGGTCCTTGATCAACAGGTAGCCCTCGTCGTCGATCGCACCGCCGTCGCCGGTGTGGAACCAGCCCCCGGCGAGAGCCTTGGCGCTCTCCTCGGGCTGCTCCCAGTAGCCCGGCAGCACGACGTTCGAGCGGGCCAGCACCTCGCCCTCGGCGTCGATGCTCAGCCGGCAACCGATCGCCGGCACCCCGGCCCGGGCGAGCAGCGGCGCGCGCTCGGCGCTGGTGAGGGCGTCGTGCTCGGCCCGCGCGCGGTTCACCGTCAGCAGTGGGGAAGTCTCGGTCAGCCCGTAGATCTGGATGAACTCCCAGCCGAGCTCGGTCTCGATCCGCTCGATGGTACGGCTGGGCGGCGGCGCGCCGGCGCAGATGACGCGGACCCGGTCCCGGCCGGGCACCGCGCCGTCCCAGCTCGCGGCCGCGTCCAGGATCGCCGCGACGACGGCCGGTGCAGCGCACATCACCGTGACGCCGTACCGCTCGACCCGGCGCAGGATCTCGGCGCCGTCGACCTTGCGCAGCACGATCTGCGGCACGCCGAGGCCGGCCATCGCGAATGGCATCCCCCAACCGTTCGCATGGAACATCGGCAGCGTGTGGAGGTAGACGTCGCGGTCGGTGACCGCGGTGTGCAGCGCGAAGGTCACCGCGTTGGTCCAGATGTTGCGGTGGGTGATCTGGACGCCCTTCGGGCGGGCGGTGGTCCCGCTGGTGTAGTTGATCGTCGCCGTCGCGTCCTCGCTCGGCTCGGCCCAGGGCGCCGGGTCGGCGTCCAGGACGAGCTGCGCGTCGGCCTCCGCGCCGAGGACGAACCGGTGCCGGGCGGGCACGTCGGCCAGCGACCGGGCCAGCTCCGGGTCGACCAGCAGCACCTCGGCTCCGGAATGCCCGACGATGTACTCCACCTCGCTCGGCTGCAGCCGGAAGTTCACCGGCACCAGCACGCGCCCGTACGTGGGCACCCCGAGCAGGGCCTCGAGCAGGCGTGCGCTGTTGTGGCTGACGATGGCCACCCGGGCGCCGCGGTCGATGCCCAGCGCGTCGAGGCCGGCGGACAGTCCGCGGGCCCGTCTCGCCAGCTGGGCGTACGTGCGGCTGCCCAGGTCGGGCGCGGGCTGGTCGGGCTCGTCGACGACGCCCAGCCGCTCCCCGTACACGGCCTCGGCCCGGTCCAGGAAGTCGGCGGTGGTCATCTCGACACGCATGCTCGGACTCCCCGATCGGCTGCGACAGCGGGCAGTCGCGACCCTATCCAGCCCGCTCGACGTCTCGTTCGGGCCTGGTGGAGGGTCAGACCGCCGCGGCGTGGGTGGCTGCCCGGACGAGGGCTGCGAGTTCAGACGGCCGCGGCCTGGGTGGCGAACTGGGTGCGGTAGAGGTCGGCGTAGAGGCCGCTGGCGACGACGAGCTCGTCGTGCGTGCCGCGCTCGACGATACGGCCCTCCTCGACCACCAGGATCTGGTCGGCGTCGCGGACGGTGGACAGCCGGTGCGCGATCACCAGCGACGTACGCCCCCGCAGCGCGGTCGCCAGCGCCACCTGCACGGCGTGCTCGGACTCGGAGTCCAGGTGCGCCGTGGCCTCGTCCAGGACCACCACCCGGGGCGCTTTCAGCAGCAGCCGGGCGATGGCGAGCCGCTGCTTCTCCCCGCCCGAGAGCCGGTAGCCCCGCTCCCCCACCAGCGTGTCCAGGCCGTGGTCGAGCGAGCGGACGAGCCGGTCCACCTGCGCCGCCGCCAGCGCCGCCCACATCTGCTCCTCGGTCGCCGTCGGCGACGCGAACGCCAGGTTGACCCGGACCGTGTCGTGGAACAGGTGCGCGTCCTGGGTCACCACGCCGACGGTCTCGCGCAGCGTGGCGGCCGACATCTCCCGCACGTCGACCCCGCCGATGCGGACGACACCGGACTGTACGTCGTAAAGCCGGGTGACCAGCTGGCTGATCGTCGTCTTGCCGGCACCGCTGGGTCCGACCAGCGCGACGAGCTGGCCCGGCTCGGCGGTGAACGACACGTCGTGCAGGACCTCGGTGGGCACCGCCGTGTCCAGGACGGCGACCGACTCCAGCGAGGCGAGCGACACCTCGGCCGCGGACGGGTAGCGGAACGACACCTCCTCGAACGAGATGCCGACCGGTCCGCTGCCCGCGATCGCCTGCGGCGCAGCGGGATCGGCCAGGGCCGGCCGCAGGTCGAGCACCTCGAAGACCCGCTCGAAGGAGACCAGCGCCGTCATCACGTCGACGTTCACGTTGGACAGCGCGGTCAGCGGCCCGTAGAGCCTGGCCAGGTACGCGGTGAGGGCGACGATGGTGCCGACCGACAGTGCGCCCTCGGCAGCAAGCCGACCGCCCACCCCGTACACGATGGCCGTGGCGATCGCCGCGGTGAGCGTGAGCGAGGTCGCGAAGATCCGGCCGTACATGGCCGTCGTGACGCCGATGTCGCGGACCCGGCCGGCAGCGGAGCGGAACGGGCCGTCGGGCTGCTCGGGGCGGCCGAAGAGCTTGACCAGCAGGGCGCCGGCGACGTTGAAGCGCTCGGTCATCATGGTGCTGGTCACCGCGTTGAGCTGGTAGCTCTCCCGGGTGAGTCCCTGGAGCTTGCGGCCGAAGATCCTGGCCGGCAGCACGAAGACCGGCAGCAGGGCCAGCGAGACCAGCGTGATCTGCCACGACAGCACGAACATGACGGCGAGCACGAGCACGACCGACACCACGTTGGAGAAGACCGAGGACAGCGTGCCGGTGAACGCCGACTGCGCGCCGAGGACGTCGGAGTTGATCCGGCTGATCAGCGCGCCGGTCTGCGTACGCGTGAAGAAGGCGATGGGCTGGCGCTGGAGGTGCTCGTAGACCTGCACGCGCATGTCGTAAATGAGACCCTCGCCGATCCGGGCGGAGTACCACCGGCTGCCCAGCGTGATCAGTGCGTCCAGGATCGCGAGGACGCCGACGAGGAGCGCGAGCCACTCCACCAGCGACACGTCGCGATGGATGATGCCGCGGTTGATGATCTCCCGCAGCACCAGCGGACTGACGGCGGTGATGGCGGCGTCCAGCACGATCAGCACCAGGAACCAGACGATCATCCGCCGGTACGGCCGGGCGAAGCGCAGGATGCGCCGCACCGTCCCCGGTGCCAGCTTGCGCTCGGTGACCGAGCGGTCGGTGCGGTAGCTGTGCATCACCGCCCAACCCAGTCCTGCGCTCACTGCTCACCCTCTCGTCCGCGCTGCCAACGCACCGCCCCGGCGCCACCTTCCGCCCCATCCTGCGGCGAGCGTCGTCAGCTGAACGCGTTGACGCCGGTCACCGCCCGCGAGATCAGCAGCTTCTGGATCTGCGAAGTGCCCTCGTACAGCGTGGTGACCCGGGCATCCCGCATCAGCTTGCCGGGGATGTACTCGTCGACGTAGCCGTAGCCGCCGTGTGCCTGCACGGCGTTGTTCGCCGCCCGTACGGAGGCCTCTGACGCGAACAGCTTGGCCTTGGACGCCTCCAGGGTGAAGCGCTCGCCGCGCTGGGCGAGGTCGGCCACCCGCCAGGTCAGCAGCCGGGCGCAGTCGACGTCGACAGCGGTGTCGGCGACCAGCTCGGCGACCAATTGGTGCGCCGCGATCTGCTTGCCGAACTGCTTGCGCGCGGTGGTGTACTCGACCATCACCTCCAGCGCCCGCTGAGCCAGCCCCGTGCACGACGCCGCCAGCGACATCCGGCCGGAGTCGAGCGAGGACAGCGCGACCTTGATGCCCGTGCCCTCCTCGCCGCCGAGCAGGCAGTCGGCGTCGACGACGACGTCGTCGAGGACCAGCTCGGCCGTGTCACAGGAGCGGAGTCCGAGCTTGCCGTGGATCTGGTTGGCGGCGAACCCCTTGGTGTCGGTCGGCACCAGGAACGCGCTCACCCCGCGGGCACCGGGGCCGCCGGTGCGGGCCATCACCAGCGCGACCCCGGCGATCGTGCCGTTGGTGATGAAGATCTTGCGGCCGTTGATCCGGTACCGCCCGTTCTCCTTCACCGCGGTCGCGGCGAGGTCGCCCGGGTTGGAGCCGTACTCGGGTTCGGTCAAGCCGAAGCAGCCGAGCACCTCGCCGGCCGCCATCCGCGGCAGCCACCGCTGCTTCTGCTCGTCGGTGCCCCAGCGCACGATCGCGCTCGAGACCAGGCCCAGGTGGACGGAGAGGATGGAGCGGACGTTGGCGTCCCCTCGACCCAGCTCCTCGATCACCAGCACGTACGACAGCGGGTCTGCGCCGCCGCCGCCGTACTCCTCGGGGATGGTCAGGCCGATGAAACCGGTCTGCTTCAGTCCGTCGAGGGCCTCGGACGGGAAGCGCTCGTCGCGGTCGTTCTGGATCGCGTACGGGATGACCGCCGTCTCGACGAGGTCGCGGGCGACCTTGCGCACCGCCTCCTGCTCGACGTTGAGCGTCATGTCCATGATGGAAGTCCCTGTCTCGCAGTGATGTCAGGAGGGTTGAAGGGCGGAGCGGAGGTCCTCGAGCCGCCGGCCCTGGGCCGCACGTTCGGCGGCGCACTGGCTATCGAGATCGACGCGCAGCGCCTGCTGCAGCAGCGCCTTGGTCTCGATCACGGCGCCGCGCATCGGTGCGAGCAGCGCCGTCACGAGCTCCGCGGTGGCCGAGTCGAGCTCGTCCGCAGCGACGACGGCGTTGGCCAGACCGATGCGGAGCGCCTCCGGGGCTCCCACCCGCCGGCCGGTGAGGCACATCTCGAGCGCGCGGCTGTAGCCGACCGCGTGCACCAGCGGATGGGTGCCGGTGAGGTCGGGCACCAGGCCGAGGCTCGGCTCGGGCAGCGCCAGCTGGGCGGTGTCCGCGAGCAGCCGCAGGTCGCAGGCCAGCGCCAGCTGACAGCCGGCGCCCAGGGCATAGCCGTGTACGGCAGCGACGCTGACGATCGACGGCTCCCGCAGCCAGCGGAAACCCTGCTGGTACGTGGCGATCTCCTCGACCGACGCCACCGCACCGGCCGCCAGCACGGCCCGGTCGATCCCGGAGGAGAAGGACGGGCCGTTGCCGCGCACCACCACGACGCGGACGTCGCCGGGCAGCCACCGCCCAACAGCACCGAGCCCGTGCCAGAGGATCGGCGTCTGGGCGTTGTGCTTCTCGGGCCGGTCGAGGGTGAGCGTCACGACGAACCCGTCGCGCGTGACGACGAGCCGCGCCTCGGGATCGAGGCCCGGCACCTCGACCGGCTCGGTGGTCAGGACTTCTTCGCGCGACGAGTCGCACCGCCGCGGCCACGCAGGCTCGCGCCGGAGTCGGACAGGACCCGGTGGACGAAGCCGTAGGAGCGCCCGGTGGACTCGGCCAGAGCCCGGATGCTCGCGCCCTTCTCGTACTTCTTACGCAGGTCGGTGGCGAGCTTGTCCCGCTCCGCCCCCACGATCCGACTGCCCTTCTTCAGCTGCGCCACGCTGCCGCCTTCCGTCGTTCGTCGGGTTCCCGACCATGATCCCCCATTGTCGGCGGCTGACACGACCCGGGTCAGGCGAGCGCGACCAGGTCCGCGAGGTCGGGCGACCACAGATCCTCGGTGCCGTCCGGCAGCAGCAGCACCTTGTCCGGGTCGAGGGCGGTGACGGCCCCCTCGTCGTGGGTGACCAGGACCACCGCTCCCGCGAAGGAGGCCAGCGCCGCGAGCACCTCAGCGCGTGAGGCGGGGTCCAGGTTGTTGGTGGGCTCGTCGAGCAGGAGCACGTTGGCTGCCGAGCCCACCAGGCAGGCCAGGGCGAGCCGGGTCTTCTCGCCGCCCGAGAGGGTGCCGGCCGGCTGGTGCACCACGTCGCCCACGAACAGGAACGCGCCCGCGAGGGTACGGAGGTCGAGGTCGGCGGAGTCTGGGTTGGCGCGGGCCATGTTCTCCAGCACCGTCAGGCCGAGGTCGAGCGTGTCGTGCTCCTGGGCGAAGTAGCCCAGCCGTAGCCCATGGCCCGGGTTGACGGCGCCGGAGTCCGCCGCCTCGACGCCGGCGATGATGCGTAGCAACGTGGTCTTGCCGGCACCGTTCAGCCCGAGGACGACCACCTTGGCGCCGCGGTCGATCGCCAGGTCGACGTCGGTGAACACCTCCAGCGACCCGTACGACTTGGACAGACCCGTCGCCGTCAGCGGCACCCGGCCGCAAGGGGCGGGCTGCGGGAAGCGGAGCCTGGCGACGCGGTCGGCCTTGCGCGTGCCCTCCACCCCGGCCGCCATCCGGTCCGCCCGGCGCAGCAGCGACTGCGCCTGCCGGGCGCGGGTCGCGGACGCCCGCATCCGCTCGGCCTGGGCGGTCATCGCGGCGATCTGCTTGCCGGCGTTGGCCGCTTCGCGCTTGCGCCGACGCTCGTCGGTCTCACGCTGCGCGAGGTACTTCTTCCACCCGACGTTGTAGACGTCCAGGGCCGCCCGCTGGGGGTCGAGATGGGCGACCTTGGTGACGACGTGCTCGAGCAGGTCGACGTCATGGCTGATCACGACCAGCCCCCCGGCGTGGCGGCGCAGGAAGTCGCGCAGCCAGCCGATCGAGTCGGCGTCGAGGTGGTTGGTCGGCTCGTCGAGCAGCAGGGTCTCCGCGCCGGAGAACAGGATCCGCGCCAGCTCGACCCGTCGGCGCTGGCCGCCGGAGAGGGTGAGCAGCTGCTGGGTGAGCACCCGCTCGGGCAGGCCGAGCGCGGCGCAGATCTGCGCTGCTTCGTGCTCGCCGTCGTACCCGCCGAGGGCGACGAACTCCTCCTCGAGCCGACCGTAGCGCCGGACCACCGAGTCGGGGTCGGCGGCCTCGGCCATCTCGACCTGGAGCTTGGCCATCTCGCGCGCGATCGCATCGAGTCCGCGAGCCGACAGCACCCGGTCTCGGGCGGTGTCGCTCAGGTCGCCCTCCCGCGGGTCCTGCGGCAGGTAGCCGAGGCTTCCGGTGACGGTCACCCTCCCGCCAGCCGGCGGGCCCTCGCCGGCCAGCACCCGGGTGAAGGTGGTCTTGCCGGCGCCGTTGCGCCCGACCAGGCCGACCCGGTCGCCCGGGCCGACGGTGAGCTGGGCATGCTCGAGCAGCAACCGGGCGCCGGCGCGCAGCTCGACGTCGTGGGCAGTGATCATGATGGGTCGCCTGAGGGGTACGGGCCCGCGGCGCAGGCCTGAGGACGGGGACGGCTCAGACGTTGAACCCAAGACTGCGCAGCTGCTCGCGGCCCTCGACGGAGATCTTGTCCGGCCCCCACGGCGGCAGCCAGACCCAGTTGATGACCACCTCGGAGACGAGGCCACCACCCGGGCCGCCCATCAGCGCACCCCGGGTCTGGTCCTCGATCACGTCCGTGAGCGGGCACGCCGCCGAGGTCAGGGTCATGTCGAGGGTGGCCGCCCCGTCGGTGCCCAGGGTGACGCCGTAGAGCAGCCCCAGGTCGACCACGTTGATCCCCAGCTCGGGGTCGACCACATCGCGCATCGCCTCCGTGACGTCATCCACCGTCGCGACCGTGGTCATGATCCGTTCCCTCCGCTCCCGGCGACCGCCTGCGCGGTCGCTCCGGCACCCGCGACCGCCTGTGCGGTCGCGTCTTTCCACGCCATCCAGCCCAGCAGCGCGCACTTCACGCGGGCCGGGTACTGCGCAACACCCGCGAAGGCGACGGCGTCCTCGAGGCGTTCCTCATCGGGCTCGACCTTGCCCCGACCCTGCATGAGCGCCAGGAACTCCTCCTGCACGGCGAGCGCGTCGGGCACAGGTCGCCCGGTAACCAGATCGGACATCACCGAGGTGGATGCCTGGCTGATCGAGCAGCCCTGCCCCTCATGCGAGACCTCCTCGACCGTGCCGCCACGCACCCGCACCCGCACCGTGACCTCGTCGCCGCAGGTCGGATTGACGTGGTGCACCTCCGCGTCGAAGGAGGCCTGCAGTCCCTGGTGGTGCGGGTGCTTGTAGTGATCCAGGATCACCTCCTGGTACATCGACTGCAGCTGCGGTGTCGGCAGGCTCATCGGAACATCCCCCCCACCGCGGTCAGTCCCTCGGCCAGGGCATCGATCTCGCCGATGGTCGTGTACGCCCCGAACGACGCCCGGGTCGTCGCCGGCACGCCGTAGCGCACGCAGACCGGCCGGGCGCAGTGGTGCCCCGCGCGGACCGCGATCCCGCGCTCGTCGAGCCCCTGCGCCACGTCGTGCGGGTGCACCCCGTCGAGCACGAACGACACCGCGGCGCCGCGGTCGACCGCGTCGGTCGGGCCGATGATCCGCAGGCCCTCGACACGTGGCAGTACGTCGAGGGCGTGCACCAGCAGCCCGTGCTCGTGCTCGTGGATGGCGTCGAGCCCGAGGTCGGTGACCCAGTCGACCGCCGCGGCCAGCGCCACCACCTGGGCGATCGCCGGGGTGCCGGCCTCGAACCGGTGCGGCGGCGCGGCGAAGGTCGTCCCCGTCATGTCGACGGTCTCGATCATCTCGCCACCGCCGAGGAACGGCGGCATCGCCGCCAGCAGGTCATAGCGGCCCCAGAGCACACCGACACCCGTGGGCCCGTACAGCTTGTGCCCGGTGAACGCGAGGAAGTCGGCGCCGAGCGCCTGCACGTCGATGGGGAGGTGCGGCGCGGTCTGCGCGGCATCGACGATGGAGATCGCGCCCACCTCCCGGGCCCGGGCCACGATGCGTGCGACCGGGTTCACCGTGCCGAGGGCGTTCGAGGTGTAGACGAACGAGACGACCCTGGTGCGCTCGTTGATCACCTGGTCGATCGACTCGGGTACCAGCCGGCCATCGTCGGCCAGCGGGAGGTAGCGGAACGTCGCACCGGTCCGCTGGGCGAGCAGCTGCCACGGTACGAGGTTGGAGTGGTGCTCCATCTCGGTGACGACGATCTCGTCGCCGGGGCCGAGCCGGAACCGTTCGGCGCCGGGGGTGCTGGCCGCGTTGGAGAACGCGTACGCCAGCAGGTTCAGCGCCTCGGAGATGTTCTTGGTGAAGACGATCTCCTCGCGCCGGCCGGCGTGCAGGAACGCGGCGACGGTGTCGCGGGCATCCTCGTACGCGGTGGTGGCCTCCGAGCCGAGGGTGTGCACCGCGCGGGCGACGTTGGCGTAGTGCTGCGCGTAGAGGTCGGACTCGGCGTCGATGACGGGCTGCGGCTTCTGCGCCGAGTTCGCGGAGTCGAGGTAGACCAGCGGGTAGCCGTGGATCTTCCGCGTCAGGATGGGGAAGTCCTTGCGCACCCGCTCGACGTCGTAGGTCATGGCGTCGCCCCGGACGCGACCGGGCGGAAGCGCTCGTACCCGTCGTCCTCGAGCACCTGCGCGAGCTCGGGACCGCCCTCCTCGGCGATCCGGCCGTCGACCAGCACGTGCACGAAGTCGGGGGCCACGTAGCGCAGGATCCGGGTGTAGTGGGTGATCAGCAGGACGCCCGTCTCACCGCCGGCGCGCACCCGGTTGACCCCCTCGGAGACGGTCTTCAGCGCGTCCACGTCGAGTCCGGAGTCGGTCTCGTCCAGGATCGCGATCGCCGGCTTCAGCAGCTCCAGCTGCAGGATCTCGTGCCGCTTCTTCTCCCCACCGGAGAAGCCTTCGTTGACCGAGCGGCCGGCGAAGGCCGGGTCCATCTCCAGGGCGGCCATCGCGGCCTTCATCTCGCGGTTCCAGGTGAGCAGCTTGGGCGCCTCGCCCCGCACCTGGGTCGCGGCCGTTCGCAGGAAGTTGGCGACCGACACGCCCGGCACCTCGACCGGGTACTGCATCGCCAGGAACAGCCCGGCGCGGGCGCGCTCGTCGACGCTCATCGACAGCACGTCTTCACCGTCCAGGCTCACCGTGCCCGCGGTGACCGTGTACTTGGGGTGGCCCGCGACCGCGTAGGCGAGGGTGGACTTGCCCGACCCGTTGGGTCCCATGATCGCGTGCGTCTCACCCGCCCGGACGGTCAGCGACAGACCGCGCAGGATCTCGCGGTCCTCGGCGGCGACGTGCAGGTCGTGGATCTCGAGCGTGGACATCTCTAACCCTCCACGGCGACGAAGACCTCGTCGCCCTCGGTCTTGACGGGATACGTGGCGACCGCGACGGTCGCGGGCAGTCCGGTCGGCGCACCGGTGGCCAGATCGAAGCGGCTGCCGTGCAGCCAGCACTCCACCGCGCCGTCCTCGACCTCGCCCTCCGACAGCGAGACGTCGGCATGGGTGCAGGTGTCATGGACGGCGTACACGGCCCCGCCGGTGCGGGCCAGGCAGATCGGGACGGGTCCGACCTCGACGCGCAGTGCGGTGTCCTCGGCCAGCTCGCCGGCGGCGGCGACCCTGATCCACGTCACGGCTGCTCCAGCAGCGCGTCGACGCGGGCAAGCAGGCGGTCGCGCAGCGGGGCGTCGTCGACGCGGGCCAGGACGTCGGCGAAGAACCCGCGGACGACCAGCCGGCGCGCCTCGTCCTCGGGGATCCCGCGGGCCATGCAGTAGAAGAGCTGCTCGTCGTCGAAACGGCCGGTCGCGCTGGCGTGGCCGGCGCCGGTCACCTCGCCGGTCTCGATCTCGAGGTTGGGAACCGAGTCGGCGCGGGCGCCGTCGGTCAGCACCAGGTTGCGGTTGAGTTCGTAGGTGTCGGTGCCCTCGGCCAGCGGGCCGATGTGCACGTCGCCGATCCAGACGGCGTGCGCCCCCTCGCCCTGCAACGCACCCTTGTAGAGGACCCGGCTCCGGCAGTGCGGCGCCTCGTGGTCGACGAAGAGCTGGTGCTCGTGATGCTGTCCGGCGCCGGTGAGGAACAGCCCCGCCAGCTCGGCGTCCCCGCCGGGTCCGTCGTACCGGACGGTGGGCGTGATCCTGATCAGGTCGCCGCCGAGGCTCACCACGACGTGCCGCAGCACCGCGTCCCGGCCGACCTGCAGGCCGTGCGCCTCCACGTGCACCGCGTCGCGGTCCTGCTCGTGCACGTCGACGAGGGTCAGCCGCGCACCCTCGGCGAGCCGGACCTCGGTGTTGCTGGCGCGGGTGCCGCCGCCGCTGTGGTCGATCACCACGGTCGCCTGCGCGTGGTGGCCGACGTCGATGACCAGGTGCCCGTACGAGACACCGGGCGTCGACCGGACGGCCAGGGTGACCGGGTCGGCCAGGACCGCCTCGGGTACGACGCGCAGGATCAGCGCGTCGGCGGACCGCGCCATGGCGATCGCCGAGAGCCGGTCAGCGGGGTCCAGAACGGAGCCGACCAGCGGGTCGGTCATCGGGGCGCGCTCGGCGCTGACACCCGCGACCGGGGTCACCTCGAGGTCGGCACCACCGGTGGCGGCGGGAGCGTCCAGGAGACCGCCGAGGCGACGCAGCGGGGTGTAGCGCCACTCCTCCTCGCGGCCGGTGACCGGGGCGAACGCACTCACCTCGCGGCTGGTCGGCCGCAGCGCCCGGCTCGCGACGGGTGCGCCCGGGCCGCCGCTGGCGGCGCGCCGGGTCTCCCCCGGCGCCACCGTCACGGCGGTGGGCGCGGGCCTGGTGTCGACGGGCATCAGCCGACCGAGCCTTCCATCTGCAGCTCGATCAGGCGGTTGAGCTCCAGGGCGTACTCCATCGGCAGCTCACGGGCAATGGGCTCGACGAAGCCGCGCACGATCATCGCCATCGCCTCGTCCTCGGGCAGGCCGCGGCTCATCAGGTAGAAGAGCTGGTCGGCACCGATCTTGCTCACGGTGGCCTCGTGGCCGATCGAGGCGTCGTCCTCGCGGACGTCGACGTAGGGGTAGGTGTCGCTGCGGCTGATCTGGTCGACGAGCAGCGCGTCGCACTTCACGGTGGCCTTGGTGCCGGTGGCGCCCTCGTTCACCTGGACCAGACCACGGTAGGAGGTGCGACCGCCGCCGCGGGCGACCGACTTGCTGATGATCTGCGAGGAGGTGTTCGGCGCGGCGTGGACCATCTTGGCGCCGGCGTCCTGGTGCTGGCCCTCGCCCGCGAAGGCGATGGACAGGGTCTCCCCGTAGGCGTGCTCGCCGAGCAAGTAGCAGGCCGGGTACTTCATCGTGACCTTGGAGCCGATGTTGCCGTCGATCCACTCCATCCGGCCGCCGGCCGCGACCGACGTCCGCTTGGTCACCAGGTTGTAGACGTTGTTCGACCAGTTCTGGATCGTCGTGTACCGGACGTGGGCATCCTTCTTCACCACGATCTCGACGACCGCGGAGTGCAGGCTGTCGGACTTGTAGATCGGGGCGGTGCAGCCCTCGACGTAGTGCACGCTCGAGCCCTCGTCCGCGATGATCAACGTCCGCTCGAACTGGCCCATGTTCTCGGTGTTGATCCGGAAGTAGGCCTGCAGCGGGATCTCCACCTTGACACCCTTGGGCACGTAGATGAAGGAGCCGCCCGACCACACCGCGGTGTTGAGCGAGGCGAACTTGTTGTCGCCGACCGGGATGACGGTGCCGAAGTACTCGCGGAACAGGTCCTCGTACTCGCGCAGCCCGGTGTCGGTGTCGACGAAGATCACGCCCTGCTCCGCCAGGTCCTCGCGGATCTGGTGGTAGACCACCTCGCTCTCGTACTGCGCGGCGACGCCGGCGATGAGGCGCTGCTTCTCCGCCTCCGGGATGCCGAGCCGGTCGTAGGTGTGCTTGATGTCCGCCGGCAGCTCGTCCCAGGTGGTGGCCTGCTTCTCCGTCGAGCGGACGAAGTACTTGATGTTGTCGAAGTCGATCCCGGTGAGGTCCGCGCCCCAGACGGGCATCGGCTTCTTACCGAACAGCCGCAGCGCCTTGAGGCGCAACTCGAGCATCCAGGCCGGCTCGCTCTTCTTGCCGCTGATGTCGCGGACGACGTCCTCGGACAGGCCCCGCTTGGCCGCCGCACCGGCGGCGTCGGAGTCCGACCAGCCGAACCGGTAGGCGCCCAGGGCATCCAGGGACTCGTGCTGGGCCGTGCGCTCGGGGGTGGTGGTCATGCCGTGGCCTTCCCGCTGTCGATGCTGCTAGGGACGTGCTGGGGAACGTGGGTCGTGCACACGCCGTCGCCGTGGGCGATCGTCGCGAGCCGCTGCACGTGCTGGCCGAGCAGGCGCTCGAACGCCGCGGTCTCGGCGTCGCACAGCTGCGGGAATCGGGTGGCCACGCCCGCGACCGGGCAGTGGTGCTGGCACAGCTGGCTGCCGGTCGGCACCTCATGGACGGTCGCGGCGTATCCGTCCGAGGTCAGCGCTGCGGCGAGGCCCGCTGTTCCCCGACCCGCGACCTGGGGGGCGTACCGCGCGCGCAGTGCCTCCGCTCGGGCGGCGGCGAAGTCCTCCACCGCATCGAGCGCAGCCAGGAACGACAGCGCGTCGGCCGCGAGGTCGTCGTAGGCGTGCTGGGCGCGGGCGTGGCCCACCTCCGACAGCGCGTACGTGCGGGCGGGCCGGCCGCGGCCGCGCTCGAGCCACGGCGTCGGGCGGGGCGTGGAGGCGACCAGCGTGCCGTCGGCCACCATGCCGTCGAGGTGACGGCGGACGGCTGCGGCGGTCAGGCCCAGCCTGTCGGCCAGCCGGGCGGCGGTGGTGGGGCCTTCGTCGAGCAGCAGCCTGGCGACGCGACCGCGCGTCGGCTCCAGCTGCGTTTTCACAACGCCAGTGTGACGTAATTCCGGCCCCGAGTCGAATCGGCGTGTCGGCGATACTCGGCCGGTGACCGACGTCCGGCGTGCTCCGCGCATCGGCCCGATGGCCACCCGTACCTCGCTCGGCGCGGACCTGCGGGACGCCGGCCTCGGCTGGGGCGACGTCGTGCTGGTACACGCCTCGCTGTCCTCGCTCGGCTGGGTGTGCGGGGGGTCGGTCGCGGTGGTACAGGCGCTGCTGGACGTCCTCGGCCGGCACGGCACCCTGGTGGTCCCGACCCACACCTCCGACAACAGCGACCCCGCCGGTTGGTCCCGCCCGCCGGCACCCGAGTCGGACTGGCCGACCATCCGGGCCGAGCTGCCGGGGTTCCACGTCAAGATCAGCCCGTCCCGACACATGGGTGCGATCGCGGAGCAGGTACGCACGTGGCCGGGCGCCCGGCGCAGCGAGCATCCGCAGCTGTCGTTCGCCGCGGTGGGCGACCGGGCCGAGGAGGTCACCGCGCGGCACAGGCTCACCCCGGGGCTGGGCGCCGGGTCACCGCTGGCGCGGCTGGAGGAGGCCGGCGCGAAGGTGCTGCTGCTGGGCGTCGGGTACGACTCCTGCACCTCCTTCCACCTCGCGGAGTACCGGGTGCCCGGCGCCGCGGCGACGGTGGAACACGGCGCCGCGACCGCGGCGGACGGCAACCGACGCTGGGTGACCTGGCAGGACCTCGACCACGACGCGGCGGACTTCGCCGCGCTGGGTGCGGCGTACGAGCTGACCGGCGAGACGGTCCCGGGCAAGGTGGGAAGCGCCACCGCACGGCTGTTCCCGCAGTCGGGTGCGGTGGCGTTCGCGCAGCGGTGGCTGGCCGGGCACCGGACCCCCCGGTGAGCGCCGTCCGCGTCCGGGGGCTGGTGAAGACCTACGGATCGCTGCGCGCGGTCGACGGGCTCGACCTCGACGCCGCGGCGGGGGCGGTGACGGCGGTGCTCGGCCCGAACGGGGCGGGCAAGACCAGCGCCCTCGAGGTCTGCGAGGGGCTGCGCCGGGCGGACGGCGGCACGGTCACGGTGCTCGGCCTGCCGCCCGGCCACCGGGACCTGCGGCACCGGGTGGGCGTCATGCCGCAGCAGCCGGGCGCCTACCCCGGCGCACGCTGCGGGGAGATGCTGCGGCTGGTGGCGTCGTACCACCGCACGCCCCTCGACCCGGCGGGACTGCTCGACCGGCTCGGGCTGAGCGAGGTCGCCCGGACGCCGTTCCGGCGGCTGTCGGGCGGTCAGAAGCAGCGGTTGTCGCTGGCGATGGCGGTCGTCGGCCGGCCCGAGGTGGTCTTCCTGGACGAGCCATCGGCCGGGCTCGACGTTCAGGCCCGCGCCGAGACCTGGCGGCTCGTCCGCGACCTGCGCGGTGCCGGAGTTGCGGTGCTGCTCAGCACGCATGACATGGACGAGGCCGCGGCGCTGGCCGACCACGTCGTCGTCGTCGACCATGGCCGGGTGCGCGCGGCCGGGACCGTCGCAGCGCTGACGGCGGGCCCGGACGCGCTGCGGTTCACGACCACCCCGGGCCTGGACCTCGCGAGCCTCACGTTGCCCGCGGGCGTCAGCGCCGCCGAGCCCGAGCCCGGCCGGTACGTGGTGACCGGCGCCGTCTCCCCCGACCTGGTCGCCGCCATCACCGCCTGGACCGCGTCCCAGGGCGCGCTGCCCGACCACCTGCAGGTCGGTGCCCGGGAGCTGGCCGACGTGTTCCTGGAGCTGACCGGCCGGGCTCTGCGCGCATGACCGTCGCTCAGGAGCCCGGAGCCGGCCCCGGGAACGCCCCGGCGCCCTGGCCGACGATCCTCGGCCGGCAGACGGCGATGGAGCTGCAGCTGTCCCTGCGCCGCGGCGAGTCGCTGCTCCTGACGCTGGTCATCCCCCTCGTCCTGCTCGCGTTCTTCGCCGCGGTGAAGGTCGACGGCGCCGGCGTCGCCTTCCTGGTGCCGGGCCTGCTCGCGCTCGCGGTGATGTCCACCGCGTTCACCGGCCAGGCGATCGCGACCGGCTTCGAGCGCTCGTACGGCGTGCTGGCCCGGCTCGGCACCACCCCGCTCACCAGACCGCTGCTGCTGCTCGCCAAGACGCTCGGCGTGGTCGCGGTCGAGCTGGTGCAGGCGGCGCTGCTGGTCGGTCTCGGGTACGCCCTGGGCTGGCGTCCGCACGGCGACCCCGCCGCGGCGCTCGCGCTGCTGGTCCTGGGCACCGCGGCGTTCAGCGGGCTCGGCCTGCTGATGGCCGGCACGCTGCGGGCTGAGGCCACCCTCGCGGCGGCGAACGGCGTCTACCTGCTGCTGCTCCTGCTCGGCGGGGTGGTCTACCCGCTCGAGCGGCTGCCGGCCTGGCTGCGGACCGTGGCCGACCAGCTCCCGACGGCGGCGCTCTCGCACGGCCTGCGCTCGGCCCTCGGCTCCGGCCGGCTCCCGGGCCACGACGCACTCGTGCTGGGGGTCTGGGCCGTCGCCGCCATCGGCCTCGCTGCCCGCACCTTCCGGTGGCAGTCCTGAGCGCCCGGCGCCGCCGCGGTGACCGGCCCGCACCAGCGGTCAAGACGGCCCGACGGGAGGCCGACACCGGCACGATGACCTCGCGGCACGGACGGCGCGCGGCAGGCCTCCTGCTCGCGGTGGCCCTCGCCGTCGGCGGCGCGCTCGTCGCGGTGGCGCCGGCGCACGCGACGGTGGCGGACATCGACGCGGGGACCTCGATCACCCGCTCGCTCGTGGTCGAGCGGGCGCTGAGCTGGGTCGATGAGAAGGTCCCGTACAGCCAGTCGAGCTACTGGCCGGCGTCCGCCCCGACCACCGGGGTCGGGCACAGCTTCCGGCAGGACTGCTCCGGTTTCCTGTCGATGGCCTGGGACCTGCCCACCTCCGCGGTCACCGGGAACTTCGTGTCCGCCACCTCCCCGTACGACATCCAGCTGCCGTCGTGGGCCGCACTGCAGCCCGGCGACCTGCTCGGGGTCAGCGGCCACGTGATCCTGTTCCTCGGCTGGTCGGCGGACGACGCCGGCCGGCACCGGTACTTCGACGAGGTCTCCGAGTCCCAGACCGGCAGCCCCGCCCTCGTCCGGCTCGACCAGGACGCACTCGGCTACTGGCATCCGTACGTCCCCTACCGCTACCGCCACATCGTGACGGACGGACCGTCCGCGGTCTCCTGGGGCGTCGGGCGCACGGACCAGGTGTCCACCGACGCGAACGGCCACATCCAGCACCGCTGGCAGGTCACCGCGGGTGGCCCGTGGGCGGTCGAAGACATGACCGCCCGCTACGGCGGTCCGGTCCTGCGCACCGCGCCGACGGCGGCGACCACCGGCGCCGGGAACCTGGACGTGTTCGGCACGACCGTCACGGGGGTCCTCGTCGAGTACGCCTGGAACGGCAGCTGGTCGGAGACTTCGCTGACCGGACCGGGCACCGTCACCGGGCTCGCTGCCACCAGCGAGCCCGGGCGGGTGGACCTGTTCGGCAGGCTCCACACCACCGACGGCGCCGGCGCCCTCGTCCACGGCGTGGTCGCGGTCGGACGCAGCTGGTCGGGCTGGATCAGCAGCGGCAGCCCCGCCGTGACCGACGATGCCAGCGCGGTACGGGCCGGCCCGTCGGAGATCGACATCGCGGTCGAGGGTCCGGCCGGCTCCCTCCTGTACGGGGTGTGGAGCGCCAGCGGCTGGAGCTGGAGCAGCCCCTTCGGCACGACGAGGGTGACCGTCCGGCCCGCGCTGGCCACACTCGCCGACGGCACGCGCGTGCTGATGGTGGACGGCGCCGGCGTGCTCCAGCAGGACAGCCGGCCTCCCCACAGCCTGACGTGGGGCGGCTTCGTCGCGGTGAGCGGCGTGCCCGCGCTGGCCGGGACGGCGGGCTGGGCGTCGGCCAGCGCCCAGCCGACCGCGTCCGCGTCGGCACCGCTCGACGTGTATGCCGCCGCGACGACCGGCGTGCTGGTGCACGCCCAGCGCAGTCCCGCAGGTGTCTGGCGCTACCTCGGCAGTGCCTGAGTGACCGCCTGAGCCACCGCCCCGACTCCGCCGGGGCACCGGCTGGAGCCCGCCCGAGCCGCCCCGAGCCGGCGTGCCGGTCGTACTGTTGCCGGGTCATGACCACAGTCGCCTCGACGCCGACCGTGACGCCGACGCCGACACGCCGGCGTGAGCGGCTGCTGTCACCGGGCACCGCCCTCGCCCACCGCACTGCCACGGCCGTCTGCTGGGTGCTGGGGCTGGTGGTCGTCACCGGGGCCGCGGTCCGGCTCACCGGCTCCGGCCTGGGCTGCCCGACCTGGCCCACCTGCACGGCCGACTCGCTGTCGAGCGGACTGACCTTTCACGGGCTCATCGAGTTCGGCAACCGGGTGATCTCCGCCGGCGTCTTCCTGGCCGGCATCGTGGGCCTCGCCTACCTGGTCTGGCGGATCGGTCGGCGAGATTGCTTCCGGCTGGTGGGCTTGCTCTTCGGCGGCTATCTCGCCGAAGCCGTGCTCGGCGGGCTGACGGTGCTGACCCGGCTCAACCCCCTGCTCGTCGCCCTCCACCTGCTGCTCGCCCTCGGCCTGTTGTGGGCAGCCCTGGTCCTGCGGCACCGCCTCGGGCGGCCCGCCGGCCCCGTGTCGTCGATCGTGCGCCCGGAGATCATCCACCTCGCCCGCGCCCTGGTCGTCGGCGCCGGCGCGGTGATCGTCGTCGGCACACTGGTGACGGGGACCGGGCCGTGGGCCGGCAGCCGAGTGGACAACCGGCTGCCGTTCGACCGCCGCGACATCACCCAGCTGCACAGCGACCTCGTCCTGCTGCTCGCCGGTGGGGTCGTCGTCCTCGTCGTGCTGCTGCGCGTCGCGGACGCCCCGGCCGCCGTCCGGCGGCGCGCCGCCGTCGTGCTGGGTCTGCTGGTGGCCCAGGCGGCCGTCGGGTTCCTGCAGTACGCGACGGGGCTGCCCGGCTGGCTCATCGAGGTGCACGTGGCAGGGGCCACCGCGTTCTGGGCTGCCTGTGTGCTGCTCGCCCTGTCGCTCACCCAGTCGACGTCGCCGGTGGCCGATCGGCCGGCGCCTACTTGACGGTCAGCGCGACAGGAACGGCGCGAGCGCGACCGCGAGGAACAGCACCGTCAGGTAGGTGATCGACAGGTGGAACAGGCGCATCGGACGCGGGTCGACGTCGGCCCGGACCCGGCGCAGGAGCCTGTGGGCCTCGAGGAGGAACCAGCCGCCGGCTGCGAGGGCGACCCCGCCGTACGCCCAGCCGGCGCGCGGCACGAGCAGCAGCGAGATCGCCACCATGCCGTAGGAGTAGGCCAGGATCCGGCGCGCCACCGTGAGCGCCGGCGCCACGACCGGCAACATCGGCACCCCGGCCGACGCGTAGTCGTCGCGGAAGCGCATCGCCAGCGCCCAGAAGTGCGGCGGCGTCCAGAAGAAGACGACCGCGAACAGCACCAGCGCCGGCCAGCCCACCGTGCCGGTCACCGCCGACCATCCGATGATCGCGGGGAAGCAGCCGGCCGCTCCGCCGATCACGATGTTCGCGGGCGTACGCCGCTTCAGGCCGAGGGTGTAGACGAACACGTAGACGGCGATGGCGCCGTCCGCCAGCAGCGCCGAGGGCCAGTTGACGGCGAAGCCGAGCAGCAACGTCGCGGCGGCGCCGAGAGCAAGCCCGAACCGGAGCGCGGCGACCGGGGGGATGCCCGCCCCGGCGACCAGCGGACGGCGCGCAGTGCGCCGCATGAGCGCGTCGATGTCCCGGTCGAGGTAACAGTTGATCGTGTTCGCGGCGCCCGCGGCGCAGGAGCCGCCGACCAACGTCGCGACCACCAGCCACCAGGCCGGGAAGCCGCGTGCCGCCAGGATCATCGGCGGCACCGTGGTCACCAGCAGCAGCTCGATGATCCGTGGCTTGGTCAGGGCGACGTAGCCACGCACCGTCGCTAGGGTGCCGCGCCGTCCGGTCAGGACAGGGACGGCGTGCACGGCACTCGACACGCCGCGAGTCTAGGGCGCCGGGTGCACCCGGTCGCGCCGGGCGGCGGCCGGCAGCCGCCCCGGGATTGCGCCGCGGCCGGGTCCTGGACCGTTCACCGGCTCGACCCCCGGCGACCGTTTAGCACCGACCGGACCGGGTGACGCCAGGACTAGGTTCGAGAGGCACCTGGAGCGACGCCGCCCCTGCTCGGCCGCAGCCAGCACAGCCCCCGCCCGCACGCGCCAGCGAGAGAAGAGACACGTGGCAGCCAGCACGCACCCCGGATGGGACGACGACCTCGACCGGCAGGCGGTGGACACCGTCCGGGCCTTGGCCATGGACGCCGTGGAGAAGTCCGGCAGCGGCCACCCGGGCACCGCGATGAGCCTCGCTCCGGTCGCGTACCTGCTCTACCAGCGCTACCTCCGGCACGACCCGACCGACCCCGACTGGGTCGGGCGCGACCGGTTCGTGCTGTCCTGCGGACACTCCAGCCTGACCCTGTACATCCAGCTCTATCTCTCCGGGTACGGGCTGTCGCTCGACGACCTCAAGGCGCTGCGCACCTGGGGCAGCCGGACCCCGGGCCATCCCGAGTACGGCCACACCCCGGGAGTCGAGACGACGACCGGCCCGCTGGGACAGGGCGTGGGCAACGCGGTCGGGATGGCGATGGCCGCCCGCCGCGAGCGGGGCCTGTACGACCCCGACGCGGCACCCGGCGAGAGCCCGTTCGACCACCACATCTACTGCATCGCCTCGGACGGGGACCTCGAGGAGGGTGTCTCGGCGGAGGCGTGCTCCCTCGCCGGCACCCAGCGGCTGGGCGCCCTGACGCTGATCCACGACGACAACCACATCTCCATCGAGGACGACACCACCATCGCCTTCACCGAGGACACGGTGGCCCGGTACGCCGCCTACGGCTGGCACACGCAGCGGGTCGACTGGCTGGCCGACGACGGCTCGTACACGGAGAACATCGGGGCGCTGAGCAAGGCTCTCGACGCGGCCAAGGCCGTCACCGACCGGCCGAGCTTCATCTCGCTGCGCACCGTCATCGGCTGGCCGGCGCCCACCAAGCAGAACAGCGGCTCGGCGCACGGCAGCGCCCTCGGCGGCGAAGAGGTCGCGGCCACCAAGACCGTGCTCGGGATGGACCCGGCCAAGACCTTCGACGTACCCGCCGAGGTGCTCGAACACGCGCGCAAGGTGGTCGAGCGCGGGCGCGCCGCCCACGCCGAGTGGACCGTCGGGTTCGACGCCTGGGCGAAGGCGCATCCCGACGAGCAGGCCCTGCTCGACCGGATGAGCCGGCACGAGCTGCCCGAGGGCTGGTGGGCCGACCTGCCGACGTACGAGGCCGGCAGCATGGTTGCGACCCGCACCGCCAGCCAGGACTTCCTGACCGCCGCTGCGCCCCGGCTGCCCGAGCTGTGGGGCGGCTCGGCAGACCTCGCCAGCAGCAACAACACGACGCCGAAGGGCGAGCCGTCGTTCCTGCCCGAGGACCGGCAGAGCAAGATGTTCAGCGGCGGCCCGTACGGACGGGTGCTGCACTTCGGCATCCGCGAGCACGCGATGGGGTCGGTGCTCAACGGGATGGCCCTGCACGGCGGCACCCGCCCGTACGGTGGCACCTTCCTGATCTTCTCCGACTACATGCGGCCTGCAGTGCGGCTGGCGGCGCTGATGAAGATCCCGGTCACCTACGTCTGGACGCACGACTCGATCGGCCTGGGCGAGGACGGGCCGACCCACCAGCCGATCGAGCAGCTGGCCACCCTGCGCGCCATCCCAGGCCTCGATGTCGTCCGCCCCGCGGACGCGACCGAGACGATCGCCTGCTGGCGGACGATCCTCGAGCACACGGACCGGCCCGCCGGGCTGGCGCTGAGCCGGCAGAAGCTGCCGACGATCGACCGCTCGGTGTGCGCTCCCGCGACCAACGTCGCCAAGGGTGCGTACATCCTGGCCGAGGCGGGCGAGGGCCTGCCGACGGTCGTCCTGATCGCGACCGGCAGCGAGGTGCAGCTCGCGCTCGCCGCCCGCGACCGGCTGGAGGCCGAGGGCACGCCCACCCGGGTCGTGTCGATGCCCTGCCGCGAGTGGTTCGAGGAGCAGGACCGCGCGTACCGCGACGAGGTGCTCCCGCCGGAGGTACGGGCGCGCGTCGCGATCGAGGCCGCCAGCCCGTTCGGCTGGCACAGCCTGGTCGGCGACGGCGGCGAGATCGTCGGGATCGACCACTTCGGGGCCAGCGCCGCGGACACCACGCTGTTCGAGCAGTTTGGCTTCACCCCCGACCGCGTCGTCGCGGCGGCGCACGCCAGCCTCCAGCGCGTCGGCGCCTGAGCGAGAGCGGCGCAGCACGCCGAGCCCAACCCTGAGCCACCCCCTCCGCGACAAGAAGGAACGCCCATGAGCAACCCCCTCGCCGATCTGTCCGCCGCCGGAGTCGCGGTCTGGCTCGACGACCTCGACCGCACCAGGATCGCCGGTGGCGGCCTCGCCGGCCTGGTCCGCGACAAGCACGTCGTCGGGGTCACGACCAACCCCTCGATCTTCCAAAAGGCGCTGAGCCACAGCGAGGCATACGCGGAGCAGGTGGCGGACCTCGCCACCCGCGGCGTCGACCTCGGCGAGGCCGTCCGCAGCATCACCAGCACCGACGTCCGCAACGCCTGCGACGTGCTGCGGCCCGTGTACGACGCCACCGACGGTCTCGACGGCCGGGTCTCGATCGAGGTCGACCCCCGGGTCGCGCACGACTCCGCGTTCACCATCGCCGAGGCCCGGGCGCTGTGGTGGTTGGTCGACCGCCCCAACCTCTACATCAAGGTCCCGGCCACGCTGGAAGGACTGCCGGCCATCAGCCAGGCCCTGGCGGAGGGCATCTCGGTCAACGTCACGTTGATCTTCTCCTTGGAGCGCTACCGTGCCGTCATGGAGGCGTTCCTGGACGGCCTCGAGCGGCGGCGCGCGGCCGGCGGCACGCTGCACGGCCTGGAGAGCGTGGCCTCCTTCTTCGTCTCGCGGGTCGACACCGAGGTCGACGCCCGCCTCGACAAGATCGGCACCAAGGAGGCGGCCGCGATGCGCGGCAAGGCCGCGATCGCCAACGCCCGGTTGGCCTACCAGGCCTACGAGGAGGTGTTCGGCGGCTCGCGCTGGGCGGCGCTCGCCGCCGCCGGTGGCCGACCGCAGCGACCGCTGTGGGCGTCCACCGGCGTCAAGGACCCCGCGTACGACGACACCCGGTACGTCGTGGACCTCGTCGCCGCCAACACCGTCAACACCATGCCGGAGGCCACGCTGGACGCCGTCGCCGACCATGGCGTCGTCCGCGGCGACGCGGTCACCGGTACGTACGCCGAGGCCCGGGGCGTGCTCGAGGAGCTGGCGCGGCTCGGGGTCGACTACGACGACGTGGTGAACACGCTCGAGGCCGAAGGCGTGCAGAAGTTCGAGGCGGCTTGGACCGAACTGCTGGACGCGCTGAAGAAGAACCTCGCCGGGGCCGCCGCGTGACCGTGACGGCGACCAGCGGCGGCGTGACCGTCCACGTCGAGGGCGAGCTCGCCGAGCTGGCCGGCGCCGAGGTCTCCACCCTGCTCGCCGACGACGTCCCGGCCCGGCTGGCGGGCCTGGACGCGTCGCTCTGGGGGCCGGACGCCGCCCCGGGGGCCTCGACCCGGCTCGGCTGGGTGCGGCTCGCGGAGACCTCCCGGTCGCTGCTGGTGCCGCTGGCCGAGCTGGGCGCCCGGCTCGCCGACGACGGCATCGACCGGGTGGTGCTGTGCGGGATGGGCGGCTCCTCGCTGGCCCCGGAGGTGATCTGCGCGACCGCCGGCGTGCCGCTGGTGGCGCTGGACACGACCGACCCCGCCCAGGTCACCGCCGCCCTGGTCGAGCTGCCCCGCACGGTCGTGGTCGTCAGCTCGAAGAGCGGCGGGACGCTGGAGACCGACAGCCAGCACCGGGCGTTCCGGGCCGCGTACGAGCAGGCTGGCCTCGACCCGCGCCGGCACATCGTGGTGGTGACCGACCCGGGTTCGCCGCTGGAGGCCACCGCCACCGAGCTGGGCGTCCGCGAGATCTTCCGGGCCGACCCCGACGTGGGTGGCCGGTACTCGGCGCTGACCGCGTTCGGGCTGGTGCCCGCGGCCCTCGCCGGCGTCGACGTCGCCGCCCTGTTGGACGAGGCACAGGCCGTCCTGGACGGCATGGCCGGGGCCGACTCCCCCGGGCTGCTGCTCGGGGCGGCGATGGGCGCCGGCGCACGGTCCGGCCGCGACAAGCTGGTGCTGGCCGACGCGGAGTCGGGCCTGGCCGGGTTCGGCGACTGGGCCGAGCAGCTCGTTGCCGAGTCCACCGGCAAACAGGGCCGGGGGCTACTGCCGGTCGTCGTCGGGTCGAGCGACGCGCCCGGGTTCGAGGACGAGCCCGACAGCCACCGGGTCGTGCTCGGCGGGGACGCACCGGAGCCGGGCAGCAGCGTGTCCGGACCGCTCGGAGCCCAGCTGCTGGTCTGGGAGATCGCGACCGCGGTCGCCGGCCGCGTCCTGGGGATCGACCCGTTCGACCAGCCCAACGTCCAGGAGAGCAAGGACAACACGACCGCGCTGCTGACCTCGGCCGGCGAGGGCGCGCTGCCCACCGGCCAGCCCGCCTTCACCGACGGTCCAGCGACCGCGTACGCGGCGAACCTCGGGCTCGGCGGGGTCGACACCGTGGCGGCGGCACTGGTGACCCTGCTGGCGCAGATCGGCGACGGCGGGTACCTCGCGGTGATGGCGTACCTGGACCGGCTCGGGGAGCGAGCGCTCGCAGGCGTCCGGGACGCGCTCGCGGCGCGGACGACGCACCCGGTGACGTTCGGCTGGGGACCTCGGTTCCTGCACTCCACCGGTCAGTTCCACAAGGGCGGGCCACAGGTGGGCGTCTTCCTGCAGGTCAGCGCGGAACCGGACGGCGCGCTCGCCATCCCGGGCCGACCGTTCGACTTCGCTCGGCTGCAGCAGGCGCAGTACCTCGGTGACCAGCAGGCGCTGGCGGGTCGTGGACGGCCGGTCCTGCGGCTGCACCTGACCGACCGCGCAGCCGGCATCACCGCCCTGCTCACCGCGGCCCGGGAGGGCTAGGTGCCGGCAGAGGAGGCGCGACCCAGCTCCAACCCGCTGCGCGACCCCCGTGACCGCCGGCTGCCCCGGGTCCCCGATCCCTGTGCGCTGGTGGTCTTCGGCGTCACCGGCGACCTGGCGCGCAAGAAGCTCATCCCCGCGATCTACGACCTGGGCAACCGCGGCCTGCTGCCGCCGGGTTTCGCCCTGCTGGGCTTCGCCCGCCGCGACTGGGACCACGGCGACTTCGAGGAGCTGGCCCGCGAAGCGGCCCAGCAGCACGCCCGGACGCCCTGGCGGCCGGAGGCCTGGCAGCGGATCGCGGAGGCGATCCGGTTCGTACCCGGCTCCTTCGACGACGACGACTCCTTCGACGCACTCGCAGACACCCTGCGAGAGCTGGAGCAGTCGCACGGCATCGGGGGCAACGCCGCCTTCTACCTCTCGATCCCGCCGGCCATGTTCCCGGTGGTGCTCAAGCAGATGGAGCGCACCGGGATGGCGGACAACCACGCCTCCGGGGGCTGGCGCCGGGTGGTGGTGGAGAAGCCGTTCGGCCACGACCTGGCCTCCGGGCGGGCCCTGAACGCCCTCGTCGACAGCGTGTTCACCGCCAAGGACGTCTTCCGCATCGATCACTACCTAGGCAAGGAGACGGTGCAGAACCTGCTCGCCCTGCGCTTCGCCAACACCCTCTTCGAGCCGGTCTGGAACTCCCACTACGTGGACTCGGTCCAGATCACGATGGCCGAGGACGTGGGCATCAGCGGCCGCGCCGTCTTCTACGACTCCGCCGGCGCGGCCCGCGACGTCCTGCAGAACCATCTCCTGCAGCTGCTGGCACTCACGGCCATGGAGGAGCCCGTGGCCTTCGACGCGGACTCGCTGCGGATGGAGAAGCGCAAGGTCCTCAACGCCATCTCGCTGCCGAGCGATCTGCGCCGGTACGCCGTGCGTGGCCGGTACGAGCAGGGCTGGCTGGCCGGCGAGCGGGTCCGGGGCTATCGGGAGGAGGACGGTGTCCCGGCGGACTCCCGGACCGAGACCTACGCCGCCGTCCGGCTGGGAGTCGAGACCCGCCGCTGGAGCGGAGTGCCGTTCTACGTCCGCACCGGCAAACGGCTGCCGCGCCGGGTCACCGAGATCGCGGTCAGCTTCACCAAGGCGCCGCACCTGCCCTTCGCCGCCACCGACACCACGGAGCTGGGGAACAACCAGCTGGTCATCCGCGTGCAGCCGGACGAGGGCATGACGCTGCGGTTCGGGTCGAAGGTCCCCGGCTCGGCGATGGAGGTCCGCGACGTGACCATGGACTTCCTGTACGGGGAGGCCTTCACCGAAGGCTCGCCCGAGGCGTACGAACGCCTCATCCTCGACGTGCTGATCGGCGACGCGATGCTGTTTCCGCACAACGAGGAGGTCGAGGCGTCCTGGCGCGTCGTCGACCCGCTCGAGGAGTTCTGGGCGCAGGACGGCGGCCCGCAGGCGTACCGCGCCGGCGAATGGGGTCCCCGCGCGGCCGACCAGATGCTCGCGGGCGACGGCCGCACCTGGCGACGTCCGTGACCGACCGGGAGGCGCGATGACGACGCTCTGGGACACCACCGGCACGCAGGTGGTCGCTGCGCTCGGCGCGGCCCGGCGCGAGGCCGGGGGGGTCGCCAGCGGCCTCGTGCTGACCCTGGTGGTCGTGGCCGACGAGCAGCAGGTCACCGCAGCCGAGCGCGCCGCGCTGGTGGCCTCCTCGGCGCACCCGTGCCGGGTGCTCGTGGTGGTCCGCCAGCACCCGGAGGCGCCGCGGCCGCGACTGGACGCAGAGGTGCTCATCGGCGGGCGGCTCGGCCCGGGTGAGTCGGTGGTGCTGCGGATGAGCGGCCGGCTGGCGCTGCACGCCGAGTCGGTCGTGCTGCCGCTGCTCGCCCCGGACGCCCCGGTGGTGACGTGGTGGGTCGGCGACCCGCCCGACCTCATCGCGCACGACCCCCTCGGCGTACTTGCCGACCGCCGGGTCACCGACGTGGCGAACGCCGCCGACCCGATGGGTGCGCTGCGGCAGCGGGCTGAGGACTACGCACCGGGCGACACCGACCTGGCGTGGAGCCGAACCACCCCGTGGCGCGCCGTCCTGGCGGGCGCGTTCGACGCGGTGGGCGGCACGATCTCGGCCGCCTCGGTCACCGCGCGGCCGGGCAGCACGAGCGGCGCCCTGCTCGGGGCGTGGCTCGCCGGTCGGCTCGGCGTCGACGTGGCGGTGCTCGAGGCGGTGGGCCGGGGCATCCAGGCCATCGAGCTGGCCCTCGACGGCGGCGTTGACCACGGCGGGACGACGATCAGGCTCGCCCGCGAGGGCGACCGGTCCGGCACCCTGTCCCGGACCGGCGAGCCGGACCGGGTCATGCCGCTGCCGTGGTTCGACGTGGGTGACCTGCTCGCCGAGGAGCTCCGCCGCCTCGACGACGACCCGGTCTACGCTGCCGCGCTCGGCCGCTCGGCGGGGCTCGGTGACCTCGTGGGGCGGTCGAGCACGCGCACGCACATCTGGCGGGACCCGGTGGAGGCGGCTGCGGGGAGCGGGGGGTGAGCGCTCCGCTCGAGATCGTCGCCGCGCCCGACCACGACGCCCTCGCGGCGGCGACGGCAGCCCGGCTGGTCACCGCGCTGGCCGACGCGCAGGCGAGCAGGGAGACGGCATCGGTGGTGCTCACCGGCGGCGGCATCGGGATCGCGGCCCTGGCCGCGCTCGCCGCATCGCCCGCCCGCCGCGCGGTCGACTGGTCGCGGGTGGACCTGTGGTGGGGCGACGAGCGCTTCGTCCCGGCCGACGACGGGGAGCGCAACGACGGTCAGGCCCTGGCGGCGTTGACCGGCGCGATCACCCTCGACCCGGCCCGCGTGCACCGGATGGGGGCCAGCGACGGCTTCCCCGGGCCGGAGGCGGCCGCGGCCGCGTACGCGCAGGAACTGCTCGCCGCGGGCGGTGGTCAGGTACCCGCGTTCGACGTGCTGCTGCTGGGGATGGGGCCGGAGGGCCACACGGCGTCGATCTTCCCCGACTCGCCGGCGGGCCGGGACGAGCGCCCCGTGTTCGCGGTGCACGACTGCCCGAAGCCCCCGCCGACCCGGGTGAGCCTGGGCTTCGGCGCCATCACCGGCGCACGTGAGGTCTGGTTGGTCGTGAGCGGCGCCGGCAAGGCGGACGCGGTGGCGCGGGTCCTGGCCGGCGCCGACCGGCTCCAGCTACCGGCTGCCGGTGCGCTGGGCACCGAGCGCTCCCTGCTGCTGGCCGACGTCGCGGCTCTCGGTCGCTGAGCGGCGCGTCCGGCCCGGACTACTTGCCGCGCAGCTTGGCGAGCGCCTCCTGCAGGATCGCGTCGCCGTCCTCGTCGTTGCGCCGCTCCCGCACGTACGCGAGATGCGTCTTGTACGGCTCGGTCTTGGGCGGCGCCGGCGTGGCCTCCCGGTCGCGCCCGGCGGGATAGCCACAGCGCGGGCAGTCCCACAGCTCGGGGATCGCCGCGTCGTGCGCGAACGCAGGCCGGGTCTCGTGCTTGTTGGCGCACCAGTAGGAGATCCGGGTACGCGGCGCTGTCTCGCCACGCTCCGCCTCTCCCATCGGACCTGCGCCCACCCGGCTACCCCGGATCGCGTTGCCGCCTGCCACCTGTGCTCCCTTGCGTCATGGTGCGTTGCGCGTGGTCAGTGACCACGGTTGAGCAGGCCGATGCCGACGATGCAGACCGTCCACAGGATGATCGCCGCGATGGTGAAGCGGTCGAGGTTGCGCTCGACCGTCGAGGAGCCACCCAGCGAGGAGGACACCCCACCCCCGAAGAGGTTGGACAAGCCGCCGCCCTTGCCGCGGTGCAGCAGGATCAGCAGGATGATCGAGATGCTGCTGATGATCAGCAGGACTCGCAGCGCGAACTCCACGGAAGCAGATCCTACGGGACGACGCGGGGCTCAGGAGAGCCGGACCCGCGGGTCCAGCACTGCGTACAGGATGTCGACGACGAGGTTGGCGATGATCACGAACCCAGCCGCGACGAGCACGGTCGCCGAGATCACCGGCAGGTCGCCGTTGTTGACCGCCCGGATGGAGAACTCGCCGATGCCGTTGAGCGTGAAGATGACCTCGGTGATGATGGCCCCGCCGAGCAGGCCGCCGAGGTCGATGCCCAGGATCGTCACGATGGGGGTCAGGGCGCTGCGCAGGGCGTGCCGGTAGACGACGCGACGTTCGGACAGGCCCTTCGCGCGGGCCGTCCTGATGTAGTCCTCACCCAGGACGTCCAGCATCGAGCTGCGGGTGACACGGCTGTAGCTGGCCGCGTAGACGAGGGCCAGCGTGAACCACGGCAGGATCAGGTGGTGGAACCACTCCCACGGGTTCTCGGTGAGCGGCACGTACCCGCCGAACGGGAACCAGTGCAGGCCGGCCTTCAGCGTCAGCAGGTAGTAGAACACCAGCAGCAGCAGCAGGCCCAGCACGAAGGTCGGGATCGAGTAGAAGGTCAGCGAGAAGACGGTCGCGAGGCGGTCCCGGATGCTGCGCGGCTTCGTCGCCGCCAGGATGCCGAACGGGACGCCGATCAGCAGCCACAGCACGGCGCTGCCGATGGCCAGCGAGGCGGTGATCGGCAGCCGCGAGAGCAACTCGGAGTTGACCGAGGCGCTGGTGCTGAAGTCGGTGCCCAAGTCCCCGTGCAGCACGAGCCGGTTGAGGTAGTGACCGAACTGGTCGTACCAGGGCTTGGCCAGGCCTAGGCGCTGGACGACGGCGGCGATGCTCTGCGGGGTGGCGCCGCGACCGGCGAACTGGGTGGCCCGCTGCGTCGGCGTCTCGTTGTTGACGACGTAGAAGATGTAGAAGACCACGAACGAGATGATCAGCAACACCAGGATGGCGAACAGGGTCCGCCGGATGAGGAAGCGCAGCATCGGAGAGCCTCCTACTTCGCCATGGTTCGCGCTGCCCGGGGGTCGAAGGCGTCGCGGACGCCGTCGCCGAGCAGGTTGAACGACAGGGTGGTGATCAGCAGGGCCAGGATCGGGAAGATCAGGAAGGTCGGTCGCACCGTGTACAGGGAGCTGGCCGCCTCGAGCGTCTGCCCCCACGAGGCGGTCGGCGGCTTCACGCCCAGCCCGAGGAACGACAGCGTCGCCTCGTACACGATGTTGGTCGGAATGGTCAGGGAGAAGTAGACGATCAGCGGCGCGAACAGGTTCGGCAGGATGTCGATGAACATGATGCGCAGGTCGCCGGAGCCGAGGGCGCGCGCCGCCTCGACGAACTCCTTCTCGCGCAACGAGAGCACCTGACCGCGCGTGATGCGCGCGAAGACCGTCCAGCCGAAGACACTGATGATGATGATCACCAGCTTGACGCTGGGGGTGTAGACGCTGACCAGGGACGCCGCGAACAGGATCACCGGGAAGCTCAGGAAGATGTCCACGATCCGGCTGATCAGGGTGTCGATCCAGCGACCGTAGAAGCCCGCGACCAGGCCGACCACCACGCCGATCACGAGGCTGATCACGGTCGTGACGATGCCGACGAACAACGAGATGCGCGCCCCGTAGACGAGCCGGGCAAGCAGGTCGCGGCCCTGGTCGTCGCCGCCCAGCAGGAAGTTGTGGTTCGGCCCGTACGGGATGTCGTTGGGGTCGATGGCCGCGGCCTGACCCGGCTCGGGGTGGCGGTACTGGATGTACGGGCTGTGCCCGATCCAGTGCGTGATCACGGGCGCGAGGATCGCGACCAGGATCAGGAAGATGATCACGACACCACTGACCATCGCGAACTTGTCCCGCTTCAGCCGACCCCACGCCAGCTGCGTCGGGGTCCGGCCGGCGATGGCCTTGCCGGCAGCCGAACCAGGGGCGGTCTCGTTGACCTCCAGCGGCTTGTCGATCAGCTCGGGCGGCGAGGGCTGCGTCATGGTCGCTCCTTCGGGCCGTGCGGGCGGGGTAGCGGTCGGTCGAGGCGGACCGGGGACTGGAGCACCTCAGGTCTCCGACGCCGTGTCGCCGACCGGTACGGCGAGCAGGTCCACCGCGGCGAGCGGCTCCGCCTCCTGCTCGATGGTGGCCTTCGCGTTGGCCAGGTCCTCACCGTCCACCACGGGGTGGTGGCACGCGGTGAGGTGGGTGGTGGGGTCGCCCGCGGTGGTGGCGAGCTCGGGCCGGATCTCGACGCAGTCCTCCGCAGCCTTGGGGCAGCGCGGGTGGAAGCGGCAGCCACTGGGCGGGTTGATGGGTGACGGGACGTCGCCGATGAGGATGACCCGCTGCCGGGTGGCCGCCAGGTCGGGGTCGGGTACCGGCACGGCCGACAGCAGCGCCGCCGTGTACGGGTGCCGCGGATGCGCGTACAGCTGGTCGGCAGGAGCGACCTCCGCGATCCGGCCCAGGTACATGACTGCCACCCGGTCGCTCACGTGCCGGACCACCGACAGGTCGTGGGCGATGAACAGGTACGTCAGGTTGAACTCGGACTGCAGGTCCTCGAGCAGGTTGACGACCTGCGCCTGGATCGAGACGTCCAGCGCGGACACCGGCTCGTCGCAGATGATCAGGTCGGGCCGCAGGGCGAGCGCCCGCGCGACGCCGATGCGCTGGCGCTGACCGCCGGAGAACTCGGCCGGGAAGCGGTTGAAGTGCTCGGGATTGAGGCCGACGACCTCCATCAGCTCCTGCACCTTGCGCTTGCGGTCGTCACCGCCCGCCGCCCCGTGGATCGCGAACGGGTCGCCGATGATCGACCCCACCCGGCGGCGCGGGTTCAGCGAGCCGTACGGGTCTTGGAAGATCATCTGGATCTTCCGCCGGTACGGGCGCATCTTGCCGCTCGACAGGTTGGTGATGTCCTGGCCGTCGAAGGTGATGTGACCTTCGCTGATCGGGTAGAGGCCGGCGATCAGCCGGGCCAGGGTGGACTTGCCACAGCCGCTCTCCCCCACCAGCCCGAGCGTCTCGCCGCGGCGGACCTGCAGCGACACTTCGGTGACGGCCTGCACCCGACCGACCTCGCGCTGGATGAACAGCCCCTGCCGGATCGGGAAGTACTTGCTGACGTTGTCGAGTTCGAGCAGGACTTCAGCCTCGGCGCCGGAAGACCGCGCCGGAGCGGGCGCCGGGGCCGTCATGACCCACTCCCACGGCGCCGACGGGACGGGGCCGCCAGCGGCGGGGCGGCCACCGGCGGGGCCGCCAGCGGCGGGGCGGCCACCGGGGGTGCGCTCAGGTCCGGTTCCACGGCCGGGACGGCCGCCGGCGCGACGGGCACCACGGCGTCGAGCGCGGTCGGCTGGCCCGGAGCCGGCAACGGGCTCCCGGCGGTCTCGGCCGGCTGGAAGCAGGCCGACTGGTGCTCGGGCCCGACCGCCTCCAGCCTCGGGACCTCGGTCGGGCAGTAGTCGAAGCGCACCGTGCACCGGGGGTGGAAGGAACAGCCGCTCGGCAGGGTGATCAGCGACGGCGGCGCGCCCGGGATCGGGTTGAGCCGGCCGCCCACCGCGCTCGCCGAGGGGATCGAGGCGATGAGGCCCTTGGTGTACGGGTGGTGCGGGCGGTAGTAGATCGTGCGCCGGTCCGCGATCTCGACCGGCTTCCCGGCGTACATGACCATGACCTGGTCGGCCAGGTCGGCGACGACCCCGAGGTCGTGGGTGATCATGATCACGGCGGTGTCGAACTCGGCCTGCAGGCGCTTCACGAGGTCGAGGATCTGCGCCTGGACGGTCACGTCGAGGGCGGTCGTGGGCTCGTCCGCGATCAGCAGTTCGGGATTGAGCGCCAGTGCCATCGCGATCATCGCGCGTTGGCGCATGCCGCCGGAGAACTGGTGGGGGTAGTCGTCCACCCGGCGGTCCGGTTGCGGGATCCCGACGACGGCCAGCAGGTCGCGGGCGCGCTTCTTGGCGTCGCGCCGACTGACGGGCTCGTGCGTCGTGATCATCTCCGCGATCTGCCGACCCACCTTGTACTGCGGGTGCAGGCTGGAGAGCGGGTCCTGGAAGATCATCGAGATCCGCGCCCCGCGGATCTTGCGCAGCTCGGAAGGTGGGAGCGTCAGCAGGTCGCGGCCGTCGAACATGGCCTGGCCGGTGATCTTGGCCCCGCGGGTCAGCCCCATGATCGTCTGGGTGCTGACGGACTTGCCGGACCCGGACTCGCCCACGATGCCGAGGGTCTGGCCCTTGTTGAGCGCGAATGAGACACCCTGGACAGCCTTGACGACGCCGTCCTCGGTGTTGAAGGAGACGTGCAGGTCCTTGACCTCGAGCAGAGCCACGGGCGTCCTCGATGTCGTGGGCCGGCTGTGGCGGCTGGTGGCCACCGCGCCGGTCCGTGGTCGGTCCCGGTGTGACCGGGCAGGGACGTAAAGGTGGTGCGGAGTCTCGCACATGGTGGCCGCGTCTACGAGGCCCACAACGGCCCACCGGGCCAGTTGCGGTCGTTCACCAACCGGGTCCCGCCCCCGGCCGGACGCGCGGACGGGGGCCGGCTTGGTAGCCGGCCCCCGCCGCGTCAGCCTGCTGACCGCGCAGCGAGGGCCACGCAGCACTGAGGCTGGGTCAGCGCATCAACCGTTGGTGAGCCAGACGTTGGTCGGGTCACCGTTGTTCGAGAAGTTGAAGAACACCCAGTTGCTGACGTTGGCGCCGTAGTACGAGGCGATCGACACCGACACCAACGGGATCCACGGGGCGTTCTGCATGGTCGACGCATCGAGCGCCGCCCAGTCACTGGCCACCTTGGAGGGGTCCGTCTCCGCCAGTGCGGCGTTGATCGTGTTCTGCAGACCGGGGACGTTGTCGCCGTAGCCACCGTAGTTCGTGGTGCCGGTCTGGTAGGAGTTCGGGCTCAGCAGCGGCACGAAGAACGAACGCGCCGCGTTGCCCTGCCAGTCCGGGTTCCAGCCGGGGACTGCGATGTCCCAGGTGGAGGACTTCGACGGGTCCTCGAGGATGCCCGCGTAGAACAGCTTCGAGGTGGTCTGGACCAGGTCCAGCTTGACGCCGCACTTCTTCATGTCGGCCTGCAGCGCCGTCGCGATCGACGGCGACTTGCCGGAGGCACGGTAGAGGAACTTCAGGCTGAGCCCGCTGGGGTAGCCCGCCGCGGAGAGCATCTGGGCGCCCTTGGCACTGTCTTCGTTGCCGTTCAGGTTGTTGTACGGGTCAATCTGCTTGTAGCCCAGGATCGGCGGCGTCAGGATCTGGTCGATCGGCGTCGCGATGCTGGAACCACCCTCGATCTGCACGATGTCGCTCTTCGCGACGCAGTACTGCAGGGCCTGCCGCACGGCCGTCTTGCCGAGCGCGCTGTTGTCCGTGGTCGAGTGCAGGTTGAGCACGGCGTACGTGGTGGAGCCGACGTTCTGAACACTCAGGTGCGGGTCCTTCTTGGCGTTCAGCGCGGGGAGGTCGGCCGCCGGCACGCCGGTGTCCCACTCCATGTCCGCGTCGCCTGTCTCCAGCGCCTGCTGCACCGGCTCTTCGTCCGAGCCCTGCTTGACGGAGATGGCGTTCACATAGGCGTGCCGCACCGCGTCCGTCGAGGCCTTCCAGGCCGGGTTGCGGGCCAGCTCGATGTCCGAGTTGGGCACGTACTTGGTGATCTGGTACGGGCCGTCGGAGATCGTGTGCTGGTTGTACGCGTCCGAGATAGGCAGGTACTGCTCGACCTCGACCGGAGCCGGCGATGCGAAGGGCAGCGCCATGATGTTCAGGAAGTCACCGGCGGAGGCGTTCAGCGTGAACGTCACGTTGTTGCCGTTGGCCACGATGCCGGAGATCTGGTTGCTGTCCATGTAGGCCTTGATCGCCGCGACGTTCTGCTTGACCTTCCCGAAGCCGGTGCAGAAGGTGGCCATGCCCTTGATGGTGGCCGTGTAGTAGGCCAGGCCACCGGACGGCGAGACGGGGTTGCAGAGCCGCTTGATGCCGCGGACCTCGTCGGCACCGGTCACCTGGCGGGCGCCGGTCGGGGCGTTCCACTGAGCACCCGGCTTGATGTCGAACGAGTAGACGGTCCCGTTAGCCGTGGGCGTCGGCACCGTGGTCGCCAGGTCGGCGACCGGCGCGTTGGCGATCGCCGGGTCCACCGAGTTGGGATAGGTCACCAGCTGGCGGGAGTCGGTGCGCAGGATCGTGTAGGACACCGTGTAGTAGGCGCTGGAGGTGTCCAGGTAGTCGACGTCGCTCGCGCCGAGGAACTTGAGCGTGCCGCCCGTCTTCGGGCCCGTGCCGTGGGTGCCGTTGGCCCCTGACTGTGCGTCGAGCTTCGTGGCGCCGACCTCGAGCGGGTTGGACGACGGCGTGACGGTGTTTCCGCCGGTTTTACCACCGCCCTTGCTGGAACTGCCGCAGGCGGCCAGCACGACGGCCGAGCTTGCGACCAGGGCGACCCCGAGGGCCACCTTCTTGGAGATGAGCATGCTCATCCTCTCTGGCTGAGTGCACCGGACCCGGGTTTGGGCACGGGCGATTCCGCATCGTGAGGCGCGCCCGGGGTCTGCGCCAGTCTCAGGAGCCTCTCACCGGCGATCGTTACCGAGCCGATACGCCCCGCGGGGTCCAGGTCACGAGCGTGATACCGGCGGGTAAAGGGCCTGTGACGGCGGCAGGGCGACCGAATTCCAGCCCCGGCGGGCCCGTCCGCCCTTCTCCGGCCAGGCCGGTCAGCGGTGGCCAGCCGCCCGGACGATGCCGACGAAGGCTTCCGGGTCCAGGCTCGCACCCCCCACCAGCGCCCCGTCCACGTCCGGGCCGGCGAGCAGCTCGGCGGCGTTGTCGGCCCGCACCGAACCGCCGTACAGCACCCGCACCCCGGCCGCCACCTCGCGGCCGTAGGCGCCGACCAGGGCGCCGCGCAACGCGCCGGCCATCTGCTGCGCGTCGTCCGCCGTGGCTGTCTTCCCGGTGCCGATGGCCCAGACCGGCTCGTAGGCGACGACCAGTGACGATACCCGCGCGGCCGGCAGACCGGCCACGGCTTCGCCCAGCTGGGCCACGCAGTGGGCCACGTGGTCGTCGGCGGTCCGCACGTCCAGCGACTCCCCCACGCAGACGATGGGGACCAGTCCGTGCTCGCAGGCGGCCGCCGCCTTGGCGCGGACGACGTCGTCGGTCTCGTGGTGGTCGGCGCGTCGCTCGCTGTGCCCGACGACCACGTACGTGCATCCCAGCGCCACCAGCATCGGGCCGGAGACGTCGCCGGTGTGCGCGCCGGCGGCCTGCGGCGCGAGGTCCTGGGCGCCGTACCGAAGCGCCAGGTGGTCGCCGTCGACGCACGTCTGCACGCTCCGCAGCGCAGTCAGCGGCGGCAGGACCACCGTCTCCACCGCCGCGGTGTCCTCGGGCCGCAGCCCGAAGGCAAGCTTCTGCACGAGCGCGATCGCCTCCAGGTGGGTGCGGTGCATCTTCCAGTTGCCTGCCACCAGGGGCAGCCGGACGCGGGTGCGGGCCATCGGCGTGTCTCGTGCTCCGGCTCTACGGGCTCAGGCGAGGGCGAGCAGGCCGGGGAGGTCGCTGCCCTGGAGGTACTCGAGCGACGCGCCGCCTCCGGTGGAGATGTGCGAGTACCGATCCTCGCCCAGTCCGAGGGTGCGTACGGCGGCGGCGCTGTCGCCGCCGCCGACCACGGTGAACGCGCCGGCGTCCGTGGCTGCGGCGATCGCCGTACCGACGGCCCGGGTGCCGGCCGCGTACGGGGCCAGCTCGAAGACGCCCATCGGTCCGTTCCAGAAGATCGTCCGCGCATCGGCGAGGGCGGCGGCGAAGTGCGCTACCGACCGGGGGCCGATGTCCAGGCCCATCCGGGCCGGCGGGATCGCGGTCACCTCGACCACCTCGTGGTCGGCGTCCGCGGCCAAGCCGGCCGCGGCCACCACGTCCACGGGGAGCAGGATGCGGGCCCCGGTCGTCCGGGCCCGGTCCAGCAGGCCTCGAACCGCGGCGAACTGCTCGGGCTGGACGAGCGAGGTGCCGATGTGATGGCCCTGCGCCGCCAGGAACGTGAAGCACATGCCGCCGCCTACCAGGACCGTGTCGGCCCGCTGCACGAGGCTGGCCAGGACCGCGAGCTTGTCGCTGACCTTCGAGCCCCCGATCACGACGGCGTACGGGCGGGGTGGGTGCTGCGTGAGCCGCTGCAGCACGCTCATCTCGGCCAGCACCAGTGACCCGGCCGCGTGCGGGCGCCGCCGCGGCACGCCGACGGTCGAGCAGTGCGCCCGGTGGATGACGCCGAAGGCGTCGTCGACGTAGGCGTCGCAGAGCCCGGCCAGCGCGTCGGAGAGTGCATCGTCGTTGCGGGTCTCCCCGGGTTCGAAGCGGACGTTCTCGAGCAGCGCGACCTCGCCGTCGGCCAGGCTCGCGACCGTCTCGACGGCCGACGGCCCGACGACGTCGTCGGCCTGCCTGACCGGTCGGTCCAGGAGCTCGCCGAGCCGCTTGCCCACCGGCGCCAGGGACAGCATCGGGTCCCAGCCCTTCGGGCGACCCAGGTGCGAGCAGACCACGACCCGCGCACCTGCCTCGGCCAGCAGCCGGATCGTCGGGACGGAGGCCCGGATGCGGCCGTCGTCGGTCACTGAGCCGCCGTCGAGCGGGGCGTTCAGGTCGCTGCGGACCAGGACCCGGCGCCCCGCGAGCTCGCCCAGGTCGGGGAGGGTGCGCAAGTCAGGACAGCCGGGAGCCGACGAGGGAGACGAGATCGGCCAGCCGGTTGGAGTAGCCCCACTCGTTGTCGTACCAGCCGAAGATCTTGGTGGTCCGCCCGGACGCCATCGTCAGCAGGCTGTCGAACGTGCACGAGGCCCCCGAGCCGACGATGTCGGTGGAGACGAGGGGGTCCTCGGTGTAGACCAGGTAGCCCTTCAGCGGACCGTCGGCGGCCGCCTGGAAGGCGGCGTTGACCTCCTGCCTGGTCACCTCCCGGTCGAGCGTGCAGACCAGGTCGGTGACCGAGCCCACCGGTACGGGCACCCGCAGGGCGACGCCGTCGAGCCGGCCCTCGAGCGCCGGCAGCACGAGCGCGGTCGCCCTGGCCGCGCCGGTGGAGGCGGGGATGATGTTGAGCGCCGCGGCACGCGCCCGGCGCAGGTCCTTGTGCGGGCTGTCCACGAGGCGCTGGTCGGCGGTGTACGCGTGCACCGTCGTCATGAACCCCTGCTCGATCCCGAAGGCGTCGTGCAGCACCTTGGCCATCGGCGCGACGCAGTTGGTGGTACAGGAGGCGTTGGACACGATCCGCTGCGACCCGTCGTACCTGTCGTCGTTGACGCCCATGACGATCGTGACGTCCTCGCCGGTGGCGGGCGCCGAGATCACCACCTTGCTGGCGCCGCCGGCGAGGTGTTTGCGGGCGCCCTCGGCCTTGGTGAACAGGCCGGTCGACTCCACCACCACGTCGACGCCCAGCTCGCCCCAGGGCAGGTCCGCCGGGTCGCGCTCGGACAGGATCCGCAGGCTCCGGTCGCCGACGTGGATGGTGTCGCCCTGGGCGTGCACCTCGGTGTCGAGCCGCCCTGACACCGAGTCGTACCGCAGCAGATGCACCATCGTCGCGATGTCGCCGATGTCGTTGGCCGCGACGATCTCGAGGTCGGGATGCCCGGCGAGCACCGCCCGGAAGAAGTTCTTGCCGATCCGGCCGAAGCCGTTGATGCCGACGCGAGTGGCCACGATGCTCTCCTCGTCCTGACGCAGAAGGTCCGCGCACCTTAGCCGAGTGTGACCGAGGTCAGAAGTCGCCGAGCATGTCGGGGGTGACGCTGGCCTCGGTCGTCGGCTCACCACGCTGGGCGGCGGTCTTGTCGGCGAGCGCGAGCAGCCGACGTACGCGCCCCGCGACCGCGTCCTTGGTCATCGGCGGGTCCGCCAGCGTGCCGAGCTCCTCCAGGCTGGACTGCGGGTGCTCGAGCCGGAGCCGACCGGCCTCGAGCAGGTGCTCCGGCGCGTCGTCGGCGAGGATCTCCATCGCGGCCTTGACCCGCGCCCCGGACGCGACCGCCGCCCGGGCCGAGCGGCGCAGGTTGGCGTCGTCGAAGTTGGCGAGCCGGTTGGCGCTGGCCCGGACCTCCCGCCGCAACCGGCGGTCCTCCCAGGTCAGCAGGCTGTCGTGGGCGCCGAGCCGGGTCAGCAGCGCGGCGATCGCGTCGCCGTCACGCACGACCACCCGGTCGACGCCGCGCACGTCGCGGGCCTTGGCCGCGACCCCGAGCCGGCGGGCGGCCCCGACCAGCGCCAGGGCGGCCTCGGGACCGGGCGCCGTCACCTCCAGCGAGCAGGAGCGGCCGGGCTCGGTGAGCGAGCCGTGGGCCAGGATCGCGCCGCGCCAGACGGCCTCGGCGTCGCAGAGCGGCCCGGACACGACTGCGGCGGGCAGGCCGCGGATCGGCCGCCCCCGGCCGTCGATCAGCCCGGCGCGGCGGGCCAGACCGTCCCCGTCCGCCACGACCCGGATCACGTACCGGCTACCGCGGTGCAGGCCGCCCGGTGCGACCACGGTCACCTCCGCCGCGTACCCGTACAGGTCGTGGATGGCCCGCTTGGCCCGGCGCGCCACCGAGCCGGTGTCGAGCTCTGCCTCGACCACGACGCGGCCCGCGACCAGGTGCAGGCCGCCGGCAAAGCGCAGCAGCGTCGACAGCTCCGCCCGTCGGCAGCAGGGCTTGGTGATGTCGAGCCGGGACAGCTCGTCCTTGAGGGACGCCGTCATCGCCGCCACTCGGTCGCCTGCCTCCCTGGTCGTGTGCTCTCGTGCGGTCTGGCGCGCTAGTGGGGCCGGACCGTGTCGCGCGCGATCTGGGCCAGCGCTGCGGCCAGGGCCGTCGGGTCGTGCTCGTCACGGCGTCCGGCCCGGGCGAGCGGCGCGAGATGGAGCCGGGCGCCCACGTCCTCCACGGCCGCAGCAAGCCCCCCCATCAGACCACGCCTGTCCAGCATGGCGCTGACGTCGGCGAGTACGACGTCCAGGCGCAGGTCGGGCGCGTGGCTGGCCAGCACCTCGACGTGCGCCTCCGGCGCGAAGCCGTCGGTCTCACCCGGTTGCGGCGCCAGGTTGAGCACCAGCACCTTGCGGGCCGGGCTGGCGCACACGGCGGCTCCCAGGGCTGGGTGCAACAGGTGCGGAAGGATGGACGTGAACAGCGACCCCGGCCCGAGTACGAGCAGGTCGGCGGCGGCCAACGCCGCGAGCGCCTCGGGGCAGGCCGGCGCGTCGTCGGGCAGCAGGCGGACGGCGAGCACCCGGCCGCGGGTGGTGGCGACGGCTACCTGGCCCCGGATGGCCACCGGGCCGGCCGGGCCGAGGCCGGCGACGTCCGCGGCGATGTCGAGCGGGACGGAGGCCATCGGCAGGACCTGGGTGCCGGGCGCCAGCCCGAGCATCCGACCGACCGTGGCGAGCGCCTCCACCGGCGAGGCCCCGACCTGCAGCAGCCCGGTGAGGACGAGGTTGCCCACCGGGTGGCCGGCGAGGCCCTCGACAGCGGGCCCGGTCGGCAGCCGGTGCTGCAGCAGATCACGGATGCGGGTGTGCTCGGCACCCTCGCCGGCGAGCGTCGCGAGCGCCATCCGCAGGTCGCCGGGCGGCAGGACGCCGTAGCCGGCGCGCAGCCGGCCGCTGGACCCGCCGTCGTCGGCCACCGTGACGACGGCGGTGAGCTGGTCGGTGACCCGCCGCAGCGCGGCCAGCGAGGCGGCGAGGCCGTGCCCGCCCCCGAGGGCGACTGCCCGCATCACTCACGCCCCAGATCGCGGTGTACGACGCGGGCGGGCACGCCGGCGGCCTCCAGCCGGTCGGCGATCTCCTGGGACATCACCACGCTGCGGTGCTTGCCGCCGGTGCAGCCGACGGCGAGCGTCAGGTAGTGCTTGCCCTCCCGGGCGTACCCGGCCGCGAGCGACACCAGCAGGCCGGCGTAGTCGTCGGCGAACGCCACCGCGCCGGGCTGGGCGAGCACGTAGTCGCGGACCGCCGCTTCGCGGCCGGTCTGCGGTCGCAGCTCCTCCACCCAGTGCGGGTTGGGCAGGAACCGGCAGTCCACCAGGTGGTCGGCGTCGACCGGCAGCCCGTACTTGAAGCCGAAGGACACCACGGTCGCCACCAGCGGCGCCGCGTCCTGGCTGCCGAACGTCTGCTCGATCACCTGCCGGAGCTCGTGCACGTTGAGGGTGCTGGTGTCGACCACGAGGTCGGCGTCGCCGCGCAGGTCGGCGAGCAGCTGCCGCTCGGTCGCGATGCCGTCCACGAGCCGGCCTCCGATGGCCAGCGGGTGCGGTCGACGGCTCGACTCGAAGCGGCGTACGAGTGCCTCGTCGGAGGCCTCCAGGAACAGCAGCCGCGGCAGCACCGAGCGGCGGTCGAGGCTCTCGAGCACCGCGCGCAGGTCGGCGAAGAAGTCGCCCCCGCGCACGTCCACGACCACCGCGACCCGCCCGACGCCGCCCTCGCTCCGCCCGGCGAGGTCAGTCATCGTGGCCAGCAGTGCAGGAGGCAGGTTGTCGACCACGAACCAGCCCAGGTCCTCCAGGCACTTGGCGGCGGTGGACCGGCCGGCGCCCGAGAGCCCGGTCACGATGGTCAGCTGCAGCGGCGAGCTCACCCGACCACCTCGCCGGTCACCGGGTCGACGGCGGGGCCGGGCGCGTCCGCGCGGAGCACGGCCACCACGGCCGCGGCCGTCGCCGGGCCCAGGCCCGGCACCTGCTCGATCTCGGCAGCGCTGGCGGCCCGCAGGTTGCGGAGCGAGCCGAAGTGCCGAACGAGCGCCCGGCGGCGGGTCTCCCCCAGCCCCGGGACGCCGTCGAGCACGCTCGCCGTCATCGAGACCGAGCGCTTCTGCCGGTGGTAGGTGATCGCGAAGCGGTGCGCCTCGTCGCGCACGCGCTGCAGGAGGTAGAGGGCCTCGGAGGTACGCGGCAGGATCACCGGGTCGGGGGTGCGGGGCAACCAGACCTCCTCCAGCCGCTTGGCCAGGCCGCAGAGGGCGACCGGCTCGGCGCCGCCGTCGACGCCGAGGGCGTGCATCGCCCGGCGCGCCGCCTCGACTTGGGGCGGGCCGCCGTCCACCACCACCAGCTGCGGCGGGTAGGCGAACTTCCGGGGACGGCCGGTCTCCGGGTCGATCGGCCCGCCCGCCGAACGCACGCTCGAGGCCTGCTCCTCGATCAGGCGGCGGAACCGGCGGGTGATCACCTCGTGCATCCAGGCCGTGTCGTCGTGCCCGTCGACGTGCCGCAGCGCGAAGCGGCGGTACTCGGACTTGCGCGCGAGACCGTCCTCGAACACGACCATCGACGCGACCACGTCCGTGCCCTGCACGTGGCTCACGTCGTAGCACTCGATGCGCAGGGGGGCGGTCGGCAGGTCCAGCGCCCGTTGCAGGTCGGCGAGGGCGCGGCTGCGCGCCGAGAGGTCGCTGGCGCGCTTGAGCTTGTGCTGCTGGAAGGACTCCCGGGCGTTGCGCCCGACGGTCTCCAGCAGGGCGCGCTTGTCCCCACGCTGCGGCACGCGCAGGTCGACGCGCCCGCCCCGCAGCCCGGTGAGCCACTGCTCCAGCGTCGGCGCGTCCTCGGGGAGCACGGGCACCAGGACCTCGCGGGGGACGTCGGGCCCGCCGGGCTCGCGGCGGCGGCGCCGGCGCGGGGCGTCGGGACCGGGTCGGTAGACGGCGGGCTCGTGCACCGGGTCGGCGACCCGCGAGGCACCCGAGCCGGCGAGCGGGCCGAGGTCGGGGCCTGTGGCCAGGCCGGCGTCGAGCGCGGCCTGCTCCTGCTCGGCGGTCAGCTCGGAGCCGTACACCTGCGCCAGGAACTGGCTCACCAACTGGCCGGTGTCGAGCTCCTCCACCACGTCCACCACCCAGCCGCGCTGGCCGCGCACCCGCCCGCCGCGGACGTAGAACACCGCGACGGCGGCTTCGAGGGCGTCCTGGGCGAGCGCGATCACGTCGGCATCGGTACCGTCGCCGAGCACTACGGCCTGCTTCTCGACCGCCCGCTCGACAGCACCCAGGTCGTCGCGGAGGCGGGCCGCTAGCTCGTACTCCTGCGCCCCGGCGGCGACGCGCATCTCCCGCTCGAGCCGCTTCACCAGCTGGTCGGTCCGGCCGGCCATGAAGTCGCAGAACTCCTCGACGATCGCGCGGTGCTCCGCGGCGTCCACCCGGCCGATGCAGGGGGCGCTGCACTTGCCGATGTAGCCGAGCAGGCAGGGCCGGCCGACCTGGCCGTGGCGCTTGAACAACCCTGCCGAGCAGGTCCGCGCCGGGAAGACGCGCAGCAGCAGGTCGAGCGTTTCGCGGATCGCCCAGGCATGGGTGTACGGGCCGAAGTAGCGCACGCCCGGCCGCTTGGTGCCCCGCATCACCTGCAGCCGCGGGTACTCCTCCCCCACGGTCACCGCCAGGTAGGGGTAGGACTTGTCGTCCCGGTAGCGGACGTTGAACCGTGGGTCGAACTCCTTGATCCAGGCGTACTCGAGCTGGAGTGCCTCGACCTCGGTGCCGACGACGGTCCAGTCGACGCCGGCCGCCGTCGTGACCATCTGCTGCGTACGCGGGTGCAGCTGGTGGAGGTCGGAGAAGTACGAGCCGAGCCGGCTGCGCAAGCTCTTGGCCTTGCCGACGTAGATGACGCGCCCGTGCTCGTCGCGGAAGCGGTAGACCCCCGGCTGGTCGGGGATGGTGCCGGGGGCGGGCCGGTAGCTGCTCGGGTCCGCCACGGCTCCCGAGGCTAGTCCGCGCCTGTGACGCCGCGGCTGTGCCGGCACCGCCGGGGGGCGACCTGGTGTGGTCGGCAACGGGATGCGACCCTGGTGCATCGACTCCTCTCGGCGTACCGACGACGAGGGCGCGCGGGCGAACGGCCCGTTGCGTCCGGCTCCGTCCGCCCCGGCGCCGGTCGCGCAGGCCCTCGCCTCCCCCGTCACGGTGCGGGCGGACACCGGCCGGGTGTACGCCGTCGCGGTCGCCCACGGCGACGGCGCGGGGCGCGGGCGCCGGGTCGTGCTCCGGTTCGGGTGGGACCCCGCCGACCCGCTCGCCGTCCGGATCGAGGTCGAGGCCCGTCCCGACCACCCGGCGCTGCCCCGGGGGACGTGGGTAGTCCTGCGCGACTTCCTGCGGTACGGACTCGTGGCGCCGACCGGGGACGGTGATGTGCGCATCCACCCCGACGACCTCGAGCCGGTCGTGTGGCTGACGCTTGCCCGGCGTACGCGGCCCTGCCTCCTGGCCGTGCCGGCGGCGCTGCTCACGACGTTCCTCGACCGCACCGAGGAGTCGGTGCCGTGCGGGGAGGAGCGGTCCGACCTGGACGCCGTGATCGAGCAGCTCCTGCGCAGCTGACCAGTCCGGCGCCGGCGGTCAGCGGCTGACGGCCTTCTTGGCGGCGGACTTCGTGGCCGCGGGTTTCCTGGCCACCGCCTTCCTGGTGGGCGGTTTCGTGGCCGTCGACGTGACGCGCGCCGCGCGAGTCGTGGTCGCGGCGGTGCGGCCGGCGAGGACGGGGGCCAGGAAGCGGCCGGTGTGGCTCGCCTCGACGCCGGCCACATGCTCGGGCGTGCCCTCGGCGACGACGGTCCCGCCGCCGGAACCGCCCTCCGGCCCCATGTCGATCACCCAGTCGGCGGTCTTGATCACGTCGAGGTTGTGCTCGATCACGATGACCGAGTTGCCGGCCTCCACCAGCCGCCCGAGCACGCCGAGGAGCTTGCGGATGTCCTCGAAGTGCAGCCCGGTCGTCGGCTCGTCCAGCACGTAGACGGTGCGCCCGTGCTGCCGCTTCTGCAGCTCGGAGGCGAGCTTGACCCGCTGCGCCTCACCGCCGGACAGGGTCGGCGCCGGCTGGCCGAGGCGCACGTAGCCGAGGCCAACGTCGACCAGCGTGGTGAGGTGCCGCGCGATGGGCGGCACCGCCGCGAAGAACTCGGCCGCCTCCTCGATCGGCATGTCCAGGACCTCGGCGATGGTCTTGCCCTTGTAGTGCACCTCGAGCGTCTCGCGGTTGTAGCGGGCCCCCGCGCAGACCTCGCACGGCACGTACACGTCGGGCAGAAAGTTCATCTCGATCTTGATGGTGCCGTCGCCGGCGCAGGCCTCGCAGCGACCGCCCTTGACGTTGAAGGAGAACCGACCGGGCAGGTAGCCCCGGACCTTGGCCTCCGGCGTCTCCGCGTAGAGCTTGCGCATGTGGTCGAAGACGCCGGTGTACGTGGCGGGGTTGGAGCGGGGGGTCCGGCCGATGGGCGACTGGTCGACGCCGACCACCTTGTCCAGGTGCTCCAAGCCCGACACCCGGCGGTGCCTGCCGGGCACCAGACGAGCACCGTTGATCTTGTTGGCCAGGACGGTGTAGAGGATGTCGTTGACGAGCGTCGACTTGCCCGAGCCGCTCACCCCGGTGACGGCGACGAAGCAGCCGAGCGGGAAGCTGACCGTGACGTCCTGCAGGTTGTGCTCGCGTGCCTCGACGACGGTCAGCTCCCGGCCGGGCTGCGGCCGGCGGCGGATGTCGGGCACCGGGATGCTCCGCCGGCCGGAGAGATAGGCGCCGGTCAGCGACTCCTCGGAGGCGAGCAGGTCCGCCACGGTCCCGCTGACCACGACCTTGCCGCCGTGCTCGCCCGCGCCAGGGCCAATGTCGACGACCCAGTCCGAGGTGCGGATCGTGTCCTCGTCGTGCTCGACGACGATGAGCGTGTTGCCGAGGTCACGCAGCCGCAGCAGGGTCTCGATCAGGCGGTGGTTGTCGCGCTGGTGCAGGCCGATGGACGGCTCGTCCAGCACGTAGAGGACGCCGACGAGCCCGGCGCCGATCTGGGTCGCGAGCCGGATGCGCTGTGCCTCGCCGCCGGCGAGGGTGCCGGCGTTGCGGTCGAGGCTGAGGTAGTCGAGGCCCACGTCCAGCAGGAACCCGAGCCGGACGTTCACCTCCTTGAGCACCCGCTCGGCGATCAGCTTCTGCCGGCGGTCGAGCTCGAGGTCACGCAGGAACGCCGCGCAGTCGGCGATGGACAGCGCGGCGATCCGGGAGATCGACTCCCCGCCCAGGGTGACCGCGAGCGACTCCTTGCGCAGCCGGGCGCCGTTGCATGTCGGGCAGGGCACCTCGCGCATGTAGCCCTCGAACCGCTCCCGACTGGTGTCGGTCTCGGCCTCCGCGAAGCGCCGCTCGATGAACGGGATGATCCCCTCGTACGCGGTGTAGTAGGCGCGCTCCCGGCCGTAGCGATTGCGGTAGCGGACGTGCACCTGGGTGTCGCCACTGCCGTAGAGGACCGCCTTCTGGGCCTTGGCGGGCAGGTCCGCGTACGGGGTCTTCAGGTTGAAGCCCAGGTCGTCGGCGAGCGCCTGCAGCAGCCGGCCGAAGTACTCGAGGTGATGGCCGGACGACCACGGCGCCAGCGCGCCCTCGCCGAGGCTCAGCGACGGGTCGGGGACGACCAGCTCCGGATCGACCTCCTTGCGCGTGCCCAGGCCGGTGCAGGTCGGACAGGCGCCGTAGGGCGAGTTGAAGGAGAACGACCTCGGCTCGAGGTCCTCGAAGGACAGGGTGCAGTGGTGGCAGGCCAGCTGCTCGGAGTAGGTGCGCTCACGACCCGGGTCCTTGGCGTCGAGATCGACGAAGTCCAGCACGAGCAGACCGTCGCCCAGCCGCAGGGCGGTCTCCACCGAGTCGGTCAGCCGCCGCTTCGCGCCCGCCTTCGCGGCGAGCCGGTCGACCACCACCTCGATCGTGTGCTTCTTCTGCTTGTCCAGCTTCGGCGGCTCGGTCAGCGCGATGGTCGTGCCGTCGACCCGGGCCCGGGCGTAGCCCTGGGTCTGGAGGTCGGCGAAGAGGTCGACGTACTCCCCCTTGCGACCGCGGATCACCGGCGCCAGCAGCTGGAACCGGGTGCCCTCTGGGAGGGTGAGCACCTGGTCGACGATCTGCTGCGGGGTCTGCCGACTGACTGGGCGCCCGCAGTTGTAGCAGTGCGGGGTGCCGGCACGCGCGTAGAGCAGCCGCAGGTAGTCGTAGACCTCGGTGATCGTGCCCACCGTGGAGCGCGGGTTGCGGTTGGTCGACTTCTGGTCGATCGAGACCGCCGGGCTGAGCCCCTCGATGAAGTCGACGTCGGGCTTGTCCATCTGGCCCAGGAACTGGCGGGCGTAGCTGGACAACGACTCGACGTAGCGGCGCTGACCCTCGGCGAAGATCGTGTCGAAGGCCAGGCTGGACTTGCCCGAGCCGCTCAGTCCGGTGAAGACGATCATGGCGTCGCGCGGCAGGTCGAGGTGGACGTCCCGGAGGTTGTGCTCGCGGGCACCCCGGATGATCAGCCGGTCAGCCATGGACGGGCCTCCTCCGGGTGGTCGGGTGCAGTCGCCACTCCGCCCGACGGCAGCCGGACAGGGCCGCGCCGGGCGCGGTTGGTCGTGGTGGGGAAGCACTGTCGAGCCTAACCGGGGGCTACGACAGGAAACTCCCGCTGGGTACCCTCGGCCCATGCCGTACACCGGGCACGTCGTGGGCGGTGAGCCGTCGGTGCGCGAGCTGCCCGGTCTGCGCGTCACCAAGCTGTCGGTCGGCCCGATGGACAACAACTGCTACGTGCTGGAGTGCACCGCCAGCGGCGAGCAGCTTCTCGTCGACGCGGCCAACGACGCCGACGTGCTGCTGCCCCTCGTCCCCCGGCTCGTCACCGTCGTCACCACGCACCAGCACCCGGACCACTGGCAGGCGCTCGCCGCGGTAGCGGCGGCGACGGGGGCGACGACGGTGGCGCACCCGCTCGACGCGGGGTCGCTGCCGGTCACCCCGGACCGTACCGTCGTCGAGGGGGACCGCATCTCGGTCGGCGGCCAACTGCTCTCGGTGATCCACTTGCGCGGGCACACGCCCGGTTCGGTCGCGCTGCTGTGGCAGAACGCCGCCGGCGACCACCTCTGGAGCGGCGACTGCCTCTTTCCGGGCGGGGTCGGCAACACCCAGCAGGACGCGGCCCGCTTCACCCAGTTGCTCGACGACGTCGAGACCCGGGTCTTCGGCACCCTCACCGACGACACCTGGGTCTACCCGGGGCACGGCGACGACACGACCCTCGGCGCCGAGCGCCCGCACCTCGCGGAGTGGCGCGCCCGCGGCTGGTAGCGGCGCTGCGCTACCGACCGGGCCGGGTTCGATGCTCGAGTACGACGATCGGGGACGCCAGCCCGTTGATCCTGGCCACGACGGCGCACTCGCCGCCGAGGAAACGCCGTTGCCCGGACCTGCATGCTGACCGGCATGGACCTGACCCTGCGCCCGCTGACCGTGGCCGACGAGGCGGCGGCGCGGGCGGCACACACCGAGCTCGCGGCCGACGACTTCCTGTTCCTGCTCGAGGATGCCGCCGGCACCTGGTCGGCGTACATCCACCGGCTCGCTCAGGTCAGCCGGGGCGAGGGGCTGGCCCCCGACCGGGTGCCGGCGACGCTGCTGGTCGCCGACGTCGGCGGGGACCTCGTCGGCCGGGTGTCGGTACGGCACGAGCTCAACGACTGGCTCTCATCGTTCGGCGGCCACATCGGCTACGGGGTACGGCCGGCGTACCGGCGGCGAGGCTACGCGACCGAGATCCTGCGGCAGGCGCTCGGCTACGCCCGCGGCGTCGGGGTCACCTCGGCCCTCGTGACCTGCGACGCGGACAACGTCGGCTCCTGGACGGTGATCGAGCGGTGCGGCGGGGTGTTCGAGCGCCTCGCGCCCGGGCCGCCCGGGCACGGCCCGATCCGCCGCTACTGGGTGCCGACGGGCTAACCGGCGCAGCGACCCGCTGAGTGGGGGGGCGCAGCTGTGGGCGCGCTACCAGTGGACGCCGCGGAAGATCCGGGCCATCGCGAGCGCGCTCTGGCTCAGGATCGCCGGCGGCATCGGGCTGCCCGAACCGGCGTCGCCCGGCCGGCCCGAACCGCCGCTGGCCGAGGCCCCCAAAGCGCCGACGCCGCTGCCAGCCCGGGCCGCGGTCGAGTCCGGGAAGAGCCGATAGGCCTGGTGCAGGATCGCATCGACCGCCTTCGGCATGAGGGCGTACGAGACCTCACCCATCGTGCCCAGCGTCGTCCCGACGTGCTTGGGCTTGTCCTCGAGCGCTCGCACGATCATGCCCGCGGCCTCGTCGGGGCTGATGGTCGGGAAGGCGTCGTAGATCTTCGTCGGCGCGATCATCGGGGTCCGTACCAGGGGCATGTGGATCGTGGTGAAGGTGACGTGGTCACCCCACGTCTCACTCGCCACCACCCGGCTGAAGGCGTCGAGGGCGGCCTTCGAGGCCACGTACGCGCTGAAGCGAGGCGGGTTGGTCTGCACGCCGATGGACGAGACGTTCACGATGTGGCCGAACTTGCGCTCGCTCAGGTGCGGCAGCAGGCCGAGGATCAGCCGGATCGCCCCGAAGTAGTTGAGCGCCATCGTCCGCTCGTAGTCGTGGAACCGGTCGTAGGACAGACGCACCGACCGCCGGATCGAGCGGCCCGCGTTGTTGACGAGCATGTCGATGCCGCCGGGATGGTCGGCGACCAGCTGCTTGACCAGCGCGTCGACGCTCTCGCCCTGGGTCACGTCGCAGGAGTAGACGAAGGCCTCCCGGCCGGTGGCCTCGATCTCGAGGCGGAGCTCCTCGAGCTTGTCCGTCGAGCGCGCCACGAGGATCGGGACACCGCCCCGGGCCGCCACCAGCAGCGCGGTCGCCCGGCCAATCCCGGACGACGCCCCGGTGATCACGACAGTCCGGCCGGCGAGTCGGCCGGGGCCGTCCGCGGTCCGCCGCCGGGCCCGGTCGGGGTCGAGGTGGGTCGCCCACCAGTTCCAGAGCTGCGGCGCGTACTGCTCGATCTCCGGCGTCGCGAGACCGCTGTGCCGCAGCGCCTTCCGCGTCGCGGCCGTGTCGAACGTCAACCGCAGGCTCAGGTGCGGCAAGACCGCCGGCGGGATGCCGACGCCGCCGGCGACCAGGTCACGGGCGGCGGTCACGCCGGGGACCCGGCCCGCGAGGTCTGCCAGCCCCAGCAGCGGGCCGGAGATCCGCTTGTCGAGCGTCCTGGGCGCGGGTACACCGGCGGCGCGGCAGAACGCGGCCAGCATCCCGACCACCGGCTGCGGCCGCGGATGCCCGAGGTGGAAGGCCCGCCCGTCCAGGCCTTCGGCGTGCATGAGCTGGTCCATGGCCGCGACGACGTAGTCGACCGGGACGACGTTGGTGTCGCCGATGTCGGGCAGCGCCCACGGCACCGGGGGCAGCATCCGCAGCCGCGCCAGCAGCGCGAAGACGTAGTACGGCCCGTCCACCTTGTCCATCTCGCCGGTACGGCTGTCGCCGACGACGACGGACGGCCGGTAGACCCGCCATGGCACCGTCGCCTCGGCGCGGACGATCCGCTCCGCCTCGTACTTGCTGCGGTGGTAGGGGCTGGTCAGCGGCTGGCCGACGTCGAACATGTCCTCGGTGAAGACGCCTTCGTAGTCGCCGCCGACGGCGATGGAGCTGACGTGGTGCAGGCACCCGGCGCCGACGGCGTTGGCGAGCTCGACCACGGCGCGGGTGCCCGCGACGTTGGCCAGCTCCGTGGTCGCCTCGTCGGCGGTCAGGTCGTAGACGGCGGCGAGGTGGACCACGTGGTCCACCTGGCCGGTCAGCTGCGCGACCTTGGCCTCGGCGATCCCCAGCCGCGGCGCGGTGAGGTCCCCGACGAGCGCCTCGACCCGTTCGCCGCCGGGGATGCCCGCGGCGAGCGCGGCCAGCCGGCCGACACTGCCAGCGCGGGTGAGCGCGAGGATCCGGACCGGATCGTCGTCGCGGTGCCGGGCGAGGAGCAGCTCGAGCAGTCGGCGGCCGAGGAAGCCGGTGGCACCGGTGAGCACGTACGTCGGCATGGCTGCCTTCTTCAGGTCTGCGGGTCGCGCCCGGGCGCGCCCAGGATGCCACCTGCGGCAGGTTCGCGGGGGGCTGCACCAGCCGGCGACCCCGGCCCTCGCCCCGTCGCGCGCCGAGACTCAGACGCCGGCGGCCTGCATGCCGCGGAGCTCTCTCTTCAGCTCGCCGATCTCGTCGCGGAGCCGGGCGGCCACCTCGAACTGCAGCTCCCGTGCCGCCTCGTGCATCTGGTCGTCGAGCTGCTGGATGAGCTGCGCCAGGTCGGAGCGGGGCATGCCGGCCAGGTCCTTGGCGTGCCGCCCGATCATCTCGCTCGACCTGCCGCGCCCCCCGTCGCGCTTGCCCCGCGACTGCGACCGCCCCGAGCCGCCCTGGTCGTTGGCCTCGCGGAACAGGTCGTCGAGGATGTCGCCGATCTTCTTGCGCAGCGGGGTCGGGTCGATCCCGTTGGCCTCGTTGTACGCGGCCTGCTTGGCGCGTCTGCGGTCGGTCTCGTCGATGGCGGCGCGCATCGCGGGCGTGATCTTGTCCGCGTACATGTGCACCTCGCCCGAGACGTTGCGGGCGGCGCGGCCGATCGTCTGGATCAGCGAGGTCGGGCTGCGCAGGAAGCCCTCCTTGTCGGCGTCCAGGATCGCCACCAGCGACACCTCGGGCAGGTCGAGGCCCTCGCGCAGCAGGTTGATGCCGACGAGCACGTCGTAGTCGCCGCGGCGCAGCTCCGACAGCAGCTCGATCCGCCGCAGGGTGTCGACCTCCGAGTGCAGGTAGCGCACGCGCACGCCGAGCTCGAGCAGGTAGTCGGTGAGGTCCTCGGACATCTTCTTGGTCAGCGTCGTGACCAACACCCGCTCGTCGCGCTCGGTCCGGGTGCGGATCTCCGCGACCAGGTCGTCGATCTGCCCCTTGGTCGGCTTGACCACGATCTGGGGGTCGAGCAGCCCCGTCGGCCGGATGACCTGCTCGACCGGCGTGCCCCCGGACTGCCCCAGCTCGTAGGGGCCGGGCGTCGCCGACAGGAACACCGTCTGGCCGATGCGCTCGAGGAACTCCTCCCACTTCAGCGGCCGGTTGTCGGTGGCCGACGGCAGGCGGAACCCGTGGTCCACGAGGGTCCGCTTGCGGCTCATGTCGCCCTCGTACATGGCACCGATCTGCGGGACCGTCTGGTGCGACTCGTCGATGACCAGCAGGAAGTCCTCGGGGAAGTAATCCATCAGCGTGTTGGGCGCGGTGCCGGGCTCCCGGCCGTCGATGTGCCGCGAGTAGTTCTCGATGCCCGAGCAGAAGCCGACCTGCCGCATCATCTCGATGTCGTACGTGGTCCGCATCCGGAGCCGCTGGGCCTCGAGCAGCTTGCCCTGGCGCTCCAGCTCCGCCAGCCGAGCCTCGAGCTCGGCCTCGATGCCGACGATCGCCCGCTCCATCCGCTCGGGGCCGGCCACGTAGTGGGTGGCGGGGAAGACGAACAGCTCACCGGGGGTGGACACCACCTCGCCGGTCAGCGGGTGCAGCGTCGACAGGGCCTCGATCTCGTCGCCGAAGAACTCGATGCGGACGGCGAGCTCCTCGTAGACCGGGAAGATCTCGACCGTGTCGCCGCGGACGCGGAAGGTGCCGCGGGTGAAGGCCAGGTCGTTGCGCGTGTACTGGACGTCGACGAAGCGCTTGAGCAGCTTGTCCCGCTCGATCGTCTCGCCGACCCGGAGCCGGACCATGCGGTCCACGTATTCCTGCGGGGTGCCCAGGCCGTAGATGCAGCTCACACTCGCGACCACGATGACGTCGCGACGGGTGAGCAGGCTCATTGTCGCGGAGTGTCGCAGCCGCTCGACCTCCTCGTTGATCGAGGAGTCCTTCTCGATGTAGGTGTCGGTCTGCGGGACGTAGGCCTCGGGCTGGTAGTAGTCGTAGTAGCTGACGAAGTACTCGACCGCGTTGTGCGGCAGCAGCTCGCGGAACTCGTTGGCCAGCTGGGCGGCCAGCGTCTTGTTGGGTGCCATCACCAGCGTCGGCCGCTGCACCCGCTCGACCAGCCAGGCGGTGGTCGCGGACTTGCCGGTGCCGGTCGCGCCGAGCAGCACGGTCTTGTCGGCACCGGCCTCGATGCGACGCGTCAGCTCCTCGATCGCCGCCGGCTGGTCACCCGACGGCTGGAAGTCCGACACCACCTGGAATGGCGTCCGCGCGCGAACGAGGTCGGTGACAGGACGCATGCCGACGAAACTACGCGGGCGGTACGACAGATTCCGGGGCCTGCCATCCGGTCGCCGTGACCCAGGCCTGCAGCCGCGGCCAGGCCGCGTCGAACCACGGCTCCTTGCCGGCCGCGTACGCCGACCAGTCCGCGTCCTGGGCGTGCTCGGCCATCACCCTCTCCTTCAGCCGGCTGTAGTCGGCGCGGGCCGGGGCGTCGGCCCGCAGCCAGTCACGGAACGCGAGCGCGTACCGCCAGCACGCGGTGCCGCCGGCCCGGACGTGGACGTGGGCCGGCCGGCCGGGGTCGGCGGAGCCGTGCAGGCGCTTGGCCCACTGCGACGGGTCGGGCACGTCGGCCTTCGGCTCGTCGCGGTAGATGCCGCGGATGCGCGGGAAGCCGGCCGACGACAGCGCTTCCCGCAGCGCGTCGGCCTCGGCCATGTCCGCGACCGTGACCATCAGGTCCACGACGTCCTTCGCCGCCAGGCCCGGCACCGCCGTCGAGCCGATGTGGTCCACGCGGCGGCCCGTCGACCGGGCGAGACGCGCGGCGAGGTTTCCGGCCTGCCGCGGCCAGTCCTGGTCGTACGGGTGCAGCGCCGGTGCGGCCCGCGGCGCCCGCTCGCCGGCGGCGAGGTTGCGGGCGTACGGCTGCAGCCGCTCCTGCCACAGGTCGTCGACCTGCCTGTTGAGGGCAGGCGGCTCGCCGCCGTTGTCGAGCACCACGTCGGCGACCTCTCGCCGATCCTCGGCCGAGGCCTGGTGCGCGATCCGGTCCCGCGCCTGCTGGGGCGGCAGCCCGCGGTCGGTCAGCCGGCGCAGCCTGGTCGCCAGCGGCGCCTCGACGACCACCACCAGGTGGTACGAGGCTGCCAGCCGGAGCTCGGCCAGCAGGGGCACGTCGTGCACCAGGACGCCGCCGGCCGGCACGGTCGCGGCGATCTCCGCGGTCCGCTGGCCGATCAGCGGGTGGGTGATCGCCTCCAGCTGCCGGCGCCGGGTGGCGTCGGCGAAGACCAGCTCGGCCAGCGCCGGCCGGTCGAGGACCCCGCCGTACACCACGCCGGGGAACGCCTCGGCTACCCGGGCCAGGCCCGGCGTCCCCGGGGCGAGCACCTCCCGGGCGATCGCGTCCGCGTCGACGACGGTCGCCCCGTGGCCGCCGAGCTGTCCGGCCACGGTCGACTTGCCCGACCCGATTCCGCCGGTCAGCCCGATGCGCAGCACGGCGGGCAGTCTTCCGTACGCCGCCGGTGAGGCCGTCGCCACCGTGTGCGGGCTCCCGGTATGAGACGGCGAGGCTCAGTCAACTGGGCCGTGCTTCTCGAGCGTGGGCCCCACGTTGGCTTGGCGTGTTGTCGTGCCAGCCCGCGTGTTCGGACCACTCGACCCATGCCGGCACGGGCGGCCACGCTCAGGAGGTGTCGAAGGTGAGCCAGCTGTCGGGTGGCCTGCCGTCGACCGGCTCGGCGTCGTAGCTGACCCAGCCGTCACCGACGGCATCGGTCGCGACGCGCTCCCAGAACTGCCGGGCGCCCGGGTTGTAGTCCTGGAACGCGATCCCCCGCGGACCGGGTTGCTCGGCCAGGACGAGCTCAGCCGCGCGGCGCCCGACGCCGGTGCGACGCAGCGCCCGTACCACGAAGAACGCGGCCATCGAGGTGCCGCCGCGTTCCCACGGCCTCGTCAGCGCATAGCCACCGAGCCGCCCGGCGGCTTCGATCAGCCAGCCGCGGCTGCCGGGGTCGCGCCCGGCCAGGAACAGGTCGGTCATCCGGTCGTTGAACGTGCCGTCCGCATTGGGCAGGTGGGCGTACGACTCGGACATGTCGTGCCGGAACAGCTGGCCCACGTTGAGCAGGACCGCCCGATGGTTCCGCGTGACCGGCGCCAGCGTCACGGGCTGCGAGGCGGGGCGCGGAAGGCTCACGGGGACAGACGGCGCGGGCGACGGGCCCGGGGGCCGTGTCGGCAGCGCTGACGGCGCTAGTGACGGCGGCGCAGGTGAGGTCCCGGCGGGAGCCAGCGATCGCTCCGACCGTGTGCCGAGATGCGGGATCTTGACGCATTTCGCGGCGCGTCGCGGTGAACTCGCCGCATCTCGGCGTGGAGAGGGTGGGTGGGGCTAGGCCTGCTCGCCGCCGAGCTGGTCGCGGAGCTTCTGCAGGGCCTCGTCGTCCACGAGCGCTCCCCCGGTGTCGCCGGAGGAGTACGAGGACGGGCTGTCCGACGCGGCCTCGGCATCGGCGACCTTGGCCGCCGCGACCTGCTTCTGGTGCGCCTCGAAGCGGCCCCGGGCGTCGGCGTACTGCCGCTCCCACTCGGCCTGCTGGGTCTCGAAGCCGGGCAGCCACAGCTCGGACTCGGGGTCGTAGCCCTCGGGGTAGATGTAGTTGCCGGCCTCGTCGTAGCGGGCCTCCATCCCGTACTGCGACGGGTCGAAGTCGACGTCGGCACTGGTGCCCTCGTTGGCCTGCTTCAGCGAGAGGCTGATCCGCCGACGCTCGAGGTCGATGTCGATCACCTTGACCAGGATCTCGTCGCCCACCTGCACGACCTGCTCGGGGATCTCGACATGACGCTCGGCCAGCTCGGAGATGTGCACCAGGCCCTCGATGCCCTCGTCGACCCGGACGAACGACCCGAAGGGCACCAGCTTGGTGACCTTGCCGGGCACGACCTGGCCGATGGCATGCGTGCGGGCGAACTGCTGCCAGGGGTCCTCCTGCGTCGCCTTCAGTGACAGGCTGACGCGCTCGCGGTCCATGTCGACGTCGAGCACCTCGACGGTGACCTCCTGGCCCACCTCGACGACCTCGCTGGGATGGTCGATGTGCTTCCAGGACAGCTCCGAGACGTGCACCAGACCGTCCACGCCGCCGAGGTCGACGAACGCGCCGAAGTTGACGATCGAGGACACCTGACCGGTGCGGACCTGACCCTTCTGCAGCTCCGACAGGAACTGGCCGCGCTTCTCGGACTGGGTCTCCTCCAGGAACGCCCGGCGGGAGAGCACGACGTTGTTGCGGTTCTTGTCCAGCTCGATGATCTTGGCTTCGAGCTCCCGGCCCACGTACGGCAGCAGGTCGCGGACACGCCGCATCTCGACCAGCGACGCCGGCAGGAACCCGCGCAGCCCGATGTCGAGGATCAGGCCGCCCTTGACGACCTCGATGACGGTGCCGGTGACGGTCTCCTCGGCGTCCTTCTTGGCCTCGATCGTGCCCCAGGCGCGCTCGTACTGCGCGCGCTTCTTGGACAGGATCAGCCGGCCCTCCTTGTCCTCCTTCTGCAGGACCAGGGCCTCGACCGCGTCGCCGACGGAGACGACCTCGTTGGGGTCGACGTCGTGCTTGATCGACAGCTCGCGCGAGGGGATGACGCCCTCGGTCTTGTAGCCGATGTCGAGCAGGACCTCGTCGCGGTCGACCTTGACGATGGTGCCCTCGACGATGTCGCCGTCGTTGAAGTACTTGATGGTCAGGTCGATCGCGGCCAGGAAGTCCTCGGCGCTGCCGATGTCGTTGATGGCAACCTGGGGCGTGGTGGGACCAGAGATGGTGGTGCTGGACAAGGTCAGTGACTCCGGGAGGGATGGGGCTCGGGCGGTCGTCCACACCTCGGTCGAGGCGCGGAAGGCGGCGCGAGAGCCATCCTTCGAGTCGCCGGGACGGGGGTTTGACCGTGTCAACGAGCCGACGGGTCCGGTGACCGTTCCGACGGTGATCGGGACGGCCGGGGCACTGGACCCTCGCGTGCACTGACGAAGATACCGGTCGCGGACGGGCCGGGACAAGCGGACGGGCAGAACGGCGTGCTGCGGCGGCGAGGGACAGGGAGGCGCGGTGGTCGAGCAGGGGTCCCGGGCGCCGGTCGGAGCGGCCGAGGTGGTGCGCGCCAACCGGCGCTGGTGGGACGGCGACGCCGACGCGTACCAGGCCGAGCACGGCGCGTTCCTCGGCGACGCCGACTTCGTCTGGTGCCCGGAGGGGCTGCGCGAGGCCGAGGCCGGCCTGCTCGGCGACGTGGCCGGGCGGCGGGTGGTCGAGGTCGGCGCCGGCGCGGCGCCCTGCGCCCGCTGGCTGGCGGCGGCGGGTGCGCGGCCGGTCGCGGTGGACCTGAGCGGCGGCCAGCTGGCGCATGCGCGGCGGCTCGCCGCGACGACCGGCATCCACGTCCCGCTCGTGCAGGCCGATGCGCTGCGGCTGCCGTTCGCCGCCGGCTCCTTCGACCTGGCCTGCTCGGCCTTCGGCGCGGTCCCGTTCGTCACCGACTCGGCAGCGGTGCTGCGCGAGGTCGCCCGGGTGCTCCGGCCGGGTGGGCGGTGGGTGTTCTCGGTGACCCATCCGATGCGCTGGGTCTTCCTCGACGAGGGCGGGCCGGCAGGGCTGACGGTGGTGCAGTCGTACTTCGACCGATCGCCCTATGTGGAGCGGGACGAGGCCGGCACGGTCGTCTACGCCGAGCAGCACCGCACGCTCGGCGACCGGGTCGCGGAGATCGTCGGTGCCGGGTTCGTCCTGAGCGCGCTCGTCGAGCCAGCGTGGCCGCCCGGCGAGACCCGGACGTGGGGTCAGTGGACGCCGCTGCGCGGCGCGTTGTTCCCCGGCACGGCCATCTACGTCTGCGACGTGCCCGACTGAGCCTGTCGCTGGTGGCTCTGCCGGCCCGGCTTTGCGAGAATCGGCACATGCCGCCGACCACCGCCGCGGAACTCCGGTCGATCGCCCGCGGACCGGTACGCCGGTCCCGCCGCCGGCTGCGCAGGCTGGCGACGGCGGTGGTCGCGGTCACCGGGGCGGGCGTGCTCGCGGTGGTCGGCGTCGCGGTGGCCGGCCACAGCCACCGCGGCCCGGGCGCCGCGCGGTGCGTCGTCGGCGCGGGCGATGGCACGTACACGGTCGACCCCGTCCAGGCGCAGAACGCCGCCACGATCAGCGCGGTGGCGAGTCGGCTGGGGCTGCCCGACCACGCGGTGACGATCGCGCTGGCGACGGCGCTGCAGGAGTCCAAGCTTGTCAACCTGCCGTACGGGGACCGGGACTCGCTCGGGCTGTTCCAGCAGCGGCCGTCGCAGGGCTGGGGGACCGCCGCGCAGGTGTCCGACCCCACGTACGCCGCAACGGCGTTCTACCGCGCGCTGGTGCGCCTGCCGCACTGGCGCACCGACGACGTCGCGACCGCCGCGCAGGCAGTGCAGCGCAGTGCCGACGGGACCGCGTACGCGGCGAAGGAAGACGAGGCGCGCGCGCTGGCCATCGCGCTCACCGGCGAGCAGCCGGCGGCGATCACCTGCTCGGGCGGCGCCCTCGCCACCGGCAGAGCCACGACCACCACGACCACCGCGGCGGTCAGGGCCGAGGTCGCCGGTGCGCTCGGCGCGACCGCACTGGCCCCCGGGACCGACACCGCACTCGGCCGATCGGCGGCCGCGTGGCTGGTGGCGAACGCGAACGCCGACGGCATCACCGCGGTCGCCTACGCCGGTGAACGCTGGACCGCAGCCCGGGGGAGCTGGGTCGCCGACCCCCAGGCCGGCACAACCGTCTCGTTCCTGCTCGCGCGGGCGGCCACGGCCTGACCGGGGCGGACCGGCAGCGACGATCAGGCGCCCATCGCGTGGACACCGCCGTCCACGTGCACGATCTCCCCGGTGGTGGCGGGGAACCACGACGACAGCAGCGCGACACACGCCCGCGCGGTCGGCTCGGTGTTGCGCACGTCCCACCCCAGCGGTGCGCGCTGTGCCCAGACCGCCTCGAACCCGTCGAACCCGTCGATGGCCTTCGCCGCGGTGGTCCGCAGCGGGCCGGCGGCGACGAGGTTGACCCGGACGCCGTCCGGACCGAGCTCGCGGGCGAGGTAGCGCGCGGCGGACTCCAGCCCCGCCTTGGCCACGCCCATCCAGTCGTACGACGGCCAGGCCACCGTCGCATCGAAGTCGAGGCCGACCACGCCCGCGCCCGGCGACAGCAACGGCCGCAGGCTCCGGGCCAGGCTCACCAGCGAGTACGTGGAGACCTGCACCGCGGTCGCGACGTCGGCCCACGGCGTGTCGAGGAAGCCACCACCGATCGCCGACGGCGGGGCGAACCCGATCGCGTGCAGCACCCCGTCGACGCCGCCGAGCTCGGCCGCGACCAGCGCCGGCAGCGCCCCGAGGTCTTCCTCGGAGGAGACGTCCAGCGGCAGCACGGCCGCCTCGACCGGGAGCCGCCGGCTGATCCGCTGGGTCAGCCGGACGGTGCGCGGCATCGAGGTGAGCACGACCCGGGCGCCCTCCTCCTGCGCCAGCCGGGCGACCGCGAAGGCGATCGAGGCCTCGGTCAGCACACCGGTGACGACGAGCCGCTTGTCCTTGAGGAGATCCATCGCAGCCTTCCTAGTGGCCCATGCCGAGACCGCCGTCGACCGGCACGACGGCGCCGGTGACGTACCCGGCCTCGTCGGAAGCGAGGAACGCGACCACCGCGGCCACCTCCGCCGGCTCGGCGAAGCGGCCGAGCGGCACGGTGCCGAGGATCGCCTGCTGCCGCGCCTCGGGCAGCGAGGTGATCATGTCGGTGCGGACCGGCCCCGGCGCGACCACATTGGCCGTGACGTGCCGCGGTCCGAGTTCCCGGGCGGTGCTGCGCGCCAGCCCGACCAGGCCGGCCTTGCTCGTCGCGTACGCGACCTGACCGGCGCTGCCGGTGGCGGCGACGACGGAGCCGACGTACAGCAGCCGGCCCCAACGCGCCCGCGCCATGCCCGGGGCGACGGCGCGGGTGAGACGTACCGCCGCGAGCAGGTTGGTCTCGACCTGCTCGGAGAGCTCGTCGTCGTCGAGGCGCAGCAGCAGCCGGTCGATGCTCAGTCCGGCGTTCGAGACCAGCACCTCGACCGGGCCCTGGGCGGCGGCCGCCGCCTTGACGGCCGCCTCGAGTTGGTCCCGGTCGCGCACGTCGCAGGCCAGCCCGAGCGTGCCGTCCGGCCCGTCACCCTTGCGGGACAGGACCGCCACCCGGTGGCCGCCGGCGACGAACCGCTCGGCGATGGCCAGCCCGATGCCGCGGCTGCCGCCACTGACCAGGACCGATCTGACGGTCACAGCGGGATGTTCCCGATCGACGCGCGGCCCGGGGTCGCGTCCCGGAAGATCTCCGCCACCCGGGCCCGGGTCTCGGCCGGCGCGATCACCGCGTCGACGAAGCCCTCGTCGACGGCCCGCTGCAGACCGCCGGTGTCGCGTCGGTGCGCGGCAGCGAACTCCTCGGGAGTGCCTGTGCCACAAGCGATCTCACGACGATAGAGGATCTTGACGGCGGCCTCGGCGCTCATCACGTCGACCTCAGCACCCGCCCAGGCCAGGACGGCGGTCGCGCCCAGGCTGCGGCTGTTCATGGCGATGAACGCGCCTCCGTACGCCTTGCGCAGGATCACCGTCACCCGCGGCACCCGGGCCGCGGCGACGGCGTGCAGCAGCTTGGCGCCGCGGCGGACGACACCCTCGCGCTCCTGGCCGGTGCCGGGGAGATAGCCGGGGACGTCGACGAGGAACAGCAGCGGGATGCCGAACGCGTCGCAGAGCCGCACGAACCGCGCGGCCTTGTCGGAGCTGGCGGCGTTGAGGCAGCCGCCCAGGCGCATCGGGTTGGTGGCGACGACGCCGACGGCTCGGCCCTCGAGCCGGCCGAGCGCCGTGACCACGTTGCGCGCCCAGGCCGCCTGCAGCTCCAGCGGCGGCCCGTCGAGGACGGCCGCGATGACCGGCCGGACGTCGTACGCCCGGCGGGCCTGGTCCGGGAGCGTCGCGGAAGGGTCTGAGCCGGGGTGCGCGGCGGCGGGCCGCTGCGGCGCGGCGAGCAGCGCGATCACCTCCCGTACCTGCTCGTGCGCATGCGCGATGCTGGCGGCGACCAGGTGCGTCACGCCGCTGGCCGCCTGGGTGGCCGGGCCGCCGAGTTCCTCGGCCGTCACGTCCTCGAAGGTCACCGTGCGGATCACGTCCGGGCCGGTGACGAACACCCGCGCCTCGGGCGCCATCACGACGACGTCGGTCAGCGCCGGCCCGTACGCCGCTCCCCCGGCCGCCGCGCCGAGCACGAGCGACACCTGCGGCACGACCCCGCTGGCCCGGGTCATCGCGGTGAACATCCGGCCGATCCCGTGCAGGCTGCGGACGCCCTCGCGCAGCCGCGCACCGCCCGAATGCCAGATGCCGACCACCGGCAGGCGGTCCCCGAGGGCCGCGTCGTATGCCGCCACGATGGTCTCGGCGCCCTCGGCCCCGATGGCGCCGCCCTGCACCCGCGGGTCGGTCGCGAAGGCGACCGCCGCGACCCCGTGCAGCCGCAGCGTCGCCGCGGCGACCCCGCCGGCCTCGGCCAGCGGGGTCAGGCTGCCGACGTCGGCCAGCGCCTCGAGCCGCACCCACGGGTCCCGCGGGTCGGGGTCGAGTCGCTCGCGCTCGGTCGGGACCGACAGCACCGTCACGGCGCGCTCCCCAGGACCAGGGCCACGTCGTGGCCGCCGAAGCCGAAGCTGGTGGACACCGCGACGCCGGGCCCGAACGGCCGCGCGGTGCGGCCCACGACGTCGATGCCGACCTCGTCGTCGGGGTCTTCGAGGTTGCGGTTGGGCGGCGCCGTCCGAGCCGCCAGGGCCTGCACGGTGAGGACCGCCTCGACCGCCCCAGCCGCGCCGAGAAGATGCCCGGTGGAGGCCTTCGTCGCGCTGACCGCGACGTGGTCGAGGTGCGCCCCGAGGGCCGAGCGCAGCGCGGTGATCTCGGCGACGTCGCCCAGGGGCGTGGAGGTGGCGTGCGCGTTGACGTGCACCACGTCGGTGGGCGCGACGCCGGCGTCGCGCAGCGCGATCGTCAGCGCGCGGGCGGCGCCCTGACCGCTCGGGTCGGGGGCGGCGACGTGGTGGGAGTCGGCGGCCAGGCCGGCGCCGAGCAGCAGCCCGTGCACGCGGGCGCCGCGTGCCTCGGCGTGTTCGAGCGACTCGAGCACCAGCACGCCGGCGCCCTCGCCGAGCACGAAGCCGTCTCGGCCCTTGTCGTACGGGCGGGACGCGCCCGCGGGGTCGTGGTCGCGGGTCGACAGCGCGCGCATGGCAGCAAAGCCGGCCAGCGGCAGCGGGTGGATCGCGGCCTCCGTACCGCCGCAGACGACGACGTCCGCGCGGCCGAGCCGGATGAGGTCGAGCGCGTACGCGACGGCCTCGGCGCCGGATGCACAGGCGCTGACCGGGGTGTGTACGCCGGCGCGGGCGCCGAGCTCCAGGCCGAGGGTTGCGGCGGGGCCGTTCGGCATCAGCATCGGCACGGTGAGCGGGCCGATGCGGCGGGCGCCCTTCTCGCGCAGGGTGGCGTCCGCGTCCAGCAGCGTGGTCACCCCGCCGATGCCGGACCCGACCACCACGGCGAGCCGCTCGGGCTCGACCTCGGGGGCACCGGCGTCGGCCCAGGCCTCGCGGCCGGCGACCAGGGCCAGTTGCTGGCCACGGTCGAGCCGGCGGGCGGCGACCCGGTCGAGCACGCCGGCCGGGTCCACCGCTGCCGGTGCGGCGAGCCGCACCGGCAGGTCGTCGTACCGGGGGTCGTCGAGCAGGACGGTGCCGGACGCGCCGGCCAGCACCCCCGCCCAGGTGTCGGCAGCGGTGCCGCCGACGGGAGTGGTCGCGCCGACGCCGGTGACGGCGACGGCTGCGCTCATGCGGTCACCGGGAGGGCGCGCTGGACGTAGCGCACCGCGTCCGCGACGGTGACCAGACCGGTCACGTCGTCGTCGGGGATGCGCACGTCGAAGCGCTCCTCGGCCGCCACGACGACCTCGACCATCGTCAGGGAGTCCAGGTCGAGGTCGGCGCTGAAGGCCGCCCCCATGGTCACCTTCGAGGCCTGCACCCCGCTGACCTCCTGCACGATCTCGGCGAGTCCGGTGCGGATGTCTTCGTCCTGCATGTCGATCTCCTTTGTTGGGTGGGATTCAGGGATTGCGGACGACCTGAGCCGCCCAGGTCAGGCCGGCGCCGAAGCCGGCGAGCAGGACCCGAGCCCCGGGAGCGAGCCGCCCGGCGTCCCGCAGCGAGGCCAGCGCCAGCGGGATGCTGGCGGCACTGGTGTTGCCGGAGCAGACGACGTCGTCGGCGACCGCGGCGTCCGGGCGCAGTCGCAGGCCCTTGGCCACGACGTCCACGATGCGCAGGTTGGCCTGGTGGAGCACGACGCCGTCGAGCTCGCCCGGGCTCAGCCCCGCCGCGGCGCAGGCCTGCTCGCAGACCGGAACCAAGTGCCGGGTGGCCCAGCGGTAGACGGCGGGGCCGTCCATCGCGACCAGCTTCGAACCCTCGTCGATGCGCACCAGGGCCGCGCCTGATCCGTCACTCCCCCACACGACCGGGCCGATGCCGTCCTCGTCGGCCGCCCCCACGACCGCGGCGCCGGCGCCGTCCCCGAACAGCACCGCCGTCTTGGGCGCCGTCCAGTCGAGCCAACCGCTGAAACGGTCGGCACCCACCACCAGCACGCGGCCCGCGCCACCGCCGCGGACGGCGTTGGCGGCGAGCTCGACCGCGGTGGTGAAGCCGGCGCAGGCGGAGTTGACGTCGAACGCACCGCACCCGGCGCCGAGCCGAGCCGCGACCTGCGGTGCGCCGCCGGGCATCGAGGTCGGCATGGTGCAGGTCGCGAGGATCAGCAGGTCGATCTCGGCGGGGGTGACACCCGCTGCGGCGCAGGCCTTCTCGGCCGCCGCGGTGGCCATGTCGACGACGCTCTCGGCAGCGTGGGCGCGGGTCCGGATGCCGGTCCGGGCGCGTACCCACTCCTCATCCATCGGGACGGGCAGGTCGGCGTTGGTGACCAGGTGGGCAGGTCGGTGCGCCGCGACGGCCAGCAGCCCAGCGCCGGTCATGCGGTCACCGCCGCGGGAGCGTCGAGCTTCACGACCCGGCACCCCGGCAGCGCGCGGGTGACGAGGCCGGCCAGCACCCCGGCGGGGGCGAGTTCGACGACGGTGTCGACCCCCAGCGCCGCGAGGCGGGCCAGCACGAGGTCGAAGCGCACCGGCAGCGCGGTCGCCGCGGCGAGGGTACGGAGCTGGGCGGCGCCGTCGGTGACGACGGTCCCGTCGGTGTCGGCGATCAACGTGGTCACCGGGTCCGCGGCCGGGAGCACCTGCGCTGCCAGGGTCTCGGCGGCGGGTGCCATCGCCGCGGTGTGGAAGGCCCCCGCGACCGGCAGGCTGCGTACCCGCGCGCCCGAGGGGGGGTCGGCCGCGAGTGCCGCCAGCCGGGTCAGCGACCCCGCCGCGACGACCTGGCCGGCGGTGTTGACGTTGGCGGCTGTCAGGCCGTGGGCCGCGATCGCGTCCAGCACGCCGATGCCGCCGAGGACGGCCGACATCCCCGTCGTGCCGTCGCAGCAGGCGGCCATGGCCCGCCCGCGCAGGCCGACCATCCGCATCGCGTCGTCCGGGCTGAGCACGCCGGCGATCGCGGCGGCGGACCAGGATCCGACGGAGTGGCCGGTCAGGACGTCGGGCTGCAGGCCGCGCGCAGCAAGCAGGGCGGTCGCGGCGAGCAGTGGCTGCGCCACCTCGGTGGCGCGGATCGCGTCGGCCGAGGCGATCGTCCCGGCCCACCGGAGGTCGACCTGCGCGAGGTCCGACCAGGCATCGACCTGCTCGTCCGCGGCCGGTGAGTCCAGCCAGGGAGCGAGCATCCCGGGCCGCTGCGAGCCCTGGCCGGGAGCGAGGACGGCGAGCACATCTCTATGTTCGGCGCGGCGACGCCATTCGTCAGCGAGCCGATCCTGCAGAGTCCACCCGGTCGGGCTGGAGGATTCCTCCACCTACCGACAGGTAGGTGGCCGGCAGGTCACGGGCGCGTCACCGTCAGGTCTCGTGGGCGAGTCGGCCGAGCACCTGGGCCACCTGCAGGGCGAAGCGGCCGCGGGCCTCCCGCGGGTCGTACCCGGTCAGGCCCTCGATCTTGGCCAGCCGGTTGCGCAGCGTGTTGACGTGTACGGGCATGGCGCGGGCCGCCGGCTCCAGGGCGCCCCCGGCGGCCAGCAGCGCATCGAGCGTGTCGGTCAGGTCCGCGTCCAGCGACCGGAACCCCCTGTCCACCAAGGCTTCCCGAGCCGCGGTCTCACCGGCCAGGGCGCGCTCCGGCAGCAGGTCGCCCGCGCTGACCACCCGCTCCTGCGGACGCGCCGGCAACACGTCGAGCCCGCCCAGCGCGCCCCGTGCGGACGGTCCGGCGGCGGCGAGCGACGGCGCCTCGTCGCCGATCACCACGCCCGCCGCACCATTCATCGACCGAGCCACCGCGACGGCCTTGGCGGCCGGCACCACCACGACGACGGCGGCGCCGTGGACGCTCGCCAAGGTCGGACCGGGCTGGCGCTGCAAATCCTCGAGCAGGGCGTCGGCACCGGCACGCGGGCGGGCAGCCAGGACACGCACCGCCTCGGTGGCCGGCCACTCGAGCACCGCCGCCCGCGCGGCGACGACGCGGTCGTCGGAACCGGCCACCAGCGCGTCCACCACCAGCGCCTGCAACCGGGCGTCCCACGCACCGCGCTTCTCGGCGGCCCGGGCGTAGACCCGCGCCACCGCGAAGGCCAGCGCCCGGCCGTACCGCTCGACCGCGCTGCGCATCTCGAGCTCGTGGCCAGGCGCAACATCGGGCACCGCGTCCTCGAACGCCTGCACGGCCTCGCTCACCAGCTCCACCGTCTGCTCGAGGCTGACGGTCTGCGCCAGCGCCCGCGGCACCGCCGCGAAAGCCTCGTCGGCGCTGGACTCCCGACCTGGCTCGGCGAGCCAACGCACGAAGCCCGCGGCCCCGCCCTGCACGACGACGGTGATGTGGGCACGGGTGTTGGCGTCCAGCGCCGCGAACCACGGCAGGGCGCCGAGCCTGGCGTTGGCGCGCGACGTGAGCGTGGGCATCGCCGCGAGCACCCGCGCCGCGAGGGCGTCGGTGTCCGTACCGCTCGGGGCGGCCGGTGTCTTCACCCGCCGGAGTCTGCTCCCCGCGGGCGGGTCAGTGCCCGGCCGCGTCCCAGTCGGGGCCCGCGCCCACGCTGACCTCCAGCGGCACGTCCATCGCGTACGCCCCCGACATCTCCTCGCGCAGGATCGCCTCGACCGCCTCGCGCTCCCCCTCGGCGACCTCCAGGACGAGCTCGTCGTGCACCTGGAGCAACAGGCGTGACCGCAGCACCGCGAGGCGCGCGTGCACGCGCAGCATGGCGATCTTCACGATGTCCGCCGCGCTGCCCTGGATGGGCGCGTTCAGGGCCATCCGCTCGGCCATCGACCGGCGCTGCCCGTTATCGCTCGCCAGGTCGGGGAGATAGCGGCGACGGCCGAGGATCGTCGAGGTGTAGCCGTCCTTGCGGGCGACGTCGACGACCCCCCGCAGATAGTCGCGCACCCCGCCGAAGCGGGTGAAGTACGCATCCATCTGCTCGCGCGCCTCGTCCGGGGTGATGCCCAGCTGCTGCGCCAGGCCGTACGGGGACAGGCCGTACGCCAGGCCGTACGACATCGCCTTGATCCGCCGTCGCAGCTCGGGGTCGACGTCCTCGGGGGCGACCTCGAACACCCGCGCGGCCACGGTGGTGTGCAGGTCCTCGCCCGAGGCGAACGCGTCGATCAGGGCGCGGTCCTCCGACAGGTGCGCCATGATCCGCATCTCGATCTGGCTGTAGTCGGCCGTGAGCAGCGTCTCGAAGCCGGTGCCGACGACGAAGGCCTTGCGGATCTCGCGCCCCTCGGCGGTACGGACGGGGATGTTCTGCAGGTTGGGGTCCTGCGAGGAGAGCCGACCGGTCGCGGCGACGAGCTGGTTGAACGTGGTGTGGATCCGGCCGTGCTCGTCCACCATCGGGATCAGCGAGTCGACGACGGTCTTGAGCCGGGCGACGTCGCGGTGCCGCAGCAGGTGACCGAGCAGCGGATGGTCGGAGTTGTGCGCCAACCAGGCCAGGGCGTCGGCGTCGGTGGTGTAGCCGGTCTTGATCTTCTTCGTCTTCGGCAGGCCGAGCTCGTCGAAGAGCACGCCCTGCAGCTGCTTGGGCGACCCGAGGTTGAACTCGTGGCCCACCGAGTCGTACGCGTCCTGGGCCACCCGCTTGACCTCGCCGCCGAGGTGGGCCTCGAGGTGGGCCAGGTGCTCGGCGTCGGCGGCGATCCCGGTGCGCTCCATCTCGGCCAGCACGCCGAGCAGCGGCAGCTCCAGGTCGCGCAGCAGCGCGGTGCCCTCGCGCCGTTCCAGGTCGGCGTCGAGGGCGTCGGCGAGGTCGAGCACGGCCCGCGCGCGGACACCGGTCGCGGCCGCGGCCCGGTCCTCGTCCACGCCGTCGAGCGAGAGCTGCCCCGAGGCGTCGGACTCCGCCCGCAGCTCGCGCCGCAGGTACCGCAGCGCCAGGTCGGCGAGGTCGAAGACCTGCTGACCCGGGAGGGCGAGGTACGCCGCCAACGCGGTGTCCGACGTCAGTCCCGCGAGTGCCCAGCCGCGGTCGGCGAGTGCGAGCAGCGGTCCCTTCACGTCGTGACAGGCCTTGGGCCGCAGGGGGTCTGCGAGCCACCCGGCCAGCGCGGTCTCGTCGTCGGCGGTGACCTGCTCGGGGTCGACCGTCGCCGCGGCCCCGTCCGCCGAGGCGAGGCCGACGCGGGTCAGGACGCCGCGACCGCGGCCCCAGCTGCCGTCGAAGGCCAGCCCCGTCCGATCGCCACCGGCCGCGTGCTCGGCCAGCCACTCGGCGACGTCGCCGGCGCCCAGGGCGACGACGTCGACCTCGAAGCCCTCGTCCGCCTCGGGCTCGGCGGCCTGCAACGAGGCGTACAGCCGTTCGCGCAGCACCCGGAACTGCAGCGTGTCGAACAACTGGTGCACGGCCTCGCGGTCCCACTGCCCGAGTCGCAGCTGGGTCGGCTCCACCGGCAGCGGCACGGCCCGGTCGAGCTCGGTCAGACGACGGTTCAGCTGCACCTCGGCCAGGTGCGCGCGCAGGTTGTCGCCGACCTTGCCCGCCACCTCGTCGGCGTGGGCGACCAGCCCGGCGAAGTCGCCGTAGGTCGTGATCAGCTTCGCCGCGGTCTTCTCCCCGATCCCCGGCACGGAGGGCAGGTTGTCGGACGGATCGCCGCGCAGGGCCGCGAAGTCGGGGTACTGCGCCGGCGTCAGCCCGTACTTCTCCGCCACCGCGGCGGGGGTGAAGCGGGTCATGTCGCTGATGCCACGGCGGTTGGCGAGCACGGTCACGTGGTCGGTCACCAGTTGGTAGACGTCACGGTCACCGGACACGATCAACGTCTCCATGCCCGCCGCCTCGGCCTGCGTCGCCAGCGTGGCGATGACGTCGTCCGCCTCGTACCCCTCGGCCGTGACGACCGGGATCGCGAGCGCGTCGAGCACCTCCCGGATCAGCGACACCTGCCCCCGGAAGTCGCTGGGCGTCTCGCTGCGGGTGGCCTTGTAGCCGGCGTACGCCTCGTGCCGGAAGGTCGGCTTCGAGACGTCGAACGCCACGGCCACGTGGGTCGGCGTCTCGTCACGCAGGACGTTGATCAGCATCGAGGTGAACCCGTACACCGCGTTGGTCGGCTGGCCGGTCGTGGTGGAGAAGTTCTCGACTGGCAAGGCAAAGAAGGCGCGGTACGCCAGCGAGTGACCGTCGAGCAGCAGCAGCCGTGGTCTGGCTTCCACCTCGGCCGGCACCTGCCCGAGTCTAGGGAGCGGCCGTCTAGGGTCGCGGGTCATGACCGATCCGGCCGCTCCACCGGGGCGGCCCGGCACGCCCGCAGAGCTCGCCGCGGCCCTCGACGAACGCCAGGTCGGGACGCTGTCGCACCGGTTGGGCGTGGAGCTGGTCGAGGCCAGCGCCGACCGGGTCGTGGCCCGGATGCCGGTCGCCGGGAACACCCAGCCGTACGGGTTGCTGCACGGCGGCGCCTCGTGCGTCCTGGCCGAGTCGGTGGGGTCGACGGGCGCGGCACTGTGGGCCGGGGAGGGTCGGTCCGTCCTCGGGGTGGACATCAACGCCACCCACCACCGCGGCGCAGTGGACGGGTGGGTCACGGCGGTGGCGACACCGCTGTTCCGCGGGCGCTCGGTGGCCACGTACGCGGTCGAGATCACCCGCGAGGACGGCAAGCTCGTCTGTTCCGCCCGGCTGACCTGCGCGATCAAGGACGCGGGCTAGACCCCGGCCGAGACAATCGCTAGACCACGCCCCCGCGAGGTGGGGCTATTTCGCGAGCGCGCAGCCGGCGTCGCCGGGCGGCGCCGTCGAGGCTGCGGACGGGGTCGAGCGGGCCTCCGAGTGCGCGCCGCACGCTCGCGATCGGCGCGACCCGACGCATTTCCGCCGGGACGAAGCCCAGCCGGGCGAAGTACCGGTTGCCGTCGCGGTCGTTGGGACGCAGCGCGATGGTCAGCATGGCGGCCCCGTGCTGCTCGCCGAACGCGGCGGCCGCGGCGAGCAGCGCCCGGCCGACTCCGTGCCGACGAGCCCGCCGCGCCACCACCAAGGGCTCGGCCCGGACGGACAGATCGGCCAGGAGTGCACTGGCGGGGACGAGCGCGAGCAGGACGAAGCCGACCGGGACGCCTTCGGAACACGCCACCACGACTCGACGCGACGGGTCCTCGAGCGCCCGGGCAAGACCCCGTCGGGGAGCATCGCCGTCCCGGGGGTCGGTGACGGCGCGCCCGCGGCGCAGCAACGCCGTCTGTGGGCTGCCCAGCTCCTGGTAGAGCGCGACCAGTGCGTCGAGGTCGTCGCTGCAGGCCGCACGCATCTCGACGGCGGCACGAGGGACGCGCGGCATCCGGACCCTCCTGCACTCGCCCCCGAGGCCGGCCCGAGCAGCGGCCGTTGGCGGCAGCGTAACCCTCGCGTGACCTCGCGCGTCCACCCGCCGTTCACCGGGTCGGGTGCGGTTGCGCACGCAACGCCACTCCCGTACGTTGACCGCGGCGGGTCCGGGCCGCCCAGTAGACAACGTCCGGGGTCGGGGAAGGCCCAGACGGAACCAACAGCGGTCCGGACTCGTTCGCCGCGTCGAAGTGCCTGCGCCGCAGTCAGTCCTCACCCAGGTAGGCCCGGCGCACCCGCTCGTCGGCCAGCAGCTCTGCGCCCGTGCCGGAGAGCACCACCCGGCCGGTCTCCAGCACGTACCCGACATCGGCCAGGCCGAGGGCGGCCAGCGCGTTCTGCTCGACCAGCAGGACCGTCACCCCGGCGGTGCGCAGCTCGGCGACCGTGGCGAAGATCGTCTGCATCATGATCGGGGAGAGCCCCAGCGAGGGCTCGTCCAGCAGCAGCAGCCGCGGCTTGCTCATCAGCGCCCGCCCGATCGCGAGCATCTGCTGCTCGCCGCCCGACAGCGTGCCGGCCTTCTGGCCCCGCCGCTCGCCGAGCCGGGGGAACCGCTCGTACACGGCCGTGATGTCACCGCTCAGATCGGTGCCCCGCGGCCGGGAGAACCCGCCGAGCTCCAGATTCTCGGCCACCGTCATCAGCGGGAAGATGCGGCGACCCTCCGGGCTCTGGGCGATGCCCCGACCGACGATCCGGTGCGGCCGCAGGCCGTCGAGTCGGCGGCCGTCGAAGGCGATCGAGCCACCCGCCACCGGCAACAGCCCCGAGATGGCCCGCAGCGTCGTGGTCTTGCCGGCGCCGTTGGCTCCGATCAGGCTGACGACCTGGCCCGCCGCGACGTCGAAGTCGATGCCTTTCACGGCCTCGATCCGCCCGTAGGCGACGCGCAGGCCGCGTACCTCGAGCAGGCTCACGCCGGTTCGCCCAGGTAGGCCTTGATGACCGCCGGGTCGGCGCGGACCTCGGGCGGGGTGCCTTGCGTCAGCAGCCGCCCGGACACCAGGACCAGCACCCGGTCGCACAGGCCGAAGATGAAGCGCATGTCGTGCTCGATGACCACGACGGCCAGCCCACCGTCCCGGATGCGCCGGACGAGTGCCGTGGCGGCAGCGGTCTCCTGCGGGTTCATCCCGGCCGTCGGCTCGTCGAGCAACAGCACCGTGGGCTCGGTGGCCAGCGCCCGGGCGATCTCGAGCCGCCGCTGGTCGCCGTACGCGAGGTTGCGGGCCAGGTCATGCTCGACCCGAGCGAGTCCGACGTACTCGAGCAGTTCCCGTGCCTTGTCCCGGCCCTCGGTCTCCTCGCGTCGGTAGCGCGGGCCGTGCCCGACCGCCGCGAACACGCCGGCCCTGGTCCGGGTGTGCCGACCGACCAGGACGTTCTCCAGTGCCGTCATGTTGGCGAACAGCCGGATGTTCTGGAACGTCCGGGCCAGCCCGGCGCGGGTGACCTTGTCGGGTCGGTGCGGCAGCGGGGCCCCGGCGAGCCGCACGCTGCCCGAAGTGGGCGTCTCCAGCCCGGTCAGGCAGTTGAAGAAGGTCGTCTTCCCCGCCCCGTTGGGGCCGATGAGCCCGACGATCTCCCCGGCGCCGACCTGGGCCGAGACGTCGTCGACGGCGACCAGGCCGCCGAACCGCTTGGTCACCTCCACCGCCTCCAACAGCGGCGCGGGCGCCGTCATGTGGCGACGCCGGAGCCCGGCGGGGCGGACAGCGCGTCCGGGCCGGCGGGCCCGTGGAACTCGCGGGCGCGCCGCCGGTTCACGATGATCCCCTCCGGGCGCAGGATCATCATCAGCACCAGGGCGAGACCGAAGATCAGCAGCCGGTAGTCGCCGAAGGGCCGCAGCTTCTCGGGGATCACGAACAGCAGCAGGCTGCCGACGATCGGACCGGTGACACTCCCCATCCCGCCCAGCACGACGGCCGCGAGCAGGAATGCGGAGTTGAGGAACACGTAGCCGTCCGGGGTCACCGAGGTGGCCAGGTGGGCGTTGAGGCTGCCCGCGCCGCCAGCCAGGAAGGCGCCGATGCCGAACGCGAGGAGCTTGAGCGCGGTGGTGTTGATGCCCATCGAGGCGGCGGCGATCTCGTCCTCGCGGATCGCGACCCAGGCGCGCCCGACCCGGCTCGAGGACAGCCGGCTGAAGACGACCATCACGACCACCACCAGCACCAGGCCGCCGTAGTAGTAGTTGGCGAAGTACGGCAGCTCGACGCCGAACAGGCTGTGCGTCGCGCCGAAGGAGAACGAGCCCAGGCCGAGGTTGGGGATGGCCGAGACGCCGTTGGGACCGCCGTCGAGGGAGTTGGAGTTGTTGGCGACCTGGTTGAAGATCTCGCCGAAGCCCAGCGTGACGATGGCGAGGTAGTCCCCGCGCAGGCGGAGGGTCGGCGCGCCGATGACCACCCCGACCAGACCCGCCACGATCGCGGCCAGGGCGATCACCAGCAGGTACGGGAGATGCCCGTGCTCGGGGCCGAGCTGGGCGCCGGAGAACTCGGCGGCGACGTACGCCCCGATCCCGAAGAACGCGACGTAGCCGAGGTCGAGCAGCCCGGCCAGCCCGACCACGACGTTGAGGCCGATGGCCGCGGCGGCGAAGATCACGGCCTCGGCGCCGACGTTGAGCCAGTGCTGGTTGCCGCGCTGGGTGAACGGGAAGGCGACGGTGGTGAGCCCCAGCAGCAGGTACGAGACCACCGGCCGCCGGGAGACGGCCGCGGCCACCGCGGCGATCGCGCCGGTCACCTGCAGCGCCGCGAACGCGGCGACGAGCGCCAGCACGAGCCCGAGGAACTGGTTGGCCGCACCGAGAGCCAGCACGTACACGGTGACCGCCAACCCGACGCCGTAGGCGGCCGCCAGGACCAGCGTGTCGCCTCGGACCGACAGCTCCGGGGCGTCGGCCCGTGGCGGGTCGTCTGGCAGGGTGAGGAACGCTGCCATGCCGAGTACCCCGCCGGCCAGCGTCAGCCACGCACCGGCTTGCACCGCGGCGAGCGAGTTGCCGTCGGCCGCGATCGCCCACAGCGTCTGCAGGGTGGTCAGGGTCAGGCCTCCCGACAGCGCGATCCCCGCGAGCCGCCGTCGCGGCAGCGGCGCGAGCAGCAGCAGGGGCGCGAGCGCCAGGATCAGGCAGTAGAGGCGGGCACCCCCGGGGAAGGCGTTCTGCAGCAGCAGCGTCATCTCGCCAGGGAAGCCCGGGTAGCTGCCCCACGCGAGCTCCGGGCCGACCTCGCCGAGCGCGAGTGCCGCGAGCCCGAGCGCGAGGCGGCCGGCGGGCGGCACCCGCTGCAGCCGGGCCACGAACCCGGACCAGGCCGCTCGGGTCAGCTCCGTGCCGCGCTCGGAGAGGGTGCGGTCGTCGAACTCGAGCGCCGGCGCCGTGGTCACGAGCGGCTCCGGACGGACTCGCCGAGCAGGCCGCTCGGTCGGAACAGCAACACGATGATCAGGACCACGAAGGCCCACACATCCTTGTACGCAGACCCGCGCGGGATGTAGCCGGTCGCGAGCGCCTCCACGACCCCGAGAGTCAGCCCGCCGAGGACCGCGCCGGCGATGTTGCCGATACCGCCGAGGACCGCCGCCGTGAAAGCCTTGAGCCCGGCGACGTACCCCATGTTGAAGCTGACCTGACTGGCGATCATGCCCTGGAAGACGCCGGCGATGCCCGCCAGCAGGGCGCCGAGCACGAACGTCAGCACGATGATCCGGTCGGTGTCGATGCCCATGATCTTCGCGGTGTCGGGATCCTGGGCCGTCGCCCGCATCGCCCGCCCGGCCCGCGTCCTGGACACGAAGATCTGCAGCGAGACCATGAACACCAGCGCCAGCACGAAGGTGAACACCTTGGTGTACGTGATGTGCGCGATGGTGCCGGCCGGGAACAGGCTCGGGAACGAGTGCTGGGTGGAGTGCGGGAAGTACTTCTGGACGAGCTGCTGGAGCACGGTGGACACGCCGATCGCGGTGATCAGCGGGGCCAGCCGCGGGGCGTTGCGCAGCGGTCGGTAGGCGAAGCGTTCCATCAGCACGGCGACGACCACCGAGGAGAACATCGCCGCGATCAGCACGAGCACGAGGGCGATGCCGACCGGGAGACCCGACGGAAGCACGTCGTACAACGCGACCCCGCCGAAGGCGCCGACCATGAAGATCTCGCCGTGCGCGAAGTTGATCAGCTGGATGACGCCGTAGACCATCGTGTAGCCGAGGGCGATCAGGGCGTACAGCCCACCCTGGGCGAGACCGTCACCGAAGTACTGCAGGAACTGGCTCACCGGACCTCCGGGTGGGGCGTGCGGCGGGGACCGGCGACCGAGCGTGCGGCCACCGGTCCCCGCCGGAGAGGGTCCAGGCTCAGCCGGCGAAGGTGCCGGTCTTCTCCTTGGTGAACGCGCCGCCCGTGACCTTGTACATGGTCAGGATCTTGTTGTTGGTGTCGCCGTACTGGTCGAAGGAGACCTGCCCGGTGATCCCCGCGAAGTTCTCCTGTCCCACCGCGGCGATGACCGCCTGACGGACCGAGGTGTCGACCGAGGTCTTCCCCGGCAGGACGGTGGCGAGGGCGTTGATGATGGTGTTGGTGGCGTCGTAGGCGTTCGGGCCGTACGCGGAGAACGGCGTGCTGGGGTACGCCGCGTTGTAGGCCGTCACGTAGCTCGCCGCGGCCGGCAGGTCCTGCACGGCCGCCCCGACGTTGGTCGCGTACGCGTTGGCCGTGCCCGTGCCGAGCGTCTTGATGAACGACGGGTCGTCAAGGCCGTCCCCACCCATGAACGAGCCGCGGAAACCGCCGGCGAACAGCTGCTTGGCGAACGGCGCGCCCTCGGGATACTGGCCGCCGTAGTAGACCAGCGCCGGCTTGGCGGCGGTCACCTTGGTCACGAGCGCACCGAAGTCGGTCTGACCGGTGGACACCTGGTCGGTACCGACGACCTTGCCTCCGAGCGTCGTGAACTCCTTCTGGAACGCGGCCGTCAGGCCCTCGCCGTAGACCAGCTTGTCGTTCACGAGGTAGACGCTCTTCACGCCGAGGGTGCTGAACGCGTACTGCGCGGCGAACGGACCCTGGATGGCGTCGGTGGTGCAGATGCGGAAGTAGTTGTTGAACACGCGCTTCTTACTGGTCAGGTAGTTCTGACCCTGGGTCAGGCTCGGGTTGGTGTTGGCGGGCGACACCATGACGATGTTGGCTGAGTTGAGCACCGGCGCGGCCTGCAGCGCGATGGAGGACTGCAGGGTCCCGACCACGCCGGCGACCGCGCTGTCCGAGGCCAGGGCGGTCGCCGCGGACTGGCCGACCGACGGCATCTCCTGGTCGTCCTGCGGGTCGAACTGGATCGTCCAGCCCGGGATCTTCTTGGCCGCGTTGGCCTGGCTTATCGCCAGGGCCTCGCTGTTCTTCATGCCCAGGCCGAGGGCGGACAGCGAGCCGCTCAGCGGGGCGATGAGCCCGATCTTGACGATGTGGGTCTGCTTGCTGCCCGACTCGCTCTTGGATCCGCAGGCCGTGAGGGCCAGCGAGGCGAGCAGGAGAGGGGCGGCGACAGCGACGAGCGGACGCGAGCGCACAGGCGGTGCTCCTTCCGGATCGCCGGGCGTGGTGCCGCCCGGGATGGCCGGAAAACTACGCCCGAACGGCCCTGGAACGGAAGAAGCGAAACACGCCTGTCGCCGAGCTGTTGCCGTAACGGGACCTCTGCGGGCGTGGCGGCCGCCTGCTCAGGCGCTGTCCGGGACCTGCTCGCCGGACAGGACAGCCTCGGCGATCGTGCGCATGGCGGCGCGCTGGTCCATTGCCTGCTTCTGGATCCACCGGAAGGCGGCAGGCTCGGTCAGGCCGTGCTCGGTCTGCAGGACGCCCTTGGCGCGGTCGATGACCTTGCGAGCCTCCAGCCGTCCCTGCAGGTCGGTGACCTCGGTCTCCAGCGCCACCAGCTCGGCGTAGCGACTGACGGCCATCTCGATGGACGGCAGCAGGTCCTTCTTCTGGAAGGGCTTGACCAGGTACGCCATGGCGCCGGCGTCGCGGGCCCGCTCGACGAGTTCGCGCTGGCTGAACGCCGTCAGGATCACGACCGGCGCAATGCGCCCCGCGGCGATCTGCTCGGCGGCGGCGATGCCGTCCAGGACAGGCATCTTGACGTCCAGGATCACCAGGTCGGGGCGCAGCTCGCCGGCGAGCCGGACGGCGGACTCGCCGTCGCCGGCCTCACCGCAGACGTCGTACCCCTCTTCCTCGAGCATCTCCTTGAGGTCGAGGCGGATCAGCGCCTCGTCCTCGGCGATCAGTACCCGGCGGGCGACGTCGGGGCTCACGGGCTGCTCCTGGGGGGTCGGGCGGCGGCCGCTGTCGGTTCGTGCACCTCGGCCGCGGGGCTCGCGCAGCCTATCGGTGGGCCGGCGGATGGCCGACGCCGTTACCGTGGCCCCGGCGTCCCACCACGACGGGTGCGGCGGCCGGCCCTCGTACTCCAACGGCAGAGAGAGCGGTCTCAAACACCGCACAGTGTGCGTTCGAATCGCACCGAGGGCACCCGGCGGGGTCAGAGCCGCCCCCAGGCCTCCGTCAGCACCGAGCGCAGAATGCCCTCCATCTCGGCGAAGTGCGCCGGCCCGCAGGTCAGCGGCGGGGCCAGCTGGACCACCGGATCCCCGCGGTCGTCGGCGCGGCAGTAGAGCCCGGCGTCGAACAGCGCACGGGACAGGAAGCCCCGCAGCAGCCGCTCGGATTCGGCGGCGTCGAAGGTCTCCTTGGTCACCTTGTCCTTGACGAGCTCGATGCCGTAGAAGAAGCCGTCGCCGCGGATGTCCCCGACGATCGGCAGGTCGTGCAGCTGCTCGAGGGTGGCCCGGAACTCGGCTTCGTGCCGGCGTACGTGGCCGGTCAGGTCCTCGCCGTCGAAGAGGTCCAGGTTGGCCATGGCCACCGCCGCCGAGACCGGATGGCCGCCGAAGGTGAAGCCGTGGGAGAACGACGCGTCACCGACCAGGAACGGCTCGGCCAGCCGGTCGCTGGCGATCATGGCGCCGATCGGCGAGTAGCCCGAGGTCATCCCTTTGGCGCACGTGATCATGTCGGGGACGTAGCCGTAGCGGTTGCACGCGAACATCTCCCCCAGCCGGCCGAAGGCGCAGATCACCTCGTCGGAGACCAGCAGCACATCGTGCCGGTCGCAGATCTCCCGTACCCGCGCGAAATAGCCGGGGGGCGGTGGGAAGCAGCCGCCGGAGTTCTGGACCGGCTCGAGGAACACCGCTGCGACGGTGTCCGCCCCCTCGTACTCGATCTGGCGCTCGATGCTGTCGGCCGCCCAGCGTCCGAACGCCTCGAGGTCGTCGCCGTGCTCCGGGGCACGGTAGAAGTTGGTGTTCGGCACCTTGAACGCACCCGGCACCAGCGGTTCGAACGGGGCCCGTGCGCTGGGGATGCCCGTGATCGACAGCGCCCCCATGGTGGTCCCGTGATACGCCACGGCCCGGCTGATGACCTTGGTCTTGTTCGGCCTGCCGGTCGCCCGGAAGTAGTGCCGCGCCAGCTTCCACGCGGTCTCCACCGCCTCCCCACCGCCGGTGGTGAAGAAGACCCGGTTGAGGTCGCCGGGCGCGTGTGCGGCGAGGCGCTCGGCGAGGGCGATGGCCTGCGGGTGGGCGTACGACCACAGCGGGAAGAAGGCCAGCTCACTCGCCTGCTTGCCCGCTGCCTCGGCCAGCTCGGTGCGGCCGTGTCCGGCCTGGACCACGAACAGGCCGGCGAGGCCGTCGAGGTAGCGCTTGCCGTGGCTGTCCCAGATGTACGGGCCCTGGCCACGCACGATCACCGGCACCTCGGCGTGGTCGTACGAGCTGAGCCGGGTGAAGTGCATCCAGAGGTTCTTGTGCGCGGCCTGTTGCTGAGCGGCGTGCTCGGGATCGGCAGGCTCGGGGACGGCGTCGGTGCTCGCGGTCATCGGGTACCCCAGGCGTAGGTCTGCTTGACCAGCTTCAGATAGACGAAGGTCTCGGTGGACTGCACGCCCGGCAGCGCGCGGATCTGCTCGTTGAGCAGGGTCAGCAGGTCGTCGTCGTCCGCGCAGACCACCTCGGCGAGCACGTCGAAGGATCCGGCGGTCAGCACCACGTAATCGACGGCGGCGAGTTCCGCCAGACCGTCGGCGACGGTGCGCAGGTCACCCGCGGCGCGGATTCCGATCATGGCCTGGCGGTGGAAGCCGAGTGTCAGCGGGTCGGTGACGGCGACGATCTGCATCACGCCGGCCTCGAGCATCCGCCCCACCCGCTGCCGCACCGCCGCCTCGGACAGCTTCACCCGGGCCGCGATGGCAGCGTAGGAGCGGCGCCCGTCCTGCTGCAGCTCGGTGAGGATCAGCTTGTTGGCGTGGTCCAGCAGCGGCGGCTCGGCGAGCCGGGCGACCGGCGCCGGACCGCGGACGCGGGTGGTCGAGGTGGACACCCGGTCATGGTGCCGGGGACCGAGCCGCGGAGCAAGCGGATCCGTCGTGTCCGGCAGGTCTGACGGCGGATCCGCTTGTGACCACAGCTCCGGTCGGCGAAAATCGGCGGCGCCGCGTCCATCGCCCGAGGAGCCCCCGTGCCCGAGTCCCTGCTAGCCCTGCAGAACGTCGTCGGCGGTCACGCCGGCCCGGCCCGCGCCGGTCGTACCCGCGAAGTCCTCGACCCCAGCACCGGCGAGGTGTACGCGACCGCGCCGGAGTCCGACGACGGCGACGTCGACGACGCGGTGCGCGCCGCGACCGCGGCGTTCGAGACCTGGCGCGAGACCACCCCGAGCGAGCGGCAGCGCGCGCTGCTGCGGATCGCGGACGCGCTGGAGGACCACGCCGACGAGCTCGTGGCCATCGAGTGCCGCGACACCGGGAAGCCGCCGGCGCTCACCGCGTCCGAGGAGATCCCCCCGATGCTCGACCAGGTGCGGTTCTTCGCCGGCGCCGCACGGCTGCTGGAGGGACGGTCCGCCGGCGAGTACATGGCCGGCTTCACCTCGTACGTGCGCCGGGAGCCGCTCGGGGCGGTCGGCGCCGTCACGCCGTGGAACTACCCGATGATGATGGCCGTCTGGAAGTGGGCGCCGGCGCTGGCGGCGGGCAACACCCTGGTGCTCAAGCCGGCCGAGACGACACCGGCCAGCACCCTGCGGATGGCCGAGATCATGGGCGAGCACCTGCCCGACGGCGTGCTGAACGTCGTCTGCGGTGGGCGCGAGACCGGCCGGGCGCTGGTGGCCGACCGGCGACTGGCCATGGTGGCGATCACGGGCAGCGTGCGGGCGGGCCGCGAGGTCGCGGCGGCCGCCGCCGGCAACCTCGCGCGCGTGCACCTCGAGCTCGGCGGCAAGGCCCCGGCGGTGGTGTTCGCCGACGCCGACCTCGACGCCGCGGCGGAAGGCATCGGTGTCGGCGGCTGGTTCAACGCGGGCCAGGACTGCACCGCCGCCACCCGCGTGCTCGTCGACGCGGCCGTGCACGACGAGCTGGTCGCGCTGCTGCGCGAGCGGGCCGGCGCACAGGTGGTCGGTGGCCCGGATGTGGCCGGTGCCGACCTCGGGCCGCTCAACAGCGCCGCCCAGCTCGAGCGGGTGACCGGCTTCCTCGAGCGCGTCCCGGCGCATGCCGAGGTCGTCGCGGGCGGGGCCCGGCACGGCGACCGCGGCTATTTCTTCGCCCCCACCGTGGTGGCGGGACTCCGCCAGGACGACGAGCTGGTGCAGCAGGAGGTTTTCGGGCCGGTCGTCGGCGTGCAGCCGTTCCGTACCGAGGACGAGGCGCTGGCACTCGCCAACGGGGTCGAGTACGGGTTGGCGGCGAGCGTCTGGACCCGCGACCACGGCCGGGCCCTACGCGCGACCCGTGCGATCGACGCGGGCTGCGTGTGGGTCAACTGCCACCTCCCGCTGGTCGCGGAGATGCCGCACGGCGGGGTCAAGTCCTCCGGCTACGGCAAGGACCTGTCGGTGTACGGCCTCGAGGACTACACGCGGCTCAAGCACGTGATGTCCGCGCTGACCTGACCGGTCAAAACGTGTCCGGGACCAGCGTCTCGGTCTCTCGAGTGAGCGTCTCGCCGCGGAAGAACGCCGGGGTGACGACGCGCAGCACCGCCATCAGCACCAGCCCCACCAGGACGGTCAGGAAGCCGATCATGAAGACGCCACCGATCCGCCAGTGCAGCCAGGGTGACCACACCGGAGATCGCCAGCAGCGGCACCGTGGAGATGACGGCCGCCCGTCCGGGCTGTCGCTTGCTGTCGGTGGTCTCGTCGTTGACCGACACGGTGGAGTCCCAGCCCCAGTAGATGAACAGCATCAGCAGCAGCCCGGAGACGAAGGCGGAGAAGGAGCATGGCCGAGTACGGGGCGCAGGCCGGCGTCTGGCAGACCGGCGTGAACCCCGTCGTGGCGCTCGAGCTGCTCGAGTCGGGCGCGTGGTCGGGCACCGGCGTGCTCGGCCCCGAGGCGCTGCCGCCGCGACCGTTCCTCGACCTGCTGACCGAGTACGGCTCCCCGTGGGGGCTCGAGGAACGCTGACGGCTCAGGGCAGGGCCGCGAAGGCCGCCTCGAGCACCTCGATCCCCTCGTCGAGCAGCGCGGCGTCGATCACCATCGGCGGCAGCAGCCGGATGACGTTGCCCCAGGTGCCGCAGGTCAGCACCACCACCCCCTGCCGGTGACAGAAGCGGGCGACCGCGGCGGTGGCGGCCGCGTCCGGCTCGGCGTCGGGGCCGACGAGCTCCAGCCCCAGCATCGCGCCCCGGCCCCGGACGTCCCCGATGACCGGGTACCGCGCGGCCAGGGCATCGAGACGCGGCCGGACCCGCGCCTCGATCCGGCGGGCGCGGGCCGGCAGGTCGTCGCGTTCGATGATGCCGATGGCGGCGATCGCCGCGGCACAGGCGACCGGGTTGCCCCCGTACGTGCCGCCGAGGCCGCCGGGGTGCACGGCGTCGAGCAGCTCGGCGCGGCCGGTGACGGCGCCCAGCGGGAAACCGGCCGCGATGCCCTTGGCCAGCACGATCAGGTCCGGCACCACGCCCTCGTACTCGCAGGCGAACATGTCCCCCGTCCGGCCGAAGCCGGTCTGCACCTCGTCGGCCACCAGCAGGATGCCCCGCTCCCGGCAGACGGCGGCGAGCCCGGGCAGGTAGCCCGGCGCCGGGTCGACGAACCCGCCCTCGCCCAACACGGGCTCGACGACCACCGCCGCCACCCGGTCCGCACCGATCTGCCGGTCGATGGTCTCCACCGCGGCGGCCAGCGCCTCCTGGGCGCAGCTCTCCCGTCCGGTCGGCCAGCGATACGGATAGGCGAACGGCACTCGGTGCACGTCCGGTGCGAAGGGCCCGAACCCCGTCTTGTACGGCATCTCCTTGGCCGTCAGCGACATCGTCAGCAGGGTGCGCCCGTGGTAGGCGTGCGTCACCACCACGACCGCTGGTCGGCCCGTGGCGTATCGGGCGATCTTGCCGGCGTTCTCCACGGCCTCGGCGCCGGAGTTGAGCAGCAGGCTGCGCTTGTCGTGGGCGCCGGGGGTCAGCCGGGCCAGCGTCTCGCAGACGGCCACGTACCCCTCGTACGGGGTCACCATGAAGCAGGAGTGCACGAGCCTGGCGGCCTGGTCGCCCACCGCGGCCGCGACCTCGGACGGCGCGTGCCCGACGCCGACGACGGCGAGGCCGCTGCCGAGGTCGATCAGTCGGTTCCCGTCGACGTCCTCGAGGATCGCCCCTGCGGCGCGCTCGACGAACACCGGGAGCGTCGTCCCCACCGCGGCAGGAACGGCGGCCACCCTGCGCTCCCACAGCTCTCGGGATCGCGGGCCCGGGATCTCGGTCTGCAGGTGACGCGACTGCAGCACCGCGTCGGCGCGGGGATCGGTCATGGCGCCAGTATCCCGAGGCGGGGGGCGGGCACCGGCAGATCCGTGCGTCAACGTCGGGCCGGCGTCGGCAGTTGCGGATCCGGCCCACGAGCAGGACGGTGCCTAGGCGAGGTGCGCCCAGGCCCCGGCCAGGCCGCGCGCGGCGATGGCCGTGTCACCCTCGATGACGAAGGTGCGGCCAGCGCCCGTCGTCGGCACCAGGTGGCCTCCCGAGACGGTCCAGAGCGAGCCGGACGTCGCCGCCTCGATGTTCGTCCCCTCCACCGGCCGGAAGAGCAGGTGCTCGAACACACCACCACCGACCGGGCTGCCCGCTGCCCAGATATTGGCGCCGGACACCAAGGTGTACGGCTGCACGCCGCCGAAGTAAGCCCACGAGCTGACGTAGACCGGGGCGCCGCCCGCGGTCCGGTAGACCCCGCCGCCAGAACTGGCCAGGAAGGTGCCGTCCGCCGGGTGGGCGCGCAGGTGACTGTAAGGGCCGGCGGAACCCGCGTTCGCCACTGCCGCCGCCCCGATCGGCACCGACGGATAGGACCGGCCCAGCGTGGCCCAACTCGTCACGTACAGCGGGGCTCCGCCGGCGACCCGATAGATCCGGCCGGTGCCGACGGCCGAGATGAAGGTGCCGTCCAACGGCGAGCTGCGCAGGCTGTAGAACTGCGCCAGGCTCAGGACGCGGACGGGGTGCATTCCGCCAACCAGGGACCACGACGAGAGGAACAGCGGCGCCAGGCCCGCGATCTCGTACACCCCGCCGGAGCCCGAGACCTGCACGAAGGTCCCGTTCGGGTACGTGGCTGCGGAGGCCGTGCCGGTGTAGGGCGCGACGTTGCCGGCCGACCCCACGGCGAGCGAGACCAGCGCTGCTGCACTGGATACGTACCGGTCGCGGTCGACGAGGGCGGAGATGCCCGGCACCGCGGGCGGAGCGGCGTACGTGCCGTCCGAATATTGCCAGAATGTCCAGCTGCTCCACCCGCCGAAGCTCGCGGGCTGTGCCGCGGTCGTGTAGTGGGCCTCCCACAGTGGATAGGTGGTGAAGCTCCGGGAGCCCGCGAGCGCGGTGTTCCAGAAGTAGGGGCCGGTGTAGATCATGGGGTGCCGGAGCGTGTCCGCCTGAAAACGCGACAGGAACGTGGACGTCCACGCGATCAGCTGGGGCGCGGTCAGGCCGCCGCTCACCTCCAGGTCGACCGTCGGTGGCAGCTGGGCGCCTCCGACCGCCTTGACCTCGGCGGCGAAGTGGTCCGCCTCCGCGACCGCGTCACCGGTGGGGCTCCCGCCGATGAGCGCGGGCCGGGCGAAGTGGTAGAGCCCGATCGACAGGCCCGCGGACCGGGCGCCGGCGGCGTCCCCGGCCAGGTAGCCGTTGACGTAGGTGGTGCCCTCACTCGCCTTGATCACGGCAAAGCCCCGGCCGGCGGCACGCACCGCCGTCCAGGTGATCACGTGACCACCGGGGTGCTGGTAGCTGGCCACGTCCACGCCCTGCAGGTACGCGATGTTCGGCGAGAGCCCCGCGGTGTGGGCGACAGCACCGCCGGGGCCGGCCCGGACGGCGTCGGGTGAGTTCGGCGGCATCATCCCGGTCGTCAGCTGCGCGGCGGGGTCGGACGGCGGCCGCGGACCGGCCGAGGCTGCGGTCGCCGCTGCAGTGTCCCGGGGCCCGGCGGCAGCCGGCGCCGGGGCGACGACGGCCACCAGGGCGGCGGTGACACAGGCGGCGAGCAACGGGACGGACAGGCGGCGGGCGGGGGGGAAGCGCACGCGCGACATCGGCAGCTCCGGGGAAGGGATCAAGCATGATAACTCCGGCACTCTGCGCATCGGCGGCTTCGCCCTGCGACCCAACCCCCCGAAGCACCCGGATCTCGCCGGGTCTCCGGCCGGCCGCAGGGCTCCTCGGCGCGGCGCTGTGAGCCGGGTCGGGGTCAGCGCAGGCGGGGCAGCAGCGGGCGGGCGGTACGACTGCGGACCGCACCGCGCCAGACGCCGCTGCCGTAGGCGATGTCGTCGAGCAGGCTCGCGGCCGCGAAGGTCACCGGATCCAGCGCGGGTCGGCGCCGCAACCAGTCGTAGGCGGCTGGGGCTACGAGCAGGGCGCCCAGACGCGGCCGGCGGAGCGCCAGCGGCAGCGCGCCCGGTCCGGCCAGCTGACCGAGGTAGCGCCCGAGCCCGATCGCGGCGTGGCCGGTCGCCAGGGCGGCGAGGGCGCCGGCGTCGCGGGCGGGCAGGCCGGCCCGGCGGAGCCGGACGGCGGTCGCCACCGTGCCCGCGACCACCGCGGCGCCCGCCACCGGCAGCGGGGCCACCACCAGGGCGCCGGCCGCCGCCAGCGGCAGTCGCGCCGCGCGCAGGTGCGCCAGCTCGCCCGGATGGCGCCGGGCGAGCGGACCCGCCGCGGTGCCGTACCGGTGCCGCCGCCGCAGCGCCGCCCGCCACGTGCGGGGCTCGCCGTGCGTGACCGCGACCCGGGGCTCGTACCGGACCTCATGACCGGCCGCCACCAGCCGCCAGACCAGGTCGACGTCCTCGCCGTACCGCAGCGCGGCGTCGAAGCCAGCCAGCGCGCGCCGCACCACCAGCGCGGCGGTCGGCAGGTACGCCACCGCCGACCCGGGCCGGACCGGTACGTCGTCGGGGCCCAGGTCGAGCGGCGACCGGGCCGCCAGGTAACGGCCGAGCACCCCGGGCGCGGCAGCAGGCCGCAGGCGGGGGCCGACCGCCGCCACCTGGGGGTCGGCCAGGTGCGCCAGCAGCGGTTCGAGCCACCCAGGGCCGACCAGGACGTCGCTGTCCAGGCAGGCCACGACGTCCGTGTGGATGCCGGCCAGGCCGCTGTTGCGGGCCGCCGCGGGGCCGCCGTTCACCTCGCGCCGCACCAGCGTCACGTGCGGCCGCGCGCAGACGGCGGCGATCGTTGCCGGGTCGCGCGACGCGTCGTCGACCACCACAACCGGGTCACGGTCACCGAGTGCGTCCAGACACCGCCCGAGCGCCGCCGACCGGTCGTGGACCGGGACCAGCACGGTGACCGTGGGGCGCTCTCCGGCGGGAGGGTAGGTGCGAGCGAAGCCGGCGTCGGCGAGCCGGCGCCCGAGCGCGCGTTCCACCGTGGTCGTCACCGGGGCGCCGGCGAGCAGGCGTGCCGCCAGCTGCGCACCCGCATCGCTGAGTCGGAGCATCCGTCGGGGCACGCCGCCGAGCAAAAGCCGGCCGCCGTCGCGCCGGCTGATGCGGGTGGGCACCAGCACGGTGCCAGCCGGCAGCGCCCTGGCGTTCAGACCGCCAGCCCACCGTCGACGGGCAGCACCGCGCCGGTGATTGCCGCGGCGTCGCCGGACAGCAGGAAGGCGATCGCCGCGGCGATCTCGTCGGCCTCGATCAGCCGATCCAGGGGCTGCTGCGCGGCGAAGCTGCGGACGGGAACCCCGTACAGACGCGCCGACTCGGCCAGGATCGGCGTGTCGGTGGAGCCCGGGCTCACCGCGTTGGCCGTCACCCCGGTTCCCCGCAGCTCGACGGCCAACGCGCGGACGAGGCCGGTGACACCCGCCTTCGCGGCGCAGTACGCGGCGAGCATCGGCAGCCCACGGGTGGCCGCCGCGGAGGCCACCGCCACGAAACGTCCGCTGCGCGGAGCGGGCCGCCGCAGGATCGCCGGCAGGGCGACCTGCGCCAGGGTCACCACGGCGGCGAGGTCGACCGACAGCACCGCGGCGGTCTGCGCCGGGTCCTGCTCCCAGAGCGGTACGCCACCGCCGATCACGCCGGCGGCAGCGACGGCAGCGTCCAGCCCGCCGTAGGTGCGCTCGACGAGCGCCACCGCCCCAGCGACCGCGGCTGCGTCCCGGGCATCGGCGACGACGGTCGTCACGCCCAGCGCCTCGAGGTCCTCGGGCCGGCCCAGGGGGTACGGCAGCTCCGGCAGGTCTGCCGCGATGTCCAGCGCGACAACCTGCCAGTCGGCGCGGACCAGCCTGCGTACGGTCGCCGCGCCGATGCCCCGGGCCGCGCCGGTGACCAGGGCGGTGCGCGTCACGTCAGCGTGGCGGCCGCGGCCAGCGGCGCCGGCAGCAGCGTCTCGCCGGCCAGCGCCAGATCCACCGCTGCCGCCGCGGACCGCCCCTCCGCGATGGCCCACACGATCAGCGACTGCCCGCGGCCCATGTCGCCGCAGACGAAGACACCCTCGGTGGAGGTGCGGTACCCCGCGTCGCGCGCGACGTTGCCGCGCGCGTCCAGCGCCACGCCGAGGCCCTCGAGCAGGCCCTCGCGTTGCGGGCCGGTGAAGCCCAGGGCCAGCAGGACCAGCTGGGCGGGCAGCGAGCGCTCGGAGCCTGGGACCGGCTGGAAGCGCCCGCCGGTCGACTCCACCTCCTCGACCACGAGGGCCGAGACCCGGCCGCGGTCGTCGCCCTCGAGCCGGGTGGTCGAGACCGCGAACAGTCGCTCGCCGCCCTCCTCGTGCGCGGAGGAGGTGCGGAACATCAGCGGCCACAGCGGCCACGGTGTCGTCTCCGCCCGCACCTGTGGCGGCCGGGGCAGGATCTCCAGCTGGGTGATCGACCGGGCGCCCTGCCGGTGCGCGGTACCGAGGCAGTCCGCGCCGGTGTCACCGCCGCCGATGATGACGACGTCGAGGCCGGCCGCGTCGAGCTCGAGCGGCACCTGGTCGAGGTCACCGGCCTGGACGCGGTTCGCCGGCTCCAGATAGGTCATGGCCAGGTGCACACCCGCGAGGTCGGCGCCTTCCACCGGCAGCGAGCGCCCGACCGTCGAACCACCGGCCAGCACGACCGCGTCGTAGTCGGCACGCAGTGCCCCGACCTCGATGTCCACGCCGACGTCGACGCCGGTCCGGAAGACGGTGCCCTCCTCGCGCATCTGCTCCAGCCGCCGCTCGAGGACGGCCTTCTCCATCTTGAACTCGGGGATGCCGTACCGCAGCAGTCCGCCGATCCGGTCGGCGCGCTCGAGCACCGTCACCTCGTGCCCGGCGCGGGTGAGCTGCTGCGCGCAAGCCAGGCCCGCCGGGCCGGAGCCGACCACCGCCACCCGGCGACCGGTCTTGGTCAGCGGCAGCTGCGGGGTGACCCAGCCCTCGGCGAATCCGTGCTCGACGATCTCCAGCTCCACCTGCTTGATCGCGACGGGGTCGTCGGAGATGCCCAGCACACAGGCGGACTCGCATGGCGCCGGACACAACCGGCCGGTGAACTCCGGGAAGTTGTTGGTCGCGTGCAGCCGCTCGTGCGCCGCCCACCACTCCCCCCGCCGGATCTGGTCGTTCCACTCCGGGATGAGGTTGCCGAGCGGACAGCCGTGGTGGCAGAAGGGGATCCCGCAGTCCATGCAGCGGGCGGCCTGGCGCTGCAGCGCCGCCGGGGCGAAGTCCTCGTACACCTCCTTCCAGTCCTGGATGCGGACGTCGACAGGTCGGCGCAGGGGGTTCTCCCGCCGGTACTTGAGGAAACCGGTCGGGTCAGCCACCTGCGATCACCGCCAGCACGGCCTCGTCGGTCGACTGCCCGGCCGCCTCGGCGCGGCGGATGGCGGCCAGCACCTTCTTGTAGTCCCGCGGCATGATCTTCACGAAGTCGGCCGGCGTGAGCCGGGCGGCCAGCGTCGAGCCGGTCTCCTTCGTGTGCCGCTCCAGCAGCCCGGTGACCTGCGCCCGGTCCTCGGCGTCCAGCTCCTCGACGTCGACGAACTCGGGGTTGACCTTCGCCCGGGCACCGGGCAGGTCCCGGAGGTAGCAGATGCCGCCGGACATGCCGGCCGCGACGTTCCGGCCGGTCTCGCCGAGGATCAGCACCCGGCCACCGGTCATGTACTCGCAGGCGTGGTCACCGGTGCCCTCCACCACCGCGGTGGCACCGGAGTTGCGGACCGCGAACCGCTCCCCCACGACACCCCGCAGGAAGACCTCGCCGCCGGTCGCGCCGTAGAGCACGACGTTGCCGGCGAGGACGTTCTCCTCCGGCACCAGTGGTGACTCCGGCGGCGGGGTCAGCACGATCCGGCCGCCGGACAGCCCCTTGCCCACGTAGTCGTTGGCGTCCCCGGTCAACCGCAGCGTGATCCCCCGGGGTACGAACGCCCCGAACGACTGGCCCGCCGAGCCGGTGAAGTGCAGCGCGATCGTGTCGTCGGGCAGGCCCTCCCGGCCATAGCGCCGCGTCACCTCGCTGCCGAGCATCGTGCCGACGGTGCGGTTCACGTTGCGGATCGGCATCTCCAGCCACACCGGCCTGCCGTCGGACAGGGCGCCCTCGCACAGCTGGATCAGGGTGTTGTCCAGCGCCTTGTCCAGGCCGTGGTCCTGCGGCGTGATCGCCCGCAGCGACCCGCCATAGGGCCGCTCCGGCACGTGCAGCACCGGCGTCAGGTCCAGCCCCGCGGCCTTCCAGTGCTCGACCGCGGCGCGGACGTCGAGCACCTCGGCGTGCCCCACCGCGTCGGCGATGGTACGGAAACCCAGTGCTGCCAGGCCTTCCCGCACTTCCTCGGCGAGGTAGGTGAAGAAGGTCTCGACGAACTCGGGCTTGCCGGTGAAGCGGGCGCGCAGCTCGGGGTTCTGCGTCGCGACGCCCACCGGGCAGGTGTCGAGGTGGCAGACGCGCATCATCACGCACCCCGAGACGACCAGCGGCGCGGTGGCGAAGCCGAACTCCTCGGCCCCGAGCAGCGCGGCGATGA
>CAXTNT010000007.1:0-178582 GCA_964245825.1 uncultured bacterium | reverse complement strand
CCGAGCAGTCCAACATCAACTGGGGCAAGGCCGGCCGGATGCGGTGGAAGGGCAAGCGCCCGACCGTCCGCGGGGTGGCCATGAACCCGGTCGACCACCCGCATGGCGGTGGTGAGGGCAAGACCTCCGGTGGGCGGCACCCCGTCAACCCGAAGGGCAAGCCCGAGGGTCGCACCCGCCGCCGCAAGCCGTCCGATGCCCTGATCGTCCGCCGCCGCCGTACCGGCAAGAAGCGCTGAGGTCTGAGATGCCACGCAGTCTGAAGAAGGGTCCCTTCGTGGACGACCACCTGCTCAAGAAGGTGGACGCCCAGAACGAGAAGGGCAGCAAGCAGGTCATCAAGACCTGGAGCCGTCGCTCCACGATCATCCCGGACATGCTCGGTCACACGCTGGCGGTGCACGACGGCCGCAAGCACGTGCCGGTCTTCGTCACCGAGGGCATGGTCGGGCACAAGCTGGGCGAGTTCGCCCCGACCCGAACCTTCCGGGGCCACATCAAGGACGACCGGAGGGCCCGCCGTGGCTGACCTCGAGCTGTCTGCCCTGGACGCGCCCATGACCGCTCGGGCGAGCGTCCGCTACGCGCACGTGGCCCCGATGAAGGCGCGCCGCGTCGTCGACCTGATCCGCGGCCTGCCGCTGGAGGAGGCCCTGACGGTGCTGCGGTTCGCCCCGCAGGACGCCTCGAACGACGTCTACAAGGTCGTCGCCTCAGCCGCCGCCAACGCCACCCACAACGAGCGGCTCCCGCGCGAGGGCCTGGTGATCACCGAGGCCTTCGTGGACGAGGGCCCGACCGCCAAGCGGTTCCGCCCGCGGGCGCAGGGTCGTGCGTACCGCATCCGCAAGCGCACCAGCCACATCACGGTCGTCGTCGAGAGCCGGCCGAACCGAAAGGGAGGGACCCGCTAGTGGGCCAGAAGGTCAACCCGCACGGGTTCCGGCTCGGCATCACCACCGACTTCACGTCGCGCTGGTATGCCGACAAGAGCTACGCCGAGTACGTGGGCGAGGACGTCAAGATCCGCAAGCTGATGTCGACCGGCATGGAGCGGGCCGGCATCAGCAAGGTCGAGATCGAGCGCACCCGCGACCGCGTCCGCGTCGACATCCACACCGCCCGGCCCGGCATCGTGATCGGCCGCCGCGGCGCGGAGGCCGACCGGATCCGCGGCGACCTCGAGAAGCTCACCTCCAAGCAGGTGCAGCTGAACATCCTCGAGGTCAAGTCGCCCGAGTCCGACGCGCAGCTCGTCGCGCAGGGCGTCGCCGAGCAGCTCACCAACCGCGTCAGCTTCCGCCGCGCGATGCGCAAGTCGATCCAGTCGGCGATGAAGTCGCCGCAGGTCAAGGGCATCCGCGTGCAGTGCTCGGGCCGCCTGGGCGGTGCCGAGATGTCCCGCTCGGAGTTCTACCGCGAGGGCCGGGTGCCGCTGCACACGCTGCGCGCCGACATCGACTACGGCCTGTACGAGGCACGCACCACGTTCGGCCGCATCGGCGTCAAGGTGTGGATCTACAAGGGTGATGTCGTGCAGAGCCGCGCCGAGCGGGAGGCGGCCGAGGTCGCCCTCCGGGCGGCACAGCGCGGTCGCGGCCCCCGTCGCGGCCCGCGCTCGGGTTCGACCGGTACGACCGCCGCGGGCACCGAGGCCGGGCGCGAGGCGTTCGCGCCGGCGCCCGCCACGCCCGAAGCAGCGCCGGAGGCACCGGCCGAGGCCGTCGAGGCCGTCGAGGCCGGCGAGACCGCCGCGGTGGAGGTCGCACCGGTGGAGGTCGCACCGGTGGACGCCGCTCCGGCCGATGGCGCCGTCCCGGGGGACGTCGCCCCGACCGAGATCGCTCCGTCTGCGGAGGCCGACGCCGCCGCGAGCCCGGACCAGGAGGGCTGACCATGCTCATCCCCCGTAGGGTCAAGCACCGCAAGCAGCACCACCCGAGCCGCACCGGCGCCGCCAAGGGCGGCACCGCGGTGTCCTTCGGCGAGTTCGGCATCCAGGCGCTCGAGCCGGCGTACGTGACCAACCGGCAGATCGAGTCGGCCCGGATCGCGATGACGCGGCACATCAAGCGCGGCGGCAAGGTCTGGATCAACATCTATCCGGACCGGCCCATCACCAAGAAGCCCGCCGAGACCCGCATGGGCTCGGGCAAGGGCAGCCCCGAGTGGTGGGTCGCGAACGTCAAGCCCGGCCGCGTCATGTTCGAGCTAGGTGGCGTCCCCGAGCCGATCGCGCGCGAGGCGCTGCGCCTCGCGATGCACAAGCTGCCGATGAAGTGCAAGTTCGTCCGACGGGAGGGTGAGTGATGGCCAACGTCACCCAGGGTGCCGACATGCGCGAGCTCTCGGACGAGGAGCTGCTCTCCCGGCTGCGCGAGGCCAAGGAGGAGCTGTTCAACCTCAAGTTCCAGCTCGCCACCGGCCAGCTCGACAACAACCGTCGGGTCCAGACCGTGCGACGTGACATCGCGCGGGTCTACACCGTGATGCGCGAGCGCGAGCTCGGCATCACCTACGCCGCGGCGAGCGACACGACCGGAGAGAGCGCATGAGCGAGACAACCACCAGCGCGGCGACCGATTCGACGACCGACGACGAGCGTCGCTTCCGCAAGGTCCGGGAGGGCCTCGTGGTCAGCGACACGATGGACAAGACCGTCGTCGTGGCGGTCGAGAGCCGGGTGCGGCACCCGCGGTACGCCAAGACGATGCGCCGCACCAACCGCCTCAAGGCGCACGACGAGGAGAACACCTGCGGCGTGGGCGACCGGGTGCTGCTGATGGAGACCCGTCCGTTGTCGGCGACCAAGCACTGGCGCGTCGTACGCATCCTGGAGAAGGCACAGTGATCCAGCAGGAGTCGCGGCTCCGCGCCGCCGACAACACCGGCGCCAAGGAGCTGCTGTGCATCCGGGTGCTCGGCGGCTCCGGGCGGCGCTATGCCTCCATCGGCGACGTCATCGTGTGCACCGTCAAGGACGCCATCCCCGGCGCCGGCGTCAAGCGCGGTGACGTGGTCAAGGCGGTCGTGGTCCGCGTGTCCAAGGAGAAGCGCCGTCCCGACGGCTCGTACATCCGCTTCGACGAGAACGCGGCCGTGCTGATCCGCGACGGCGGCGAACCCCGCGGCACCCGCATCTTCGGCCCCGTCGGCCGCGAGCTGCGCGAGAAGCGGTTCATGAAGATCATCTCGCTCGCGCCGGAGGTGCTGTAGAGCATGCATGTCAAGAAGGGCGACACCGTCCAGGTCATCACCGGCAAGGACCGTGGCCTCAAGGGCAAGATCATCACCTCGTACCCGGACCGGGACAAGGTCCTCGTCGAGGGCGTCAACCGGATCAAGCGGCACACCCGGGTGACCACCACCGCCCGCGGCGGCCAGACCGGCGGCATCCTCACCCAGGAGGCCCCCGTGCACGTGAGCAACGTGCAGCTCGTCTGCCCCGAGTGCGGCAAGGTCACCCGGACAGGCCACCGCCGGAACGACGCCGGCCGCTCCGTGCGGGTCTGCAAGAAGTGCGACAAGGACGTCTGACATGACCACCGCAACCCTGACCCAACGGGAAATCCCGCGCCTCAAGGCGCGCTACCGCAGCGAGATCCGGCCCGTCCTCACCGAGCAGTTCGGGTACGGAAACCCGATGCAGGTGCCCAGCGTGAGCAAGGTCGTCGTCAACATGGGCGTGGGCGAGGCAGCCCGGGACGCCAAGCTGATCGACGGCGCGCTGCGCGACCTCACCCTCATCACCGGCCAGAAGCCGCAGCTGCGGCGGGCGACCGTGTCCATCGCGCAGTTCAAGCTGCGCGAGGGCCAGCCGATCGGCGCCAAGGTGACCCTGCGCGGCGACCGGATGTGGGAGTTCCTCGACCGGCTGGTGTCGGTCTCGCTGCCCCGCATCCGCGACTTCCGCGGCCTGTCGCCCAAGCAGTTCGACGGCCACGGCAACTACACGTTCGGGCTCACCGAGCAGTCGGTCTTCCACGAGATCGACCCCGACGCGATCGACCGCACCCGCGGCATGGACATCACCGTGGTGACCACCGCATCGACCGACGACGAGAGCCGGGCGCTGCTGCGGCAGCTCGGCTTCCCGTTCAAGGAGCGTTGAGCCATGGCCAAGACCGCCCTGCGCAACAAGGCCGCCGCGAAGCCCAAGTTCAAGGTGCGCGGCTACACCCGCTGCCAGCGGTGTGGGCGTGCCCGCGCCGTCTACCGCACCTTCGGCCTGTGCCGGATCTGCTTCCGCGAGATGGCCCACGCCGGCGAGCTGCCCGGCATCACGAAGTCCTCCTGGTAGTCCCTGCTCCACGCTCTTCGCCGTAGGCCCGACACCGGGAACCGCGGCGAGAAAGGCTCCGGCCAAACCCATGACCATGACCGACCCGATCGCGGACATGCTGACGCGGTTGCGGAACGCGAACCACGCGTACCACGACTCCATCACCATGCCGTCGTCGAAGATCAAGACGCACATCGCGGAGATCCTCCAGCGGGAGGGCTACATCGCCGGCTGGAAGACCCAGCAGGGCGAGAAGGGCATCGAGCTCGTGGTCGAGCTCAAGTACGGTCCCAACCGCGAGCGCACGATCGCCGGCGTCAAGCGCATCTCCAAGCCGGGGCTGCGGGTGTACGCCAAGTCCGACAACCTGCCCAAGGTGCTGGGCGGGCTCGGCGTCGCGATCATCTCCACGTCCACCGGCCTGCTCACCGACCGGCAGGCCGCCAAGAAGGGCGTAGGTGGGGAAGTCCTCGCCTACGTCTACTAGGAGGCAGGCATGTCTCGCATCGGCCGCCTCCCCATCACCGTGCCGAGCGGTGTCGACGTCACCATCGACGGCGCCGCCGTCACCGTGACCGGTCCGAAGGGCACCCTGCACCACACCGTCGCGGAGCCGATCACCGTCCTCCAGGACGGGGGCGTCGTCACCGTCGCGCGGCCCGACGACGAGCGCCGCAACCGTGCACTGCACGGCCTGACCCGCTCGCTCGTGGCCAACATGGTCACCGGTGTCACCGACGGCTACGCCAAGACCCTCGAGATCGTCGGCGTCGGCTACCGCGTCCAGGCCCGCGGCCGGGACCTCGAGTTCGCTCTCGGCTACAGCCACCCGGTGCCGGTGGCGGCGCCCGAGGGGATCACGTTCGCCGTCGAGAGCCCGACCCGGTTCACCGTGTCCGGCATCGACAAGCAGCAGGTCGGCGAAGTCGCCGCCAAAATCCGCAAGCTGCGCAAGCCCGACCCGTACAAGGGCAAGGGCGTCCGGTACGCCGGCGAGATCGTGCGGCGCAAGGTCGGGAAGACGGGTAAGTGATGCAGTCCACCAAGTCAGTCGCCGGAAAGCGCCGTGCCGGCAAGGCACGCCGACACTTTCGTCTCCGCAAGCGCGTCAGCGGTACGGCCACCCGGCCGCGCCTGGTGGTGCACCGTTCGACCCGGCACATCCACGTGCAGGTCGTCGACGACACCGCGGGCCGTACGCTGGTGTCGGCCTCGACCCTCGACGAGTCGATCCGCGGCAAGGACGACCTCGGCGACAAGAAGGCCAAGGCCGGCTTGGTCGGCACCCTCGTGGCGGAGCGCGCCAAGGCCGCCGGCATCGAGAAGGTCGTCTTCGACCGCGGTGGCAACGCCTACACCGGCCGCGTCGCGGCCCTCGCCGACGCGGCCCGCGCCGGCGGTCTGGAGTTCTGATGGGCACCCGTACGCACGTGATCACCACCGGAAGGAACGTCTGATGCCAGGTCCCCAGCGTCGCGGAGCCGGCGGGTCCGGCGACCGTCGCGGTCAGGGCGGTGGCCGGAGCGGTCAGGCGCCGGAGAAGTCCGCGTACCTCGAGCGGGTCGTCGCGATCAACCGAGTGGCCAAGGTCGTCAAGGGCGGTCGCCGCTTCAGCTTCACCGCGCTGGTCGTCGTCGGCGATGGCGACGGCACCGTCGGCGTCGGTTACGGCAAGGCCAAGGAGGTGCCCGCCGCGATCGCCAAGGGCGTCGAGGAGGCCAAGAAGCACTTCTTCAAGGTCCCCCGCATCGCCGGCACGATCCCGCACCCGATCACCGGCGAGAAGGCGGCCGGCGTGGTTCTGCTGCGCCCGGCCAGCCCGGGTACGGGCGTGATCGCCGGCGGTCCGGTGCGCGCCGTCCTGGAGTGCGCCGGCGTGCACGACGTGCTGTCGAAGTCGCTCGGCTCGTCCAACCCGATCAACATCGTGCACGCGACGGTGGCGGCCCTGCGCGGCCTCGTCCGCCCCGAGGAGGTGGCCGCGCGCCGCGGTCTGCCGATCGAGGACGTTGCACCGGCGGCCCTGCTGCGCGCCCGCGCAGCGGCGGGGGTGTGACGTGCCGCGCCTCAAGGTGACCCAGACGAAGTCTGGGATCGGCGGCACGCACAACCAGCGTGCGACGCTCCGCACGCTCGGGCTCAAGCGCATGCACGACACCGTCGTGCAGGAGGACCGCCCCGAGATCCGCGGCATGGTCAACACCGTCACGCATCTCGTGACGGTCGAGGAGGTGGACTAGATGAGCTCGCAGCAAGGTCCCAAGGCCGGCGCCCTGAAGGTGCACCACCTGCGCCCCGCGCCGGGTGCCAAGAAGGACAAGATCCGGGTGGGGCGTGGCGGCGGCTCCAAGGGCAAGACCGCCGGCCGAGGCACCAAGGGCACCAAGGCCCGCTACCAGGTGTCCGCGAGCTTCGAGGGCGGCCAGACGCCGCTGCACATGCGGCTGCCGAAGCTCAAGGGCTTCACTAACCGCTTCCGGGTGGAGTACCAGGTCGTCAACCTCGAGAAGCTCGGCGCGCTCTTCCCGCAGGGCGGCGCGGTCGGTGTCGAGGACCTGGTCGCCAAGGGTGCGGTACGCAAGGGGGAGCGGGTCAAGGTGCTCGGTGACGGCGAGCTGGGCGTGGCGTTGCAGGTGAGCGCACACCGGTTCTCGACCACCGCCCGGGACAAGATCGCGGCTGCCGGGGGCTCCATCACCCAGCTCTGATCGCCCCGGGGCAGGAGCGGCTCGTCCGTCCCTGCTCGTCGGAGTGGCGCTCCTGTTAGATTCGCCCGACGGAAACTCGACCGTGCCGCAAGCCGCCGGGCTCCTGCCCGGTGGTGACCTGCCGATCGAGCGGTTGACCGCCCGGTCTGCCGGGCGACGCCGACGCCGACCCTGCGGACCCTGGTCCGCCCGACCGCCGATCCCACCGTCGGGACGACGCCTGGAGGACCCGAGTGCTGACCGCCTTCTCGCGGGCCTTCCGGACCCCCGACCTGCGCAAGAAGCTGCTGTTCACGCTTCTCGTGATCGCGATCTTCCGGCTCGGCAGCACGATCCAGAGCCCGGGCGTGTCCACCACCGCCGTCCACGCCTGTATCTCGGGCGTCCAGAACAACGCCGCGTACCAGATCGTGAACCTGTTCAGCGGGGGCGCGCTCCTGCAGCTGTCGGTCTTCGCGCTCGGGATCATGCCGTACATCACCAGCTCGATCATCATCCAGCTGCTGGGCGTGGTGATCCCCCGCCTCGAGAAGCTCAAGGACGAGGGCCAGGCGGGCGAGGCCAAGCTCACTCAGTACACGCGCTACCTCACGGTGGCGCTGGCGGTGCTCCAGTCGACCGGCATCGTGGCCCTGGCCCGGACCGGCCGGCTGCTGGGCACCTGTGATGGGCTCATCCCGGACTCGTCGGTGTTCGTGATCTCCTCGCTGGTGATCAGTCTCACGGCCGGCACCTGCGTGATCATGTGGCTGGGTGAGCTGATCACCAACCGCGGCATCGGCAACGGCATGTCGCTGCTGATCTTCACGTCGATCGCCTCTCGGCTGCCGAGCCAGGGCTCGGGGATCCTGCAGGCCGCCGGCGGCTTCACCTTCACCCTGCTGATGCTGCTGGGTCTGGCCATCGTCGTCGCCGTGATCTTCGTGCAGCAGGCGGACCGCCGGATCCCCGTGCAGTACGCCAAGCGCATGGTCGGCCGCCGGATGCTCGGCGGGTCCTCCACCTACATCCCGTTGAAGATCAACCAGGCGGGCGTCATCCCGGTGATCTTCGCGAGTTCGCTGCTGCAACTGCCGGCGCTGCTCGCGCAGGTGTGGACAAACCCGACCTACCAGACCTTCTACCAGAAATACCTGTTCCGCGGCGACAACCCCCTCTACGTGCTCCTCTACTTCCTGCTGATCCTGTTCTTCACCTACTTCTACGTGGCGATCACGTTCAATCCGGTCGAGCAGGCCGACAACATGAAGAAGTACGGCGGCTTCATCCCCGGTATCCGGCCGGGGCGCCCGACGGCGGAGTTCCTCGACTATGTCCTCTCCCGGATCACGCTGCCCGGTGCGATCTTCCTGGGCCTGGTGGCGGCGTTGCCGCTCATCGCGCTGGGCGCGACGAAGAACCAGCAGTTCCCCTTCGGGGGGACGTCGGTGCTGATCCTGGTGGGCGTGGGCCTGGAGTTCGTCAAGCAGGTCGAGAGCCAACTGCTGCTGCGCAACTACGAGGGCTTCCTCCGCTAGTGCGGCTCGTTCTGGTCGGCCCGCCGGGCGCGGGAAAGGGTACGCAGGCGCAGTTCATCGCCGCTCACCGCACGGTTCCGAAGATCTCGACGGGCGACATCTTCCGGGCCAACGTCAGCCGCGGCACCGAGTTGGGCATCGCCGCCAAGGCGTACATGGACGTCGGCGACCTCGTCCCCGACGAGGTGACCATCGAGATGGTCCGCGATCGGCTTGGCGAGGAGGACGCTGCCCGCGGGTTCCTGCTCGACGGCTTCCCCCGGACGGTGCCGCAGGCCGAGACGCTCGACGCGATCCTGGACTTCGGCGGTCATGCGCCGCTCGACGTCGTGCTGGAGCTCGTCGTGGACGACGACGAGGTCGTGCGGCGACTGTCGGGGCGGCGTACCTGCCGGACCTGCAACCGGGTCTGGCACGTCGACTTCGACCCGCCCGCGAAGGAGGGCGTCTGCGACGTGGACGGCGGCGCGCTCTACCAGCGTGACGACGACCGCGAGGAGACGATTCGGCACCGGCTCGACGTGTACGCCGAGCAGACAGCGCCGCTGGTGTCGTTCTATGCGACCCGGGGCATCCTGGTCGGGCTGGACGCGACGGGTCCGGTCGACGACGTCACCGACCGCGCGATCGATGCCCTGCGCCGCTTCGGCTGAGCGGCGCCGGTAGCGTGGAGCGACACCAGGAGGGAGCGGCATGATCCAGATCAAGACCCCGGACGAGATCGAGAAGATGCGGGTGGCCGGCCTCGTGGTGGCCGAGGGTCTCGCCGCGATGAGCGCCGCCGTCGTCCCCGGTGCGACCACCGCCGACCTCGACGCCGTCGGCCGCGAGGTGCTGGCCCGGCACGGTGCGGTGAGCTCGTTCCTGCACTACCACGGCACGTTCCCCGCGGTGATCTGCGCTTCGGTCAACGACGAGATCGTGCACGGGATCCCCAAGACGACGTCCGTCCTGCGCGCCGGCGACATCGTGTCGATCGACTACGGCGCGATCGTCGACGGGTGGCACGGCGACGCGGCCGTCACCGTCGGCGTGGGCGAGATCGACGAGGAGTCGCAGCACCTGCTGGCGGTCACCGAGGAGTCGCTGTGGCGGGGGATCGCCGCGGCCCGGCTCGGTGGCCGCGTCTCGGACATCAGCCACGCGGTCGAGGAGTCCGTTCGTCCCTCCGGGTACGGCATCGTCGAGGGGTACGGCGGCCACGGCATCGGCTCGGAGATGCACCAGGACCCGCACGTGCTCAACTACGGCCGCGCCGGGCGCGGCCCGAAGCTGGTCAAGGGGCTCGCCCTGGCGATCGAGCCGATGGTGAACCTCGGCCGGCACCACACCCGAGAGCTCGCCGACGGGTGGACGGTGGTCACCGCGGACGGCTCCCGCTCCGCGCACTTCGAGCACACGTTCACCCTCACCGACGACGGGCCGTGGGTGCTGACCGCCGTCGACGGGGGCGCCGCGAGGCTCGCCGAGCTCGGCGCGCTCGCCTCCGCCTGACCCGGCCCCCGTTGGTAGTGGGTCAGTTTGAGAAAGCGCTGGTCAGACCCTGGTTTTGGCCCCGGTGATGATCGACTGGCCGCGCCACTCAATCGAACGCCTCCCCGCACCGGCCCTGCAAAAGTGCAGTCGGCCGCCGAGGTGCAGATTCCCCGCCCGCCAGAGCCTCGCTGGCAGGCGGTCAACGGCCCACGACAGACCCGCCACGCCGTCCAGTGTGCCCTCAGCCCTTGATGCGGGCGCGTCAGTCCGCGCGGGAGAGGTCAGTTGAATCCGGCGTTGGGGCGGGCGCGGCGCCGGACGTGTGCCATTGCCGCGGCGCACCCGAAGAACCCCACTCCTCCAGTTATGCACAGGTAGAGGTTCTCCGGCAGATCCGCGAATATGAGGACGATCCCAACGACGGCGGTCACCGCGAACACGCTCCGGGCAATCACAGCCGCAGGTAGAGCGTTCGGTCCTCGGTCCGAACCCGGACCATGCGGTCAGCGTGCCGCGTCAGCCTTGGACGTGAACCCGGTCAAGCATTGGTAGAACGGGGACCTCGTGCCCGCACCGATGCTCCCGGGTGGTTCGGATGCTCGTGCTCAGCGAGGTCTTGGGAGTAGCTGTCGGCGTAGTCCCGGCGTTCGCTGCGCCTCCCCGCCGCCCACACGGCCGCCCGGTAGCCGCAACCCCAGGAGCGGCAGGTGACCGTAACTCGATGGCGCATGCCGTCCAGTGTGCTCCGGGGCGCTCAGCGGCACGAGCTGGGAGTCGGCGTCGATCGCGGTCCACGTCCACACGTAGCCCCAGCCGAACTCGCCCGCTCAGAATCAGACTGAGGCAACCCGTCCGTCGGGCGCTTTTGGTGCCCGGCAACGGCTGACGTACACTGGCCGACGGGCCATCGGCCGGCTGCGGCATGCCCGCTCGCGGCGGATGGACAGAGTCCCGCTTCTGGCGGGTGACGAGACGTGGAGGACATGGCCAAGAAGGACGGGGCGATCGAGATCGAAGGCTCGGTCGTCGAGCCACTGCCCAACGCGACGTTCCGGGTGGAGCTGAACAACGGCCACCGGGTGCTCGCCCACATCTCCGGCAAGATGCGGATGCACTACATCCGGATCCTGCCCGGTGACCGGGTGGTCGTGGAGCTCTCCCCGTACGACCTGACCCGTGGTCGCATCGTCTACCGCTACAAGTGACGGCAGAGAAGGACAGAGAGAAGCAGTGAAGGTCAAGCCGAGCGTCAAGCCCATCTGCGAGAAGTGCCGCGTCATCCGCCGGCACGGTCGCGTGATGGTCATCTGCTCATCCACCCCCCGGCACAAGCAGCGCCAGGGCTGATCACCTGCCGGGACATCCGTCCCGGCGCCGCGGCTCGCGCCGCACCACAGCAGGTCCCACCCGCCGCGCACGCCGGCAGCGGGCCACCCCCGGTCGGAGGCCGGGGCCGTACCCGGGCGGGTACGGGCCGGGGCCGGCCCAGACCTCCGTACGAAGGAAGGACGCCCGCCCGATGGCACGTCTCGTCGGCGTCGACCTCCCGCGCGACAAGCGCATGGAGATCGCGCTCACCTACATCTACGGGGTCGGCCGGACCCGCGCGAGGGAGATCCTCGCGGCCACCGGCGTCAGCCCCGACATCCGCGCCAAGGACGTGTCCGACGACGACGTCGTCCTGCTCCGCGACTACATCGACGCCCACCTGAAGGTCGAAGGCGACCTGCGCCGTGAGGTGGCCCAGGACATCCGGCGCAAGATCGAGATCCAGTGCTACCAGGGCATCCGCCACCGTCGTGGCCTGCCGGTGCACGGACAGCGCACGCACACCAACGCACGCACCCGCAAGGGACCCAAGAAGACCGTGGCCGGCAAGAAGAAGGTTGGCAAGAAGTGATGATCGCGCAGGCCGATGTGCACGAGAGCGGGGTCCGGTAATGCCTCCGAAGACCCGTACCGGCGTGAAGAAGGTCCGTCGCCGCGAGAAGAAGAACATCGCGCACGGGCACGCGCACATCAAGTCGACCTTCAACAACACGATCGTGTCGATCACCGACCCGACCGGTGCCGTGATCAGCTGGGCCTCGGCGGGCCATGTCGGCTTCAAGGGCTCGCGCAAGTCGACCCCCTTCGCCGCGCAGATGGCCGCCGAGAGCGCCGCCCGCAAGGCGCAGGAGCACGGCATGCGCAAGGTCGACGTCTTCGTGAAGGGCCCGGGTTCGGGCCGCGAGACGGCGATCCGCTCGCTGTCGGCCGCCGGCCTCGAGGTCGGCACCATCAGCGACGTCACCCCCAGCCCACACAACGGATGCCGCCCGTCCAAGCGCCGGCGCGTCTGACCGCCCCCGTACCGAAGGAAGACCTGACTCATGGCTCGTTACACCGGGGCGGACTGCAAGCGGTGCCGCCGGGAGAAGACCAAGCTGTTCCTCAAGGGCAGCAAGTGCTCGTCGTCCAAGTGCCCGATCGAGATCCGGCCCTACCCGCCGGGTGAGCACGGTCGAGGCCGCAGCAAGGACTCCGAGTACCTCATGCAGCTGCGCGAGAAGCAGAAGGCCGCCCGCATCTACGGCGTGCTCGAGAAGCAGTTCCGCGGCTACTACGACGAGGCCAACCGACAGGCCGGCAAGACCGGCGAGAACATGCTGCGCATCCTCGAGTCGCGCCTCGACAACGTCGTCTACCGGGCCCAGTTCGCGCAGAGCCGGGACGCCGCGCGGCAGGCCGTCCGGCACGGCCACGTGACCGTCAACGGCAAGAAGGTCGACATCCCGTCGTACCGGGTCAGCGAGCACGACATCGTCGAGATCCGGGCCAAGTCGCGGGAGCTCACGCCGTTCGTGATCGCCCGTGAGCTGCACGGCGACCGCACCAGCCCGGCCTGGATCGAGGTCCTGCCGACGCAGATGCGCGCGCTGGTCCACTCGCTGCCGGAGCGCGGGGCCATCGACACGCTGGTCTCCGAGCAGCTGATCGTCGAGTTCTACTCCAAGTAACAGCACGCGCGCCGACAGGCGCATCCCCGTCAGGGCGTCAAATAGCGGTCGCCCACGACATCGAGAGGCACCACCTTGCTCATCGCCCAGCGCCCCACCCTCGCCGAGGAGACCGTCGACGGTCACCGTTCCCGGTTCGTCATCGAGCCGCTCGAGCCCGGCTTCGGCTACACCCTCGGCAACTCGCTCCGCCGGACGCTCCTGTCGAGCATCCCCGGCGCGGCCGTGACCAGCATCCGCATCGACGGCGTGCTGCACGAGTTCACCACCGTCCCCGGGGTCAAGGAGGACGTGACCGACCTGATCCTCAACCTCAAGGAGCTCGTCGTCTCCAGCGAGAACGACGAGCCCACCGTGATGTACCTGCGCAAGCAGGGGCCGGGTGAGGTCACGGCCGCCGACATCGCGCCGCCGGCCGGCGTCGAGGTGCACAACCCCGACCTGCGCATCGCCACCCTCAACGGCAAGGGCAAGCTCGAGATCGAGTTCACCGTCGAGCGCGGCCGCGGCTACGTGAGCTCGGTGCAGAACAAGCAGGTGGGTCAGGAGATCGGCCGCATCCCGGTCGACTCGATCTACTCGCCGGTCCTGAAGGTCACCTACAAGGTCGAGGCGACCCGGGTCGAGCAGCGCACCGACTTCGACCGGCTCGTGGTCGACGTCGAGACCAAGCCGTCGATCACCCCGCGGGACGCCATGGCCTCGGCCGGCAAGACCCTGGTCGGCCTCTTCGGGCTCGCGCACGAGCTCAACGCCGAGGCCGAGGGCGTCGACATCGGCCCCTCCCCCATCGACGCGCAGCTCGCCGCCGACCTGGCGCTGCCGATCGAGGAGATGGACCTGACGGTCCGCTCGTACAACTGCCTCAAGCGCGAAGGCATCCACCTGGTGGGCGAGCTGGTCGGCCGCAGCGAGGCCGACCTGCTCGACATCCGCAACTTCGGCTCCAAGTCGATCGACGAGGTCAAGCTGAAGCTGGCGCAGATGGGCCTGGCGCTCAAGGACAGCCCGCCCGGGTTCGACCCCGGCCAGGCGGCTGGCAGCTACAGCCCCGACTACGCCGACGAGTACGGCGACGCCAGTTTCGCGACCGGCGGCGTGACCTTCAGCGACGAAGACACCTCCTTCCAGGAGACCGAGCAGCTCTGACCGGCAGCGGGACGGGCCCAGCCCGTCCCGCCGCCGGCCGTCCCATCCGACCGCACCGCAGGAGTAGACGAGATGCCCAGGCCGACCAAGGGCGCCCGCATGGGCGGCAGCCCCGCGCACCAGCGGCACATGCTCGCGAACCTCGCGACGGCGCTGTTCGAGCACGGGCGGATCACCACCACCGAGGCCAGGGCCAAGCGACTGCGTCCGTACGCGGAGAAGCTGATCACCTTCGCGAAGCGCGGCGACCTGCATGCCCGCCGTCAGGTGCTCACCGTCGTCACCGACAAGTCGGTCGTGCACAGCCTCTTCGCCGAGATCGGGCCCCGGTTCGCCACCCGGCCCGGGGGTTACACCCGGATCACCAAGCTCGGGCCGCGCCAGGGAGACAACGCGCCGATGGCGCTCATCGAGCTGGTCGAGGAGCAGACCTTCGCCGAGCGGGCAGTCGGCGAGGCCGAGCGCGCCCGCCGCGGGACGTACACCGAGCGGACCGCGGTCAGCGGCTCGACCCGTGAGGCGGCCGAGGAGCTGGCGGGCGAGAGCCCGACCGCTGCGGCGGTCGCCGCCCGCGCCGCCGCCGAGCCCGCCCCGGACGGCGCTGCGCCCGAGCAGGTCGCCGTCCCCACCGAGGGTGGCGACACCGAGGTCGTGACCGAGGCGCCCGCCGCCGAGACCGCGCCTGCCGCCGAGAGCGCACCGGCAGTGGAGACCGCGCCGGAGCCGGTTGTCGAGACCGCTCCGGAGCCGGCGGGCGCCGAGACGCCCGATGTGCCCGAACCGACCAGCGAGGGCGCCCAGGGCAGCGCGGACGACTCGCTCCCCCGCGAGGCTGAGGTCGACGCCACCGCCGGCGAGCCCGGCGACGACACCGCCGCGGAGTAGGACGACGGAGCCGACGCGGCTGCGGCTCGACCTCGGCTACGACGGCACCGACTTCTCCGGCTGGGCCGAGCAGCCCGGGCGTCGCACGGTGGCGGGGCTGCTGCGCCCCGTGCTCGAGACCCTCGCCCGCGGACCCGTCCAGCTGGTCGTGGCCGGCCGTACGGATGCCGGCGTGCACGCCACCGGCCAGGTCGCCCAGGCCGACGTGCCCGAGGCGGCCGCGGTCACCGTGCGCGCCCTGAACGGGCTGCTGCCCGCCGACGTCCGGGTCACCGGGGTCGCGCCGGCCCCGGCCGGGTTCGACGCCCGCTTCGCGGCGACCAGCCGCGCGTACGCCTACCGCGTCGTCGACGGGCCGGGCGACCCGCTGCGCCGCCGCGACACCCTGGCGTGGCCGCGTCCGCTCGATGCGGCGGCGCTCGCCGCGGCATCCGCGCCGCTGCTCGGGCTGCACGATTTCGCCGCGTACTGCCGCCGCCGCGACGGGGCCACCACCATCCGGGAGCTCCAGGCGCTGACCTGGACCCGGGACGACGCCGGCGTGCTGACGGCGGCGGTCGAGGCGGACGCCTTCTGCCACGCGATGGTGCGCTCGCTCGTCGGAGCGCTGCTGGCCGTCGGCGAGGGGCGTCGGCCCGCGACGTGGCCGGCGTCGCTGCTGACGCGTACGGCCCGCGCCGACGACGTGCCGGTCGCACCGGCGCACGGGCTCACGCTGACGGCCGTGCGTTACCCGCCCGATGCCGAGCTCGCCGCCCGCGCCGCCGCGACCCGTCGTCGCCGGGACCTCGATGACGACCAGCGCTGCTGAGAGCCGAACCCGGCTGACGGATCGCCGCGTGGGCGGGAGACTGCGGGGCGTGGGGTTCCTCGAGGTCGGGCACCTGAGCCATGCGCTGCCCGACGGCCGGCTGCTGCTGGCGGACGTGGGCTTCCGCGTCGACGAGGGCAGCGTCACCGCGCTGGTCGGGGACAACGGCTCGGGCAAGACCACGCTGCTGCGGCTGATCGCGGGCGACCTGCCGGTGCAGTCCGGCTCGGTGACGGTGACCGGCGGGCTCGGCGTGATGCGGCAGTTCGTCGGCAGCGTCCGGGACGCCTCCACCGTGCGCGACCTGCTGCTCGGGGTGAGCCCGCCGGCGATCCGGGCGGCGGCCGCCGAGCTCGACGCGGTCGAGCTGCTGCTGATGGACACCGACGACGAGCCGGTCCAGCTCCGGTACGCGCAGGCGCTCGCCGACTACGCCGATGCCGGGGGGTACGACGCCGAGGTCGGCTTCGACGCGGCCACCGTGTCCTCGCTCGGCCAGCCGTACGCGCTCAGCCAGCACCGGCCGGTCCGGCAGCTCTCGGGCGGTGAGCAGAAGCGGCTCGTGCTGGAGTCGCTGCTGGCCGGCCCGGCGCAGGTGCTGCTGCTCGACGAGCCGGACAACTACCTCGACGTACGTGGCAAGACCTGGCTCGAGGAGCAGCTCGCCGCCACCCGCAAGACGGTGCTGTTCGTCTCGCACGACCGCGAGCTGCTCGCGCGCTCGGCGACCCGGGTGGTGACCCTGGAGGGCCGGGAGGCCTGGACGCACGGCGGCGGCTTCGCGACGTGGGCCGAGGCGCGGGCAGCCCGGCACGCCCGACGGGCGGAGCTGCTACGCCGCTGGGACGAGGAGCACGAGCGGCTCCGCCAGCTCGTCTTCACGCTCCGCCAGCAGGCCCGGATCAGCCCGGACATGGCCAGCCGTTACCACGCCATGCAGACCCGGCTGGCCAAGTACGAGGAGGCCGGGCCGCCGCCACCGCCCCCCACGAGCGACCCCGTGACCATGCGCCTGCGGGGCGGGCGTACCGGTCTGCGCGCGATCACCGCCGCGCAGCTCACGCTCCCCGGGCTGCTGGAGCCCTTCGACCTGGAGGTGTTCTACGGGGAGCGGGTGGGGCTGCTGGGCGCCAACGGCAGCGGCAAATCGCACCTGCTGCGACTGCTGGCCGGCAACCCCGTCGCCCACGAGGGGGACTGGAAGCTCGGCGCCCGCGTGGTGCCGGGGCTGTTCGCGCAGACCCACGAGCACCCCGAGCTGGCGGGCCGCACCCTGGTCGAGGTGCTGCATCGCGGCGAGGGCGACCGGGACGGGCTGGAGCGGGGCAAGGCGGTGGCCGCGCTCCGCCGGTACGCCCTGCACGGGGCCGCCGACCAGGCCTTCGACGCGCTGTCGGGCGGGCAGCAGGCCCGCTTCCAGGTGCTGCTGCTCGAGCTGGCCGGCTCGACGCTGCTGCTTCTGGACGAACCGACCGACAACCTCGACCTGGCGTCGGCCGAAGCCCTCCAGGCGGGGCTGGAGCGCTTCGAGGGCACCGTCGTCGCCGTCACCCACGACCGCTGGTTCGCCCGGTCGCTGGACCGCTTCCTGCTGGTGGCGGCCGACGGCACGGTCCGGGAGACCGACGGGCCGGTGTGGGACGAGCGGCGGCGGCTGCGGCCGGCCTGATCAGGTCCCGCTGCCGGGCTCGCCCCGCAGCTGCGCCAGGTACAACTGCGGACCCAGCTGCTCGGCGAGGTGCAGCTCGGTCTCGAGGTGGTCCACGTGCTGCTCCTCCGCGCGCAGGATCTCCTCGAACAGCAGGGCCGAGACGATGTCTTCGCCGGTCCGGCACGTGGTCGCGGCGCTGCGCAATTGGGGGAGCACCTCGTACTCGGAGGCCAGGTCGGCACGTAGCTGCTCGTCGACGTTCTGGCCGACGTTCAGGGGCAGCAGCCGCTGGTAGTTGGGCAGGCCACCGAGCATGAGGATGCGGTTGGTGAGCAGCTCGGCGTGGGCCATCTCCTCGAGCGACTCCCGACGCGTCCAGGCCGCGAGCCGGGTGTAGCCCCAGTGCTCCTGCATCTTGGCGTGCAGGAAGTACTGGTTGATCGCGGTGAGCTCGGCGGTCAGCTGGTCGTTCAGCAGCGCGATGACCTCGGTGGAACCGTCCATGGTCGCAGGCTAGCGGCCCTCAGGCGGCGGACGCGGCCTTGTTCCCGACGTCCGTGCCGACCTCGACATGCGGCTGCTCGAGCAGTGCGCGCAGGCGCTGGACGCAGCTGCCGCAGCCGGACCCGGCGCGGGTCGCCGTCACCACCTGACGGAGGCCGCCACCGGCGCAGGCGCGGACCCGCTGCTCGGTGACCGCGTGACAGATGCAGGCGTACACGTCCAGACCCTCCCCGGTGTTGGTTAGGTATACCTCACCTCATGCGCGGGGCGCTGTCAAGGTGGCGAGGTCCAGTCGACCGCGCATGTAGTAGTCTTGGCGGCTGGCGCGTGCGCCCGGGAGAGTCCCCCGGGTCCGGGCCGCGAGCAGCCAGCCCCCAAGCTCGAAGACCGGCCCGCCGTCGTGCGCAGCCCGCCCGCCGCGGCGAGGCTGGGTGCCGACCCGGGCAGCCTGCGACGAGAGATGCGAAGAGACCCGACGTGCGCACCTACCAGCCCAAGCCGGCAGACGTGACCCAGGCCTGGCACCTCCTGGACGCCGACGGCATCGTGCTCGGCCGACTGGCCAGCCACGCCGCGGCGCTGCTGCGCGGCAAGCACAAGGCGTACTACGCCCCGCACCTGGACACCGGCGACTTCGTGGTCATCGTGAACGCGGCCAAGGTCGTGATGACCGGCAACAAGGCGGCGCAGTCGCGCTACCACCACCACTCCGGCTACCCGGGCGGCCTCACCTCGACGTCGTACGCCGACCTGCTGGCGACCCGCCCGGCCTCTGTGGTCGAGCGCGCCGTCAAGGGCATGCTGCCGCACACCACGCTGGGGCGACACATGGGCACCAAGCTCAAGGTCTATCCGGGACCCACCCACCCGCACCAGGCACAGCAACCCGTGCCGTACGAGATCGTCCAGCTCGCCCAGCTCGTGCCCACCGCCCGCTGAGCCGCAGGAAACCAGGAACAAGGAGAACCGTGGCAGTCAGCACCGAAGCCGTCCGGCCCGCGAAGTCGCCGGACCTCACGCGCACCGTGGGTCGCCGCAAGGAGGCGGTCGCGCGCGTCCGCATCATCAGCGGCACCGGCGTCTGGACCATCAACGGCCGCACCCTCGAGGACTACTTCCCGAACAAGGTGCACCAGCAGACCGTCCGGGACCCGTTCACCCAGCTCGAGATCGGTGACACGTACGACGTCATCGCCCTGATCCACGGTGGCGGTGTCTCCGGCCAGGCCGGCGCGCTGCGCCTCGGCATCGCCCGGGGGCTCATCGAGATCGTCGACGAGAGTCGCGACCAGCTCAAGAAGGCCGGCTTCCTCACCCGCGACGCCCGGGTCAAGGAGCGCAAGAAGTACGGCTTGAAGAAGGCTCGCAAGGCCCCGCAGTACTCCAAGCGCTGAGTCGCCCGGTGCCCCGTCTGTTCGGCACCGACGGGGTCCGCGGGCTGGCCAACGCGGACCTGTCACCCCAGCTCGCCATGTCGCTCGGGCTGGCGGCGGCGGAGGTGCTCGACCACGGTGGCGCCCGGCGCCAGGTCGCGGTCGTGGGTCGCGACCCGCGCGCGTCGGGGGAGATGCTCGAGGCGGCGGTGGTCGCCGGGCTCACCTCGGCCGGCACCGACGTGCTGCTGGTGGGTGTGCTGCCCACCCCCGCGGTCGCCTATCTCACCGCGGCGGTCGGCGCCGACCTCGGAGTGATGCTGTCGGCCTCGCACAACCCGATGCCGGACAACGGCGTGAAGTTCTTCGGCGCGGGCGGCCACAAGCTCGCCGACGCCGTCGAGGACGAGATCGAGAGCCGGCTGCGCGAGGAGTGGGACCGTCCGGTCGGCGCGGGCGTCGGTCGCGTCCGCGTGCTCGACGGCGCGGCCGAGCGCTACGCGGAGCACCTGCTCGGGTCGGTCGACGTCTCGCTGGCCGGCATGCGCATCGTCGTCGACGCGGCGCACGGGGCGGCCTCGACCATCGGTCCCGAGGTCTACCGCAAGGCCGGCGCCGACGTGCTCTGCCTCGGCTGCGAGCCCGACGGCCTCAACATCAACGACGGGGTCGGCTCCACCCATCTCGGTCCGCTGCGCGCCGCGGTGGTCGCGGCCGGCGCCGACCTCGGCCTGGCGCACGACGGGGACGCCGACCGCTGCCTGGCGGTCGACCGCGAGGGCCGGGTGGTGGACGGCGACGCCATCCTCGCCATCTGCGCCCTGGCGCTGCAGGAGCGGGGCGCCCTGCGCGGCGACACCGTGGTGACGACGGTGATGACCAACCTCGGCTTCACCCGGGCGATGGCCGGGGCGGGGATCGCCGTCGTGCAGACGGCGGTCGGTGACCGCTACGTGCTGGCGGCGATGCGCGAGCACGATCTGGCGCTCGGCGGCGAGCAGTCGGGTCACCTGGTCTTCGCCGACCTGGCCACCACCGGCGACGGCATCTTCACCGGCCTGGCGCTGCTGCAGCGGGTTGCGGCCACCCGTCGCGACCTCGCGGATCTCGCCGCCGTGATGACGCGACTGCCGCAGGTCCTGCACAACGTCCCCGTCGCCGACCGGCGGGTCGCCTCGGCGCCGGCCGTGCTCGCGGCGGTGGCCGCCGCCGAGCTCCGTCTCGGCGACGCCGGCCGGGTGCTGCTCCGGCCGAGCGGCACCGAGGGCCTCGTCCGCGTCATGGTCGAGGCGGGCAGTCAGCAGGAGGCGGAGGCGTGCGCCGAGCTGGTCGCCGCGGCGGTGCGCGCCGCGGGCTGACCCGGCGGCTACCGTGATCGCCGTGTGCGGCATCGTCGGCTACGTCGGCTCCAAGCCCGCGCTCGAGGTCTGCCTCGAGGGTCTACGCCGCCTGGAGTACCGCGGCTACGACTCCGCCGGGGTGGCGATCGTGGGCGAGGACGGCGTGCTGCGCACCGCGCGCAAGGCCGGCGAGCTGGCCAACCTGGAGAAGCTGCTGGGCGAGTCCGCGCCGATGCCCGGGCGTACCGGCATGGGGCACACCCGCTGGGCCACCCACGGCGGCCCCACCGACGGCAACGCCCACCCGCACCTGGACTGCACCGGCGCCCTCGCCGTCGTGCACAACGGCATCATCGAGAACCACATGGCACTGCGGGCCGAGCTGGAGGCCCGCGGGCACGAGCTGGCGAGCGCCACCGACACCGAGGTGGTGGCCCACCTGCTGGAGGAGGCGTACGACCCGGTCCGAGGTCTCGCTGCGGCGCTCACCGCGGTGGTCAACGTCCTGGCGGGCGCCTTCACCCTGCTGGTCACGCACGCCGGAGAGCCAGACCTGGTCGTCGGCGCCCGGCGCTCCTCCCCGCTGGTGGTCGGCGTCGGCGACGGGGAGACGTTCCTCGGCAGCGACGTCGCCGCCTTCATCGGTCACACCCGGGATGCGGTGGAGCTCGGCCAGGACCAGGTCGTGGAGGTACGCCCGGGGGGCTACCGGGTCACCGGGTTCGACGGCCGGCCGGCGACGAGCCACCGCTTCCACGTCGACTGGGACCTCGCCGCCGCCGAGAAGTCGGGGCACGAATTCTTCATGCAGAAGGAGATCCTGGAGCAGCCGACGGCGGTCGAGGACACCCTGCGGGGTCGCCTCACGGCCGACGGCCGGATCGTCCTGGACGAGGAGCGCCTGTCCGACGACGACCTGCGCGAGATCGACAAGGTGTTCGTCGTCGGCTGCGGCTCCACGTACCACGCGGGCCTGCTCGCGAAGTACGCGATCGAGCACTGGACCCGGATCCCGGTCGAGGTGGAGCTCTCCAGCGAGTTCCGCTACCGCGACCCGGTGCTGGACCGGAACACCCTCGTGGTGGCGATCAGCCAGTCGGGCGAGACGGCCGACACGCTGGAGGCGGTCCGGCACGCCAAGTCGCAGAAGGCTCGCGTGCTGGCGATCAGCAACACCAACGGCTCGCAGATCCCCCGCGAGGCCGACGCCGTCCTGTACACGCGGGCCGGGCTCGAGGTGTGCGTCGCCTCCACCAAGTGCCTCCTCGCCCAGATCACCGCGACGTCGCTGCTCGGCCTCTCCCTGGCCCGCGTGCTGGGCACCAAGGACGGCGAGGAGGTGGCCCGCGAGTACGCCGCGCTGGAGGCGATGCCGGCCCTCATCGCCGAGACCCTCGACCGGATGGGTCCGGTCTCCGACCTCGCGCGCGAGCTGTCCGGGTCGCGGACCGTGCTGTTCCTCGGCCGCCACGTGGGCTACCCCGTCGCGCTCGAGGGAGCGCTGAAGCTCAAGGAGCTGGCGTACGTGCATGCGGAGGGCTTCCCTGCCGGCGAGCTCAAGCACGGGCCGATCGCGCTGATCGAGGCTGGCGTTCCGGTCGTTGTGGTCATGCCCTCGCCCCGCTCGCGCGGCGTGCTGCACCAGAAGGTGCTCTCGAACATCGCCGAGGTCAGGGCGCGTGGAGCGCACACGATCGTGGTGGCCGAGGACGGCGACGACGCGGTCACGGCCTACGCCGAGCACGTGGTCCGGGTGCCGCAAGCACCGACGCTGTACTCGCCCCTGGTCACCACCGTGCCGCTCCAGGTGCTGGCGATGGACTTCGCGCTGGCCCGCGGGCTGGACGTCGACCGGCCGCGCAACCTGGCGAAGTCGGTCACCGTCGAGTGATCGCTCCGGTCGAGGGCCGATGAGGTACGTCGCGAGCCTCGAGGAGACGCGGGCCGCGGACGCCTCGGCGTCGGCGCGCGTGGGCGAGGCCGCGCTGATCGCCCGGGCGTCGTACGCCGTCGCCGCCGAGTGCGCGCGGCTGCTCGGCGCGGTGTACGGCGCCCGCGTCTGCGTCCTGGCCGGCTCCGGCCACAACGCCGCCGACGCGATGCGGGCCGGCCAGGAGCTCGCCCGCCGCGGCGCGTCCGTGGTGGTCGTGCGCTCCTCGGACCGGGACGGCGACGAGCACTGGCGGGCCGCGGCTGCCGGGCTGCGGTTCGCCACCGCCGTACCCGACTGCGACCTGGTCGTCGACGGCATGGTCGGCGTGGGCGCCCGCGGTGGTCTGCGCGGACGCGCGGCGGAGCTGGTGGGTGCCCTGCGCGGGCCGGTGCTGGCCGTCGACCTGCCCAGTGGTGTCGATGCGGCGACGGGCGCGGTCGACGGCCCGGCCGTCCGCGCGCGGGTCACGGTCACCTTCGACCGGCTGAAGCCGGGGCATGTCGTCGGCGCCGGCGCCGAGCTCTGCGGGGCGGTCGTGGTGGCGCCGGTCGGTCTGGACTTCGCGCCGACGTCACCAGCGGCGGTCCTGGACGCCGATGACGTCGCGGCGCTGGTGCCGACGCCGCCGGCCACCGCGGACAAGTACTCGCGCGGCGTGGTGGGCGTCGTCGCCGGCAGCGAGCAGTACCCGGGCGCGGCGGTGCTGTGCTGCGGCGGCGCGGTCCGTGGCGGCGGTGGTTATGTCCGGTACGAGGGCACCGCGGGCGACGCCGTTCGCGCCGCGTGGCCGACGGTGGTGGTGGGTGACGGCCGGGTCGATGCGTACGTCTGCGGCTCGGGCGCGCCGGGGGACGAGGCCGCTCGGCGGGTGGTCGACTCCGACGTGGCCGCGGTGCTGGACGCGGGCGCGCTGGCGCTCGGCGCCGACGCCCTCCGGGGGCGGTCCGCCCCCACGTTGCTCACCCCGCACGCCGGCGAGTTCGAGAAGCTCACCGGCGTCGACCCGCGGCCCGACCCGCTCGGCGCCGCCCGGCGGGCGGCGGCCGACCTCGGGGTGCACGTGCTGCTCAAGGGGGAGCGGACGGTGGTCGCCGCGCCGGACGGGCGGGCGCTGATCAACCCGACCGGGACCACGTGGCTGTCGACGGCCGGTACCGGAGACGTGCTGGCGGGTGCGGCGGGGGCGCTGCTGGCAGCGGCGGTCAAGCGCGGTGATCCGGACGTGCTGGTGGTCGGCGCCGCCGCGGCCTTCCTGCACGGGCTCGCCGGACGGCTCGCCCGCGTGCCGCTGGCCGCCCACGACCTGCTGGACGCCTGGGCCGACGCGGTCGCCGTCGTCCGCGCCTGACCGCCTCCGCCGTGGGCGGTGCACGGGGCCGGGGAGCAGGGCGGGCGAGGAGCGGCGCGGTGAATGCGGGTGACCGTGTCGGGGGTGGCCAGTACGGTCGACCAGGTGGGCAGCCCGGGTGACGACGTGCTCGTGCGCGCCCGGGGGCTGGTCAAGCGGTTCGGGGAGTTCACCGCCGTCGCCGGCATTGACGTCGAGGTCCACCGCGGTGAGGCCTTCGGGTTCCTGGGCCCCAACGGCGCCGGCAAGTCCTCGACGATGCGGATGATCGGCTGCGTCAGCCCACCCAGCGGCGGCGAGCTCCGGCTGCTCGGTCTGGACCCGACCCGGCACGGCCCTGAGATCCGGGCGCGCATCGGCGTCGTCCCGCAGGAGGACAACCTCGACCTGGAGCTCACGGTACGGGAGAACCTGCACGTCTACGGCCGGTACTTCGGGCTCCCCAAGCAGCTCGTCCGGGAGCGGACCGACGAGCTGCTCGACTTCGTCCAGCTCACCGAACGCGCCGACGACAAGGTCGAGCCCCTCTCCGGCGGCATGAAGCGGCGGCTGACCATCGCCCGCAGCCTGGTCAACGCGCCCGAGCTGCTGCTGCTCGACGAACCCACCACCGGGCTCGACCCGCAGGCCCGCCACGTCGTCTGGGACCGGCTCTACCGGCTCAAGCAACGCGGGGTCACCCTGGTCCTGACCACCCACTACATGGACGAGGCCGAGCAGCTCTGCGACCGGCTCGTGGTCATGGACGACGGCCGCATCGCGGCGGCCGGCTCGCCGCGCGAGCTGATCGAGGCCTGGTCGACCCGGGAGGTGCTGGAGCTGCGGTTCGGTCCCGGGGAGGCGCCGGACTACGCCCGCACGCTCGCCGAGCCGCTGCCGGCCACCGCCGAGCGTCTGGAGGAGCTGCCGGACCGGCTGCTGGTGTACGCCGACGACGGCGACGCGGCGCTGGCGGACGTCGCCCGACGCGGCGTCACGCCGCAGTCGGCGCTGGTCCGCCGCGCCGGCCTCGAGGACGTGTTCCTGCGCCTCACCGGCCGACAGCTGGTGGACTGATGGCCGCACCGACCCTGGCGCCAGCCAGCACACACCAGGTCCCCAGCCCCGAGGCGCCCTGGCTGCGTTGGCGGGCGGTGTACGCCTACTGGTGGCGCAACTACACCCACACGTGGCGCGGCACGGTCTACAGCAGGGTGGCGGAGCCGGTGTGCTTCCTGGCCGCGATGGGCATCGGGCTCGGCTCGCTGGTCAACCATCGGCACTCGGGTCAGCTCGGCGGCCTGTCCTACCTCGACTTTGTCGGCCCCGGGCTGGTGGCTGCGGCGGCCATGCAGGCGGCCTCCTTCGAGGCGACCTGGCCGGTCCTCGGGTCGATCAAGTGGCACCGGACCTACCACGGCATGCTCGCCGGGCCCCTATCGGTCGGGGACATCGTGACCGGGCAGCTCGCGTGGATCGCCACGAGCGTGGGCCTGTCCACGGGTGTCTACCTCGCGGTGGTCGCGGCCTTCGGGGCGATCCACTCCTGGCTCGCCATCCTCGCCTGGCCGGCCGCCACGTTCTGCGGCCTCGCCTTCGCGGCGCCGCTGCTGGCGTTCGCGGCGACCGTCGAGAACGACACGGGCTTCTCCGTGCTCTACCGCTTCGTCGTCGTGCCGCTGTTCCTGTTCTCCGGCACGTTCTTCCCGATCACCCAGTTGCCCAGGTGGATGCAGTACGTCGCCTACGCCACGCCGCTGTGGCACGGCGTTGCGCTGACCCGCGACCTCGCGCTCGGGCAGGGCCGGTCCGACGACCTGGTGCACGCCGGCTGCCTGCTGGCGCTGCTGGTGATCGGCGTGCTGCTGGCCCGTCGTACCTTCCATCGCCGGCTGGTGACCTGATGACGGCCACCAGCAACGCGACGACGCTGACCGGGCCGCCGTCGGCCACGCTGCTCGCGCGGGTCGTGCCACTGCGCGTCGGCTCGGGCCGGGCGCGCGGCGTGGTCGAACGCAACGTCCTGGTCATGCGGCACGGCTGGCTGGTGGTGCTGTCCGGGTTCTTCGAGCCGTTGTTCTACCTGCTGTCGATCGGCGTCGGGCTCGGCGCGCTCGTCGGTTCGGTGCGGGTCGGCGGCCATCTCGTCCCGTACCGCACCTTCGTCGCGCCGGCGATGCTCGCGACCTCGGCGATGAACGCCGCGATCGCCGAGACCACGTTCAACGTCTTCCACAAGCTGAAGTTCTCGAAGCTGTACGCAGCGGTGCTCAACACCCCGGTCGCGCCGGGCGACATCGCCATCGGCGAGATCACCTGGTCGGTGGTCCGCGGCGGTCTGTACTCGGCGGCGTTCCTGATCGTGATGGCGGCCCTCGGTGTGATCGCGTCGTGGTGGGCCGTGCTGGCGCTGCCGGCGGCGCTGCTGCTGGGCGGGGCTTTCGCGTCGGTCGGCATGGCGCTCACGACGTACATGAAGAGCTGGACCGACTTCGAGTACGTGACGCTGGTGCAGCTGCCGCTGTTCCTGTTCTCTGCGACGTTCTACCCGCTGTCCACCTATCCCGGAGCCCTGCAGCTGGTGGTGCGGGTGACCCCGCTCTACCAGGGCGTGGCGATGCTGCGCGGACTGGTCACCGGCGACGTCGGCTGGGTGCTGCTCGTGCACGCCGCGTACCTGCTGGCGATGGGGGCGGTCGGGTTGACGCTGGCCGAACGGCGGCTGGAACGTCTGCTGCTGCGGTGAACCCGGCCGCGCCCGCGGTCCTACCATCGGCGGGGATGAACGCCACGCCCGCCACCGTGGTGGTCGATCTCGACGCCATCGCCGCCTCGGTCGCCGCATGCGCTGCGGCCGCGCCGACGGCCCAGGTGATGGCGGTGGTCAAGGCCGACGGCTACGGCCACGGTCTGGTCGCCTCTGCACAGGCTGCGCTGCAAGGGGGAGCGAGCTGGCTCGGGGTAGCCCAGCTGGCCGAGGCGCTGGACCTGCGGGCCGCGGGCATCGACGCGCCGCTGCTGTCCTGGCTGCACGCGCCCGGCGGCCCGATGGCCGCCGCGGTGGCGGCCGACATCGATGTCGGCATCTCCGCCGGGTGGGCGCTGGCCGAGCTCGTCGCCGCGGCGCGCGAGACCGGCCGCCCTGGCCGGGTGCACCTGAAGGTCGACACCGGCCTACGGCGCAACGGGGTCGGCCCCGGGGAGCTCGACGACCTGCTCCACCGGCTGGCCACGGCGCAGGCCGAAGGCTCGGTCGAGCTGGTCGGGATGTTCACCCACCTGGTCTGGGCCGACGAGCCCGAGCACCCCACGACCGGGCTGCAGCTCGAGGCCTTCCGCGACGCGCTCGCGCGGGCCGCGCGCCGCGGCCTCACCCCCACGGTGCGGCACGCCGCCAACTCCGCGGCGACGCTGACCCGGCCCGACGCGCACTTCGACCTCGTCCGCCCCGGCCTCGCGTGCTACGGGCTGACCCCGGTGCCGCAGCTCGGCGGCCCGGACCGGTACGGCCTGCGTCCGGCGATGAGCCTGCGCACGCGAGTCGCGACCACCCACCGCGTCGCGGCCGGCGAGGGCGTCTCGTACGGCCACCAGTGGCACGCCGACCGGGACACCACCGTCGCGCTCGTGCCCCTCGGGTACGCGGACGGCATCCCCCGCGGCGCCACCAACGTCGGCGAGGTGCTGCTGGGCGCCCGGCGCCGACGCATCGCGGGCCGCGTCTGCATGGATCAGTTCCTGGTGGAGACCGGCGACGAGCCGGCCACCGCGGGCGACGAGGTCGTCATCTTCGGCCCGGGCGACGCGGGTGAGCCCACCGCGCAGGAGTGGGCTGACAGACTGGGCACCATCTCCTACGAGATCGTGTCCAGGGTGGGGACGAGGATCCCCCGCGTGTACGTGCAGGAGGCGACGTGAGCAGAACGCGCAACCGCGTGCTGCTGGCCACCACGGTGGGGGCGGCCCTGGCCGCCGGCGGCGGTGTCCAGCTGACCCGGCGCAAGGTCAGCACCCACCGCGGGCGTCCGGATCCGGAGGCGCTGACGCTCGCCGCGCCGGCCCGGGTCGACCGGGTCACCCCGGTCGCCACCTCCGACGGGCTGGCGCTGCACGTCGAGGAGGTCGGCCCCCTCGACGCCCCCCTCACGGTGGTGTTCGTGCACGGCTGGACCTGCACCCAGGAGACGTGGACCTACCAGCGGCGCGAACTCGCCGCCGACGACCTCCGGCTGGTCTTCTACGACCAGCGCGGCCACGGCCGTTCCGAGCGGCCGGGTGACCGGGCCGAGGCGCACTCGATCGACGTCCTGGGCGAGGACCTCGGCCGGGTGCTCGACGTCGTCGCGCCGAGCGGGCGTGCCGTGCTGGTCGGCCACTCCATGGGCGGCATGACGATCATGGCGCTGGCCGACTCGCGGCCCGAGCTGTTCGCGGTCGACGGCCGGGTGGTGGGGGTCGCGCTGCTCGGCACCTCGGCCGGCGGGGCCGCCGCGACGATGCTCGGCCTGCCGGTGCTCGCCGCCAAGGCGCTGAAGGTCTTCGGGCCGCGCGGCGCGACGACGCTGTCCCACTACGGCGACCGGCTCGAGCGCCGACGTACGCCGAGCGCGTTGACCTGGGCGCTCGCGAACCGCGTCTCCTACGGCGGCGACGTCCCGCCGTCGCTCGTGGACCTGATGGAACGGATGATCTCGCAGAGCCCGCTGGCCACGATCACCAGCTTCTTCGGCGCGCTCTGCACCCACGACAAGCTCGCCGCGCTGCCGGTGCTGCGGCAGATCCCGGTCCTGGTGCTGGTCGGCGACAAGGACGTGCTGACGCCCGTCGACAACAGCCGGGCGATGGTGGCCGAGCTGCCGGACGCGGAGCTGGTCGTGCTGCCCGGGGCCGGCCACATGGCGATGCTCGAACGCCCAGCCCTGGTGACGCTGCACCTGCGGGCGCTGCTGCGGCGTGCGCTCGAGGCGGTCGCCGCCCACGCCGCGTGACCTGGGCCGAGCTCAGCGCCGAGATCCGCAGCTGCACGGCGTGCCCCGAGCTGGTCGCGGCCCGGGACTCGGTGGTCGTGGGCGAGCTGCCCGCCGGCGCCCGGCTGGTCCTGGTCGGCGAGGCGCCGGGGGCGCAGGAGGACCTGGCGGGTCGTCCGTTCGTCGGCCGGGCCGGGCAGCTGCTCGACCGGCTGCTCGTCGAGGCCGGCCTGGCCCGTACGGAGGTCGGGGTGCTCAACACCCTCAAGTGCCGACCGCCGGGCAACCGCACGCCCCGCGCCCCCGAGCTGGCGCGGTGCCGCGGCTGGCTCGACCGCCAGCTCGAGCTGGCCGCGCCCGCGCTCGTGGTGGCGATGGGCTCCACCGCGGTCGTGTGGTTCCACGGGCGTGGGGCGCGGATCGCCGCCCTGCGCGGCACGGTCGCGGAGTTCGGCGGGCGGCGGGTGCTCGCCACGTACCACCCGAGCGCAGCCCTGCGCTTCGGCCCGGATGGTGCCCCGATGGCCGCCCTGCGCGAGGACCTCGCGCAGGCCGCGTCCCTGCTGTGACCGACCCCCCGGCGATCCGCCCGGCGCAGGTCGCCGACGCGGCCGCGATGCTGACGCTGACGCAGGCCGTCTTCGGCGCGCTCGACATCACCCCGCGGTCGGGTTCGCTGGGCGAGACCGTGGACTCGCTCACGGCCGAGATCGCCGCGCACGGCGGCCTGGTCGCGGAGGACGACGACGGCGAGATCGTGGGGTCGGTGCGCTTCGGTCCGCACCACGACGACCCGCTCCGACTCCGATGGGTACGCCGCCTCGCGGTCGCCCCCGAGCAGCGCGGTCGCGGCCTGGCCGGCGCGCTGGTCGCCGCCAGCGTCGCGCCAGGGCTGGTCGGGCTCCGGGCCGGTGTCCGCCACCAGCTGCCCGCCAACGCGGCACGCTTCCGGCGCTGGGGCTTCGACGTCGTGCGCCGGCACGACTTCTGGGACGAGTACGGCCGCCCGCTGGCGCGGCCGGTGGCCACCGCCGCGGCGATGCGCGAACTCGGTCGCGGGCTCGCCGACCTGCTCGTGCCGGGCGACCTGGTGCTGCTGACGGGACCGCTCGGTGCGGGCAAGACCACGCTGGCGCAGGGGATCGGGGCCGGTCTCGGCGTGGCCGAGCGGCTGACCTCGCCGACCTTCGTGCTGGCCCGCGAGCACACCGGCCGGCTGCCGGTGGTGCACGCCGATGCGTACCGGCTCGGCGGTCGGCTGGAGCTCGACGACCTCGACCTGGACACGCCCGCCGCGGCCGCGGTGACGCTCGTGGAGTGGGGCCAGGGGCTGGCCGAAGGGCTCGCCGACGGCCACCTGGAGATCGGGATCGAGCGCTCGGACAGTGCCGGTGACGAGTGGCGGGCCGTCACCCTGCGCGGGATGGGCGCGGCCTGGGAGGGCCGCCGGGCGGCGCTCGACGCGGTGCGCTGAGCGGCGCCTGGTAGGAATCACGGCACCGACCACCAATCGGCCGCCAACCCGACCGGCCGGCCGAACCGCCCGACGACCGTCCGATCCGACCGCCCCGAGGAGATGCCGTGGCTTTCGCAGCACCGAGCGCAACACGTCCGCGCCGGCTGGTCCTGAGCGATCTGCTGCCCGGCCGGCTGGTCCGCGACGTCGTCCTGGTGCTGGTCGGCGCCGGCTTCATCGGCCTGTTCGCGCAGATCTCGATTCCCCTGCACGGCACGCCGGTCCCGATCACCGGGCAGACGTTCGCGGTGCTGCTGGCCGGCGCGAGCCTGGGGCTCTACCGGGCCTTCGCGGCGACGGCGCTGTACCTGCTCGCCGGCCTCGCCGGCATGCCGTGGTACGCCCACCACGGCCACGGCAGCGCCGGGGCGTCGTTCGGCTACATCCTCGGCTTCGTGCTCGCCGGCTCGGTCGTCGGCTACCTCGCCTCGCGCGGCGGTGACCGCACGCCGCTGCGCACCATCGGCACCATGCTGATCGGCACCCTGCTCGTGTACGCCGTCGGCGTGCCCTACCTGATGGCGAACCTGCATGTGGGGTGGCGCGCGGGCTACGACTACGGCATGAAGGACTTCCTGATCGGCGACGCCCTCAAGGTGCTGCTCGCCGCGGGCCTGCTGCCCGCCGCGTGGAAGGTGGTCGGGCGGCGCTCTTAGGCTGATCGTGTGCTCGTGCTCTGCCTCGACACCGCGACGCCCGACGTCGCCGCCGCGGCGGTCGACACCGGGGGCGGCCACTGGCCGCGCATCCAGCGTGATCCGCGGGGTGCCGGCGAACTGCTGATGCCGCTCGTCACGGCGGCGCTGGCGGATGCGGGGGCGACGCTGGCAGACCTGGAGGCCGTGGTCGTCGGGCTCGGCCCCGGCCCGTACACCGGTCTGCGGGTGGGGGTGGTGACCGCCGCGACCCTCGGCCTCGCCCTCGGTGTGCCGGCCTTCGGTGCGTGCAGCCTCGACGTGTGGGCCCGGCCAGGGTCGGTGGTGGCGACCGACGCCCGACGCCGCGAGGTCTTCTGGGCCGGGTACGACGGAGCCGGCGACCGCATCGACGGCCCGTACGTCGTCCGGCCGGCGGAGGTCGAGCTCGCCGGCAGACCGGTCGTGGGCCCCGGTGCGACCCTGCTCGGCGCACCCGCCGACGACCGCAGGTGCCCGGTGGAGCGACTCGCCGGGCTGGTCGACCTGCGCGGGCCGACCGCACCGCTGGTGCCGAGCTACCTGCGGCGACCCGACGCGGCGCTGCCGTCGTGATCGCGGCGCTCCGCTGGTGGCACCTGGCCGCGGTACTCGACCTCGAGCCGGTGCTGTTCGGCGCGGACGCGTGGACGGCGGAGACGTTCTGGTCCGAACTGGCGCAGTACGAGACCCGGTACTACCTGGGCAGCTGGGACAGCCCTGCTCAGCCAGCACCCGTTCCGACCGACACGGTGTTGAGCGGCTACGCGGGCCTTGCGTGCTACCAGCGGGAGGCTTGGGTGCAAACCCTCGGCGTGGGTCCGGCGTACCAGCGTCGGGGGCTGGGCGCCTCGCTCCTGGAGTGCCTCGTCGGAGAGTCGCGGCGGCGGGGCGCGACATCGCTGGCGCTGGAGGTTGGCGCCGGCAACGTGGCGGCGCAGCGCCTCTACGCCCGGCACGGGTTCGCCCTCGTCGGCCGGCGCCGCGGCTACTACCAGGCCACCGGCGAGGATGCCCTGGTCATGACGGTCTCGCTGTCGTGAGCGTCGTCTTGGGCATCGAGACCTCCTGTGACGAGACGGGCGTCGGGATCGTCGTCGACGGGGTGCTCCGGGCTAACGCGATCGCCTCCAGCGTCGCCGAGCACGCCCGCTACGGCGGGGTGGTGCCGGAGGTGGCGAGCCGGGCGCACGTCGAGGCGATGCTCCCGACCATCTCAGCGGCCTGCCGGGACGCGGGTCTGCGGCTCGCCGACGTCGACGCCGTCGCGGTGACCGAAGGCCCGGGTCTGGCCGGCGCGCTGCTCGTGGGCGTCGCCGCGGCGAAGGCGCTCGCCGCCGGACTCGGCGTCCCGCTGTTCGGCGTGCACCACCTGGCGGCGCACGTGGCGGTGGACACCCTCGAGCACGGTCCGCTGCCCGCGGGCACGATCGGGCTGCTGGTCTCGGGCGGTCACTCCTCGCTGGTGGACGTGCGCGACGTCGCGGCCCCGAGGGTGCTCGGTGAGACCGTCGACGACGCCGCCGGCGAGGCCTTCGACAAGGTCGCCCGGCTGCTCGGCCTGGGCTTCCCTGGCGGCCCGGCGGTCGACCGCGTCGCCGGCGACGGCGACCCCGCAGCCGTCGCCTTCCCGCGCGGGATGCACGACGACGGCTCGTACGACTTCTCGTTCTCGGGCCTGAAGACGGCGGTGGCCCGCTGGCTGGCCGGCGCCGATGCGTACCGGGTCGCCGATGTCGCGGCCTCGTTCCAGGAGGCGGTGGTCGACGTGCTCACCGCCAAGGCCGTCGCGGCCTGCCGCGACCGCGGCGCGGACACCCTGGTGATCGGCGGCGGGGTGGCCGCCAACACCCGACTCCGCGCACTCGCCGGCGAGCGGTGCGCGGCCGCGGGGGTGCGGCTGCGCGTACCGCGGCCGGGGCTGTGCACCGACAACGGCGCGATGGTCGCGGCGCTGGGCCACCTGTTGGTCGAGCGCGGGGCCGCCCCGAGCCGCGCCGACCTCGGCGCCCGCTCGACACTCCCGCTCCCGCACTGACCTCCGGCCGCCGTCGGCTCCGCCGGCGCGTCGGATGACGACGGCGCGGCTCAGCCGAGGAACGCGTCAGCGGCTGCGAAGCCGTCGGCGCTACCACCCTGGCTCAGGTGGCGGTCCCACTCGGCCGAGCGCTGCAGGTCACCGCCGCCCTCGACGACGGCGCGGCTCAGCCGAGGAACGCGTCAGCGGCTGCGAAGCCGTCGGCGCTACCACCCAGGCTCAGGTGGCGGTCCCACTCGCCCGAGCGCTGCAGGTCACTGCCGCCCTCGAGGTCCTCGTCCGGCACCGGCGTGAGCGGCCCGTCCCAGCTGTCGGCGGGCGGTGGGTCCGTTTTCTCCAGCTCGCCGTCGCGGACCAGTGCGGTCGGCGCACCGGCAGAGAACCAGCGCGCCTCGTGAGCCTCGAACGGGTCGCCGTACCACCCTTGGGAATCCATGACCGAACCGTAGGCGCCTGGCGTACCAGGATGGGGCGGTGGTCACCATGTGGGAGGCGAAGGCGGCCGCGGGACGGGGCGGGGAGCTCGCGGCCTGGGCCCTGGCGCAGGCCCCGGGTGGCGCCCGCGTGTATGCCTCGGCCGACGGCCGCGTCGTGGTGATCGTCCCGGCGCCGCTGACGATCGGCACTCCTCCGGGGGAGCTGCTCGACCGGCCACCGCACGCCTGGGACTTCGAGGAATTGACGCCGGGCACATCGACGGCCTAGGTTGGCACTCGGCACCCGAGAGTGCCAGCACGCCTGAGCCCCGCGACGGCAGGCATGCGTTCCACCCCTCAGATCCATCCAGCCACCGACGACTGTGAAGGGGGAGGTCGCTCCTGTGACCACCGCCACCAAGGTGAACATCAAGCCGCTCGAAGACCGCATCGTCGTCCAGGCCCTCGAGGCCGAGACCACGACCGCGTCGGGGATCGTCATCCCGGACACCGCCAAGGAGAAGCCCCAGGAGGGCACCGTCCTTGCGGTCGGTCCGGGTCGCATCGACGACAAGGGCAATCGCGTCCCGATCGACGTCAAGGTCGGCGACGTCGTGCTCTACAGCAAGTACGGCGGCACCGAGGTCAAGTACTCCGGCGAGGAGTACCTCGTGCTGTCTGCTCGCGACGTCTTCGCGATCATCGCGAAGTAACCATCCCAGCACCATCGCCCGTGCCCCGGTCCGCCTCGCGGCCCGGGGCGCGCGTGTGTCGGGACCACTGAGAGGAACACCGCCGTGCCCAAGCTCCTGACCTTCGACGCCACCGCCCGTGACGCGCTCCAGCGGGGCGTCGACGCCCTCGCCGACACCGTCAAGGTGACGCTCGGCCCCAAGGGCCGCAACGTCGTCCTCGACAAGAAGTTCGGCGCGCCCACCATCACCAACGACGGCGTCACCATCGCCCGCGAGGTCGAGCTGTCCGACCCCGCCGAGAACATGGGTGCCCAGCTGGCGAAGGAGGTCGCGACCAAGACCAACGACGTCGCCGGCGACGGCACCACCACCGCCACGGTGCTGGCCCAGGCGATGGTCGCCTTCGGGCTGCGCAACGTCGCGGCCGGCGCAGACCCGACCTCGCTCAAGCGCGGCATGGACGCGGCGGTCGCCGCCGTCTCCGAGCAGCTGCTGGCGACGGCCACCGACATCGAGACGCAGGCCGAGATCGCGCACGTCGCGTCGATCTCCGCGCAGGACCGGACGATCGGCGAGCTGATCGCCGAGGCGATGGACAAGGTCGGCAAGGACGGCGTGATCACCGTCGAGGAGTCGAACACCACCGGCACCGAGCTGGAGCTCACCGAGGGCATGCAGTTCGACAAGGGCTACATCAGCCCGTACTTCGTCACCGATGCCGACGAGCAGGAGGCCGTCCTCGACGACGCCTACGTGCTGCTGTCGGCTGGCAAGATCTCGACCATCGCCGAGCTGCTGCCGCTGCTCGAGAAGGTCGCGCAGTCCGGCAAGCCGCTGCTGATCGTCGCCGAGGACGTGGACGGCGAGGCGCTCTCGACGCTCGTGGTCAACGCGATCCGCAAGACGGTGAAGGCCGTCGCGGTGAAGGCCCCCGCGTTCGGCGACCGCCGCAAGGCGATGCTGCAGGACATCGCGGCCCTCACCGGCGCGACGGTGGTGTCCGCGGACATCGGCCTGAAGCTCGAGCAGGTCGGCCTCGAGATCCTCGGCTCCGCACGGCGCGTGACCGTCAGCAAGGACACCACCGTGCTGGTCGACGGTGGCGGCGACAAGGCGGACGTCGCCGGCCGGGTCGCCCAGATCCGCGCGGAGATCGAGGACACCGACTCCGACTGGGACCGGGAGAAGCTGCAGGAGCGACTCGCCAAGCTCGCCGGCGGCGTCGCCGTCATCCAGGTCGGCGCGGCCACCGAGGTCGAGCTCAAGGAGCGTAAGCACCGCATCGAGGACGCCGTCTCGGCGACCCGCGCGGCGGTCGAGGAGGGCATCGTCCCCGGCGGCGGCTCCGCGCTGGTGCACGTCGCATCCGTGCTCGAGGGCGGTTTGGGCCGGACCGGAGATGAGGCGACCGGGGTCGCGATCGTCGCCAAGGCGCTGGTCGAGCCGCTGCGGTGGATCGCCGAGAACGCCGGCCTCGAGGGCTACGTCGCGGTGCAGCGGGTCGCGGCTCTGCCAGCCGGGTCCGGTCTGAACGCCGCCACCGGGGCGTACGAGGACCTCGTCGCCGCGGGTGTGCTCGACCCGGTCAAGGTGACCCGCAACGCGGTCGCCAACGCCGCCTCGATCGCCGGGCTGCTGCTCACCACTGAGACCCTCGTGGTGGAGAAGCCGACCGAGCCCGAGGCGCACGACCACGCGCACGGCGGCCACGGCCACTCGCACTGAGCCGTTGCGCGGGCCGCTCGAGCTGCTTTGGTACGCCGGTCCCGCCTCCGTCCTGAGCGCGCCGGTCGACGCCGGTGCGGACGGCCGGTGGGCCCGGGCGGTCGCGCTGGGGGCGGTGGCCCGGTACGCCGAGGCCACCGCGATCCTGACCGCGCTGCCGACCTCGCGGTCGGCGTCCACCCAGGCGAGCTTCGCGCGGCAGGTCGGCCGGCACGCGGACGCCGCACCGCTCGACGCGCGCGCGCTCGCGTTGGCGGCCACCACCGAGGACCGCGCGGACGCGACCAGCGGTACGGTTGCCGACGCGCTCGGGGCGGGCGACGCCGACCTGGCCCGGGCGCTGCTGCCCGCCGCACAGGCGGCTGCAGCCGACGACGGTGGCTGGCGGACCCGTACGCGGCTGCACTGGGTGGTCGCCGAGCTGAGTCTGTTGGCGGACGAGGCAGCGGCCGCGGCAGCCGAGGCCGACGAGGCCGTGACGACCGCCCGGGATGCGGGCGCACCCCGGCACCTGACCAAGTCGCTGCTCGTCCGCGGCGTCGCCCGGTACGCCGCCGGGGACGCCGCGGGTGGCGCTGCCGACCTGTTGACCGCCCTCGCACAGGCCCGCTCCGCCGGGTTGACGACGTTGGTCTGGCCGGCCGCGCTGGTGGCGGCTCAGGCCGTCCCGGCGCGTGCCCCGGAGTTGCTGACCGTGGCCGGCGCGGCGGCCGCTGCCATCGCGGCGGGCCTCGGGGAGCAGGCCGAAGCCTTTGCGACCAGGCCGGATGTGGCGGTGCTGTTACAAGGGGCGCCCCCCGCCCGCTAACGGTGAGCCCGCTACCTGCCGATGCAGAGAGTGGTTCCCAGGCTGGGCGCCGGACGGAGGAACCACGTGACGACGGTGTTGGTCTGTGACGACCAGCGACTCGTGCGCGACGAGCTGAGGACCCGCCTCGGTTCCATCCCCGGTGTCGAGCGCGTGCTGACCGCCGCCTCCGGCGAGGAGCTTCTCTCGCGCTTCCCGTACGAGCACCCCGACCTGATCCTGCTGGACTCGCAGATGCCCGGACTGTCCGGCGTGGAGACCGCCCGTCGGCTGCTGCGCTACAAGCCGGACACCCAGATCCTCATGCTCATCGGCAAGCAGGACCGCGAGCACGCCGCCGCTGCGGTCGCGGCCGGCGTCCGCGGCTGGCTGGCCAAGGACGGGACCCACGCCAGCTTCATCACCGGAGTCGCGGGCGCGCTCGCCGGCCAGGACCTCGGCATGCCGCCGCGCCGTCCGCCCGCCCCGGTCGCCCGGCCGGCCGACGAGGTGTCCCTCACCGAGCGCGAGCTGCAGGTGCTGGAGGGCATGGCGTCTGGTCGCTCGAACGCCCAGATCGGCCGGAGCCTGTACCTCTCCGAGGACACCGTGAAGACGCACGCCCGCAGGCTGTTCCGCAAGCTCGGGGTGAACGACCGCGCGCAGGCCGTGGCCCTCGGTTTCCGCCGCGGTCTCGTCCACTGATCACTCCTCGCCCGCGTCCAGCACGGCATCGGCGTAGCCACGGGCGTAGTCCCAGCTGACGTAGTCCTGCGGGTCGGGCGAGAACGCCGGCTCGTGCACCCTGGTCTCGCCGCGGTCGAGCAGGTGCCGCAGGTTCGCGCGCAGCAGGTCCCAGGCGAAGTAGTGCGGCTCGTCGCAGGACGCGCAGTCGACCACCAGGCCGCGTACGCCCCGCAGCTCGAGCAGGGTCTGGAACCCGTCGAGGTCGGCGAGGTCGGCGACGACCTCCTCGCGTTCCTGGGCGGTGAGCGGCTCGGGGTCGCCGTCGTCGTCGTCGAGCGCGGCGAGCTCGGCGGTCGGATCGTCGGGATCACCCGCGAACGGGTCCCTCGGGATGTCGTCGGTCATCACCGGCAAGCGTAGGACCCCGGCGGCTATGCTGACTCCCTGCCGGTGCCGGGTGATCCCCGCGACCGGGCCGGCGGGACACGCTTGACGAGACCCGTGAGCCGAGCCCGAAGGTGCATCCGTGAACGAGCTCCCCGAACGCTTCGCCCCCCTCGGACTGACGTTCGACGACGTGTTGCTGCTGCCGGGGGCGAGCGACGTCCACCCCGGGGAGGTGGACACCTCCAGCCAGCTCTCGCGCCGGATCCGCCTCGCGGTGCCGCTGCTGTCGTCCGCGATGGACACCGTCACCGAGGCGCGGATGGCGATCGCGATGGCGCGTCAGGGCGGCATCGGGGTGCTGCACCGCAACATGCCGATCGAGGACCAGGCCGGCCAGGTCGACCTGGTGAAGCGCTCCGAGGCGGGGATGGTCACCAAGCCGGTGACCTGCTCGCCCGACCACACGCTGCGTGATGTCGACGCGCTGTGCGCGCGGTACCGGATCTCCGGCCTGCCGGTGGTCGACGACGAGGGCGTCCTGCTGGGGATCGTCACCAACCGGGACACCCGGTTCGAGACCGACCTGGGGCGACGGGTCGGCGACGCCATGACGCCGATGCCGCTGGTCACGGCGCCGATCGGGGTCAGCCGCCCCGACGCGCTGGCGCTGCTGCAGACCAACCGGATCGAGAAGCTGCCGCTCGTGGACGAGAGGGGCCGACTCGCCGGTCTGATCACGGTCAAGGACTTCGTCAAGGCCGGCCAGTTCCCGCTCGCCACCAAGGACGGGGACGGCCGGCTGCGGGTCGCCGCCGCGATCGGCTTCTTCGACGACGCGTACAAGCGGGCCATGGCGCTGGTCGACGCCGGCGTCGACGTGATCGTGGTCGACGTCGCCCAGGGCCACGGCCGCGGTGTGCTCGACATGGTCGCCCGGCTGAAGGCCGACCCGGCCGCGGCGCACGTGGACGTGATCGGCGGCAACGTCGCGACGCGCGACGGCGCGCAGGCGCTCGTCGACGCCGGCGCCGACGGCGTCAAGGTCGGCGTCGGCCCGGGATCCATCTGTACGACGCGGGTGATCGCCGGGGTGGGCGTGCCACAGGTGACGGCGATCCATGACGCGGCGCTGGTCTGTCGGCCGGCGGGCGTGCCGGTCATCGGTGACGGCGGCCTGCAGTACTCCGGCGACATCGCCAAGGCGCTCGCCGCCGGCGCGGACACGGTGATGCTCGGGTCGCTGCTGGCCGGCGTCGAGGAGTCGCCCGGCGAGCTGGTCTTCACCAACGGCAAGCAGTACAAGACCTACCGGGGCATGGGGTCGCTCGGCGCGATGCAGTCGCGCGGCACCGGCCGGTCGTACTCCCGGGACCGCTACGCCCAGGCCGACGTCGCCAGCGACGACCAGCTCATCGCCGAGGGCGTCGAGGGGCAGGTGCCCTTCCGTGGGCCGCTCGCCGCCGTGTCCCACCAGCTGGTCGGCGGCCTGCGGCAGTCGATGTATTACCTCGGCGCGCACACCATCGCCGAGATGTACGAGCGCGGGCGCTTCACGCGCATCACCGCGGCCGGGCTGAAGGAGAGCCACCCGCACGACCTGCTGATGACGGTCGAGGCGCCGAACTACGCGAGCGGTCCGTGACCGAGGTCGAGATCGGCATCGGCAAGACCGGCCGCCGGGCGTACTCCTTCGACGACGTCTCGATCGTCCCGTCGCGGCGTACCCGCGACCGCGGTGACGTGTCGCTCGCCTGGGACATCGACGCCTACCGGTTCACGCTGCCGATCCTCTCCGCGCCGATGGACTCGGTCTCCTCGCCGGCGACGGCCATCGAGGTCGGTCGGCTCGGCGGCCTCGGAGTGCTGGACCTGCAGGGCCTGTGGACCAGGTACGCCGATCCCGGGCCGGTCTTCGAGCGGCTGGCCGAGACTCCGCCCGCGCAGGCGGTCGCGGCGCTGCGGGCCGCGTACGAGCCGCCCGTGGACCCCGAGCTGGTGGCCGCGCGGGTGGCCGAGATCAAGGCGGCCGGCGTCGTCACGGCCGGCGCCGTCACGCCCAGCCGGGCGGTGGAGCTGCACAAGACCGCCATCGACGCGGGGCTCGACGTGCTGGTGATCCAGGGCAGCGTGGTGTCGGCCGAGCACGTCTCCTCGACGGGCGAGCCGCTCAACCTCAAGACCTTCATCGCCGGCATGGACACCCCGGTCGTGGTCGGCGGGTGCGCCAACCACCAGACCGCGCTGCATCTCATGCGCACCGGCGCCGCCGGGCTGCTCGTCGGCGTCGGCCCGGGTAAGACCTGCACCAACCCCGGCACGCTCGGGCTGGGCGTGCCGATGGCCACGGCGATCGCCGACGCCGCCGGCGCCCGCCGCGACTACCTCGACGAGTCCGGCGGCCGGTACGTGCACGTGATCGCCGACGGCGCGATGAAGACCGGCGGCGACGTGGCCAAGGCCGTGGCGTGCGGCGCGGACGCGGTCATGCTCGGCTCGCCACTGGCGTACGCGGACTCGGCACCGGGCCTCGGCTGGCACTGGGGGGCCGGCGCGTACCACCACGAGCTGCCGCGCGGGTCGCGGGTGGAGACGCCGCCGATCGGCTCGTTGGCGGAGATCCTGCTCGGGCCGACCGACCGCGACGACGGCCGGACGGCGCTCGCCACCGGGCTGCGTACGGCGATGGCGATGACCGGCTACTCGGGGCTCAAGGAGTTCCAGCGCGTGGAGCTCGCGGTCCGCTGACTCGGCTCAGCCCACGAGAGCGTCGATCGCCGCGGTGACGGCCGGGTCGTCGGGCTCGGTCCGCGGCCGGAAGCGCGCGACCACCTCGCCGGCGGGCGAGACCAGAAACTTCTCGAAGTTCCACTGGATGTCGCCGGCGGCGCCCTCGGCGTCCGGGGTGGCGGTCAGCTCGTCGTAGATCGGGTGCCGGCCCGGCCCGTTCACCTCGACCTTCTCGGTCATCGGGAAGGTCACGCCGTAGGTGGCCGAGCAGAATTCCGCGATCTCCGCCGAGGTGCCGGGCTCCTGGCCGCCGAACTGGTTGCACGGCACGCCCACCACCGTGAAGGGCTTGCCGGCCATCCGCTCCTGCAGCGACTCGAGCTTGGCGTACTGCGGGGTGAGACCGCACTTGGAGGCGACGTTGACGACCAGCGCCGCCTGGCCGTCGGTGATGGACGCGAGGTCGGCGGGCTTGCCCGCGAGGGTCGCGATGGGAGTGTCGAGAAGGCTCATGGCTCGATCCTGCCAGCCGGGAAGCCACGCGGCGGCGGCGGGGTTGCCCCGGGCAGACACCACCGACAGAAGGAGATGCGAGCCATGGCCACGGCAACCTGGAACGGCGAGGTCATCGCGCAGTCCGACGAGACCGTGGTGGTGGAGGGCAACCACTACTTCCCGCTCGCCGCGGTGCGCGACGGCGTACTGGTGGAGTCCGACACGCACACGGTCTGCCCGTGGAAGGGCACCGCGTCGTACTACTCGGTGGTGGTCGGCGGGGAGACCAACAGCGACGCCGCCTGGTACTACCCGGAGCCCAAGGACGCGGCCAAGGAGATCACCGACCACGTCGCCTTCTGGAAGGGCGTCACCGTCGCCGCCTGAGGGCTTTCGGCCGATAGCATGGGCGAGGTGGCAGGCACCCCGGTCGACGACCCGCCGGTGCTGGTCGTCGACTTCGGCGCCCAGTACGCCCAGCTGATCGCGCGCCGGGTCCGCGAGGCGCGGGTCTACTCCGAGATCGTGCCCTCGACGATGCCGCTGGCCGAGATGCTGGCGCGCCGACCGGCCGCGATCGTGCTGTCGGGAGGGCCGTCGTCGGTCTTCGTCGAGGGCGCGCCGACCGTGGACGCGGGGCTCTTCGAGGCCGGCGTGCCGGTGCTCGGCATCTGCTACGGCTTCCAGCTGATGGCGCAGGCCCTCGGCGGCACGGTGGCCGACACCGGCGGTTCGGAGTACGGCAGCACGCAGCTCGCGGTCACCGGCGACGGGGGTGCGCTGCTCGCGGGAACGCCTGCGGCGCAGCAGGTCTGGATGTCGCACGGCAACGAGTGCACGCGGGCGCCCGCCGGTTTCACGGTGACCGCCTCGACGCCGGGGGCCCCGGTTGCGGCCTTCGAGGACACCGGCCGCCGGATGGCGGGCGTGCAGTACCACCCCGAGGTCGCGCACACCCCGTACGGGCAACAGGTCCTCGAGCGGTTCCTGCGCGAGGTGGCCGGGATCCCGCCGACGTGGACCACCGCGAACGTGCTGCACGAGCAGGTCGAGCGGGTACGCGCGCAGGTCGGCGGCAAGCGGGTCATCTGCGGTCTGTCCGGCGGGGTGGACTCGGCCGTGGCTGCGGCGCTGGTGCAGCGCGCCGTCGGCGACCAGCTCACCTGCGTCTTCGTCGACCACGGGCTGCTGCGGGCCGGCGAGGCCGAGCAGGTCGAACGCGACTTCGTCGCGGCGACCGGGGTCGACCTGCACGTCGTGGACGCCGCCTCCACGTTCCTGACCGCGCTCGCGGGGGTGACCGACCCCGAGACCAAGCGGAAGGTCATCGGCCGGGAGTTCATCCGCGCGTTCGAGGGCGCGGCCCGCGAGATCGCCGCCGAGGGCGAGGTGGAGTTCCTGGTGCAGGGCACGCTGTACCCCGACGTCGTCGAGTCCGGCGGGGGGACCGGGGCGGCCAACATCAAGAGCCACCACAACGTCGGCGGGCTCCCCGAGGACCTGCAGTTCCAGCTGGTCGAGCCGCTGCGGACCCTGTTCAAGGACGAGGTACGCCGGGTCGGTGCGGAGCTCGGGCTTCCGTCGGAGATCGTGTGGCGGCAGCCGTTCCCCGGCCCAGGACTGGCGATCCGGATCGTCGGCGAGGTGACGGCGGACCGGCTCGCCACGCTGCGGCGGGCGGATGCGATCGCCCGGGAGGAGCTGACCGCGGCCGGCCTGGACCGGGAGATCTGGCAGTGCCCGGTCGTCCTGCTCGCGGACGTGCGGTCGGTCGGCGTGCAGGGGGACGGCCGGACGTACGGGCATCCCGTGGTGCTGCGGCCCGTCTCGAGCGAGGACGCGATGACCGCCGACTGGACCCGGGTGCCGTACGAGACGCTGGCCCGGATCTCCACGCGCATCACCAACGAGGTGCGCGAGGTCAACCGCGTCGTGCTCGACGTGACCAGCAAGCCCCCCGGCACCATCGAGTGGGAATGAGCCACCACCTGCCGTGATCTACCACCTGGCGCTGCCGGCCGCCTGGGCCCGGGCACAGCGCAGCGGGGCGTACGAGCAGTCCACCCGCGAGCAGAGTCTGGCCGAGGTGGGGTTCGTGCACTGCTCCGAGGCGCACCAGGTCGCGGCGACGGCGGCCCGCTTCTACGCCGATCTCGACGAGGTCGTGCTGCTCAGCGTCGCGGAGGCGGGGCTGGACGTGCGGCGGGAGCCCGCCGACGGCCAGCGCTTCCCGCACGTGTACGGACCCATCCCGGTCGCGAACGTGGTTGCGGCGCAGGCGTTCCCACCCGGTGAGCCGCCGCCGCTCTGACCGGTCAGCGCCCGCCGCTCTGACCGGTCAGCGCCTGCCGCTCCGCCTCGGTGATCGGCCGCGGGCGCTGTGCTGCGTCGACCGCCACGACCACCACCCGACCGGTGGCGAGGCGCACCTCGCCGTCGCGCAGCTCATGCAGCACCGTGAAGGAGGTCCGGCCGACGCGCTCGACGGACACGTCCACGGACACGGTCTTCACCGACGCCGCGATCTCGTGGCGGTGGTGGCACTCGCTGTTCACCACGAGCACCTGGCCGCGCAGGCCGGCGCCGTGCTCGTGCATGAACACGATCCGCGCCGTCTCCATGTACGTGAAGAACGCCACGTTGTTCACATGGCCGAGTGGGTCGAGGTCGGCGAAACGGGTCTGGACCTCGACGGTCAGGGTGGGCCGCACGGGCAGACCGTACCGAGCGCGGGATCATGGCCAGCGCAGCTCTGACCAACGCTTGGACGGGCGCAGCGGCGGGAGGTTTGACCTTGTGCACGCGGTTCGTGCCGGTGGCGGGGCGCAGCGGCCGGGGGTTTGACCTTGTGCACGCGGTTCGCGCCGGTGGCGGTCGCGGTGGCGGGGGGTTTGACCTTGTGCACGCGGTTCGTGCCGGTGGCGGGGGGTTTGACCTTGTGCACGCGGTTCGCGCCGGTGGCGGGGCGCAGCGGCGGGGGGTTCGACCTTGTGCACGCGGTTCGCGCCCCAGAGGGGGCGCGGTGGCGGGGGGTTCGACCTTGTGCACGCGGTTCGCGCCGCGGCCCGCCCGCCCCACGACAAGCCGGTTGGCGTGGGCGCAGCGGCTACAGCTCCTTCGTCAGGACCGCGAAGTCCAGGTCCGCCCGCCGGGGTACGCCGAACCGGTCGTCGCCGTAGGGGAACGGACGGATCTCGCCGGTACGTGCGTACCCCCGCCGCTCGTACCAGGCGATCAGGTCGGTGCGGACGGAGATTACCGTCATCTCCAGCGTGACCGCACCGTGCTGGGCGGCGCGGCGCTCGGCCTCGGCGAGCAGCGCCGACCCGGTGCCGCGCGACTGCCCCAGCGGCCGGACGGCGAAGGTGCCGAAGTAGGCCGCGAGTCCCCGCCGCTCGAGCTGGCAGCACCCGAGCACGATGCCGTCCTCAACGGCCAGCACGAGCTCGGCGCCCTTCGCGGCGACGATCGCGGTGATCGCGGCGGCATCGGTGCGCTGCCCGTCGAGCAGGTGCGCCTCTGTCGTCCAGCCCGAGCGGCTGGCCTCGCCCCGGTACGCCGACTCCACCAGCGCCACGACCGCATCGACATCGCCCGCCGTAGCCGTCCGGAACCGCACCCGGCCGAGGCTAGGCGACCGGCGGCCGCGGACCGCGGCTAGCGACGGCGGCGCCGGGTCGATGCCCGCGTCGGTGGCGCCGCGGCAGGGTCGGGGCTAGCGACTGGTGACGGTCCGCCAGCGCCGCAGCGCGATCGTCGCGCAGATCGTGATCAAGAGCAGCGACCAGCACATAGACATCGGTACCGCATGCTGCAGCGGCCAGGAGCCCGTGCCGGGGTTGGGGTTGCCGAACTGACCGCGGGTCGCCGCCACGATCGCGCTCACCGGGTTCCACTCGGCGATCACGCGCAGCCAGGCAGGGAGCCCGCCGATCGGCACGAACGTGTTGGCCAGGAAGGTCAGCGGGAAGGCGATCGGGAAAAGGATGCCGGGCGCGGCATCCGGCGCGCGGATCAGCAGCCCGATCATGATGCCGAGCCACTGCATGGCCGCGATGAACAGCAGCAGGAGCAGCACCGCGACAGCGGCGTGCGCCGGCCCCCGGTGAATCCGCCAGCCGACGACGAAACCCATGCCGCAGGTGATCACCAGGCCGAACATCGACTGGGCGATCTCGGCCACCAATCGGCCGGCGAGCACGGCCGGACGGGCGATGGGCAGCGCGATCAAGCGGTCCACGAAGCCCTCGTGCATGTCCGTGGCCATGCCGACCGAGGAGCTGATGCAGCCGAAGACCACCCCCTGCACGATGATCCCCGGCAACAGGTACTCGTGGTAGCTGCCGCCACCCGGGACCACGATCGCGCTGCCGAACACCTCCGCGAAAAGCAGCACGAAGATGATGGGCTGCACGGTGATGTCCGACAGTCGTTCGGGCACGTGCCGGATCTCGCGCAGGATGCGCAGGGCCAGCACCAGGGAGTCGCGAGCTCCCCACGACAGCCTGCCGGCCACGTCCAGCGGTGGCGCGGGTAGGGCGATGGTCGCGGTCATGCGGTCTCCTCGGGTTCGTCGGTGTGCGCGGCGCTTCCGGTCAGGCGCAGGAAGACCTCGTCCAGGGTCGGGCGGTGCAAGCCGAGGTCATCGATCTCCACGCCGGCAGCGTCGAGGGCCGCCGCGACCGCGGTGAGCTGACGGGCGCCGTCCGGCGCGTCCACTGAGAGCCGCAGGGACTCGGCGTCGATCCTCACCTCGCCGCACCGGGCCAGGATCGCCTGTGCCGAGAGGAGATCGTCGGGTTTGGTGAGCGCGACCTCCAGTCGGCGGCCGCCCACCTCGTCCTTCAAGGCCGCGGGTGTCCCGGCCGCGACGACCGCGCCGTGGTCCACGACCACGATCTGGTCGGCGAGGCGGTCGGCCTCCTCGAGGTACTGGGTGGTCAGCAGCAGCGTCGTCCCGCCCCGTACGAGGTCGGCGATCACCTCCCACGTGTCGGCGCGGGCGTGCGGGTCCAGCCCGGTGGTCGGCTCGTCCAGCACGAGCACCGGCGGCGCCGCTACGAGTGCAGCCGCGAGGTCGAGCCGGCGACGCATGCCGCCCGAGTAGGTCTTGGCCAGCCGGTCGGCCGCGTCGGCGAGGGAGAAGCGCTCCAGCAACTCGGCGGCCCGTTCCCGGGCTGCCGGCGGGGGCAGGTGGTACAGCCGTCCCAGCATCTCCAGGTTGTGCCGGCCGGTGAGCAGACCGTCGACGGTGGCCGCCTGGCCGGCCAGGCCGATCGACGCGCGCACCTGCGCCGGCTGCCGTGCCACGTCGTAGCCGGCCACGGTGGCACGGCCGGAGTCCGCGCGCAGCAGGGTCGTCACGATGCGGACCAGGGTCGTCTTGCCGGCGCCGTTGGGGCCGAGCAGGCCGCACACGGTTCCGGGCGGCACGGAGAGGGACACGCCCCGGAGGGCGTGGGTGTCCCCGAAGCGCTTGTGCAGCTCTTCGGCGACGATCGCGTCGGTCATGACTGCTCCAGTCTCGTACGGCGTACGGGGCGCTCGTACGGTGTACGGTGCCTGGTGTCGGAGCAGCCGTCAAGCCGGATCGGAGCAGCGTGCCGAGAACGTCCACGCCGGAGCGAGCGGCGCTCACCCGGGAGCAGGTCGTCGAGGGCGCGCTGGCGCTGGTGGAGCGGGACGGTTTCGCCGCGCTCTCCATGCGGCGGGTCGCGGCCGAGCTGGATGTCGGCACGATGTCGCTGTACTGGCACGTGGCGACCAAGGACGACCTCGTCGACCTGATGTTCGATCGCGCAATCCGCGAGCAACTCCTCGACGAGGTGCCCGCCGACTGGCGCACCGGCCTCGAGCAGATCGCGTTGGGCGCCCGGCGGGCGTTCGAGCTGCACCCCTGGCTGATCGATGCGGGCCCGCGGCTGCGACTCGGGCCTCGACTGCTCGAGCATGTCGAGCAGTCGCTGACGGTCGCCGAGCACATGGGAGTGTCGCTGGTGCAGGGCATGGCCGCCGTCGAGGCGGTCGACGCGTACGTTCTCGGCTACGTGGTCGCACAGCACACCCGCCCGGCCAACGACGTCCCGGCGCTCACCGAGACGGCGACCGAACGGCTCGAGGCCGGTGCCTATCCGCGGTACCGCGCCGCTTTGGCGAGCGGGACCGCCCGCCAACAGTGGGTGGCGGCGCAGAACTTCGCGACGGGGCTGGGCTTCGTGCTCGACGGCATCGCGCTGGCGGTCGAGCGGGGTGGCAGACGTGGGCGGCGACGACGGTCGTCCTGACGGCGCACCGGCGCGAAAGAGCCTGTGCCGCAGGTATCTGTCGACCGAGCTGTCCGAGGCCCGGCTCAGCCGTCCTGCTGCCAGGAGCGCCAGAGGTCGGCGTACGCCCCCCCGGCCGCCAGCAGCTCCTCGTGGGTGCCGAGGTCGGTGACCCGCCCGGCGTCCACCACCGCCACCAGGTCGGCATCGAAGGCGCTGGAGAGCCGGTGCGCGATGGCCACCACGGTGCGCCCCTCGAGCACTGCGGCCAGCGAGCGTTCGAGGTCGCGCGCCGCGCCGGGATCAAGCAGCGCGGTGGCCTCGTCGAGCACGAGCACGTCGGGGTCGGCGAGCAGCAGGCGGGCGAGCGCGACCTGCTGCGCCTGGCCCGGTGAGACCGGGTGCCCACCCGACCCGACCGCGGTGTCGAGCCCGCCTGGCAGGCCGGCCGCCCAGACGGTGGCGCCGGCCTGCGCGAGCACCCGGTCCAGGTCGGCGTCGGCCGCGTCGGCGCGGGCCAGCAGCAGGTTGTCGCGCAGCGTCCCGACGAACACGTGCTGCTCCTGGGTCACCAGTGCGACGTGCGCGCGGACCGTCTCGGGCGCCAGCGTGCCGACCGCCGCGCCGCCGACCAGCAACCGGCCGGAGCGCGGCCGCGCGATGCCCGCGAGCAGCCGGGCGAGGGTCGACTTGCCGGCGCCGCTCGGCCCCACCACGGCGACCCGCTGGCCCGCCTCGATGCGCAGGCTCAGCCCGGTCAGGACGTCGTGTCCCTCCCGGTACGCGAACCGCACGTCGTCGGCCTCCACGTCGCCGCCGTGGGGCGCACCCGGGGCAGTCGGCGGGGTCGCCACCTCGGCGACCCCCTGCAGCCGCGCCATCGCGGCGCCCCCGACCTGCAGCTCGTCCAGCCACGAGACCAGCGTGTCCACCGGGTCGACGAGCTGGCGCACGTACAGCGCGGCAGTCGTCAGTGCACCCAGCGACAGGTGTCCGCGGAACACCAGCCACCCGCCCAGCAGCAGCACGCCCACTAACGGCAGGCCGTAGGAGAACTCGGCCGACGGGAACCACACCAGCCGCAGCCGCAGTTCCGCCCACTCGGCCCGGACGTGCCGGCGGATCAGCTCCTCGCCCCCGGTGACGCGGTCGCCCTCCAGGCGCAGGGCAGCGACGGTACGGCCGGCGTCGACCGTCTCCACGACGTGCCCACCGGCGGCCGCGGCGGCGGCCAGCACGGCCCGCGCGGCGGCCGGTGACCGGCGGCGGTACCAGACCGTCGACAGCGCCAGCGGGATCAAGCCGAGCGGGGCTGTCACCACGAGCAGTGGTGCGGTCACCACCAGGCCACCGACGAAGAAGGCGATCTGCAGCCCGGCCACGGCCAGTACGGGCACGACCTGCCGAACCTCGTCCTGGAGCACCTTCACGTCGCTGGAGGCACGGGCGAGCAGGTCGCCCACCTCGGTCTCCTCCACGGTTGCCAGCGGCAGTGCGACCAGTCTGTGCACGAACTCCTCGCGCAGCTCGGCCAGCGCGGCCTCCCCGGCGACCGAGGCGACGGTCGTGCCGAGCCAGGTGAGCACCGACTGCGCGAGGAGGGCGGCGCCGAACAGGAGCACGTCCCGGTCCACCGCGGACCGGCGCCCGCCGGCGACGACCAGGTCGACCAGCTGCCCCAGCACCGCCGGGCCGACCAGGCCCGCCGCCGCGGCGAACACCTGCAGCAGCAGCGCGAGCCCGACCAGGCGGCGGTGGCCGGCGACCAACGCGAGTGCCCGCCGGCGTACCGCGGCCGGCGTCGCCGTCGGCAGCACGCTCACGGCGCGGCCGCCTGCAGGTCCCGGGTGACGCAGGCCCGGTACGCGGCGTCGGTGCGCAGCAGGTCGTGGTGCGCCCCACGGGCGGCGACCCGTCCGGCACGTACCCAGACCACCTCGTCGGCGGCGTCGAGCAAGGGCGGACTGGTCGTGACGACGACGGTCGTCCGCCCGCGCCGGACGGCGGCGAGCGCCGCCGCGACCCGGGCCTCGGTGTGCGCGTCGACCGCCGAGGTCGGTTCGTCCAGGACCAGTACCGGGGCGCCCGTGCGCAGCACCCGGGCCAGCGCCACCCGCTGCCGCTGGCCCCCCGAGAGGGTGCGGCCGCGGGCCGGCAGGGCGACGTCGAGCCCGGTGGCGTCCAGCACGTCGTCGGCCGCGGCGGCAGCCAGGGCCGCCGCCACCGACGGTGCCGGGCCGGACGTGGGGACCTGCAGCCCGGCCGCGATCGTTCCCGCCAGCAGCACCGGCTCGCGGTCGGCGACCACGATGGTCGCGCGGAGATCCGCGGTGCTCAGCGCCGCCAGCGGCACCCCGCCGAGGGTGACGCCCTGGCCGGCCCAGCCGCCAAGGCGGTCGGCCAGGGCGCTCGCCTCGTGCGGGTCGTCGACGGCCACGGCGGTGAGCCGACCGGCCGGCACGGTGAGGCCCGACGCCGCGTCGGACAGGTCGCCGGTCGGTACCGCGGCCCGCGGCTCGGCCGGGTCCGGCCGCAGCGGCGGGGTCTGCAGCAGCGCGACGATCCGCGCCGCGGCGGCCGAGGCGGCGGCGTACCTCTTCGCGGCCTCGACGAAGGTCTGCACCGGCAGAACGAGGAACGCCGACCAGCCGTACACCGTGACCAGCTCACCGGCGTCGATGTGGTGGGACAGCGCGAGTCGTGCTCCCACCCAGGTGATCACCACCACGTACAGCCCCGGCAGGAGCACCTCCAGCCCGTCCAGGCCCGAGGACAGCAGGGCGGCCCGCACGCCGGCGTGCCGAACCCGCTGCGAGGCGGCGTCGAAGCGCGCCACGAACAGCTGCTCCCCGCCGACCCCGCGCAGGACCCGCAGCCCCAGGACCAGGTCGGCGGACAGCGCCGAGGCGTCCCCGAGCAGCGCCCGGGCGCGGCGTTCACGACGCTCCAGCGGGCGTACGACCGGCGCGACCACCAGCACCGACAGCGGCAGGCCGACCAGCACGACCAGGCCCAGCATGGGAGAGGCCAGCAGCAGCAACACGGCCACCAGCAGCACCGACACGACGGCGCCGGCGAAGCGCGCGCTCATGTCCGTGATGTGGGCGATCGTGGCGCCGTCGGCGTTGGCCAGGGTGGCGATCTCGCCGGCCGAGAAGCGCTCGCCGGTGAGCGGCCCGAGCTCGGCGGCCTTCCGCAGCACCAGCTGCGTGCAGGCGGTGTTGGTGGTCACGTAGTTCACGGTGGCGACGCGGTGCCGCAGGATGCCGGTCAGCGCGACGCCAGCGGTGAGCAGGAGCACGACCAGCGCCCAGCCGATGAGCGCGTGGGCGTCGTGCCGGCGTACGCCCGCATCCAGCCCGCGGCCGAGCGCGAACGGGACCAGCGCCTGGGCCACCATCCAGCCGATTCCCCAGATCGCGCCGACACCGATCCAGCCCCGTTGCCGGCGGGCCAGCCACCACAGGAAGCCGGCCGCCGAGCCGACGTCGGGCGAGCCCGGGTCGGGACGCGGCAGCACAGGCAGGCCGCGCAGGTGCCACGGCGTGCGAACTCGACCTGTCCTCATTGCGGCGTCAGGCTAGGGACTGTCCGGGGGTCGCTGCGAGCCGATATCTCGGTCAAGGTAGAGGTCAGCCCGGTCGACACCTCACCCCGAGACGTAACGGAGGCCCCTGTGCAGATACCCGCCGAGTCGGGTGCTGCTCCGCAGCTCTCCGCACCCGACGGTGCGGGGGCCGCCTCGGCGACCCCCGCGACATGGACCGGAACCGGACCGGCGCCGGCTGCCGCTCGCGCCGGCGGGCTCGGCGGCCGCTTCGCCGGGGTCCGCCACGGCCAGGCACTGCTGGACACCGAGACCCGGCTGCGCCGCATGCTCGTCGCGCTCCTGCTGGTCCAGGTCGTGCTGTGGATCGTGCTGGCCCTCACCGGCGCGTACGTAGGCCTGCTCATGGCGATCGTGGGCGCGGGCGTGCTCGCCGCCGCGATGGTGATCTTCGGGCCGGCGGACGCCGACGCGGCGGGCGCGGCGGGCACCGCCGGGCTGGAGGCGGTCCTGCGGGGCCAGCGTGCGGAGATCGACGAGCTGCACGCACGTGCGGCTGCCGCGGAGGCACAGTCCGCTCTGCAGGCCGAGCTCGCGCGGCGTCAGACCTCGCTGCTGCTGCGTCAGCTGGGTCGGATCGACGAACTGGAGGCCAGGGAGACCGATCCGGTCGCGCTCGGGGAGCTGTTCGGTCTGGACCACCTGGCGACCCGCATGCGGCGCTGCGCCGAGGGCGTGCTGGTGCTCACCGGCGAGCCCGGTGCGGCGCCGGCCGCGGCCGGCCCCTCCGTGGCGGTGTCCGAGGTCCTGCGCGGCGCGGTCGCCGAGATCGAGGACTTTCGGCGGGTCGACGTCACGCTCGACCGGGACGCCACACTGGTCGGCACGGCGATCTCCGACGTGGTGCACCTGCTCGCCGAGCTGATCGAGAACGCCACCGTGTTCTCCTCTCCGGCCACCCGGGTCCACGTACATGGCCGTGCCGTCCCGGCCGGGTACGTCGTGACCATCACCGACGCCGGCGTCGGGGTTGACCCGGTCCGGGCGAAGGAGATCGACGCCCTGCTGTCCGCCGACCGCCCGGCGCTCCGCCCCGGCGCCTTGGGATACCAGGTCGTGGCCCGGCTGGCCGCGCGGCAGGGCATCGTCGTGGGGGTCGCCCCCGCCGCTGCCGGTGGCACCGTGGTGGCCGTCGCGCTCCCACCACGCATCGTCGAGGGCGGGCCGGGGATCGGTGCCGTCGGGGAGGATCCGGTCGGCGGGTCGTCCCACGACGAGAGCCCGGATGCGTCGTTCTGGCACGAGCCGCTGGCCGGACTGGAACCGGGGACGGTCTACCAGCCGCTGCCGGTCGGGGGCGGTCACGCCGCGGACCGGAGACTCGACAGGCATTCCGACCGCGACCTCGACCGCGACCCAGCCCCGGCCGCAGCGCCACTGGACCCGGACGACCAGCACTACGAGCTGGCCTGGGAGGTCGCGGCGGCAGCCGGCCCCGCACCGGCCGTCGCGCGACCAGCGCCGCCGGCCGTGGAGCACGCGCCGTTCATTCCGCCGGTGGTGCTGGTGCCACCGTCACCCGCAGGCGCGGCGCCCGCCTCGATCGAGTCACCGGTGAGGTACCCGCCGCCTGAGCCGCCGGCGTCCGCGCTCCCGGACCCGCCAGCGACTGCGCCGCCCGCGCCGCCGGCGTCCGCGCTCCCGGACCCGCCGGCGACTGCGCCGCCCGCGCCGCCGGCGTCCGCGCTCCCGGACCCGCCGGCGTCTGTGCCGCCCGACTCGGCTGCCGCGGGCGTGACCGACGCCGGCCTGCAACGACGGGTGCCGCTCGCGAACATGTCTCCGCGGCTGGCGGGCGCCGGCGAGTCGCCGGCCACCCCCGATGGGCCCCCCGGCCCGGCCTCGCACCGTTCGGGGTGGCTGCTCTCGGCGTACCGGGACGGACTCGTCCTGGGCCGGGACGGGCAGGCCGTCGCCGGGCCGGATCTCCGTCTCGAGGACGAACTCGTCGGCGATGCCCCACTCGACGGAGAGCGGGCGCCCGACGAAGACGCCGCGGCCGCTGGAGGCATCGGGCCCGCTGGAGACGGCGACGCGGCGTACGGAGTCCGATGAGCGCCCCGACGCCCGCCGGCTTCGACGTACCGGCTGCAGTGGAGCACTTCGTTGCCTCCGTGCCGGGCGTTCGGCACGCCGCCGTCAGCGCCGACGGGCTGCTCGTGGCGATGAGCCGTCGACTGTCGCGGACCCAGGCCGACCAGTTGGCCGCGATCGCCTCCGGGCTCACCAGCCTGACTCGGGGCGCCGCTCGCTGTTTCGACCACGGGGCCGTCAACCAGGTCATGGTCGAGATGAGCCAGGGCTTCCTGTTCGTGATGTCCATCCGTGACGGGTCGGTGCTGACCGTCCTGAGTGACCCCACCGCCGACGTCGGTCTGGTCGGGTACGAGATGGCCCGGTTCGTGGCCGACGCGGGCAGCAGCCTGACCCCGCAGCTGCGCCGCGAGCTGCAGTCCGTGCTGCCGCTGTGACCGTGGGCCCCCGCGCCGCAGGCGCCCCGGCGACGCGGACCGTCCCGCGCCAGGTGCCCGTCAAGATCGTCGTCGCCGGCGGGTTCGGCGTCGGCAAGACCACGTACGTGGGAGCGGTCTCGGAGATCACCCCGCTGACCACCGAGGCGGCGATGACGTCGGCCAGCGTCGGCGGCGACGACACCTCGCAGGTCGCGGTCAAGACCACAACCACCGTCGCTATGGACTTCGGCCGCATCTCGCTGCCGGGGAACGTGATCCTCTATCTGTTCGGGACGCCCGGGCAGGACCGCTTCTGGTTCATGTGGGACGAGCTGGTACGCGGCTCTATCGGCGCCGTGGTGCTGTGCGACAGCCGCCGGCTCGCCGACGTGTTCCCCGCCGTGGACTTCTTCGAGTCGCGCGGGCTGCCGTTCATGATCGGCGTGAATGACTTCGACGGTCTGGTCTCGCACGACCTCGAGGACATCCGGGATGCGCTCGCGCTGCCCGCGGAGGTGCCCGTCGTCCGGGTCGACGCGCGCAGCCGTCAGTCGGCCAAGGGAGCTCTGGTCGCGCTCGTCCGACACGCGCTGGACCGCGCCTCCGCCTGACCTCCACGCCCGCTTTCGCAGATTGGGTCGGCGTGTTGTCGCGACTCGCCGGCGACTGGCGGCGATTTCGGCACCCAACGTTGACGGGGGGCCTGGCGCTCGTGGCGAGCGGCCCGGAGTCGCAGGTCAGACCTAGACTCGACAGGCGATGACCGCCCTGCCCGAGACCGCGCCCAGCGACGACCCGAGGGTCGCGCAGCTGCTCGAGGGGCTCAATCCGCAGCAGCGCGAGGCGGTCGTCCATGCCGGTTCCCCGCTCCTGATCGTGGCGGGCGCAGGCTCGGGCAAGACGCGGGTGCTGACCCACCGCATCGCCTACCTGCTCGCTGCCCGTCATGTCTCCCCGGGTGCGGTGCTGGCGATCACGTTCACCAACAAGGCCGCGGGCGAGATGAAGGAACGCGTCGCGCGGCTGGTCGGCCCGCGCGCCAAGGCGATGTGGGTGTCGACGTTCCACTCGGCGTGCGTCCGCATCCTGCGCGAGCAGCATGCGCGGCTGGGGTTCAGCTCCACGTTCTCGATCTACGACCAGGGCGACAGTCAGCGCCTGGTCACCCTGGTCTGCCGCGACCTGGACCTCGATCCCAAGCGCTTCCCGGCGCGGACGCTCGCCCACCAGATCAGCGACCTCAAGAACGAGCTGGTCGACCACGAGAGCGCCGCGGCCCGGGCGGCCAACCACATCGAGAAGCAGGTCGCGGAGGTCTACGCCGCGTACCAGGGGCGTCTGAAGCAGGCCAACGCGATGGACTTCGACGACCTGATCATGCGTACGGTCGAGCTGCTACAGGCGTTCCCGGACGTCGCCGCGCACTACCGGCGGCGGTTCCGGCACGTGCTGGTGGACGAGTACCAGGACACCAACCACGCGCAGTACGTGCTGGTACGCGAGCTGGCCGGGCATGCGGTCGCGACACCGGGCGCCAACGGGGGCGACGTCGAGGCCGCCGAGCTCTGCGTGGTCGGCGACGCCGACCAGTCGATCTACGCCTTCCGCGGCGCCTCGATCCGCAACATCGTCGAGTTCGAGCGGGACTACCCCGACGCCCACGTCGTCCTGCTCGAGCAGAACTACCGCTCCACCCAGACCGTGCTCGCGGCGGCCAACGCCGTGATCGCCCGCAACCCCCGACGTACGCCCAAGAACCTGTGGTCGGCGCAGGGCGACGGTCCGAAGATCATCGGGTACGTCGCGGACGGCGAGCACGACGAGGCGGCGTTCGTCGCGGGCGAGATCGACCGGCTGGCGGACGACCACGCGGTAGCCCCCGCGCAGATCGCGGTGTTCTACCGGACCAACGCCCAGTCGCGGGTGTTCGAGGAAGTCTTCATCCGCGTCGGCCTGCCCTACAAGGTGGTCGGCGGTGTCCGGTTCTACGAGCGGCGCGAGGTGCGCGACCTGCTGGCGTACCTCAAGGTGCTGGTGAACCCGAGCGACACGATCAGCCTGCGGCGCATCCTCAACACCCCGCGGCGCGGCATCGGCGAACGGGCCGAGGCGGCGCTGGCGCGCTTCGCCGACCGCGAGCGGATCGGATTCGCGCAGGCGGTCGACCGGGTCGAGGAGGTGCCCGATCTCGTCACCCGCAGCGCCGCGAGCATCCGCGAGTTCGCCGCCCTGCTGGGCGACCTGCGCGAGCTCGCGGTCGGCGACACCGCGGTGGGCGACATCATGGAGGCGGTGCTCGACCGCAGCGGCTACCTGGCCGCGCTGGACGCGGCCGCGGAGACCGGCGACGGCATCGAGGCCGAGGGCCGGCGGGAGAACTTGGTCGAGCTGATCGCGGTGGCCCGGGAGTACGAGGCGGGTACGCCCGGCGGCGGCGTCGCCGGGCTCCTCGAGCAGGTGTCGCTGGTGGCCGACACCGACCAGATCCCCGACGCCGACGGCGGCGTCGTCACCCTGATGACGCTGCACGCCGCGAAGGGCCTGGAGTTCCCGGTGGTGTTCCTGACCGGGCTCGAGGACGGCATCTTCCCGCACCTGCGCTCGCTCGGGTCGCCGAGCGAGATGGAGGAGGAGCGACGCCTGGCGTACGTCGGGATCACCCGCGCGCAGGAGCGGCTCTACCTCACCCGGTCCACGGTGCGCTCGGGGTGGGGGACGCCGATGTACAACCCGGCCTCGCGGTTTCTCGAGGAGGTGCCGGAGCGGCTGGTCGACTGGCAGGGCCATGTGCAGGACGGCCCGACGAGGGCCTCGGCCTCGCAGATGGTGGCTGCCCGGGTGATGGCCAGCGGCCGGTCGGCGGGCGTCGGGCTGCGGCCGGTGCCGTCGTTGACGATCGGCGACAAGGTCACCCACGACACGTTCGGCCTCGGCACGGTGGTCGCCACCGCGGGCGAGGCCGACAAGGCCCAGGCGACGGTCGACTTCGGGGGTGCGTACGGCGAGAAGCGTCTGCTGCTGCGCTACGCCCCGCTCGAGAAGCTCTGACAGCCGCCCGCCGGCAGCTGGCTGGGACGGCGTCAGGCCCAGCGGCGGCGGCGGGTGCCGAGACGGCCGGCGTCCGCGTCCAGCTCGTCGAGCTGCGCGGCGAGCAGCCCCACGGCGTCGTCGGGGTCGAGGATGCCGTCGCACACCGGCAACGCGGCGACGTCGACGGGGCGCAGGGACAGCCGGACGGCGGCGTCCTGCGGCGTGGTCTTCAGCGCCGCCGCGGCACCCTCGGGCACGAGCGCCGCGAAGTACGAGTCGGGCGCCAGCCACAGCCGATCGCACGCCAGCGCCGCGAGCGCACCGCCCGAGCCGCCCTCGCCGAGCAGCACGCCGACCGTCGGCGACGGGCAGCGCAGCAGCGCCGCCATCGCGGCGCCGATGGCGGGGGCGAGGCCGGCGTTCTCGCTCGGGCTGGTCGCGTCGGCGCCCGGGGTGTCGACCACCGTCAGCAGCGGGATCCCCAGCCGCCCGGCCAGCGCGGCACAGCGTTCGAGCAGCCCGAACCCGGCCACACCCGGCGCGCTGCCCGGTTCGGCCCCCAGGACGTAGGCGACCACGGGCCGGCCCGCCAGCCGGCCGAGCCAGCCGGCACAGGTGTCGTCCGGGCACCGCAGGTCGACCGCGCCGTCCTCGAGCAGCCCGCGCAGCCAGGCTCCGGCCGGCCGCGCTGCGCGGCGGGTGGCGAGCACCTGCTCCCAGGGCGCCCGGTCCGGCGCAGACCCCTGCACCGCAGCACATTCCTGCGGTCGAGGCTCGAGCTGGTCGAGCACCCCCGCCACCGCCAGAGGGACGTCCGGCCCGTCCACGAGGAGGTCGACCAGCCCCGCGTCGTACGCGGTCTCGGCGCGGTGCGAACCCGACGGCGCCGTGCCGGTCAGCGCCTCGACGACCCGTGGCCCGGCGAAGCCCACGACCGCGCCCCGCACCGCGATGCGTACGTCCGCGCGCGAGGCCACCGTGACCCAGACCCCGCCGGTGGTCGGCTGGTCGCACACGGCGATGTGCAGCAGGCCGGCCGCGGCGAGCCGGTCGAGCGCCAGGGCGGCACGAGGCATCCCGGAGAGCGCCACGATGCCTTCCTGCAGCCGGGTCCCGCCCGAACGCACCAGCGAGACCAGCGGCAACCCGCCCGCGACCGCGTCGTCGCACGCGGCCGCGAACGCGGTCGAGGCCGCGACCCCGAAGCTGCCCCCGTACACGGCGAAGTCCCAGGCCGCGACCACGACAGCGTGACCGCCGAACGATCCACGCCCGTGCAGCACCCCGACGTCGTCGCCCGGAGCGCGGTCGATGCTCGCCAGCACGGCCGTACGCCAGTCCGCCACGTCGCTAGTGTTGCCGACAGTCGAGCAGCGAGGAGGCCGGTGTGGCCGAGGCACAGGGGCTGGGTCGCATCCGTGTCATCGTCGCCAAGCCGGGCCTGGACGGCCACGACCGCGGGGCGAAGGTCGTGGCCCGGGCCCTGCGCGACGCCGGCGTCGAGGTGGTCTACACGGGGTTGCACCAGACGCCGGAGCAGATCGTGGAGACGGTGATCCAGGAGGACGCGGACGCGGTGGGCCTGTCGGTCCTGTCCGGTGCGCACATGACGCTGTTCGCCCGGACGATCGAGCTGCTCAAGGAGCGCGACGCCGACGACGTCGTGGTGTTCGGCGGCGGCATCATCCCGGCCGACGACATCCCCGAGCTCGAGGCGATGGGCGTGTCCAAGATCTTCACGCCGGGCTCCACCACCACGTCGATCATCGAGTGGGTACGCACGACCTTTGCCGAGCCTGCCCCGGCCTGAGCCCGACAGCCGTCGGCCGTTGTGAGCGCCGGCTTCTGACTGGTGGGCAGGACGCGTGGAGGCGGTGGTCTGCGTCACAGCAGTCGTGCCCCGAGGTCGCGTGGGTAGGGTCGCCTGCGGCGGCCTGAGGCCACCGTCGGCAGCACTCACTCATCGAGGAGCGGCGTGGACCTGTTCGAGTACCAGGCGAAGGAGCTGTTCGCCGCTCACGGCGTGCCGACGCTCCCCGGGGAGATCGCGACCGATGCCGCACGCGCGGAGGCGGTGGCCGCGAAGCTCGGCACCGACGTGGTCGTCAAGGCGCAGGTGAAGGTCGGTGGTCGCGGGAAGGCGGGCGGCGTCAAGTTCGCCACCAGCCCGGGGCAGGCGCGGGAGAAGGCCGAGGCCATCCTCGGCCTCGACATCAAGGGCCACGTCGTCGGCACGGTGCTCGTCACCCAGGCCAGCGACATCGACACCGAGTACTACGTGTCGTACCTGCTGGACCGCTCCAACCGCACGTTCCTGGCGATGGCCTCGGCCGAGGGCGGCATGGAGATCGAGGAGCTGGCGGTCGAGCGGCCCGAGGCCCTCGCGCGCATCCCGGTCGACGCGAGCAAGGGCGTGGATCTGGCCAAGGCACGGGAGATCGCGACGGCGGCGAACATGCCCGCCGACGTCAGCGACAAGGTCGCGGCGGTGCTCGTGGACCTCTGGGAGACCTTCGTCGCCGAGGACGCGACGCTGGTCGAGGTGAACCCGCTGGTGAAGACTCCCGGCGGCGAGATCCTCGCCCTGGACGGCAAGGTCACCCTCGACGACAACGCCGCCTTCCGGCACGACTGGGCGCGCTTCGCCGACGCCAGCGCCGAGGACCCGCTCGAGGCCGCGGCCAAGGCCAAGCACCTCAACTACGTGAAGCTCGACGGTGCGGTCGGCATCATCGGCAACGGCGCGGGGCTGGTGATGTCGACGCTCGACGTCGTGACGTACGCCGGCGAGGAGTTCGGCGGGCAGAAGCCGGCGAACTTCCTGGACATCGGCGGCGGCGCCAGTGCGCAGGTGATGGCCGACGGGCTGTCGATCATCCTCGGCGACCCGGCCGTGAAGAGCGTCTTCGTCAACATCTTCGGTGGCATCACGGCCTGCGACGCGGTGGCCAACGGGATCGTGCAGGCGATCGGCATGCTGGGCGATGTCACGAAGCCCCTCGTCGTACGCCTGGACGGCAACAACGCTGAGGAGGGCCGGCGGATCCTGGCCGACGCGAACCTCGCGATCGTGCACCCGGTGGACACCATGGACGGCGCGGCGAAGCTCGCCGCCGAGCTCGCCGCGAAGGGGAACTGAGCCAGCATGTCGATCTTCATCAACGAGGCCAGCAAGGTCATCGTCCAGGGCATTACCGGCTCCGAGGGCATCAAGCACTCCACTCGGATGCTGGCGTCGGGCACCCAGCTCGTCGGCGGCGTCAACCCGCGCAAGGCCGGTCAGTCGGTCGACATCGACGGCACGTCGGTCCCGATCTTCGGCTCGGTCGCCGAGGCCATGGCGCAGACCGGCGCCGACGTGACGGTCGGATTCGTCCCACCGGCCTTCGCCAAGGACTCGGTGCTCGAGGCGATCGACGCGGGCATCCCACTGGCGGTCGTGATCACCGAGGGCATCCCGGTGCACGACTCCACCGCGTTCTGGGCCCATGCCCTGGCGACCGGCAGCAAGACCCGCATCATCGGCCCGAACTGCCCGGGCCTCATCAGCCCCGGGAAGTCCAACGTCGGCATCATCCCGGCCACCATCGCGCCTCGTCCCGGCCGGATCGGCCTGGTCTCCAAGTCCGGCACCCTGACCTACCAGATGATGTACGAGCTGCGGGACATCGGCTTCTCCACGGCCGTCGGCATCGGCGGCGACCCGGTCATCGGGACCACGCACATCGACTGCCTGCAGGCGTTCCAGGACGATCCGGACACCGACGCGATCGTCATGATCGGCGAGATCGGCGGCGACGCCGAGGAGCGGGCTGCGGCCTACATCGCCGAGCACGTGACCAAGCCGGTCATCGGCTACGTCGCCGGTTTCACCGCGCCCGAGGGCAAGACCATGGGCCATGCCGGCGCGATCGTGTCGGGGTCCTCCGGCACAGCCGAGGCGAAGAAGGTGGCGCTCGAGAAGGCCGGCGTCCAGGTGGGCAAGACCCCGTCGGAGACCGCGCGCCTTATGGCTGGCATCCTGCGCTAGAGAACGGACGTGGTTGGCCAGCCGGCCTGGGGCAAACGAACGCGAGCGAGGGAGAACGTCGATGCAGACCAAGAAGCTGACGATCGGTGGCCGTGGGGTCGACATGTTCGACGGCGGCGTCGTCCTCGCCGGCGCGGTGTGCTTCCTGCTGGGCTTCGTGCGGTTCTTCGGGCGCGACGGCGTCAACTTCGACGGCTGGTCGTCCGGGTTCTTCGGCTCGTTCGGGCTGTCGCTGTGCTTCCTCGCCGCACTGATGGTGGTGGGGCGGCTCTTCCTCGGGCTGACGCTGACGGTCGGCACGCGGTTCGGCCCCGCCGTCCTGACGTTCCTCGTCGCCACCGCCGGGGCCGTCCTGCTGGTGCTCAAGTTCGTCACCGGCTTCAGCGTCGACGGCGGTGGCGTCTCGCTGCACCTCGACCGGCAGATCGGCCTCTACCTCGCGATCATCATCGCGGTGCTCGAGGCCGTAGCCGCCTTCCTGGCCATCACGACGGCGGGCGAGAAACTCCCGCGGTGACGTCGCGGCGCCAGCACGCCCTGCTGGTGGTCGTGACGTCGCGGCGCCGGCACGCCGTGCTGATCGGCGCGGCCCTGCTGGTGCCGGTCCTCGCGGCCTGCTCCTCGCACAGCCGTACGGCGGCGCCCGCGACGCGGGCCACGACGTCCGCACCGGCCGCGACCACACCGACGGCAAGGACGACGACGCCGCCCCGGAGCCCGGTGCCGGCCGCGGTCACCACGCTCGCCGGCCGCGTCATCGTGCTCGACCCGGGACACAACCCGAACGACCTGCAGCACCTGGCGCAGATCGACGCGCTCGTCGATGTGATCACCGAGCGCAAGCCCTGCGACGCCATCGGTACCTCGACCGACGCCGGCTACCCCGAGTCGCGGTTCACCTACGACGTGGCGCTGCGGGCGGCGGCGATCCTGCGGGCGCGGGGCGCGACGGTGATCCTCACCCGGACGCCGTCGACCCCGTACGGGCCGTGCATCAACCAGCGGGCCGCGATCGGCAACGAGGCCCACGCCGACGCCTCGGTGGCGATCCACGCCGACGGTGGGCCGGCCGGCGGAACGGGGTTCCAGGTGATCCTGCCCGGACCGGTGGGTCCGAACGACGGCATGATCGCGCGCTCGGACCGGCTCGGCACCGCCCTGCACGCCGCGTTCCACACCGACACCGGGGAGCCGTACGCCGACTACCTCGGCGGCGGCACCGGCTATACGACGCGGACCGACCTCGGCGGCCTGAACCTCTCGACCGTCCCGAAGGTCTTCATCGAGTGCGCCAACATGCGCAACGCCGTCGACGCCGCCCGGGTCACCTCGTCCGCCTGGCGAGAGCGCGCCGCGCTGGGGGTCGCCGACGGGATCACCGCGTACCTGACCGGCTGACCGCGACAGCGTGTCGGAGCGGCTGAGGGCGCTGCCGCCTGACACCGTGGCCGGGTGACCCAGGCCCCGGAGCGACCGCGGATCGCGCCGCTGCGCCGGGCGCCCCGTCCGCAACTGCAGGGCGACCGTGGTGCCTGGCTGCCGGCCCTCCTGCTCGCGCTGCGGACGACGGCCGTAGGGCTCATCGCCGTGGAGCTCGTCGTGCTGCTGCTCTGGGCGACCGCCGCCCGGTCCGGCGCCGGCACGCTCGACACCCTCCGGCTCGGCCTCACGTTCTGGGCCGCCGCGCACCACGCCGGTGTCCGGGTCGGCCCGGTCACGGTGGGTGTCGTCCCCTACGGGCTCACGGTGCTGCCCGCGACGCTTCTGTACGCCGGCTCGCGCACCCTGCTGCGGGCCGACCGCCGCCTCGAGCCGCTCGCGTTCATGCCGGCGCTCGCGGTCTGCTACGGGGTGGTGGTCACCGCGGTCGCGCTGGCCGCGCGCGGGCCGCTGCTGCGGCCGGTCCCTGCGGAGGCGTTTCTGGGCGGCGTCGTGCTGGCGTTGGCGGCCTCCGGCGCGGCGGCCCTGCGGGTACGCGGGGTGCCGACGCAGGTGCTCGAGCGGGCGCCCGCGGCAACGGTCGCCGTGCTGGCGGCGGCCGGGCGGGCACTGGCCGCACTGCTCGGGGCGGGCCTGCTGCTGGCGCTCGTCGTCATCGCCGCGGCGCACACCGACGTCGTCGCCACCGCCAAGGCGCTGCGCCCCGGCAGCTCCGGCGCGGTCGGGCTGGTGCTGCTGGACCTGCTCGCCGTGCCGCACCTCACCGCGTACGGCGCCAGCGTCCTGGCCGGTCCCGGCTTCGGGCTGGGCGCGCACACATCGGTGTCGCTCGCTGGTGCCCACCTCGGCGCGGTGCCGGCGCTGCCGGTGCTCGCGGCGCTCCCGCGCAGCGGCCCGTTCCCGCCGGTGCTGCTGGTGCTGCTGGCCGTGCCGGTCGGCTGCGGCGTGCTGGGTGGGCTCCGTGCGCTGCGCGGCGCGGACACCTGGCGCAGCGAGGTCGCCCGGGCCCTGGCGACGGCCGGGGTGGCCGGGTGCGGCGCGGCCGTCCTCGGCTGGCTGGCCGACGGCAGCGCGGGGCCGGGACGGCTGACCGTCAGTGGCCCGTCGCCGTGGCAGCTGGGACTCGCGGTCGCCGGCGAGGTGGCCGTCGGAAGCCTGCTCGTGGTCGGTCTGCGGGCCTGGAGGCGCTGGCGGCCGCGTCGGTAGGGTGCCGACCGTGAGCGCCCGGGTCGTCGTCCTCGTCTCGGGTGTCGGCACGAACCTCGCCGCCCTGCTCACCGCCTGCGCCGACCCCGCGTACGGCGCCACCGTCGTCGCCGTGGGGGCAGACCGCGACGGCGTCCCAGCACTGGACACCGCCGCCGCGCATGGCGTGCCGACCTTCGTCGAGCGCGTCGTCGACCACCCCGACCGGGATGGGTGGAACGACGCCCTCGCCGGCCGGATCGCCGGCCACCGGCCCGACCTGGTGGTGCTCGCCGGCTTCCTGAAGCTGCTGCGCGGCGATCTCGTCCGGCGCTGGCCGACGCTCAACACGCATCCGGCGCTGTGCCCCGCGTTCCCCGGCATGCACGCCGTGGAGGATGCCCTGGCGTACGCGGTGAAGGTCACCGGCGCCACGCTGTTCCTGGTCGACGAGGGCGTCGACACCGGCCCGGTCGTGGCCCAGGTCGCCGTACCGGTGCGCGACGACGACGACGCCACGACCCTGCACGCCCGCATCAAGGCCGCAGAGCACCGGCTGCTGGTCGACACCGTCGGCCGGATGGTCCGCGACGGCTACCGACTCGAGGGAAGGAAGGTCGTCCTCGCATGACCCGCGTCCAGATTCGCCGCGCACTCGTCAGCGTCTACGACAAGACCGGCCTCGAGGAGCTGGTACGCGGCCTCGCCGGGGCCGGTGTCGAGATCGTCTCGACCGGCAACACCGCGCGCACCATCGCCGACCTCGGGCTGCCGGTGACGGCGCTGGCCGAGGTGACCGGGTTCCCCGAGATCCTCGACGGGCGGGTCAAGACGCTGCACCCCCGCATCCACGCCGGGCTGCTGGCCGACGCCCGAAACCCCGAGCACAACGCGACCCTCGACGAGCACGGCATCGAGCCGTTCCAGCTGGTGGTGTCCAACCTCTACCCGTTCCGCGAGACGGTGGCCGCCGGCGCCCCCGAGGACGCGACGGTCGAGCAGATCGACATCGGCGGCCCGTCGATGGTCCGCGCGGCGGCCAAGAACCACACGTCGGTCGCAGTGGTCACCTCGCCGGCCGCGTACCCGGCCGTGCTTGCCGCCCTCGAGCAGGGCGGCTTCGAGCTCGCGGCGCGCCGGGAGCTCGCGGCGCAGGCATTCGCCCACACCGCGTCCTACGACGTCGCCGTCGCCCAGTGGTGCGCCCGGACGCTCGCCCCGGGCGAGGTGGGCAGCTGGCCGGCGTTCGTCGGGATGGCCCTGGAGCGGGCCGAGGTGCTGCGCTACGGCGAGAACCCGCAGCAGGCCGCATGCCTGTACGTCGACCACGACGTGCCCGCGGGCATCGCGCAGGCGGTCCAGCTGCACGGCAAGGCGATGTCGTACAACAACTACGTCGACACCGACGCCGCGCGGCGGGCCGTCTTCGACTTCGTCGAGCCGTGCGTGGCCGTGGTCAAGCACGCCAACCCCTGCGGCATCGCGCTCGGTGCCGACGTCGCCGAGGCGCACCGCAAGGCGCACGCCTGCGACCCCACGTCGGCCTTCGGCGGGGTCATCGCGGTGAACCGGCCGGTGTCGCTCGCGATGGCCGAGCAGGTCGCCGAGATCTTCACCGAGGTCGTGGTCGCGCCCGACTTCGAGGAGGGTGCCGCGGAACTGCTGGCCGCCAAGCCGAACATCCGCCTGCTGCGCTGTCCGGCTCCGCTGCGCTCCGGTGCCGCCACCGAGCTCCGACAGGTGTCCGGGGGGGTGCTGGCGCAGGAGGTCGACCGGATCGACGCCGCCGGTGACGACCCCGTCAACTGGTCGCTGCAGGCGGGGGACGCGGCGCCTGCGGCGATGCTGGCCGACCTGGCCTTCGCCTGGCGGGCGTGCCGGTCGGTGAAGTCCAACGCCATCCTGCTCGCGCACGACAGCGCCACGGTGGGCGTGGGCATGGGTCAGGTCAACCGGGTCGACGCCGCCCAGCTGGCGGCGCAGCGCGCCGGTGACCGGGCCAAAGGATCGGTCGCGGCCAGCGACGCGTTCTTCCCCTTCGCCGACGGCTTCGAGGTGCTCGCCGCCGCTGGGGTGGCCGCGGTCGTGGAGCCGGGCGGCTCGGTGCGCGACCAGCTCACCATCGACGCCGCGCTCGCTGCCGGCGTCACCCTGTACTTCAGTGGGACACGTCACTTCTACCACTGAACGCATCGACGCCCGGGCGCTGGGCATCGCCACCCGGTGACGCCCGCCCGGCAGCCCGGCGAGACGCCGGTGCTGTCCCACCGCCTCGTGCTCGTGCTCGCCGCCACCAGCGGCGTGGCGGTAGCCAACCTCTACTACGCCCAGCCGCTGCTGGCGGAGATCGCGCGCGGGCTGTCGGTGGGCGCCGGCACCGCCGGCCTGCTGATCACCCTTTCTCAGGCCGGGTACGCGCTGGGGCTGCTGTTCGTGGTGCCCCTCGGCGACCTGCTGGAACGCCGCCGGCTGGTGGTCGCCGTCCTGGCGGTCGCAGCACTCGCCATGCTCGGGTGCGCCCTGTCCCCGGACCTGCCGGTTCTCGGGGCCTTCCTGCTGCTGGCCGGTCTGAGCAGCGTGGTGGCGCAGGTGCTGGTGCCCTTCGCCGCCACGCTCGCTGCCGACGCCGAGCGCGGCCGGGTGGTCGGCACGGTGATGACCGGTCTGCTGCTGGGGATCCTGCTGGCGCGAACAGCGTCCGGGCTGGTCGGTCAGTGGCTCGGGTGGCGTGCGGTGTTCGGCGCCGGGGCCGGCCTGATGGTCGTGCTCATCGTCGTGCTGCGGGCCGAGCTGCCCGCCGTCGCGCCGGCAGCGGACCTGCGCTACGGCGCGGCGCTGCGCAGCGTCGTCGGCCTGCTGCGTGACCACGCCACGTTGCGGCTCCGGTGCGCGCTCGGCGCCCTCGGCTTTGCGGCGTTCAGCGTCTTCTGGACGAGCCTGGCCTTCCTGCTCGCCGGTCCCCCGTACCACTACGGCGTCGCGACCATCGGGCTGTTCGGCCTCGCCGGGGCGGTGGGGGCGCTCGCGGCGGGCCGGGCCGGCCGGTTGGCGGACAGCGGCCACGCGCACACGGCGACTGCGGCGCTCGCCGCCGTGCTGGCGGTGTCGTTCCTGCCGACGCTCCTGGGAGCCCACCACCTCGGGTGGCTGCTGGCCGGCGTGCTCCTGCTCGACCTCGGCGTGCAGGGCCTGCACATCACCAACCAGAGCGAGGTCTACCGCCTCGACGCGCAGGCCCGCAGCCGGCTCACCACGGCATACATGACGTGCTACTTCCTCGGCGGGGCGGCTGGTTCCGCCCTCGGCTCGGTGCTGTGGTCGGCCTTCGGCTGGGGCGGGGTGTGCAGCGCGGGCGGCGCGCTCGGGCTGGCCGCGGTGGCCCTCGCGTCGCAGACCGGGCGGGTCGCCCGCCGCGTGCCGGCGGTCCAACGCTGACCTGCGCCGGCCGGGGCCCGCGGGACTCTGGGACGATCCCGGCATGACGGCGACCATCCTGGCGGGCGAGCCCGTGCTGGCGGAGGTCAAGGCCGACCTCCGGGTACGGATCGCGGCTCTCGCCGCCCGCGGGGTCACCCCGGGTCTGGGCACGGTGCTCGTCGGCGACGACCCGGGCAGCGCGATGTACGTCCGGATGAAGCACGAGAACTGCGCCGAGCTGGGCATCACCAGCGTCCACGAGCAGCTGCCCGCGGAGGCCAGCCAGGCCGACGTCGATGCCGTCGTCGACCGGATGAACGCCGACCCGGCGGTGCACGCGTACCTGATGCAGTATCCCTTCCCCAGGCACCTGGACTTCGAGGCCGCGCTGCTGCGGGTAGACCCGGACAAAGACGTGGACGGGCTGCACCCGGTGAACCTCGGCAAGCTCGTCCAGGGCGTGCGCGGCCCGCGGCCCTGCACGCCGGCCGGCATCCAGGACCTGCTCGCGTACTACCAGGTGCCTGTCGCCGGAAGGCACGTCGTGATCGTCGGGCGCGGGCTGACCGTCGGCAAGGCGCTGGCGAACCTGCTGGCGCTGAAGGAGGAGCACGCCAACGCCGCGGTGACGATCGTGCACACCGGCGTGCCCGATATCCGGCCCTACACCCTCGCGGCGGACGTCCTGGTGGTCGCCGCGGGAGCGCCCGGGATCGTCACCCGCGACATGGTGTGCCCCGGCGCGGCAGTGGTGCAGACCGGCGCCACCTTCGTGGCCGGCAAGCTCGCCCCGGACGTCCTCGACGACGTCGCCGAGGTGGCGGGCTGGTTCGCACCCAAGACCCGGTCGGTGGGACCGATGACCCGGGCGCGGCTGCTGGCGAACGTCGTCGAGGCCGCCGAGCGCGGCTGATCAGCCGGCGATCGCGTCCGGGTCGCGCGGCGGCTGCACGAGCCCGGCGGCGATGACCTCGTTGGCCAGCCGCGTTCGACGGTTGATCCCTTCCGGGATGCCGAACTTCTGGTAGAGCCGCAGCAGGTGCTGCTTCACCGCGGCCTCGGTCACGAGCAGCTGACGCGCGATCTCCCGTGTGGACGCCGGCGTCGTGAAGGCGGCCTGGTCCAGGGCCGGCCGGCACAACGCGCTCAGGACGTCGCGCTCCCGGCGGGTCAGCTCCGGCGGGACCCCCCGCGACCCGAGTTCCCGGGTCTCCTCCGGCCGGGGGTCGTCGGGGATGCCGACCAGGTGCGCGCGCACGGCACCGAAGGTCACGATGTCGTGCGGGCCGAGGACCGCGCGCGCCACCGGACGTCCGTTGACGAGCGTTCCGTTGCGGGACAGGCCCATGTCGGAGACATAGACGTAGGGGCCGCGCCGGACGAGTTCGGCGTGCAACCGGCTCACGGTGGGGTCGTCGAGGACGACGTCGACGCCCGGGCCGCGGCCGACCGTCGTGACCGCGGCCGTGAGCGGCACCGGGATGCCCGCATCGACCACGAGGGCGGGCGACGTGGTGTCCTCGGCTCGCACTGCGTACCCCCGGCTCCTGGAGTTCATCCGGACGTCGTGCCCGCTTCCTGTGCGGTACCCAAATCCGCCGCGCCGCCAAACCGTGCCGCGGCTGAGAACGGGCCGCGTCGTGGTTGCATCCCTGCATGTCCTCGCCGCCGGCAGCCGCCTCGAGCCGGGGTTCGCGATGGCTGGGCCGGGTGCTCGTGGCGGTCCTGCTGGGTGGGCTCGCCGCCGCCGCCGCAGGCGCCTGGCGGCCTGGGATGCTGACCGTCGGGGTGGTGCTGGCCGCGTCGTCGGTGCTGCGGGCCTGCCTGCCGGCAGTGAGCCTGGGCACCCTCGTCGTCCGCTCCCGGTGGCTCGACGTGCTGTTCCTGACCGTGGCAGCGGCGGTGCTGCTCGTCGCCGCCCTCAGCCTGCCCTGACCGCTCGGTATGGTGGCGTCAGCGCACGTACCTCGACGTCGAGAGAGCTGGAGCCCCCCATGTCCCCTGCCGCCAAGGCCCCGCCGGTCCGGGTCACCCTCACCGGCGCTGCCGGTCAGATCGGGTACGCGCTGCTCTTCCGGATCGCCTCCGGCCAGCTGCTCGGCCCGGACACGCCGGTACGGCTCTCCCTGCTGGAGATCACCCCGGCGCTCAAGGCGGCCGAGGGCACGGCCATGGAGCTGGACGACTGCGCGTTCCCGCTGCTCGCCGGGATCGACATCACCGACGACGCCACCAAGGCCTTCGACGGGGTGAACGTCGCCCTGCTCGTCGGCGCGCGGCCGCGGACCGCGGGCATGGAGCGCGGCGACCTGCTCGAGGCGAACGGCGGCATCTTCGCCCCCCAGGGCAAGGCCATCAACGCCGGCGCGGCCAGCGACGTGAAGGTGCTCGTGGTGGGCAATCCCGCCAACACCAACGCCCTCATCGCCTCTTCGCACGCCCCGGACGTGCCCGCGGACCGCTTCACCGCGATGACCCGCCTCGACCACAACCGGGCGCTCGCGCAGCTCGCGGCGAAGCTCGAGGTGGCGGTCACCGACATCGACCGGATGACGATCTGGGGCAACCACTCGGCGACGCAGTACCCCGACCTGTATACCGCCCAGGTGCACGGCAAGCCGGCGGCGGAGCTGGTCGAGGAGTCGTGGCTCACCGGGACCTTCATCCCGACCGTGGCCAAGCGCGGCGCGGCGATCATCGACGCGCGCGGCGCGTCGTCGGCGGCGTCCGCGGCCAATGCTGCCGTCGACCACGTCTACGACTGGGTCAACGGCACGGACTGGACTTCCTGCTCACTGCCGAGCGACGGCTCGTACGGCGTCCCCGAGGGGATCATCAGCTCGTTCCCCTGCCGGGCCGTCGACGGTCGGTGGGAGATCATCGAAGGCGTCGGCATCAACGACTTCTCGCGCGAGCGGATCGACGCCTCGGCCCGGGAGCTCACCGAGGAGCGCGACGCGGTGCGGGCCCTCGGCCTGATCTGACCGGCCCGGTCAGGCGTCCAGTGCGGCGCGCATCTGGCTGCGCAGCCGGGGCGTCAGCGCGGCACCGATCCGCGTGACCAGCAGCGCCATCTCGTAGCCCAGCAGGCCGACGTCGGCACCGCGGTCGGCGAGGACCGCGAGGCTCGAGCCGTCGCTGACCTGCATCACCAGCAGCAGGCCGCCCTGGGTCTCGACGAGCAGGTGGCGGACGTCGCCGCCCTGCAGGTGCGTCGCCGCGGCGATCGTCATGCTGGCCAGGCCCGACGCAATCGCGGCCAGCTGCTCGGCGTGGTCCCGGTCCAGGCCGCCCGCGGAGGCGAGCAGCAGCCCGTCCGCGGAGACCACGACAGCCTGGCTCAGCCCAGGAACGGAGCGGGCGAAGCGCTCGACCAGCCAGGTCAGCCCGGTCACCTCGCTCGTCATGCGCTGCCTCTCGGGTGCCGGCGGCTGCCTGTCAGGCACGGGCCAGATCGCCACGATAGGTCGCGAGCGCGATCGACCCGCGCCGAGCGGGTCTGAAGCCGGCCCCGCGCCCTCTAGATTGAAGAGCGTGATCAGCGGGTGAGCACGTGGATCTCCGTCCTCGTCGTCGCCGCCCTGATCCTGGTCGAGGGCGTCTTCGTCGCCGCCGAGATCAGCCTGGTCTCGCTGCGCGAGAGCCAGGTCGTCGCGTTGGCTGCGGCCAGCCCGGGCGGACGCCGGGTCGCCCGGCTGGTCGAGGACCCGAACCGCTTCCTGGCGGCTGTGCAGATCGGCGTCACCCTCACCTCGCTGCTGTCCTCGGCGTACGGGGCGGTGACCCTGTCGTCGTCGCTGGGCGACGAGCTGCACGATGCCGGGCTGGGCAAGACGCTCGCCGACGTGCTCGGCTTCCTGGCGGTGACGATGAGCATCTCGTTCGTGACCCTGGTCATCGGCGAGCTGGCACCGAAGCGGCTGGCGCTGCAGCGGACCGAGCGGGTGGCGCAGTTCCTGTCCGCCCCGCTGGAGCGGGTGGCCCGGATCGCCCGGCCGGTGATCTGGCTGCTCTCGGTGTCGACCGACGGGGTCGTGCGCCTCTTCGGCGGCGACCCGGACGTCAACCGCCAGTCGATCACCGAGGACGAGCTGCGCGGGCTGGTCGCCGCCCACGAGTCGCTCACCGGCGACGAACGCCGGCTCATCGACGACATCTTCGCGGCCGGCGAGCGGACCGTCCGCGAGGTGATGGTGCCGCGTACGGAGGTGGAGTTCCTCGACGCCGGCCAGCTGGCGAGCCGCGCCGCGAAGCAGGTGCTGGGCCAGCCCCACTCTCGCTACCCGGTCTGCCGCGACTCCTACGACGACGTGATCGGCTTCGTCCACGTCCGTGACCTGTACGCGGTCAAGCCCGGCAGCCGCCCGCTCAAGGTGGGCGACGTCAGCCGGCCGGTGAAGCTGCTGCCCGCGACCAAGACCGTGCTGCCGGCGATGTCCGAGCTGCGCCGCGAGGGCCACCACCTCGCGATCGTCGTGGACGAGTACGGCGGCACCGCCGGGATCGTCACCCTCGAGGATCTGATCGAGGAGGTCGTCGGCGAGATCCACGACGAGTACGACGCCAACGACCGGGCCGCGCGGACCCTGCGCGGCGGCGACCTGGAGGTCGACGGGCTGCTCAACCTCGAGGACTTCGCCGAAGCGACGGGGGTGGAGCTGCCCGGCGGCCACTACGAGACCGCCGCCGGCTACGTCGTCGCGCGGCTGGGCCAGGTCCCGAAGGTCGGTGCCGCCGTCGTGGCCGGCGAGGCGCGGCTCACCGTCACCAAGGTCGACGGCCGTCGGGTCGAGCGGCTGCGGGTCTCTCGCGTCGCCGAGGCGGCGGTCCCCCCGGCGACCAGCGACGGCTGAACCTCCTGGGAGACTCCTGGCATGAGTGAGCTCACCACCCGGCCGCGGGTGCTGTCGGGCATCCAGCCGACCGGCGCCGGCTCCCACCTGGGCAACTACCTGGGTGCGGTCAAGCGCTGGGTGGCGTTGCAGGACGACCACGACCCGTACTTCTTCGTCCCCGACCTGCACGCCGTCACGGTCGGCCACGACCCGACCGTCCTGCGCCGCCGCACGCTGGAGGCGGCCGCCGAGCTGATCGCGGTCGGGCTCGACCCGGACCGGGCCACGATCTTCGTGCAGTCGCACGTCCCCGAGCACGCCCAGCTCGGCTGGGTGCTCGGCTGCATCACCGGCTACGGCGAGGCGAGCCGGATGACCCAGTTCAAGGACAAGGCGGCGCGCTCAGACCTCGGGGCGGCGACGGTGGGGCTGTTCAACTACCCGATCCTGCAGGCGGCCGACATCCTGCTGTACCGGGCCGACCAGGTGCCGGTCGGCGGCGATCAGGCGCAGCACGTAGAGCTGACCCGCGACCTCGCCCAGCGCTTCAACACCCGCTTCGGCCGGGTCTTCACGGTCCCCCGCGCGACGATGCTGGCCGCGACCGCCCGGATCGCCGACCTGCAGGACCCCACCCGCAAGATGAGCAAGTCGCTGCCGGCCGCCGGCACCGTGCTGGTGATGGACCCCCCCGCGGCGATCCGCAAGAAGATCCGCAGCGCGGTGACGGACACCGGCCGAGAGGTCCGCGCCGCGCCGGACAAGCCCGGCGTCACCAACCTGCTCGGGATCCTGGGCGCCGTGTCCGGTCAGAGCCTCGAGGCACTGGAGAAACACTTCGACGGCTGCGGTTACGGCGACCTCAAGGCCGCTGTCGCCGATGCCGTCGTCGCCGAGCTCGAACCCGTGCAGGACCGGTACGCGGCGCTGTTGGCGGAGCCGGCCCGACTGCACGCCGTCCTGGCCGACGGCGCGGACCGGGCGCGCACGGTGGCCCGCGACACGCTCGCCCGGGCGTACGACGCGATGGGTTTCCTGCCGCCCGCCGGCCTCTCGCACTGGCCGGCCGGGTGAGCCGGCGCGACATCGGCGTCGCGCTCGGGCTGCCCGAGCCGGTCGCGACCGAGCTGCAGGCCTGGCGGGAGCGCCTCGGCGACCCGAGCGCCGCGCGGATCGTGCCGCACGTCACGCTGCTGCCGCCGACGGCGGTCCGGGACGAGCGGATGGCCGACGTCGAGGAGCACCTGCGGCGGGTCGCCGCCGGTGCCGCGCCGTTCCGGGTGCACCTGCGTGGGATCGCGACCTTCCGGCCGGTGTCGCCGGTCGTGTTCGTGCCGCTGGTGCAGGGGATCAGCGAGTGCGAGCTGCTCGCGGAGGCGGTGCGGAGCGGCCCGCTCGCCCGTGCGCTGACGTTTCCGTTCCACCCGCACGTGACGGTGGCGCAGGACGTGCCCGACGAGGCACTGGAGCGGGGTGCGCGGGAGCTCGCCGGCTACGACGCCGCCTTCCGCGCCTGGGGCTTCCAGCTCTTCGAACAGGACGACCGACGGGTGTGGCGGCCACAGCGGGACTTCCCCTTCGGGCATGGCACGCCCGGGCCGGTCGCCGCTCCCGAAGGCTGGTGACGTGATCCGGTGCGGTGGGTAGGGCGGCGCGGGTGAGCCGGATCAAGGCGCTGATCGCCTGGGTGAAGGCGTTGCTCGCTGCGCTGCGCCGCCGCCGGCCGCTGGTCGACCACGTCTTCCAGGCGGCCAGCCGCTACTCGGGGGGGAACGGAAGTCGCCTGGTCAGCACGATCACGCTGCCGGGGTTCCTGGCGTTCTTCCCGCTCGTCGCCCTGGCGCTGTCCATCGCCGGCTACGTCGCCCACTACGACGCACATGCCCAAACGCAGATCACCAAGGCCATCAGCGGGTACTTCCCCGGTCTCGTCGGGACCGGCAAGGGTCAGATCGACGTCAGCTCGATCGCCGACAACCGAACCTCCACCGGCGTGGTCGGGCTGGTGGGACTGCTGCTGTCGGGCCTAGGGTTGATCAGCACGCTGCGTTCGGCCCTGCGGAGCCTCTGGCGGCTCCCCCGCAGTGCGGGCAACTTCTTTCTCGCTCGTGGCCGGGACGTGCTCACGCTGGTGACACTCGGCGTGGCGCTGCTGCTCTCGTTTGCGCTCACCGCAGCCGGTACGTCGGCGGCCACCACGATCGTGCGGCACTCGTCGCTCCCCGACGGAGGTGCCTCGGAGGTGCTGCTGCGCGCAGCGGCCATCGCCATCGCCGTCGGGGGGGACGTGCTGCTGTTCGGGGCAGCCTTCCGGCTGCTGCCACAGACGCGGGCCCGGCTGCGCGACACCCTCGACGGCGCGCTGTTCGCGGCGATCGGCTTCGAGATCCTCAAGACCTTCGGTTCGGAGTATCTGACCCGGACCACGCACAACCCGCTCTACGGCGTGTTCGCGACGGTCATCGGCCTGCTGGTCTGGACCAACCTCGTCGCGCAGCTGTTCGTCTTCGCGGCCGCGTGGGCGGTGACGGCCCCGTACACCCCGGACGCTCCGCCGTCGGCGACCGCCCTCGAACCGGCCGGCGTCCCCACGCTCGACCTGCCGGCAGCGACGGCGGTGGTGCCACACGAGCGCCTGGCCCGCGGCGCCGGGACGGCCGCGTTCGGTGCCCTGTGCGGGGTCGCGGTCGTGGTCGGTGTTCGCGCGCTGCGAACGGTCGTCCCGAAGTCCCGTTGACGGACGGTCCGTCGGCATCGCCGCGGCGCGGGTGATGTCAGGCGCCGGGCTTCCGGCGGTGCCGGTGCCGGACGACGGATCGCCGGCGACGAACCTGCGCCAGCCGGCCGGCAAACAGGACCACCACGCCACCGGCGAGCCCACCGTCGAGCAGCCACGTGGCGTGCGTGCGTCCGCCACCGGGCAACGGCGCGGACACCGCTGCCCCGCGTTGCTCGGTCACCGCCTCCGGAGCGAGCACCGGCGTCTGCTGCGGGCCCACCAGGCTGCCGACGGGCGTCACCCTCCCGTCCGCGGCGAAGCCCCAGTCGAACAGTGCCGTCGACTCCGGCACGAAGTCCGGGACCGTACGCATCACCACGACGACGAGGTCGTGGCCGCCTCGGCGGGCGGCGCCGACGTACGAGGCGCGGGCCGCGGTGGTGTAGCCGTTCTTCACCCCGTACACGCCCGGAACCGCGCCCAGCAGCGGGTTGTGGTTGCTGATCTGGAACGGCGGCACGCCCGCCCCGGCGAACTCGACGCGCTGGGTGCCGACGTCGGTGCGGAAGCTGGGCAGGGCCAGTGCGGCCCGGGCAAACAGGGCGAGGTCGTACGCGGAGGAGAACTGCCCGGCCGCATCCAGGCCGTCGACGGTCCGCGCGGTGGTGTCGTACGCCTGGAGGGATCGGGCCTCGTCGTTCATCGCCTTGATCGTCGGCGCCAGGCCCCCGGCCTGCACGGCGAGTGCGGTCGCGGCGTCGTTGCCCGAGTCCAGCAGCATCCCCTGCAGCAGCGTGGACACGGTGTAGCGATGCCCGGGCACGATGCCGACGCGGGTCCCGTCGACGGAAGCCTCCGCGGCGGTGGCCAGCACCTGGGCGGTCGGAGTCAGGCGTGGGATGACCGTGAGGGCGGTGAGGATCTTCAGCGTGCTGGCAGGCGCGAACTGCCCGTGCGGATCGGCCGCCGCCAGCACCTGACCGGTGTCGAGGTCGGCCACCAACCACGCCGCGGCGCTCACCGGCGGCAGGGCCGGCACCCCCGCAACGGGGTTCACGACGGTGCCGGTGGTGGCAAGCTGCCCGCCGCCGACCGTCTCGCGCGGCGAGGTCCCCGCGACGGCCGGCCCTGCGCCGCCGACACCCGCCGCCACCAGTGCCACCGCCGCCAGGGCCCGACCCAGGGTCGGGAGGGCGTGCAGGTTGGCCCACATCTGCGGGGACACTACCGAGCCCGGCGGCGGATCGCATCCTGCGAGACTGCGCCGATGCGGTTGTCCCGCCGGGCCTCCGGCTTCCTCCTGCTCGTGGGCGTGTTCACGGCGTTCGTCTGGATCACGCTGCTGCGCAACGTCGCCCATGACCACCTGCCCAGCCACGGCACCGGGTTCCACGTCGTGCACTACGTGCTGGCCGGCGTCGCGCTCACCCTGAACCTCGGCGTGCTGTGGCTCGGCCTCCGCGGCTGGCTCGGCTCCAGCCGGCGGGTACGGCTGGAGCGGCCCTAGTCGCGGTCGCTCGGACTCCCGGCCCCGCCCGGTCATGATGGCCGCCATGCCGGGCCTGCGTGTGGCCAGCGGCCGCGGCCGGTGGGTGCTGTTCGCGACGATCCTCGGCTCGGGCATCGCGCAGCTCGACGCGACGGTCGTCAACCTGGCGCTGCCGCGCATCGGCACCGACCTGCACGTCGGCGTCCGCAGTCTGCAGTGGATCGTGACCTCGTACACGCTGACCCTGGCCGCGCTGCTGCTGACCGGCGGCGCGCTCGGGGATGCGTACGGCCGACGGAAGGTCTTCTGCATCGGCACCGCGCTGTTCGCGGGCGCCTCGCTCGGCTGCGGCGTCGCACCGGGCGAGCCCTCGCTCGTGGTCGCCCGGCTCGTCCAGGGGGCCGGCGGCGCCCTGCTGACGCCGGGGTCGCTGGCGATCCTGCAGGCGTGCTTCGCGCCGGACGAGCGGGCCAAGGCCATCGGGGCCTGGACGGGACTGGGCGGGGTCGCGGGTGCGCTGGGACCGCTGGTCGGTGGCCTGCTGCTGCGCGTCGGCTCGTGGCGGCTGGTGTTCCTGATCAACCCACCGCTCGCCCTGCTCGTCATCCTGGTGGCGCTCCGGTACGTGCCCGAGTCCCGTGCCGAGCACGCCGAACGGCACGTCGATGTGGGCGGAACCGTCTGTGCCGCAGGCGGTCTGGGGCTGCTGACCTACGGGCTCATCGAGACCGTCTGGTACGTGACGGTCGCCGGCGTCGCGGTGCTGGCGCTGTTCGTGCTGGTCGAACATCGGAGCCGCCGGCCGATGCTGCCACCCGGCATCTTCGCCGATCGGCAGTTCACCGGGGCCAACCTCGTGACCTTCGCCCTGTACGGGGCGTTGAGCGGGATGCTCTTCCTGCTGCCGGTCGAGCTGCAGTCCGCGGCCGGTTTCTCGCCGCTGCTGGCCGGTGCCGCGCTACTGCCGGTCACGGTGCTCATGCTGCTGTTCGCGGCGAGGTCCGGTGCCCTCGCCACCCGCATCGGGCCGCGGGTGCAGATGACCGTCGGACCCTTGCTGGTAGCTGCCGGCCTGCTGCTGCTGCGCCGGGTCGGGGTCCGCGCCGACTACCTCACCGACGTGCTGCCGGCGGTCGTGGTGTTCGCCGTCGGGCTGGTTCTCGTGGTCGCGCCGCTCACCGCGACGGCCCTCGCGGCGGCGCCGGCGGAGCACGTGGGGGTCGCTTCGGCCGTCAACAACGACGTCGCCCGGGTGGCGGGGCTACTGGCGGTGGCGGTGCTGCCGGCGGCCGCCGGGATCGGTGGGGAGGCCTACCTGCACCCGGTGCTGCTGGCTGCCGGCTTCCGGATCGCGATGACCATCGCCGCAGCCTTGTGCATCGGCGCGGCCCTCGCGGCCGCGCTGACGATCCGCGACCCGTCCCGCCGCCCGGCCTGAGCGGGCCCGTGTGCGTGCGGGATCATCGGGCAGACCCACCGGACCGTTCCACCACGAGGAGGTACGAATGGCTCTGCCCGTGACGTCGGAGGCCGGGGCGCCCAGTCCCACCGATCCCCGCACGAGCGGCCAGCTCGCGGCCGCGATGAGCGAGCAGGTGTCGCGGCTGGTCAAGGACGAGATCGCGCTGGCCACGGCCGACGTCAAGACCAAGGCCGGCAAGCTCGCGGTCGGCGGGGCGATGCTCGGCGCCGCGGGCCTGCTCGGGTTCGCGGCGCTCGTGGCGCTGCTTGTCGCCGGCGGGCTGGGGCTCGCGCTGGTGTTCGCCAGCTGGCTCGCCGCGCTGATCATGGGGGGCGTCTTCATCCTGCTGGCCGCCGTCCTCGCCCTCCGCGGCCTGCGGCTGCTGAAGCGGGGCTCGCCGCCGGTGCCGAAGGAAGCGCTCGACGGGCTCAAGACCGACCTCGGCATCGTCAAGCAGGTGAAGCCGTGACCCCGCCTCCGCCCGACGGCTCCGACGCCGCCGAGAAGGCCCGGACGCCCGAGCAGATCCGCGCCGACATCGTCGCGACCAGGGTGCAGCTCGAGGAGACCGTCGACGCCCTGTCAGCCAAGCTGGACGTGAAGACCCGGGCCAAGGGCGGGATGGCCCGGCTCAGGGCATACGCGGCGGACCCGGCCAACCGACCGCAGGTGGCCGCCGCGGCTGTCGCCGTCCTGGCCCTGGTGGCACTGAAGGTCACCCGCGCGAGGAGGAGCTCATGAGCAAGGCCGCGAAGCTCGCGTACGCGCCGGTCGGCATCGTCGCGGGGCTGGTCGCCGGGTCGATCGCGAGCAGCATCTTCGAGCGGGTCTGGACCCGGCTGCCCGGTCACCCCGAGGCGCCGACGGCCCGCACCCGCGACGCGCGGTGGCAGGAGATCGTGCTCGCGTCCGCCCTGCAGGGCGCGATCTTCGCCGCGGTGAAGAACGGTGTCGACCGCGCCGGTGCCGTCGCGTTCGCCCGCTGGAGTGGCGCCTGGCCGGGCGACGAGCCGGCATGACCGAGCGAGTCACCGAGTCGGGCCTGCCCATCAAGCCTGTCTACGGTCCGGACGACGTGGCCCCCGGCCTGGCCGACCGCCTCGGCGAGCCCGGCCGACCGCCGTACACCCGCGGTGTCTATCCCTCGATGTACACCGGCCGGCCCTGGACGATGCGCCAGTACGCCGGCTTCGGCACGGCGAAGGAGTCGAACGAGCGCTACCGGCACCTCGTCGCGCAGGGCACCGGCGGTCTGTCGGTGGCGTTCGACCTGCCCACGCAGATGGGCATGGACTCGGACGCCCCGCTGGCCCACGGCGAGGTCGGCAAGGTCGGGGTCGCGATCGACTCGATCGACGACATGAAGCTGCTCTTCGACCAGATCCCGCTCGACGAGGTCTCCACGTCGATGACCATCAACGCGCCGGCCGCGGTGCTGCTGCTGCTCTACCAGCTCACCGCGGAGGAGGCCGGCATCTCCGCCGACCGGCTCACCGGGACGATCCAGAACGACGTGCTCAAGGAGTACATCGCCCGCGGCACGTACATCTACCCCCCCGGTCACTCGCTGCGGTTGATCACCGACATCTTCAGCTACTGCCGCGCCGAGCTGCCGAAGTGGAACACCATCTCGATCTCCGGCTACCACATGGCCGAGGCCGGGGCGACGCCCGCGCAGGAGGTCGCGTTCACGCTGGCCGACGGCATCGAGTACGTCCGGGCCGCGCTGGCCACCGGCCAGGACGTCGACGACTTCGGTCCGCGCCTGGCGTTCTTCTTCGTCGCGCGGACGACCCTGCTCGAGGAGGTCGCCAAGTTCCGGGCGGCGCGGCGGATCTGGGCCCAGGTGATGGCCGAGGAGTTCGGGGCGAAGGACCCGAAGTCGCTGATGTTGCGGTTCCACACCCAGACCGCGGGCGTGCAGCTGACCGCGCAGCAGCCCGAGGTCAACCTCGTCCGGGTGGCCATCCAGGGGCTGGCGGCGGTCCTCGGCGGCACCCAGAGCCTGCACACCAACTCCTACGACGAGGCGATCGCGCTGCCGACCGTCAAGGCGGCCACGCTCGCCCTGCGTACGCAGCAGGTGCTGGCCTACGAGACCGACGTGACGGGCACCGTGGACCCCTTCGCCGGCTCGTACGCGGTCGAGGCGATGACCGACGCGCTGGAGGCCGAGGCGCGCAGCCTGATGGCCGAGGTCGAGAAGCGCGGCGGCGCCGTGGCGGCGATCGAGGTCGGCTACCAGAAGGGTGAGATCGAGTCCGCCGCGTACGCGGTGGCCCTCGGCATCGAGGATGGCAGCCGGACCGTGGTCGGGCAGAACCGCTTCGTCAGTGCCGCCGAGGAGCGGTACGAGCCGCTGCGGGTGAACCCGGCGATCGAGGCCGAGCAGTGCGAGCGCCTCGCCGCCCTGCGCGCCGCTCGCGACCAGGCCGTCGTCGACGAGCACCTCGGCGCGCTGGCAGCGGCGGCTGCCGGTGCGCAGAACGTGCTGTACCCGATGCGCGAGGCCCTGCGGGCACGCGCCACCGTCGGCGAGGTCTGCGACGTGCTCCGGGTGGCCTGGGGCGTCTACCGGCCCGCCGACGCCTTCTAGCGCCGTACGCTCCGCTGGTGCAGATCGACTTCAGTCCCAGCGACGGCACGTCGCTCGGCATCGAGTGGGAGCTGCAGCTGGTCGACGCGGTCACCGGCGAGCTGACGTCCGGCGCCTCGAAGGTCCTGGGCGTGCTGGGCGAACCCTTCGGCGGTGAGCACCCGAAGGCCAAGTTCGAGCTCCTCGAGTCCTGCATCGAGGTGATCACCGGCATCTGCCGCACCGTTCCGGAGGCAATGGCCGACCTGGCCGGCACCGTCGAGGAGGTCCGCACGGTCGCCACGCCGCTCGGGCTGGACCTGATGTGCAGCGGCACGCATCCCACCACCGACTGGGCCACCCAACAGATCAGCCCGAACCCGCGGTACGCCGCGCTGATCGAAAACATGCAGTGGCTGGCGCGGCGGCTGCAGATCTTCGGCGTCCACGTGCATGTCGGCGTACGCGGGGCGGAGAAGGCGATCCCGATCGTGAACGCACTCTCGGCGTACATCCCGCACTTCCTGGCGCTGTCGGCCTCCTCGCCGTTCTGGATGGGCACCGACACCGGGCTCGCCTCGGCGCGCTCGAAGGTGTTCGAGGGGCTGCCGACGGCGGGCCTGCCGTACCAGCTTGCGGGTTGGGAGCAGTTCGAGAGCTTCATGGAGACGCTGCTGGCGAGCGGCACCATCGAGTCGATCAAGGAGGTCTGGTGGGACATCCGCCCGCACCCGGTCTTCGGCACCGTCGAGCTGCGCATCTGCGACGGGCTGCCGACGCTGACCGAGGTGGGGATGGTCGCGGCGCTCGCGCAGTGCCTGGTCGAGACGCTCGACACCCAGCTGGACCGCGGCTATACCCTGCCGACGCCGAGCCGCTGGATCGTGCGGGAGAACAAGTGGCGCGCCGCCCGGTACGGCCTGGAGGCGCAGATCATCACCGACGAGCGGGGGTCGACCGCGCCGCTGCGCACCGAGCTCGAGGGGCTGGTCGCCGAGCTGATGCCGGTGGCCGGTCGACTCGGCTGCACCGAGCAGCTCGCGAGCGTGGCCGACGTGCTGGCGGCCGGCGCCTCCTACCAGCGGCAGCGGGCGGTGGTGGCCGCGGGCGGCTCGCTGCGTGACGTCGTCTCCGGGCTGGTGGCCGAGTTCGCGGCCGGCCGGCCGTGAGGTCGCTCGTCGAGATCCGCCGGGAGCTGCACGCGTTCCCCGAGCTGGGCTGGGGCGAGCAGCGGACGACGGAGCTGGTGGTAGCCGAGCTCCGCGCCCTCGGTCTCGCGCCGCGGGTGTTGGGCGCGGGCACCGGTGCGGTGTGCGACCTCGGCGCGCCGCCGTACGTGCTGCTGCGCGCCGATCTCGACGCGCTGCCGCTGCCCGACCTGTCGGGTGCCGCGTACGCCTCCACGGTCGAGAACGTCTGCCACGCCTGCGGTCACGACGCGCACACGGCCGTGCTGATCGGCGCCGCGCGCCTGCTGGTGTCGGATCCGGCGTCGGCCGGGGTGCGGCTGCTGTTCCAGCCCGCTGAGGAGGTCATGCCCGGCGGGGCGCTGGCCTGCCTGGAGGCGGGGGCGCTCGACGAGGTGGTCTCGGCGTTCGCGCTGCACTGCGACCCTGCGCTCGACGTCGGCCACGTCGGGGTCCGGCCGGGGCCGATCACGGCGGCGGCCGACCAGCTCGACGTCACGCTGACCGGTCCGGGCGGGCACACCTCGCGGCCGCACAACACCGTCGACCTCGTCGGTGCGCTGGCCCACGTGGTGGCCGAGCTGCCCGCCGTGCTGTCCCGGCGCGTCGACCCACGGGCCTCGCTCTCGGTCGTCTTCGGCTCGATCAGCGCCGGGGTCGCGGTGAACGCGATCCCGCGCACCGGCCTGGCCCGCGCGACCGTGCGCTGCCTCGACCCCGAGGCCTGGGGGGCGGCCGAGAAGGTCGTGACCTCGGCCGTCGAGGCGCTCGCCCTCGCCTACGGTGCGCACGCCGAGGTGGGGTACGTCCAGGGTGTGCCGCCGGTGGTGAACGACCCGGCGTCCGCCGCGGTGGTTGCCCGGGCCGCCGATACGGTGGACGGCTCCGGCACGGCGGTGGACACCGCGCAGTCCCTCGGCGGCGAGGATTTCGGCTGGCTGCTGGCGCGCGTACCCGGGGCGATGGCGCGGCTGGGCGTGCACACCCCCGGTGGGCCGCGGCACGACCTCCACCAGCCGACGTTCGACCTGGACGAACGCGCCCTCGACCTCGGCGCCGCCGTGCTCGCCGAGACCGCCCGCACCGCCCTCTAACGGCCCCCCCAACCTCTCTCTCTCGCCGAGATGCGGCGAGTTCACCGCGACGGGCCGTGGCGGGCGTACATCTGCCACATCTCGCGGGGTCGTCCGGCCGCATCGTCCAGCCGGTCGTCCGGCCGGTGGTCCCTGTCCAGCCGGTCGTCCACAGGCCGGCTCCTCCACAGAGCCTGCTTTGTGCACCGTGGGCAGGTGTACGACGACCTGCCGGCCGTGCTGCGCGGCTCCGTGTTCACCCACCAGATGGCCGTCCGGGCCGGCGTCACCCCCAGGCGGCTGGGCCTGCTGCAGCGCGCCGGCGTGGTGCGACACCTCTGGCACGGCGTCTGGTGCGACTCGGCGCTGCCCCCCGACGAGCTGACGCTCCTCCAGGGCCTCCGCCGGGTCGCCCCGTACGTGGTCGCGAGCCACGCCACGGCCGGCCGGCTGCACGGAGCGGAGCCTGGCGACGACCGGCTGCACGTCACGGTCCCGGAGAGCGCTCCACTCCGCAGCGCGGTCGGACTGGTCGTGCACCGCGACCGGCTGCCGATCAGCCAGGTCGTGGTACGGCACGGCTTCGCCGTCACCGATCCGTACCGGACCGCGATCGATCTCGCCCGCAGTGTCCGCCGTCGCGGAGTCGTGGAGGCGGTCGTGCTGCTGGACGCGCTGTTGTGGGCGGAGGCTGTCGAACATCAGCACCTGCGTGCCCGCCTCGCCGCCACCCCCAGCGGCCGCGGCATCGCGATCGCCCGGTTCGCCGTCGATCTCGCCCGGTACGGGGCCGCGTCGCCCGGCGAGACGCGGCTGCGCCTCGTGCTCGCCGCGGGTGGGGTGTCGGAGCCCCGGCTCCAGCACCGGATCCGCTGTGGTTCAGCGCTCGTCGTCGCGGATCTGTGCTGGCCACGCGAACGGCTCGTCGTCGAGTACGACGGCTTCGGTCCGCACACCGAGCGCGGCACGTTCGAGCGCGACCGCCGACGCTGGTCATGGCTGCGCGCTGCCGGCTGGGAGCTGCGGGCGTACACCGCGGAGTCCGTACGCGACCGGCCCGTCGCCATCGCCGCAGAGGTCACGTCGCTGCTCTGCCGGCCGAGTGCCGCCGCGTGACTGCCCCCTCGAGATGTGGCAAATGTACGCACGCCGCGGCGTGTCGCGGTGAACACGCCGCATCTCGGCGGGAAGGGGGAGGGGAGGGCGCAGATCACGGACCCACGGACCGCGAGGGGCGGTTCCGCAGGTCGGTCACGTAGTCCGCGGGCGCCCCGGCCGTCTCCGCGGCGTCGGCGATCAGCCCGAGCTGACGCGGCGAGGGCAGCCCGCCCTCGTAGCCGAGCAGCACGTACGTCCACACCAGGAGGTCGCTCTCGAGCGAGGAAACCCGCACCTTCAGCCGTGAGTAGAGGCCGAGGTCCGCACCCTCCCACTGGTCGAGCGCGACGGCGTCGGCTTCGCTGACGTCGTACAGCAACACGAAGGTGGTGGCGGTCAGGTCTTCGACCAACGTCGGCAGCGCGCCCTCCCAGCCGAGGTCCTCGCCGCCGAACGTCAACCGCCAGCCGGCCAGCCACGCCTGCCCGCGAACGGGGGAGTGCGGGCAGCGGCGACGCATCTGGGCCGGGTCCATGTTGCTGCCGTACGCGGCGTAGGTCATGGCCTCTGGCTGCACGGGCACCGAGCCTAGCGGCCCCGATGGGAGACTCGACGGCGTGACGAGTGCCCCGACCGGCCGCGCATGACCAGCGTCGCGATCGTCGGGGGTGGGCCGGCGGGCTACGAGGCGGCCCTGGTCGCCGCCCAGCTCGGCGCCGAGGTCACCCTCGTCGACCGCGACGGCATCGGCGGCGCCTGCGTGCTCACCGACTGCGTCCCGTCCAAGACGCTGATCGCGACCTCCGACCTGATGACCTCCCTGGCCGGGGCCGGCGATCTCGGCGTGCGGCTGTACGCCGAGGACGGCCGGCCGCACGTCGCCACCTGGGGTGACGCCACGCCGGTCACCCCGCCGGACGTGGTCGAGCTCGACGTGCAGCGGGTGTACGCCCGGGTGCGCGCCCTCGCGGCGGCCCAGTCCGCGGACATCACCGGCGGCCTGGTCCGCGCGGGTGTGACGCTCGTCGCGGGTGCCGCCCGGTTCACCGGCGCGAACCGGCTCCTGGTCCGGGCCAGCGACGGGACGCAGGTCGGCGTCGGGGCCGACGTCGTCCTGGTCGCCACCGGGGCCACGCCGAGGATGATGCCCTCGGCGCCGGTCGACGGCGAGCGGATCCTCGACTGGCGTCAGCTCTACGACCTGCCCGAGCTGCCGCCGCACCTCGTGGTCGTGGGGTCGGGGGTGACCGGGGCCGAGTTCGCCGGTGCCTACCGGGCGCTCGGCTCTCGCGTCACGCTGGTCTCCAGCCGCGACCGGGTGCTGCCGGGCGAGGACCCCGACGCCGCCGCCGTCGTGCAGGACGTGTTCGCCCGGCGTGGCATCGAGGTGCTCGGCCACGCCCGTGCCGCGGCGGCCGAGCGCACCGAGGACGGGGTTGTCGTCACGCTCACCGACGGCCGCCGGGTCGAGGGGTCGCACTGCCTGCTCGCCGTCGGCTCGGTGCCGCAGACCGCCGGGCTGCACCTACAGGCGGCCGGCGTCGCCACCGACGAGCGCGGCTTCGTGCGTACCGACCGCGTCTCCCGGACGAGTGCGCCGGGCGTGTACGCGGCTGGCGACGTCACCGGGGTGCTGATGCTCGCGTCGGTGGCCGCCATGCAGGGCCGGATCGCCATGTGGCACGCCCTCGGGGAGGCGGTCGGCCCGCTGCGGCTCGCGAGCGTGAGCGCGAACGTCTTCACCGACCCCGAGATCGCGACCGTGGGGGTCACCGCGGCCATGGTCGAGCGCGGCGAAGTCGCGGCGCACACGGTCCTGCTGCCGCTGGCCACCAATGCCCGCGCGAAGATGCAGGGGATCACCGACGGGTTCGTGAAGCTCTTCAGCCGTCCGGGCACCGGCTCGCTGCTAGGCGGCGTGGTGGTCGCGCCGCGGGCGAGCGAGCTCATCCTGCCGGTCTCGCTGGCGGTGCAGAACGGGCTGACGGCGGACCAGGTGGCGCACACGTTCTCGATCTACCCGTCTCTGTCGGGGTCGCTGACCGAGGCCGCCCGCCGCCTGATGCTGCACGAGCCCTAGGAGCCCGTCGCGGGGGCCTCGCTGCTCACCCGTAGGTGCGGTAGGGCTGGGCCTCCGGGGGAGGCTCGATCCCGTGCTGGCGCAGCCGCCGGTTGCGCAGCGGCTCCACGAGCGGCGGGATGGTCAGCGCCCACGACAGGACGACGAGCAGCGCCATCATCACGTGCAGGTACGCCATGGGCAGCGGCAGCAGCGCGGCCACCACGACCACCGGGATCAGGGGCAGGAACGCACGGAGCAGCAGCCGCACCTGCCAGCCGGCGTCGGTGAGGTCATGGCGTACCCACTCGACGTGTCTGGTCAGTCGGCCGCCGAGCGTGTAGCGCACCTGCCCGCCGAGCCCCGGCCGGTAGTCGCCCCTCGCCACACGGCCGAGCATGTCACCCGCGTACGGGGGCCGCCGCCACCGATCCGTCCCCGCCGCCCACGGCCATCAGTCAGAGTCTGGCGCTGCCACAGCGACGGGGGGTTCTGACCGATGCGGGGGGGCATGCCGCAGCTGGAGTGATCTGGCCGGGTCAGTCCGTGATCTCGCACAGGACGGTGCCGGCGCTGACCGAGGCTCCGACCGCCGCCTTGAGGCCGCTGATCGTCCCGGCCCTGTGCGCGAGCAGTGGCTGCTCCATCTTCATCGCCTCGAGCACCACGACCAGGTCGCCCGCCGCGACGGGCGCACCGTCCGCCACCGCGACCTTCACGATCGTGCCCTGCATGGGTGCGGTCAGTGCGTTCCCGCTCGCGGCCGCGGCCGCCTTCTTGCCGGCCCCCCGCCGGGCCTTCGGCTGCTGGCCCCCGCCGCGCGTGACGGCCCCCAGCCCGGCGGGCAGCGAGACCTCCAGCCGCCGCCCGCCGACCTCGACCACGACGGTCTCTCGGGGCTCGGCCTCGGTGGCCTCCGCACCAGCGCTGAACGGCTCGAGGGTGTTGTCGAACTCGGTCTCGATCCAACGGTTGTGCACCCTGAAGGGCTCGCTCGTGAACGCAGGGTCCCGCACCACCGCGCGGTGGAACGGCAGGATCGTCGCCATCCCCTCAACGACCATCTCGTCCAGCGCGCGCCGCGAGCGCTCCAGCGCCTGCTTGCGGGTCGCGCCGGTGACGATCAGCTTGGCGAGCATCGAGTCGAACTGGCCGCCGATGACGCTGCCGGACTCCACCCCCGCGTCGACCCGGACGCCCGGCCCGGACGGCGCGACGAAGCGGGTCACCGTGCCGGGGGCGGGCAGGAAGCCGCGACCGGGGTCCTCACCGTTGATCCGGAACTCGAACGAGTGCCCGCGCAGCGGCGGGTCCGGGTACCCGAGCTCCTCGCCCTCGGCGATGCGGAACTGCTCGCGGACGAGGTCGATGCCCGCGACCTCCTCGGACACCGGGTGCTCCACCTGCAGGCGGGTGTTGACCTCCAGGAACGAGATCAGGCCGTCCTGCCCGACGAGGAACTCGCAGGTGCCGGCGCCGACGTAGCCGGCCTCGCGGACGATCTTCTTGGACGCGTCGTAGAGCTGGTCGAGCTGTGCCTGGGTGAGGAACGGCGCCGGCGCCTCCTCGACCACCTTCTGGTAGCGCCGCTGCAGCGAGCAGTCGCGGGTGGACACCACGACGACGTTGCCGTGGCTGTCGGCGAGCACCTGCGTCTCGACGTGCCGCGGCGCGTCGAGGTAACGCTCCACGAAGCACTCGCCCCGCCCGAAGGCGGCGACCGCCTCGCGGACCGCCGAGTCGAACAGCTCCGGGATCTCCTCCCGGGTACGGGCGATCTTCAGGCCGCGGCCGCCACCGCCGAAGGCCGCCTTGATCGCCAGCGGCAGCCCGTACTCGTCGGCGAAGGCCAGCACCTCCCCGACCCCGGCCACCGGGTCGGCGGTGCCCGGGGTGAGGGGGGCGCCGATCTTCAGCGCGATGTGCCGGGCGGTCGTCTTGTCGCCCAGCGCCGCGATGGCCGCAGGAGGCGGTCCGATCCACGTCAGGCCCGCGTCGAGGACGGCCTGGGCGAAGCCGGCGTTCTCGGACAGGAACCCGTACCCGGGGTGGACGGCGTCGGCGCCGGCCTGCTCGCACGCCGCAAGGATCTTCTCGATCGACAGGTACGACTCACCGGGTGTCGATCCGCCCAGCGCGAACGCCTCGTCGCAGGCGCGCACGTGCGGGGCGTCGCGGTCGGGGTCTGCGTAGACGGCGACGCTGCCGTAGCCCGCGTCCCGGCAGGCGCGCGCGACGCGGACGGCGATCTCGCCGCGATTGGCGATGAGCACCTTGCGCACGCGTTGCATCTCCCAGCGCTGGACGACCTCTCGGGGCGGGCGCGGCGATCGTACCGACCCGTCGGCCGAGCCCTGCCGGCTCGGCCGGGAAATGCACGGCAGGTGAACACTGTTCGCCAGCCAGAGAGTGGGCCAGGAGGACGAGCGCATGACGAGACCGGCGGTGGCGCGTCGTCCGGGCGTGCGGCGCCTGAGTCTGGAAGTCGCGCTCGTCGGCGTTCTGCTCGTGCTCTACCGCGAGGGCCGGCACCTGGCCGCGGGCCACGTGGAAACCGCGGAGCACAACGCGCGTCGGGTCTGGCACGTCGAGCGGTGGCTGCATCTGCCGCCTGAGGGCGCCGTCCAGCATCTGCTCCTGCATCACCCGGCCCTGGTGCGGCTGGCCGACCGCTACTACGTGAGCGTGCACTTCCCGATCACGGTGGCCTTCCTGCTGTGGCTCTGGTTCCGGCACCACGACTCCTACTCCCGGGTACGCCTGACGCTGGCCATCACGACGGGCATCGCCCTGGTCTTCACTGTGCTCGTGCCGCTGGCGCCGCCGCGGCTGTTCGGCGGCGACGGCCTCGTCGACACCATGCAGGTGTTCGGGCCGAGCGCGTACAACGCCAACACCACGGTCGGGTTGGCCAACCAGTACGCGGCGATGCCGTCCCTGCACGTCGCCTGGGCGGTCCTGGTCGGGGTCACGGTGGTCGGGGTCTCGACCCGGCGGTGGCGCTGGGTAGCCCTCGCCCACCCCGTCCTGACGACCCTGGTCGTCGTCGCGACCGCCAACCACTACTGGAGCGACGGCATCGTGGGGCTGGCGATCCTCGGGCTGAGCGCGTGGCTGGTGTACCGGCCGCCGCCGATGGTGACCCGGTTCGGGGGCCGGCGCTCTCGCGGTCGCTCCGGGCGCTTCGACCGCGGCGTCGGGGTCACCGATCCCGGGCGGCGCCAGGTCGACAACCCGTACCCGGGAGGCGTCCCCGGCTGAGCTAACCGGGCCGGCCGCTGGCCCACCAGCCGTCCGGTCCCGGTGCGAGCGGCCTACGCACCAGGCCGTCGCGGGCCGCCCAACGCGTCGGCTGGGACGGCCCCGGGTGCTGGTCGTCGCGCGCGAGCAGAACCGCGACGAGGGCCGCGACCTCGATGGAAGCATCGGTGTCCGCCGGAATGCCGCGGATGATCCGCAGCACCGGCGCACCGCCGCTCACGGCCGCGCCTGCCGTGGCGCGGGCCGCTCTGCGACGGATCCGCGCCGCGCAGGCTCGAGGTCCGTCCGGCTGGGCGTGCAGACCCCAGTCACAGCGGGATGTTCCCGTGCTTCTTGGGCGGCAGGGTCTGGCGTTTGGTACGCAGCAGACGCAGCGCCTTCGCCACCTCCAGGCGCGTCGCCGACGGCTCGATCACCGCGTCCACGAAGCCTCGCTCCGCCGCGATGTAGGGAGTCGCCAGCGCGTCCTCGTACTCCGTGATGAACTGCGCGCGCACAGCCTGCGGATCGTCCGCCGCGGCGATCTCCTTGCGCCGGATGATGTTGACGGCGCCCTGCGCCCCGACGACGGCGACCTGCGCGGTCGGCCAGGCCAGGTTGACGTCGGCGCCGAGGTGCTTGGAGCCCATCACCACGTACGCACCGCCGTAGGCCTTGCGGGTGATCACCGTGACCTTGGGCACCGTCGCCTCGGAGTAGGCGTACAGCAGCTTGGCGCCGTGCCGGATGATCCCGCGGTGCTCCTGGCTGACGCCCGGCAGGTAACCGGGCACGTCCACGAAGGTCAGCACCGGCACGTTGAACGCGTCGCAGGTGCGGACGAAGCGGGCTGCCTTCTCGGCGGCGTCGATGTCGAGCGTGCCGGCGAAGAACATCGGGTTGTTGGCCACGACGCCGACGCTGCGTCCCTCGACCCGCCCGAAGCCGGTCACGATGTTCGGCGCCCACAGCTCCTGCACCTCGAGGAACTCGCCGTCGTCGAGGACCGCCGTGATGGCGCTCTTCATGTCGTACGGCGCGTTGTTGCTGTCCGGGATCAACGTGTCGAGCTCGGTCACCGGTGCCTCGGCGAGGGCGTCCGGGGCGTCGAAGGCCGGCGGCTCCGAGAGGTTGTTCGAGGGCAGGTACGACAGCAGGGTCTTGGTCAGCTCCAGGCACTCGGCCTCGTCGGCGCTCATGAAGTGCGCGACGCCGCTCTTGGAGTTGTGGGTACGCGCCCCGCCGAGCTCCTCGATGGTGACGTCCTCGCCGGTCACCGTCTTGATCACGTCCGGGCCGGTGATCATCATCGCGGAGCCCTGGTCGACCATCAGGGTGAAGTCGGTGAGGGCGGGTGAGTACACGTGGCCGCCGGCGCAGTTGCCGAGGATCAGGCTGATCTGCGGGACCACGCCGGAGCACAGGACGTTGCGGTAGAAGATGTCGCCGTAGAGCGCGAGCCCCATGATTCCCTCCTGGATCCGGGCGCCGGACCCCTCGTTGATGCCGACGACCGGGCAGCCCGTCTTCAACGCGAGGTCCATCACCTTGACGGTCTTCTCGCCGTAGACCTCGCCGAGGGCGCCCCCGAAGACGGTCGCGTCCTGGCTGAAGATGCACACCGGACGGCCGTCGATGGTGCCGTACCCGGTCACCACCCCGTCGCCGGTCGGCCGCTTCTGCTCGAGCCCGAACTCGCGGCTGCGGTGCCGGGCCAGCGCGTCTGTCTCGGTGAAGCTGCCCGCGTCCAGGAGCGCCTCGATCCGCTCCCGGGCGGTGAGCTTGCCTGCCGCCCGCCGCGTGGCGACCACTGCGTCGGCGCCAGGGTGCAGGGACTCCTCCACGCGGCTGCGGAGGGCGTCGAGCTTGCCGGCGGTGGTGTGGATGTCGGGCCTCGCAGGCTGGTCGGCCGAGGCCGCCGCCGCCGATGCGGTCATGGGGCGCGAGACTAGCCGGATGTGGACTGACCTCGACCGGCCACCGTTGCGTACGCCGGTCACCGTCGGCGGCGGCTGGCGGGTCGAGGTCGTGCCGACCACCGCGTCCACCAACGCCGATGTCGCGGCACGCGCCCGCGCCGGCGAACCGCCGGGCCTGGTGCTGGTCGCCGAGCACCAGACCGCCGGGCGCGGCCGGCTCACGCGGTCCTGGAACTCACCCCCACGGGCGGGGCTGCTCCTGTCTGCGCTGCTGACCGCGCCGCCCTCGCCCTGGGTGCCCCTGCTGGCCGGGGTCGCGCTCGCCCGGGCGCTTCGGGACACGGCCGGCCTCGAGCCGCGGCTGAAGTGGCCCAATGACGTCCTGGTCGACGGCCGGAAGATCGCCGGGATCCTCGCCGAGGTCGCGGCCGGCCGGGTCGTGCTGGGCATCGGGCTGAACGTGACCACGACAGCCGCTGAGCTGCCGCCGGACCGGGCCGCGACGTCGGTGTCCCTCGCCGGGGGCAGCAGCGACCGGCTGACGCTGCTGCGAGCGGTGTTGCGGGCGCTGGCCGGGGGCGCGACGCCCGCCGACTATCGCGGGCTGTGCGACACGATCGGGCGGCGGGTGGCGGTCCACCTGCCCGACGGCACCGTGCACCGTGGGCTGGCGGACGGCGTCGACGACCAGGGGCGGCTCGTCGTCGACGGTGCGCCGTACGCGGCCGGGGACGTCGAGCACCTCCGCGATCCGGGCCACCCGGACTGACACACTCGGCAGGTGCCGTACCCGACCCGGTTGCTGTCGCCGGCGGAGCAGGTCGTGTTGGACCTGCGCGGGCACTGGCGCGCACTCGCCCGGCCTCTGCTGCTGGTGCCGCTCACCGTGGGGGTGGCCGCCTTCGTCGCCGAGGTCGTGCCGTCCTGGGAGGTTCACGGCGTCGCCATTCAAGGCTGGCTCCGGCTCGTGGTGCTGCTCGTCGCCTTGTTCGTCCTGGCGCGCTGGAGTCTGCGGCCGTACCTGGTCTGGCAGAGTCGGCAGTACGTGGTCACCACGCAGCGGATCGTGCTGCGCGAGGGTGTCCTGGCCCGGCGCGGTCGCGACGTGCCGTTGGAGCGCGTCCACGACGTGAGCTTCGCCCACACCGCCGCCGAGCGGCTCTTCCGCTCCGGCACGCTGGTCGTGGAGAGCGCCGGCGAGCACGGGCAGGTCGTGCTCGTCGACGTGCCGCGGGTGGAGAGCGTCCAGCGCACCGTCTCCGAGCTGGTGCGTCGGGCGTCCTCGGAGGGGGAGCGGACCGCCGGCTGACGCGCCCACCCGCTGACTCCCCGGCTCGCCGGGCGGACTTCGCCCGTACGCTCTCCGGATGCCGGACCAACCCGTTGTCACGTTCGCCGACACCGCCGCCGGCGTCGACTGGGCCGCGCTCAAGGCGGCGCTGACCGCCGACGACTTCGACAACGGCCGTACTCCCGAGCAGTACGCGGCGAGTCACGCCGCCTCGCATGCGGTGGCCTTCGCCCGCTGCGGGACCGCACTGGTCGGCAACGCGCGCCTGCTGAGCGACGGCGTGTGCAACGCCTACCTCGTCGACGTCTGGACCGCGAGCGCCCACCGGCGACGCGGGGTCGCGGCGGAGATGGTCCGGCGGTTGCTCGCCACCGTGCCGGGCCAGCACGTCGGGCTGTTCACCGACGACGCCCGCGGGTTCTACGAGACGCTCGGCTTCCGGCTCCAGATCGACGGGATGAGCAGGGTGGTGGGCACGTGGCTCCAGACGCCGTAACGGTACGGCGCAGACGGCTCTAGACCGCCGCCGACGCCAGCACCTCGTCGTCGGGGGCGGCGGGCGTGAAGACCCAGCGCTTGAACGACCAGAAGCGCCACGCGGTCCCCAGCACCAGCCCGAAACCGTTGGCGCTGACGTTGTCGGCCAGGGCGGAGTGGTGGTTCAGGCCGTAGTAGCTGATCGCCAGACAGGCCTCGGCGATCCCGAGCCCGATCGCCGACAGCCCGATGAACAGCGGCAGCTCACGGCGCAGCCCGGTTCGCGCCCTGTGGGCGAAGGACCAGTGCCGGTTCGCGAAGTAGGACAGCACCGCGGCGATCGTGGTCGACATGGCCTTGCTGCTGAGCGGGCCGATGCCGACGTGCCGGAAGACGTTGAAAAGGCTGATGTCCACGAGCACCCCAACGAGGCCGACGACGCCGAACTTGAAGACCTCCCCGACGATGCGCGAACGCTCCACCGGATCGGTCAGCTGCGCACGCGTGCGTTCGAGGAGTCCCACCGTCATGCCGCCACGGTAACAAGCGCGGCGGCGTCGGCCGCGATCCGCACCGGAGGGGCGCCCAGGCGTCGGCCGGCGAGGAGGTCAGGCCTCGTGGCCGCCCTCCAGCACGTGGTAGACGCGCCCCAGCACCACTCCGACAAGACCGACGACACCGCCGGCGATCCACAGGGCGATGTTGTTGTGCCAGACGAACGCGCCCGTGCACATCGTGAAGCCCACGATCATGAAGATGACCGACGCCCAGGCGGGCGCGGGGGCGTGCGACGTGCCTGCCATGCGGGTCACTCCTGGCTCGTAGGACGGGAGCACCGAGCGTAGTGCAGTCCGGAGGCTCAGCGGCGGGTGGAACGTCCGGAGGACAGCCGGTCAGGGGCGGCCCAGCGCCCGGTAGGTCCAGCCCGCGGCGCGCCAGGCAGCGGGGTCGAGGGCGTTGCGGCCGTCCACGAGACGCGGCGCGGCGACCAGCGTCTTCGTGGCGGCGGGGTCCAGGGCGCGGAACTCGCGCCACTCCGTGAGCAGCAGGGTGAGATCCGCCCCGGTCAGCGCCTCGGTCGTCGACTCGGCGTAGTGCAGCTCCGGGTACTTGCGCCGGGCGTTCGCGACGGCCTGCGGGTCCCAAACCGTCACCCGACCGCCGGACCGGCCGATCGTGGCGGCGACGTCGAGCGCCGGCGAGTCGCGGATGTCGTCGCTGTCGGGCTTGAACGCGGCGCCCAGCACCGCGATCTTCGCGCCGGCGAAGGACCCGTCGAGCAGCTCGCGGGCGAGGTCGACGACCCGCGCCCGGCGGCGCAGGTTGATGGCGTCGACCTCCTTGAGGAACGACAGGGCCTGGTCGACGCCGAGCTCCCCGGCGCGGGCCATGAACGCCCGGATGTCCTTGGGCAGGCAGCCGCCGCCGAAGCCGAGGCCCGCGTGCAGGAACCGGCCGCCGATCCGGGTGTCGTACGACAGCGCCTTCGACAGCAGGGTGACGTCGGCGTGGGTGGCCTCGCACACCTCGGCCATCGCGTTGATGAACGAGATCTTGGTCGCGAGGAACGCGTTGGCGGCGACCTTGACCAGCTCGGCGGTGGCGAAGTCCATCTCCACCATCGGGATCCCGGCTTCGAGCAGGGGTGCGTAGACCTCCTTCATCGTCGCGAGGTCCTCGGGCCGGCGGGTCCCGACCACGAGGCGGTCGGGGCGCAGCGTGTCCTCGACAGCGAAGCCCTCCCGCAGGAACTCGGGGTTCCAGGCCACGGCGGAGCCGGCGGGCGCTTCCGCGTCCACCCGGTCGGCGACCCGCTGCGCCGTCCCGGCAGGCACGGTCGACTTGCCCACGATCAGCGCGGGACGCGTCATCGCACCGAGCAGGCTGTCGAGGCAGGCCTCGACGTAGCGCATGTCCGCCGCCATCTCCCCCGGCTTCTGCGGGGTGCCGACGCAGATGAAATGGACGTCGCCGAACTCGGCTGCCTCGGCGTAGGAGTCGGTGAAGCGCAGGCGCCCTGCCTCGATGTTGCGGGCCAGGATCTCGTCGAGCCCTGGCTCGTAGAACGGCACGGTGCCCGCCGAGAGGATCGCGACCTTGGCCGGGTCGATCTCGACCCCGAGGACATCGAAGCCGAGCTCGGCCATGCAGGCCGCATGCGTGGCTCCGAGGTAACCGGTGCCCAGGACGGTCATCCGCAACGTCATGCCGGGCAGGGTAACCGGGGGCGGTCAGGCGTGGCCTCCGTACACTCGAACGGGTGAACGGTGCTTTCGACGTCTACCGCCTCACCACCGAGCACGACCTGCTGCGCAAGACGGTCCGCGACCTGGCGCTCGACGTCATCGCTCCACGCGCCGCGGAGATCGATCTCACCGGCGAGTACCCGCAGGACGTGCACGACGCCCTCAAGGCGGCCGACATGCTCGCCATCCACGTTCCGGAGCAGTACGGCGGCGCGGGCGCGGACAAGATCGCGCACTGCATCCTCGTCGAGGAGATCGCCCGGGTGTGCGCGTCGTCCTCGCTGATCCCGATGGGCAACAAGCTCGGCACAACCGGGTTGGTCCTCGCCGGCAGCGAGAACCTCAAGCGACGTTACCTGCCCCTGGTGGCCCGCGGCGAGGCCACGTTCTCCTACGCGCTGTCCGAGCGTGAGGCGGGCAGCGACGCGGCCGCGATGCGTACCCGCGCCGTCCGCGACGGGGATGCGTTCGTGCTGGACGGCACCAAGGCCTGGATCACCGGCGCTGGGATCTCCACCCACTACACGGTGATGGCGGTCACCGACCCGGCGAAGGGGGCCAACGGCATCTCCGCGTTCGTGGTCCACGCCGACGATCCGGGCTTCTCGGTCGGCCAGAAGGAGCGCAAGCTGGGCATCCACGGCAGCCCGACGCGGGAGATCTACTTCTCCGCGTGCCGGATCCCGGCCGACCGGATGATCGGCGCGGAGGGCACCGGCTTCAAGACGGCGCTGAAGACCCTGGACCACACCCGGCTCGGCATCGGCGCGCAGGCCGTCGGCATCGCCCAGGGTGCTCTCGACCACTCCATCGCGTACGTGAAGGAGCGCCGCCAGTTCGGGCAGCGCGTCGCCGACTTCCAGGGCGTCCAGTTCATGGTGGCCGACATGGGCATGCGGACCGAGGCGGCCCGGCAGCTGGTGTACGTCGCGGCGGCGGCGGCCGAACGGGGTGAGCCCGACCTGACCTTCCGGTCGAGCGCGGCCAAGTGCTTCGCCTCGGACACCGCGATGGCGGTCACGATCGACGCGGTCCAGCTGCTCGGCGGCGCCGGCTACACGATGGACTTCCCGCTCGAGCGGATGATGCGGGACGCCAAGATCACCCAGATCTACGAGGGCACGAATCAGATCCAGCGGATGGTGATGGCGCGCGCCCTGCTGAAGTAGGCCCGGGTCGCGGGCTGGGGCCACCACCCTCGACTCGGCCGCGCGAGGCGCCGACGTGGTCGCGCCCGGTCGCGGCGCGTTGTCAGCTCAGGTGCTGGTTCTCGGTGACCAGCCAGTACGGGCCGGCGAAGCGGGATGCCGTCACCGTCACCGCGACGCGCTCGCCGTCCGCCGCCGTGATGCCCCGGTCGCGGAGCGCCGCCGGCGTGACGTCGAGGCTGGCGAATTCACTGCCGTAGTCCCAGAAGGCGTCGACCTGGAACGGCTTCCCACCGATCGTGAGGCTGAGCTGACCGGGCGCGACGCTGTTGAGAGTGAGCGCAGCGTGGGCGCCGACGGTCACCTCGGTGGTGAAGGTGCCGTTCGCGCCGACGTGACGGGAGTCGAGGAGTGTCGTTCCCGGCCCGTCGACGCCGAGCGGTGCCAACGTCGGTGGAGCCTTGGGCAGCGGGTACGCCGCCACCGGCACCGCCTGGTAGACCGCGGCAGCGACCGTGCCCTGGCCGCGCTGCGCCGCCGCGAGCGGCCTCGAGTGGGGGCTGGGGGTGACCAGCGTCACGGTGACCGTGTTGGGCCGGCCGAGCACGACGTGCGCGCCGTCACGCCACTCGGCGGCGGAGTCGACCGCGTCGCTGGGGTTGCCGGCCCCCCCGGCGCAGCCGCCGCCCAGGGTCGGGCGGCCGTTGACCGACACGGCGACCGAGGCCCCGTAGCCACGGACGCACTGCAGTCCGAGGAAGAGCCGGTAGCTGGTCGGGACGAACTTGAAGGTCAGCGTGCCGGTGCGGGGGCTGTCGACGAGCCCGCCGGCGATGGCCTCGCCACCTTGCGCGTACGCCGGGTAGGGGGAGCGCACGTGGGCCGGCACGACCTGGTGCGCGCCGGAGTGACGGGTCGCGACGGGGACGACGGCGACGACGGCAGCCACGGCGAGGACCAGCACCGTGCTCGCGCCGGCCAGCCGGCGGCGGCGGGCCACGAGCACGCGGCGGTGCACCTGGGCGGTCCGGCTCCCGTTGTCGGGGGCGCCGGTCGCGCGCTCGGCGAGGCTTGCCCGCAGGTCCTCCTCGGTGATCACGATGCCTCCACGACGGTCTCGGCGACGAGCTGGGGGTCCACCCGCAGGTGGGCCAGGGCTTTGCTGCACTGGCTCTTGACGGTGCCGGTGCTGATCCCCAGCAGCCGGGCGATCTCAGCCTCGGACAGGTCCTCGTAGTAGCGGAGCACGACAACGGCGCGCTGCCGCCGGGGGAGCCGGCCGAGCGCGTCCCAGACCAGATCGCGCTGTTCCAGATCGGCGCCCGGGGCGGGCTGCTCCGGCAGCTCGCCGTGCGGCACCTCGCCGCGCCAGCGCCGTCGCCACCAGGAACTGTAGGTGTTGACGACGACCTTGCGCACGTACGCCTCGGGCTGGCCGTCGAGTCTGGGCCAGGCCTGCCAGGCCTTGGCCAACGCCGTCTGCAGCAGGTCTTCGGCGCTGGCCCAGTCGCGGGTCAGCAGGTAGCAGGTGCGCAAAAGCGCGGGGTGAGCGGGCGTGCACGAAGCCGTCGAACTCGCTGCGGTCGGCCATGACGCTCCCCTCGGCGGCCTCGGTCGACCACACCCTGCCCTACCAGGTGAGCAGCCGTTCCGGTTGCCTCCGGCGGCACGACGGGTTGCAACACCGCCGATCGCCCGTCCTGCCGCACAATGGGCTGATGCCCGACCATCGGTCGGGGGGGCCGATGTCCCCCCGGGCTCCGCAGCGATCACTGCGCGTTCCGCCGGCTGTCGGGCGCCCCGGGCCGGCCGGTCCGCCGCCGCGCCCCACCCGCGCCCAGCCGGGAGCCGCCCACCGCGGCCCGGTCGCCCGTCCCCGGGAGGGTCGGCACCGCGGGCGTGGCTGGCGCCTCACCCAGCGCGGCCAGGTCGTGGCGGCCCTGTTCGTCACCGTCCTCGTCGTCGGCATGGTCCTGCTGCTCCGGGGTGGCTCGTCGAGCGCGTCCCCGCCGCACACCGTGTCCGCGCAGCCGGCCGTTCGGGCCAACAGCACACCGGCCCGAGCCACCCCGACCACGCCCGCGAGCCCGAGGACGACGCCGTCGGCGTCGGTGGGCGCCCGCACCGTCGCCGGGGTGCCCGTGGCGGTCACCCGCGCCGTGGCCGCGGCCGGTGGCAGCCTCTCGGTGGCTGTCTTCGACGCCACCACGGGCCGTACCTGGACCTTCCACGATCACCCCGGCCAGGTGGAGGCCAGCGTCTCCAAGCTGAGCATCCTCGGCGCCATCCTGCGGTCGGAGCAGGCCGGTGCCAGCCGCAGCGCCGCGGTCGCCCGGGAGGAGACCCGCATGATCGGCGCCAGCGACAACGCTGCGGCCGACGCGCTGTTCGCGCGGGTGGGTCGAGACGGGCTCGAGGACTACCAGGATGCCGTCGGCGCCGATGACGTCGCGCCGAACAGTGAGAACGAGTTCGGCCTGGACCTGTGCAGCGCGGCGGACCAAGTGAAGATCATGAGGGGGCTCGCCTACCACAACGCGGTCCTCACCGACGCCTCGCGGGCGCAGGCGACCGCGCTCCTGGACCAGGTCGAGTCCAGCCAGCGGTGGGGCGCGACGGGCGGCATCCCGAGCGGGGTGAGCGTCGAAGTCAAGAACGGCTGGCTGCCGCACGGCACCGGCTGGGTGGTCAACACGGTCGGGCACGTCCACGGTGCCGGCCGCGACTACGTCGTCGCGATCATGTCGTCAGGCAATGCCACCGAGCAGGCCGGGATCGACCGTCTCGAGCAGGTCAGCGCCGCCGTCTGGGCCACGGCCGGCACCTGAGGACGGGTACGTAGCGGCGCTAGTCCACAGTCGCTCGTACGCTCCGTTCGCTCGCGGCCCGCCGATCCAGCAGCGCCGGGTCGGCGTGCCGGCACAGCACCACGCTGCCGCCCCCCAGCAGCGGGTCGAGGTAGGCAGCCGCGACCAACGCCGCGTCCAGCAGCGGGTCGCCAGCCGGCGCCAGCAGCACCCGCCTCGCCTCGCCCGGACGGCCCCACAGCTGGGTGTGGGTGGTCCCGGGCAGCGCCTCGTCGTGGGGCGCCGGCCCCCGGCCGGTGAAGCGGTCCCCGTACGCGCGTACCTCGGCGGCGTAGTCGGTGACCCCACTGCTGGGCCGCGTCAGGCCGGCCCCGAGTGGGCGCAGTGACAACGCGACGACCTCGCCCATGGCCGGGTGGGCGCCGCCCTCGACGGCACCGCCTTCCAGAGCAGCTTCACCGCCCTCGGCGACGAAGGTCACCTCGGCCGGCCCGGCGAACCGCACGCGCAGGCCCGCCTGCCAACACCCCGCCGCCACCACCAGCGACTGCCAGTGCAGCGGGAGAGCGAGGGTGGCCCCGTCGCCGCGGCCGAGACCGAGACCGTCCACCAGCAGGTTGGCGGTCTTGGCGACCCAGTTCGCGAAGGTGGCCGCCGACAGCTCCGTCCGCTCGCCGGTGGCGTCGTCGTAGCAGGTGACCAGCGGGCCGGCGGCATCGCTCCGTAGCCGCGCCTCGAGGAGCGCCGGGACGGTCCCGATCACGGGCACGTGTTCAGGGTCCGCAGGGGACGCCGTCCTCGGTGTCGGCGCCGGAGAGCAGGCCGCCCGCCGTCGTGGTGCCCGGGGCCGTCGACGACGCGGACGGCGTCGGCGTCGGAGTCGGAGTGGCCGAGTGGGTCGCCGCGGCGGCCGGATCCTGGACGCCGGCGTAGTTCGAGCCGAGGACAAGCTCCACCCCGCCGGCCGGGACCGACGAGTCGGGGACCAGGGTCGCGCTGGGTACCGCCCGCCCCAGCTCCTGGGCCGCCGAGGCGTCCGCGGCGTTGTAGCGGATCTCGGTGGTCGACGTGCGGCTGGCGTTGCCCACCGAGGCCACCACGAAGCCGTACTGCTGCAGGGCGGTGCGGGCGCGGCCGGCCCCCCCGCCGACACCGGATCCGTTCAGCACGCTCAGGTGCACGTCCGCCGGCGGGACCGGCGTCACCGCGGGCGTGGGCGCCGCGGCGTTCGGGTCCCGCTCCGCCTTCACGTTGGCGAAGAAGGTGGCCAGCTTGGGCATGTCGAGCTGGACGTAGCTGACACCCGAGGGCGTCATCGCACCGATGTTGGCGACCGGCACCGTCGCGAACCGGATGTCCGCCGGCTGCAGGTTCTTGAGCCGGTCGCCCAGCTGGGCGAGCCCGATCAGGGACAGTCCCGAGTCCACGGTGAGGCTCTTGGTGACCTTCTCGAGGACGGCGTTGATGGTGGCGGGGTTGCGCTCGCCCTTGGCCTTGGCCACGATCGCCGTGATGAAGCGCTGCTGCCGCTTGATCCGGTCGATGTCGCCGTCGGGCAGACCGTGTCGCTGCCGGACGAAGGCCAGCGCCTGCGACCCGCTGATCGTGCTCACCCCCGGGCTGAGGCTGATCCCGCTGTAAGGGTCGAAGGCTCCGCCGACGTCCCGACTCGGGATACGCACGAATTGGTTGTTACCGTTCTTGATGTAGCCCGCGCGAAGCGACGGGTTGACGACGCAGACCTTGACACCGCCGATGGCGTTGCTGATGTTGATGAACTGGCCGAGCCCGACGCTGATGAAGTGGTCGATGTGCAGCCCGCTCAGGTTTTCGACCGTCTGCGTGAGCAGCGCCGGACCGTCGCCCTTGGCCTTCGACTCGCCGTCGGCGTACGCAGAGTTGATCTTGAAGGTGCCGTGCCCCGGAATCGGCACGAAGCTGTCGCGCGGGATCGAGATCAGCGTGGCCGGACCGTTGTTCGGGGCCAGGTGCAGGATGATGATCGTGTCGGTGTTGTTGCTGCCACCGTCGTCGGTCGTGCTCTCGGCCCTCAACTCCGCGGCGGTCTCGCCGACCCGGCTGTCGTCGCCGACGACCAGGATGTTCTCGGCCCCGTCCCGCGCCGCCGCCGGCCGATGGCCCTTGATCCGGTCGAAGACCGACTCCCGCGAGATGTTCCCGTTCAGGTGGACGTAGTAGGCGTAGGCGGCCCCGGACAGGACCAGGACCAGGGCGCTCGCCGTGACCGCGACCCAGGAGGCGTACCGGGTCGCCCGGCGGCCCCGTGAGCGCTGGGCCCGAGCCGCCCGCCGTCCCCGCGGCGAGAGCTGCGGCGGGAGTGGCAGCCGCCCCGGCTCGGACGCTCCGGTGGGGTCGAGCGGCACCTGCGGTCACCTCCGTCGAGTTCGCCGGCGCGCGCCCGTCCGTGCGCGCACCCGCAGGTGCAACGTCCGGCAGTCGCGGATGGTTGCAGCCGGCGGCTCACCGTCCTGCACGGTCCTGCACGCCCCAGGATAGGAGAGCACCGGTCGCTCGGCCGGTCTCGCCGGCCCCCCGACGCGTTGCCGGGCGCTAGCCTGCCCTCATGAAAGCGCTCGTCCTGGCCGGCGGGTCGGGGACGCGGCTGCGCCCGATCACGCACACCTCGGCCAAGCAGCTGGTCCCGGTCGCCAACAAGCCGCTCCTGTTCTACGGGCTGGAGGCGATCCGGGACGCCGGGATCACCGACGTGGGCATCGTCGTCGGCGAGACCGAGGAGGAGATCCGGGCTGCCGTCGGTGACGGCTCCGAGCTGGGCATCCGGGCCACGTACCTGCGACAGGACGCGCCCCGAGGTCTCGCCCACGCGGTGCTGATCGCGCACGACTTCCTCGGGGACGAGCCGTTCGTGATGTACCTCGGGGACAACCTCATCGTCGGCGGCATCTCCGAGCTGGTCGAGGAGTTCGCCCGTGGCGGCTTCGACGCGCAGATCCTGCTGACGAAGGTCGAGCACCCCGAGCAGTTCGGGGTCGCCGAACTCGGCGTGGACGGCAGCGTCGTACGGCTGGAGGAGAAGCCGAAGCAGCCGCGCAGCGATCTCGCGCTGGTGGGGGTCTACATGTTCGGGCCGCACGTGCACGAGGCGGTCCGCGCCATCGAGCCGTCCGCCCGCGGCGAGCTGGAGATCACCCACGCGATCCAGTGGCTGATCGACCAGCACTATGACGTGCGCTCGCACCTGGTCACCGGCTACTGGAAGGACACCGGCCGGCTCGACGACATGCTCGACACGAATCGCAAGGTGCTCGAGTCGGTCGAGGCGTCGATCGCCCCGAACGCCAGGGTCGACGCGGGGAGCCGGCTCGTCGGGCGTGTCGTGGTGGAGGACGGCGCCGAGATCGTCCGCTCGACCGTGCGCGGACCGGCGATCATCGGTCGCGGCACGAAGATTATCGACACGTACATCGGCCCGTTCACCTCGATCTACCACGACTGCGTGATCGAGGGCACCGAGGTCGAGCACTCGATCGTGCTGGAGCGCTGCCGGATCAGCGGCATCAGCCGGATCGAGGACTCGCTCATCGGCCGTGACGTCGAGGTCACGCCGTCGCACGCCCTGCCCAACGCGCATCGCCTGCTGCTCGGCGACCATTCGCGCGTCAGCATCGCGACGCCCTGACGTGGGTTCGACCGGTATGCACCTGCTCGTCACCGGGGCAGGCGGCCAGCTCTCGACGGACCTGATGAGCCTGGTCGCGGGCCGGCCGGCCTTCGGCTCGGCGGTCGCGTACGGCATCGACCAGCTGGACATCACCGACGCCGAGGCGGTGGGCGCGGCGGTGTCTGCGGAGGCCGCCGTGGGCGGCGAGCTGGTCGTGGTGAACGCGGCGGCCTGGACCGACGTGGACGGGGCCGAGGCTGCCGAGGAGGCCGCGTACGAGGTCAACGCCGTGGCGCCGGCACACCTGGCACGGGCGTGCGGTGCCGTCGGCGCGCCGCTCCTGCACGTGTCCACCGACTACGTGTTCGCCGGCGACCGGCCGCCCTCCGGGCCCCCGTACACCCCGACCGACGAACCCGCCCCGCGGACCGCGTACGGCCGGACGAAGCTGGCCGGCGAACAGGCGGTCCGCGCGCTGCTCCCCGACGCGGGCTGGGTGGTCCGCACTTCCTGGGTGTACGGACCGGGTGGCAACTTCGTGCGGACGATGGCCCGGCTCGCGGGGGAGCGGGAGACCCTTGATGTCGTCGACGACCAGCGTGGTAGCCCGACCTGGAGTCGCGATCTCGCCGCCGGACTGCTCGAGCTGCTGGAGCGGCGCCCGCCGGCGGGCACCTACCACGCCACCGGCGGCGGGGAGACGACCTGGTGCGGGTTGGCGCGCGAGGTCTTCGCCCTGCTCGGGCTGGACCCGCAGCGGGTCAGGCCGACGACCAGCGCGGCGTTCGCGAGCCGTACCCCCCGCCCGGCCTACAGCGTCTTGGACCGCTCGGCGTGGGCCGACGTCGGTCTGACGCCGCTGCCGGACTGGCGGGCGGCGCTCGCGGCCGCACGGCGGACGCCGGGCGCCGTAGCCGGTTTCAGCCTCGACTGAGCGCCGTCAGGTGGCTGTGGCCTGGCCGCCATAGTTTGCCGCGATACGGCGCGGGGGCTGGCATTCGTCGGGCAGTGTGCGCAGTGTCGGCTTAGCCACGCGCGCGCCCAGCAGCGGGCGTGCCGGGTCGAGAGGAGCCTTCCATGCGCCGGGCACCGACGTACCTGCTGTCGCTCGCGATCGCGATCCCGGTCGTCGTGCTGCTGCCGACGGTGCATGGGCGGGCCGCCGTCGCACCGCACCCGGTGGCGCCTTCGATCCAGCGGCTCGCCGCCGACCTCCCGGCCACGCCGGCGCCGCGGGCCGTGGGCGCCGGGCCAGTGGCCGGCACGGGACCGGTCCTCGCCGCGACGGGCTTCTCCCTGGTTGGTGCGAGCTGGCCGGTGGGCGCCATCCCGGCTGGGGCCGAGGTACAGGTGCGGACGGCCCGCGCCGGCCGCTGGTCGACCTGGGCAACCTTGAGCCCGCAGGACGAAGCCCCCGACCCTGGCTCCGCGGACGCACGCAGCGCGGCTGCCCTCAGCCGCAACACCGTCCGGTCCGAGGCGTTGTGGACGGGCCCGGCGACAGCCGTACAGACGCGCGTGCTGGGCTCGGCTGTGGCCGCCGCGGTGACGCTTGCGCTCGTCGACCCGGGCACCTCCGCCGCCGACGCCCCGGCGAGCGGTGGCGCAGGCGCCGCGGACGCCGCCCCGGCCCAGCCGGGTATCTACTCCCGCGCGAACTGGGGGGCCGACGAGTCGTTGCGCTCCCGCAATCCAGGCTGCGGCACACCCAGCTACGCCCCGACCGTCAAGGTCGCATTCGTCCACCACACGGACGGGACGAACGCCTATACCGCGGCGCAGGTGCCGGCGTTGATCCGAGGGATCTACGCCTATCACGTGGTGGCCGAGGGCTGGTGCGACATCGGGTACAACTTCCTCGTCGACCAGTTCGGCCGGGTCTGGGAAGGCCGCTACGGCGGGATCACCCGGGCGGTCATCGGAGCACACGCCGGCGGCTTCAACACCAACTCGACCGGCATCGCCATGATCGGCGACTACACCTCGGTCACCCCGTCGGCGGCGCTGCAGGCCGCACTCGGGCGGCTGCTCGCGTGGAAGCTCTCCCTCACGTACGCGGACCCGGTCGGCGCGACCAGCCTGGTCTCGGGGGGCGGGCCCGACACTGCGCACCCGGCGGGGCAGGTCGTCGCGCTCAACGTGATCTCGGGCCACCGCGACGCCGACCAGACGAGCTGCCCGGGCAATGCCGGGTACGCGATCCTGCCCGCCCTCCGACGGGCGGTCCTGGCCGACACCGGCGAGGGCCTCGTCGCGCCGTCCATCGCCTTCTCTCAACCCCAGGCGGACGGTCCGGCGGGCGCGTCGTTCCGGGCCGGACTGCTGGCACCTTCGGCCTGGTCGTTCACGGTGCGCAACGCGGCGGGCGCCGTCGTCCGGAGCATCACGGGCAGCGGCGCCGGCATCGCCGCCAGCTGGAACGGACGGTCTGCGACGGGCGCGCGGCTGCCCCCGGGCACGTACTCACTCACCCTCGCCGCGGGGGTCGCGAGACCGTACTCGCTGATCGTCCACATCACCGGGGGCGCTGCCGACCTCGCAGTGGTCGGCCCGACCGCGAACGGGACCACGCAGCAGATCCAGGTCCTTGGCGCCGCCAGTGGCTATCACGCCTTCTTGGCCGAGCGGGTGACCCCGCTGGCGGTGGCCGACCCACAGGACTGGCGTTATCTGATCGGGCCCTACACGGCTCCGGGGGCCGAAGACCTGGTCGCCCTGCACGTGCAGGACACGCCGTCCGGGCACGTCGAGGTGTTCGTGCTGAGCCAGGCGAGCAGCTACCACGCGTACGCCGCCGAGAAGGTCACGCCGCTGACGATCGCCGACCAGAGCCAGTGGACGTTCGGACTCGCCTCGCTCGGGGGCGACCAGCAGGCTGATCTCTTCGCCGTCCGTACCGCTGGGGGTGCCTCGGGTCATGTCGAGCTCCACGTCCTGAGTCGTGCGTCGACATACCACACCTTCTCGCTGCACGCGGCGACCGCGTACCTGAGCGTCGACGGGCAGTGGCGGGTGCTCGTCGGTGACCCGGCTGGTCTCGGCGATCTCACCGCGATCCGGCTCAGCGGTGGCGCCAGCGGAGCGGTCGAGGTGCACCGCCTGAGTGCGGCCAGCCACTGGACGGCCTCCACGTTGGCCGTCGTGACGCCGGTCCCCGACGTCACCGACGCGGGAGTCCTTGCCGGTCTCCAGCTCGGGTTGGGCGACGCCTCGGGCGACGGCGTGTGGGACCTCGTGCTGGCGGATCTGACCGACACCGCGAGTGGCGCGATCGAGGTCCACGCCCTGAGCGGGGCGACCGGCTTCCACAGTTGGGCCGCACAGCGTGCAACGCCCCTGACCACCCGCCAGCCGCCTGCCTGGGCGGCCGCGCTCGCCCGCTGATAGCGGGCGACGACGCTCGTTCGGGTCGTGTCCGCATCGCCGCGCGACACGGCGGCGATGACATACTGGCTGCTCATGACCGTCGCCGTGAGCGGGTGTCGGGACCGAGGCAGGACGGTTAATGACAAAGTTCTACGACGTCGACGGGATCCGTCGGGGTGACCCTGGCAACAGCCACTCGGTCATGCTCGAGCTCGTCGGCCCTGACCGTCGTGTCCTCGACGTCGGGTGCGCCACCGGGTACCTCGCGGGCGGACTCGTCCAGCAGGGCTGCACCGTCACGGGGGTCGACAATGACGCCCAGGCGCTCGAGAAGGCCCGGGTAGTGCTCGATCGGGGGGTCTTGGCAGACCTCGACCACGTCGACCTCGTCGGCGAGTTCGGCGAGGGTCGGTTCGACGTCGTCGTCTTCGGCGATGTGCTCGAGCACCTGCGGGCGCCGGGGATACTGGTCCGGGCCGCCCGCCGACTTCTGGCGCCGGGCGGGTTCATCGTCGTGTCGATCCCGAACGTCTCCCACGGCGACGTGCGCCTTGCGCTCTTCGCCGGTCGCTGGGAGTACCGCCCTCTGGGTCTGCTCGACGACACGCACATCCGGTTCTTCACCCGGGAGAGCTTCCAGCGCCTGCTCGCCGAGTGCGGGTTCGTCGCCCTCGACGTCCGCCCGATCATCGTCCCGCTCTTCGGCACGGAGCTGGGGCTGAACGAGGGCGACTTCGCCCCCGAGGTCGTCCTGCGGGTGCGCAGCGACGACCAGCACGGCCACTACCAGTACGTCATCAAGGCCGTGCCGGACGACGCCGAGGGCGCGGTCCGCGAGCTCGCCGTCCGGCACGAGGCCCTCGCCCGCGAGGAGCGCGAACTCCGTCGTCGGCTGGCGGAGCTGACGGCCCGGTGCGATGCCGCTGTCGCCGAGCTCGAGGTCGCCGCGGCCGAGGCCGACCAGCTCCCCGGACTCCGGATCGCCCTCGTCCAGGCACAGGCGCAGGCCCGGGAGCTGGACGCGCTCCGCAGGTCGCGGACCTTCCGTTGGAGTGCCCCGCTCCGTCGGGTGTGGGGCGGCCTCCGGCAGGCCGCCGGATGACCCAGGTCGTCACACCACCCCGTCACGACGAGACCGCCGGGTCGACGGTCCCGACCATGCCGCTCAGCCAGGTCGGCCGCCCCTCGCTGTGGTCCAGCCGCGAGCTGATCATCAACCTCACCCGACGTGAGGTGAGCGGCAAGTACAAGCGCACCGTCCTCGGCCACCTGTGGTCGTTGCTCAACCCGCTTTCGACCATGCTCGTCTACACGTTGGTCTTCGCGGTGATCCTGCGAACGCCGCCCGATGTCGGCGACCCGAGCGGGCTGAAGGTCTATGCGTTGTTCCTCATGTGCGCGCTCGTCCCGTGGTCGTTCTTCTCGAGCTCTCTCACCGGCGGCATGAACGCCCTCATCGCCAACGCCAACCTCGTGAAGAAGGTCTACTTCCGGCGCGACGTGCTCGTCTCCTCGACGGTGGGTGCGCTGATCGTGACTTTCGGTTTCGAGATGCTCGTCCTCGTCGCCGCGCTGCTGGTTTTCGGGGGGATGCCGCTGCCCTGGATTCCGCTGGTGCTGATGACGATGGTGCTGCTCGCCTTCTTCGGCCTGGGCCTGGCCCTGCTGCTCGCGGTCGGCAACGTGTATTTCCGTGACACCGAGCATTTTGTGAGCATCGCGCTCTCGCTCTGGTTCTATCTAACCCCGGTCATCTATCCCTTCAGCAGGGTCGCGAGTCACCTCGACCACCACGTCCTCGGCGTGTCGCTGACCACCGTGTACGACCTGAACCCGATGACGCGGTTCGTCGACGTCTTCCGGGCACTGCTGTACGACAACCGCTTCCCGGCCTGGGGTGACGTCACCTACTGCGTGGTCGCCACGGTGGTTTCCGTCTCCGTCGGCATGCTGGTCTTCAGCCGCTTCGAGTCGCGCCTGGCGGAGGAGCTGTGACCCCGTCGGCGGTGGTCATCGACGGTGTCTCCAAGTCCTTCCGTCTTTACTCCGAGCGCAACGGCTCGCTCAAGATCGCCCTCATGCGGCGAGGGCGGGCCCGGTTCGAGGAATTCCAAGCCCTCCACGATGTGAGCTTCGAGATCCCCCAGGGTTCGACGTTCGGGCTGATGGGGGTCAACGGGTCGGGGAAGTCCACCCTGCTCAAGTGCATCGCGAACATCCTGACCCCAGAGACGGGCAGCATCCGCACCCGCGGGAAGCTCGCCGCCCTGCTCGAGCTGGGGTCGGGTTTCCACCCCGAGCTCTCTGGACGCGAGAACGTGTTCCTCAACGGCTCGATCCTGGGGCTGTCGAAGCGCGAACTCGACAGCCGGTTCGACGAGATCGTCGACTTCGCCGGGGTCGAGCAGTTCATCGACCAGCCCGTGAAGAACTATTCCTCCGGCATGTACGTCCGGCTCGGTTTCTCGGTGGCCATCAACGTCGATCCAGACATCCTGCTGGCCGACGAGGTCCTGGCCGTGGGCGACCAGGCGTTCCAGGAAAAGTGCATGACCAAGTTCGTCGACTTCCGGCGGGCCGGCAAGACCGTGGTCCTGGTCAGCCATGCGATGGGGTCGCTACGGCAGATGTGCGACCAGGTCGCCTGGCTCGAGCACGGCGAGCTCGTCGACGTGGGTCCGGCGGGGCGCATCGTGGACACGTACATTGACAAGGAGCACGGCGCGCAGGACGAGGCGGTCGAGCAGACCGGGCCCGGGCGGCGATGGGGCACCGGTGAAGCGATCATCACCGACATCTCGCTGCTGGACGCCGCGGGTGTCCCGACGACCCTTGTGCACACCGAAGACGAGGTGACAGTGCACCTCCGGTACGAGGCCCGGGAGGACATCGTCGATCCGCACTTCGGGCTCACGGTGTGGACGCGTGAGGGCGTGGAGGTCTGGTCGCAGCACACCGTCGACGCCGGGCTGAGCTTCCCGACGCTGGCGGGGCCGGGTGAGGTGACGTTCCGGATCCCGCGGCTGATGCTGCTCCCCGGTGCCTACGACCTGAGCGCCTCGATCATCGATCGCACGTTGACCCGGGTGTACGACTTCCACCGATACTGTTACCCGTTCCAGATGTCCGCCGGACCCAGCCGTGACACGAGCGGTCTGGTGCGCTTGGGCGGCGACTGGGCCCTGACGCCCGACGAGCCCGGGCAAGCCAGTCAGAGGGCGTCGTAGGCGAAGGGCTCGGCCCCGGGGGCCGGCATCCCGGGGGCCCACCAGTACCGGTCGAAACGCATCCGCTCCGACCACCGACGCCGCATCGTGTCGTGCTCGAAGCGCTGCACGGTGTTCACGCGCGTCAGTGACTCGTAATGGAAGAGCTCCGCATGCGGAGTCCAGACGATGCGCCGACCGGCCGAGGTGATCTTCATCGAGAAGTCCACGTCGTTGAAGTTGTTGGGCAGGGTCAACGTGAATCCGCCGACCTGCAGGAACAGCTCGCGCGGGATCAACGCACAGGCGGCCGTGACTCCGCTGCACTCGCGCTCCAGCAGGTAGGCGCCGAGGTAGCCGGGGTCGTCATGTGCGGCGCCCAAGCCGACGTGGTAGGCGCCGAAGCTGCTGTAGACGTGGCCCGCGTGCTGGACCCGGCCGTCGGCGAAGTACAGCTTGGCCCCGACCATGCCGACCGCAGGGTCGAGCGCCGGTCCGAGCATGTACTCGATCCAGTCCGGGGTGATCACCTCGGTGTCGTCGTTCAGCAGCAGCACGTACTCGCCCTGCGCCGAGAGCACACCTACGTTCACCTTGTCGGAGAAGTTGAACGGCCGGTCGAACCACACCAGCCGGAGGCGATCGCCGAGCAGTGCCCCGAGCTCCCGGACGACGTAGGGCGGTGTGAGCCGGTCCAGCACGGCCACGACCTCGTAGTTCGTGTAGGTCGAGCGACGGACGATGCTCCGGACCGCGCCGGTCACCAGGGTCCGGAAACGGCCGTCCACCAGGGCGGCCGAGCCGCGGCTGGGGATGACGATCGACACGAGCGGCTCCGGGTCGATGCGGCGCTTGGTCTTGAAGATGGACACCCCTCGTACGGGCTCCACCTCGGCCTCGATTCCGAGCCGGGCGAAGTGGTCGGCAACGGCCTGGCGCCCGGCCTCCACGGCGTAGGGCTTGGCCGCCGAAGCCGCCGCGGTGGACGTCGCCGAGGCTCGCCAGTGGTACCGGATGCCGCGGACGTGCACGACGGACCTGGCGCATTCGCTGACACGCAGGGTCAGGTCGTGGTCCTGGCTGCCCTCATAGCCGTGTCGGAAGCCGCCGACCTCGACGACGAGAGTGCGGCGCATGCACAGCAGATGCCCGACGTACATGTTCGTGGCAAGCCGCGCGGGCGACCAGTCGGGCTTGTAGAAGGCGTCGTAGCGCTCGCCCGTCTCGCTGATCTTGTCCTCGTCCGTGTACAGCAGATCGCCGGCGGGGTCGCCGTCGATCCCCTCCGCCAGCGAGGCGAGAGCGTCGGACGTCAGCAGGTCGTCGTGGTCTAGCAGGACGACGAACTCGCCCGTCGCTGCCGCCAGCGCGTCGTTGCTGGCCGCGACAATGCCGCCGTTGACCGTCCGGGCCACGACCCGGATGCGAGCATCGCCCAGCGCCATTGCCGCGAGCTGCGGCGCGATGTGCGGGGCCGGCGAGCAGTCGTCCACCAGCAGGAGCTCCCAGTCCGCCCAGGTCTGCGCGCGGACCGAAGCCACGCACGCTTCCAGCACGTCGGCCGGCGGGTCGTAGACAGGCGTCAGGATGCTGAAGCGGGGCGTCACGAGCGAGTCCGGGCCGCCCGTCGGCGAGCCACCGCGAGCTGCACCCGGCGCGCCATCCTGAGCCCACGCAGCACGCGCACCGGAAGGGTCTGTCCCAGCTCGCGGCGGAGCGCCTCGGCCGCCTTCCGGGCGTGCGCGGCTTCGGCCCGCGCATTGGCGAGCTCCGCCTCGAGACCGATCACATGATCGCGGATGACGAGTTCGTCGAGGGGGCTCCCGTCGCCGAGCGGGAGGGTCACGTGCGCGGCGTCCCGCGCGGCAACGACGTCCCCGTACAGCTCGTCCGGCTCGGCACCGCGCGTGGCTGGTGCAGCTACTGCGTCGTCGGGCACGAGACCGAAGTCTAGGACTCGGGCTCCACTGCGCCGGCCCGGCGCCGGCGTCGGCGCGCGACGTCCGCCCATAGGACCGCGTACACCACCAGGCTCACCAGCGTGATCACGATCCCGACGTCCAGGCCAGGAGCCTCGTAGCGGAGCGCGACGTCGTGACTGCCCGCGGGGACGGGGACTGCCAGCATGCCGTGGTCGGCATCGACGAGCGGTGCGTGCCGCCCATCGACGGTCGCCGACCATCCCTGCAGGTACGAGTTGGAGACCACCAGGTACCCCGCGCCCTGGGCGTCGACCTGAGCCCGGACGGCCGTGCCGTCATCAGTCCGCACCGTCACCGACGCCGCCGACCCCGAGCCCGATCCGGGTGAGCCCGGTGGTACGACGACCGACGCGGCGGGGATGCCCGCCGCGAGCAGGGCCACCTGCTGCGCCGCCGGGACCACCTTGGCGGTGGAGGCCCACCGCACGTGTGGCAGCGCGGTGGTCCGCTCGTAGAGCAGGGCCCCGTCGGCGGACACGAGCCGGAGCCCGTCGTCTGGTCGGGTGGTCAGGGTCAGGGCGGGGATGCCCCCGTGGGTGCGTACGGACGTCGCGTGCGCATCGTCCTCGATGCCGATACGGATCGAGTACGGTCCGGGCGCCGAGCCGGGGTCGGTGAGACCGACGGTGTAGTTGCTCCCGGCGGCGAGCCCGGCGTAGATCCGGTGGGTGCCACTACCCACGACCCGCCCTTGGGCATCGAGCACGTCGGCGTGCAGCGCCGCGAACGGGGCACCCGCGACCGACAGCGGGCTGGCGAAGGTCACGGCGACGGCCCGGAGCGGTGTCGAGCCGACCGGGACGGTCAGCGGGCTGGTCGCCGTGAACGGCGCTGCGCCGTCGGCGGCGGCGGCCGGCACCGTCGTGCCGAGCAGCAGGTCGTCCTCGGTGCCGACGATGTAGCGGACGCTCATGAGGTCGAGCACAGGGCTCTGGATGGAGTGGTCGTCCAACGCGAGGGCGGTGAAGGTGGCGGTGGCGTCCGCCGTCGGCGTCACGCTGCGCAGCAGGTCGTTCCAGTCCGCCTGCACCAGCGCGTGACCGACGGGCGACGCCGATCCGTAGAACGTCGCCGTTCCGGGTCGCATCGCGCCGCGGTTGCCGGCGACGCGGTACGTGCCCAGATGGGCATTCAGGTAGGTCTGGGTCGGGGTGACCGGGTAGTAGGTCGAGTTGGGATTGCGAGGCCAGAAACCCCGGGCGTAGGCGGCGCCCTGCACTCCCACGATCAGGGCCACCGCGAGCATCACCGGGAGGGCCAGGCGCCGGAAGGTCGCGGCAAGGAGCACGAGGGCGGCGGTGACTGCGGCGACGACGAGCGCGTCCTCCACGCCTCGTGTCAGGTGGGTGGCCCTGTGCTGGAACTCGATGCGATGCGTCTGCCGTGCGACGTACAGCGCGACGAGGCCGGCAGCCACCCAGAGAGCGGCCACCGGGAGCGTCTGCCAGCGGCGCCACCACGTCGGCTGCCAGGACCTGGAGACGATGCGGTCGGCACCCATGGCGGCGAGCAGCGCGAAGGAGATCGCGAAGATAGCACGCAGGCGACCGGGCGGCGAGTTCTCGAACACGGGAAGGGTCGAGACGAACCGCGAGAGACCGTCGCGCACCGCCATCTGGTTCAGCACGAAGGCGGCCAGCCCCACCGCGAACACCCTCGGTCCTAGCGGCACGCCGCGGCGGAGACGCCCGCTCAGGCCCACGATGCAGAGCACGAGCGCGGCGGTCCCGATGTACATGTCGCTCTCGACATAGCCCCGCTGCAGGATCCAGCTGGTACCGCGGCGGTAGCCGCAGCCACCGAACCCGTTCGGGAAGAGGGCGGTCGCCACGGCCTGGTGGTTCAGGACCGCGGTTCCGAGCTTGTCCCGGTAGGAGAAGCCGTGGTCCTTGTAGGTCAGCGTGAACGGCACCAGCATGAATGCGCTGAGTCCCGCGCCCAGCGCAACGCCCGCCCCCCCCGCGAGGATCCCGCCGCCCAGTGCGCGGAGCCGGCCGGGCTGCGCCAGCAGGCGGATCACGAGGTAGACCGAGACCGCGTAGAGGGACCATCCGGTCACGGCCGGGAAGCCGCCGAGGATCATGGAGCCGAAGGGCAGCGCGACGAGGAGCGCGCTGGAGGTGTCCCGCCGTTGAGCAAGCCTCTCGGCGCCCCAGAAGAGCATCGGGATCCAGCAGGCCACCGACGTCTGCGGCCAGTTCGTCCACGTGACCATGAAGCCGCTCAGGCCGAAGACGAAGCCGCCGACCACCCCCGCGGCCGTCGACATCCCCAGCCGTCGGACCCACAGGATCATCCCCAGCAGGACGACGACCAGCTCCAGGACCTTCTCGTATGCGGGCGCCACCCGCAGCGGCAGTGTCGTGAACGGCAGAAAGGTGACTGGGTCGAAGACCCCCGCGTCCTGGGACAGGGTGGTGACCGTGCCGCCGACCTGGTAGGGGTCGAACGTCTCCACCTGCCCGTCTCTGAGCGCGTCGACGACACGCACTCTGGTGGGTTGCACCCCGTCGATCGTGTCCGCATTGCAGTACTGGGTGATCGGGATGTCGTTCGGCGCCGCGGCGCGCCAGGGGGCAAAGGTGCTCAGGATCGTGCTCGACTGGAAGGTGGTTCGCCCGGTGAGCGGCGACCCGACAGCGAGCACGATCCAGGCAATCGAGAGCGCGATCAGCGTGATGGCAAGGGGGTCGCGAGCGCGGAGCCGCCAGCCGCGGCCTCGACGTTCGCTCTTGGTTTCTCTGGCAGGATCCTGCTGAGCCTCCGGCACGTCGGGGACGATAGCGACCTACCGGCCGCTAACCTCTGTTGCGGGTGCCCGCCTGCCGCGTCAGCGCCGGTGGCACCGCCTGACGCCGAGCTCGCGTCGGGCCGTGGCTGAATCGTTCAAGGGGTCCCGTGACCACCACCCCGCCGTTGGCGCCGTCAGACCACGCCTTCCTCGTTGCGCCGGGGGACACGGGCCACCTCACGCTGCCGCCGGCCGACGGACGCCGGCTCGAGGTCACGGTCGTGCTGCCCTGCTACAACGAGGAGGGCCACGTGCTGGAGGAGATCGCCCGGATCACCGCCTCCATGGACGTGAGCGAATATGCCGACTCCTACGAGCTGCTCGTCATCGACGACAAGTCGAGCGACTCCACCCTGAGGCTGCTGCGCGACGCGCTCCCCTCGTACCCGAACATGCGGCTGATGCCCTTCCGTCGCAACGGAGGGTCGGGTACCGCGCGCCGCATCGGCAGCCGCGAGGCGCGCGGCCGGATCGTGGTGTGGACCGACGCGGACATGACCTACCCGAACGAGCGCATCCCGGAGTTCGCGCGCTATCTCGACCAGCACGACGAGACCGACCAGGTCGTCGGGGCCCGCACCACGGAGGAGGGGACGCACAAGTGGGCCCGGGTGCCGGCGAAGTGGGTCATCCGGCGCATCGCCTCGTACCTCGCAGCGACGGAGATCCCCGACCTGAACTCCGGCCTGCGGGCTTTCCGTCGCGACGTGTCGCTGCCCTACCTGCGGCTGCTGCCCCCGGGTTTCTCGTGCGTCACCACGCTCACGATGGCGTTCCTGTCAAATCAGCACGGGGTGGACTACCTCGCCATCGACTACGCGAAGCGGTCCGGTGAGAGCAAGTTCCACCCGCTCCGGGATGCGTACCGCTACATCCTGCAGGTGCTGCGGATGGTCATGTACTTCAACCCGATAAAGGTCCTGATGCCCTTGGCACTGTGGCTGTTCGGGCTGGGCATCATCAAAGGCGTCGTCGACATCGCGCGCTATCACCTGCGCATCACGACCAACTCCCTGCTGCTGATCATCACCGGGTTGATCGTCGCGGCGGTGGCCCTGCTGGCCGACCTCATCGTGCGGTCCCGCAATGACTGAGCGCGGCGAGTACGGCGCTACGAGCGAGCGCGTCTGCCCCGACGACTACCAGCAGCGCGACGACGAGTACCTCATCTACGTCTTCCACACCGCCACCTACGACCACGCCGCGACCCGTGTCGGCAGCGGACGGGTGCTCGACTTCGGCTGCGGCACCGGCTACGGCGACGAGCGGATCGCCGACGGCTGCGCGCATGTCACCGGGGTCGACGTCTCCGACGACGCGATCGCCTACGCGCAGCGAGTCCACGCGCACCCCAAGGTGGACTACCGCCGCATCGCGCCGATCGACGATGTTCCCCTGCCGTTCGAAGCAGCGGACTTCGATGCCGTGCTGTCCTTCCAGGTGATCGAGCACGTCCCCGACCCCGCCGCCTACGTCGCCGAGGCCGCGCGCGTGACGCGCCCGGGTGGTCTGCTGGTTCTCGCCACTCCCGACCGGCGTACCCGCCTCTGGCCACGCCAACGGCCCTGGAACCGCTACCACCTGACCGAGTTCGACCCGGACGAGCTCGTTGCGCTGCTCGATCCCTGGTACGAGATCGTCGAGGTCGCGGGCCTGGGCGCCTCGCCGCAGATCCTCGACGCGGAGCTGTCCCGGACGCGTCGACTGCGCCTGCTGAGCCTGCCCTTCACCTTCCCCGGCGCGCCGGAGCCGTGGCGACAGTGGGGTCTGCGGGCGCTCAAGGCCTTCGAGGGACGGCGCCGGTCAGGCCGGTCCGACGGCGCGGCGGCCAGCCCGACCGTTGCCGGCACGATGGGCGAGGCCGTGGCGCTGCCCACCGCCCGCCCGCGCAGCTACGACGAGCGTGACATCCACATCCGGCCGGGGATCTGGCCCAGCACCAATGTGGTGCTGGTGGCCCGCCGCCGTCAGTCCTAGCGGCCGGCGAGACCGCGCAGCACCGCGTCGAAGGCGCGAGCGCTGGCCTCGCGCGAGAACGTGCCGACGGCTCGCTCCCGGCCGGCCCGGCCCATCGCGGCCGCGCGCTCCGGGTCGTCGAGCAGCGACGCGACGGCCCGAGCGAGCAGCGCTGGGCTGCGCTGGTCCACGAGCAGGCCGTGGACCCCGTCGGTGAGCGAGTCGGGGATCCCACCGACCCGGCTGGCAACCACCGGCCGAGCCTGCGCCATCGCCTCGAGAATGGACAGGCCCTGGCCCTCGGTGGTCCCGTCCACCTCGAGGCGCGAGGGAAACACAGCCACCTGCCACGACGCGATCAGTGCAGGCACAGTCTCCGGGTCGACCCAACCCAGGAAGGACACCGCCGCCGCGATCCCCAGCCGTTCGGCCTGGGTCCGCAGTGCTTCCTCCTCGGGCCCGGTGCCGCCCACCACGCAGAGCAGCTCGGGGTGGGAGCCCGCGCGGAGCAGGGCGACGGCCTCGAGCAGATCGGCGACACCCTTCCAGCCGACGAGCCGCCCCACGTACCCGACCGAGGGCGGGTCCCGAGGCGGTGCGGGCTCCGCGGCGTGCACGGTAATGCCCATCGGGATTCGGTGCACGGGCAGGCCCGGCGGCGCCAGGGCGCGCACGGCAGCCTCGGTCGCGGCGGAGTTGACGGTCACCGCCTGCGTCCTTCTCAGGACGCCGGCCTTGACCCGGCGCAGTGCGGCGCCGTCGAGCCCCAGCACGTCGCTCCCGTGCACGGTGGCGAGATGCGGTACGCCGGCCCTGGGGGCCGTCATGGCGGCGACAGCTCCCTGCGGCAGCAGCCAGTGCGACTGCACGACGTCGTACCGTCGGCTGCGGAGCAGGCGCCGCGCCGCCCACCACTCGCACGCCACCAGGGCGGGGACCTGCACGGCGACGCGGCGTGAGCGCCGCACGTTGAACAGGGCCCCGCCGCCGTAGGCGACGACCTGCCGCGCGGGATCGCGCGCGTAGCGGAACCGCCGGACGCGGACGCCCTCGAGCTGCTCGTCGTCGGCCGCGCCGGCAGCGTGCGGGGCCAGCACCTCGACCTGCCAGCCGAGGTGCGTCAGATCCCGTGCCAGGTTCAACACGAACGGTGTCGTGCTGTCGCCGGACCAGCGCGGCATGTTGGAGCTGATCATCAACAACGTCGGGTCGGCCGCGGCCATGGCGGGGAGTCTGACACCCGGGAGACCCCTGCTCCGCCGCTACGATCGCGCCATGCCGGACGCCGACAGCAAGCGTGCAAGCCCCTTCGATGCCCGCGCGTACTGGGAGGAGCGGCTCGGCGAGGACTGCAGCCTGCGCACGGTCGGGCTGCGCCGCCTCGGTGCCCGGTTCAACGAGTGGGCCTACCGGGTCCGCCGGGACGTCTTCCTGGATCTGGGGCGATCGGTAGTGCCGGATCTCCCGAGGGTCCGGGTCCTGGACGTCGGCAGCGGCACGGGTTTCTACCTCGATCGGTGGCGCGAGCTGGGGGCGGCGAGCATCACGGCGCTCGACCTGACCGAGGCTGCGGCGGCCCGTCTGCGCGAGCAGTACCCCGCTATCCCGGTGGTCCGCGCCGACATCAGCGGTGACATCGGCGCCATCCCCGAGCTGTCGGCCGAGTCCTTCGACGTGGTCTCGGCGATGGACGTGCTGTTCCACATCGTGGATGACGACGCGTTCCGACAGGCTCTCGTCAACATCCGCTCACTGCTGGTCCCCGGCGGGCTGTTCGTGTGGTCTGACATCTTCAGCCACTTCGCCGACTCGCGGGTGGATCACCGCGCCTCGCGCACTCTTGCCGCCATCGAGCGCCTGCTCGACGGAGCGGGTTTCGAGGTCGTGCAGCGCCGGCCGATGTTCGTGCTGATGAACGACCCCGTCGACACCCGCAGCGCCGTCCCGGTCTGGCTGTGGAAGGCCGGCTTCGGTCTGTGCTCGCTGGCGGAGCCACTCGGAGCCTTCGCCGGGTGGGCGCTGTACCCGCTCGAGTCGCGACTCGTCCGCACCCGGACGGAGAGCCCCACCACGGAGATCATGGTCTGCCGGGCACGGTGACCGACCCGCCGGGCATCGGGTGTTGGCTACCGTGGCCCGGTGGAATCCGACCGTCCAGTCCGGACCACCCGCCAGCGGATCGTCACCGTCGTCCGTGCGATCCTGGTCGTCGTCGGCCTGGTCCTCGCCCTGCTGGCCATCGCGCACTACGCGCGCGGGCTGTCGACGCAGATCCACAGGCTGTCGATCGGGTGGCTGGTCGTGTCGTTCCTCGCCGTCGCCGTGGCGGCGATCGCGATCATGCAGTGCTGGCGCACCCTGCTGCGTGCTCTCGGCCACGACCTCGGTCCGGGCGATGCCAGCCGCATCTTCTTCGTGAGCCAGATCGGCAAGTACCTGCCGGGATCGGTCTGGCCCTACCTGGCACAGATGGACATGGCCGGCAGGGTGGGCGTGCCGGCGGTGACGATGGGTGCGGTCGGCCTCGTGTCGATCATCCTCGGTCTCGTCACGGCCGGGCTCACCGCCGCGGTGGCTCTGCCGTTCGTGGCCTCCGGCGCCCTCGGGAGGTACTGGCCGGCACTGCTGGTCCTGCTCCCACTCGCGTCGCTGCTCCACCCCGCGGTGCTGCGCCGGGCCGTACAGCTGCTGCGTCGCGTCGCCCGCCGGCCAGGTCCGGTCCCGGAGCTGTCGCTCGCCGGGATCGTCCCGCCGATCCTGTGGCTCCTGGTGAGCTGGGTGCTGTACGGCGTGCAGATCTGGGCGATCACCCGTTCGCTCGGGGTGCATGACGGCACCGCGCTCGTGCTGTCGATCGGGGGGTTCGCGCTCGCGTGGCTGGTCGGATTCCTGGTCATCGTCAGCCCCGCCGGCGCCGGTGCCCGGGAGGCAGTCCTGGTCGTCGTCCTGACACCGGTGCTCAAGGCCGACGGGGCACTTCTCGTCGCGCTCGTGAGCCGCCTGATGACGACGGCCGTCGACGTGCTTGCGGCCGCCGCGGCCGCCGGTACGGCGCGGTGGGGACGCCGTCGCACGACCGCGCCCCCGCCGCCTTCCGGACCGGTCGAGGTCGCCACGGCCTTGTCTGCGGTCGCTGCCGCCTCCGCCGCGGGGCCCCAGGCGCCGACGCCGGGTACGCGCCGCCGGGCGTAGGTTCATCCCGTGCCGCGCGAGCTCGCCGTCGGCCGTGCCGTCCCCTCCGGACGTGCCGGGGCAGGGCGGTACGTCGAGGTCGACCGGACGGGGTCGTCCTGAGCGCACCCCCGCCCGGCCCCCGGCTCGCGGTGCTCGTCGAGCAGCTGGGGGCTCGCGTGCCGGGGGGTACCGGCCGCTTCACGTTCGAGCTGGCCCGGGCGTTGGCGGCCGCCGCCCCGGAGGCCGCGGCGCTGACCGGCTGGGCGTCGTCGGCGGCCGGCGTCTCGGCGGTGCCCGGCGTGGCCGGCCCCCGCGCGCTGCGGGTGCCGCGACGGCTGCTCCCCCTCGCGTACGCCCGGGGGCTGGGGCCCGCCCCACGCGACGCGGATGTCGTCCTCGCGCCGGCACTGCTCGCCCCGCCGCGGCGGGGGCGGCCGCTGGTGGTCGTCGTCCACGACGCGGTGCCGTGGACCGATGCGGAGACCCTGACCGCGCACGGTGCGCGATGGCACCGCGCGATGGGCGCGCGGGTGGCGCGGGTGGCGGACGCCGTCCTGGTGCCGACGACCGCCGTCGCCACCGAGATCCGCCGGTGGCTGGACCCGCGGGGCCCGGTCGAGGTGATCGGCGAGGGGGTCAGCAGCAGCGTCGTGACCGTGCCACCCGATGCCGACGCCCGGGCGGCGCGCCTCGGGTTGCCGCCGGCGTACCTGCTGGCCATCGGGTCCCTCGAGCCGCGCAAGGGGCTCGACGTGGCCGTCCGGGCGCTGGCCGAGTCCGGCGCACCCGAGCTGCCGCTCCTCGTGGCGGGGCCGCCGGGCTGGGGGCGCGTCGACCTGCCGGGAATGGCTGCGGCACAGGGACTGCCGCCCGGTCGGGTGCGCGCGCTGGGCCGGCTCGACGATCCAGACCTCGCCACCGTGCTCGCACGCGCGACCCTGCTCGTGGCGCCCAGTCGGGCCGAGGGCTTCGGCCTGCCGGTGGCCGAGGCGATGGCGGCCGGGATCCCGGTGGTGAGCTCGGACCACCCGGCGCTGGTCGAGGTCGGCGGCGGGGCCACCAGAACAGCCGCCGTGGGCGATGCCGCTGCCCTGGCGTCGGCGCTGGCGGACGTGGCGGGGGACGCCGGCCTGCGAGCCCGGATGGCCGACGCGGGCCGGCTTCGGGCCCGAGACCACACCTGGCCGGCGGTCGCGGACCGGGTCTGGAAAACCGTCTTGCGCTGCCTGCAGGACCCGCGCACGCCGGCGTAGCCGCGCGCAGGGATCGCCGGGGTCAGGCACCGTCGCAGGCGTAGGTTGGAGGGGTGCCGCGTGTGCTCGTCGATGCCACCGCCGTAGCGTCCGACCGAGCCGGAGTCGGCCGCTACGTGGACGGTCTGGTGCCGGCGCTCTGCGCGCTCGGCGCCGATATCGCGGTGACCTGTCAGCGGGCTGACGCCGAGCGCTACTCGCGGCTGGCTCCCGGCGCCACGGTGGTCAGCGCCCCCTCCGACATCAGCCACCGCCCGGCCCGGCTGGCGTGGGAGCAGAACGGACTGCCCGGCGTCGCCGACCGGCTCGGCGCCGACCTGATCCACTCGCCGTTCTACACGTTGCCGCTGCGGGCGGAGCGGCCCGTCGTGGTGACCGTGCACGACGTCGCGAGCTTCACCCTGGAGTCACGCCGGTTCTCTGCGCGGGGCACGTTCTACCGCTCCGCCACCCGGACGGCACTGCGCCGGGCGGCCCGCTGCATCGTGCCGAGCAAGGCCACCCGAGACGAGCTGGTCCGGGTGCTGTCGGCCGACCCGACGCTGCTCGACGTCGTGCCGCACGGCGTCGACCAGGTCATGTTCCATGTTCCCTCGGAGCAGGAGGTCGCCCGCGTCCGGTTGCGTCTCGGTCTCGTCGGCTCGATGCGGTACGTCGCCTTCCTCGGCGCGCTCGAGCCGCGGCGCAACGTGCAGACCCTCGTCCGGGCGTGGTCGGCGGCGTGCGCGGATCGCGAGAACCCCCCGGCCCTCGTGCTCGCCGGCGGTGCCGACGCCGACGAAGAGGTGGCGGCGGCCCTCGCCGCGGTGCCGGCTCAGCTGCGCGTCATCCGCCCCGGCTACCTGCGCTACGACGCCCTCCGGGGCTATCTCGGCGGCGCGACGATCGTCGCGTACCCCAGCCTGAACGAGGGATTCGGGTTCCCGGTGCTGGAGGCGATGGCCTGCGGCGCCGCCGTGCTGACCGCCCCGACGATGTCGTTGCCGGAGGTCGGGGGCGACGCCGTCGCCTACAGCGAGTCGGACGAGGCGAGCCTGGCCAGCGCGCTGGGGGCGCTGCTCGACGACCGGGCCCGCCGCGAACGGCTCGGCGTCGAGGCGCACCAGCGATCCCTGCAGTTCACGTGGCAGGCCAGCGCCGAGGCCCACCTGCAGACCTATGCACGCGCGCTGGAGGACTGACCGCCCTGCTCCGTAGGGTGGCCGCCGTGACCCGCGTGCTGCTCGACGCGACGTCGGTGCCGGCCGATCGCGGTGGTGTCGGTCGGTTCGTGGACGGCCTGGTCGGCGCCCTCGGCGTGGCTGGCGCCGACCTCGCGGTGGCCTGCCAGGCCGCGGACGCCGGGCACTTCGCGGCGCTCGCGCCGACCGCCGAGGTCGTGGCGGCGCCGACGGCGATCGCCCGCCCGCCGGCCCGCCTGGCGTGGGAGCAGACCGGGCTGCCGCTCCTCGGGCGGCGGCTCGCGGCGGACGTCCTGCACTGCCCGCACTACACGATGCCGCTCGCCGCGGGCCGGCCGGTCGTGGTCACCGTGCACGACCTGACCTTCTTCACCGAGCCCGACCTGCACGGACCGGTGAAGGCCCGCTTCTTTCGGGCCGCCACCCGGTACGCGGCCCGCGGCGCGGCGCGGCTCGTCGCGGTCAGCCGTGCGACCCGGGACGAGCTGGTACGGCTGCTGCCGGTCGACCGCGGCCGGGTGGACGTGGCCTACCACGGCGTCGATGCCGGCACGTTCTACCGGCCCACCGGCGCGGAGAAGGCCGCAGCCGCGGAGCTCGTCGGCCTCGGCGGAGCCGGCTACGTGGCCTTCTTGGGGACCCTCGAACCGCGCAAGAACGTGCCGGCGCTGGTACGGGGCTGGGCTGCCGCGGTCGCTGACCGGGAGCCGCCGCCAGCCCTGGTCCTTGCCGGCGGACGTGGCTGGGATGCGGCACTGGACGCGGCGGTCGCTGCGGTCCCCGCCGGGCTGCGCGTGCTGCGGCCCGGCTACCTGCCCCTCGCGCAGCTACCCGGCTTCCTGGGCGGCGCGCTGGTCGTCGCGTACCCGTCGCTGGGCGAGGGGTTCGGGCTGCCGGTGCTGGAGGCGATGGCGTGCGGAGCCGCCGTGCTCACCACCCGACGGCTGGCGCTGCCGGAGGTGGGCGGTGACGCCGTCGCCTACACGGAGGTCGACGCCGCGGCCATCGCTGCGGCGTTGGGCGCCCTGCTTGACGACGACGACCGACGCGGGGCACTCGGAGCCGCCGGCCGCGCGCGGGCGAGCGGCTTCACCTGGGCCGCCTGTGCGGAGGCCTACCTCGCCGCGTACGACCGCGCCGCATCATGACCCCGCCGCCGACCGTCCGGGTCGTGGTGGTCTCCTACCACCCGGGAGCGGCGCTGCCCGCCCTGCTCGCCTCGGTGCCCGCGGCGTGCTCGGTGCCGCACGAGATCGTGGTCGTCGACAACGGCGGTACGCCGGAAACCACTGCGGTGCAGGATCTCTGGCGCATCCCGGCCGGGAGCAACGTGGGCTATGGCCGCGGTGCCAACCTCGGCGCCGCGGGGGCGAGCGCGCCCTGGTTGCTGGTCTGCAACCAGGACCTGGTGCTCGCGCCCGGCAGCGTCGACGCCCTGCTCGCCGCGGCTGGCCGGTGGCCGCACGCGGCCGTGCTGGGCCCGCTGATCCGCGACCCGGCCGGGGCGGTCTACCCGTCCGCCCGGCAGCTGCCCTCGCTCGGTCGCGGCATCGGGCACGCCCTGCTCGGCTGGTGGCACCCGGGCAACCGGTGGACCCGGTCCTACCGGCAGGAGGCGGCCGCGCCGGGGGAGCGGGTCGCGGGATGGCTCAGCGGCGCCTGCATGCTGCTCCGCCGCACCGACTTCGAGCGGGTCGGGGGCTTCGATCCCGCGTACTTCATGTTCTTCGAGGACACCGATCTCTGCGCACGGCTGGGCGCGGGCTCGTGCGTTTACGTCCCGACGGCGGAGGTCCACCACGAGGAGGGGCAGGCCCGCGCCCGCCACCCGCGGTGGATGCTGCGCGAGCACCACCGCAGCGCGTTCCGCTACCTGCGCCGCCAGTACCCGCTGCTCACGCCGGTGCTGGCCGTGGCGCTGACCGCCCGATACCTGCTGCTGGTGGCGGTCGGCCGCGCGCGGACGGAAGGATGACGGGGATGGACGCGATCCTACTCGTGGGCGGCCAGGGCACCCGGCTGCGACCGCTGACGATCTCGGTGCCCAAGCCGATGCTGCCCGCCGCCGGAGTGCCCTTCACCGCCCACCAGCTCGCCCGGGCGCGCGCCGCCGGCGTCGACCACGTGGTGCTCGCCACCTCCTACCGCGCAGAGGTCTTCGAGAGCTACTTCGGCGACGGCGCAGCATTCGGGCTCGACATCGAGTACGTGCAGGAGACCACGCCGCTGGGCACCGGCGGCGGGATCCGCAACGTCGCCGACCGGCTGCGCTCCGACGACGTCGTCGTGCTCAACGGCGATGTGCTGGACGGCCACGACCTGCGCGCCCAACTGGCGGAACATCGGGCCAGCGGGGCCGCGGTGACGCTCTACCTGACCCGGGTCGAGGACCCACGGGCCTTCGGCTGCGTCCCCGTGGACGAGGGCGGCCGGGTGCTCGAGTTCCGCGAGAAGGACCCCAGCCCGGTGACGGACCTCGTCAACGCCGGCTGCTACGTCTTCCGTCGCGACGTGCTGGTGGCCGCGATCCCCCCAGCTCGGGTGATGAGCGTCGAGCGGGACACCTTCCCGACCCTGCTCGCCGCCGGCGAGCGGCTGCAGGGTTTCGTGGACACCGCCTACTGGCTCGACCTCGGGACGCCGGCGGCGTTCGTCCGCGGTTCCTGTGACCTCGTGCTGGGCGTCGTCCACTCGCCGGCCCTGCCGGGGCCGCCAGGTGAGCAGCTGCTGCTGCCGGGGGCCGAGGTCACCCCCGGCGCGGTCGTCGACGGCGGGAGCACTGTTGGTGCCGGCGCCTACGTGGGCCCTGGCGCGCGGGTGCACGGGAGCGTGCTGTTCGACGGCGCGGTGGTCGGACCGGAGGCGGTGGTCGTCGGCAGCGTCCTCGGCCGCGACGCGGTGGTGGGCGCCGGCACCGTGCTGGACGGCGTGGTGGTCGGGGATGAGGCCCGGATCGGCGCCGGCAACGAACTGCTCGCCGGCGCGCGCGTCTTCCCGGGCGCGGTGCTGGCCGACGGCGCGGTGCGCTTCAGCAGCGACCGGACCTCGTAGCCCGCGGATCGGCTGTGCCGCAGGCTACTTGGCGGTGGTCGTGGGCGTCACGCGCGTGACCTTGGCAGTGGTCTTCGCGGTGGTCTTCGTCGAGGTCTTCGCCGTCGACTTCGTGGTGGGCGAGGCGGTCAGCACCGTGCTCGGGGCGGTGACCGGCGTGGTCGGGGTGGTCGGCGTACTCGTCTGGCCACGTCGGTGGATGGAGAGTGCGACCAGGGCGAGCAGCACCACGCCGACCAGGACCGCGCCGCCGACGACCAGCAGGTTGAGGCGGGCCCGCCGGCGCCGCTCGGCCAGCCGAGCCTGCTCGGCACGGAACCGCCGCTCGTCGCGGGCCTCCCGCTTGCTCATCCTGCGCTCTGGCACGGCGAGCAGGATAGAGGGGTGAGCGCGCCGGAGGCATCGACCACGTACGCGCCCCCGCACGTCCTGGACGTCGGGCGCACCCTGGCGCCGCTCCGCCGGGGCCGAGGCGACCCGACGACGGCGCTCGACGCGCGCGGCCTGTGGCGCGCCGCGGCCACGCCGGAGGGGCCTGCCACGCTGCTGTTGCGCCCAGCTCGCGGGGTCGTCACGGCGCGGGCCTGGGGCCCCGGCGCCGGCTGGCTGATCGCGGGCGTGCCCGAGCTGCTCGGGGCGCGGGACGCGCCCGAGACCTTCGTCGCCCGCCACCCGCTGCTGCGTGACGCCGCGGTGCGGACGCGGGGGATGCGCGTGCCGCGCTGTCGGCTGGTGTTCGAGATGACCGCGGCCGCCGTCCTCGAGCAGAAGGTCACCGGCCGGGAGGCCCGGCGCTCCTGGGCACAGCTCGTCCGCAGCCATGGCACCGTCGCTCCCGGCCCCACCCCGACCGGCCTCACCGCCGCGCCAACCGCCGCTCGCTGGCGGCGCATCCCCTCGTGGGACTGGCACCGGGCCGGCGTGGACGGCGCGCGCTCGCGCACGGTCCTGGCGGCCGCCGAGCACGCCGACCACCTCGAGCGCTCGCTGTCGCTCCCGGACCCGGCGGGGGTGCTGCGCCAGGTCCCCGGCATCGGCGTGTGGACCGCGGCGGAGGTCCTGCAGCGGGCGCACGGCGATGCCGACGCGGTGTCCTACGGCGACTTCCACATCCCGTCGACGGTGGGCTGGGCGCTCGCCGGCCGGCCCTTCGACGACGCCGAGTTGGCGGCGTACCTCGCGCCGTGGCAGGGCCACCGGGGCCGGGTGGTGCGGCTGGTCGAGTCGTCCGGCTTCCGCAAGCCCCGCTTCGGTCCCCGGTACGCCGGAACCGACCACCGCGCTATCTGAGCAGGGTGAAGTCCGCACCGTCGCGCGGCGGGCGATCCGCCGGCGCCTGCGATGGCCACCCCACGGCGACGGCACCGCACGGTTCGTGGTCGTCGGGCAGGTCGAGCACCGCGCGGACGACGTCGGGGCAGAACAGCGTCGAGGACACCCACGCGGTGCCCAGTCCCTCCGCGGCGAGCGCGACCAGCAGGGACTGCACGGCCGCCCCCATCGCCACCACGAACATCCGCTCCTCCGCTGCCGATCGGCGGGCGTCGGGGTAGTCGTGGGCGCCGTCGCGGACGAGCAGCGGCACCACGATCTCCGGCGCGCCGCGCAGCACGTCCCCGCGCCGGAGCCGCCGCTCGACCGCCGCCTGGTCGAACCCGTCGGCGCGCAGGTCGGTGGCCCAGCGCTCGGCCATGGCCCCGAGCAGCGCCGGCCGCCGGTCCCGGACGATCGCGAAGCGCCACGGCGTCGTGTGGTGCGGCGCCGGCGCGGTCACCGCGGCCGTGATCCCCTTGCGCAGCAGGGCTTCCGGCACGGGCTCCGCGCTGAACGCCCGGATCGTGCGCCGGTGCGCCACGGCGCCAGCCATCGCCTCTCGGGAGCCCAGGGTGAACATGTCCTCGTCGGCCGCGCGCACGTAGGCCGCGGCGCCTGGCCCGTCCTCCTCGCTCACCCAGGGGCCGAGGCCGCTCACCACCGCCGCAGGGACGCCGCCGAGCTTTCCCTTCACCAGGTCGGCCGCCGCGGCGACGGCGTCGGCCACCGCCGTCTCGGTCATCTCCAGTGGCAGCCCGTGGCCGTCGAGGCGGCCGCGCAGGTCGAGCCGCGCGGGCAGGCCAGCCAGGCCGATCGCCACGTCGGTGAGGCCGTGCCGCCAGGGTCGTCCGAAGGTGTCGCTGACCACCACGGCGATGTGCGTGCCGGTGGCCGCGGCCAGCGATGCCCGCAACAGCCGGGCGGAGCGGTCGGGGTCCAGCGGCAGCAGCGCGATCTCCCCCGCGCGCACGTTGCTCGCGTCGACGCCGGCGCTGGCCAGCACGAACCCGTGTCGCGTCCGCGCGATCGTCGTCCGGCCGCGGGCCGCCACGACCTCGTTCGTCTCGTCGGTCACGGCCTGCTGGCGGACGGCCTCGCGGTCACGGTCGCCCACCGAAACGAGCCGCCCCTCGGCCTTGCTCACGATCTTGCTGGTGACCACGAGCACGTCACCGTCGCGCAGCCCGGCCGCGGCCGCCAGCAGCCCGGCCAGATTGTCCCCCGGCCGGATCTCGGGCAGACCGCGTACGGGCCGGATCGTCAGTGTGCCGACGGCATCCGGGAGGGTCACAGCGCCAGGGCGGCGCGGGCCATGGCCCGGGTGGCGTCCAGGTCGGTCATCAGCAGCGGCACCGCCGCCACCCGGAGCCGGTCGACCGCGACGGTGTCCCCGGCGTCGACGAGCCAGCCGTCGAGCAGCCCACCCGTCGGCCGCGCCCCGTAGTGCTCGGCGACGGCCTGGGCGGAGGTCTCGACGCCGATCGCGGTCAGGCAGGCGTCGGCCATCCCGCGCACCGGCTTGCCGCCGATGATCGGCGAGACGCCGACGATCCGGGCGGGCGCGGCGAGCAAGGCCTCGCGGACGCCGGGCACCGCCAGGATCGTGCCGATGCTCACGACCGGGTTGGACGGCGCCAGCACGATGGCGTCGGCCGTCGAGAAGGCCTGCAGCACAGCGGGTGTCGGGCGCGCGTCCTCGGCGCCGACAGCCACGATCCCGTGCGCCGGCAGCTCGGCCCGGTGGCGTACCCACCACTCCTGGAAGTGGATCGCCTCCCGGCGGCCGGAGTCGGGGTTGTCGACGACGACGTGCGTCTCGACCCGGTCGTCACTCATCGGCAGCAGTCTCAGGCCGGGCTGCCACCGGTCGCACAGCGCGGCGGTCACGTCGGTCAGGGTGGAGCCCGCCTCTAGCAGCTGGGTCCGGATCAGGTGGGTCGCGAGGTCGCGGTCGCCCAGCCCGAACCAGGCCGGGCCGAAGCCGTAGGCGGCCAGCTCGTCCCGGACGGCGAAGGTCTCGCTCTCGCGTCCCCAACCCCGGTCGGCGGAGATGCCGCCGCCGAGGGTGTACATGACGGTGTCGAGGTCGGGACAGATGCGCAGCCCGTGCAGGGTGAGGTCGTCGCCGGTGTTGACCACGGCGGTCACCTCGTGGCCCTCGGCCAGCAGACCGCGCAGGAACCGGGCACCGCCGATGCCACCCGCCAGCGCCGTGACCCGCACGCGGGTCATCCTCGCACCGGCTCCTAGGCTGGTGAGCATGGTGGCCGGTCTGGACAACGCGACCCGCCGAGCGCTGCGCCGCGCCCGCGACGGGGCGTCGCTCGACGTCACCGAGGCCGCGGTCCTGCTCGGTGCCCGCGGCGAGGCGCTGACCGACCTGATGGCCAGCGCCGCACGGGTACGCGACGCCGGCCTGGCCTCGCTGGGTCGAGCCGGGACCGTGACCTACTCGCGCAAGGTGTTCGTCCCGCTGACGCGGCTGTGCCGGGACCGCTGCCACTACTGCACGTTCGCGACCGCGCCGGCGAAGCTGCCCGCGCCGTACCTCAGCCTGGACGAGGTGCTGGCCATCGCCCGGCGCGGCGCGGAGCTCGGCTGCAAGGAGGCGCTGTTCACCCTCGGCGATCGGCCCGAGGACCGGTGGCCGCAGGCCCGCGCGTGGCTGGAGGCCGCGGGCTACGACTCGACGCTGGCCTACGTCCGGGCCGCGGCGATCGCGGTGCTGGAGGAGACGGGGCTGCTCCCGCACCTGAACCCGGGCGTGCTGAGCTGGCAGGACCTGCATCGGCTCAAGCCCGTCGCCCCATCGATGGGACTGATGCTCGAGACCTCCAGCCGCCGTCTGTACGAGACCCCCGGTGCAGTGCACCACGGCAGCCCCGACAAAGACCCGGCGGTGCGGCTGCGGGTGCTCGAGGACGCCGGTCGCTCGGCGATCCCCTTCACCACAGGGGTTCTCGTCGGCATCGGGGAGACCCCGGGCGAACTCGCGCAGTCCCTGTTCGACATCCGGGCGAGCGCCAGGCGGCACGGCCACGTCCAGGAGGTGATCGTCCAGAACTTCCGGGCCAAGCCCGACACCGCGGCCCGCGACCGCGGCGATGCCGACCGCGAGGAGCACCTCGCCGCCGTCGCGGTGGCCCGACTGCTGCTCGGCCCGGGCGTCCGGGTGCAGGCGCCGCCCAACCTCGTCGAGCCCGGCGACGTGGCCGCCCTGCTGGCGGCCGGGATCGACGACCTCGGCGGGGTGTCCCCGCTCACGCCCGACCACGTCAACCCCGAGCGACCCTGGCCGCAGCTCGCCGACCTCGCCGCGTGGACGGCCGCGGCCGGCTTCACGCTGACCGAGCGGCTCGCCGCGCACCCCGCGTACCTCGCCGAACCCTGGCTCGACCCGCGGCTCGCCGGCCACGTCGCAGCACTCGCCGACGAGCGCGGGCTGGCCGCGGACGTGATCCCCGCCGGGCGGCCGTGGCAGGAGCCGGACGGCGGCCTCGTCGACGCCGGCCGAACCGACCTCCACATCGCGATCGACACCGAGGGACGCCTGGCCGCGACCCGTTCGGACTTCGACGCGGTCTACGGCGACTGGGCCGCGCTCGCCGAGCAGGTCGCGACGACCCCTGCCGCCGCAGCGGTCTTCGCCGACCGCGAGACGGTGGCGGCCCTGCGCCAGGCTGAGGACGACCCGACGCGGCTGACCGACGACCAGGCGCTCGCGCTGCTGCATGCCGACGGCGCCGCGTTGGAACGGCTGTGCCGGATCGCCGACGACCTGCGCCGCCGGGTCACCGGTGACGAGGTCACGTACGTCGTCAACCGCAACATCAACTTCACCAATGTCTGCTACACCGGGTGCCGGTTCTGCGCGTTCGCCCAGCGGCGCACCGACGCCGACGCGTTCACGCTGTCCCTCGAGCAGGTCGCCGACCGCGCCGAGGAGGCGTGGAACCTCGGGGCGACCGAGATCTGCATGCAGGGCGGCATCCACCCCGACCTCCCGGGGACCGCCTACTTCGACCTCGCGCGGGCGGTGAAGGCTCGTGTCCCGGACATCCACCTGCACGCGTACAGCCCGATGGAGGTCGTCAACGGCGCCAGCCGGACGGGACTGTCGTACACGGAGTTCCTGATCGCCGCCCGGGAGGCGGGTGTCGACACGATCCCCGGCACGGCGGCGGAGATCCTCGACGACGAGGTCCGTTGGGTGCTGACCAAGGGCAAGCTCCCCGCGGCGACATGGGTCGAGGTGGTGACGGCGGCCCACCGCGTCGGCCTGCGCTCCAGCGCAACGATGATGTACGGACACGTCGACACGCCGGCGCACTGGCTCGCCCACCTGCGCCTGCTCGGGCGGATCCAGGAGGAGACAGGCGGGTTCACCGAGTTCGTGCCGCTGCCGTTCGTGCACACCAGCGCGCCGCTCTACCTCGCCGGCATCGCGCGACCGGGGCCGACCCGACGGGAGAACCGCGTGGTGCACGCGATGGCGCGGATCCTGCTCCACGGGCGGGTCGACCACGTGCAGACCTCGTGGGTGAAGCTGGGGGTCGACGGCACGCGCACCATGCTTGGTGGTGGCGCCGACGACCTGGGCGGGACGCTGATGGAGGAGACCATCAGTCGCATGGCCGGTTCGCAGCACGGTTCGGCCAAGACCGTTGCGGAGCTGACCGAGGTCGCGGCCGGCATCGGTCGGCCGGTCCGTGAGCGCACCACCGGCTACGGCCGGCCGCCGGCCAGATCCGCGGCGCTCCCGCTCGCCCTGATCTGAAGCGGCGCCGCGCGCCTAGACTCGGCGGTCGATCAAGGCAGGTGACGGCGGACCGAGGGAGCTCGCACGGTGGTTGAGGACCCGACCGGGGACGCCGGGACGCGCAACGACCTGTTCGCGCGCATCCAGGCGATCGGGGAGGGCCCCGAACAGACACTGTCCTCTCGGCAGGTCGAGGACAGCGTCCGGACCGCGGTGGGGGATGCGCTGCCTGCCGTGGTCACGGCCGCGCTGTCCGCCGTCCTGCCGGCCCTGGTGCAGGACGCCGTCAGTCGCGCCGTCGCCGACACTCTGCCCGCAGCGGTGGGAACCTCCCTCGCCGAAGCCCGCCAGGACGGCGGCCTCGGGGTGGTCACCGACGACGAGACGGAGCCTCGCCTCGCCGCGCTGGAGGACGCCGTCGACAGCGTCGGCGACCGGCTCCTGGCTCTGACCGGTGGGGATGCGTCCGCCACCTCGGACGCGCTCGCCAGCATCGTGACGCAGCTGGCGAACCTCGCCGACGACCTCGGCAGTGACCGCGCGGCCGAGGCGGCCCGGCTGGAGATGGAGGTGCTGCGGGTCGACCTGGCGAATGCCTTGGAGTACGTCCGCGAGACCCTGTCCGCGCACCTCCAGACAGAGTTGTCCCGGACCCGGGAGTCGGTCGCGGAGGCAGTCGCGGCGGTCGAGCAGCTGCGAGCCGACGGCGTTGCGCCGGTCCCCGAGCTCCCCACCAACCTGTTCGGGGACACGGTGCCCGAATGGCTCGACGCCCTGCAGGGCGCCCTCTTCGCCCGGCTGGACGCCCTGGCTGCCGCGATGGATCCGGCTCTCACCACCAGCCGGCTGGAGGATCACCTCGGCCAGACCCGCGCGGTCTTCGCCGAGTTGGGCGAGGTCACCGCCGAGCGGGTCGCGCTGGAGAGCGAGCGTCAGGGCGCCGAGGTCGCGGAGGTCGTGTCGGCGGCGGTGGCGCAGGCGGTCACGGAAGGTGTGAGCGGCAGCCTCGCGGCCATGATCGCGGATGCGGTTCATACCGAGCTGGACGCGCGCGACGCCGCGGCCGCGGAGCGGGCTGACCCGGTTCGGTCCGAGCCCGGGCCGGGGGACAGCGGGCTCGCAGAGCTGCTGGCGGAGATCCTCGAGCTGCGGACCGACGTGGCCACCAGCGGCGCCGAGACCCTCACCGGCCTGGCTGCCCTGAGTGCGGCGCCCGCGGCCGAGCCGCTGTGGCCGGAGCTGGCCGCCATCCGTGCGGCGCAGGACTCGTTCGCGGATCGTCTCGCGACGGTCGACGCGCTGGCCGCGAGGTTGGCGGATCTCGCCGGACGGCCCGAACCGATCCAGGTCCTGCGGCCCGAGCTGGCCGGGCTGCGGGACGCCCTGACCGAGATCGGGACCGAGATCCGCGGCGTCGAGACCGCGTCGACCGCCGCCGTCAGCCGCGTCGCGGACGACGGCGCCGCCCGCGACACAGAGCTAGCGGGCCGGTGGACGGAGCTGTCCGCCCGCATGGCCGAGGTCGCCGAACACGTCACGCCGCTGGCCGGGCTGCTGGACGAGCAGTGGGACGCCGCGGACCGGCTCTCGACGCAGGTCGCAGACGGGCTGAGTGGGCTCGGGGCGGAGGTGGCGTCCCTCGGGTCGCGCCTCGACGCGGTGGCGGCCGAGGTCGCGTCGGCCCGCGGGGAGGCGTACTCGGATCGGGAGCGTCTGGTGGAAGCCCTGGGCGCGCTCGCCGAAGCCAGGGCCGAGTTCGTGACGTTGGCTGACCACGTCGTTGCCGAGGTCCGGTCGACGACGTCCGTGCTGGAGAGCGCCTCGCTCGAGGCACTCGAGGGGGTGCAGGCCGACACCGAACGGGCGGTGCAGGACCTGCGTGCGGAGATGGCCGCCGCCCACGGGTGGCTCGCCGATCACGCGCTCGCCCTGCAGCAGGACGTCGGCGAGGAGGCACGCCGCAGTGCGCTCGCCTCCTTCGAGTCGGTCCGTACGGCGGTCGCCGCGCAGCTGGCCGAAGTGGGGTCTGCCCGCACCGAGATAGCGATGGTGGCCGACCGCGTGCAGGCTGCCGGCAGGCTGCTGGTGGCCTACCTGGCGGACCGTGACGTCGCCCTCGAGGAGGTACGGGACCGAACGACCGTGCAGATGCTGGCAGACCTGCTCGACGGGCTGCCCAGCAGGGAGCGTGCCCGCGCCGAGGAGCACGCGCGCGGTCTGCTGGGCCGTCGGCGTGACGCGCGGCAGGCCGAGCGGTGGCGCGCACACCGCGACGGCTCCGCGGCCAGCACCATGCCGGGCGGGGGCGACGAACACGAGCTGCTGGCCATCCTCGACCAGGCGCCCCCGGGCGATCTCTGGCAGCCCGGGTCCGCAGCACCCCTACCGAGCCCGCCGAGAACCCGGCGCGGCGCGGCCACGACGACGGCGGGCACCCGTGCGGGGGCGTCGCCACCGGCGGGGACCCCCCTGCCGCCCACGACGCCCGGGCGAGCGGTGCGGGAGGGGGGCGCCGCGAGAAGTTCCGGCGCCAAGACGGCCAGCTCGCGTGCCACGGCCCCCCGTGGTGGCGCGACCGCCGCGGCGCCGGCCACGGCCCCGACCGCGGCCAAGGTCGCTACGACGGCGCCCGCGAAGCGTCCGGCCAAGGCCGCCCGACGGGCTCCCGGGGGCGCCCCCGCGGACGGGCCACCCGCAGCGACCACCCCGACGCCGTCGACCGATCCCGGGCCCGGCACGGCGTCCGGCCGGACTCCGCGCCCGCGGGGGCCCGGCCCCGCCGCATGAGCGCAGAGCCGCCTCCGGCGGCCCGTGACTGCCCGGATCCCCGCCTGCGCGGGGTAGCCGCTTGACGTACACCGTCCGACACGTCTGTAATTACACCCGTGTCGTTCGGCCGTTGGGGTCGAAGGTGTGCTACGGCCACCACGCACAGTTTGGTCGGGAGACACCTGATGGACGAAGACAGCACCCTGAACGAGACCTGGGACGGTCTCGACCTGTTCGGCCTGGAAGCTCCCGAGGGGTTGTTGGCCTGGCAGGAGCGGGCGCTGTGCGCCCAGACCGACCCCGAGAGCTTCTTCCCGGAGAAGGGCGGTTCGACGCGGGAAGCCAAGCGGGTGTGCACCTCCTGTGAGGTGCGGGGCGAATGCCTGGAGTACGCGCTCGCCAACGACGAGCGCTTCGGGATCTGGGGCGGTCTGTCCGAGCGTGAGCGCCGCCGGGTGCGGCGCCAGGCCGTCTGACGCACGCGGGGTCGGCCTTTCTCACGTTGCGTCCGGCACGACGGGGTGCTCTAGGGTCGTAGCCGTCCGCAGACCCACCGTGGGTGGCAGGGACCGGCGCGGCGCCCGTCCCGGCCTGTGGCCGACGACAGACGACGAGGCGCGACCGATCCATGTCCGACCGCGCGCACGGGGCTCCGCCGGCTGATGAGGGCGCACCGTTGTTCGACACCTCCAAGGCTCAGCGCGCGCGGCGGGAGCTGTTCGAGACCCTGCTCGCCGACGAGCCGTTCCAGGACGAGGAGCCCGAGGCCGCGGGCGGACCGCCGTCGTACGTCACCGCGGTCCTCGTCGCGCACAACGGCGCACGGTGGCTGCCGACGACGCTGGCGTCGCTGCGGGTCCAGACGCGAGCGCCCGAGCAGGTCGTCGCCGTCGACACGGGCAGCATCGACGCGAGCGCCCAGCTGCTGACCCGCGCCCTCGGGACCAGGGGTTTCGTGCAGGCGGGCGAGATGACCGGCTATGGGCAGGCAGTGGCGAGCGCACTCGCCGCCGCCGAGGTGTCCCTCTCGGTACGGGCCGGGCACCGCGAGTGGATCTGGCTTCTGCACGACGACAGCGCGCCCGAGCCGGACGCGCTAGAGCGGCTGCTCGAGCACGCGGAGCGCAATCCGAGCGTCTCGATCCTCGGGGCCAAGGCCGTCGACTGGGACCATCCCGACCGGTTGGTGGACATCGGTCAGTCCACCGACGCCGCCGGTCGGCGGGAGACCTTCCTGGAACCGGGGGAGATCGACCAGGGCCAGCACGAACGGCCGCGGGACGTGCTCGCCGTCGGCACCGCCGGTGCCCTCGTCCGCCGGGAGACCTGGGACGCCCTGCATGGGTTCGATCCGACACTGCCGCTGCTGCGCGAGGACATCGACTTCGGGTGGCGGGCAGTGCGTTCCGGTCGCCGTGTCGCGATCGTTCCGTCCGCCCGCATCCGGCACGCCCGCGCCACGCTGACCGGTCTGCGGGACGGGTCCCTCGTCGGTCGGGTCGGCCGGACCGACCGCGCCCATGCCCTCTACGTCTCGGTCCTCGACGGCGGCGGCTGGGGCGGGCTCCTACGGCTGCCCCGCCTCGCCCTGGGCGTCCTGCTGCGGGCCATGGTCCTGCTGCTCACCCGACGGGTGGTGGCGGCCTACGAGGAGCTGCTCGCCGGCGTGGACGTGCTGGCCCATCCCGGCCGGCTGCTGGCAGGCCGCCGCTGGCGGCGCGGCCAGCTGACGCTCCCCTCCCGAGCGGCGCGGCCGTTGCTGTCACGCGGAAGCACGCGACTGCGCGCGGCGCTCCTGGCGACCACGGACCGGCTCTCGGGCGCCGGCGAGATCGAGGCCCTGGCCCGCGACCAGGACGACGGGCTGCCCGACTCCGACGCCAACGTCGTGCGCCGGCTGCTGGTGCGCCCGGGCTTCGTCCTGATCGTGGTCCTGCTGGTCGTGGCGCTGGTCGCGGACCGGCACCTGCTGCGCGGCGGCGCGCTCACCGGCGGCCGGCTCCTGCCCGTCGACGGCGGCGCCGACGATCTCTGGCACACGTACGTCGCCGGTTGGCACGACGTCGGCGCAGGCAGCGGTTCCCCTGCCTCGCCGTGGCTCCCGCTGCTCGCCCTGGCGTCGCTGCCCTTCGGCGGTGACCCGGCAGCGGCCCTCACCGTCCTCGTCCTGGGCGCGGTGCCGCTCGCCGGCCTGTCCGCGTGGTGGGCCACCCGCCGACTGCGCCTCTCGGTCGGGCTGCGGTGGTGGGCGGCTGCCACGTACGCGCTGCTGCCGCCCGTCACGGGGGCGCTGGACGGCGGCCGTTTCGACGCCTTGGTGGCGGTCGTCGCGCTGCCGATGCTGGTCGCCGCCGGGGTCCGGCTGCAGCGTGGCCAGGCGGGCAGCCACGTGTTCGCGCTGGGCCTGGGCATCGCGGCGACCGCGGCGTTCTCCCCACCCGTCTGGTCGCTCGCCGCCGTGCTGCTGCTGGCATCCGGACTTCTCAGCGTGGCGACCGCCCCGCTCTCCGGGCGTCCCTGGCAGGCGGCGACGACACGCCTGGGCGAGGCCGTCTGCGCCCTGGCTGTCACGCCGTTGGTCCTGCTGCCATGGAGCCTGTCGGTCGTGCACCACCCCCGAGTCCTGGTGGTGGGCCTCGGCGGCCCCGGCGGTCTTGCCAGCGTGGCAGCCCGTCCGGTGGGCGCCGCGGACGTGCTTCTGCTGAGCCCGGGTGGGCCCCGGGCGATGCCGTTGTGGGTCGTGGCTCCGGTGCTGCTGGCGGCCGTCGCGGCGTGCCTGCGTGCCTCCCGCAGCCGGGCAGCGGCCAGTGCCCTGGCCGTCGCCGCGATCGGCATGCTCGGCGGCCTGCTCGCGGCCAGGGTCGGCGCCTCCGCGACCGGCCGCCCCCCGCAGGGTTGGTCCGGCGTCGGCTTGGGCCTGGCGTCGGCAGCCCTGGTCGGGGGCGCCCTGCTGGCCGCCCAGGGCGTGCGGCGGGCTCTGCGTGGCTCGAGCTTCGGCATACACCAGCCGCTATCGGTGCTCCTGGCGCTGATGACCGCGGCGGTGCCCTTCGTCGCTGCGAGCTGGCTTGTCGTCCACGGCGCCGGTGATCCCCTGCACCGCGCGGACACGGCGGCGCTGCCCTCGATCGTGGTGGACAACGCGGCAACCGACCCCGGTCAGCGGGTGCTGACGCTGCGCACGGTGGACGGCCGGGTCGCGTACTCGCTCACCCGGGTCGCCGGCGCGCGTCTGGGTGATGAGGACCTGAGCCCGTCCCCCGCGTCCTCGACCCTGTTGAACCACCTCGTGGCCGACCTGACGAGTGATCGGGGCACCGACGCCGCGGAGACCTTGGCCACCTTCCACGTGCGCTACGTCGCGCTCGACGAGGCCGCCGCGGGCGATCTCGCGGGAGTCCTGGACCGCCAGCCCGCACTGTCCAGGTACGCACTGCCGGGCGACGTGGAGCTCTGGCAGCTGCTCGTCCCCTCGGCCCGCCTGGAGATCGTCAGCGGAGCCGTCGCCGATGTTGCGGCGGATCCGGCGCCCGCCGGCGCAGCCCTCGGGCGTGGACCGACCCTGGACCAGCTGTCCACGGCCCCGATCCGGGCGCTGACCGCCGGGCCGCTGGGCGTACACGTCTCGGTGCCGACGGGCTCGGGCGACCGCCTCCTGGTCCTTGCCGACAGCGCGGACGGTCGCTGGCGGGCGAGCCTGGACGGGACGAGGCTGACGCCGGTGACCGCCTGGGGCTGGGCGCAGGCCTTCCGGCTGCCCGCCGGGGGCGGCACCCTCCAGCTCTCCTATGACGCGGGCGAGCGGCACCTCGAGCTCTGGCTGCAGGCGCTGGCCGTCCTCGTGGCAGTCGTGCTCGCTGCGCCGGGGGTGCGGCGCCCCGAGGAGGAGCCGGCCGGCCCGGTCGCGGCAACCCTCGAGCCGGACGAGCTGTGGACGCACGAGGAGGTAACCGCGGCTGCCCTGGCGACGGGCAGCGAGCGTGCCGCCCCCGACGCTGCGGTCGACCCCGGGACACCCCCGGCCCCAGGCCGGGTACGTCGGCGCGGTGCGCGGCACCGCGGTCCCGGCCCGCGTCATCGGCGGTCGACGTGAGGATTGCGGTGGGCGGGCCGGGTGTCGTCACCGTGGGCGCCGTGGTCGGCCTGGCTGTGGTCGGCGTGCTGGCGGCCCTGGGCCGTCCGGGTCCGGCGCCGATTGACCCGCCCGCCCTCCCGGCGACAACGGGGTCGACCGTCCGGGCGGCGCTGTTCTGCCCGGACCTGCGGAGCATCCCCGGCACCCTCACCACGCAGGTCGTCGCCGGCACCACCTCGCCGGGCGCCGGGACGGTGACACTGGCCGCGGCCGCCTCCGCGGTGTCGGCCGCCGCGCCCGTCCTGGCCGCGGGCCAGCTCGTCGCCGCGTACGCGGGCACGATCACCGGCCCGGTCACGCTCCGCGGCACGGGACCCTTGACCGCCGGCCTGGTCGGGGAGCAGATCTCGCGCGCGACCAGCACTACCGACCAGGGCCTGGCCGAGGCCCGGTGCGTGCCGGCGCGCTCCGAGCAGTGGTTCGTCGGGGCGGCTACCGGGGTCGGGGACGCGCCCGTCGTGGTGCTCGCCAATCCGGCTGCCACCCGCGCCATCGTGACGGTCACGGTGTTGACCCCGTCCGGGCTGGTGGCGGCCGCCGCCGGCGTCAACCTCGTGGTCCCGCCACACACGGTCGACCGACTGCCGCTGGTGAGGCTGGCTCCGAACGCCGCAGCCACCGCGGTGCACGTCCAGACCGAGACGGGCCAGGTCTCGGCGGCGATCCGGGACGTGCGGTCGCGCGGCCAGCTCCTGTTGGGCACCGACTGGGTCCCGGTCGGGCAGCCGGCTCCGACCGTGACCGTGGCCGGCCTGCCCGGCTCGGTCGCCGGGACGACGCCCACGCGGACGCTGTTCGTCGCCAACCCCGGGCCGGCGCCGACGACCGTGCAGGTCACCGCAACCACGTCCGACGGCAGTTTCGTCCCGACCGGCCTGAACGCGGTGACGGTTCCGCCACAGTCGGTCCGGGCCGTGCCGGTGGGCGGTCTGCTCGCGCAACTGCCCGCGACCCTGACCATCCGCAGCCAGCCCGGCACGACGGGCCGCACCGAGCCGGTCGTAGCCGGCGTCCTGATAGACGTGGCCGGCACCGGCGCAGGCAGCGCCACCCACGAGATCACCTACCTCGGGGCGAGCGAACCCTTGCTGGCGGCCGGACTCGTGCCGATCGCCGGCCTCGGCGCCGGCGCCGGCGCCGGCAGCGTGCTGGTCCTGTCGGCGCCGCAGGCTGCCGCGACCGTCGCGGTCAGCGCGAGCGCGCCGAACGGGGTGGTCGTGACCCGCCTGGTCCCGGTCCCGGCGGGGGAGACCGTGGCTGTGTCGCTGCTGGCCCTGCAGGTGCCGGCCGGCAGCAGTGTGACGCTGACGCCCACGCCGTCCTCCGGTCCGCTCTACGCGACCCGGCTGATCGAGGAGGCCGCCGGCTCGGGGCCGTTGCTCTCGGCCTACCAGGTCACCGGCGCGCCGCTGGAGAAGCCGGTCCCGGCGGTCGGGTCGCTGCCCCTGAGCCAACCCTGACCGTCACTCCTCGGGGGGGTGCCCCTCGGGGTCGACGACCTCGGGGGTGACCCCGAGCAGCCGGGCCACCTCGTGCACGAGCACATCCAGCACCAGGTCGGCGAGGTCCTCCCGGTCCCGCCCGCGGGCTTCGAGCGGGCGCCGGTAGACGACGATCCGCGCGGGCGAATCGGCGCTGTCGGGCTCCAGCCGGGCCAGCGCCACGGGGTCGCCGTCGGGCGAGGGCTCGTCGTCGGGGGGCACCGCCTCCACCGCGAACTCCACGGTCGACAGCTGCTCCGACCAGCGCTCCTCCAGGTGCTCGACAGCGTCGAGCACGAGTTCGTCGAAGCGGTCGGCCTTCCCCCGTCGGAGCGGCACCTGGCTGCCGGCGAGCTGACCGCGGGGACCGCGGCCGCGGCGGTCGCGCCGGCGGGGGAACGTGCGCACGGCCATCGGGCGACGGTACTGGCCGGCGCGACACGCCCCACGCCGGTGGCGGTGGTGGTCGCCCCGTCCTGCCGCGACGGTTACCGTCCGTCCGTGACGACCCGGCGCTGCTCGCGAACCGCGTGCTCAGGCGACGCGGTCGCCACGCTGACCTACGCCTACGCGGACTCCACCGCCGTGGTCGGCCCGCTGGCCCCGTACCTCGAACCCCACACGTACGACCTGTGCTCGCCGCACGCAGCCAGGCTGACCGTGCCCCGGGGCTGGTCGGTGCTGCGCGTCGAGGCCCCGGACGTGCCACCCCAGCGCAGCGCCGATGACCTGGAGGCGCTCGCCGACGCCGTACGCGAGGCGGCCCGGCCGACGGTCACGGCTCCCCCGAGCGGCCCGCTCGGCCGGCGTGGCCATCTGCGCGCCCTGCCCACCCCCTCGCTCTAGAGCAGCCCAGCCGGCGCAGTCCGGTGCGACGGACTCAAGGTGTTCGCCCGAACAGCCGATGTAGTCGCGGTCCCACCTCGCCTGTCCCCGGAGACTCATGCCCGCACCGTCGCCCGCCCCCGTCCGTGATTTCTGCCAGGCGTGTGGGAGCGGTCGGGTGCTGCGTCTCGACCTGTGCCTGACCGACGGGACCCCCGTGGTCTTCGTCTCCTGTCGAGGCTGCGAACGTCGCTCGTACGAGGGCCCGGACGGTGGTCTGGACGTCGGCGACGTGCTGGCCCGGACGGTCAAGCCGGGCAAGGGCCGCGTCCCCGAGCGCCAGCGGGCCTGACCCGGTCGGCGGCTAGGGTCGGGTGCCCCGTCCCTGCGCCCGTTGGAGCACCGCCGTGTCCGACCCGTCCCTCGACGCGAGGCTCGACGCCCTCGTCAAGGCGTACGACATCCGCGGCCTGGTGCCCGAGCAGCTCGACGAGGGCATCGCCCGCGCCGCGGGCGCCGCGTTCGCCGAGCTGACCGGTGCGCGGCGGGTGGTCACGGCGCATGACATGCGCGACTCCTCGGTACCGCTGTCGCGGGCGTTCGCGCAGGGCGCCACCAGCCGCGGCGTCGACGTGGTGGAAGCGGGGCTGGGTTCGACCGACATGCTCTACTTCGCGGCCGGCTCGCTCGACATGCCCGGCGCGATGTTCACGGCCAGCCACAACCCGGCCCGCTACAACGGCATCAAGCTGTGCCGTGCCGGTGCCGCCCCGATCGGGCAGGACACCGGCCTCGCCGACATCCGCCGGATGATCGCCGACGGGCTGCCCGCGTTCGGGGGTGAGGCCGGCACGATCACCCGGCGCACCCTGCTCGGGGAGTACGCGGCGTACCTGCGCGGTCTGGTCGACCTCTCGCAGATCCGGCCGCTGACGGTGGTGGTGGACGCCGGGAACGGGATGGGCGGCTATACGGTGCCGGCCGTGCTCGCAGACCTGCCGCTGACGATCGTGCCGATGTACTTCGAGCTCGACGGGAACTTCCCCAACCACGAGGCCAACCCGCTGGAGCCGAAGAACATCGTCGACCTGCAGGCCAAGGTCCGCGAGGTCGGTGCCGACATCGGGCTCGCGTTCGACGGGGACGCCGACCGCTGCTTCGTCGTGGACGAGCGGGGGGCGGCGGTCACGCCGTCCGCCGTGACGGCGCTGGTGGCGACCCGCGAGCTGGCGAAGGAGCCTGGGTCGACGGTGATCTACAACCTGATCACCTCCCATGCCGTCCCGGAGATCGTGGCCGAGCGGGGCGGCAAGGCGGTCCGCACCCGCGTCGGCCACTCCTTCATCAAGGCCGAGATGGCCCGTACCGGCGCCATCTTCGGCGGCGAGCACTCCGCGCACTACTACTTCCGCGACTTCTGGCGGGCCGACACCGGGATGCTCGCCGCGATGCACGTGCTGGCCGTCCTCGGGGGGCAGGACCGCCCGCTGTCGGAGGTGGCCGCCGAGTTCGGCCGGTACGCCGCCAGCGGTGAGATCAACTCGACGGTCGCCGACCAGGCGGGCCGGGTGGCCGCGGTCCGTCGGCACTTCGCCGACCGCGGGGCGTCCGTCGACGAACTCGACGGGCTCACGGTCGACGTGGGCCAGGGATCCTGGTTCAACCTCCGCGCCTCGAACACCGAGCCGCTGCTGCGGCTCAACGTGGAGGCGCCCGACGTCTCCGCCGTGGCGGCACTGCGCGACGAGGTGCTCGCCCTCGTACGCTCGGACAGCTGACCCCGACCCGAGAGGACCGCGTGAACCTCGATCCGACCTTGCTGGAGATCCTGGTCTGCCCGAACTGCCACAGTGCGGTCACGGTCAACGAGACCGACTCGACCCTCGACTGTGCGAACGACGGCGGCCACTGCGGCTACCGGTACCCGGTGCGGGACGATATCCCGGTGATGCTCATCGACGAGGCCAGCAAGCCGTGACCGGGGCCTCGAACCGGCTCGCGACGCGGCTGTGAGTCAGGTCGACCTCGACGATCCCGCCGAGGTCGAGGCCGCCGACCCAGCGCAGATGCTGCGCGCCGTCGCCTCCTCCGCCGCGCAGGCACGCGAGGCCGTGGTCTTCGCCGCCGAGGCGGGGCTGGAGCGGCTCGAGTCCGGCCGGCCGCGCGCCGTCGTGGTGGCCGGCATGGGCGGCTCGGGCATCGCCGGGGAGGTACTGGCCGCGGCGGTCGGGGCTGGGTGCCCCATCCCGGTCCTGACCCACCGGGGGTACGGACTGCCCGGCTGGGTCGGCGCGGCCGACCTCGTGATCGCCGTCTCCTGCTCGGGTGGCACCGCCGAGACCCTGTCTGCCACCGACGAGGCGATCCGTCGCGGCGCGCGACTGGTCACCGTCGGCGCGGCCGACTCGCCACTCGCCACCCGCGGCGAGCAGGCGCGTGCTCCGCACGTCGCGGTCCCGGGTGGCCGCCAGCCGCGCGCCAGCATCTGGGCCCTGTCCGTTCCGCTGGTGCTCGTGGCAGAGCACCTCGGCCTGCTCGGCGAGCCGCTCGCCGTCGAGGCGACTGCCCAGCGGCTGGAGACGGTGGCCGAGCGTTGCCACCCCACCCGCGACAGCCTCGTCAACCCGGCGAAGGAGCTGGCCCTGTCCCTGGCGGGCCGGCTGGCCTCCGTCTGGGGGGCCAGCGCACTGGCCGGGGTGGCCGCATACCGCTTCGGCTGTCAGCTGGCCGAGAACGCCAAGCTGCCGGCGGTGACCGGCGTCCTGCCCGAAGCCGCCCACAACCAGGTCGTCGCGTACGACGGCCCGTTCGCGCCGGGCGAGCGCGACCTGTTCGCCGATCCCGGGGACCCCGCGGGCGACGCGTCGGTGCCGTCGCTGCACCAGGTCCTGCTGCGCTCACCGGCCGACGAGCGCCCCGAGGTCGGCCGCCAGGCGGACGACGTCGCCGGCCTGGCCGCAGCCCGCGGCATCCGGGTCAGCAGCCTCGCCGCCGAGGGCGGCAGCCGGCTCGAGCGGCTCGCGTCGCTGGTGTGCCTCACCGACTACGCCTCGGTCTACCTCGCGCTGCTGGGCGGCGTCGACCCCACGCCGGTGGATGCCATCACGGCGCTCAAGACCGGCCGGCGGTGAGGGTGCGCCGCGCGGGGTGCCCGCGCCGGAGGCCGTTCGGGGCACCATAGGGCCGTGAACCCCCGTGTCCTGGTGGTCGACGACGACCTCGCGCTGGCCGAGATGCTGGGCATCGTGCTGCGCGGCGGCGGTTTCGAGCCGTCGTTCGTCCCCGACGGCCGACGGGCGATGCAGGCGTTCCACAACGTCCGCCCCGACCTCGTCCTGCTCGACCTGATGCTCCCCGGTCTCGACGGGGTCGAGGTCTGCCGGGCGCTGCGGGTGGAGTCGGCCGTGCCGATCGTGATGCTGACCGCGAAGACCGACACCACGGACATCGTCACCGGGCTGGAGGCCGGTGCCGACGACTACGTGTTGAAGCCCTTCAAGCCGGCGGAGCTCGTCGCGCGCATCCGGGCCCGGCTGCGCCACGAGCAGGCCGACGTCGAGTCGCTCACGATCGGGCCGATCGATGACCCCGTCGAGATCGACGTCGCCGGTCACGTCGTCAGCCGGGGCGCGGACGTGCTGGCCCTGACCCCGCTGGAGTTCGAGCTTCTGGTGGCCCTGGCCCGCAAGCCCCGTCAGGTCTTCACCCGCGAGGTCCTGCTCGAGCAGGTGTGGGGCTACCGCCACCCGGCAGACACGCGCCTGGTCAACGTGCACGTCCAACGCCTGCGATCGAAGGTGGAGCGCGACGTGGAGAACCCCGACGTCGTGGTGACCGTGCGCGGCGTCGGCTACAAGGCCGGGCCGGGCTGAGCTCGGTGGCCGCACCCACCTGGTGGCCCGGGCGGCGACTGCGGTCGACCGCCGCCGCCGCGGTCGGGGGCGCGCGCCGCGCGGGCGCGGCGCTGCGGCACTCCTGGCGGCGCAGCATCTCCTTCCGCGTGGTCGCGACCACCGTCCTGCTCGCCGCCGTCGTCTCGACCGCGCTGGGGCTCTTGCTCTCCCACCAGGTCGGGCAGGGCGTCGTCGATGCCAAACGCCGGGCCGCGCTGGGGGAGTTCACCGCCGGCGTGACCCTCGCCCAGACCCAGCTGTCGCAGTCCGACGCCACCGACCAGGCGCAGCTCGACGCGCTGCTGGCACAGATCGTGCAGCAGCTGTCGGGCTGCCAGACCAACGGCTTCCGGGTCGAGCTGCTGGACCTCGGCGACACGGCCAACGAGTTCTCCGACTGCGGGACCTCTGCCAGCGCCGTGCCCGCTTCGCTCCGCGGGGTGGTCCGTCGCGACGATGCGGTGGCGACCACGTACGTGCGGCTGCCACGGGACCTGGACCTGCCCGATGCATCCGCCGGGACGCCCGCCCTCGTCGTCGGTGCGCCGCTGACGGCCCGGGTCGGCACCGGCCGCTACGAGCTGTACTTCGTGTTCCCGCTCGCCACCGAGGCACAGACGGTCTCGCTGGTGAACCGCACCCTGGCGTTCGGCGGCCTCGGGCTGGTGCTCCTGGTGGCCCTGATCGCCGGCGTCGTGACCCGTCAGGTCGTGACGCCCGTCCGGCTGGCGGCGCGGGTCGCCTCCCGGCTCGCGGCCGGACGGTTGCACGAGCGGCTCGTCGTGCGCGGCGAGGACGACCTCGCCCGGCTCGCGAGCGCTTTCAACGACATGGCCCACAACCTGGAGCGGCAGATCGGCCAGCTCGAGGAGCTGTCCCGGGTGCAACGGCGGTTCACGGCGGACGTCTCGCACGAGCTGCGGACCCCGCTCACCACCGTCCGGATGGCCGCCGACGTGCTCTTCGCGGGCCGGGACTCCTTCGCGCCCGAGGTCGCGCGCAGCGCCGAACTGCTCTCGAGCGAGCTGGACCGCTTCGAGGCGCTGCTGGGCGACCTGCTCGAGATCAGCCGGCACGACGCCCGGGCCGCCGCGTTGGAGGTCGCCCCCGTCGACCTCGCGCTCCTGGTCCGGTCCGAGGTCCGGCACGTGGCACCGCTGGCCGCGGACCGCGGTGGGGTTTTCGACCTGGACGGGGTGCCCGAGTCGGGGGTGTTCGCGGAGGTGGACCCACGGCGGATGGCGCGCATCGTCCGCAACCTGCTGTCCAACGCGGTCGAGCACGGTGAGGGCCTCCCGATCGAGGTGCGGCTCGCGGCCGACGCCGAGACGGTGGCTCTGCGGGTACGCGATCACGGGGTCGGCCTGCGCCCCGGCGAGACCGGCCGGGTCTTCGGGCGGTTCTGGCGCGGTGACCCGAGCCGGGCGCGGCGGACCGGCGGCACGGGCCTCGGCCTGGCGATCTCCCTGGAGGACGCGCGGCTGCACGGCGGCTGGCTGCAGGCCTGGGGTGCGGCCGGCCAGGGCGCTGCGTTCCGGCTGGTCGTGCCCCGTCGGGCCGGTGGGGTCGTCCGCGCCGCGCCACTGCCGCTGGACCCCGCGGACGAGCAGGCCGACGTCGTGGCGCGCGCGTGAGGACGGGGCGGCCGTGCGCCGTCCTGGCGCTCGTGCTCCTGACGGCCGGCTGCGGTGGGCTGCCGCTGGCGTCCGGCGTGCACGTCGAACGCACCCTGGTGGCCGGCGGTTCCGCCGGCGACGCGGGGACCGTCCGCGTGCTCCCGCCGGGACCGGCAGCCGGTGCTTCCCCGGCGGACATCGTCCGGGGCTTCCTCAACGCCCAGGCGGACGGTGAGGACGACTACGGGATCGCCCGGGCGTACCTGGCTCCGACCACGTCCTGGGACACCGACGGCCCCGTCACGGTCTACGGCTCCGCCACCTACCGAGCGCCGGTGCCGACGGCGGCAGCGGCGACGGTCGCGGTGGCGCTGAGCCGCACGGCAAGCCTGGACACCGCTGGCGTCTACACCGCCCGGAGTGACACCGTCGGCAACTCCTTCCGGCTCGGCCGGGTGGGGCCCGAGTGGCGCATCACCGCCCTGCCCGCCGGCCTGCAGCTGACGAACGGCGATCTGCAGCGCTCGTACCAGCCCGCGACGCTGTGGTGGTTCACCCCCGACCAGTCACTGCTCGTGCCCGAGGTGCGCTGGCTGCCCACCGCTGTCGGCGGCCTCCAGACCCAGTTGGTGCGCGCGTTGCTCCGTGGGCCCTCCGCCGCGCTGGCCGGGGCGGTCCGGACGGCGGCGCCAGCCGGGGTGAGTCTGGACGGCAGCGTCTCCACGAGCGGATCCGACATCGTGGTCGACCTTTCCCAGCAGGCGGCCACGCTGCCGAGCGGGCAGGCGCGCTTGCTGCTGGTCCAACTGGCTCGCACCCTCGAGCAGGCGCCGACGGCTGATGCCGTCCGCCTGCAGGTCGACGGCCAGCCGCTGCCGTCCGTCAACGCGCCCCAGCGCCTGGCCCTGTCGGCAGCGGCCGCGGTCGATCCGGATACACCCGTCACGCAGTCGCCGCCCCTGGCGTTGGTCGACGGCCGGATCGAGCCGCTGCCCACCTCGACGGCGGCGGGTGTGTCGCTGCCGGCCGCGGCCGTCGCGGCCCTGGCCGGTCGAAGCCTGCTCAGCGTCGTTCCGGCACCATCGGGAGGCGCCCTCGCGGCAGTGGTCCGGGCCGGCGCCGCGGAGCAGCTGCTGGTGGCTACCGCCGACGGCGCCCTGACGGCGGTCGGCCCACCGGGGACGTACGCCCCGCCGTCCTGGTCGCTCGGTGGCAGCCTGGTGGCGGCCGGCAGCTCGTCGCTGCTGGTACGCCGCCCTGGGGCGGCCGCCGTGTCCGTGCCGTACCCAGCCGGTCTGGTAGGCCCGGTCATCGGGGGGCGGCTGGCCAGGGACGGGGTGCGCGTCCTGCTGGTGGCAGGACCACCGGGGGGGCACGTCGCATACCTGACGACGCTCACCGCCGGCGTCCGGGGCCTTGCGCTCAGCGCCGCGGTCCCCTTGTCGGCGGGTCTGGGCGACGTGCTGTCCGCCGGCTGGCAGTCCGCCGCGGAGCTGGCGCTGCTCGTGAGCCCGCCCGGCGGCCCGCTCGAGGTGACCGAGATCGCCGTGGACGGCTCGCAGGCGGTCTCGGTGCCGTTGCCGGCCCGGGTCGGCAACACCGGCGTGACCCTGTCCACCGCCTCGGGCGCCCCGGTGCTGGTGGCTGGCGGCGGGGTGGTCGAGCAGCTCACGGTCGACAATGCCTGGCGGCCGGTCGGGCGCGGCGCGGTCCCGGCCACCGCCGGCTGAGGCCGTCCACAGATCCACCCGGTGCCGGCCACGAGCGTCCAGCGCCGGGCAGCATCACGGCAATGCGCCATCTGCTCGCCGCGGCCCGTGAGGCAACCTTCGACGTGTTGCTCGGGGTGTGCTGCGCGGGGTGCGCCGCGCCGGGCCGGCCGTGGTGCGGGGCCTGTGCCACCGCGCTGCGGGAGCTCACCACCGCCGCCGGCGCCAGCCCCGCCAACCCTCGGCCGGCGCCGCCGGGTCTGCCGCCGGTCTGGGCGGCGGGCCCGTACGAGGGGCACTGGCGGACGGCGCTGCTGGCGTACAAGGAGCGGGGGCGCCGCGAGCTCGCGCGTCCACTCGGGACGGCTCTGGCCGCGCCCCTCCGCCGCGCCGCGGGCGGGGACCGGGCGGTGCTCTGCGTACCGGTCCCGGCGGGCCGGGCGGCGCGGAGTGCCCGGGGCTACGACCACGTGGGGCTGCTCCTACGCGCCGCCGTCGCCGCGGGCGCCCCGCGGCCGGCGCCGCTGCTGCGCTGGGCCAGGACCAGCGCCGACCAGGTCGGTCTGGACGCCGCGAAGCGCCGCCGCAACCGGCACGGGGCCCTGCTAGCCCGGCCTTGCCCGGGCCTTTCCGTCGTCCTCGTCGACGATATCGTCACGACCGGCGCCACGCTGGCCGAAGCCGGCCGGGCGCTGGCGGCCGCCGGGGCCCACGTCGTCGGGGCGGCCACCGTCGCGGCCACCGTCCGAAGGACTGATCCGGGGCCGGAGGACCGGACAGGGCGACCTCGGTGGGTCTAGCGTGATCCGTCCGGAGCGCGTGGACGTGGCGAAGGAGTTGGTGGGCATGCGTGGTTCCCCGATCAGGTCGGAGACCGATGCGCCGGAGGTGCCCGCGTCGCAGTCCGACGGGGTGCCGCCGGTGGTGGTCCGAGGTCGGCACACCGCGGTGAGCGAGCGGTTCCGGGGACACGTACTCGCCAAGCTGCGCGGCCTGGCCAAGTTCGACCACAAGATCATCCGGTTGGACGTCGAGATCTCCAGCGAGGCAAACCCCCGGCAGTCGCATGCGCGCGAACGGGTCGAGATCACCTGCCTCAGTCGGGGTCCGGTCGTCCGCGCCGAGGCGGCCGCGCAGGATGCGTACGCCGCGCTCGACCTGGCAGCTGCGAAGCTCGAGGAGCGGCTGCGCCGGTCGGCCGACCGCCGGCACTCGCGCGGTGCCCGGATCGCCCGGTTGCCGCAGCCGCGGCTCGAGGACGGGCCGCCCCCGGCGGCGGCGGAGCCCCAGACGGATGCGGATGGGATCGTCGAAGGCGATCCGGATGGGCCGTTCGTGGTGCGCGAAAAGGTGCACGCGGCTGCGCCGATGACGCTGGACGACGCGCTGGCGAACATGGAGCTGGTCGGCCACGACTTCTACCTGTACCGAGACGTTGCCTGCGGCGCACCGTCGGTCGTCTACCGACGGCGTGGTTACGACTACGGAGTCCTGCGTCTGCACGCGGTCGAGGAGACCCCCGACCAGGCCGGTGACGGTGCGCAGGCGGGTGCCACACTCCGGGCCTGACCCGGCCGCCCGACCGGATCTCGTGGAGGGCTCGTGACGCAGCCGCCCGACCGCACGCCGACCGTCGTCGACCCGGTCCGCGTCCTCGTGGCGGACGACCACGCACTGTTCCGCCGTGGTCTGGACGTCGTCCTGGCCGACGAGCCCGACATCGAGATCGTCGGGGAGGCCGCGGACGGGGTTGCGGCCCTCGAGCTTGCCACCGCCCTGCTGCCGGACGTCGTGCTGCTGGACGTCCGGATGCCGCGCTGCAACGGCATCGAAGCAGCGGGGGCGATCGCGTCGGCGGTGCCGGCCGCGAAGATCATCATGTTGACGGTCAGCGACGAGGAACTCGACCTGTACGAAGCCGTCAAGGCCGGCGCGATGGGCTACCTGCTCAAGGAGATCGCCGTCCCGGAGGTCGCCAACGCGATCCGGGCCGTGCACGGCGGGCAGTCGCTGGTCAGCCCGTCCATGGCGAGCAAGCTGCTCACCGAGTTCGCGACCCTGGCGCGCAAGGACACCACCAAGGCGCGGGCGCCCGCACCCCGGCTCACCGAACGCGAGATGGAGGTGCTCACGCTGGTCGCCAGGGGTCTGGCGAACCGGGACGTGGCGCGGGAGCTGTTCATCAGCGAGAACACCGTCAAGAACCACGTGCGCAACATGCTGGAGAAGCTCCAGCTGCACTCGCGGATGGAGGCGGTCATGTACGCCGTCCGCGAGAACATGATCGAGATCTGAGCCGGTCAGCGCCGGTCGTCGGCGAGCAGGCCGTACGCGATCCCGTCGCCGAAGCCGCCGCCGTACGCCGGTGCCTGACCTCGCCCGAGCCCCTCGCGGCGAAGCCCCACCCGTTCGGCCAGCGCCTGGGACGGCGCGTTGTCCACGTGCACGCCGGCAGCCAGCCTGCGCAGCCCGAGCGAGTCGAAGGCCCAGTCCACGACCAGCCGCACCGCCCGGGTGCCGACCCCCTGGCCGCGAGCCGCCTCACCCAGCCACCAGCCGAGCACACCGTGGCCACCGCCCGGACCGGCGGGCAGCCGCAGGGTGACGTTGCCCACGGGCTCGCCCTCGACGCAGACGGCGAGCCGGGCGGCGCGCCCGAGCAGCCAGTCCTCGACGTGCCCGACAGTCGTGTCTTCCCAGGCCTGCGCGGGGTCGTCGGCCACCCGGCTCGTCCCCCAGCCGGTGATCCCGGGTTCGTTGCGCAGCCGCACCAGCCGGGGGATGTCGTCCGCCGTCCAGCGCCGCAGGGAGACCGGGCCGGCGACGAGCCTCGGCAGCGGGTCGAACGGCCACGGCGCGGGGTCACGGTTCAGCGCCGAGGGCAGCAGCGCCGCCGCCCAGGCGTCGCCGCGGGTGCCGTCGCGGAGCGGCAGCTCCGCCACTCGGCGGCCCTCGAAGGCGAACCCCATCGCGTGCGCCGATCGCCAGGACGCCTCGTTGCCCACGTTCGCCAGCCACAGGACCTTCGGCGCTCCACGCGCGAACGCCCACCTGCACGCCGCGCGACCGGCCCGGGTGACGACGCCACGACCGCGCGCGTCGGCGGCACACCAGAACCCGATCTCCGGGTACGACTGGTCCAGGCCGCCGAGGGACACCGAGGCCAGGACGGTGCCGGAACGGGCGTCGGTCACCGCCCACGCGGCGACCCGGCCCCGCGCCCATTGCGCGGGCCGCGACCCGACCCACTCCTGCGCGTCGGCGCGGGAGTAGGGCGAGGGCACCGTCGTCCAGCGCTGGATGAGCGGGTCCTGGCAGATCCGGTGCACGGCACCGGCGTCGCTGGAGCGCCACGGCCGCAGGAGCAGCCCGTCGGCCGGCAGCTCGACGGGGTCGATCGGCTCGGCCACGGCGCCGATCCTCGCCGCCGCAGCCCGCGGGCGCACGCACATTCGGGCCGGCGGTCCGCGCCGCCACCTACGATGGGACGGCTGCCCGGGCGTCCGCGTACCGGCGCGCGTCGTGAGAGAACGCCACAGAGGCAAGGGAGCGCACGCGAGCATGGTTCTGGACAGGCTGCTGCGGGCCGGCGAAGGTCGCCTGCTGCGCAAGCTCAAGGGCCTCGCCGACCAGGTCAACGTCTACGAGGACGCGTTCGGCGACCTGACCGACGCCGAACTGCAGGCCATGACCGACGAGTTCAAGGAGCGGTACGCCGACGGCGAGACGCTCGACGAGCTGCTCCCCGAGGCGTTCGCGGTGGTCCGCGAGGCGTCCGTGCGCACCCTCGGCAAGCGGCACTTCGACGTCCAGCTCATGGGCGGTGCGGCCCTGCACCTGGGCAACATCGCGGAGATGAAGACCGGCGAGGGCAAGACCCTCGTCTCGACCCTGCCGGCGTACCTGAACGCGCTCGCCGGGGACGGCGTGCACATCGTCACCGTCAACGACTACCTCGCCCAGCGTGACGCCGAGAACATGGGCCGCATCCACCGCTTCCTGGGCCTGACGGTCGGCGTGGTGCACCCGCAGATGACGCCGGACCAGCGCCGCCCGATGTACGCCTCCGACATCACCTACGGCACCAACAACGAGTTCGGCTTCGACTATCTGCGCGACAACATGGCCTGGTCGATCGACGAGTGCGTACACCGGGGCTACCACTTCGCGATCGTGGACGAGGTCGACTCCATCCTCATCGACGAGGCCCGTACGCCGCTGATCATCTCGGGACCGGCCGAACAGGCGACGCGCTGGTACGTGGAATTCGCGCGGATCGTGCCCCGGCTGGTCAAGGACGTGGACTACGAGGTCGACGAGGGCAAGCGCACCGTCGCGGTCCACGAGCAGGGCATCGAGAAGATCGAGGACCAGCTCGGCATCGACAACCTCTACGACCCGGTCAACACGCCGCTCGTCGGCTACCTCTCCAGCGCCCTCAAGGCGCAGGAGCTCTTCAAGAAGGACAAGGACTACATCGTCTCCGGCGGTGAGGTGTTGATCGTCGACGAGTTCACCGGCCGCACCCTGCACGGGCGGCGCTACTCCGAGGGCATGCACCAGGCCATCGAGGCCAAGGAGCGCGTCCCGATCAAGGACGAGAACCAGACGCTGGCGACGATCACGCTGCAGAACTACTTCCGGCTCTACGCGAAGCTGTCCGGCATGACGGGGACGGCCCTGACCGAGGCGTCCGAGTTCGAGCAGATCTACAAGTTGGGCGTGGTGCAGATCCCGACGCACCGGCCGATGGTGCGCGAGGACATGCCCGACGTGGTCTACAAGTCCGAGGAGTCGAAGTTCGAGGCCGTGGCGGAGGACATCGCCGAGCGGCACGGGGCGGGCCAGCCGGTCCTGGTCGGCACGACCTCGGTGGAGAAGTCCGAGCTCCTCGCCGGCTTGTTGCTGCGACGCGGCATCCCGCACGAGGTGCTCAACGCCAAGCAGCACGAGCGCGAGGCGAGCATCATCGCCCAGGCCGGGCGCAAGGGCGCCGTCACCGTCGCTACCAACATGGCCGGCCGGGGCACCGACATCATGCTCGGCGGCAACCCCGACTTCACCGCCGATCTGGAGCTGCACCAGCAGGGCTTCAACCCGCTCGAGGACGCGGAGGCCTACGAGGCGGCCTGGGCGCCCGCGCTGGAGAAGGCGACCACTGCCGTGGAGACCGAGCACGACGAAGTCGTCGACCTCGGCGGCCTGTACGTGCTGGGCACCGAGCGACACGAGTCGCGCCGCATCGACAACCAGCTGCGCGGACGGTCCGGCCGGCAGGGCGACCCGGGCGAGTCGCGGTTCTACCTGTCGCTCGGCGACGACCTCATGCGGCTGTTCAACGCTGCGGCAGTCGAGTCGATCATGGACCGGCTCAACATCCCGGAGGACGTGCCCATCGAGTCCAAGATGGTCACCCGTTCGATCCGCTCCGCCCAGACGCAGGTGGAGAGCCAGCACTTCGAGGCGCGCAAGAACGTCCTGAAGTACGACGAGGTCATGAACGAGCAGCGCAAGGTGATCTATGCCGAGCGCCGCACGGTGCTGGCCGGCGAGGACTTCGGCGACCAGGTCCGGCGCATGCTCGACGACGTGGTCCATGCGTACGTCGAGGAGGCGACCGCCGAGGGCTACGCCCCGGAGGAGTGGGATCTCGCGGCGCTGTGGACGCGGCTGCGCACGGTGTGGCCGGTCTCCCTCGACGTCGGCCGCTACGACGAGGGTCGGGAGGAGGTCACCGCGGAGCAGCTGATTGCCGACCTGCGGGTGGACGCGCAGGCCGCGTACGACCGCCGCGAGGAGGACCTGACCAGCGAGGTGCTGCGTGATCTCGAGCGCCGCGTGATCCTCTCGGTGCTCGACCGCAAGTGGCGCGAGCACCTCTACGAGATGGACTACCTGCAGGAGGGCATCGGGCTCCGGGCATACGGGCAGAAGGACCCCCTGGTCGAGTACCAGCGTGAGGCGTTCAACATGTTCGGCGGCCTGCTGGAGGCGATCAAGGAGGAGTCGGTCGCCTTCCTGTTCAACCTGCAGGTGCAGCAGCAGCAGGAGGCGGCCGCCGAGGGTGCGATCGCCGCATCGACCGTGGTCGGCGACGCCGAGGCCGCCGCGCCGGCCCCCCCGGCGCCCGTCGTCGGAGCGGTTCCCGCGACGACGGAAGGCAACGCGACTCCGTCTCCGGTCGGGGCAGGGGACCCGCCCGACCGCGATCCGGTGCCGAGTGCGACCCCTCTGGTGGCGCAGTCGCCGGCGATCGTGCCGCCCGCGGCCGAGCCGGTGGCGATCGTGCCGCCCGCGGCGGAGCCGGCGTCCCCCCAGGTGCTCGCGCCGGTCGCGGCGGCGGCCGAGCAGAGCGCCCCGCCCGCGCCCCCGAGCCCGCTCCTGAGCCCGCCGCAGCCGCAGCCGCAGTCGCAGCTGTCGGCGGCGGCGGTCGCCGCCGTCGAGCCGCATGGCCGCCCGGCGGAGCAGGCCGACGTGCGCGCGCTCGACGTACCCGTCGAGCACTCGGCGCTGGGGCAGGACGTCACTCCGCCGGTCGTCCCGCAGGGGGTGGCCCTGCCCGGTCTGCCCGATCCGCTGGCCCCACCGAAGCGGCCGAGTCAGCTGCAGTACACGGCGCCGGACGAGGGCGGGGCGGCGGTCCGGACGCAGGCGGGGGTCGGTACGGCCCCCCCGACCGGGCGGCCCGGCGCACGCGCGCAGGAGGGCAACGACGGCCAGCGGCTCGGCAGCGGCCCGGCCCGCAACGCCCCGTGCCCGTGCGGTTCCGGCAAGAAGTACAAGAAGTGCCACGGCGCACCGGGGGCGGTCGCGAGCTGACCCGGCTCGGCTCAGCCGACGTGCAGGGCGGTCACCATCCACCGGCCGTCGACACCGTCGAGCCGCAGGGCCACCGCCCGATGCCGGTCGCCGCAGATGACCACGGCGCTGACCTCGGCGATGCCGTCGGCGGGCTCGGTCACCCGCAGGCTGTGCAGCACCGGTCGGCGCGGCAGGGTGCGGTGCTGGTCCGGTGACCGGTCCTCGAGTCCCGCCAGTACGCGGGGCGAGACCCAGCCCGCCACCTGGCGGGTGGGCCGGTCCCCGGTGAGCACCTCGAGCAGCAGCCGGACGGCGGCCGCCGCGCGCGGTCCCGGTGCCGGCAGCTGAGCGCGTGGCGTCCGCTGCCGACCGAAGAGCCGCCGCAGGTCGGCCTCGACCGCGCGCACCGCGCCGGGGTCGGCCGCTTCCGCAGTGGCGGCGGCGAACTCGGGCAGGTCGACCTCGGCCCCCACGGCCCGCCGCAGGGTCAGGGCCAGTGGCACCAGCACGCCCGCTTCGGTGGTGTCGGCGAGCTCGTCCTCGTAGGGCGGGTCGGTGCGGACCGCTCGCAGCAGGCGCGGCCCGACCGTGGGCGAGGGACGGGCCGGAACCGGCAGGTCGGCGACGGCGGTCATGTCACTCCTCGGTGGATGCGCGGTGGTCGGACGGGGGGCGGCGCAAGTCGGGACCAGGCCGGCGGCGTGGACGGCGGGTGCAGTGCCGTGCCCGGGCGGAGCAGCCCCGGGTCAGGCCCGATCTCGGCGCGGTTGGCCCGCCACCAGGCCGGCCAGCGGGCGGCGACGGCCGCCACGGTGGTCGGCGCGCCGGCAGCGCGCAGCTCCGTCCGGGCGAGCCCCCAGAGCGTGTCGCCCGGCACCACCCGGTGACTGCGGGCCGTCGCGGCGGGACCGGGAGGCGACGGCACCGCGACGGGCCTGGCCGCAGGGGCGGGGCCGGCGGGGCACGGCGGCGCCAGCGGCCGGTCCAACGACGGCAACGCCGTCGTGGTCGTGGCGAACGGTGCGCAGGCCCGGCCGCCGGCGGATGCTGCGACCGGGACGAGCACCGGGCCGAGTGCCAGCCCGACCGCGGCGCTCCCGCCGACGACTCGGCGTACCACGCCGGGCGAGATGCGCTGCGCAACCGCGCCGCCCAGGCGCCCGCCCAGCCCCGGCATTCGCGCGGCGACGGTGGCCGCCACCGCCGTGGCGATCCACAGCAGCAGGGCCCAGGCTGCCGACGCGAGGACCGCGGTCAGCAGGCCCGTGCCGTCGTCGCGAGCCGTGAGCCCGGCCTGCACCTGGCCCACCAACGACGTCGGCGGGGCGAGCGCGAGGAGCAACGCTGTTGTCCCGGCCAACCCGAGGGCGGCCGCGAGCGCCCGGGTCGCCGGGCTCACCACCTCAGTGCCATCAACTGCCATAGGACCTCATTAGCCGTTGTTTGATGTCGTTTGCATTCGTACACTGACATCCGTTCGTGGTCAAGGTCGCTACGCTGCCCGGACGACGACGCGAGGGAGCGGGCATGCGCTGGGACGTGCTGTTCGGTGACCTCGAGGCTCAGCTCGCCGCGGCGGGCGACGCCGAGCTGGCCGCCGAGGTCGAGGAGCGGACGAGGCACGAGCAGGGTTCGATCGAGCTGACTCACCGCCTGCGCGCGTCGGCGGGTCGTGCCGTCGTCGTGGGGGTCGACGGCGGCGACCCACAGCGGGGTGTGCTCACGGGAGTGGGACCCGACTGGCTGCTGCTGGGCGACGACGCCGGCGAGGTCCTGCTGCCGCTGGCGGCCGCGACCTGGCTGACCGGGCTCGGGCGCACGGCAGACGTGACGTCGCCCGGGCAGGTGTGGGCCCGGCTGGGTCTGCGCGCCGCGCTGCGCGGGATCGCCCGGGACCGCGCGCCGGTGACCTTGCTGGTACGGGGCGGGATGAGCGTGGCCGGCACGGTCGACCGGGTGGGGGCCGACCACCTCGACGTGGCGGTGCACCCCCTCGACGAGCCCCGCCGGACCGAGGTGGTCCGGGTGGTGCGGACGGTCCGGCTCGCCGCGCTGCTCGGCCTGCGGCGAAACTGACCGCCCAGCGCTCAGCGCGGATCGGCGCCGTCGGCCGGGGTCCGGGCGGTGAGACCGGTCCGGTCGGGGTCCACCCCGCCGGCCGCCACGGCGGCGTCGGTCTCCGCGTAGCAGCGGCGGATGTAGTCCTCCAGTTCGGTGACCTCGACCCGCCAGCTGCCGCGGCCCCCGATCTTGATCGCCCGCAGGTCGCCGCGGCGGACGAGTGCGTAGATCTGGCTCATGCTGATGTCGAGCGTGTCGGCGACATCGGGGAGCTGCAGGAAGCGCTTCTCGGTCACGACGCCGATCCTGGCACGAGATACACCCGTTTGCCGCAGTTGGCGGCCGTGCTGTGCAGGTAAATGCGGGATGCCACATCTGCTGTCGGCCCGTACGCTCCCCAGGGACAGGCGGAATCGGACGAGGGGGCTGGCCATGACCGTGACCGATGCGCGGCGCGAGGCAGACCTCGCCGGCGCCGGCCGCTCCCAGACGCCGACCGCCCGCCGGGTCGCCCCGCCCCGCTGGCGGGACCGACGGCTCGTGGTCGGCGTCGTGCTGGTCCTGGTCGCGGTGCTGCTCGGCGCTCGGCTGCTGGCGACCGACGGCCACACCAGCCCGGTCCTCGTCGCCGCGCATCCCCTCGTCGCGGGGCACACCGTCGCCCCCGGCGATCTCGCCGTCGCGCAGGTACGGCTCGGCGGCGCGGTTCAGGCCTACTGGCCCGCCGCGGACCTGGCCGGTCTGCGTGGGCATCCGATCCTCACCGCGGTGGCGAGCGGCGACCTGCTCCCTCGGTCTGCGGTCGGGTCGAGCGCCGCGCCTGCACCCACCCGCGAGGTGTCCTTCCCCGTCGACCCCGCCCGGCTGCCGCCATTGGCCGCCGGCGACCGCGTCGATGTGTTCGCCACGACCAAGACCGCCGGGTCGCGGGCGGGCTCGACAGTCGCGGTCCTGCGCGGGGTCGAGTACGTCGGGGGCGGCGACAGCGGCAGCGCCGGCACCGTCACGGTGCGGCTGCAGGTGCCGGTCGCCGAGACCGGGCTGCTCGTCCGCGCCTCGGAGACGGCCAGCCTCGACGTGGTCCTGCAACAGCCGGCGGGCGACGACGCGGGCGACGTCGGGGCGGCACCCGTACCCGACCCGGTCGCCCGCACCGGCTCGTGACCACGCTCGTCCTCACCGCGCTCGGCGACGCGGCGGTGGAGGCGCCGCTCGTCGCGGCTTTCGACCACCCGTCGGCGGCGGTAACGGTCGTACGCCGCTGCGTCGACGTCGCCGAGCTGGTGGCCGCCGCAACCGCCGGCACGGCCGCCGCGGCCCTCGTGTCGGCCGACCTGCGCCGGCTCGACGCGGCGGTGCTGGCCCGGCTTGCCTCGGCCGGCGTGGGGGTGGTGGCCCTGGCCGGCGACGAGGCGGCCGAACGCCGGCTCCGCGGTCTGGGCGCGACGTCGGTGCTGCCCTTCGACGCGCCGGCCTCGACGATCGCGGCCGCGTTGGCGCAGGCCGCGAGCGAGGTTCGACGCGCCCCCGCCGTCGGCCTGGCGATGGAGCTGGCCGACCCCGCGCGGGCGCTGGAGCTGCTCCGGGCTGCCGGACTCGAGGAACCGCGCCAGCCGCCTGGGAGCGGCCCGGCCGAGTACGGGGGGCGCGTCGTCGCGGTGTGGGGCCCCACCGGCGCCCCGGGGCGCACGCTGCTGGCCACCACGCTCGCGGCGGAGGCCACGTTGCTCGGCTTCCCCACGCTGTTGGTGGACGCGGACACGTACGGCGGTGCGGTCGCCCAGGTGCTGGGCCTGCTGGACGAGGCCCCCGGTCTGCTGACCGCGGCGCGTGCAGCCACGCTGGGCACCCTCGACGTACCCGCCTTGGCCGCTGCCGCCCGCGCCGTCGCGGTCGGGGCCGGCACGATGCGCGTCCTCACCGGCATGGCCCGCGCAGACCGTTGGCCCGAGCTGCGGGCCACTGCCCTCGAGCAGGTGCTCGCGCTGGGCCGCCGGCTCGCGCCGCTGGTGGTGGTCGACTGCGGCTTCTGTCTGGAGAGCGACGAAGAGCTCAGCTACGACTCGGTGGCTCCGCGCCGCAACGGCGCGAGCCTCGCGGCGTTGGGCGCCGCGGACGTCGTGCTCGCGGTCGGCGGCGCCGACCCGGTGTCGCTCAGTCGGCTGGTCCGAGCCCTCCCCGAGCTGGCCGCGATCGCGCCCGCTGCCCGGCACCGGGTGGTGGTGAACCGGGTGCGCCGCGGTCCGGTCGGCGGCGATCCGCACCAGGAGGTCCGGACCGCCCTGGAGCGGTTTGCCGGCGTCCGCGATCCGGTCCTGCTGCCGGAGGACCGCGCAGCAGTCGACGCGGCGCTCGCGGCGGGCCGGTTGCTCGCCGAGTCTGCCCCGTCGTCGGCGTACCGGCAGGCGGTCATCGCTCTTGCGGGCGAGGTCTGCGGCAAGCCCGCGCCGCACGCGCGACGACGCCGCCGGTGGGCAGGCGCGGGGACCCCCATAGCGGAGGTGCGCGTGACACCATGACCCCTCCTGCGCGGGTGCGCGGGAGCCGCAGGGCCGCGGCGGGCCAGGAGGGACGCCGCGATGGCTGAGCGCCTGTCACCCCTCGACGTCAGCTTCCTCTACCTCGAGCAGCCCACCACGCCCATGCACGTCGGCGGCGTCGCGATCTTCCAGCCGCCGCCGGACGCGCCTGTCGATTACGACCGGGTGGTCGAGCTGATCGAGGAGCGGATCACGCTCTTCCCGCGCTACCGCCAGAAGGTCCGCTGGGTTCCGGGCCACCTGGGCAACCCCGTGTGGGTCGACGACGCGGACTTCGACGTCACCTTCCACGTCCGCCGCTCGGGGCTGCCCCGACCCGGCAGCGACGCGCAGCTGCGCGACCTCGTCGGGCGGCTCATGTCGCGGCCACTGGACCGCAACCGGCCGCTGTGGGAGATGTACCTGGTCGAGGGGCTCGAAGACGGCCGGGTCGCGCTCGTGACCAAGACCCACCACGCGATGGTCGACGGCCGCAGTGCGCTGGACATCGGTGCGCTGATCCTCGACACCACGCCGGAGCCGCGGGAGACGCCCACAGGCGACTGGAACCCGGCCCGCGAGCCGCACCGCGTCGAGCTCGTGGCCGGCGCCCTCGCCGACCTGGTGCGGCGCCCGCTGGCCGCCGCCGACACCGTGCGTACCGGCTTGGTCGACGTCCAGGCGCTCTCCGGCCGGGTCCTCACCGCCGCCGGCGGGCTGCTGTCCGCCGCCCGGGTCGGCCTGCGCAGCGCACCCGTGTCGCCGCTGGGCGTCGCGATCGGGGCCCAGCGCCGGTACGGCATGTGCGCGACCGACCTCGACGACTACAAGCTCGTGCGCAAGGCCCACGGCGGGACGGTCAACGACGTCGTGCTCGCCACCGTGGCCGGCGCCCTGCGCGCCTGGCTGCTCACCAGGGGCGAGCCGGTCACCGTCGCCACGAGCCTGCGGGCGATGGTGCCGGTCAGCGTCCGACCAACCGGCGCGGTGGGCGACGGCGGCAACCGCGTCTCGTCGTACTTCGTGGACCTGCCGGTGGGGGAGCCCGATCCGCTGGTGCGGCTGCACCAGGTCTCGTACGCGATGAGCGGGGTGAAGGAGAGCAACCAGAGCATGGGTGCCGACGCGATCGTCGCGATCTCCGGGTTCGCCCCGCCGACGCTGCACGCCCTGGGCGCCCGGCTGTCCTCGACCCTGAGCCGCAGGCTCTTCAACCTGGTCGTCACCAATGTCCCCGGCCCCCAGTTCCCCCTGTACGCCGCGGGCGCGGAGATGCTGTCGGTCTACCCGGTGGTCCCGCTGGCCAAGAACCAGGCCGTCTGCATCGGGCTCACCTCGTACAACGGCGGCGTGTTCTACGGGCTGAACGCCGACCGGGACGCGATGCCCGACGTCGACGTCCTGGCGCAGCTGATCGGCGAGTCGCTCGACGAGCTGGTCGAGGCTGCGGGCGGCGGGCGATGACGAGCACCGGCGTGGTGCTGGGGGCCGGCGGGGTGCTCGGGGCCGCCTGGAGCATCGGGGCGCTGTCGGCGCTGGAGGCGGCGACCGGACGGGACCTGCGCACCGCGGACGTGCTGATCGGCACCTCGGCCGGGTCCGTGCTGGCCGCCTCCCTCGGCTGCGGCCTGGCGGTGTCGACCCTCGCCAACCACCAGGCCGGGACGCCTGCCGAGGGCGACCCCGTCGTCGAGTACGACTACGACAGCGACGGCGGCGGATCGCTCCCGCCGCTGCCCCGGCTGCGGCTGGGCAGTGCCGGGCTGCTGGTCAACGCCACCCTCCGCCCCTGGTCGATGACGCCGATGGCCGCGCTGTCCTCGGTGCTGCCGCAGGGGCGCGGCTCGCTCGCCCCGCTCGGCGCCGTCGTGGACGCGCTCGCCCCCGCGGGCAACGACGGCTGGGCCTCCCACCCCCGGACGTGGATCATCGCGATGGACTACGGCACCGGGCGGCGCGTGCCCTTCGGCCGGGCCGGGTCGCCGCAGGCCCGGCTCTCGCAGGCGGTGATGGCGTCCTGCGCGATCCCCGGCTGGTTCGCGGCGCAGACCATCGGTGGCCGTCGCTACGTGGACGGCGGCGCGTGCTCGCCGACGTCCCTGGACCTGGTGCTGCCGCTCGCGCTCGACACGGTCTTCGTGGTGTCCCCGATGACGTCGTTCGCCTACGACGAGCCGACGTCGGTCGCGGCCCGGCTCGAGCGGCACGTGCGCCGGCTCGTCACCCGCCGGCTCGTCCGGGAGGTCGCCAAGGTGCGCCGTACCGGCACGCACGTGGTCGTGCTGTCGCCCGGACCCGAGGACCTGCGGGCGATCGGCGCCAACCTGATGGACCCGTCCCGACGTGAGCGGGTCTTCCAGACCGCGCTGCGCACCACCCGGCAGGCCCTGGCCGCCGACGTCGCCGTCGCCGGCTGAGCCGGTGCGGGTGTTCCTGCCGGCGACGCTGCCGCTGCTGAGGGCCTGGCGGTCCGCCGGGGCGCTCCCGCCGTCGACCGGCTATGCCGTCACGCCCGGCCTACGGGCGGTGCTGGACGGCGACGAGGAGGAGCTGGCGTACGCGGCCACCACCCGCGCCGCGCGCGCCTCGCTGCGGCTGCTCGCGGCCGACCAGGGGCGGCGCGTGGTGGTCGCGGTCGACGCCGACGCGGAGGTCCGGGACGACCTGGAGGAGGGCGCGGTCCGGACACCCGCCCTGCCGTGGCGGGCGGTCGCGGCCGGGCTGGTCGACGGCGCCGAGGCGGCCGACGCGGTCCGCCGCGCGGCGGCGGTCATCGACGCGGCCGACCTCGGCGAGCAGGACGCGGAGCTCGCCGTCGGGGACGCGGAGGACCACGAGCTGCTCTGGTACGCCACCCAGGAGCTGGCCGAGCTGTGAGCGTGGCCGAGGCACTGGAGACGGCCAGCGCCGCCGCGACGGCGGACTTCCTGGCCGCGCAGCCGCCCGAGGTCGGGGCGCGGGTCACCGAGCTGCCGGGTCTGACCGCGTTCGCCGTGACCTCGGCGCCGTTCTCGACGTACCTGAACCAGGTGCAGGTGCTGGCACCCCGGGTCGAAGCGGCCGACCTGGCCCGGGCCGTCGCCCTGCTCGGACTCGCCCGCGACCCGCTGATCCGGGTGCCGGAGTGGAGCGCGCCGGCGCTGCCCCCGCGATTTGAGGCTGCGGAACGCCTGGTACGCATGACGATGCGCCTCGAGGCCCTGCCCGCGCCGCGCTCGCTCCCCGGTGGCATCCGCGTCGAGCTGACCACGGACGCGACGCTGGTCGCGGGCGTGACGGCGGAGGGCGCGGTGGCGGTCGCGCAGAGCGCGGCGCTCGGCCGGCCGGGGTGGCGCGCGGCGGTGGCGCTCGGGCCCGACGGTCCGGTCGGCGCGGGCCTGTCGTTCTGTCGTGACGGGATGGTCTACTGCGGCAACGCGGCCGTGCTGCCGGCGTGGCGCCGGCGCGATATCCACACCGCGCTGCTCCTCGCGCGGCTGCGGACCGCCGCAGCCGAGGGCGCCGGCGTGCTGTCGATGCTCGCCGAGGAGGGCTCGGCCTCGCAGGCGTCGGCGGCCGGCATCGGGGCCACCGTGGCCCACCGGGTGCAGCACTACCGGCGCTGACGGTCCCTGCGAGGATCGGCGGCATGGACTCCGTGCCTGTCGTCCCCGTTCCGTACAACGAGCCAGTGGGCGACTTCGCGCCCGGTACGCCGCAGCGGGAGTCGCTGCAGCGCACGCTCTCCGCGATGCTGGCCGCAGGTCCGGCCGAGCTGACGCACACCGTCGGCGGCCGGCAGATCGTGGGCGCGGGCAGCCACGTGGACGTCGTCCGCCCGGACGCGCACGCCACCGTCCTCGGCACGCTGCGCGAGGTCACCGCGTCGGAGGTCTCGCAGGCGGTGGAGTCGGCACGCGCCGCGGCGCCGGGGTGGCGCGAGCTGCCCTTCGCCCAGCGCGCGGCGGTCCTGCTGCGGGCGGCCGACCTGCTGACCGGGCCGTGGCGCGACACCCTGAACGCGGCCACCATGCTCGGCCAGTCCAAGACCTGCTACCAGGCCGAGATCGACGCGGCCTGCGAGCTCGCGGACTTCTGGCGCTACAACGTCGCCTTCGCCGAGCAGGTGTACGCCGAGCACCCGAAGTCGGTGGCGGGGGTGTGGAACCGGCTCGACCAGCGGTCGCTGGAGGGGTTCGTGCTGGCGATCACCCCGTTCAACTTCACCGCGATCGCGGGCAACCTGCCGACGGCGCCGGCGCTGCTGGGCAACACCGTGGTCTGGAAGCCGTCACCAACGCAGGCGCTGGCGGCGCACCACACCCTGCGGCTGCTGGCGGCTGCGGGCCTGCCGCCGGGGGTGATCAACCTCGTGCACGGGCGCGGCGAGGCGGTCAGCGAGGTCGCCCTGACCCACCCCGACCTCGCGGGCGTGCACTTCACCGGCTCCACCGCGACCTTCCAGCACCTGTGGTCGACGGTCGGCGCCCACATCGCGTCCTATCGCACGTACCCGCGGCTGGTCGGGGAGACCGGCGGCAAGGACTTCGTCATCGCGCACGCCTCCGCGGAGCCCGCCGCCCTGGTGACGGCGCTGCTGCGCGGCGCGTTCGAGTACCAGGGGCAGAAGTGCTCGGCCGCCTCCCGGGCGTACGTGCCGCGGGGGCTGTGGGAGGGCGGGGTGCGGGACGCGCTCGTGGCCGGCGCGCAGGAGATGACCTACGGCGACGTCACCGACTTCGCGAACTTCGGCGGCGCGGTGATCGACCGGCGTTCCTACGACCGGCTGGCCGGTGTGCTGGCCCGGCTGCGCGCCGACCCGGCGGTGGAGGTGCTGGCCGGTGGCAGCTGCGACGACGCGGAGGGGTTCTTCGTCCGCCCGACCGTGCTGGTCTGCGCCGACCCCGGCCACGACGTGTTCACCACGGAGTACTTCGGGCCGGTGTTGGCGGTGCGGGTGTACGACGAGGCCGACTACGCGGTGACCATGCTGCAGGCGGCCGACGCCGCCCCGTACGCCCTGACAGGGGCGTTCTTCGCGACCGACCGGGTGGCGATCGAGGAGGCACAACGGGTGCTGCGCTTCTCCGCCGGCAACTTCTACGTGAACGACAAGCCCACCGGTGCGGTGGTCGGGCAGCAGCCCTTCGGCGGCGGGCGCGCGTCGGGGACCAACGACAAGGCCGGGTCCATCCTCAACCTGCTGCGGTGGGTCTCGCCGCGCGTGATCAAGGAGACGGCGGTGCCGGCGAGCGGCTGGCGCCACCCCCACATGGGCTGAACGCGGGACGCGGCGCCGGGCCGGCTCACCCGCTCGCCACCGACCGCCCGGGACTCACCCGTCAGGCGCCTTGATGCGTGCGACGCCGGCGACGATCTCGGCGGGTGTGAAGGGTGCGGTGGACACCGGGGATCGGGACGAGGAGGCCGGGACTGACGAGGTCGCGGCGCTGGCAAGCCTCCTCGTCCCGGTACCGCACGTCCCCGCGCCCCGCGACGGCGAGGACGAGGACGCCGACCCGGGCGGTGCCGAGGACGCCGAGCGGGAGCCGGAGCACTCGGTCGTGCTGCCGCGCCAGCGCGACGAGTTCGCCTGCCCGCGCTGCTTCCTCGTGGTGCACGTCAGTCGCCGGGTGGGCGACGTGTGCCGCGACTGCGCCTGAGGCGCCGCCGCCGAACTCGACGCGGCGGAGCTCCGCGGAGCCGTCCCGATCGTGATCGCATTCCCCCCCGGGCCCTCGGCCGTCCTTCCGCTGGTGGCTGACGGACCACTCCCGCGCCTTCCGGTCGCCGTACGGGCAGGATCGCGGCATGACCTGGACTGCGCCTGAGGCGCCCGCTGCCGTCTCGATGCCCGATGTCGGGCCGATCCGGCCTGTGCTGCAGGGCTACCTCGACCACTACCGTCGGACGCTGCTGCGGCAGTGCGCCGGCCTGACCGCCGCGCAGCTGTGCGCGCGGGCCGTGCCCCCGTCCAGGCTGTCGCTGCTCGGGCTCGTCCGCCACCTCACGGAGGTCGAGCGGATCTGGCTACGCGTGCGGGCGGCCGGCGAGCCGCTGCCGCCCGCGGACCGTGAGGGGCAGTTCGAGGCGGGCGACCCGGCCGGCGCCGCTGCCGTGCTGGCGGCGTTCGCCGCCGAGTGGGCGGCGTGCGACGCTGCGGTGGCTGCGCTGTCGCTCGAGCACGTGCTGCTGGCCCACGGGGAGGAGGTCTCGCTCGGCTCGGTCTACGTCCACCTCGTCGAGGAGTACGCCCGGCACTGCGGCCATGCCGACCTGATCCGTGAGGCGATCGACGGAGCCACCGACCTCTGAAGGAAACGGCAGCTGAGACCCCAGCCCATCAGCCGCGTTGGGCTCAGGTAATTACCGCGTAGGCGAACGACGCGGGGTAGGCGGGTGGCGAGCCGCTCCCCGCCGCCCGCAGGGTGGCCGGGCGCTGTGCGGATGGCGTGGGCTAGGCAGTGTGCATGTCGCTGTTGCGCGTAGGTAACCGCCGCGTCACGTCGACCCGGCACGCTCGGTCGATGCCTCCCGTCCGCAGCGTCCTGGTCGTGTGCAGCCATCCCGTCTGCTTCGAGCGTGGCGGCATCCTCTGCGCCGACTGCCGCGAGGCCTACTGCGCCGACCACCACATTCACACCCATGCCCACATTGCCCGGGACCGTCGCTGACCGGACCGCAGGGAACGTCGCTGACCGGACCGCAGGCAGCCCCGTCGCGAAGGGGGTAGACGCCGGGATCCACGTGGGTCACATGCAGAGGGTCCAGGCATCCGGAGCCCGCGACGGTGGGTCGGGAGTGCCGGGGACTGCGGCTGCGGCGCGGTTGTCACTCTGGGCGCACAGGGTCTGGCGGTGGGTGTGTGTCGGGCTTGCAGCTTCACCCACAGGGCCGAAGACGGCGGCCCTCGATCCAACCTAGGCTGCTGAGAACCGGCTGAGAAGGCCGCAACCGCGGGGGGTGTCGGGATGGCTGCGCTGACGGTTGCCCCCGCGGACGCCCCGGATGCGGTGAGCCTGGTCGAGGACGAGGTGCGTGAGCTGGTCCGTCGGCGGGGCCTGGATCCGGTGAGCCAGCCGGCGGCCGTACGCCGCCTGGTGGACGACGTCATCGCCGACTACGAGGACCGCGCGCTGTCCGGGCCGCTGCCGGCGCTGGGTGAGCGGGTGGCGGTGGGGCGGCACGTGTACGACAACGTCGCCGGCCTGGGTCCGTTGCAGCGGCACCTCGACGACGGCGAGGTCGAGGAGATCTGGATCAACGCCCCGGGCCGCGTGTTCGTCGCGCGGCACGGCCGCAGCGAGCTGACCACCACCATCCTGTCGGCCCAGCAGGTCGCCGACCTGGTCGAGCGGATGCTGAAGTTCTCCGGTCGCCGGGTGGACGTCTCCAGCCCGTTCGTCGACGCGATGCTCCCGGACGGTTCCCGCCTGCATGTCGTGATCCCGGACGTGACCCGGGAGCACTGGGCCGTGAACATCCGCAAGTTCGTGCTGGGAGTCTCCAGCCTCGACGAGCTGGTCCGGCTGGGCAGCCTGACGCGCCAGGCGGCGCAGTTCCTCGAGGCCAGCGTCGTCGCCGGGCTCAACGTGATCGTCGCCGGCGGCACCCAGGCCGGCAAGACGACGCTGCTCAACGCGCTGGCGGGCGCCATCCCCGGCGGGGAGCGCGTGGTGTCCTGCGAGGAGGTCTTCGAGCTGCAACTGCCGGCCCCCGACTGGGTCGCGATGCAGACCCGGCAGCCGTCGCTGGAGGGCACCGGCGAGATCCGGCTGCGGCGCCTGGTGAAGGAAGCCCTGCGGATGCGCCCGGACCGGATCATCGTCGGCGAGGTACGCCAGGAAGAGGCGCTCGACCTGCTGATCGCGCTCAACAGCGGGCTGCCGGGCCTGTGCACGCTGCACGCGAACTCCGCCTGGGAGGCCGTCACCAAGCTGTGCACCCTGCCGCTGCTGGCGGGCGAGAACGTCAGCCATGCCTTCGTCACCCCAACCGTTGCCGCGTCGGTCGACCTGGTGGTGCATGTGGCTAAGGAGGGTTCCGGCCGCCGCCGCGTCACCGAGATCGCGGCGTTGTCCGGCCGCTGTGAGCGCGATGTGGTCGAGGTCACGCAGGTGTTCCGCAGCGCGGACGGTGTGCTGGTCCGCGCCGGCGGCTTCCCGCCCCACGTGGAGCGCTACGCGAGCCACGGCTTCGACCTCGGGCGCCTCCTCGGGCAGGTGGCATGAGCGGCCTGCTCGTCGGCCTGCTGCTCGGTGTCGGCCTGTTCCTGCTGGTCGTCCCCGGGGCGGCCGCCCACCGCGGTCCCGACCTGGGTGTCCGGACGCGCCGGCTGCTGGCCGATGCCGGCGTCCGCGGCGTCACGCCCGCACAGCTGGTCACCGTGTGCGTCGTTGGGGCCCTCGCGGTGTTCGTCGCGGTCCTCGCCATCTCCGCGGCGGTGCCGTTGGCGCTGGCCTTCGCCCTGTTCGCGGCCCTCGCGCCGCGGGCTGTGCTGCGCCGACGCGGTCACGCCCGGACCGGCGCCCGCCGCGACGCCTGGCCCGAAGCCGTGGACCACCTCGTCTCCGGCGTACGGGCGGGGCTGTCGTTGCCCGAGGCGCTCGTCGCGCTGGGCACCAGCGGACCGGCGGAGCTGCGTCCGGCCTTCGCCCGCTTCGCCGAGGACCACCGCGCGAGCGGCGCGTTCGTGGCCTGTCTGGAGCGGCTCGGCGACGAGCTGGCCGACCCGGTGGGCGACCGCGTCGTCGAGGCGCTGCGACTGGCCCGGGAGGTCGGCGGGACCGATCTCGGCGGCCTGCTCCGCAACCTCTCGCGGTTCCTGCGCGAGGACGCCCGCGCGCGCGGCGAGCTGGAGGCCCGGCAGTCGTGGACGGTGAATGCGGCGCGGGTGGCGCTGGCCGCCCCGTGGCTCGTGCTGCTGCTGCTCGCCACCCAGTCCAGCACGGTGCAGGCGTACAACTCCGCGTCCGGAGCGGTGGTCCTGGCGGCCGGCGGCGCGATGTCCTACCTCGCCTACCGGCTGATGCGCCGGATCGGCGAGCTGCCCGCCGAGCGCCGGGTGCTGCGATGAGCGGCCGCGGGACGTGCGGGCGACGACGGCCGGCTTTGTCGGGGTTGGGTCCGCCTGTCGGCCCGATGACCGGACCTAACCCAGACAGACGCACCGCGCCGCATCGGGCCGCCCGGTGAGCGCGCTGGCCGGCGCGGGGGTGGGTCTGCTGGCGGGTGCCGGCGTGCTGACGGCGACCGCCCGGCTGCCGTTCCTGCGCCGGATGACGCTGGCCGACCGGATGGCGCCCTACCTCCGGGACCAGGCCCGCCCCTCGACGCTGCTCGCGGCCCAGGCCGGCCCTCGCACGACCCTCGGCCGGCTCGCGGCGCCCCTGCTGGCCGACCTCGGCGGAGCCCTCGACCGCGCCGTCGGCGGTGGTCCGTCCGTACGCCGTCGGCTGGCCGCCCTGGGTGGCGACCTGACGGTGGAGGACATCCGCCAGCAGCAGGTGCTGTGCGGGGCGGCCGGCGGCGGCCTCGGGGTGGTCCTGCTGCTCCTGCGGGTGACGAGCGGCGTCGGGCTACCGCCGCTGTCGTTGCTGGGCGCGGTCGTGGCCGGCGTCCTGGTCGGGGTCTTCGGCCGGGACTGGGCGCTGAGCCGCGCGGTCCGGCTGCGTGAGGAGGCCATGGCGTTGGAGCTGCCGACCGTCGCCGAGCTGCTGGCGTTGGCGGTCGGCGCGGGCGAGAGTCCGCTGGCCGCCCTGGAGCGGGTGACCGCACGGTCCCGAGGCGAGCTCTCCCGGGAGCTGCGCACCGCGCTGGCCGAGGCTCGTGCCGGCGCCCCGTTCGCGGTGGCCATGGGCGGGATCGCCCGCCGGACGTCCCTGCCTGCGCTGGCGCGTTTCGTGGACGGCATCACCATCGCCCTGCAGCGCGGCACCCCGCTCGCGGAGGTGCTGCGTGCCCAGGCGCTCGACGTCCGGGAGGACGGCCGCCGCCTCCTGTTGGAGACCGGCGGCAAGCGGGAGATCGCGATGATGGCGCCCGTCGTCTTCCTGGTGCTGCCGGTGACGATCCTGTTCGCGCTCTTCCCCGGCGCGGTGACGCTCACCTCCATCGCCCACTGACCCGTCGAGGAAGGACGTCCCATGTTCCGTGTGCACCTCTTGGTGTTCGTCTCCGCGCTGCTCGCCCTGCCCGCCCGGCTGCACGCCCGCGTGAGCGCGGAGCGCGAGCGCGGCGACATCCCGGGTTGGGTGATGATCGCGATCATGAGTGCGGCGGTCGTGGTCGTGCTCATCCCACTCGTCGGGTCGAAGATCGCGAGCGTGTTCACCGACGCCGTGAACAACGTCAGCAACACCGACTCCACCGGCGGCTGAGCGTGCGCCCGGGACGGCGCCCCGGGGCCGAGGACGGTGCGGCCGTCGTCGAGTACGTGCTGGTGTCGGTGCTGCTCATCCTGGTGTTCCTGGGCATCGCCCAGGTCGCCTTGCTCGTCCACGCCCGCGACGTGCTGGTCGCCGACGCCGCCGAGGGTGCGCGCGCCGCCGCCCTCCGCGATTCCTCGCTGGGTGCCGGGGAGCAGGACTGCGCGCTGCTCGTCCGGCAGACGCTCTCGGCGCTGGTGACCGCAGGCCAGGCGCCGTGCCGCGCGGACTACGAGACCGGCGTCCCCCAGCTGGTACGGATGCGGGCGCAGGCGACCGTGCCGCTCACGCTCGTGCCGTTCGGGCACGTGCACCTGGATGTCAGTGCCCGGGCCGTGCAGGAGCCGGCCTCGTGAAAGCCGCTGCGGTGCAGCGACTCCGGGGCGACGACGGCAGCTCGCTGATCGAGTTCGTCGGCGCGACCGTCATCCTGCTCGTGCCGCTGGTCTACCTCCTGCTGTCGGTGTTCTCGGTGCAGCGCACCTCCTTCGGCGCGACCCAAGCGGCGCGTGAGGCGGGCCGTGCGTTCGCGACGGCGCCGGACGCGGCGACCGGCCTGCAGCGGGCCGCGTACGCAGCGGCCCTGGCCTTCGCCGACCAGGGCGTGGCCGGTGCGCCGGCGCTGCGCTTCACCGCCGCCGGCTCGGGCTGCTCGGCGACGGCGGTCGCCCCACGGCTGCGCCCGGGGGCGGCGTACACGGTCTGCGTGAGCGAGGACGTGCACCTCCCGTACGCCGACCGGGGCGTGCTCCGCACGGTGATCCCGGCGACCGTGCACGTGGTGGGCGCGTACACGCTGGTGGTCGACCGCTACCGGGGCACCGGATGAGGCGACGAGGCGACGACGGCACCATCCTGATCCTGACGATCGGCTTCCTGGTCATCGCGATGCTCGTGGTCTGGGCCGTCGTCGACGCGAGCGCCGTGTTCCTCCAGCGGCGGGACCTGGCCTCCGCCGTTGACGGCATCGCCCTGGACGCGGCGCAGCAGGTCGACGTGGGCGCGCTCTACGCCGGCGGGGTGCAGGGCGACCTCCCGCTCGACGCCGATGCGGTGCAACGCGCCGTCGACGCCTCCGTCGCGCGCAGCTTCCCGCCGGCCCGCTTCCCCGGCTGGCACCTGACCGGGCACGCGAGCGGCCCGCACACAGTCACCGTCATCGGGACCCGGGTGGTGCGGCTGCCGGTCTACGGCACCGTCACGGTCACCGCGACCGCGGACGCCACCGACCGCAGCGGCGCCGCCCTGCAGTGAGACGCGTCAGGAGTTCTTGGCCCGCTCCTCGACGAGGCGGTGCGGCACCCGCAGGAACCTCACCCCGGTGACCAGCCCCAGCCCGCCGACGATGTTGCCGAACGAGGACCAGACCAGCGCGAGCGCCCAGTCCCCGTACCCGTAGTGCGCCTGACCGCCGAGCAGCCCGGCGAACATCAGGATCGAGTCGAGCACCGAGTGGAACAGCATCCCGCCGACCAGGACGAACGACATCACCACCGCGGGCACGATGCGGACGCCGAGCTGGTCGGTGGCGTGCTGCATGCGGGTCAGCAGGGTGATCACGGCGCCGGCCAGCACGGCCAGGCAGAACGACTGCGCGGTGACGCCCAGGTGCGCGTAGTGCCCGCCGATGCCGGCGGCGGTGGGGCGCAGGTCGGGCCGGGCCGTCACGATCAGGTACGCCATCAGGTAGCCCGCGACCAGGTTCGCCGCCAGCGTCACCACCCACAGGCGTACCAGCGCCGACACCGTCCCGGCCTTGGCGGCGACGGCGGTCACCGGCACCAGGAAGTTCTCGGTGAACAGCTCGCTGCTGGCCAGCAGCAGGGCGATGAAGCCGATCGTGAAGGCCAGCGACCCCAGCAGCGGCGAGCCGGTCTGCTCGTCGACCACCAGGTAGGCGAACACGCCGACGCCGACGTCGACCCCACCGAGCAGGCCGGTGGACAGCAGCGGCAGCAGTGGTCGGCGCAGCCGCGTCTCGCCCTCGGCCACCAGGCGGTCGAAGGCGTCCTCGACGGCCGGCTCCTCGCGCTCGCCCGGCTGCGACACGAGCTTCGCGGCGGCGGTCAGCGGTCGGCTCCGGGCGTGCTCACGCGCCCGTGCTACCCGCTAGCGCCGCGTCGAACGCGGCCGCCCCCATACCCCCGGCTGGTTACGCTGGCCGGCGTGGCCGTCGAACTCCCCGAGCGCGTGCAGGAGCTCGACGCCACCCTCCGGGGCATCGAGGAGGTGCTCGACCCCGCGAAGCTGCGCGCCGAGCTGGCCGACCTGGAACAGCAGGCAGGCGCGCCGGATCTCTGGGACGACCAGGAGCGAGCCCAGCAGGTGACGAGCCGGATGTCGTCGCTCAAGGCGGCGCTGGACCGGCTCGCCGAGCTGCGTCGCGACATCGGCGACGCGCAGGCCGCGCTCGAGCTCGAGGACCCCGACCTGCTCGCCGAGCTGTCCACGACGCTGCCGACCCTGGTCCGGGCGGTGGCCGACCTGGAGATCCGCACGCTGCTGGCCGGCCCGTACGACGAACGGCACGCCCTGATCCAGATCAACCCGGGCGCCGGCGGCGTCGACTCGCAGGACTGGGCCGAGATGCTGCTGCGCATGTACGCCCGCTGGGCCGAGCGCAACGGCTACGGCCTCGACGTGCTGGACACCCAGTACGCCGAGGAGGCGGGGATCAAGGGGACCACGTTCACCATCAAGGGGGCGTACGCCTACGGCACGCTGGCGGGGGAGCACGGGGTGCACCGACTGGTGCGCATCAGCCCGTTCGACAACCAGAGCCGCCGGCAGACCTCCTTCGCCGCGGTCGACGTGACCCCGGTGGTGGCCGCGAGCGACCACGTCGACATCGACGACAAGGACATCCGCGTCGACGTCTACCGCTCCTCCGGTCCCGGCGGCCAGGGGGTGAACACCACCGACTCCGCGGTGCGGATCACCCACCTGCCCACCGGCATCGTGGTCACCTGCCAGAACGAGCGCTCGCAGATCCAGAACCGGGCCAGCGCCATGGTCGTGCTCGGGGCCAAGCTGCTCGAGCGCCGGCGGCTGGAGGAGGCAGCGACGATGGACGCGTTGCGCGGAGGCAAGCAGGAGATCGGCTTCGGCAGCCAGATCCGCAACTACGTGCTGCAGCCGTACCAGCTGGTCAAGGACTTGCGCACGGGGCTAGAGACCGGCAACGTGGACGCGGTGCTGGACGGCGAGATCGACGACTTCGTCGCGACCGAGATCCGCTGGCGTCGCACGCAGGAAGATGCGGCGCGGTCGGCCGCGCACAGCTGACCGCGTGGCCGGTGCGCGGTCGTGTCGCCGCGGGGGCTCATGACACCTGCCCGAAACGTGCGGTATCGTCGCCGCGCCGGCAACACGCCGGCGGGGACACGTCGATCCGCGCCAGAGCCGCACTCGGTCACCAGGCGGCGCGGGGAGTGAGTGGTGAGCCCACCCCCATCTGTCGGTGATGGAGGCTGCGTCCCGTGACGTCTCAACGACTCAGGTCCTTCGCGCAGCGCCGCGGTGTGCGGGCCTGCGCGGTCACCGCTCTCGTGCTCGGCCCGCTCGGCGCGATCCCTGTACTCGTGACGACCGGTGCGAGCGCCGGGTCGGCCGCGAGGTGCGTCGACGGGGCCGAGCCGATCTCCGTGGTCAGCTTCCACGCCCACCAGGGCACCGCGACCGTGGCCCTCAACCCGAGTGGCTGCGACGGGGACACCGTGTCCCTCGTGTCGTACGAGAAGGCCGGCCTGGGAACGGTGGCCAGCTACCCGCAGGAGCGCGAGGACGTCGTCACGGCGGCGCTGACCCACGCGGGGGGCGCCGTGACGCTGACGGTGACCGTGCCCTCGTGCAGCGCGCAGGTCGAGTTGCTGGCGGGCTCCGATGCGCCAGCCGTACAGAACGGGCGACCGCGCTCGTTGCTCGCCGTCGGCGACTTCGGCTCCACCGCCTGCGCGACCAGCGCGCCGCCGGTGTCCGTCACCACCGTCCCGTCGACGTCGGCCACGCCGCCGCCTGCGAGCAGCTCCGCACCTCCAGCCAGCACGTCGTCCGCCACCAGCCCGCCGCCGTCGTGCACCAACGCGGACTTCACCGTCGAGCGATTCAACGCCCACGCGGGCACGGCGAAGGTGCTGCTGGCCAACCCCGCCTGCGACGGCAGCACGGTCTCGCTCGTGTCGTACGAGAAGGCAGGCCTGGGGACGCAGGCCAGTTACCCACAGACGCGTCAGGACATCGTGTCCAGGACGCTGACCGTGGCCGGCGGCCCGGTGTCCCTGACGGTCGCGGTTCCCGCCTGCAGCGCGCAGGTCGACCTGATCCGGGGCGACGACGCGCCCGCCACGCTGACGCAGGCCTACTTCGCCCCACACGGGACGCTGCTGACGTTCGGTGACTTCGGGAACGTCCCGTGCACGCCGACGTCGCCGCCGCCCTCCACGAGCACGCCGCCGCCGTCCACGTCGACGTCGCCGCCGCCGTCCAGCTCGACGACCCCGCCGCCGTCCACGAGCACGCCGCCGCCGACCACGTCGACGTCGCCGCCGCCGTCCAGCTCGACGACCCCGCCGCCCTCCACGAGCACGCCGCCGCCGGTGACCACTCCGCCGTGCATCTCGACCTCGTCCGCGCCGCCACCGACGACCTCTGTGACGTCCTCGGCGACCACCTCGACCTCGACGTCCGTCTCGGCGACGTCGACGTCCGCGACCCCGACGTGCACGGTGGCCGTGCTGGGCTTCGCCGCGACAGCAGCGCCGCCGGCCGCGGTGGATGCGGTCGACGGCGCGCTGCCGTTCACCGGCCCGAACGCGCCGGTCCGGGGCGCCGTGCTGCTGGCCCTGGGCCTGCTCTCCGGCGGCGGTGCGCTCCTGCTGCTGCTCGGCCGGCCGACGCCCGCCGGCTCCTACCGGCGTCGCTGACCGGTAACCCACGGAGTCCGGCTCCGCAGGCGCCCGGGGTACACCACGCCGAGGCGGCGCGCGCAGGGCGCGACGCAGGTAGCATCGACGTCCATGCACCCCGCGACGCACCGACCGCATAGCGGAGCGGTCGCGTGATCAAGCTCGACAACGTCACCAAGGCGTACCCGTCGCAGACCCGCCCCGCTCTCGCCGACGTGAGTGTGAGCCTGGAGTCCGGCGACTTCGTCTTCCTGGTGGGGGCATCCGGGTCGGGCAAGTCGACCTTCCTGCGGCTGCTGCTGCGGGAGGAGCGCCCCACCAGCGGCACCGTGCACGTCGCGGGCAAGAACCTCGCCCGGCTCGCACACTGGAAGATCCCCGCGTTCCGGCGCCAGATCGGCTGTGTCTTCCAGGACTTCCGGTTGCTGCCCAACAAGAACGTCGCCCAGAACGTGGCCTTCGCCCTCGAGGTGACCGGCGCCGCGCGGCACAAGACCGCCGCCGTGGTCCCCGAGGTCCTGGACATGGTCGGACTGAAGGGCAAGGAACACCGGATGCCGGACGAACTGTCCGGCGGCGAGCAGCAGCGGGTCGCGATCGCCCGTGCCTTCGCCAACAAGCCCATGCTGCTGATCGCCGACGAGCCCACCGGCAACCTGGACCCGGCCACCAGCATCGGCATCATGAAACTCCTCGATCGCATCAACCGCCTCGGGACGACGGTGGTGATGGCCACGCACGACGCGGCCATCGTCGACACCATGCGGCGGCGGGTCGTCGAGCTCGACCGCGGCGCCCTCGTCCGGGACCAAGTCCGCGGCGTCTACGGATACGCCCAGTAGCCTCGATCGGCAGCCCGCCCGGCGGGCCGTCCGTCCCCGCCGCGGGGCGGTGCGACACCCCGTCCGCGTGACAGCGACGTCGCGCCTGACAGCGAGGAATCCATGCGCCCCCGCTTCGTCCTGCAGGAGATCGGCAACGGCCTGCGCCGCAACCTGACCATGGCGATCGCCGTGGTGGTGACGGTGATGATCTCGCTGGCGTTCGTCGGTGCTTCGATCCTCGCCACCGACGTGGCCGACAGCATGCATCAGCGCTACTACGGCAAGCTCGAGGTCGCGATCTACCTGCAGCAGAACGTCAGCGCGACCGAGCAGCAGCAGCTGCAGCAGATGCTGTCGAGCGACCCGCGCGTCCGGGCCTACGAGTATGTCGGCCACGCCCAGGCGCTGGAGCAGTTCCGGCAGGAGTTCGCCAGTTCGCCTGACCTGGTGCAGTCCGTCAGCGGCCCCGACGTGCTGCCGGCCTCGTTCCAGGTGCAGCTCAAGAACATCGAGCAGTACCAGGACATCGTCAGCGGCTACTCCGAGCAGCCCGGCGTGGACTCCGTTTTCGACCCGCAGATGATCCTGAAACCGCTGTTCCAGCTCATCGACGGCGTCAAGGTGCTGGCGGTCATCGTCGCGATCGTCAGCGGTGTGGCGGCGATCCTGACCACGTTCAACACCATCCGGCTGGCCGCCTTCAGCCGCCGCCGGGAGATCGGCATCATGCGGCTGGTGGGGGCCAGCACCTTCACGATCCAGCTGCCCTTCGTGCTGGAGGGGGTGATCGCCGGCTTCGTCGGCGCCGCCGCCGCCGGTGGGCTGCTGGTGGTGTTCAAGCGCTTCGTGCTCGACACCACCCTGCGCGGGTTCTTCAGCGCCGGCGCGATCCCCACGGTCGAGTGGCACAGCATCTGGGGTGTGCTGCCCTACCTCGGCGTCGCCGGGGTGGCCGCGGCGGCGATCGCGTCGTACCTGACCTCGATGGTGTACGTCCGGGTCTGAGGTGCCGCACGCAAGGCCCGTGGTCTTCGCCGCCGCCTACGATGTCCGCGTGTCTGTCGCGGTCGCCTCGCTGCTCGGGGACGGGACCTAGCGGTGTCCCGCGAGACCGGCCGGAAGCTGATCGCCGCGAACAAGAAGGCCCGTCACGACTACGCCGTCCAGGAGACCTTCGAGGCCGGCCTGGTGCTCACCGGTACGGAGGTCAAGTCGCTGCGGGCCGGCCGGGCCTCGCTGGTCGACGGCTACGGCTTCATCCGCGGCGGTGAGGTGTGGCTGGCCGGCGTGCACATCCCGGAGTACACCGAGGGGACCTGGACCAACCACGAGCCGCGGCGCGAACGCAAGCTCCTGCTCCACCGCGGGGAGATCGAGAAGCTCCTCGGCGCGACGAAGGAGAGCGGCGCGACCCTCGTACCGCTGGCCCTGTACTTCAAGGACGGCCGCGCGAAGGTCGAGATGGCGCTGGCCCACGGCAAGCGGGCGTACGACAAGCGGCAGTCGCTCGCCACGCGCGACGCCGCGCGGGAGGTGGCGGTCGCGCTCGGTCGCCGGGCCAAGGGCCGTACGGACTGATGAGCCGCGGTAGGGGGGGCGGGTTGCTGCCGGGCCGCGGCCGGAGGGGCCGGCCGTAGTGGGGACGGCGCTGCTGGTGCTGGTGTGGGTGCCGCTGGTGCTCGGCGTCGACCACTGGGCCACGTACGCGGGACAGTGCGGGCTGGCTGCGGCGACGTGGCTGCTGCTGCTGGCCCTGCTGCGCCGTGAGGACGGCCGTACCCGCGCGCAGGTCGCGGTCGTCATCGCCTTCGCGTCGCTGGTCGAGTGGGGTTTCTCCGCCGGCCTGCACGTGTACGACTACCGGCTGCACGAGCACGACTTCTGGCTCCGCGTCCCGCTGTTCGTCCCGCCCGGCCACGGGATGGTCTACCTGGCCGCGCTCTGCGTCGGGCGGTCGCCGTGGGTGGCGGAGCACGGCCGGCTGCTGGTCCGTACCACGGTCGTGGCCGGGGGCCTCTACGCCGCCTGGGGGCTGCTGCTGTCCGGCCGCACCGACGTGCTGGGGCTGCTCTGGTACGGCTGCCTGGTGGGGTTCCTGCTGCGCGGCCGGCAGCCGCTGGTGTACGTCGGCGCCTTCGTCGTGGTCACGTGGCTGGAGCTGTGGGGGACCGGTCTGGGCACCTGGACGTGGGCCACGCACAGCCCGACCGGGATCATCCCGATGGGCAACCCGCCCGCGGACGCCGCCGGCGGCTACGGCTTCTTCGACGCCGCGGCGCTCTGGCTCGGGCCGCCGCTGGCCCGGCTGTTCGCCGGCCGCCGCCTCGCCACCGTGCCGCGTGAGCATCGCCTGCTGGGCGGCACTGGCCGGCCGCTTCCGGGCCGCGCATCCCGGTAGCTGGTGGAGCGCTACTGACTGCTGTGCCAGGCGTACGCGGTCCGCACGATGTCGTCGAGCCCGGTGTGGCGGGGCGCCCAGCCGAGGGCGGTCCGGATCCGGGCCGGATCGGCGACCAGCTCTGCCGGGTCGCCGGGGCGACGGGCCGAGATGCGCTGCGGCACAGGGGTTCCGGTCACCCGGGCGACGCTGTCGAGCACCTCGCGGACTGAGAAGCCGGTGCCCACCCCCACGTTGTACGGCTCTCCGGGCGCCCCGTCGAGCAGCGCCTGCACGGCCAGCACGTGGGCGTCGGCCAGGTCGTCGACGTGGACGTAGTCGCGGATGCAGGTGCCGTCGGCCGTCGGGTAGTCCGTGCCGAAGACGCCGAGCGGCGTTCCGGTCGCCGCCGCGCGCAGGGCGAGCGGGATCAGGTGGGTCTCGACCTTGTGCGCCTCGCCGAGCCCGCCCGCCGTCGCGGCGCCGGCGGCGTTGAAGTAGCGGAGCGCCGTCGAGCGCTGGCCGTACGCGGCCGCGTACGCGGCGAACAGGCCCTCGGTGTCGAGCTTCGTCCGGCCGTAGACGCTGGCCGGCCGGGTCGGCGCGTCCTCGGGGATCGGTGCGGCGTCGGGGTCGCCGTAGACCGCGGCGCTCGAGGAGTAGACCAGCGGCGGACTGCCGTGCTGCCGCAGCGCCTCCGCGAGGTGGAAGCTGCCCAGCACGTTGACGCGGTAGAACCGCGCCGGGTCGGTCATCGACAGCCCGGCCTCGATCGCGCCGGCGAAGTGCACGACCGCATCAGCGCTGGCCATGTCGACCGCCACCGCGGTGGCGGCCTCGTCGGCGAGGTCGACGACGTGCAGGGCGACCCCGGCCGGGACCGTCTCGCGGTGGCCGGCGGACAGGTCGTCCAGCACGCTGACGTCGAAGCCGGCCGCGCCGAGGCGGCGGACGGTGTGCGCGCCGATGTAGCCGGCGCCGCCGGTGACCAGGACGTGGGTCATGCCTTGACGCTAGCGGGCCGGCACTGTCCGGGCGCGGTAGCGGCCGGTGGCCGGTCGCGCCGCGGGCGGCGGCTGGGTTAGCGTCCGGGCGTGCTCGTCGACGCCGAGGTGCCTGGCGTGTGGTCGTCGCTCGGGCTGCCGGGGCTGCTCGACGTGCACGTGCACTTCCTGCCCGACCCGGTCATGCGCAAGGTGTGGGCGTACTTCGACGGCCTCGACGGCGGGGTCGCCTGGCCCATCACGTACCGGACGTCGGCCGACGATCGGCTCGCGCGGCTGCGGGCGATGGGCGTCCGGCGCTTCCCCGCGCTCGTCTACCCGCACAAGCCGGACATGGCGGCGTGGCTGAACGGGTGGGCCGCCGGGTTCGCGGCGGAGGTCCCGGAGGTCTGGCCGACGTTCACGTTCTTCCCCGAGCCCTCCGCGGTCGCGTACGTGACCGAGGCGCTGGCCGGGGGAGCGCAGATCGGCAAGGTGCACGTCCAGGTCGGGGGGTTCGACCCGCGCGACCCGCTGCTCGAGCAGGTGTGGGGCCTGTGCGCGGAGGCAGGGGTACCGCTGGTCGTGCACTGCGGCGACGGGCCGACGCCCGGCCCGTTCACCGGCGTCGGGCCGATCGAAGCGGTGCTGGCCCGCCATCCGTCCCTGACACTGGTCGTCGCCCACCTCGGGATGCCGCGGTACGGGGACTTCCTCGACCTCGCCACCCGATTCCCCCGGGTGCACCTCGACACGACCATGGCGTTCACCGACTTCGTCGAACGGCGGTCTCCGTTCCCGCCCGCCGACCGGTCCCGGCTGCTCGACCTGCAGGACCGCATCTGCCTCGGCAGCGACTTCCCGAACATCCCGCACACGTACGCCCATCAGGTCGAGGCCCTCCTGCGACTGGACCTCGGGGACGCCTGGCTGGCCGACGTGCTGTGGCACAACGCGGCCCGGTTGCTGCCCGTGGGATGATGCTGGCGGGCAGGTGCGTTGCGGCCCGTACAACTGAACAGGGACACCATGGCTACACACGCGTCCCACCCACGGTCCCATCACAGGCCAGGGGGTGAACGGTCTCGACTTCGGTTGTCGAGGCAGGGGAAGCGGGCCGAGGATGCCAGGGGCGAGCTCGTTAACCATCCCCTGGAAAAAAGATAAGCGCCGATAATTACGCGCTCGCTGCCTGACCTAGGTCGGTAGCCGTCAGCCCCGGAGTGCCTCCGGTCGGGATGCTGGCGTCGACAGGGGGCTCACCTGCTCAACCGGCTGCGGGCTGAGCGGGAACACCGAACAGCAGCTCTGCTCGGCGCTGGCGGGTCGTGACGACCAGCGGGGCGAGGCCTACACCCACGAACTGCGCCCGGAGAAGCCCTGCCTTGGTGCCGGAGGACGCGGGTTCGATTCCCGCCACCTCCACCACTGTGATGTCTCGAGACATCGTTCGCACGTGTCTCGGGTGATAGTTCACACCTTCG
>CAXTNT010000006.1:0-190248 GCA_964245825.1 uncultured bacterium | reverse complement strand
GAGCGTAGGCATCTATCCGAATGTGGCGCTTCTGCTGAGACGCGTCGAGCTCGCCGCAACCGTACTCGGATCTCACCCGCGCGAGCGCGGCACCTGGTTGACCTTGCCGGAATTGTCACTGCGAGGCGTTTCTAGTGTCGCGTGTTGGAGATGACTTTACAGGACGGATTCGGGACAATGGGGTATGTCTGGGGTCGCGAACACGACCATCGCGACCCAGCTGGGGGTCTCGCGTCCGACGGTGTTGCTGTGGCGCAACCGTTATGTCGCCGGTGGGATCGCCGCCCTCGATGATCAGCCCCGCTCGGCCGCTGGTCAGCGCGGTTGCTCGCCGACAAGTTGGGGGTCTCGTTCGCCTCGGTGGCGCGGATCTGGCGGAAGTGGAAGTTGCAGCCGTGGCGGACCGATCACCCCGACGTCCGGCTCCTGGCTCAACCTCGTCGAGATCCTCTTCGGGATCATCACCCGGCAAGCCATCCGCCGCGGCACCTTCAACACCCCTCGGACACTCTTGCGCTGTCTCGGGACATCGTTCGCACGTGTGTCGCGACATCGCCCCGCCGCCCGCTACACCCTCGCTTGCGAAGAGCCACTAAAGATCTTGCTCGCCGCGCCGACCGAAGAGCCATTCTTCCTGGGCGGCAGTCGACGGCGCCGAGACCCGGCTTTGGTCTATGTGGCTTTGGCGCAGATAGCGTACGAGACCACGGTGGTGGAGTAGGCCGACCTGTTGTTGTCGGTGGCCCGCCACGCAGTGACTCCGTCCGGGTAGGTCGAGTTGACGCTGACCGCAGTCGAGGAGGAATGCGACAGGCCACCGCCGCCGACCGCGAGCGTCCCGGATGGGCAGGTTGCTGTGTCGCTCGCTTGCGTCATCGGGGGCACCGTCGTACCTTTCCCGACCTCGATGTGGTATCCCGTCGGCTTCTTCGCGCAGACGGCCCATGCCGACACGCTCTCATCCTCGGAGGACGCGTTGTTGATGTATCCGATCCATTCCTTGCTGTTCAGTGGAAAGGAGCTGTTGAGGGTGACGCCGTCCGGCAGGTCCGAGGCGTTGTTGGTGACACCCCCGTCGAGGACCACCGTCTTGCCTGGGCATGTCGCGGTGACCTGCGTCTGAGCACCGGCCGGGTTGTCGAACGTGGTTCTCACCTGGCTGTACTTGGCGACCTTCTTCACGCAGACCGCGTACGCAGTCATCGGAGCATCGTGGGAGGTCTCGTCGGAGACCTGCGTGACCCATGAGCCGTCGAATGGACTAGATGTGCCGATGTTGTCGGCAAGGTCCGAGTCCTTGAGCTGAAGACCGCCGCCCGTCAAGTACCCCGAGGTACACGACGTCGACATGAGCTGTTGTCCCGGAGTGGCGGTGCTGTCGTCGGTCATGACGTAGTAGCCCTTGTACACGGCCGCCGGACCGCTGTCCGACCCGCCGCCCACACCGACCGGCCAGGGCTGAGCCGGCGCAGCGGACGCGCGTCCCATCCCCGCCGTCGCGAGCGCGGCAGCTATCGCGAACGCTCCGAACGACGCGACGATCTTGCGTCCCATGACATCCCCGATCCTGCAGCACTAGAACGACCGCGCGCTGGCCCGAACGCCCACACCTAACCACCGCTCGAACCGGACGGTCTAGACCCAAAGGAACCACCGCTACGGCGGGCCCGGGCGGTCGCGGCGGCGCCGACCGATGGTGCGGCGGTTCCCCTCTCGCAGCAGCAGGGTGCGGGTGGTGCCGGCGCCGGCTCGTGACCGGCGCGGTCGAGCTGTTTTGCGGACCCGAACGACCACGTCTTCGACTTCCGGCGGGGTGTGGTTCGGGCTGGAGGACGTCCTTCGACCAGGGCGGTGGTTACGACCAGCTGCGGCATCCCCATCGCGCACCCCTCGAGTCAGGTGTGAACGATGTCGCGAGACACCTGCTAACGATGTCGCGAACTCAGAAACCCCCTCGGACACCAGGCGCTGCCTCGGGACACGAGCCGGACATCGCAGTCAGCGCGAGGACGTGGTGGAGCCGTCGGTCCTCGACCGATCGGAGCGGTGGGAGCAGCAGCGTCGTCAGGCCGGCCTCGACCGCGGCACCATCCCAGCCGGAACGGTCGCCGACCATCAGGGTCTGGTCGACCGTCGCGGCGAGCTGCGCCAGGGCGAGAGCGAAGAACGCCGGGTTCGGCTTGGCCATCCCGTGCTCGTACGACAGCGCGAAGGCGTCGACGGTGATCCCCGCGCCACGGAAGGCCGGGCGTAGGTCGACGTGGATGTCGCTGATGATGCCGACGGCCACGCCGTGCACCCGCAGCGCCGCGACGGTGCCCGCGACGTCGGCGGCGAAGGGGTTGAGCGCCGGGTCGGACTCCACCGCATAGAGCGCGGTCGAGAGCTCCCGATCCAGTCCCGCATCGGCGAACACCTGCTCGTAGGCCTGTCGGTGCGCGGCGGCAGAGCAGTCGATGTCCGGACTGCTGAGCCGCCGGGCGGACTGCGGCCCGTCGAGCCGGCGTACGACGTCGGTGACTGCGTTCGCGTGGGCAGGACGCGCGCAGCGCTCCAGCGCCGCCCCCACCCATTGGCGTTCGGTCATCGTCACCGCCAGCGTGCCGCGCCAGTCGAGCAGGACGGTGCTAAAGGCCACGGACCGAGCCTGGCACAACAAGGGCAGCCGGCGAGGGGCGGTCCATGCCGAACAGGCGCAGAGCATTGCCCGAGAGCCACTTCTCGATGGGGTCTCCTTGAGCGGAAGGTCGCGGACCTCCTTCGCCAGAGCGGCGGGGATGCTGCTCATGAGGGCCCTCGTGGACCCGAAGAGCACTGGGTCGGTGAGGGCCCGGTCGCCCCGGTGCCGTCGGTCGGTGGCCAGTAGGTGATGTCGGCCTGCCAGCGCTCGTTCGGCAGGTCGGCGGCGAACCGTTTCCACGACGACCGCGGCCGCTTGTGGCCCTGCAGGACGAGAAAGCCGCCACGAACCAGCGTCCGCCAGATCGTCGCTGTCGACGGGACCTAGGCCGCCAGGTCTGCCTGCTGCAGGTGCCAGCGGATGGTTCGGCGCCTGTCGGTCGGCTCGACCCGGTGTCCGTCGGCGCGCATCGCGTCGATGAACCCGCAGATCAGCGGTGGCGAGGGTCGAGCGCCCTCGCGAAGAAAATGCAGGCGGCCCGGAGACGGTCAAGGGCAATCCGCGTCGCTCGCTCCCGCTGCTCGAGCGGATACCTGTTGGGCATGATCTACATTCTCCGCAAGGAAAGAAGCGGCATCAAACCCGTGACGGTTCCTTCGGCTGCATTCATGTTCACCTCGACAGAGCGGGGTCGGGCCTGTGATCCGCTACCTCCAGCTCTTGCGGGCATGGGGGAAGCTGGCACTGATGTGCAAGCTCGTAGCTCCCGATCGCTGTGTGCCGCCGCCAAGATCAAGGCCGGCCTTCTTGAGTTCAAGTCCGAGGGCACCATCGACCGCGTAAGTGCGGTTGCTCCTGATGTTGATCTCCACCTCGGTGGCACCGTTTTCAAGGACGCTGCTCACGGCTGCGGCGAAGCCAGGCTCGTCCTCCCACCGCAGCGGCCTCGGATCGCGAGGTGCGCTGCCAGCGCCCTCGTGTCGAAAGTCGAACCCGCTGTTCTCGATGCGCTGCTGAGTCAGCTCGCCACCGCGCCCGGACACCTTTGCGCGGAGTCCGCGCCGGACGGTGACTTCCGCAAAGGTCTGACAGGTGATGGCAGAGGCGCCCAGCGTGTTCATGATCCGGATGGCCTCGTTGTACCGGTCACGGAGCGACCAGTCGTCGTACTCGCCGAACGGGACAAGGAACGGTCCGGCCTCGCTGGGTACTGGCACGTACACGAGCGCAGTTCGGATGGCACCTTCGGTTGAGCGCGCCCCGACCGCAGATGAGATCCGGGATTGGTGGAGCTCCACTTGCCCCCTGAGCGCGACTGGCTTCTCGTCGTAGTACGCGACAAGCTGACTCACTTGCTACTCCAAGGGTGCTCGGACAGGTACCGGGAGCCAGTTGCTGCACACGACATGTGGTGGTCGTCGTGGCTGTCGCTGAGGGTAACGCTGTGCCGCTGGAGACTTCGTGTCTACCGTACGGGTGCGCACTTGGCAGCCGCGTCGTCTGAGTTGGCGCCGCGCGGGTCTTGCGCTTTGGTCTTGGGTCTCAGGGGGCCCGTGCGATCCGCGCGAGGAGGCGGCGGAGGCCCCACCCGAACACCCGGCCCCGCCAGGCGAAGTTACCGGGCCGGCTCGCCCGGATGACGGCGTCCAGCTCTCGGTTCAGCACTCGGTACAGGTCGGAGAAATCCGCGTCGCTGCCGAGGTCGGGCGCGGACTCGGTCGAACCGCCGACGTCCGCGATGTCGAGCAGACCTGCACCGGCCAGGTAGTCCCACGCTCCTGCCAGCGACGATCTGACGCGGTCCGCGGTCTCACCGTAACTCTCGGCGCTGCCCGCTAGCAGGCACGCACGGAAGTTCGCGAGCGCCACCAGCTGTCGGCTGGCCATTTCTTGCTCGCGCTGCGCCGTCACACCGAGTCGGCCGCACAGATCCTGGAACGGCACGGCTCCGGAAACATCCCACCCGAGCAAGCCGCACCGGCCCGCGAAGCTCACACGTGAAGCCGACGTGAGATCAGCCACCGCCAGGACACCCTCGGCCGCGCCGCGTAATCGCTGCTCAAGTGCCGGACCCGCCTGGGACGCCAGCACGTCCAGACGGTGGCGACCGGCTGTGGCGGCGAGTACCACGCAACTGCCGATCCGCGCATCCACCAGGGGTATGTCTCCGGCCTCATGGCGGACCTCGTCACGTTCGCGAACGACGACCACCTTCCTGCGGTTGTTCAGGCCGCGATAGCCCATGCGCAGTTCGAGACGATCCACCCGTTCGTCGACGGCAACGGCAGAACGGGTCGAGCGCTCATCCATCTGATCCTTCGCCGCCGCGGTCTTGCCGTCCGGGTGCTGCCACCGGTCTCGCTGATCTTGGCGACATGGGCAAAGGACTACGTCACCGCGCTCACCCGCGTCCGCTACCGAGGGCCGTCCACGTCCCACGAGGCGCGTCTCGGGATCAACGGATGGGTCGGGCAGTTCGCCGTGGCATGCACGCGAGCGGTCGCGGATGCTGCTGACTTTGAGGCACGGGCTCGGGACATCCAAGGTGTCTGGCGTACGCGGGTGGGGCGAGTGCGGAAGAACTCGGCCACCGACCTCCTCATCTCCGCGCTCGTCGGGGCTCCGGTCATCACCGTCAACAGCGCAGCGGCTCTGATCGGGCGGTCGTTCCCTGCTGTGAACAACGCGGTCAACCAACTCGTCGCGGCGGACGTGCTCCGGCAGGTGAACATCGGTCGACGCAATCGCGCCTACGAGGCTCCGGAGATCATTACGGCGTTCTCCGATCTGGCACGTCAACTCGCCAGCCCCGAGGGCAACACCCTGACCAGCGGGCCAACCCGGCCGGTGCCGCGCCGACGCCTGCGCACATAGACCGTTGGAAACGGCCGCGGCCGCGGATCCCGCACGGGATCCGGGCCGTAATCAGCGGCCACCGCTTACGCTGCAGGGTCATGTGCGGCAGGTACGCCTCGGCCCGGTCCACCTCCGACCTGGCCGTGCTGCTGGGGGCGAGCGACGAGACCGGGGAGGCGCTGGCCGAGCCCGACTACAACGTGGCCCCGACCAAGCCGGTGCCCGCCGCGGTCGACCGCCACGGGCAGCGGAAACTGGTTGCGTTGCGGTGGGGACTGGTCCCGTCCTGGGCGAAAGACCCCTCGATCGGCAGCCGGCTGATCAACGCCCGGCTGGAGACCCTCGCCGACAAACCAGCGTTCCGGTCCGCGTTTGCCCGCCGCCGCTGCCTGCTGCCCGCGGACGGCTTCTACGAATGGGCACCCCCGGCCCAGGGGTCCAAGCACAAGCAGCCCTACTACCTGACCCCCGCCGACCGAGAACCGATGGTCATGGCCGGGCTGTACGAGATCTGGCGAGACGCCGAAGATCGGTTGCTGTGGACCTCGACCATCATCACCACCGACGCCGCCGACGACGTCGGGCACATCCACGACCGCTCCCCCCTCACCGTCCCCACCAGCAGCTGGGACGCCTGGCTCGACCCGACCGTGCCCGGCGAGGGTCTGCTCGAGGTGCTACGCCCGGCCGTCGCCGGCGCGCTGGTCGCGACGCCCGTGTCCACGCTGGTCAACAACGTTCGCAACAACGGCCCCGAACTCCTCACCTCGGTGGGCTGAGGCGCTGCCGGAACCGGCCGCATGATGCGCGAGATCGGCCGTCGTTCAGATCGAGGCGAGGTAGAAGCATGCGAGCGCAGCGGCGAGGCCGCCCAGGAGACGCCGCAGGACGGCGGCCGGGAGACGTGGCTGCAGCGTCGCGCCGAGGTAGCCGCCGGCGAGTCCGCCCGCGCCGCAGGCCACTCCCAGCAGCCAGTGCGGCCCGGCGGATGCGCGGCCGGCGAGCTCGAGGACGACGAAGGTGGCCGCGCCCGCGCACGAGGTGACGAATGTGGAGAGCAGGGCGGCAGGTGCTACGTCGGCCGTGTCGTACCCGGCGCCGACGAGAACCGGCGCGAGGAGCGAGCCGCCGCCGATGCCGTAGATGCCGCCTACGATCCCGGCGACGGTCCCCAGGACTGCGATGGCACGCGCGGTGATGCGGGCGGGCTCGCGTCGCGGGCCGTCGCGGTGGGCCAGGAGCCACACCCCGAGCGGGAGGAGCAAGACGGCCACCACGAGCCGGAAGACTGCGGCGCTGGGCAGCGCGAACACGCGGATGGTGGCACCGACGACGACGCCCGGGATCGTCCCGGCCACGAGCTGCCGCGCCAGGCTTCTGCTCGCCGCGTTCGTCCGGCCGTACCGCGCCAATGTTCCCGGCACCGCGATGACGTTGAACAGCAGGTTCGTGGGGGTCACCGCCGGGCTTGGGACGTGCAGGAGGCTGACCTGCGCCGGGAGCAGGAACACCGCGCCCGAGACGCCTACCGGGGAGGTGAGGGTCGCGATGAGCAGACCCAGAACGAACCCGGCCAGCTCCGTCACGGGCCCATTGTTCACGCTGTCACTCGGGCGCCACCGGACATCGCGTCAGAAGGTTCGTGCCGCTGAGCGAAGGTGCTCGGCGAACAACTCCGGCTGTTCCAACGCGGCGAAGTGGCCGCCCCGCTCGGCCCTTTCGTAGAAACGCAGATCCGTGAACACTCGCTCGCAGCGGCGACGCGAAGGGCGCATCAGCTCTCTCGGAAAGATGGACACGGCACTGGGACATTCGACCCGGGCGGCCTGCCGAGAGACACCACGGTCGGAGATCGTCTGGGCGCTCTCCCAGTAGAGGCGCCCGGCACTCGGCGCGGATCGCGTGAGCCAGTACAGCGTGATGTTGTCCAGCAGCTGATCGCGGTCGATCACCTGGAAGAGGTCGCCGTCGTTGTCACTCCACTGGAAGAACTTCTCCGCGATCCACCCGCAGAGTCCGGCCGGCGAGTCGACCAGCCCATATCCCAGCGTCTGCGGTCGGGTGGACTGGATCGCGGAGTAGCCGGTGCCGGTGCGCAGGTGCCTTTGCATCTGGCTGAGCGCGTCGACTTCTTCCGGCGTGCGTTCCTGCTCGCCGGCGGGGTCCGGCGGCACGATCGCCAGGTTGACGTGGATCCCGATGACCCGTTCGGGGCGCTGTCGGGCGATCGTCGTCGTGATGAAGGAGCCCCAGTCCCCGCCTTGGGCAATGAACTCCGGGTATCCCAGCCGCTGCATCAGCGTGACCCAGGCGTCGGCGATGTGCTCCTGTCCCCAGCCGGTCACCGTGGGCTTGCCACTGAACCCGTAACCAGGCAGTGAGGGGCAGACGACATGGAAGGCGTCTTCGGCATCCCCGCCGAACCGGGTCGGATCGGTGAGTGGCTCGAGAACCGGAAGAAACTCCAACACCGAGCCGGGCCAGCCATGGGTCATGATCAGCGGCCGGGCCTGCGCGTGCGGCGAACGCACGTGGAGGAAGTGGATGTCCACGTCGTCGATGCACGTGGTGAACTGCGGGAACGCTGCAAGCCGTTGCTCACAACGACGCCAGTCGTAGTCGTGCTCCCAGTGGCGGCACAGGTCCTGCAGCCAGGTCAGCGGGACCCCCTGTCCCCACCCCGACGTCGACTCCGGTTCAGGCCATCGCGTTGCCGCAAGGCGCAGCCGCAGGTCGAGGAGCTCGGCGTCAGAGACACGGGCCTCGAACGGCGTGATGGCCGGGCCGTCAGCTTCGGTGTCGACCTGGGTGCTCATGCCGGTCCTCCTTGGGTAGCTGAGGCGAGCAGGGCCTGTAGGGATGGCAGTCGGGCGGTGATGTCGAGCTCGGCGGCGACCGTCAGCTCGACATCGGGGACCATCAGCACACCGCGGTCTTGTCTGGCTTGCCGAGGGCCAGAGCACGGCGCAACGCCTGGGACAGCGCCTGCGCCGCCAGCGGTGCGACATTGGCCGTCCAGGCGACGTCGTAGTACGCCAACCGTACGGGGTCAACCGGGAGGCCGGCGAGCTTGGCGTACGTGCGCAGGAACTCCTGTCGTTCCACCAGCCCGCCGGCGCAGTCGAGGTCGACGGTCAGGCCGTCCGTCACCTCCTCGAACAGGGCGGCCACGACTTCCTGTCGATGGGAGAAGTAGCGATACGCCGTACCGATGCCCAAGCCGGCTCGCCGGGCAATGTCGTCGAGGCTGCCGTCGAGGCCGCGGTCGGCGAACACCTCGCGGGCCGCTTCGAGCAGCAACGCCCGGTTGCGGACGACGTCCTTGCGCACGGTACGTACCGGGGCCGCGTCGGTGGTCGTTCGAGCGGTCTGCTCGTGTTCGGTGACGCTCGGAGACGGAGTCTCCACCTCCGTTCGTGTGGGCGCCCGCTACCGCCTCGACGCAGACACCCCGTCGAGATGTGGCAGATGTACGCGCGCAGCGGCGCGTGGCGGTGAACTCGCCGCATCTCGGCGAGAGAGGTAGAGCGCTCGGCGGCGCCGCAGCCCCGGCGCCGCAGCCCCGTCGCCGCAGCCCGGACCGCCTCAGGTCGACCGGATTGCTGCCGATGACGCCAGGGGTTGGATTCCTGTCACGCCGCCGCCCGCAGCGGCGGCGTCTACCGGTCGGAGTTGCCTGGTGATCGGCACGACCGTGACGTCGTCGGCGACCGCCCGCCCTCGCTCGCCGCGCGCACGCGCGGCGGTGCTCGCGCTCGTGGTTGCGCTGGTCGGCGGCCTGACGATCGTGGGTGCCCTCCCGGCCCGCGCCGCGATCACCGCGGCGTTCACCCAGGTGTTCTCGGCGAACACCAGCGGCGGCATCCAGATCCGCGGGAACACGCTGATGACCTGCCAGGCCACCGCCACCTCCTGCGCGAGCGGTCAGTCCACGCTGAACGTCAACAACAACTCGTTCGCCATGACCTACGTGGACGCCGACAGCGACGTCAGCACGTTCGACTCCTCGAACTCGACCGTGAACGTCCCGTCCGGCGCATCCGTGCTGTTCGCCGCCCTGACCTGGGGCGGGAACACGTCCGCCGGCACGGTGGTCAACAGCGTCGCCTACGGGTCGGGGACACCGGTCGGCGCGCCGACCCCGGCCAGCGCCGGTCAGGTCAAGCTGAAGGTGCCCGGCACCAGCACGTACCAGACCACGTCCTCCTCGCGCACCTCGTTCCTGTCCGGATCGGCGGGTGCGTACCAGGGATACGCGAACGTCACCGCCCTGGTACGGGCGGCGGGGAACGGCGTCTACACCGTCGCGAACGTCCAGACCGGCACCGGCGGGAACGCCTACGGCGGCTGGGGGCTGACCATCGCCTACTCCAACCCGACCGACCCCCCGCGCAACCTCACGATCTTCAGCGGGTTCGGCTCGGTGGCCTCAGGCGACGTGGTCGACATCCCCGTCAGCGGCTTCCAGACACCGCCCAACGGGAGCGTCACGACGACCCTCGGCGCGATCTCCTACGAAGGGGACGCGGCCTCCACCGGGGACCAGATGCAGCTCGGCAACACCACCTCAGGCCTGCAGAACGTCACCGACGCCCTGCACCCGGCGGCGAACAGCTTCACGTCGGTCATCAGCGACCTGGGCGTGGACTCCTCGACGCGTACCCCGAACTACAAGAACCAGCTGGGCTACGACGCGGCCACCCTCAACGTCAACGGCTTCCTCGCCAACAACACGACCAGCGCGGTGATCAGACTGACCTCGGCGGCATCCGGCGGTGAGACCTACTACCCGGGCGTCGTCACCTTCGCCACCGACCTCTACTCCCCCAACCTGACCGCGACGAAGTCGGTCGCCCTCGTGCAGAAGGCGAGCGGGAACAGCCAGTCAGGCGTCCCCGAGCCCGGCGACACGCTGCGCTACACCATCGGCGCGACCAACGCCGGGCTGGACGACGCCGTCAACACCGTGCTGACCGACGCGGTGCCCACCGGGAGCACGTACGTGGCCGGCTCCCTGACGGCCGCCGGTTCGCCGCTCACAGACGCCGGCGCCGACGACGTCGGCAGCTACGCCGCCGGAACCGTGCGAGTCGACCTGGGTACGGGCGCCACCGCGTCGGCGGGGGGCACCGTCAGCGCGAACACGTCGGCAGCCACGGTGACCTTCGACGCGACCGTGAACAGCAACGCCGCTGACGGCACCGCCCTCGTGAACACCGCCCAGTACGCGTACGCAGGAAACCAGACCGGCCTCCCCCTGACCAGCTCGAGCAACACCGTCACCTCCACGGTCGTCCGCCACCACAGCGCCCTGTCGATCACCAAGACCGCGGACACCGCCCTGGTGCAGAAGGGTGCGGGCACGCACGTCACCTACACGCTGACCACCCAGAACGCGGGCCCGTACGACGACCCCACCGTCACCGTCACCGACACGCTCGCGACCGGAGCGTCGCTGGTCAGCGCCACGCCGAGCGCGGGCAGCTGCACCAACCCGACCGGACAGGTCGTCTGCGCCCTGGGCGCGCTGGCCAACGGCACCGCCGCGACCGTGACCGTGGTCGTGACGCTGGACGCGGCGACCGACCCCGCGACCGACACGGCCACCGTGGCAGGAGCCAATGTCGACGCCGCCCCTGCCGACAACTCCGCCTCCGTCTCGACGCGGGTGAACACGGCGCCGGTGGCCGTGGACGACTCGGCCACGACGTCCGGCGGGGTCGCGGTGGTCGCCGTTCTCGGCAACGACAGCGACCCCGACGGCGACCCGCTGACCGTCACCACCGGGTCGGTCGTACCCGCCAAGGGCGGCGTGGTGGTCAACAGTGACAAGACGGTGACCTACACCGCCAACGCCGGCGCCGTCGGGCTCGACACCTTCACGTACGTGGTCTCCGACGGCCGCGGCGGCAGCGCGACCGGGACCGTGACCGTGACGATCCCCGATGCGCCGCCGCAGGCGGTGGCCGACGCGGACACCACCACCCGGAACACGCCTGTCACGATCCCGGTGCTCGCCAACGACACCGACCCGAACATCCCCGGCAGCGGCCAGACACTCTCGGTGAGCGCCGTCACCCAGCCCGCCGGCAGCAAGGGCACCGTCACGACCGACGGCGCCACGGTGACGTTCACCCCGTCCGGGACCTTCCACCGGGGGACGGCCACGTTCACCTACACCGTCAGCGACGGCGCAGGCGGCACAGCTGCCGGCACGGTCACGGTCACCATCCCCAGCGTCGCCCCGGTGGCTGCGGACGACACGGCCTCGACGCCGTACCTCACCGCGGTGACCGTCGACGTGCTGGCCAACGACAGCGACGACAACGGCGACCCACTGACCGTCACCGCCGTCACCGGCGCCCAGCACGGCACCGCCACCATCACCGGCACCGGCGCCGCCACCAAGATCCTCTACACCCCCGCCACCACCTGGAGCGGCACCGACGTCCTGACCTACACCATCAGCGACGGCACCCTCACCGCCACCGCCCACCTCACCATCGCCACCGCCGACGCCCCACCCACCGCCGGCAACTACACCCAACCCGTCCCCGGCGGCACTCCGACCACCCTCGACGCCGCCGCCCACGCCACCGACCCCAACGGCGACCCCCTCACCGTCACCGCCGCCGGCCCCGCCACCCACGGCACCGTCACCCTCGACAGCAACGGCAACATCATCTACACCCCCGACCCCGCCTACGCCGGCCCCGACACCCTCACCTACACCGTCAGCGACGGCCACGGCGCCACCGCCACCGCCACCATCACCCTCACCATCGCCAACCAACCACCCACCGCTGGAAACGACATGACGCTGGTGCCGCTCAACGGGCACGCCGTCATCCCGGTGCTGACCAACGACACCGACCCCAACAGCGACCCCCTGACCGTGTCCGCCGTGACCCTCCCGGCGCACGGCACCGCGGTCGCCAACTCCGACGGCACCATCACCTACACCCCCGTGCCCGGGTTCCTGGGCAGCGACGCCTTCGGCTACACCGTCAGCGACGGTCACGGTGGTACGGACAGCGCCACGGTGACGGTGACGGTCGCCAACCAGCCGCCGAGCGCCGCCGACGACACCGCGACCGCGAGCGGGCTCGCGGGCTCACCGATCACCATCCCGGTACTGGCCAACGACTCCGACCCCAACGGCGACCCGCTCAGCATCGTCTCGGTATCCACGCCCGCCCACGGCACCGCCACGATCAGCGGCGCCGACCTCGTCTACACACCGGACGCCACGTACGCCGGGCCCGACCCGTTCACCTACACGATCAGCGACGGACGGGGCGGCCTATCCAGCGCCGCCGTGCTGGTCACCGTGCAGAACCGCGACCCCGTCGCCAACGCCGACGCCTTCACGGCCACCACCGGGGTGCCCACTGCGGTGGCCGTGCTCGCCAACGACACCGACCCCGACGGCGAGGCCCTGGCCGTGCTCTCGGTCGACCCGACCAGCGCGCACGGCGGCACGATCGCTCTCGGCCCGGGCACCGAGGTCACCTACACCTCGGCCACCCACTTCGTCGGCACCGACACCTTCAGCTACGTCGTCACCGACCCCCGTGGCGGCACGGCGACGGGCCTGGTCACGATGACGATCCCGCACGACCCGCCGGTGGCTGTCGACGACACGGCCTCGACGCCGTACCTCACCGCGGTGACCGTCGACGTGCTGGCCAACGACAGCGACGACAACGGCGACCCACTGACCGTCACCGCCGTCACCGGCGCCCAGCACGGCACCGCCACCATCACCGGCACCGGCGCCGCCACCAAGATCCTCTACACCCCCGCCACCACCTGGAGCGGCACCGACGTCCTGACCTACACCATCAGCGACGGCACCCTCACCGCCACCGCCCACCTCACCATCGCCACCGCCGACGCCCCACCCACCGCCGGCAACTACACCCAACCCGTCCCCGGCGGCACTCCGACCACCCTCGACGCCGCCGCCCACGCCACCGACCCCAACGGCGACCCCCTCACCGTCACCGCCGCCGGCCCCGCCACCCACGGCACCGTCACCCTCGACAGCAACGGCAACATCATCTACACCCCCGACCCCGCCTACGCCGGCCCCGACACCCTCACCTACACCGTCAGCGACGGCCGCGGCGGCACCGCCACCGCCACCATCACCCTCACCGTCGCCAACCAACCACCCACCGCTGGAAACGACACCGCGACCGCGAGCGGGCTCGCGGGCTCGCTCATCACCATCCCCGTGCTGGCCAACGACTCCGACCCCAACGGCGACCCGCTCAGCATCGTCTCGGTGTCCACGCCAGCGCACGGCACCGCCACGATCAGCGGCACGGACGTCGTCTACACCCCGCTTGCCACGTACGCGGGACCCGACTCCTTCAGCTACACGATCAGCGACGGACGGGGTGGCCTCTCCACCGCGAACGTGCTCGTGAACGTGCGGGACCGTGCCCCGATCGCCGGCCCGGACGCGTTCACGGCGTCCACTGGGATGCCCATCGCCCTCGACGTGCTCGCCAGCGACAGCGACCCCGACGGCGAGACCCTCGCCGTGCTCTCGGTCGACCCGACCAGCACGCACGGAGCCGTGGTCACCCTAGGCCCGGGCAGCGAGGTCACGTACACCTCGGCCACCGGCTTCGTCGGCACCGACACCTTCAGCTACGTCGTCACCGACCCCCGCGGCGCGACGGCGACCGGCGTGGTCACGATGACCGTGAGCAATGCGAACCCGGTCGCTCCGGACCTGGCGGCGACGGCGGAGCCCAGCACCGCTACCTTCATCGACCTGCGCAGCGGCGCGAGCGACCCGGACGGGCAGCCGCTGTCGGTAGCCTCGGTCGGCGCCGCGGCGCACGGGACGGTCAGCGTGAGCGGCTCGGGCATCGCGACGTACACCCCGGCCAACGGCTTCGTCGGCACCGACACCTTCAGCTACACCATCGCCGACGGCGAGGGCGGCACCGGCACGGGAACCGTCACCGTGACGGTGATCCCCGGGCCGCACGTCGTCGCCGACGAGGTGACGACGGTGCAAGGCGTGGCCGCCACCTTCGCCCCGTTGGCCAACGACACGCCGGGGGTCGGATCGGGGACGACCCTCGACCCGACCTCGGTCGCCTTCCTGGACCCGACCGACCCGACGATCCCCACCCGGCACCTGACCGTCGCCGGGGTCGGCTCCTACGAGGCATCCGTCGAGGGGGTCGTGACCTTCACCCCCGACCTTTTTTACGCCGGGGTGAGCACCGTGACCTACTACGTCAGCGACCAGAACGGCAACCGGGGTTCCGCGCTCATCTCGGTGACCGTGGGAGCGGTCGTCCCGGTAGCCGTCGACGACACCGCGACCGCGGCACCGGGGAGCATCGTGACGGTCGACGTGCTCGACAACGACCACGCCGGTGACCTGCGCGTCCCGCTGGACCCGACCACCGTCCGCCTGATCATCCCCGGCAGCGGGCTGGTCGTCACCGCGGTCGCGGTCGCCGGCCAGGGCACGTACCTCGCGGCCAGTGACGGCAGCATCCGGTTCACCCCGGTAGGCGGCTTCGCCGGCGACAGCACGATCGGCTACCAGGTCCTGGACCGCAACGGCACGCCCGCGAGGGCGACCCTCGCGGTGCACGAGCCCGCGACGGCCGCGGCTGCCCCCGACAGCGCGAGCACGACGGGTTCACCGGTGACGATCGACGTGCTGAGCAACGACACGCCCGCCGCCGGTACGCATTGGATGGCCTCGACCCTGTGCCTGCTCGACCCGTCCACCGGCATCTGCGGTCCGACCGTGACGATGACCGGCATCGGCACGATGACAGTCCTGGGGGACGGGCGGGTGCGCTTCACCCCGGTGCCAGGCTTCACCGGCACCGCGTACCTGAGCTACCGGGTCACCGACAGCGCGGGCCACGTGGCCCAGTCGACGTTCACCGTCCGGGGATCACACGCGCCGACGCCGGCTCCCACCGGCGTGAGTCCGCCGCCCGAGGCCGACGTTGCGCTCCCGTACACCGGGCTGCCGATCGTGAGCCTGCTCACCCTCGGGCTGGGCCTGTTCCTCGCCGGCTCGGCTGTCCGTCTCGCCGCGCCGCGACGACGGCGCGGTCTCGCACGCCGACGCCGCCGCTAGCGCGACGCCGATGCCTCGAGATGCGCCAGATGTACGCGCGCCGCGGCGCGTTGCGGTGAACTCGCCGCATCTCGGGGAAATGGGTGCGCGGCCGGGCGCCGGACGAGGCGGGATCGCTCACCGGATGGTCACGCGGCTGCCGCTGACCGCCAGGTGCAGGCCGTCGTCCTCCGCGGTGGCACTGCCCAGGGTGAGCCCGTAGGGCAGGGTCGGCAGCGGCAGCGTCAGATCCCGGGCGACCCCGGCGGGCAGGACGGCGGCGAAGCGCTGCACGAAGGCGCCCAGTTGCAGGCGTCCGCCGGAGACGGTGGGAACCGGCGTGGTCAGCGACAGGTGCAGGCCCAACGGTCCGGTGACCGTGGCCGTGACCGAACCCGCGCCGTGCGGGACGACGGTCAGGGTCAGGTTGCTGCGCAGACCCACCGTCCGCGTGATCCCCGTGCTGAGGCTCGCGTACGTGATCAGCGCCGTACCGGTGACCTGGTCGACCGGAACGCTGCGCACGCGGCCGGCCACGGCGTCCGCGACCGATATGTGCACCCCTCGTCCGACGGCGTCGAGGGAGTCGATCCGCAGACCGCTGCCGCCCAGGTCGCGCTCGCTGACCGTCACGTGGTCGAGACGGCCCCGGGCCAGCTGGGTCAGGAACGGGAAGCCGAGGATGCGGACGTTCGCGCTCCCGGCACCCGCGTGCTCGGCGTTGCGTGCGGCCAGCCGGGACGCCGCCACGGCGCCCAGACGGTCGAGGAGCAGCAGCAGTCCCAGCGCGAGGACCACGATCACGAGGAGCCGACGCAGCAGGCGCGACACGCCCCGCCTCAGCCTCCGAGGCAGCGGTGCGGGTGGTCCACCAGGATGGCGCCGATCTGGTCTCCGGTGTCGGCGACCCGGTCCCGCCCGCTCCACTCCGCGGGGAAGTTCGGCCGCACCTCGGGGGCCCGCACCTGTGCCATCGCCGCGCTCCTTCACGCCGGGGGCGCCCACCGTACGACCCGGGGTGTCCCTCACCCCAGCAGCGGCCGGCGGGACGCGGTCATGGCGTCGAGCGACTCCTGCAGCACCGTCTGCACCCGCAGGGCCAGCGCGCGAGGCGAGGGCTCCGAGCGCGGGTCGATCGCCGGGAGCACCTGCGTCGTCAGCTTCGCCGGCAGCGGCAGGTACGGCACCAGGCCGACGACGCCGACCGACAGGCCCCACGGCACCGACAACGAGACCGGAAAGGCCTTGGTACGGAACGGCGGCCGGCCCAGCCGGAGCGCCCGCGCGATCCCCCGGCCCTCGGCCAGCACGAGGAGGGTCTCCCCGGCGCCGGCCGTGGCGACCGGGACGAGTGGCACGTCGTGCTCGCGGGCCATCCGGGCGAAGCCGTCCCTGCCGTCGAAGGTCACGGTGTTCCGCCGCGACCAGGGCTGCGCCGCATCGACGTCGCCGCCGGGGAACACCAGCACGTGGTGTCCCGCCGCGAGGGCCTCCGTCACCGCCCGGCGGGAGGCGGGTACGGCGCCGAGGGGCTCCAGCAGCGGTCCGACCTTCAGGGTCCAGGCCAGCTGGTGGGTGAGCGCCGTCAGCGGCCGGGTGAGCCCCGCCTCGTCCAGTGCCGCGAGCGTCGCGAAGATGTTGACGTCGACGATCCCGCCGAACCCGTGGTTGGCGACGATCAGCGCGGGTTCCTCGGGCAGCGGCGCGAGCACCTCGACGTGCAGCCGGTGCCAGCGGCGCACCCAGGCGATCCCGCCGGAGCGCAGGCCACGGACGACCCGCTGCACCGGTTCCGCGCCGGCGACCGACGGCGGCAGGTCCGGGATCACCGGACGGTGACGCAGACCGACCTGGTCGAGCCGGGCGTGCAGTGCGTCCCGTGCAGCGCGACGCCGGCCACCACGGCACCCACCACGACGAGCACCACCGCCAGTACGACGACCACGATGATCTTGCGCACGATGCCGAGGAGGAGACCCAGCACGCCCAGCACGAGCACGACGGTGCCGTAGGTGACGTGCGCGTGGTTCACGTACGTGTGCATCGCGGCAGTCTGCACCGCTGGTCCGCCCGGACGCTCAGGCGAAGCCCACGACCTCGTGCGGCGCGTACGGCTCCTCCAGGCTGGCGACCTCTTCGTCGGTGAGGTGCACGTCCAGCGAGGCCATCGCGTCGGTGAGGTGGTGCGGCTTGGTCGTCCCGACGATCGGGGCGGTCACGGCCGGGTGCCGGGAGACCCACGCGAGGGCCACCTGGGCCGGCGGGACGCCTCGGGCGCCGGCCACCGCCCGCACCCGGTCGACGATGACCCGGTCGCCGTCCCGGTAGAGATGCTTGCCGAACTCGTCGGTCTCGCTGCGGGTGCTGGTCTCGTCCCAGGGCCGGGTGAGCCTCCCGCGGGCCAACGGGCTCCACGGGATGACGCCGACACCCTGGTCGAGGCACAGCGGCAGCATCTCCCGTTCCTCCTCACGGTGCAGGAGGTTGTAGTGGTCCTGCATCGAGACGAAGGACGTCCAGCCGTTGCGTTCCGCGACGTGCTGGGCCTTCGCGAACTGCCAGGCCCACATCGAGGAGGCACCGAGGTAGCGCACCTTGCCGGCTCGGACGATGTCGTGCAGGACCTCCATCGTCTCCTCGATGGGCGTACCCGCATCCCAACGGTGGATCTGGTACAGGTCGACGTAGTCGGTGCCGAGCCGCCGCAGCGAGTCGTCGATGGCCTGCAGGACCGCCTTGCGCGACAGCCCCGCGCCGCCCGGCCCGGGCCGCATCCGGCCGTGCACCTTGGTGGCGAGGACGATCTCGTCGCGACGGGCGAAGTCGGCCAGCGCCCGGCCGACGATCTCCTCGCTGGAGCCGGCCGAGTAGACGTTGGCGGTGTCGAAGAAGTTGATGCCGGCCTCGACCGCGTGCCGCACGAACGGGCGGCTGCTCTCCTCGTCCAGCGTCCAGCTGTGCCCGCCACGGTCGGGTTCGCCGAAGCTCATGCAGCCGAGGCAGATACGGGAGACCTGCAGTCCGGTCCTGCCGAGGGTGACGAAATGATCCATGGTCCCTACCTTGCCAGCGGTCTGCGTGGCGGGCGGCTCAGCCGGCGAGCTCCTTGACCTGCTCGATCAGTCGCACCCGGGAGTGGTGGTCGGGTGCGAAGGGCGTCAGCATCAGGGTCGTCGAGCCGGACTCCGCGAGCGCGGCGATCCGCTCCCGCACGTAGGACGCGGGGCCGATCAGGTTGGTGCCCTGCACCAACGCGGCCGGGACGGCCTTCGCCGCCTCCTCCTTCTTCCCGCTGAGGTAGAGCTCCTGGATCTGCTCGGCCTCGGCCTCGAAGCCGTACCGGCAGGCGAGCTGGTTGTAGAAGTTCTGGTCCCGGGCGCCCATGCCGCCGACGTAGAGGGCGATCTGCGGCCGGGTGTAGTCGGCGAGCGACTCGACGTCGTCACCGATGGCCAGCGCGGCCTGGGTGTAGGTCTCCATCGGCGGCAGGCCCGGATCCCGCTTCGCCCGGCCGGCGGCGATCGACGGGCCCCAGACCTCGGCCGCCTTCTCCGGCAGGTAGAAGATCGGCAGCCAGCCCTCGGCCAGCTCGGCCGTCATCTCAACGTTCTTCGGGCCGATGGCCGCCACCGTGATCGGGATGCGGTCGCGGACCGGGTGGTTGATCAGCTTGAGCGGCTTGCCGAGACCGGTGCCCAGGTCCGCCGGCAGCGGGATCCGGTAGTGCTTGCCGTCGTACTCGACGCGCTCGCGCCGCCAGACCAGGCGACAGATGTCGATGACCTCGCGGGTACGCCCGATGGGGGCGTCGTACTTCACGCCGTGGAAGCCCTCGATCACCTGGGGGCCCGAGGCGCCCAGCCCGAGGATGAACCGGCCGCCCGAGACGTAGTCCAGGCCGGCCGCGGTCATGGCGGTCAGCGACGGGGTCCGGGTGTAGATCTGGAGGATCCCCGCCATCAGCTGCACGTGTGAGGTCTTGGCGGCCAGATACCCCAGCTGACTGACGGCGTCGTAGCTGTAGGCCTCGGGGATGCTGACGACGTCCAGGCCGGCCTTCTCGTAGTCGGCGAGCTCGTCCGCCGTCTCCGTGAAGCTGCCGCCGCTGTAGTTCAGCGGCATCCCGATGCGCATCCAGGACCTCCGGCTCGGCCCGCGTCCTGCGGCGCGGGGCTCGGCCGCGACCGTACTCCCCGCCGCCGGCAGGCAGGATCAGCCGGGTGAGCGCGCAGCAACCAGACTCGGCCGGCCGTGGCCGGCGGACGCGGCTGCGGCGGATGAAGGCCGCTGCCGGTGGGCTCCTGCTCGTCGCGGCCGCCCTGTACGTGGTCACGCTCCGGGTGCCCGGCGGTGGTGGGGGCGGCTGGGGCTTCCTGCGCGCGGGCAGCGAGGCGGGCATGGTCGGGGGCCTGGCGGACTGGTTCGCGGTCACCGCCCTGTTCCGCCGGCCGCTCGGCCTGCGGATCCCGCACACGGCGATCATCCCGACCCGCAAGGACGACATCGGCCGCAGCCTCGAGGAGTTCGTCGGCAGCAACTTCCTGTCCGAGGCGGTCGTCCGCGCCCGGGTGGCGGACGCGCACGTACCGCTGCGCCTCGGGGACTGGCTCGCCGACCCGGCCCATGCCGGTCGGGTCGCGGACGAGGCGGCGGTGGCGGCCGCGGCCGCGCTGCGCGTGCTCCGGGACGAGGACCTGTCCGCCGTCCTCGGGCAGGCCGCGCTGCGTCAGGTCACCGCGGTCTCCCCCGGCCCCTGGCTGGGCGCCGTGTTGGGGCCGCTCGTGACCGACGGCGTACACCACCGACTGGTCGACGTCGGCGCAGCCCGGCTCGCCGCCTGGTTGGCCGACGATGCCGACCGGGTGGTCGACGTGATCGCGCGGCAGGCGCCCGGCTGGGCGCCGGCGTTCCTCGACCGGCCCGTCGCCCGCCGGGTGCACGCCGAGCTGCTGCGGGTCGCCCGGGAGGTCGAGGCCGACGCCGGCCACCGGCTGCGCAGCACCCTGGACGAGTTCCTGCTGCGGTTGGCCCGCGACCTCCAGGACGACCCGGCCACGATCGCGCGGCTGGACGACCTCGTCGCCCAGGTCATCGGCCGCGACGACGTCCGGGGGGCCTTCGGCGCGGTACTCGCCGGCGGGCGGCGACTGCTCGTCGACCTCGTCGAGGACCCGGACGGCGAGCTGCGCGCCCGGGTCGCGAACTGGCTGGTCGAGCTGGGACGGCGCACTGCCGGTGGCGGCGCGGGCGGCGAGGCGCTCCGCGGCCGGCTCGACACCTGGCTCGGCGATGCCGTGGCGTACGTGGTCACGCACTATCGGAGCGAACTCACCACCGTGATCTCCGAGACGGTGGCGCGCTGGGACGGGAAGGAGACCGCCCGACGCCTGGAGCTCCAGGTTGGGCGGGACCTGCAGTTCATCCGGGTGAACGGCACCCTGGTCGGAGCGCTGGCCGGGCTGGTCATCCACGCCCTCACCCAGCTGTGACGGGCGCACATCTCCCGCCGGCCACGGCGGCGACCGGTCCGCGGGTACGGCCCCGGCCGTCACCTAGGCTGCCACGGTGACGCAGCAGCTGCCCGCGCGCGGGGAGCCGGGCGGACCACAGCCCGGCGCCTGGCCGCACGTGTGGACGGGACAGGCGTGGGAGCCCGCGCCCGCCGGCTGGGTGCCGCCCCGCGGCTGGCTGCCGACCGGGACCGGCTGGGTGCCCGCACCGCCCGGCTGGGAACCGCCCCCCGACTGGGTCTGCACGCCCTCGGGCTACCTGCCGCCCTACCGGGGCCCGGCGCCGACCTACGGCCGCGCCGCGCCGAACCTCGGTGCGCCCGACGCGGGCAGCCGTGGGTTCGGCTGGACCCGCTGCCTACCCGGCCCGCTGCAGCGGGCGGCCGCGCTGGCCGACCGCCGGCCGAGCGGCTGGGAGATCCTGGTCGTCCTCGCGGTCTTCCCGGCCGCGGCGTTCGGTGACGCCGTCGCCTCGCTGGCCCAGACGCTGACCGACTACTCCGACGGCGCGACCCACTCGCCCCAGATCACGCCCGCGCACCCGGTGCTCGGCGCCGTGCTGCTGGCCGTCCTCGCCCTCGCCGACCTGGCGCCGGCGGCGCTGGCGGTCTACCTGCTCAAGCTCAGCGGCGGCGGCGTCCGCGCCATCGGGCTCGACCGCCGTCAGCCCCGCACCGACCTCGCCCGCTGCGCGAAGCTCGTGCTCTACGCGTACATCCCGGCCTTCGTGCTGGCGGGTCTGCTGCAGTCCCTCACCCCGCACCATGACCTGATCGGGGCGGACTCCTCGCACCTGGCGCTGGTGTTCCTGCTGCCTTCGCTGCTGCAGTCGGTAGGCGCCGGCGTGGTCGAGGAGATCGTCGTGCTCGGCTTCCTGGTGCACCGCCTCGAACAGCGGGGGTGGGACGGCTGGCGCCTCTATGCCGTCTGCATCGCGGTACGCGTCAGCTATCACCTCTACTACGGGACGGGCGCGATCGGGCTGGCGTTGTGGGCGGGCATGTCGGTGTTCCTCTATCGCCGCCGGCGTCGCCTGCTGACGTTCGTCGGCGCCCACATCGCCTGGGACAGCACGGTGTTCGTCACGCAGTTCCTGCACGGCGGCGTGCAGGCGGCCGCCTTCGCGGTCGAGATCGCGGTGCTCTTCGGTCTCTGGCTGACCGGCCGGCGGCCCGCGGTCGAGGAGATGACCGCCTCCGGCGTCGCGGCGCGGCAGGGTCGCGACACCCTGCCTGCCTGAGCGGTCGGCTCAACCCAGGTGGGTGCCGAAGAAGTCCAGCGCCCGCGCCCAGGCGCTGCTCGCGGCCTCGGCGTCGTACACGCTCGGACGGCCGTCGCAGTGGAAGCCGTGCTGCGCCCCTTCGTAGACCAGGACCTCGGTCTCGACCGCCGCCTGCGCCGCCCCGGCGCGCATCGCCGCGACGTCCTCGGGCGGGATGCTCGTGTCGGCGCCGCCGTAGATCCCGAGCCACGGTGTCCGGAACCCGGGCGCCAGCTCCGCGAGCGGCGACACCCCGAAGCGGCTCTGGCTGACCCCGCCGCCGTAGAAGCTCACCGACGCGCCGACCGCGTACGCGTGCGCGGCGAAGGTCGCGACCGACCCGCCCATGCAGAACCCGACGATGCCGGTGGCCGGCGGCGCGACCCCGGCTTCGCCCAACCAGCCCAGGCAGGCGTCGAGGTCGGCCGTGATGCCCTCGCGGGTGAGCGCCCCCAGCACCGGCGTGATCCGCTCGAAGCCTCCGTCGTAGGAGAACACCGGGCTGCCGCTGCGGTGGAACAGGGCCGGCGCCAGCGCGAGGTAGCCCGCCGCCGCGACCCGGCGGGCCACGTCCTGGATGTGCTCGGTGAGCCCGAACGCCTCCTGCACGACCACGATCCCGCCGCGCGGCGCCTCAGCCGGATGGGCGACGTAGGCCGCCATGTCGCCCTCGGAGGTGACCAGCTCCACCGTCTCTGTCGCCATGACCCAACCGTAGCGACGGGACTCATTCCGGTTGGGCCAGGGTAGACGCGTGAGCATGACGGAGGCCTCCACGCAGCCCGCCCCGGCAGACCAGCAGGTCTGGCCGGGGGTCGCCTACCCGCTCGGAGCCACCTTTGACGGCGCGGGGACCAACTTCGCCCTCTTCAGCGAGGTCGCCGAGAAGGTCGAGCTCTGCCTGCTCGCCAGCGACGGCGGGGAGCGCCGCATCCGGCTGCCGGAGGTCGACGGCTTCGTCCATCACGGCTACCTGCCCGGGGTGAGCGAGGGCCAGCGCTACGGGTTCCGTGTCCACGGCCCGTACGACCCGGCCGCGGGCCTGCGCTGCAACCCCGCCAAGCTGCTCCTGGACCCGTACGCCAAGGCCGTGCACGGCCAGGTCGACTGGGACGAGTCGGTGTTCCCGTACGCGTTCGCCGACGGCCCGGAAGGACCCCCGACCGACACCGACTCCGGCCCGCACATGATGACCTCGGTGGTGGTCAGCCCCTTCTTCGACTGGACCGGTGACAGCCCGCCCCGCGTCCCCTACGCCGACAGCGTCGTGTACGAGGCCCACGTCCGGGGCCTGACGATGACGCACCCCGCCATCCCGGCGGCCGAGCGGGGCACATACGCAGCGCTCGCCCACCCGGCGATCATCGAGCACCTGCAGCGACTCGGCGTGACCACGCTCGAGCTGATGCCCGTGCACCAGTTCGTGCAGGACCACCACCTCGTCGAGAAGGGGCTGGCGAACTACTGGGGCTACAACACGATCGCGTTCCTGGCGCCGCAGAACAGCTATTCCGCGGCCGTCCGCGCCGGTCGGCTCGGCCAGCAGGTGCAGGAGTTCAAGGCGATGGTCAAGGCACTGCACTCGGCCGGCATCGAGGTGATCCTCGACGTCGTCTACAACCACACGGCGGAGGGCAACGAGGCCGGCCCCATGCTCTCGCTGCGCGGCATCGACAACGCGGCCTACTACCGCCTGGTGGACGACGACCCGCGCTACTACATGGACTACACCGGCACCGGCAACAGCCTCAACGTGCGCCACCCGCACTCGCTGCAGCTGATCATGGACAGCCTGCGCTACTGGGTCACCGAGATGCACGTCGACGGGTTCCGCTTCGACCTCGCCTCCACCCTCGCCCGTGAGTTCTACGACGTGGACCGCCTCTCGACCTTCTTCGACCTCGTCCAGCAGGACCCTGTGGTGTCCCAGGTGAAGCTCATCGCCGAGCCCTGGGACGTCGGGGACGGCGGCTACCAGGTGGGCAACTTCCCGCCGCTGTGGTCGGAGTGGAATGGGAAGTACCGCGACACCGTGCGCGACTTCTGGCGCGGCGAGGACGCCACTCTGGCGGAGTTCGCCAGCAGGATCAGCGGCTCGGCCGACCTCTACCAGAACAACGGCCGGCGACCCTCGGCCAGCATCAACTTCGTGACCGCGCACGACGGCTTCACCCTGCACGACCTGGTCTCCTACAACGAGAAGCACAACGACGCCAACGGCGAGGGCAACAACGACGGCGAGAGCCACAACCGGTCGTGGAACTGCGGGGTGGAGGGCCCGACCGACGACCTGGACGTGATCGCGCTGCGGGAGCAGCAGAAGCGCAACTTCATCGCCACCATGCTGCTCTCCCAGGGCGTGCCGATGATCGTGCACGGCGACGAGCTCGGCCGCACCCAGCAGGGCAACAACAACGTCTACGCGCAGGACTCGCCGCTGGCCTGGGTCGACTGGGCGCGCGCGAGCGAGTTCTTCCCGCTGATCGAGTTCACCGCCGCGGTCTCCCGGCTGCGCCGCGAGCACCCGGTGTTCCGCCGGCGCCGGTTCCTGCGCGGTCGCCCGGTGGCCGGCAGCGAGGCCGCGGACCTGGCCTGGTTCACCCCCGGCGGGCAGCAGATGTCCGACGAGGACTGGGACGCCGGCTACGCCAAGTCCGTCGCCGTGTTCTACAACGGCGACGCGATCCGCGAGCCGGGCCCGCGCGGCGAGCGGGTGACCGACGACTCGTTCCTGGTGCTGTTCAACGCCCACCACGAGGACCTCGCGTTCACCATGCCGCCCACCGAGTACGGCAGCACCTGGGAGGTCGTCCTGGACACCGCGGCGCCGATGGTGTCGGAGGTGCTCGAACGGCGGGTCCGCACCGGCGAGGCGACCCCGGTCGACGCCCGCTCGATCCTCGTGCTGCAGCGGACCGGCTGATGCGGCGGCGGCCCACCTCCACGTACCGGTTGCAGATCACCCCGCACTTCACCCTGGACGACGCGGTCGGCGTGGTTCCGTACATCGCCGGCCTGGGTGTCTCGCACCTCTACCTCTCGCCACTGCTGGCGGCGGCGAGCGGGTCCGACCACGGGTACGACGTGGTGGACCACGCCCGCATCGACGAGGCGCGCGGAGGCATCGCGGGGCTGCGCCGCCTCGCCGACGCGGCTCACGCCGCCGGCCTCGGGCTGGTGCTGGACATCGTGCCCAACCACATGAGCGTCGCCGTGCCCCACGAGAACAGGGCTTGGTGGCATGTGCTGACGCACGGTGCCGACTCCCCGTACAGCAGCTGGTTCGACGTGGACTGGCAGGCCGGTCCCCTGCTGCTTCCCGTGCTCGGGTCGGCGCAGGACCTCGACGCGCTGGAGGTCGTCGGGGACCAGCTTCGGTACTACGAGCACCGCTACCCGATCCGGCCGGGCACCGCGGAGGGATCACCGCAGGAGGTGCACGAGCGGCAGGCGTACCGGTTGGTGGACTGGCGGCGGGGCTCCGCGGAGCTGACCTACCGGCGCTTCTTCGACGTGACCGATCTCGCCGGCATCCGGGTCGAGGACCGCGCCGTCTTCGACGCCTCGCACGGGCTGGTGCTCGACCTCGTCCGCGAAGGCGTTCTGGACGGGCTGCGCATCGACCATCCCGACGGCCTGGCCGACCCCGGCGGCTACCTCGGGTGGCTCGCTACGGGCAGCGGCGACGCCTGGACCGTGGTCGAGAAGATCCTCGAACCCGGCGAGGTCCTGCCCTCGTCGTGGCGCTGCGCCGGCACGACCGGGTACGACGCAGCCCGGCTGGTCGGCGGCGTCTTCGTCGAGGAGGCCGGCGAGGAGGCGCTGAGTGAGCTGTGGCAGGCCCACGGGGGCGGTCCGGAGACCTTCGGCGAGCGGGTGCTCGAGGCCAAGCGGATGGTCGTCCGGGACGTCCTGTCCGCCGAGGTGGCCCGCCTGCACCGGATGGCTCCCGACGTCGACCCCGCGGCGATCGGCGAGGTGCTGGCGCAGTTCGCCGTCTACCGCTCGTACCTGCCGGAGGTGGGGAGGGGACACCTCGACGAGGCGCTCGCGCGGGCGCGCGCCGCACGCCCCGCGCTCGCGGAGAGCCTGCGGACACTGGGATCCCGGCTCGCCGACCCGACCGACCCGCTGTGCATCCGCTTCCAGCAGACCTCCGGCATGGTGATGGCCAAGGGGGTCGAGGACACCGCCTTCTACCGCCACCACGTGCTGGACGCCCTGAACGAGGTCGGCAGCGACCCCGCCCGGTTCGGCGTCGGCACGCCGGAGTGGCATGCGGAGGCGGCCCGGCTGGAGAGCGACTGGCCCGAGTCGATGACCCTGCTGTCCACGCACGACTCCAAGCGCTCCGAGGACGTCCGCGCCCGGCTCGCCCTGCTGTCGCAGGACCCGGCGCGCTGGCGGTCTGCGGTGGTCGCCCTGGAGGCGGCAGCGCGCCCGTACCTCGGCTCGGTCGCCCCGGCGGACGCATACCTGCTGCACCAGACGCTGGCCGGCACCGGGCCGATCGCGGCCGAGCGGGTCGGCGACTACCTGCGCAAGGCGACCCGCGAGGCCAAACTGCACACCTCCTGGCTCGACCCCGACGAGGACTACGACAACGACCTGCAGACGCTGGTACGGGCCGTGCTCGCCGATGCGGGCTACCGCGCCGCGCTCGACTCACTACTCGCGGACTGGGACGACGCGTGGCTGCGCCAGCTGCTGGCGCAGAAGCTGCTGCAACTGACGATGCCCGGCATCCCCGACCTCTACCAGGGCAGCGAGCGGACCCTGGTCACGCTGGTCGACCCGGACAATCGACACGCCGTGGACGTCGGCGCCGCCGAGGAGCCCAAGACGCGCCTCGTCCGGACCGTGCTGACGCTGCGCCGGGACCGGCCCGAGCTCTTCCGCGGGTACACACCGCTCGACGCCGGCCCGGCGGCCGTCGCCTTCCGCCGCTCCCCCGACCTCGCCGTGGTCGTGGTGACGCGGCCGATCAGCCTGCAGCGCAACGGTCTCGGCACGACGACACTGCCCCTCGACGGGGCCTGGACCGACGTCCTGACCGGACGCGCGGTCACCGACCCGCGGGTGGCGGCCGTGGTCGGCGACGGTCCCGGCGCCCTCCTGGTGCGCGGCTGAGCCCTCCCGGGCTCAGAACCAGCCGGGCAGCTCGACGCGGAAGCCGTCGTCGACCACGAGGTGGTCCAGCAGCTCGACCTGACTCCCGACCGTCCCGAGCAGCCGCGCGCGCAGCGGCGCGTGGGCGAAGAAGGCGAGGTTGACGGAGCTCTGCGGGGTCGTCCGGGAGGTGTAGACGATTCCGTGCAGGTGGGCGCCATACCAGTGGAGCAGCCTCGCCGACAGCAGCGAGCAGGCGTCGAACACCCGGTCGGATCGGCCGGTGCTGATCTCCCCGTCGACCCCGAGGGCGTCGAGGACCTGCTCGTTGCGCAGGTCGACGACCCGTACTCGTCCGGTGAGGACCACGACGGCGGCACCGGCGTCGGTGACCCGGATCCGCCGGACCCCGTCGGCGAACCGCTCGCGGAACGCGCCCCGTTCGGTACGGGCGGCGTAGCGGACTCGCCAGCCGGGCGCATCGAACCGGTTGCGCGCGGTGGGGAACGGTCGCCAGTCCCAGCGGCCGGGCGGGGTGCGGTCGATCCGGAACCACGTGACGTCGAGGCTCGCGAGGCGGAGCCCCGCTGGTTGCTCCGCCGCGACGGTGGCGGTGGACAGGACCATCAGCGCGATCTCAGCGTCGCCAGCCCCCGATGTCGCCGAGCCAGACCTCCACCGTGCGTCGATCGCCGCGGCGCCACCGCTCCAGCAGCGTCTTGCCCCGGAGCTCGGAGTGCTTCATCCGCAGCACGTCATCGGCTTCTCGCGCATCGTCGATCCCGGCGCCGCGCAGCAGGGCGAGCAACTCGGCGAGCCCGTCCGCCAGGCCCGTCGGGCCGAACTGCCAGTCGGGATAGAAGGTCTGCGTGCCGAGTGCCGTGCCCAGGGTCGTGCCGAGCAGGGTGCCGCGTTGGCGGCGCTGTGCGATCGCCTGCCGGCTGCGCACACCGAGGTGCTCCGCGACCTTGTCGGTCGGCCAGCTGTGCGCGAGGAAGTCGGCCCGGTCGGCGAGGACCCGGGACCGGTTGACCTCGATGGCGAGTGCGTGCAGGTCCCGCTTGGTCGCCTTCGCGTAGGGAGGCTCCCCCGCCAGCACCCGAAGGGTCGGCAGCACCGCGTCTGGGTCGTCCTTCGCGCGCTCCGCCACCCGTGCCAGCAACCGTGCAGTCTCGCCGCCCATGTCGTCCCTCCGTCAACGCCGTCAACGTACGCTGGATCGGCACGCGCGTCAACGTCGTCAACGGACACCTCGGCCCCCTGCCACCAAGGGGCTCGGCGAGGTCAGCCGGGTGGTGCGGGGACCGCGTCGATGCCGGCCTCTTTCCGCTGCTGCGCCGTGATCGGCGTCGGCGCTCCGGTCAGCGGGTCACCGCCCGACGCGGTCTTCGGGAAGGCGATGACGTCGCGGATCGACTCGGTGCCGGCCAGCAACGCAGCCATCCGATCGAGACCGGGGGCGAGGCCGCCGTGCGGGGGCGGACCGTACTGGAAGGCCTCGAGCAGGAAGCCGAACTTGGATCGCGCCTCCTGGGGCGTCAGCCCGATCACCGCGAAGACCCGCTGCTGCACGTCGGCGCGGTGGATCCGGATCGATCCGCTTGCCAGCTCCATGCCGTTGCAGACCACGTCGTACGCCCGGGCCGGCACGTCGGCGGGGTCGACGTCGAAGTCACCCTCGCGCCCGGCGGCGGGGGCCGTGAACGGGTGGTGCACGGCAGTCCAGCCGCCGTCGCCGTCGGGCTCGAACATCGGCATGTCGGTAACCCAGAGGAACTCCCACCGGTCCTCGGGGATCGCGCCGATCTCCCGCGCCGCCGCGTTGCGGAAGGCGCCGAGCAGGTCCTGTGCTGCGCGCCGCGGGCCGGCCGCGAAGAAGACCCCGTCGCCGGGCGCGGCGCCGGCCGCCGCTGCGAGGCCGGCCTTCTCGTCCTCGGAGAGGGCGTTGACCACGCCGCCGCGCAACGACCCGTCGCCCTCGACCAGCACGTACGCCAGACCCTTCGCGCCCCGGCCGCGGGCCCATTCGTTCCAGCCGTCCAGCTGCCTGCGGGTCCACGCCCCCGCGCCGGGCACGACGACCGCCCCGACGTACGGCTGGTCGGCGAAGATCCGGACCGTGGTGCCGCCGAACAGCAGCGAGAGGTCGACGAGCTCCAGCGCGTACCGCAGGTCGGGCTTGTCGGACCCGAAGCGGTCCATGCACTCGGTGTACGGCAGGCGGGGGAACGGCGGCAGGTCGACGCCGAGCACGTCGGACCACACCGCCCGGAACACCGCCTCGCCGACCTCGTAGACGTCCTCCTCGTCCACGAACGACATCTCGAAGTCGAGCTGGGTGAAGTCGGGCTGCCGGTCGGCACGGAAGTCCTCGTCCCGGAAGCAGCGGGCGATCTGGTAGTAGCGCTCCAGGCCGCCGACCATCAGCAGCTGCTTGAACAGCTGCGGCGACTGCGGCAGCGCGTACCAGTGCCCGGGCTGCAGCCGGACCGGGACCAGGAAGTCGCGCGCGCCCTCCGGCGTCGACCGGGTCAGGTACGGCGTCTCCACGTCGACGAAGCCGCGCTCGTCCATCACCCGACGGATCGCGCGGGTGGCCCGGTGCCGGATGCGCAGCCCCCGGGCGTTGTCGCGGCGCAGGTCCAGGTAGCGCCAGCGCAGCCGCGCCTCCTCGCCGACCTCGGCGTGCGCGTCGACCGGGAACGGCAGCGGCGCCGAGGGCGAGAGGACCTCCACCTCGGCGGCCACCACCTCGACGGCGCCGGTCGGCAGGTCCGGGTTGTTGTTGCCCGCGGGTCGCAGCCGGACCTCGCCGACGACCTTGACGCAGAACTCGTTGCGCAGGCCGCCGGCGGCCTCGTCCCGGACCACCGCCTGCACCACGCCGCTGGCGTCCCGGATGTCCAGGAACGCCACTCCCCCGTGGTCGCGCCGGTGCGCCACCCAGCCGGCCAGCGTGACGGTCTGGCCGGCGTGCTCCGCCCGGAGCGTGCCCGCCTCGTGCGTACGGATCACAACAGCCTCTTCCCTATCGCAAAGGCCGCGTCGGCCAGCGGCAGCGAGCTCTGCTCGCCGGTGGTCATGTCCCTGCACTGCACGACGCCGGCGGCGAGGTCGCGGTCGCCGAGCACCAGCGTCAGGCTCGCGCCCGAGCGGTCCGCGGCCTTCATCGCGCCCTTCAGGCCGCGGTCGCCGTAGGCGGCGTCGGTGGCGATCCCGGCCTCGCGCAGGGCGGCGAGGAGGGTGACGCTCCGGCGCCGTGCCTCGGCGCCGAGCGGCACCACGTAGACCGCGCAGCGCGATCCGGCGCCCACGGAGACACCCTCCGATGCCAGGGCCAGCACCGTCCGGTCGACGCCCAGCGCCCATCCGATGCTCGGCAGCGGCGGCCCGCCGAGAGCCTCCGACAGGCCGTCGTAGCGGCCGCCGCCGCCGACCGCCGACTGCGAGCCGAGCCCGTCGTGGACGATCTCGAAGGTGGTCCGGGTGTAATAGTCCAGGCCGCGGACGAGGTGCACGTCGTCCACCCAGGCCACGCCCAGGTCGGCGAGGTAGGTCCGCACGGCGTCGTGGTGCGCCCGACAGTCCGCGCACAGGAAGGCGTCGATCGTGGGCGCGTCCCCGAGCTGCGCCTGCACCTCAGGCCGCTTGTCGTCCAGCACCCGCAGCGGGTTCACCTCCGCACGCCCGCGGGTCTCCTCGTCCAGGTCCAGCCCGGCAAGGAACTCGGCCAGCCGCGCCCGGTAGACCGGCCGGCAGGTGGCGTCGCCGAGGGAGTTGAGCAGCAGCCGATGGCCGGTCAGCCCGAGGCGCCGGAAGCCGCCGTCGGCGAGCCAGATCAGCTCGGCGTCCAGGGCCGGGTCCGCGGAGCCCAACGCTTCCGCGCCGACCTGCGAGAAGTGCCGGTAGCGTCCTCGCTGGACCCGCTCGTAGCGGTAGAAGCTGCCGACGTACCAGAGCTTGGCGGGCAGTTGGCCGGACTGCAGGCCCGCCTCCAGCGCCGCCCGCACCACCGGTGCGGTGCCCTCCGGGCGCAGCGACAGCGACCGGCCACTGCGGTCGCCGAAGGTATACATCTCCTTGCTGACCACGTCGGTGGACTCGCCCACGCCGCGGGCGAACACCGCCGTGTCCTCGAACGCCGGGGTCTCGACATAGCCGTAGCCGGCGAGTCTCGGTCCGCGGGCCAGGGCCTCCCGGACCGCGAGATGGACGGCCGAGGCGGGCGGCAGCAGGTCGTAGGTCCCGCGCGGCGCGGCGAGCCGGTTCACAGCCCGCGACCGCGCGGCGCCGGGCCGGGGGCCTGCTCCCGTGCCAGCGCCAGGTACGGGTTGCTCGCCCGCTCGCGGCCGATGGTCGTCGCCGGTCCGTGCCCGGACAGCACCAGGGTCTGGTCGGCGAGCGGCAGGATCACCCGCGCGAGCGACTGGAGCATGGCCTCGTACGAACCGCCCGGCAGGTCCGTCCGCCCGATCGAGCCAGCGAACAGCACGTCCCCGGACAGCAGCAGGGGTACGTCGTCCGGGCCGCCGTCGGCGGTCCCGAACGTCACCGACCCCGGCGTGTGCCCGGGGGCCAGCGAGACGGCCAGGTCCAGGCCGAGCAGCGCGAGCCGGCCGTCGTCGGGCAGCGGCCGGACGTCGTCGGGCTCGGTGAAGGTGAGCCCGGCGATCATCCGGCCGATCTGCGGGCCGACCCCGACCGCCGGATCGGCCAGCATGGCCCGGTCCGCCGGGTGGATGTACGCCGGGATGTCACGTGCGCCGCACACGGGCGCCACGGACCAGGTGTGGTCGAGGTGACCGTGCGTCAGCAGCACGGCGGCGGGGGTGAGCCGGTGCCGGGCCAGCATCTCCTCCAGGGGGCCGACGGCGTCCTGCCCCGGGTCGATGACCAGGCACTGCTCGCCGGCGGCGGCCGCCAGCACGTAGCAGTTGGTGCCGAAGGAGCCGGCGGGGAACCCGTCCACGAGCACGGTCGTTGCATTCCTCTCGGGTGGAGCGGTCGGCCGGCGCGCCCAGGCTACCGACCCGGCGCGCCTGCGTTCCGCGTCGCGGGTCTGGGAGACTGCCCGCTGCGGTCACGAACGGAAGGAGCAGGCGGCGTGGCGTCCTCGCGGGAACGGTACGAACGGCAGGCGGAAGCCCGCCGGCAGGCGCGTCGCGCGCAGCGGGCGGTGGAGCGCCGTGCCCGGCGCCGCCGGATCGGCGTCGTCGCCCTGCTGGTGCTCGTCGTCGCCGGAGCGGGCACCGGCATCGGGTTCGCCGTCAGCGGCAGCGGAGCCAAGAACACGCCGACGGCGGCAGCCGGGTGCACCTACACCGCCGACCCGGCGACCCAGACCGCCAAGAGCCCCGGGCTGCCGCCCGACCGCAAGGCCACCGGTCGGCACACCCTCACCATCCGTTACGGCCAGGGCACCGTGGTCGCCTCGCTCGACCCGACGGCACCGTGCACGATCAACTCGTTCCAGTGGCTGGCCGGCAAGGGCTTCTTCACCAACACGATCTGTCACCGGCTGACGACCAGCGGCATCTACGTGCTGCAGTGCGGCGACCCGACCGGCACCGGCTCGGGCGGCCCCGGCTACACCATCCCCGACGAGAACCTCACCGGCGCGACCTACCCCGCCGGCACGCTGGCGATGGCCAACACCGGCGCCCCAAACTCCGGCGGCAGCCAGTTCTTCCTCGTCTACAAGGCCTCGCAGCTTTCCGCGTCGTACACCCCGTTCGGGACGATCACCTCAGGGCTGCCGGTCCTCACCGCCATCGCCAAGGCGGGCACGGCCAACGGCAGCGGCGACGGCAAGCCCAAGGCGACGGTCAAGATCCTGTCGTTCACCATCAGCTGACCCGGCGACGGCCCCGCCCGGGGCGGTGTCAGTTCTTGGCGCCGGTCAGCCGGTACACGTCGTAGACGCCGGGCAGTCGGCGGACGGCCCCGAGCAGCGTGTTGAGGTGCTCCGGCCCGCCCATCTCGAACGTGAAGCGGGACATGGCGACGCGGTCGGTGCGTGTCATCACCGTCGCCGACAGGATGTTCACGTGGTGGTCGGACAGCACCCGGGTCACGTCCGACAGCAGCCGGTGCCGGTCGAGTGCCTCGACCTGGATGTTGACCAGGTAGACCGAGGTGGGCGACGGCGTCCACTCGACCTCGACGGTGCGGTCGTCCTCGGAGGTCTCGATCAGGTTCTCGACGTTCTGGCAGTCGGTCCGGTGCACCGACACGCCGTGGCCGCGCGTGACGAACCCGAGCACCGGGTCACCGGGTACGGGGGTGCAGCAGCGCGCGAGCTTGACCCAGACGTCGTCCACCCCCTTCACCGACACCCCGGGGTCGCTGCCCCCCAGGTTCACCGCGCGGTTGCGGGTCGGGGACGCGGTCTCGGCGATGTCCTCGACCGCGCCGTCCGGGCCGCCGAGGTGGCGCACGATCCGCTCCACCACGGTCTGCGCCGAGAGGTGGTTCTCGCCGATCGCCGCGTACAGAGCGGAGATGTCGTCGTAGCCGGACTCGGTCGTGATGGTCGGGAGCAGGCTGCCGGCGAGGATCCGCTGCAGCGGCAGGGCCGCCTTGCGCATCGCGCGGGTCAGCGCCTCCTTGCCGGCCTCGATGGCGTCCTCGCGGCGCTCCTTGGCGAACCACTGCCGGATCTTGGTGCGCGCCCGGGCGCTCGCCGCGTAGGCGAGCCAGTCGCGGCTCGGCCCCGCCCCCGGGGCGCGGGTGGTGAAGACCTCGACCACGTCGCCCGAGTGCAGCTCGGAGTCGAGCGCGACCAGCCGGCCGTTGACCCGGGCGCCGATGCAGCGGTGACCCACCTCGGTGTGCACCCCGTACGCGAAGTCGATCGGCGTGGCGGCGGCCGGCAGGGAGATCACGTCGCCCTTCGGGGTGAAGACGAACACCTCGGCGGCGTGCAGGTCGAAGCGCAGCGCGTCCAGGAACTCCACCGGGTCGCTGGCCTCGCGCTGCCAGTCGACGATCTGCCGCAGCCAGGACATGTCCTCGCCACCCGAGGGCGCGCCGGCGCGGGTCTCCTTGTAGCGCCAGTGCGCGGCGATGCCGTACTCGGCGAGCTTGTGCATCGACGCGGACCGGATCTGCAGCTCGACCGGCTTGCCACTCGGCCCGATCACCGTGGTGTGCAGCGACTGGTAGAGGTTGAACTTGGGCCGGGCGATGTAGTCCTTGAAGCGTCCCGGGACGGGGTTCCAGACGGCGTGCAGGCAGCCGAGGGCGGCATAGCAGTCGCGGACGGAGTCGACCACGACCCGGATGCCGACCAGGTCGTAGATGTCGTTGAAGTCCCGGCCGCGGACGATCATCTTCTGGTAGATCGAGTAGTAGTGCTTCGGCCGGCCGGTGACCGCCGCCTTGATCTTGGCCTCGACCAGGGTTGCCTCGACGTGCTCGGTGACCTGGGCGAGCAGCTCCTCCCGGGCCGGTGCCCGCTCCGCCACCAGGCGGACGATCTCGTCGTACCGCTTGGGCCAGAGCGTCGCGAAGGACAGGTCCTCCAGTTCCCACTTGAGCGTGTTCAGCCCGAGCCGGTGGGCCAACGGGGCCAGGATCTCCAGCGTCTCGCGGGCGGTGTGCTCCTGCTTGTGCTGGGGCTGGAAGCCGAGCGTGCGCATGTTGTGCAGCCGGTCGGCGAGCTTGACGACCAGCACGCGCGGGTCGCGGCTCATCGCGATGACCATCTTGCGGACGGTCTCGGCCTGCGCGGACTCGCCGTAGCGGACCTTGTCGAGCTTGGTCACCCCGTCCACGAGCAGCGCGACCAACTCGCCGAAGTCACGCCGGATCACGGCCAGCTCGACCTCGGTGTCCTCGACCGTGTCGTGCAGCAGCGCGGCGCACAGCGACGGCACGTCCATGCCCAGGTCGGCCAAGATCTGGGTGACCGCGACCGGGTGGGTGATGTACGGCGCGCCCGAGTTGCGGGTCTGCCCCCGGTGGGCCTCCTCGGCGAGGTCGTACGCCCGGTGCACGGCCTTGAGGTCTGCCTTTGGGTGGTGCCGGCGCAGCGCGGCGAGCACCGGGTCCAGCTCGGAGGGGGCGCCGGTGGCGCGCAGCGACAACCGCGCCAGCCGGGCCCGCATCCGCCGGGCGGTGTCCGGCGCCTCGACCCGCAGGGCGGGAAGGACGGGCGGCCGGGCGAACGCCGGCGGGACGACGCTCACCGGGGCGTCGCCGACGACCTCGGCGGTCTCGGCAGCGGTCGCCTCGGTGGCCATCCCGACTCCCGCCTGATCGTTGTCGACGTACTGACAAGGCTAACAGCGACCGGGGCCTGCCGGCTGCCGCGGCTCAGGTGGCGAGCAGCGCGTGCACCGGCCGGCCGGCCAGGGCGCCGCGGCCACCCAGCGCAGGGATCTCGAGCAGCACCGCGACCGCGGACACCTGCCCACCGGCCCGCTCGAGGAGCCGGCAGGCCGCGCCGGCCGTGCCGCCGGTGGCCAGCACGTCGTCGACGACCAGCACGGATGCGCCGCCGGCGAGGGCGTCGGTGTGCACGGCCAGCATCGCCGTGCCGTACTCGAGGGCGTACGACTCCTCGTGTACGGCCCGGGGTAGCTTGCCGGCCTTGCGCACCGGCACGAAGGGCACGCCGAGCGCCAGTGCCACGGGAGCGCCGAGGACGAAGCCGCGGGCCTCCACCCCCGCCACCGCGGTGCTGCCAGCGGCGCAGCCGGCCAGCCAGTCGACCACCAGCTGGAACGCGGGGGCGTCCGACAGCACCGGGGTGAGGTCCTGGAAGACCACGCCCGGGGTGGGGAAGTCCGGCACTGCGACGATCCGGCGGGCGACCTCGAGCGCCAACGCCGTGGCCGCCTCGTTCAGCCCGTCGGCTGGTCGCGGCCCCGCGGTCACCGCCGCTTCCCGCTCGGCCGACCCTTGCCGCGCCGGCGCTTGGTCCCCTGCTGGCGCAGCGGGCTGCCCGGCACGCGCGCGGGTGGGTCGTCGGCCGCCGTCGCGCCCGCGGCCGTGGCGGGGGCTACCGGGACGAGCGGGCCGCTCGCGGCCGCGGCGGCGGCCGCCGGCTCGGCCACGTCCAGCGCGCTCGGCTTGTGGGTGGCCAGGAAGGCGACCCGCTTCTGCAGCTCACGCATCGCGGGCTCGCGCTCCTTGAACGCGGCGAGCAGCGGGGTCGCGATGAAGATGGAGGAGTACGCACCCGAGGCCAATCCGACGAACTGCGCGAGCGCGAGGTCCTTCAGTGTGCCTGCCCCGAGCAGCCCGGCACCCACGAACAGGAGCGCGGCGACGGGCAGCAGCGCGATCAGCGACGTGTTGATCGAACGCATCAGGGTCTGGTTGACGGCCAGGTTCGCGGCGGTCGTGTACGTACGGTTCGACCGCGGCCCGATGTCGGCGGTGATCTCCCGTACCCGGTCGAAGACGACGACGGTGTCGTAGAGCGAGAAGCCCAGGATGGTCAGCAGCGCGATGACCGTGGACGGCGAGACCTGGAACCCCACCAGCGAGTAGATGCCCGCGGTGATCACCAGGTCGTGGATCAACGCGATGATCGCGGCCAGCGCCATCTTGGGCTCGAATCGGACGGCGATGTAGAGCATCACCGCGATGAGGAAGATCACCAGGCCCTCGATGGCCTTCTGGGTGATCTGGGACCCCCACGACGAGCCGACGGACTGGACGCTCACCGCCGAGGGGTTGAGCCCGAATTCGGTGGCCAGCGCGTTCTGGACGAGCGAGACCTTGCTCGTCCCCGTCCCCGGATCGGGCAGCACCGATGTCGTGACCTGGATCTGGTTCTCGCCGATCTTCTGCACGACCGGGTCGGTCACGCCCTGCGCGTCGAGCACCGACTGGGCCTGGGCGAGGGAGTGGCCGTTGGCGGCGAACTGGAAGGCGTCCCCGCCCTTGAAGTCGATGCTCAGGTTGAAGCCGCGCACACCCAGGCTGACGATGCCGAGCACGAGCACCAACGCCGACAGGGCGTACCAGATCCGGCGGCGGCCGATGACGTCGAGCCGGGTCTCCCCGCGGTAGAGCCGGCTGCGCAGCGAGAGACCGGCCGGTACCGTCGCCGTGGTCATCGCTCAGGCCTCCCGGGGTACGGCGCGCCGGCCGACGCGCCCGGCCGAGACGCCGCTGCTGCGGCCGGTCGAGAACAGCGGGAACCGGATCAGCAGCGTCATCAGCGGCTTGGTGAACAGCAGCACCACCACGATGTCCAGGATCGTCGACAGGCCGAGGGTGAACGCGAAACCCTTGACGTCACCTACCGACACCAGGTAGAGGATCACCGCCGCCAGGAACGACACGGTGTCGGCGGAGAAGATCGTCCGCCGGGCCCGCACCCAGCCGTACTCAACTGCGAGCCGGGGCGAGCGGCCTTCCCGCATCTCGTCCTTGATCCGCTCGAAGAACACCACGAACGAGTCCGCGGTGATGCCGATCGACACGATCAGGCCGGCGATGCCGGGCAGGCTGAGGCTGTAGCCGATGGCGGAGCCCAGCAGCGTGATGCTGGCGTACACCAGGAGCCCGGAGACCGTGAGCGAGGCCACGGTGACGAAGCCGAGCATCCGGTAGTAGAGGAACACGTAGACCAGCACCAGGCCCAGCCCCATTGCCCCGGCGAGCAGCCCGGCGCGCAGCGAGCTCCGGCCGAGCGTCGCCGACACCGTCTCGGCCGTCGAGCGGGTGAAGGCCACCGGCAGCGACCCGTACTTCAGGGCGTTGGCGAGGTCGGTCGCCTCCTTCTGGGTGAAGGGGTTTGCGCTGCTGCCGCTGATCTCGATGTTCTTGCCCAGCACGGCGTCGGTCGACGGTGCCGAGACGACGACGCCGTCGAGGGTGATCGCGAGCTGCTGCTGGTTGTTGGCGAACAGCTTCGTCGAGACCGCGGTGACGGTCTTGACGGCCGAGTCCTTGAACGTGACGTCGACCTCCCAGAGGCCGGTGGAGGCACCGTTGCTGGTCTGGCCGATGGTGGCCGACGCGCTGGACACCGCGGTCCCGTTGATGTCAGCCGGCTTCAGCAGGTACTTGCTCTGCCCCGACCGGTCGCAGGCGATGACGAAGTGGTGCGGGTCGTCGTCGACGACCGGAGGGCGGCCGCCGTTCTTGGTGCAGTCGAGGGCGCTGAACGCCGCGAGCACGGCCGGCGAGGGCGCCGTCTGGTTTGCCTCGACCGGGGCCTTTGCGCCCGTGGTCGGGGCGGCGCTTGCCGACTGGACCACGCCGACCGAGCTGGACGTCGTCGGAGTGACGCTCGGGCTCGTCGCCGTTGCGGTCGGAGTGGGCGTCGCCGTCGCCCGGAGCGCCTGCGACAGTGACAGCGACCGGTTCTTGGCGCCGTTGCTGGTACTTGCGCTCGTGCTCGGGGTCACGGCGGTGCTGGGACTCGCGCTCGCGCCCGGCTTGCCGCTCCCGGACGCGCTGGGCGACGCCGTCGTGGTGGGCGAAGCCGTGCTGGTGGGCGAGGGGTTGGCGGCGACGTAGGAGTTGCCGCTGGGGTCGCTGTAGATCTCGCGGAAGCTCAACGACGCGGTCTGGCCCACCTGGTTCAGCACGTCGCTACGACCCTTGCCGGGTACGGAGATGACCACGTTGTTGCCCTGGGTGACCACGTCGGCCCCGCTCACGCCGAGGCCGTTCACCCGTTGCCGGATGATGTCGACCGCGGTGTCCAGCACCTGCTTGCTGGGCTCCTTGCCCGCGGCCTTCTGGGGGGTCAGAGTCAGCGTGGTGCCGCCGCGCAGGTCCAGGCCCAGCGGTGGGGTGAGGTGACCTGACCCCACCATGCCGCTGTAGAGGGCCGCGAGGACGACCGCCAGCGCGCCCAGACGGGCGAGCGGACGCGACGGAGGCCGGCGGGCCACGACCAGTTCCTCTCCTCGGGCCGACGCCCCGGCGCGGTGGCACGGCGATGCGGGACGGCGACGGCGACAGCGCCCGGCCGGGCGCCGCCTGAACTCTTAGTCTGCCAACGGCTCGCCGTCGGCGGGCGGTTCCCCGGCCGCGTGTTGCCGCTCCTCGTTGTCAGGCTCAGGCTCGTACCAGACCCGCCCCACGGCCTGCGGGATGAAGCGCGCCCGGGTGCCGTCCTCGAGCTGCAGCACGACGAAGTCGTCCGTCCGGTCGATCAGCGTCGCGATCATGCCGGACCGCGTCACGATGGTCGAGCCGATCGCGATCTGCTCCTGCTGTCCCCGCATCACCTTCGAGCGTCGGCGGGCGTTCACGATCAGGAAGCCGATGACCACCACGAAGACGACGAACAGCAGGATCGAGCTGGTCGGGTTGTTCTTCTTCCCGGCCGGGTCCGCCAGTACCGAGCCGCCTGCCCAGACGGCGGGTGCGAGCTGGGCGAGCACAGCAGGACTCCTCGGACGTCTCGGCGGGCACGACGAGACCGGCCGGCCTCACCTGCAGCGGTCGATGCTAGCCGAGTGACGCCGCGCTCAGGCGTCGAAGAGCGCGGCGGGCCGGCCGTCGCCGGGGGCGACCAGCCCGAGGTGGGCCCACGCCGCGGGTGTCGCGACCCGGCCCCGGGCCGTCCGGGCCAGCAGCCCGGCACGCACGAGGTACGGCTCGGCGACCTCCTCGACGGTCTCTGGCTCCTCCCCCACCGCCACCGCGAGCGTGCCCAGACCGACCGGGCCACCGTTGAACCGGCGGACGAGGGCGTCCAGGACGCCGCGGTCGAGCCGGTCCAGGCCCAGGCCGTCGACGTCGTACAGGGCGAGGGCGGCGGCGGCGACCGCCCGGTCCACCCGGCCGTCGGCGCGCACGTCGGCGTAGTCGCGGACACGGCGGAGCAGTCGGTTGGCGATGCGGGGCGTGCCGCGCGAGCGGCCGGCGATCTCCGTCGCGGCCGCGGGGTCCAGGGTGACCTCCAGCAGCCGGGCGGCCCGGGCCAGCACGATCTCCAGCTCCGCCGCCTCGTAGAAGTCCAGGTGGGCGGTGAAGCCGAAGCGGTCGCGGAGCGGGCCGGTCAGCAGGCCGGACCGGGTGGTGGCCCCGACCAGCGTGAACGGGGCCACGTCCATGCTGACCGAGCGCGCCCCGGGCCCCTTGCCGAGCATCACGTCGACCCGGAAGTCCTCCATCGCGAGATAGAGCAGCTCCTCCGCCGGCCGTGCCATGCGGTGGATCTCGTCGACGAAGAGCACCTCGCCCGGGGCCAGGTCCAGCAGCATCGCGGCCAGGTCACCCGCGCGTTCGATGGCCGGGCCGCTGGTCATCCGCAACCCGCCGCCGAGCTCCGCCGCGACGATCATGGCCAGCGTCGTCTTGCCGAGCCCGGGTGCCCCCGAGAACAGGATGTGGTCGGGGGTACGCCCGCGGGCCCGGGCGCCGCTCAGGACCAGCTCCAGCTGCTCGCGGACGCGGGCCTGCCCGACGAACTCGGTGAGGTCGCGCGGCCGCAGGCCCGCCTCGGCGACGGCTTCGCCGGGCAGCACGGTCGCCACGATGAGGTCCTCCTCCACCTCGCTCATCCTCGCCGGAGCACGGTCAGCGCGGCCCGCAGCACGCCGGCGGCGTCGGCGTCGGGTGCCGCCACCGCGGCGGTCAGCGCCGCGTCCGCCTCTCTCGGCCCGTAACCAAGGGCCAGCAGGCCGGCCCGAGCCTCGGCCACCGGACCAACCTGGCCCGAGGTCGTCGGCGACGGATCCGTCTCCGGCGGTCCGAGCCGGTCGCGTAGCTCCAGGATCAGTCGTTGCGCGACCTTGCGCCCCACCCCGGGGACCAGGCACAGCGCGCCGACGTCCTCGTCCGCCACCGCTCGCCGCACCGAGTCGGGCCGGTGCACCGCCAGGACCGCCTGCGCGAGCCGCGGCCCGACCCCCGTCGCGGTCTGCAGGGCCTCGAAGACCACGCGTTCGTCGCCGTTGGCGAAGCCGTACAGGGTGAGGCTGTCCTCCCGGACCACGAGGACGGTCGCCAGCGTGGCGGGCGCGCCCAACCGGAGCCCGGCGAGGGTGTCCGGCGTGCACAGCACCGACAGTCCGAGCCCGCCGACCACGAGCACCGCGGCATCCGGTGCGAGCGCCGACACGGTCCCGGTCACCTCTGCGATCACGGTGCCACCAGTCGTCGGGCCGGCGTCCGCCAGCCGTGGCAGATCGCCAGCGCCAGCGCGTCCGCAGCGTCCGCCGGCCCCGGGACGGCGCTGAGGCCGAGCAGCCGGGAGACCATCGCTGCGACCTGCTGCTTGTCGGCGCGGCCGGAGCCGGTGACCGCGGCCTTGACCTCCGACGGCGTGTGCAGGGCCAGCGGTACGCCGAGACGCCCCGCCACGAGCGCCGCGATCGCGCCCGCCTGGGCCGTGCCCATCACCGTGCGTACGTTGTGCTGGCTGAACACCCGCTCGACGGCGGCCGCGTCGGGACGGGCGGCCTGGAACCAGGCGGTCAGGCCCACCTCCAGGAGCAGCAGCCGGTCCGGCAGATCGGCGGCCGCGTCGGTACGCAGGACGGTGACGCCCACCAGGCGCAGCCGGCCACCTGGCACCACGTCGATCACCCCCACGCCGCACCGGGTCAGGCCCGGGTCGACGCCGAGGACGCGCCGGGCCCCCGCGGGGGCCCCGGGCAGCGTCAGGTCGGCGAACACGTGTTCGAGCCTAGGGGCGCCGCGCCCCCTCGCCGTGGAGCCGCGCCGAGCGACTACCCCAGCCATCAAATGTCCGCCGAGATGCGGCGTGTTCACCGCGACACGCCGCCCCGTACGGACATTTCCCACATCTCGACGATCGGTCGGGCCGGGGCAGAGCTGAGGGGGGAGGGCAGGGGATGGCAGCCCCGTCTTCAACGTCAGGCGTCCTCGAGTTCGGCCAGGACCTCCTCGCTCATGTCCGCGTTGGTCCAGACGTTCTGGACGTCGTCGCAGTCCTCCAAGGCGTCGACCAGCCGCACGACCTTCCCGGCGGCGTCGACCTCGAGCTCGATGTGCAGGCTCGGCAGCCAGGCGGTGTCGGCGGACTCGACCTCCAGCCCTGCACCGGCGACGGCATCGCGGACAGCGGGCAAGTCGGTGGCCTCGCTGACGACCTCGAAGCTCTCGCCCACGTCGTTGACCTCCTCAGCCCCGGCCTCGAGCACGGCAGCGAGCACGTCGTCCTCGGAGGTCCCGGCGGCGGGCACCAGCACCACGCCCTTGCGGCTGAACAGGTAGGCGACCGAGCCGGGGTCGGCGAGCTGGCCACCATTGCGGGACAGGGCCGTCCGCACCTCGCTCGCGGCCCGGTTGCGGTTGTCCGAGAGGCACTCGATGTAGAGGGCGACGCCGCTCGGCCCGTAGCCCTCGTACGCGAACGCCTCGTAGTGGGCGCCGCCGGCCTCCAGGCCCGCGCCACGCTTGACCGCGCGGTCAATGTTGTCGTTCGGGACGCTCTGCCCCTTGGCTTTCGCGACCGCGTCGGCCAGCGTCGGGTTGCCGGCGAGATCGGCGCCGCCGGTCCGGGCGGCGACCTCGACGTTCTTGATCAGCTTCGCGAACAGCTTGCCCCGCTTGGCGTCGACGACCGCCTTCTTGTGCTTGGTCGTGGCCCACTTGGAGTGGCCGCTCACTGCGCGCTCCTCAGCATCTCGACGAAAAGGCCGTGTACGCGGGCGTCGCCGGTCAGCTCCGGGTGAAACGAGATGGCCAGCACGACGCCCTGGCGTACGGCCACGACTCTACCGGCGGCCGGGCCCGCCGAGAGCGTCGCGAGCACCTCCACCCGCGGTCCGACCCGCTCCACCCAGGGCGCGCGGATGAACACGCCCTGCACGAGCCCCACGCCCGCCACGTCGACCGGACCCTCGAAGGAAGCCACCTGCCGGCCGAAGGCGTTGCGGCGCACGGTGATGTCCAGGCCGCCGAGCGTCTGCTGGCCCGACTCCCCGTCCAACACCCCGCCGGCGGCGAGCAGGACCATGCCCGCACAGACCCCGAACGTCGGCATGCCGTTGGTGATCCGCGCCCGGAGCGGCTCGAGCAGGCCCGCAGTGCAGGCCAGCCGGATGATCGCGGTCGACTCGCCGCCCGGGAGCACGAGCGCGTCCACTGCCGCGAGCTCCGCGGGCCGCCGGACGGCGGTCGCGGCGACCCCGAGCCGACCCAACGCCGACACGTGCTCACGCACGTCCCCCTGCAGTCCCAGGACCCCGACCCGGGGGCCCGTGTCGGCTACCAACCGCGGCTGGCGAGCCGATGGTCGACGGGGAGCTGCTCCACGTTGATGCCGACCATGGCCGCGCCCAGCCCCCGGCTCACCTTGGCGATCACGTCCGGATCGTCGTGGTACGTGGTCGCGGCCACGATCGCCTCGGCCCGCTGCTGCGGGTTGCCCGACTTGAAGATCCCCGAGCCGACGAAGACGCCGTCGGCCCCCAGTTGCATCATCATCGCGGCGTCCGCGGGGGTCGCGATGCCACCGGCGGTGAACAGGACCACCGGCAGCCGGCCGGCCGCAGCCACCTCGCGCACCAGCTCGTAGGGGGCCTGCAACTCCTTGGCCGCGACGTAGACCTCGTCGGAGGACATCGAGTGCAGCCGGTTGATCTCGGCGCGGATGGTGCGCATGTGCGTCGTGGCGTTGGACACGTCGCCGGTCCCCGCCTCGCCCTTGGAGCGGATCATCGCCGCCCCCTCGGTGATCCGTCGCAGGGCCTCGCCCAGGCTGGTCGCACCGCAGACGAAGGGGACGGTGAAGGCCCACTTGTCGATGTGGTTGGCGTAGTCGGCCGGGGTCAGCACCTCGGACTCGTCGATGTAGTCGACCCCGAGCGACTGCAGCACCCGGGCCTCCACGAAGTGCCCGATGCGGGCCTTGGCCATCACCGGGACCGACACCGCGGCGATGATCGCGTCGATCATGTCGGGGTCGCTCATCCGGGACACCCCGCCCTCCGCCCGGATGTCGGCGGGCACGCGCTCCAGCGCCATCACCGCGACCGCGCCGGCCTGCTCGGCGATCTTCGCCTGCTCGGCGTTGACGACGTCCATGATCACGCCGCCCTTGAGCATCTCGGCCATCCCGCGCTTGACCCGGTCGGTGCCGGTACGGGAGTCGGTCTGGGTCGCGGGGGTGCTGACGTCGCTCACCACTCCATCGTACCGGCGCGAGCCGGGCTAACCGAGGATGACGACGCTGCCGATCGGGACCAGCAGCACCCACGTCCGGCCGGGCGCGAGGCGCAGCGCGCCGCCGCCCGCCGCGGCCCACGTCGTCGGCGCCGCCGCTCTCGTCCGCGACCAGGTGCCGGGGTACGCGTGACCGCCGCGGAGCAGCACCGCCCGCCCCGAGCCCACTGTCTGCGAGTAGGGCGTCGCGTCGCCGTTGTGGTCGGTATAGCCCGTGCTGTGCACGGAGACGTACTGCAGCAGCACGTTGGTGGCCGTCACCGGCACGCCGTCGGTGCTCAGCGTCCGGCCGACCCTGGCGATCGCGTAGCCCGGCCCGCTCGTCGCCCCCGAGATGGTCGTGTCCGGGTAGTGCACCGAGAAGCTGGTGGCGGGGCCGCTGGCGCCCGGTGGCACCGCGCCGAATCGGAAACCGACGTCCTTGGCGTCCACCCCCGGATGCTGCTGCGCGAGCGACCGCACGTCGACCAGGAACTGGTACGGCTTGGGCCGGTCGGTGTCGAAGTGGTAGGCACCCGTCACGTCGTCGTAGGAGTCGTCCACGAGATTGGCCGCTCGGAACTGCTCGGCCACCGCCACGTTGGCGCCGGAGAAGGCCATCGCGATCCGGCCGTACTCACCGAGTAGCTCGAGGTCGCTCTGACGCCCCGAACGCACCGGTCCCACCGCGGTCGGGAGCGATGAGGAGAAGATCGCGAGCAGGCGGGTCAGGCCGCCCTCGACCTCCTCGCAGTAGACGACGTCCGCGGCGTTCAGCCCGTTCTGGCCGAAGGAACCGACGTTGTCGACCTTGACGCCGACCACCGGTCCCAGCGCGGCGACCCGCAGGCCGGTCAGCGGAGACAGCGTCGCGGGCGGAGTAGGCGTGGCCGACGGCCGGGGAGTCGGGGTCGTGGTGGTCGGCGCGGGGGGCGGGGGAGCGGCGTGCGGGTGGGCACCGCAGCCGGCGAGCACGGCGGCTGCCACGGCGGCGGCGGCGGCAAGAGCGGGCAGGCGCATCGAACGAGGCTATGTGCGCCGGCCCTCCGCGGCGCGCTGCGGCGGCCCGGTGAGCACCGTGTCGTCGATCTCGAAGTAGCGCTGCGTGCCGCCACGCGCCCACCGCAGCAGCCGCGCCGTCGGGCGGTGCCGGATGGCCAGCAGGTCGCGGACGGCGTCGTTGTGGAACTGGCGCGCCAGCAGGACCCGCTGCGCGGCCGACCGGAGCTCGGGTACGGAGTCCGCCTCCAGTCGCTCGTACCCGGCGGCCCGCATCGCCCGGCCGAGCGCGTTCTCGGCGTCTTGGCGGGCATCCGTCGGGGCGGTGTCCCCCGCCGCGGCGAGCACCACGTCTGCCGCCGTCAGCACGGCGCGGTGCCGGCGGCTGACCGCGAGCGCCCGTCCGGCGGCCGCGCGCCGCGCGAGCTGGGCGTCGAGCGCGGCCCAGGCGCCGTCGGCGCGGGCGGTCAGCCGGTCGTGCCGGCCACCGAGCCAGGTCAGGTACACCCCGCCCGCGGCCAGCAGCGCCAGGACGGCGAGCCCCACGACGAGGGCGGTCACGTGGCCGCTGACCGGCTCGCGTCGAGCACCGCCTCGTACACGTCCAGCACCTGGCGTGCGACCACGGGCCAGTCGTAGCGGCGGGCCTCGGCGCGGGCCGAGCGGGCCAGCGCCTCGCGGCGGGCAGGGTCGGCCAGCAGTGCGCGTACGGCGCCGGCCAGGCCTGCCGGATCACCCGCCGGGAACAGCACCCCGCAGCGGCCGTGGTCGAGCACCCGGGAGAAGGCGTCGAGGTCGCTCGCCACGACCGGAGCACCGGCGGCCATCGCCTCCAGCAGCACGATCCCGAAGCTCTCACTGCCGGTGTTGGGCGCGACGAACACATCCGCCGACCGCAGTAGCGACGCCTTCGTTGCGTCGTCGACGAGCCCGAGCACGGTCACCTGGTCGGCGATCCCCGCCGGGATCTCCACCTCGCCCGGGCCCGCGACCAGCAGTCGCACCTCCGGCGGCAGCAGGGCCATCGCCGCGAGCAGCACCGAGAGGCCCTTGCGCGGCTCGTCGCTCCGGCCCAGGAACGCCACGGTGCGACCGTCCGGATGTCCGGGCAGCAGGGGCGCGTGGGCGAAGCGGTCCACCGCGACCCCGTTGGGGATCAGCACGGCGTCGCCGCCGAGGTGAGACACGGTCGTCCGTCGGGCGGCCTCGCTGACCGCGATCCGCCCGCGAACCTTCTCCAGCGCCGGGATGATCAGCGGCTCGAGCACGATCATCGCCCGCGACCGGGCGTTGCTCGCGTGGAAGGTCGCCACCACCGGCAGCTCGGACCAGTAGAGCGCGACGATGGACACGCTGGGCGCCGCCGGCTCGTGCACGTGGAGCAGGTCGAACCCGCCATCGCGCAGCCAGCGACGCACCCGGCCGGCGCTCACCGGGCCCAACAGCATCCGGGCGACAGCGCCGTTGTACGGGACGGGCACGGCGCGGCCCGCCGAGACCGCGTACGCCGGCAGGGCCGCGTCGTCCGAGGCCGGCGTCAGCACGCTGACCTCGTGGCCCAGCGCGAGCAGCGTCTCGGCGAGGTCGCGGACGTGCGCCTGGACCCCGCCCGGCACGTCCCACACGTACGGACAGACCAACCCGACCCGCATCAGCCTGCCGCCGGCCGCATGCCCTGGCCGCAGCGGGGCGCCAGATCGTCGCGCCACAGCCGCGCCAGCATGTGCCAGTCCACCGGGTGCGCCGCGATCGACTCCGCGAACGCATCCGCGAGTTCTTGGCTCATGACCGCCACCCGCTCGGCCTCGGTGCCGACACCCGGGTCGCCGACCGGGTCGTGGATGCGCAGGTTCCAGGGCGCCGGGTCGTCGTACCAGCCGGTGACGGGCAGCAGGGTGGCTCCCGTGCGCAGAGCCAACAACGCCGGCCCTGCCGGGATCGTCGCGGTCGCGCCGAAGAACCGGACCGGTACTCCCGCCGCCGTCAGGTCGCGGTCGGCGAGCAGGCAGAGCATCCCGCCGGCCAGCAGCCGGTCACGCAGCAACGCAAAGGGGGGCTGCTCACCGCCCGTCAGCGGCACCACCTCCATGCCGAGGGACTCGCGGAAGGCGACGAAGCGGTCGAACACGCTGGCAGGCTCGAGCCGCTCGGCGACGGTCGTGAAAGGCACTCCTGTGCTCACGAGCCAGGCGCCGGCCGCATCCCAGTTGCCCATGTGCGGCAGCGCCAGGATGGTCCCGGTCGGGGCGGCATGGGCGCCGGTCAGGGTCGCCAGGTCGATCACCCGCGTCTCGGCGAGGAGTCGTTCGGGTGAGACGTCCGGCAGCCGGAAGACCTCCCGCCAGTAGCGGGCGTACGAGCGCAGGCCGGCCGCGGCGAGCACGTCCAGGTCGGTGCCCGCCAGCGCCGGGGTCGCGGCGACCACCCGCGCCAGGTTGCTGCGCAGCCGGGCGGCACCCTTGCCGTGCCGGGTCCAGGCGAGGTCGGCCCCCACCTGGAACAGCGCCCGGGCCGGCGTCTCCGGCAACCGGCGCAGACCCGACCAGCCCACGGCGTACGCGGCACCCACGGCGCGGTTGCGCAGGCTCACGCCGCGGGCCGATCGGCGGCGGCCGGTGCGCCGCGCCCGAGCTCGAGCGCACGGCGGCGGACCTCGACCAGCCGCTGCGCCACCGTCACCGCCGTTGCCCCGAGCAGGAACCAGAGGGCCACCGGCAGCAGCAGGGGCACGCCCAGGCCGTACAGGCCGGCGGCGACCAGCACGATGATGAGCCGCTCGGCCCGCTCGGCGAAGCCGACGTCCGCCGACAGCCCGATCGACTCGGCGCGGGCCTTGATGTACGAGGTCACGGAGCCGGCGACCAGGCAGCCGAGCGCCGCGCCGCACAGCGGCAGCGAGCCGCCACCGCCGGCGTACCAGAAGGCGAGGGAGCCGAAGACCGCGGCGTCGGCGACCCGGTCGAGGGTCGAGTCCAGGAAGGCCCCCCAGACGCTGGAGCGGCCGCTGGCACGGGCGATCTGGCCGTCGAGCAGGTCGGCGAAGACGAAGGCGGTGATGACGATGGTGCCGAGGAAGAACACCCCGCGGGTGAAGAACGCGAGCGCACCGGCGGACACCCCGAGGGCGCCGATCGCGGTGACCACGTCCGGTGACACGCCGGCGTCGGCGAGCCGGCGCACGAGCGGGGCCAGGAACCTCGCGATGGGCGCACGGACGTGCAGGCTGAGCATGCCGGGGATGTCCTCCTCCGGCCCCGATGCTAGCGACCGACGAGCCGGCTGACCGCCCGACGGATGCCGTCGGTGTCGAGCCTGCGACCTCGAGCGCGGTCGAGGTCAAGGACCGGTCGCGGCAGCCTCAGCCACGCGACCGCACGGCCTCGACGATCTCCTCGACCGCCGCGGCGATGGGGACGCCGTTGTTCTGCGTGCCGTCCCGGTAGCGGAACGACACCGCGCCGGCGGCGACGTCGTCGTCGCCCGCGATGAGCATGAACGGCACCTTCTGCTTCTGAGCCGTACGGATCTTCTTCTGCATGCGCTCGTCCGAGGAGTCGACCTCCACCCGGATCCCCGCTGCCGCGAGCGTGTCCGCGACGGCGCGCAGGTGCCCGACATGCGCGTCGGAGACGGGGATGCCGACCACCTGCACCGGCGCGAGCCAGGCGGGGAAGGCGCCGGCGTAGTGCTCGACGAGCACCCCCAGGAACCGTTCGATCGAGCCGAAGAGAGCGCGGTGGATCATGACGGGCTGGTGTCGCTGGCCGTCGTCTCCCTGGTACTCCAGACCGAATCGCTTGGGCTGCTGGAAGTCGACCTGGATCGTGGACATCTGCCAGGTACGGCCGATCGCGTCGCGGGCCTGCACGGAGATCTTGGGTCCGTAGTACGCCGCGCCACCCGGATCGGGCACCAATGCGAGGCCGGATGCCTGGACCGCGCCGCGCAGCGCCGCGGTGGCCTCCTCCCACTCCGCCGGCTCCCCGACGAACTTGGGCGAGTCGTCCCGCGTGGACAGCTCGAGATAGAAGTCGTCCAGTCCGAAGTCGCGCAGCAGGTCCAGCACGAACGACAGCAGGGAGCCCAGCTCGGCCGGCATCTGCTCCCGGGTGCAGTAGATGTGGCTGTCGTCCTGGGTCATCCCGCGTACCCGGGTCAGGCCGTGGACGACGCCGGACTTCTCGTACCGGTAGACGCTGCCGAACTCGAACAACCGCAGCGGCAGCTCCCGGTAGGAGCGCCCGCGGGCCCGGAAGATCAGGTTGTGCATCGGGCAGTTCATCGGCTTGACGTAGTAGTCCGCGCCCTCGAGCTGCATGGGCGGGAACATCGTGTCCGCGAAGTACGGCAGGTGACCCGAGGTCTCGAACAGGCCGCCCTTGCTGATGTGCGGGGTGTTGACGAACTCGTAGCCGGCCTCGGCATGCCGGCGTCGCGAGTAGTCCTCCATCTCGCGGCGGATGACACCGCCCTTGGGGTGGAAGACGGCCAGCCCGGAGCCGAGCTCGTCGGGGAACGAGTACAGGTCGAGCTCCGCGCCGAGCTTGCGGTGGTCGCGTCGCTCGGCCTCGGCGAGCCGCTCGAGGTGGGCCTTCAGCGCGTCCTTCGACTCCCAGGCAGTCCCGTAGATCCGTTGCAGCTGCGGGTTCTGCTCACTTCCACGCCAGTAGGCAGCGGCACTCCGCAGGAGTCGGAGGGCCGGGATGTCCCGCGTGGTGGGCACGTGCGGGCCCCGGCACAGGTCGGTCCAGACCACGTCGCCGGCGACGACGTTGTCGTACAGGGTGATCTCGGTGCCACCCACCTCGGCATCGGCCCCTTCCACCGTCGCCGCCTCGGCGCCGCCGGAGCCGGGGCCGTGCGCGAGGTCGAGCAACTCGAGCTTGTAGGGCTCGCCCGCCATCTCCGTACGCGCGGTCGGCTCGTCGACCACCCGACGGCGGAAGTGCTGTCGCTGGCGCACGATGTCGTTCATCCGCTTCTCGATCGCGGTCAGGTCCTCGGGCGTGAACGGGCGCTCCGGGGCGAAGTCGTAGTAGAAGCCGTTCTCGATCGGCGGCCCGATGCCCAGTGAGGTGCCGGGGAACAGGGCCTGTACGGCCTGGGCGAGCACGTGTGCCGCGGAGTGGCGAAGCACCGACCGGCCCTCGTCGGAGTCGAAGGGGACCGACTCCACGACGTCGCCGTCCTCGAGCACCGTGGCGAGGTCGCGCAGGACAGGCTGCTCGTTGAGCCGGACCACCGCCGCGCCTCGGACACCGGCGGCCTCCAGCGCCGCGGCCGCGCTCGCCCCGGCCTCGACCGTGACCGGCGTGAAGTCCACGGTCAGGCGGATCTGGTCTGGCATGCACCCGAGACTATCGACGGCCGGCCAACCCGATCCGGGCCGTCTCCTGTCCAACTCACAGAAGCGGCGGCCGGGCCGTCTCACGGATCGAAGCGGTAGCCCAGCGCGGCGATCTCGCGTCGGCAGACATCCGCCACGAACTGCGCGTCGTCATCCGAGTAGAGCGTCCGAAAGTCCTTGCTTGGCCCCGGCCGGAACCCGGCTTTGGCGTGCGCCAGCTCCGGGGGCTGCACACCCAGCTTGCCCCACACCTCCGCAAGCTCCTCCTGGAGACGCTCATAGCGGAGCAGCCTCTCCACCGCCGGCTGGCCATCGATCGTGTACAGCTCGAAGTTGCTGAGCCGGTCGGCAGGCACCAGCCTCAAGAAGGCACTGAACGGAGGGAGTTGGTCGTCGTTCCGGCCGCGGAAGTAGTAGAGGCTCACGGCGCGGTCCCAGGGGTTGCGCTCGACGGCGAATGTGAAGTACTCGTCCCAGGTCTTCCTGCCGACCAGGCGGACGACGTCGGAAGCGGGCATGTGGTTCCAGGCTCGGGTGGAGCGGCGCCACGGCATCGCGCGCCGACCGATCACGCTCGGCCGGAAGTGCTGCGGTCCGCGCGTCCCGGCGGCGGTGCGCAGCTGCTCATCCCGGGGCTCGAGCGGGGTGATCACGTCGGCGTCCCCGCAGACCGCGGACAGAGCCAGCTCGATGGAGGTGCCCGCGGTCTTGCGAGTCTTGACGAAGATCGCGCGATGCGCGTGGGAGACGATCATTCGCACACCACCTCGAAGTCCGACACGGGCGCCCCTCTCGACACCGCGAACCTAAGGTGCCGTTGCGGATCGCGTAAGGACCATCAGGCCTAACGGTCGCCGGCGCGCCCGTTCTGCGACTACTGCAGGCAGTTCGTGCCCGGCGGGTCAGGGCCCAGCCCTGCACCAGTGGCGCGGGGACGGCCCCGTGACGTCACCAAGCTGTGGTGCCGGTGACCGGGCTCGAGATGACAGGCACCCGCCGCCAAGGGGGTAGGCGACGGGGCTGCACGGGCCGCTGATCAGGTAGCAGCCGTGTTGACCACCTCGGCTGGTGTGGGTCGGGAGGGCCGATCTGCATCGCCCGTGCGTCGCACGTTCGAGGAGAACAGCCTCCGATCTGCGTCACCGCAGGTCGGGGCCGGTTGGCACGGTGGGCGATACTGGACTCGAACCAGTGACCTCTCGCGTGTGAGGCGAGCGCTCTAACCAGCTGAGCTAATCGCCCGTGCGGCGGCGGCCAGCCTAGCGGCTCCGATCAGGCGTTGGATTCGCTGTCGGACACGCCGAGGACCGCCCGGCCGGGGGTCGCGGGCAGAGCCCGGCCCTTCTCCTCCGTCACGCCGAAGATCTGCGGCTGCCCGACGGTGTCGGGGAGCATCGCGTGTACGACGTTCACCCCGTCGTGCCGGATGTCGAACCCCTGCACGGCCTTCATCGCAGCGCCCGGATATGCGGCGGCCCACAGGACGTAGATCGACGTGCTCGTGTCGTTGTGGTCGAGGTTGTCGACGACCAGCGCCACCGAACGACCATCGACCACGGCGAAGCCGCCGGCGGGACCGCCCGAACTGAGCGCGACCCGGTAGGCGCTGGGGCTCTGCAGCTCCCTGATGACACTGCCCTCGGCCGTCAGGGACTGGCGGGCCTCGTTCCGGTCGCGGTTCACCCGAACCGCGTACGCGCCGGTCACCACGAACGCAGCCGCGACGGATGCCGCGGCCAGCGACGCGACGACGCGCCGAGCATGTCCGGGGCCGATGCGGAACCGCCGCTGCCGTGCGGCCTCGAAGGAGATGACGGATGCGGGCACCGCGACACGCGCCGGCAGGGCCGCGCGGATGTGGTCGAGCAGCTCGGCCGGCGGCTCTGCCTCCTCGACGGCGTAGGCCAGGGTCGCCGACACGTGCTGCATCTCGGCCAGCAGGGCCTGGCAGTCGTCACACTCGGCCAAGTGCGCCTCGAGGGCGGCGTCGTCGACGGGCTCGAGTGCATCCAGCGCCCGGCCGACGACCAGCTCGGCCCAGTGCTCGTCCTGACACCTCATGCTGGCTCCCCTTCGTCCAAGGAAGTCGCCAGAACTTCGCGCATCTTGCGCATGCCGGCCAGCATCCGCGTCTTCACGGTGCCCAACGGGGTGTTCGTGAGCCCGGCGATCTCCCGCTGCGTGTAGCCGCCGAAGTACGCCAGGCCCAGCGCCTCGCGCTGCGGGTGCGGCAGGTGGGCCAGCGCCGCACGGACGCGGTCGCGTCGCAGGGAGGTCCACGCCGCGTCGTCCGGCCCAGGCGGCGGCGGCGCCGACTGCTCGGCCGCATCGGCGGCGGCACTGCGCCGACGAAGGTTCTCTTCGCGGCGTACCACATCCACAGCCTTGTGGTGTGTCATCGACAGCAACCAGGTCGCGAAGGCGCCGCGCGCCGGGTCGTACCGGCCGGCGTCCCGCCACAGCGCCAGGAAGACCTCCTGGACGACGTCCTGCGCGAGCTGTTCGTCGCCGAGGATCCGGCGGGAGAGGCTGTAGCACGCACCGCCATAGCGCGCATAGAGGCTCTCCAGGGCGGGCGCATCGCCCTCCCGGACGAAGCGCACGAGGGCGGCATCCTCGAAGCGGGCGTCACTCGACCGAGACTGCTCGGGCGACGAGCGTGCGCGCGGCAGGAGGACCGGTGCTTTCACATCGCTGTGTTCGTCCTGGGGCCCCGAAGGGTTCACCGGTGGAGCGTAATCGGTGCGGAGCGCGGCCGCGGCCGATGCACGCAGGTGCGGCCGTCACCCAGATGCCGCACCACCGCGGCTATCTGTCCTGATTTGTCCGCTGAACTGATCCGAACGGACGGGTGGCGCCGAATGCACCCGTCACTGCGGCGCGATCCGGCCGTTGGTGTCACATGCCCGTGAGCGCACCGCAGGCATCCCGCCTGCGGATCTGAGCCTGGAGAGGCCTGCATGAACCCGCGACCGCTGTCCCGCCCGACCACGTCCGTCTCGCACGAGGTCGCCCTGCGGCTGCTCGATCATGACGCGACCACGGTGCCGGTCCGCGCCATCCTGCGGTATGAGGCGGCCGATCCGTACGCGGTGCGCATCGGCTTCCACACCGCAGCCACGACCGTCGTGGAGTGGACCTTTGCGCGGGAGTTGCTCGACGCGGGAGTGCGGCGAGCCGCGGGAGCCGGGGACGTCCGCGTATGGCCGACGAGGTCGGCGCCGGGCAGCTCGGGTGCCGGGCGCGTGTGCGTATCCCTCAACTCGCCGTCCGGGACGGCCCTGTTCGACGCACCCTGCGCCGAGCTGGTCGTGTTTCTCGAGCGGGCGTACGAGGTCGTACCGGCCGGCGCGGAGAGCGGTCAGCTCGACCTGGACGCCGAGCTCGCGCTGTTGCTGTGGGACGGCGTCGAAGGCTGAGGGCTCCGCGACCCCCGCTGTGGCGGGAAGGATGCATGCCGGACACGCGTCTATTGGTAGGGTGGCTGGCGCCGTCGAGCAGACGTCGGCACGCGGAAGTGGCTCAGTGGTAGAGCATCACCTTGCCAAGGTGAGGGTCGCGGGTTCGAATCCCGTCTTCCGCTCGGAGCGCCCTCCTGGGAGGGCGGTCGGCACCGGCCGGCGTCGCCGCGACCCGGCGGCACCGACCGGGCCCGGTGGAGTGGCCGAGAGGCGAGGCAACGGCCTGCAAAGCCGTGTACACGGGTTCAAATCCCGTCTCCACCTCGACGGTCCCTGCCGTCGTACGACGGCACGGCACATCTCCGGACGCTTAGCTCAGCGGGAGAGCGCCTCCCTGACACGGAGGAGGTCACAGGTTCAATCCCTGTAGCGTCCACTAGGACAACCGGCCCCTAACCTGCGGAAAGCAGGACAAGAGCCGTTGTCATAGCCGGCCATGCGATCCCTGTGGATCGAGGTTCTGCCGATTGTCCGACCGACCGGTACGTTCCGGCGTCATGGCCTCTATCAGCTATCTGCAGTTGATGCTGCTCGACGACGGCTTAGGCGAAGGCAGGGGGTGATCCAGCTTGAGCCGGCCGAGCAGGTCCCCCAGGACATTTGCAGCCTGCTCACGTCGGGTGCCGCCCATCCCCCTCGATGTCCTCAACTACTGGGGCCGGAGCGGCTGGGATCTGGTCACTTCTCACGTTGGCGATCAGCGCCTGACCCACATCCTCAAGCACGTTTCGGAGCCAGTGGACCTCACCTACCGCCAGTCCGTCCGGCTCGGCCGGGGGTTGCGGCTCAACCTCTCGAGCCGCGTCGGACTGTCCCGCCGGGACGCGCCGGGTCCGCTACTCGAGCCGATGTGGCGCGCGGGTGAGGCTGCCCGGCGGGTTCATCTGTCGCAGCAAGCGCTAGTCGGATGATCTACGCGAGCGTGATCTCTGCCGTCGCGGCGGTGGTGCTGGCAGGGGCCGCACTCAGGCTGCTGTGGACCCAGACGAGCACGCTTGACGCGCAGCGTCGAGTTGCCTGGGATCAGCAGGCGCATCGCGTCATCGGCTTCATAGCTGACCGTCCGGCGAATGAGCTGCGATGGCTGCGCACTACGAACGGGACCGCGAGTCGGCTTGTTGCCGTCCGGAACGGTGGCGACGAGCCGATCTACGCCCTGACCTTGAACCAGCTCATCATCGAACTCGACCGGCCGCTCGGCCCCCACCAGACCGCGGGAGTGAACCTCGGATCACTAATGCCGGGTGAGGTCGGCTCAGTCGCTATCGAGTGCAACGAGGGCATCAGTGACACCCCGTTCCGGATCGCTTTCATGGACTCACGGGGTCGACACTGGCTCCGAAACGAGTACGGCGTGCTGACTCGTATCGACTGGCCAGGACAGCGCGGCGGGGTGATCGCTGTCGACAGCCGGCCCCGTTGGAAGAAGCGGCTGCAGGGACCCGTGGTGCAGCGGGGCGACCGGCCGTCGGCGCTGTACTGACTGACGGCCTGCCCCTTCGTCAACGTGCGATCCACGCGCGATTCGGGAGTGCCGCACTGTCGCTATGTGTCCGCTACAAACACTCGCTACAGATCACGTATGCGCAGCTCAGAAGGCTGTTTCTGCGGGTCGTCCCTGTAGTCAAGACTCCGCCTTGGGCAAGGTTCAATCCCTGTAGCGTCCACTCACGATCCAGGCGCGGCTGCTGGCCACACGGGTGAGGCCGTGGCACAGTCTTCGTGGAAGCGCGGCTCCTCTGTCCGGCCTCATGCAGTCATGCCGCTGCCCTGCTGCGAGGACGGTCGTGGGCGTGTCCGCGGATCCCGGTAGCGAGCGACCCAGCCCCACCCCTTCGCGTCAGCGCTCACGGCGCACCGCGCCCACCACCGTGAGGCGACGCCCGGGCAGCGAACTCGTCGCCGCTGAAGAAGTTCCCGTGTCCGACGTGACAGCCGCGGAGCCCGACGCCCTCGCGGAGATCTACCATCGCTACGGCCGCTGCGTCTATCAGCACGCCCGCAGGCTCACGGCGCCGAGCGCGGCCGCGCAGATCACCGTCGCGGTGTTCATCACGCTCTGCACCGAGCCACAGCGGTTCGTCGGCATGGAGAGCCTGCGGGATGCGCTGCTGCGCGAGACCCGCAGACGGCTGAGCGCGACCTTCGACGCGCCCGCGAGCCGCCCCGGGCTCGAGTCCGCCGCTGGCTCGGGCGGTCAGGACTGCCGCCCCGGTGACTCGGTCGACTGAAAGACCGGCCCGGGGCTACGCAGCGCAGTCGCGGCAGACGCGCCGCTTGTCGTCGGCGAGCTGGCTGCGGTGGTGCACCAGGAAGCAGCGCGTGCACGTGAACTCGTCAGCCTGCTTGGGGATGACGCGGATGGCGAGCTCCTCATCCCCGAAATCGGCGCCCGGCAGATCGAGTTCGGCTTCGAACGGGTCCTGGTCGTCGCCAAGGTCGGCAGAGTTGTTCGCCCGCTGCGCCTTCAGCGCGTCCAGGGACTGCTCGGTCTGCTCTTCTTCGTGGTTGGTTCGTGGAGTGTCGTAGTCGGTGGCCACGGGGTTTCTCACTCTCGGTACGGCGGCCAGAGCGGGCGATGGTCTCGCCCGGTGTCGCGGGTCTCAGGTCGTGCCGGTTGCCCGGATCCTGCGGATGGTGCGCGGGGACGACGTCGTCCTCGGCCTTGCTGGCCCCGGACTCGAGAGTCCCGCCGGAAAAAGTACGGCGAGGTCGAGTTCGGGTGCCCGCTCCAACGCGTGGAGCCGCCCGGTTGTGCCCGATCCCGATGGCGACTCTCACGCGCAGCCGCATGACGATGCAGGACGGCTCCGGAGCGGCACATGGTACGTGTGCCGCCTCGGGTGCAAGCACCCGACCCACCTCATCAGCCGATTCTCAGCCGGTGCGTCGGAGCCAGCTCACCGGAGCGCCGTCGCCGCCCCGCCGCAGCGGCTCCAGCTCCTCGTCCCAGGCGGTGCCCAGCAGCTGGTCCAGCCCGTGGGCGAGCGTGGCCGCGCCCTCCCCCATCCGGTGGCTGCGGGCGAGCAGCTCGCGCAGCCGGCTCTCGCTCACCACGACGTCGCCGTTGGCGGCCAGCGCCGTCCGGTAGAGGCCGAGGTCGGGGCTGTAGCTGTAGCGCTCCGCGTCGACGCCGACGGCGGCGTCCTCCAGGACCTCGAAGCGCACCGGCCCCAGACCCCGGAGCCGCCCGGCCAGCCGGCCCGCCAGCCCCGGCTCGCCACGCAGCTCGGCCTGGGCGGTGAGGGCGCCGGGGCTCGCGGGCTGATCCACCCAGCGGAACGAGACCGGCGTGCCCAGCACGGCGGCCGCCGCGAACTCCAGATGCGGGCACAGCGGGGCAGGACACGTCAGCACGGACAGCCGCACCGCTGCGGACTGCCGCGCCGGCAAACCGGCATCGACTCCCATGAGACCTCCGACCGGACGAGGGGCGCCTTCCCCGACGACCTCGACTCCGTGGTGGTCCGTGATCATGGTGACACATCGACACCGGCCCGTCACGCTCCGGGCGCTACCGTGCGCCGCCATGCAGGTGCTGGCCGATCCCGAGGCGCTCGTGGCGCTCGTGGCCGAGCAGTTCGACGCGCATCCCTGGGCGCGCATCTGCGCGTCGCCCCGGGTGACGTTCGACGAAGCGTGGTACGACGGCACCGCGGTGGTCTGGCGCTCGGGTCACCCCTGGTCGGTCGGACCGGTGCTCCACGCCCTCGGGCCGCCCGCCGCCGCGGGCGCTGCGCTGGCCGGGCACGCCCAGCCTGGCGACGAGGCAGTAGTCGCCCGCCGGACCCACGTCGACCCCGCCACCCTGGGTCTCGGGCCGGAACACCGCTGGACGCTGCGGCTGCGGTCTGCGGCCTGCCCGTCGCAGCACGGTGAGGACCGGGTGGACTGGCTATCCGACGACGCGCCCACCCGGTCCGCGATCGAACATCTTCTGGACCTGGCCAACCCCCGCCCGGCGGTCCGGCCCGGCGCCGCGATCGGCGGCCGGTGGTGCGGGGCGTACGAGGACGGGATGCTGGTGGCCTGTGCCGCCGAGACGGTGCTCGCCTGGCCGCGTGGGCATCTGTCCTCGCTCGCCGTCCATCCCGAGATGCGCCGGGCCGGCCTCGGGGGGGCGGTCACCGCCTGGTTCGTCCGGCAGAGCCTGGCCGGCGGCGCCCCCGAGGTCCTGCTCGCCGTGGACGGGGGCAACGACGGCGCGGACCGCCTCTACGACCGCCTCGGGTTCGACGCCTGGCCGATGTCTGGCTACTACCGCCCGCCGGCCCCCGGCTAGGGTCGCGCCGTGCGTGCGTTGCTCGAGCCGGACGGGCCCGATCCGGCCACCGCGCAGGGGCTGCACGACCGCTACCGACCGCCCGTTCCCGCGTGGGTACGAGCCAACTTCGTGTCTGCAGCCGACGGCGCGACGAGCCTGGCCGGGACGAGCGGCGGCCTGGGCAACGATACCGACCAGGCCGTGTTCGCCATGCTGCGCGACCACGCCGACGTCGTGCTCGTCGGCGCCGGCACCGTCCGAGCAGAGGGCTACGGCCCGATCGACCCGTCGGCCGGTCGGCGCTCCCGCCGGCGTGCCGACGGCCGCGCCGACGTGCCGCGGCTGGCGGTCGTGGGCCGGGCGTCGTCGTGGCGCGGCGACGAGCCCTGGATCGCCCGGGCGACCGCTCCGCCGCTGTTGCTGACCACGGCCACGGCGGCGGCCGATGTGTCCGGCTGCGAGACGGTGGTCTGTGGCGAGGCGTCGGTCGACCTGCCGGCCGCCCTCGAGGCGCTCACGGCGCGCGGGCTCACCTCGGTGCTGTGCGAGGGCGGGCCAGGGCTGTTCGGCCAGCTGGGCGCCACCGGCCTGCTCGACGAGCTGTGTCTCACGCTCGCGCCGGTGCTCGCCGGCCCGGGTCCGGCCAGGGTCGTGGCCGGGGCACCCTGGGATGGCCCGCTACGGGGCCGCCTCGCCGGGCTGCTCACCGACGACGTCCTGCTCTTCTGCCGCTACCTGCTGCGCTGAGCGGCGCGGCCGACCCGCAGCCCCAGGCACGAGCGGGACCTGCAGCTACAGGCGGGTCGCCCCGACCAGGCCGGAGTACAGCGGACGGATGCCCACCCAGCCGCCGGTGTGGTTGGCGTCGATCATCTCGCCGCCGCCGTAGTAGATGCCGACGTGTCCGATCGTGTCGCCGTCGTCGTAGAAGACCAGGTCGCCAGGCTCAAGGTCGGTGAGCGCCACATGGGTGCCGAACCCGTACTGGTCCGCGGCACTGTGCGGCAGGGCGATCCCGGCGCGGGCGAAGGCCCACATCACCAGCCCGGAGCAGTCGTAGACGTTGGGGCCGGCGGCCCCGTAGACATAGGGCTTGCCGAGCTGCGTCTCGGCCGCATGCAGCGCGACCAGGCCGGCGTCCGAGCCCTGACCGGGGCCGGGCGCAGTGATGGGCGGTGCCGTTGGAGGGGCGCTCCGGGCGACTGTCCTGGAGACGAGCGCTGCCCTGGCACGCCGGGCGGCCGCCTCGGCAGCGGCGGCGGCCTGGGCCGCCGCGGCCTTCTGCTGGGCGAGCAGGGCCGCCTTCGCCTGGGCGGCGGCAGCCGCCTGCTGCGCCCGCTGCTGGGCCAGGAGCTCCGCCCGCTGCTGGGCCTGCAGGTGCGAGAGCACGGCCTGTTGCTGGCTGAGCAGTCCGGTGATGTGGTCCCGGCTCGCCGCCAGACGCCGCAGCGCATCCGCCGCCTGGCCCGCCCGCTGCTGCGCGGTCTGTTGTGCGTCCGCCACGGACAGCACCTGAGCCTGGAGTGCCTGGACCCGGGCGTGCTGGCCCCGGGCGACCTCGTCGAGCGCGCCGGCCCGCCGGATCAGCCGCTCGGGATCACCGCCGGCGAAGATCGCCGAGAGCGGGTCGACGCCCCCGGTGACGTACGAAGCGATCGCGAAGGAGCGGATCCCGGCGTACATGCTCGCGAGCCGGACGCTCTGCGTGGCCAGGTTGGCCTGCGCCGCGCTCGATTGTCGCTGGGCTGCGGTGGACGCGATCTGACCCTGGTCGAAGGCCTCGACCGCGGCGTCCTCCTGGGTCTGGAGGACCGCGATCTGCGCCTCCGCCTGCGCGATGGTCAGGGTGGGGGCCGCCTGACCGGAACCACCCAGCACGAGCACCAGCGGCACCGCCAGGGTCAGGCCCAGCAGCGCGGCCAGCGGTCGGCGGCGCCACCGGCGCGCCGGTGCGCGTTCGTCAGTGCGTGCGGTCGCCAACGCCTCACTCTTCCGTCGCCCGCCTACCAGGTCAGCTGACGGGTTCGGGCCGGAAGCGCCCTACGACGACCCGCGGACGGGCCCTCGACTCACCCCAGGTGACGCAGTGGGTCCCCGGCCCCGGATGGGTCCGGGTTCGGCGGTACTCCACGGGTGCGCCATGCGCGCAGGGGCCCGTGGGGTGTCCCGAGCGTAGCCAGCCGATGACTCCCCGACAACGGGAACCGCCGTAGTGACCGGACCGAAAGCGCGGCCGCGGTGTCAGCGGGTCGATCCGAGCCCGGGGACGATGTCGTCGAGACTGAACGTGAGCGGCTGCTCGAGCTGCTCGTAGGTGCAGGACCCAGGCGTGCGGTCGTCGCGCCAACGCACGAAGTGCGCGAGGTGGCGGAACCGGGTGCCCTCCATGTGCTCGTACTTCACCTCGAGGACCCGCTCGGGTCGCAGCGGGACGAAGGACAGGTCCTTCGTGGCGTTCCAGCGGCTGACGTTGCCGGGCAGCCGCTGGCTCTGATGGGCCTCGGCGCTGGCCCATTCCTGCCACGGGTGCTCGTCGTCGTCGCGCACGACCAGCGGTTCGAGCTCGGCGACGAGCTCGGCGCGACGCGCGCCGGTGAACGCACCGACGACGCCGACGTGCTGCAGCCTGCCGTCGTCGTCGTAGAGGCCGAGCAGCAGCGAGCCGACGAGCGGCTGCGCCTCGGTCGAGGTCTTGTGCCAGCGGAAGCCGGCGAGCACGCAGTCGGCCGTACGGACGTGCTTGATCTTGAACATCACCCGCTTGTCGGGCTGGTAGGTGCCCGCGAGCGGCTTGGCGATGACGCCGTCGAGATGTGCGCCCTCGAGCTCGACGAACCAGCGGTTCGCGATCTCCAGATCCGTGGTCGTCGGGGTGAGGTGGACCGGTGCGTGCGCCTCGGCGAGTGCCAGCTCGAGAGCTGCCCGCCGTTCGGCAAAGGGACGCCCGGTGTAGTCCTCGTCGCCGAGGGCGAGCAGGTCGAAGGCGATGAACGAGGCCGGTGTGGTCTCCGACAGCAGGGTCACGCGGGAGATGGCGGGGTGGATGCGCTGCTGCAGCGCCTCGAAGTCGAGCCCCTCCCCCGCCGCGATGACGATCTCGCCGTCCAGCACGCACCGCTCGGGCAGTTCGGCCTTGACCGCCTCGACCAGCTCGGGGAAGTAGCGCGTCATCGGCTTCTCGTTGCGGCTGCCGAACTCGACCTCGTCACCATCCCGGAAGCAGATGCACCGGAATCCGTCCCATTTGGGCTCGTAGGACGCCCCCGGCGGGATGGTCGGGACCGACTTCGCCAGCATCGGCGCGACCGGTGGCATCACGGGCAGCTTCATCGGCTCAGTGTTCCATCGGTACGCCGCGACGAAGCCGGGACCGGGGCGTCGTGGCGTCCTTGCGTCAGTCCACCAGCGCCTGGTGCACCAGCGTGTCGAGAGCCGAGCGCAGCGGGTACGTGCTCGACGGCAGTAGCTGGGTCAGGAAGATCATGGTCAGGTCCTCGGCCGGATCTACCCAGAAGGCCGTCGAGGCTGCGCCGCCCCAGCCGTACAGGCCCGGCGAGGTCAGCACCTTGGTCGCTGCCGGATCCACCACGACCGAGAACCCGAGTCCGAAGCCGACCCCGTCGAACGCGCTCTCGGCGAACAGCGGCCGGCCGAAGGCCCGCAGATCGGTCCCGCCGGGCAGGTGGTTGGCCACCATCGCGGCATGGGTGCGGCTGCCCAGCAGGCGGGCTCCCCCGGTCTCACCCCGGCCGCGCAGCATCTCGGTGAAGCGGTGGTAGTCCCCCAGCGTCGAGACCAGCCCCCCACCGCCGCTGGGAGCGGTGACCGGCCGGGTGGCGGCCTTGCCGAAGGCGTCGTACCGCATGGCTGCGCCGGTCCTGGGGTGTGGCACGTACAGCGCGGCCAGACGGTCGAGGTCGGCGTCGGGCACCTGGAAGTGGGTGTCGGTCATGCCCAGGGGCCCGAAGACGCGGGCCGCGAGGAACTCCGGCAGCGTCTGTCCGGAGACCACCTCGACGATGCGGCCCAGGACGTCGGTGGCGACCGAGTAGAGCCATTCGGCGCCCGGCTCGAAGGCGAGCGGCATCGACGCGTACGCGTCGACTGCCCCGGCCAGGTCGAGGTCGCGCGGCTGCCCCCACTCGAAGCCGTGCTGGCGGTAGATCTCGTCGACGACGTGCATGTGGTGGAAGCCGTACGTCAGCCCCGCGGTGTGCGTGAGCAGGTGCCATAGCCGCATCCGCTGGGCGGCCGGCGCCGTGACGGGCTTCGCGGCCGGCCCACCGGTCCACACGCGCAGGTCGGCGAACGACGGGAGGAGCGTGTCGACGGGCGTGGTCAGCTCGAGCAGGCCCTCCTCCACCAGCATCATGACCGCGACCGAGGTGACCGGCTTGGTCATGGAGTAGATCCGGACGATCGTGTCCGTCTCCATCGGCAGGTCCGCCTCGACGTCTCGGCGACCGTAGGTCGAGCAGTGCGCCACCCGACCGTGGCGGGCGACGAGGACCGACCAGCCAGCGAGACGCCCGTCGTCGACGTACGCGGCGAGGTGGCGGTCGATCCGGCGCAGCCGCGGCGCGTCCAGCCCGACCTCGGCGGCGTCGACCTCCGGTTCGATGCTCACTCCTGCTCCTCGGCGCGTCATGACCGGGACATGGCACAGGGGCGGGACCGCTGCGCGGTCCCGCCCCTGGCTGCTGGTCTTCCCTGGCTAGCTCAGGTGTCCTTCGACAGGGTGATCGAGAAGTTGCTGCTCTCGTCCTGGATCGACCCGATGACCGAAGGAGCGGGGTTCCCACTCACCTTGCTCTTGGTCAGCGAGAGCGAGCCGGGCTTGTCGGACGGGTCCTGGTCGGAGGTGATCAGGACCGCCGCCGTGGTCTGGTCGGAGAACGAGTCCTTGCTTGCCGTCACCTTGATCCCGAACTTGTCGGCGCTGGTCTGGTCGATCTCCAGACCAACCTGACCGGTGCCGCTGATCGTGTTGCCGGTCACGGTGGTGTAGCTGTAGCCGAGATCGATGGCCTCACCGTCGTTGTCGGTGAAGGTGTTGCCGGTGATCGCGAACTCCGTGCCGGTCGGCTGACTGGTCTCGTTCGAGATCGCGTAGACCCCGATGTCGTTGTCGCTGATCGTGGAGTCGACCACCTTCGAGCCCGGGTTGGCGGAGTAGAACAGGATCCCGCTGGCCTGGGTGTCGGTGCCCGTGTACTCGTTTCCGGTGACCGTCGACGCGCTGATGGTGCCTACGGCGCCGCGGCTGACCTGGATACCGTTCTGCGCCGTGACGCCGGTCGGGCCGTTGCCCGTGACGGTGGTCGACGTGATGGAGGCCGTGGAGCTGGTGCCGTCGACGACGATGCCGCCCTTCTGGTAGTCCTGCACCGTGTCGTTCTTCAGCGTCGCGTGGCCGATCTGACCGGCGGCGGCACTGCCCACCCGCAGGCCAATGCCGACCTGGCAGCCGCTGAACGGCACCTGGGTGGCGCCGGTGATGGTCGAGTTCGTCAGCTTCAATGTGTTGCCGCCGCCGCCGACGAAGATGCCGTACAGCGGGTCGCAGGGCGTCGACTGCAGCTGCGCCTGGACCTCGATGCCGGTGATAGACACGATGGCCTGAGCGGTGCTGCAGATCGACACCTCAATGTCGGCCCCGCTGATGTTGCAGGCCGTGTCCGCCACCGGCGTCTGCGGCATCGCGAGCACGACGGAAGAGCCGGCATTGACGACCGAGATGTTCCCGCCGCCGAAGGTCACCTGCTCGGTGTAGGTGCCGGAGCAGACCTCCACGACGGGGTTGGGCTTGGTGGACGCCTCGGCGGCAGTCACTGCTGCCTGCACGGTTGCGAAGCCCGGGTTGGCACAACTGGTGCCCGGCGGGGTAAACGTGGTGCCGCTGCTGTTCACCCAGAATGTGTTGGTCTTCTTGGCCGCCGCGGCCGCATGCGCGGCGGTGGGCGCCAACGCGAGACCGGTTCCGGCGACCAGGAGCAGTGCGCCGACGCGCGCACCTCTAATCCCCCATTTCGACATCGATTATCTCCTCCCGCCGCTGAGCAGGTCCCAGCGGCAAAGGGGACCATAACCCGCAATCGGCGGCCGAGTTACCCCCGCGCACCAATATTGACGGGGAGTCACAGACAAACTACGGATGGTACATATTTCGGGAACCTGTCGTCGACCCATCGCAGCCCGCGCCCTGAGAAGGAGGGCGCGGGCTGCGGGTACGTGGCGGGCCTCGTCGAGCCCGGCATCAGGATGTCAGTCGCGGCTCAACTCGGCGTTGTCGCGGGGGAACAGCCGTCGTGTCGTCATCGCCACCACTGCTCGAGGGAACGGAGCGGGCGAGGGACGCAAAAGAGTCCGGACGACCAAGCGCGCTGGAGTATTCATTTTGCCACCACAGGCCGTGGCGTCAAGCTGAACCGGGCGCGCACCTCAGCCAGCCCCGTCATCGGCGCTGGTGCGCTTGCGGCGGCTCGGCTGGACCCGCAGTGGCTCGCCCGGCATCTTGGGGAAGCCTTGTGCCTCAGCGGTGTGCCAAGAGGCCCCGTAAGCGTGGGTCCAGCGAGCGTAACTCGCCGAGTGGCTCGGTGAGTTTGCCGACCCCTGGAGGACCGCATGACCAGTACCGACACCGACTCGACCACCGAGCCGTTCAGGCTCGACGCCCGGGACAACCGGATGCTCTACGACGCCAGCCGGATGCCCCGTTACACCGGCTTCGCCGCGCTCTACGGGCATAGCCACGGCCTGATCTCCTACGAGGACGACATGCCCGCGACCCCTGCCGAGGACGCGGACTGGCCGCTGTACCTCGCGAGCGTCCACCGGATGCTCGTAGACAAGGGCGTCATGGCCGCTTACGGCCAGCACCTCGTCGAGACGGCCTGCGCCGCTGACTGCCCGTGGTGGTGCACCGAGGCGCACGCCATGATCGCGTCGGATGACGCGATCATGCACAACCGAGTGCTCGCCTCGGTGACGTTCGACAGCGCGGACACGGTCAACCGCGGAAAGAAGATCGACATCGACCTCACGGCCTTCACCGGCCCCGCCGGCGACAAGTACGCGACCGTCCCGAGCGTCCACATGGACGTGCCGGAGGAGCTGTCCGTGGGCGACGCGGCCGACCTCGCGACCGCGCTCCGGGCGGCCGTTGACGCGGTCCGGACGATCGAGCAGGCCGACCGCGACGCGGCTGGCGGCACGGTCCGATGACCACCACGGCCGAAATGGCGGAGCAGCACCCGACCGTCGATGTCCCGGGGCCAGCGACCAAGGATTGCCCGGACTGGTGCGAGGTCGACCACGACACGATGGCCTGGGACAGCGACGCCGACGAGAACGGGGTGCCAGTGCTGGCCATCGAGCACCGATGCCAGGTGAACGAGGACTGGTCGATCGAGCAGACCGCCCGCCTGTACGGGGACGGAGCCGTGAGACTGCTGCCTCCGCTGCTCGTGGACGGCGCGTCGGAGCACCACGAGGTCGCCGAGGCGCGGGCGTTGGACAGGCGCCTTCACGACGCGCTCCACCTCCTTGAGGTTGCCGCGGGCGGCCCTCCGCCACGGCATCTCCGGTCGCTGTCAGAGACCGTTGCGCTACGGGTCACGCCTGGGCCGGACCGCGCTGAGAAGGAAGTGCTTCTCACCCTGGTGGCGGACCCGACGCCCCCGACCACGGTCCTGACGAATCCGGGACTGCTGCTGGTGATGTCCAAGGGCGCCTCCTGGGCGCACATGCCACTCCAGCAGGCTCAGGAACTCCGGGACGGCCTGGAGCGGCTGCTGCGGGGCGTCGAGGCCCGAGGCGATGACGGGGTGACGGGTGCAGACCGTGACCGGCCGGGGCACGAGGTCGGCCACGCCGACATCGTGAGCCCGTGAGCCCGCTGGAGGCCATGCAGGCCCGTCCCCACCGCCGGCAGCGGCAGCCAGCCCGGGAGGTGGTCCCATCGCTGCCGCTGGCGATACCGGACGGCGTGGTGGTGGCGTTCACCGCCGAGCGGGGCTGGCACCTCACGCAGAGCCCGCCCGACTGGTGGTGGGACGCCTCGAGGCCTAGCAAGCCCCGGGGCATGAGGTTGAATGGCGTCCGCCGAGCGTTGGTCTAGTGCTCGTGGCCCCCTCAGCAGCGGGGGCTGTACTCGGTCCGGGTCAGCTCGGTCCAAGTGAAGGGGGACGAGACGATGAAGCGTCAACCAGGCTGGAGGGGAGCTGCCTGTGGATCCACCAGCCCCCTGGGCGGGCGAGCGTGAGTAGCTTTAGTCTTGACTGAAGTCAGCCGACTAGTCATCGTGTCCAGCACGAACCGGAACTGGACCTGCAGACGTGTGGAGTGTGCTGTGCGAGCGGACGGATCGTCCCCCGCCCGAGACTACTGGGAGGGTCTACGAGCCGGAACCTGGGCGTCTGATCCGCGGTTTACGAGTCCGCCACCCGACGATGAGCAGATCCATGACAGTCAGATGTTCCTAGCGAAGATCGAGCATCTCGCCCGCACAGGCACCCCCAGCAGGCAGAGCGACATCGGTTACCTAGTCGACGGGATCTGGGAGCTCAGGCACCACCACCACCGCTTTGCCTTCTATGACACCCCAGGCGATGGAACCTGGGAGCCGAAGCCTCCGAACGACGACTGGAACGACCTCGACCCTGAGCAGCAGGCGGATCCGTTCTGGCGGTTCCCCCACATGGACGGCGTTCTGCGCATAACGAACGCGTGGCCGAAGACGGAACAACGAGCACCCCAAGCGGCGCTGGACCTTGCGGGGCAGATCCGGGAGGAGGACGCGCATCATGACGCGTGAGTCTGAGATCGACCGGGCGCAGGACAGCCCGGCAGGGGCGCGGGAGATGTCCGCTGCCCGGCTTGCAGTGGCTGCCTCCTCAGCTCTTGAGTCTGCGCTCTACTCATCGGGCATGACTCAGAGGGAACTTGCCGAGGTTCTAGGCGTGACTGAGAGTGCCGTCAGTCAGGTACTGAACGGGGACGGCAACCTGCGTCTCGCCACCCTGGCCAGGTACCTACGCGCAATGGGTTGCGAAGCGCACATCGATCTTGTCCCGGCCGGCCCGGAGGGACCGTCGCTGCCGGCCAGGCGGGGCCCGAGGGCTGAGCCAGCCGAAGTCGCGCCAAACTTCGCCGTGTGGCACACGGTGCACCACTTGGGACGGGTGCAACTCGGCCGACCTGTAGTTGTGCGCGAAGGTGTGGCTGCGCAGCCAGACGAGTTCTCGATCTACGTTGGTAACCAGGTCGACTGGAGTCCTGCACGGGTCGCATGGGGTCTGCCCATCTCTGGCGACCGCGAGTATGGGACGAGCGGGGATGATCTTCAACGCGAGTTCGACGAGTTGGTCGGCTATACAGGTGACTGAACCGCCGAGCGCACCGCTGCCTACACCCCCCGTTGAAGAGTTCAACAAGTTCGTGGGCCGCGTAAGGTTGGAAGGGGCGCATGTCACGCGCTTGCACGCCGATCGCCTACGAAACGGCGACTTTGGGAACGCGGAACTCAGTCTCAGTTCCGATTACGCAATCGAAGGGCAACGCCTCTTCTTTCGGTTGAATGCTGAAGTCCAGGTCAAAGCCATTGACGGGACAGTTCTTGCACCTATAACGGTAAGCGTCGCAGTGAGTTTCATGTTCGAAGGCGATGAGCCGACGCGGGATGTTGCGATCCGCTTTGTGAGCACGTCTGGCTCGTTGGTGGCCGTCCCTTTCCTGCGAGAAGTCGTCTCAAGTACGTCTACCCGCTTGGGCTTGCCTCCCGTTGTGCTGCCCCTGGCTACGGGACCCCAAGTAGATCCGACCGTCGTCGGCTCGTGAACGCGTGCGGAGCCCGGACGTGGCGACGCCAGCCAGGGCGCGGGCGTTCGCGGCGGCGGTCTTCGCGGCCTGCGTCGACGCGATGCCATCCGCGAAGCTGTCCGCGAGTGCAGTGCCCGCAGCAGCGCCCCCCGTCGTCGCGGTCCCCTTGAGTGCGTTGAGCGATGCCTTCGCCGAGGTGTCGAACCCTTGCAGAGAGGTGACCGAGTCTCCGACGGCCTTCTTGATCGACGCGGGCACCCCGGGGAGGTGCTGAACCAGAGTGTTGATCGGCTTCAGGATGCCCAGGAGGGTCTCCACGACCGCGATCTCGAGCGCGTAGAACGACACCCGCAGGCCGGTGATGAAGTAGCTCAGCCCGTGCAGCGCCGGTACCAGCGCCTTCAGCACCGCCGTGGAGATGGGCGCTACGGCGACACCGAACTTGACGAACGCGACGACGAACTCGCCGAAGTCCTTCGCGATCAGCGGAGCGTTCGCCTGCATGTAGGCGATGAACGACAGGAACTTCGGGTTGGTCCCGAGCGTCGACAGCTTCTTGCCGAGGTCCTGGGCTCCGGACACGAGGTGCGGCAGGATCCGTTCCCCCAGCGGCAGCAGCAGGACGACCAGCTTCCCGCCGTCCAGGACGAGGTTCGCGAACAGGGTGCCGAGGTCGACGATGGTCTTGGGGGCGGCCTGGGCGAACGCGCCGACGATCTGCTTCACCACAGGCAGGAACGACGACCCGTTCTTGAACAGGTCCCCGAGGCCCTGCGCCGCGGCGGCGATCAGCGGCTTGATCACGGGCAGATACAGGGCGAACAGGTTGAGCGCCTGAGTCGCCAGCGACAGGACTTCCGGCTTGAAGTCGGCGACGAGCCCGGCGAACACGCCCTTGAAGTGGGCGATCGAGCCGAGGAACCCGACCTGCTCCCTAGTCAGACCCTTCGTCGCGGCCTGCTCCGCCAGGAGCGCGGTGGCGCGGCTCGTCGTGGCCTTCGCGTAGGCCGCCTGCGCCTTCGACAGCGCCCCCGACTGCGCCAGGGTGCTCTTGATCGTCGGGATCGCCACCGCGGCAAGAGCAGCGAGCCCAGCGGTCGCGACGACCACCGTTGAGGCGACCGCCGCAGCGCCGGTCGCGATCACGGCCAGCGCGGGCGCGGCTACGGTCGCCGCTATCGCAGCACCGACACCGATCCCAGGTAAGGCGATCGAGCCTGTCTCCGTCGCCGACGCGCCCAGCGCACCCACCGCACTCTCAACGCCGCGGATGGCCGTGGACGAATCACCGATGCCCCCCAGCTCGGCCTTGAGCCCTTCGGCCTTGGCCAGCGCTGCGCCGTCGTCGAGGTTCACGCCGATCTTCAGGTCACCGACGACCCGCAGCTCCTGGCGCAGCTCGAGGAGCTTGTCGCGGACGGGACCGCCGAGGGAGTCGGCAATCGACTTGCCGATCGTCCGGCCGAGGCTCTCCCCCAGCTCCTTCGCCGGCCCCTGAAGCTCGGCGTCGGCCTTCGCCATGAACCCCTGCGCGGAGGGAACGAGGCCGATCCGCGCCGACCCGACCGTGGGAGTGCTCACGACGGACCCTCAAGCTCGAACGCGGCCACCACGAACGCGTGGAACGCCCGTACGGCAGCATCGTCGGAACGATCCAGCGGCGGGGCACCCCGGTCCGGGCAGCCTTCGGGATGGCGCTCGACCAGCGACCACCCGGCGCCGTCTGAGTGCAGCGTCCGGGTCGCGGACATGCAGTGCCGGCACCAGATCGGCACAGTCACCCCGACCAGCGCCTTGAGTTGCCGCTGCGCGAACGCGCTCCGCAACCGAGGCGACCTTGCGCACACCGTCGCGCCAGCGGGCAACGGCTGCGCCGACGAGGGCCGCAGCCGGGGGTGGTTGCTCACGCCGCCGACCCCGCGCTCGACCTCGACACCCCGCTGGTGGCCGGCTGCGGCGGTCCCACGCAAGCCAGCAGCTCCTCCCGGAGCCGGGCGCACTCCGCCACCCAGAACTCCACCGTCCGCTGCCGCCCAGCCACCCGCCACGCCTCCGCGGTCACCACCGCCAGCCTCGCGTCCTGCGCCTTCCGCTCCGCCCGCGCCAGCAGCGCCTGCGACCGCCGCACGTCCAGCTCAGCCGCCCGCCGGCACGACTCCGAGCAGTAACGCCGAGGCCGACCCGTCGCCGGCTGGACCAATCCCTCGCCGCAAACACCGCACCCAGCCGGTTTCTCCACCGTTCTCACCCAAACTTCCAAACCCGTGCGGACAGCGAGCGGCAGTACGTGCCGGTCGCGGTCGAGGGGCGGGTAGGGGGTCCCGACACCCCCTTGTCGGCGTGCTGGTGCTTCGTGCTGGTCGGGGCGTGTCGTGCGCGCTTCGCGATCGTGGTCCTCGTGCTGACGTCAGCGTCGGGCTGTCCGGACAGGTGGACGCCGGCCCTGACTTGGGAGGCGACGCGCTCGCGGGCATCGACCTGGCTGGCGTGTGACGCGCTGACGTGCGCGTGCAGGTGTTCGCCTGCTGCGCCGGGGCGTGCCGGGGCGTGGAGTGCCTGCGTGCTGGCCGGGAGGGCGGTGGCGGTCATGCGCGTACCGGCGCCATGCGGGCGGTGATCGCCTCGTCGAGTGCGGCGATCCTGGTCTGGGCGCTGTCGATCGCAGCGTCGCGTGAGGTGCGGCGATGGACTGCGGCGGCGCGGACGGCTTCGTTGGCGCGGCCCATCACCTCGTCGTCGGACAGGCCGGGGTGTTCGGTGCCGATGGCCCGTGCCAGCGCCGGCAGCGCTGAGCTGGGAACGGGTGAGACGGGGATCGCGACGGCGTTGGCGAGGTCGGCCTTGGCGGCGTTGCGGTCGTGGTAGTCGCGGACGGGCGCGTAGACGGACTCGACGAGCCGGGCGTCGGCGCGGTTGGTCAGCGGGGAGAGGGTCGCGGACAGGGCGGCGAGCTGCTGGGCGTCGGCGAACGGGACCTGCGCGGGGTCGGCGGGGATCCGCTGGAGCCAGGCGATCTCGCTCGGTTGCAGCGACCCGTCGCCGGGGCGCTTGGCCGGGGACTTCATCGCGGCGGCGGCGGGGTGCTCGTATGTCGCCGGGGGGCTCGGCGCGGTCGGTTCGTCGAGCAGGTCGCTCACCAGCCGGCGGTGGGTCGTGTCGCCGGTGCCGTACTTCGCCTCACCGCGCTCGAGGTAGCGCAGCGCGCCGTGGGCCATCGGTGTCGGCTTGGCGGTCAGGGCGTCGGTGATCTGCGCGGACGTGAGCATGTGGTGTTCCGCTCGAGGTAGGCGTCGAGGTCCTCGACGCGGAATCGCACGAGCGTTCCGACCCGAACGGCGGGGAGTTCGCCGTCGCGGACTTTGCGGCCCAGGGTCGACTCGGAGCAGCGCAGACGCTGGACCGCCTCACGCCGGGTCAGGAGCGGTGATCGCATGACGGCACCATCCGACGCCGCAGCGCTTCCGGCGAGTTTTGACGGTCCGTGACCGTGCCTGACCGCCGCTGACAGCCGGGCGGCTAACGCGACCACGGTGGGTGGCACGGCGCAGCCGTTCGTCCGTGATCGCTTGACGTAGTCGTTCAGCGCCTGCCCGATGTGGACCAGCTCTTCGCCGTCGAGGAGCTGTCCCATGACGGTCGCCGCTGCGATCAGCGCGTCAGGCGACCGCTCACTGGCGCTCACCGTGTCCACCTGCCGACGTGCGGCGATGACCTCGGGTGTGGCCCACTCGTCGTGCGGCCCTGCCCGTGGGCTGTCCGGCGGTGGGGGCTGGTCACGGCAGCGCGCCGAGCAGAACCCCGGCCAACCGCGATTGTCCCGGTCGACGTAGTTCCCGCACCGGTCGCAGACCGCGATGCCGGCGCTCATGCGGTGCGCCGATCCGAGCTGCCGGCCAGCAGCATCGCGGCGGTGAGGTGCGAGCAGCGGCCGTAGCACGGGCAGGAGCAAGACCAGCCGCCGCGTCGTCGCACGACCTCGTACGTGCCGGAGTCGCCGACGACCCGCAGCAGCATCGACCTGACGCCGGCCGCCTCGATCGTCACCGCACCGGAGGTCAGCAGCCGGGCGGCCTTCGCCATGACGCCTTCGCCTCGACGAGACGGTCGGACCTCGACGAGGTTGGCCGCGGCGGTCATGCCGCCTCGTCGGGATCGTCGTCGGTGTCGTCGCCGACGAGGCTCGTGCTCAGCTGGAGGAACTGGTCCTGCGCTCGGCGGAACCGCGCCAGCGTCGCGGGATCCTCGCGGCGGAGCGCCTCGAACGCGTCGCCCAGTTCGGTCTCGAGCCGGGCATATTCGGCCATCGTGGCCGCGTCCCGCTTCACGACGCGGTCCCGTCGACCTCGGCGAAGCTGCACCGGCGGCACAGAGTGCGGTGACCGAGCCGGGATGGTGCGGTGGCGGTGCCGCAGGTCGGGCAGGTGCGCGGGTCGCCGGCAGTGGGCTCACCTCGCGCGGGGGGTGATTCCACTGGTCTCACTGCGCTCACTGAGCCCACTGGAACCCCAGTCAGTCCAGTCAGTCCAGTTAGTTCAATAGGTTCACTCTCCCCAGGGGTGAGCCGACTGGGCAGCGACCAGCGGCTGCGTCTCGGGAAGCCGTAGCTCTCACTGATCCCGCCGATCTTGTTCAGCGCCCGCTTCACCGCCGACGGCGAGTGTCCGGCCTTCGCCGCGGCGGCCTTGACGTCCGCCGAGTCGTCGGTGCCGCCCTGGCTGAGCAGGTGATCGCGGAGCCAGTCGGCGGCCTCGCTCGTCGCGCCGCGGACCTCGGCGGTGTCGTTGCTGGCCTCGAGGGCGTCGCGGATCGACCCCTTGCGGTCGTCGAGCCACGTGACCTTCCCGGTCCAGACCTCGCCGTCGGGGGTGTCGGCGACCTTCGCGGACTCGATCCGGAACGTCATCGTCGGGAGGTCGACCGCGCCGAGGTTGTTCTTCGGCTGACCCAGGAGCCGGACCGACTCCTCGTCGGGGTCGGTCAGCACGAACAACACCGCCCGGGCGACCGCCGCGAACGCCCGCGAGCCCATCAGGACCGTGAGTGGGTCGGTGCTGTGCGCCTTCGAGACGTGGATCAGGCCGAGGATCGCCGCGCCCGTACGGTCGGCGACGCTGACCAGCGGCTCGAGTGCCTGACGGACCTCGGAGTCCTTGTGGGTGTCGAGGGCGGCGTCGAGGCGGGACATCAGCGGGTCGAGCAGGATCAGCGCCGCGTCGACTTGCCCGACGATCCGTTCCAGCGCCCGCAGGTCCCGCGGCAGCGACAGCGCCGTGTCGACCCCGTCGGCGGTCGCGACATCGACGCGGAACACCCGCTCGAGGTCGGCGTCGGCACCCATCAGCCGTGGGACGATCGTGTGCTCCCACGAGTCCTCCGTGGCCGCGACGATCACCGCCTTCGGGCTGCCGCAGTGCCTGCCCGGCATCCGGCCGCGGGTGACGTCCGCGGCGAGGGTGTAGGCGACGGTGGACTTCCCGATGCCCTCCCGACCGCCGAGCAACGCCAACGTCCCCAGCGCGATCCGCTGGTGCCAGAGCCAGTGCACAGGCCGGACCCTGATCGCGCTGGCCGGCGTCAACGTCACCGTCCGCTGATCCGCCCTCCGGCCGTCCTCGTCAGGCAGACGCTCGGACGGCACCGCCCACGGCGACACCTCCGCCGCGCTCACGCGCTCACCGCCACGGGACGACTGACGCGGTGGATCGCGCCGACGACCTCGAGCAGCTCCGCGGTGACCCGGTCGGCCAGCAGCTCCGGGTCCAGGTCCCCCGCGGCCCAGTCCTGCAGCCGCTGCCCGGCAGCGGCCAACCGGCGCCGCACCGTCGCAGCCCGAACCGTCTGCGCGTGCCAGACCGCCTGCGCCGGCACCGGGCAGGCGTCGACCCCCGTCAGTTCGGCGAGGAACACCCCCACCTCGGCGCTGCGCGCCCACGGGAACCCCACCGTCACCTGCAGCGCCGACAGGATCGACGCCGGGTCCGTCGGCCGCCCGGCCTGGCGCAGCGACTGGTGTGCCGTGGCGATGGCGACCAGCCGCGGGTCGGTCAGGTCGAGTTGCGGGGTCGAGCGCTGCGAGCCCGTCATTCCAGCCGAGCAGCGCGGCCCCCACGACGGCCTGCTCGGCCACCGGGTTCGCGTACAGCTCGGCAGTCATGCGTCACCGCCGCCTCGGGACGGACCGATCTGCCACAGCGCCAGCGCACGACCATGCCCGGCGGCGTGATTTGCCGTGGTGTAGCCAACCTTGTGGATCTCGCCGCGGCGGGCTGCAGCCAGGATCCGAGCGCCGATCAGATTCGCTCGCTCGAGCGGTAGTCGGTCGCGGAAGTCGTTCACGGAGAAGGGCCGGCCAGTATCCGCGACCACGTGGATGTTGTGGTCGATGACTGCTCGACCCTGCTTGTCCGTCGCTGCTTCGACCTTGGCTATACCAGCGTCCCTGGCCTGAGTCGGCGTCTCGACAGGGAGAACGGCTCGCCCGTCAGGTGAGATGCCGAACAGAGCGCCATCCGGTACCGTGGTGCTGCCGAAGTTGGTATTGGCGACGGGCCCGTTTCCCTGGTCAGGGGGCGGGCTCGACGCATTCACGCGACCTCCCGACGACTCCGTCGGGCCTCCGCCGAACGCAATGCCATGCGGGCCATGTGTGCTTTGCGTAAGTGCTCGGCACAGCGCTTACGCTCGGCCGGAGAGAGCTTGCCCTCGGGGTCCGCGAGCTGCTCGAATCGGGCCAGGAAGGCAGAGCGGGCGGGCGCGGTGCGGGCGGCGGGGTCAGAGGTGTTGGCCCACGACTGATGTGCACCGATACGGCCGCGAAGTGAACGTGAGGCGGGACTGAGTGAGGACACGGCGAACTCCAGGGTTCGCGGTGCCCTTCCGCTCCGCCGGGCTTGAGTTCAGCGGTTCACGGGCTGTGTGACGGCCCAAATACTACAGCGCTCGCGGGACGCAGAGGCGCTCTCAGCGTCGGCGCGTCACCGACTCGATTGGCAGTCGCAACTTCCGCGGGACAAGCTTCGACTGCACGGGGGCCACGGCGGCGGTCGCCTCACGGCGGAGAATATCGACTCCGACAGGCAGTCGACCGTGCACCTCGCACTCGGCGTACAGCTCTCCGGCTTCGCTCTCGAGGACGTGAGGAACGTCAACGAACCTCAGCCCGTCGGGCGTCTGCGCCATGTGACCAAGGTGGGCAATGAGTCGGTCGTGCCCATCGTGGGAAAGGAGGTGCACCTGACCGTTGGGCTGCCCGCACTTCCGGCAGAACAGGAAGAGCAGATGCTGGTCGGGTGCGCCAGGGCCGTACAGCACTGGAATGTCCACGCCGTTCACGTTGTGCCGAGCCTCGGAGTTCGCGAACTTGTACCGAGCCACCCGTCGGCGATCGAGGTCGGGTGACAGAAAGTCGACGGGACTCACCTCCAGCTGGCCGACAGGGTGCAGCTTCGCTCGCTTCACTGCCTGTCCCCCAGTCCCATCCGACGGTGCGCGTCCCGCGCCCGGACGTCCGCCGTCGAGCTGGCATACCGGGACAGCATCTCCGGTGAGCGCCAGCCGTTGAGGCGCATCAGGTCCCGCTCCTGCCCCCCGGCCGCGAGCCAGTTGTGACTGAAGGTGTGCCGGAACCGGTGCGCGTGCACGCCCTCGACGCCAGCCCGCTCCCCCAACTGCCTGAGCAGGTCGTCCAGCCCGTCGCGGGTCAGCGGGCCGCGCTGGGACAGCAGCAGCTCCGGCCGGTGCGCGAGCTTGTGGGTGCGGCGCACCCGCAGGTAGCGGTCGATCGCCCGGCCGGTCTTGGACCCGAACGGGCAGGCGCGTGGGCGGGAGCCCTTGCCGACGACGTGCGCGACCTCGAGGTCCAGGTCGAGATCGGCAAGGCCGATCCCGACCAGCTCGCTGATGCGCATCCCGGTGTCGAGTAGCAGCCGGATGACGACCTCGGCGCGACGGCCGGCGAAGTCGGTGCCCGCCGCCGCCTTGAGCAGCCGTCCGATCTCCTCGTCGGTGAGGATCGGCACCGGCTTGTCCGGGACGATGGGCGCCCGGGTGCCTTCGAGGGGGTTGGCGGCGATCTCGCCTTCGGCGGCCAGCCACCGGCAGAATCGTCGTAGCGCCCGGTAGCGGGTCGCGACGGTGTTCGGGCCGACCCGGTCGGCCAGGTCGGCGAGGAACGCTTCCAGGGTGCGGCGCGTGAGGCTCTCGGCGGTCAGGGGGCGCTCGTGTTCGGTGAGCCAGGTGGAGAGCTGGCTGATCGCCTGGTTGTAGAGCACGACGGTCCGCGGCGCGCAGCCCTCGGCGCGAAGGTGGCGGGAGAACACCGCCGCGAGGTCGTCGATCCGCTCGGCCGGCCTGGGCGCCGTCACGGCTCCAGCGCTTTCAGTCGCCGGACGATCGAACGCCAGCGCCGGCATGCGTAGTAGGAGCCGCCCGCCACCACTACCCCGGCGACGACGAGGCCCGGGCTGCGCAACACGACACCAGCGGCCGTTTCGAGGCTGCCCAGCAGCGTGGTGGCGCCGAACACCACGACCAGCGTCGGCCCCATCCGCCGCTGGTCGGCCCGCCGCTGCTCGAGGCTCGGGCCCTGGCCGAGCGGCGGGTACTTCAGGCGGAGCGCGATCAGGACCCGGTCCCGGCGCGACACGACCGGCTCTGTCATGTGTAGAGAGTATCCGGGGAGTGTGCGCTATGCTCGCGCCACGCGGGTCTCAGATAGACCCGTTTTCGCTGGTCAGGCGCTTGCGACGGCTCGGTTGTACCCTGAGAGGCTCGCCCGGCATCTTGGGGTGGTTCGGCGGGTACGGCGCATCGCCCAGGCCACGGTCCCGCTCGTCGCGGGCCGCGAGCTCGGCGACCGCGTCGAGGGTGCACACCGCGGCGTCGATGCCCGCGTGGATGTCGCCCAGTTCCGAGAACCGCGTCCGCATCGAGCTGATGTCGAAGTCGGCGATCTCGGCGTCCGGCACCTCGTCCCACGACAGCGGCGCCGACACCGTCGCCGCCGGCCGGGCGCGCACGCTGTACGCGCTGGCGATCGTCTGGTCCCGGGCCATCCGGTTGAAGTCGACGAACACCCGCTCGCCGCGCTCCTCGCGCCACCACGCCGTCGTGATCAGCTCCGGCCGTCGCCGCTCCAGCTCGCGACCGATGGTCAGCACCGCCTTGCGGCAGTCTGTGAACGTGTACCGGCCCGGCTCCAGGCGTACGTACACGTGGATGCCCTTGCTGCCCGAGGTCTTGGGCCAGCCGACCAGACCCAGCTCGCCGAGCACCGGTCGCAGCTCCAGTGCGGTCTCCACGACGTCCGCGTAGCCGGTGCCCGGCTGGGGGTCCAGATCGATCCGCAGCTCGTCGGGGTGCTCGGTGTCGGGGCGACGCGACGGCCACGGGTGGAAGTCGAGACAGCCGTAGTTCGCCGCCCAGGCGACGTGGGCGACGTCGACGACGCAGAGCTCTGCCGCCTGCCGGCCGGACGGGAATCGCACCACCACCGTCTGCATCCACTCGGGTCGGTGGTCGGGCACCCGCTTCTGGTAGATCGCCTCGGCCTGGGCGCCGTCGGGATGGCGCTTCATCACCGTGGGCCGCTCGCGCAGCGCCCGCACGATCCCGTCCTCGACCGCGAGGTAGTACTCGACCAGGTCGATCTTGCGGCCCTCACCCGCCGGCATCGCGGTGAAGTACGTCTTCTCCGGGTTGCTCACGCGCACCTCGCGCAGCCCGGACGGCGTCTCCACCTCGAGCAGGACGAACGGCGTGGCCGGCACGCCCCGATGGTGGCAGAGCCGGGGACCCCGGGGGGGAATGCCCGGCCGGGGCCGGCGGCTCTAGCCTGGGGACATGGGCGTCATGAGCAGGCTGCTGGGAGGTCGCGTGAGCACGGAGGAGTCCACGTACGAGGTCACCAAGACCGAGGACGAGTGGCGCGAGCAGCTCTCGGCCGAGCAGTACGAGGTACTGCGGAAGGCCGGCACCGAGCGCGCGTTCACCGGCGCCTACACCGACACCGAGGACCCTGGCGTCTACCACTGCGCCGCCTGCGGCAACGCGCTGTTCCGCAGCGACACCAAGTACCACTCCGGCTCGGGCTGGCCGTCGTTCTACGAGCCGATCACGCCGGGGGCGGTCATCGAGCGGACCGACCGCTCCTTCGGGATGGCGCGCACCGAGGTCGTCTGCGGCCGCTGCGGAGGGCACCTCGGGCACCTGTTCCCCGACGGTCCGGCGCCGACCGGCCAGCGCTACTGCATGAACAGCGCGTCCCTCGATCTCAGCCGCGACTGACCGCGGCTACGGCAGGGCAGCCACCAGCTCGTCCACCGACCGCAGCGCCCCGGTGTAGAACGGCAGCTCCTCGCGGACGTGGCGTCGCGCGGTCGAACCCCGCAGGTGCCGCATGAGGTCGACCAGCCGGTGCAGCTCGTCGGCCTCGAAGGCGAGGATCCATTCGTAGTCGCCGAGCGCGAACGAGGCGACCGTGTTGGCCCGTACGTCGGGGAAGTCGCGCGCCATCTGCCCGTGCTCGGCGAGCATCTGCCGACGCTCGGCGTCCGGCAGCAGGTACCACTCGTAGGACCGCACGAACGGATAGACACAGACGTAGCGGCGGGCCGGCTCACCGGCCAGGAACGCCGGCACGTGGCTCTTGTTGAACTCGGCCGGCCGGTGCAGCGCGAGCACCGACCAGACCGGGTCGAGGTGCCGGCCGAGCGCGGTCCGGCGGAGCCGCTGGTAGGCCTCCTGCAGCTCGTCGCTGGTCGGTGCGACGAACCAGACCAGCAGGTCCGCGTCGGCACGCAGCCCTGCCACGTCGTAGCAGCCACGGACGTCGATCCCCTTGGCGGCCAGCTGGTCGAACAGCACGGCCACCTCCTCGACGAGGGGGCCGCGGTCGCCGTCGCCGAGGGGTCTGCCGACCTTGAACACCGACCAGCTGGTGTACCGGATCTGCTCGTTGAGTTCGCGCGCCTGCTTGCCATCGACCATGGGTCCATCATCCCCGCGCGGCCAGCAGGCTGCCCGCCGCGTCGAGCCCGGAACGCACGCAGGCCGGGATGCCGACCCCGTCGTACGCGGCCCCCGCGAGCACCAGCCCGGCCGGCAGCTGCGCGCGCAGCGCCTCGACCCGGTCGCGATGTCCCGGTGCGTACTGCGGCAGCGCGCCGCCCCACCGGCTGACCCGGGATGCGACGGGCCGACCGCGGACGCCGGCGATCGCTCCCACCTCGGCCGCGGCGACGCCCGCTAGCTCGGCATCGGGCCGCTGCAGGTCTGCCTCCTGCCGGTACCGGCCGACGCTCGTGCGGATCAGCACCGGCGCGTCGGCCGGGTGCCCCCACTTGGCGCCCACGAACGTGATCGCCTTGACCATCCGGCGCGCACTCGGCGCGATCAGGATGCCGGCGCCCGGCGGCGTCTCGGTGCGGGGCGGGTAGACCAGGGTGACGATCCCGACGGACGCGTACGCCGTGTCCGGGAGCCCCCGGACGTGCCCCGCCAGCAGCCGCGCCGCCGGACCCGCCGGTACGGCGAGCACGACCGCGTCCGCGACCACCCGTTCCTGGCGGCCGGCGGCACCGACCAGCAGCGTCCACCCTGCGCCGGTCCGCTCCAGCCCCGTCACCGCCGCCGACGGGCGCACGTGGAGGTGAGCCGCGACCGCCGCCGGCAGCGACCCGAGACCGCCTGCGGTCGAGGCGAAGACCGGTCCCCCGCTGACCGGCGACCGGCGGGCGGCGGCGGTCACCAGCAGCGATCGGCGGGGGTCGGCCAGCGCGGGCGCGGTCATCCGGACGGACAGACCGTCGGCCGATCCCGCGTACACCCCACCCAGCAACGGCTCGACGAGGCGGTCCAGCACCTCGCGCCCCAGCCGGGTCCGGACCAGCGCACCGACCGCGGGGTCGGCGCCGAACTCACCGGCGGGCAGGACCCGGTCGAGCCCCGCCCGGACCAGGCCGAGCGGGGACAGGACACCGCGTACCGACCACAGCGACGAGGGCACGCCCAGGATCGTCCCGGCCGGCAGCGCCCGCAGCCGGCCACCGGCCAGGACCGACGCCTGGCCGACCGACGGGTGGACCAGGGCGCAGCCCACCTCCCGGGCCAGGTCGGCGGCCCACGGCACCCGGACCAGGAACGCGTCCGCACCCTCCTCCACCGGCATGCCGTGCAGCGGCGTCGTGCGCAGGGCGCCGCCGAGCCGCCCCGACGCCTCGAGCACCAGCACCTCGACGCCCGCTCGGTCGAGCGCCCAGGCCGCGGCGAGGCCGCTGATCCCGCCGCCGACGACGACCGCGCGCATCAGCCTTCGTGCACGACCCGGACGACCTCCGCGAGCACCCCCGGGTCGGTGTCCGGGAGCACACCGTGGCCCAGGTTGAACACGTGACCGGGGGCGGCACGGCCGGCGGCGAGCACCTCACGGGTCGCGGCTTCGACCACGGGCCAGGGGGCACCCAGCAGGGCCGGGTCGAGGTTGCCCTGGACGGCGCGCTCGGGGCCGATCCGGACTGTCGCCTCGTCCAGCGGGACGCGCCAGTCGACCCCGACGACGTCGGCCCCCGCCTCGCCCATCGCGCGGAGCAGCTCGCCCGTCCCCACGCCGAAGTGGATCTTCGGGACGTCGGGCACCGCGGCGAGGACGCGGGCGGACCACGGCTGGACGTGCTCGAGGTACGTGGCGAGCGGGAGCGTGCCGACCCAGGAGTCGAAGAGCTGCACCGCGGCCGCCCCGGCGTCGACCTGGACCCGCAGGTACGCGGCCGCGATGTCGGTGAGCGCGTCCATCAGCGCCGCCCAGACGGCGGGCTGGCCGTAGAGCAGGGCCTTGGTCCGGGCCAGGTCGCGGGACGGGCCGCCCTCCACCAGGTACGAGGCCAACGTGAACGGTGCTCCGGCGAAGCCGATCAGCGGCACCTCGCCGAGCTCGCCCACCACCATCCGGACTGCGTCGGCGACGTCTGACACCGAGCCCGGGTCCAGCAGGGGCAGGGCCCGGACCTCGGCGGCGGTACGGACTGGGTTGGCGACCACCGGGCCGACGCCGGGGACGATGTCGAGGTCGATGCCGGCGGCGTGCAGCGGGACCACGATGTCGGAGAACAGGATCGCGGCGTCGACGCCGTAGCGCCGCACCGGCTGCAGGGTGATCTCCGTGACCAACTCCGGCATGCGGCAGGAGGCAAGCATCGGGACGCCCTCGCGCACCTTGCGGTACTCGGGCAGGGCCCGGCCGGCCTGGCGCATGAACCACACGGGCGTCCGCGCCGGGCGCTCGCGCCGGCAGGCGGCGAGGAACGTGCTGGTCACGGCAGCGATGCTGTCACGCCGCGAGCAGGACGACACCCGCAAGGGCCCCGAGCACGCCGAGTGTCTGGGTCCGCCCGAGACGCTCCCGAGCCAGCTGCCAGGCCAGCAGCGCGGTGACCGCCGGATAGAGCGAGGCGAGCACCGCGACTACCGAGAGCAGGTGGCCACGACCCGCCAGCGCGTAGAGGGCGTTCGCGCCCAGATCGAAGGTGCCGACCACGACGAGCGCGGGCACATCGGTGCGGACCGGCCACACCGGCACAGCCAGGCGACTCCCGGCCGTCGCCAGCGCGGTGAGGCTCAGGACGGCGACCCCCATCACCCGCATCCACACCAGGGTCATGGCGATGCTGCCCGCGCTGCCCTCCTGGACGGCCAGCAGCACCACCCCGAACCCGACCGCGGACACCAGCCCCAGCGCGACGGCCTGCAGGTGCCGACCGCCGCCGCCGGTGGACGTCGCCGGCCGGGCGGCGAGCGCGACCCCGAGGATCGCCAGCGCTGCACCCGCCAGTTGCGTCGCCGCCGGTCGGTCCCCACGTCCGAGGCCCACCACGAAGGGCACCAACACGCCGACCGACGCGACCGGGGACACGATCGACATCGGCCCGATCGCCAGGCCACGGTAGAAGGCGCCGAGGGCCAGGATGCCCACGATGCCGCCGGTCAGCCCCCAGTCCAACGAGCGGGATTCCACCCGCCAGAGGCCGCCCGCCGAGAGGACCACGACCAGCCCGGCCAGCCCGATGGCCTCGCTGCACAGGACCAGCGCGCGGACCGGCAGCCGCCGCGCGGTCAGGCCGCCGACGAAGTCCGAGGTTCCCCAGACCAGGCTCGCGAGCAGCGCGAGCGCAGCGGACACGCCCGCAACCCTAGGAGCCGATCAGCGCCGCCCGGTGCGTCCCCGCCCGTAGTGTCGGATCATGACCTCGCTGCTGCGCCCACCCGGCTCGGGCGGCCCCTCCCCGAAGCCGCTGCCCGCGGAGCCGCCTTCGTTCGCCGCCGCGGTGACCAGCCTGCAACGGACCGAGGTGCGCCCGGACGCCGTGGTGGCCGACGCGCCCGCGCCCGCGCGGCTGGCTCCCCATGCGTACGCCTGCACCGTCGACATCGGGGAGAGCGCCACCGGCCGCTTGGTCTACCTGCACGACCCGGCGGGGCAGCCCGCGTGGGCCGGCCGCGACCGGCTGGTGGTGTTCGCGCGAGCGCAGATCGAGATCTCGATGGCCGACGACCCCCTCCTGACCGACGTCGTGTGGACGTGGCTGACGGACGCCCTCGACGGCTCCGGTGCGGCGTTCGCCGCGCTGGGCGGCACTGTGACCACCACGATCTCGCACCGGTACGGCAGCCTCGCTCACGTCGCGGCGCAGCACGAGGTCGAGCTGCGCTGTTCCTGGACGCCGCTGCCGGTGCCGACCGTGCGCACGCTCGCGACCCGCACCGCGCGTGCGGCGGGCGCCGAGCTGGACCTGAGCGCCCACCTGCTCACCCTCGTGACGACGCTCGCCGACATGACCGGCCTGCCGCCGTACGCACCCGGCGTGGTGGGTCTGCCCACGGGCTAGGAATCAGCGCACCGCGCTCCGCACGCGCTGGATGGTCGGCAGGTCGGGCGGAGGCGGGCCGCCCGGGCGGCCCGAGCGCGGCAGCCGCATCGTCAGCGTGGTGCCGTCGCCGGGGTGCGAATGCACCGTCACGGTGCCGCCGGCGAGGCTGACGCGCTCGCGCATCAGACCCAGGCCCACGTGCCGGCCGCGGTCTGAGCGCACCGCCTCGGGATCGAAGCCGGGACCACGGTCGGTCACCGTCGCCACGACCATGTCGCCGTCCACCGCCAGCTGAGCAGCGGCAGCGTCCACGTCGGCATGCTTGACGACGTTGAGCAGCCCCTCCTGGAAGAACCGGTAGACGGTGATCGCGGTGGCGAGCGGCAGCGGGATCGCCTCGTCCGGCCAGGCCACGTCGACCGTCAGGCCGTACCGCCGGTGCATCTCGTCGCGCAGGCCGCCGATGGCCGACCCCAGGTCGCCGTCCCGCAGGGCGGGGGGCCGGGTACGCGCCATCAGCGCGCGGACCTGGTCCTCGGCCTCGTCGATGAGGTCGACGGCCGCCGCGGCGTCGCCCTCGGTCAGGTGCGTCCGAGCCAGCGCGAGGGACTGCGCCACGGTGTCGTGCAGCTCCGCGGAGAGCTGTCCGCGGGCGCCCTCCTCGGCAGCCGTCAGCCCCGACAGCAGCTCGAACATCCCGGCGCTCGACTGCTCCGCCGCCGTCCGGTGCTGGACCGCGAGCTCGTCGGCGACGCGCATCCGCAGGGCCAGCGCATCCAGTGCGGCGGCCAGCTCGGCCAGCTCGGCGGTGGCTCGGACCCGCCGGTCGGTGGTCTCCGAGATCTCGGCGGACGAGTCGCCCAGCCGCTGCAGCGCGTCGTCACGCAGGCTGCGGAGCGCGGCCGCGGTCCGCTGTGCCCCGAGCGCCGCGCCGAGCCCGACGATCACGACAGCGGCGACCCCCAGACCAAGGCACCAGCCGACCGTCCCCTCGCTCAGCCGGCCGGCGAGCTCGAGCCCGGCGAGGGTGCCGCCGGTCACCACGACGCCACTCAGCGCGGCACCGCCGGCGGCCCACATCCACAACGGCAGCACCGGGCGGCGCCCGATGCTCACGGCAGGACGCCGGTCGAGGTCCAGTCGTCGGAGGGACGGGCCGGGGTCGAGGGCGCGAGCAGACCCGCCGTGGGCGTCGCGACGAGGTCGGCGTCGGCGGCGAGGGCGATGGCGCCGAGCAGGGAGGCCACGGCCTGCTCCACGGTGTGCAGCTCGCCGACGATGTCCGAGATGGTCTCGGCGCTGGCGCCGCCGGCCAGCCGCGCGAGGCGGCCGGCGCTCTCCCGCAGGGCGTGCAGCATCGGCGCGGTGTGGGCACCGATGTCGCCCAGGGCGCGGGCCGCCTCGTTGGCCGCGTCCGCACGGTCCACGGCGGCGTCCCGGGAGGCCGCGAGGTCCGCGACCGAGAGCCACGTCTCGGCCTGGCTGATCAGCACCCGGGCCAGGCTCGCGTCGCGACGGGTGAATGCCCCCGTACCCCGCTCCCGGGCGGCGTAGATCAGCGCCAGCGGCCGCTCCGCCGGGCCGACCCGCATCCCGCAGTACGGTGCGCCGGCATCGCTGCCCAGCACGACCCCCCCGGAGAGCACCTGGGGGATCCACGGCTCGTGCATCGCCGAGCGTGGCATGTACGAGCGGCGCGGCCGGCCGTCCTCGTCGCCGTCGTAGCGCACCAGGCCGTCGGCGGCGAACAGCAGCAGCCGGACGTCGGCGCCGCCGAGCAGGCGCGCGGCGGTGGTCACGACAACCTGGGCGGACAGGTCGACCGAACCGCCGCCTGCCTGCTCCTGGCCGCGGGCGAGATCGGCGAACATCTTGGCCTCGGCCGAGCGGCGGCTGGTCTGGTCGAACGAGGACCACAGCAGGATCACCGGGACCAGCAGACCGATCAGGCCGGCCGGCGCCGTCACCGCCAACCAGGCTGCCAGCAGACCGACCGAGGCGCTCGCGGCGGAGTGGACGAGGGCCGGCGGGGCGCTGGTGGCGAGCAGGCGCGGCAGGCTCCGTCGGGTGGTCGTGGCGACGACCACGGCAACGGCCACGGTCTGCACGGCCCAGAAGGCGGCGATCGCACCGGCGGCGGCCGACAGGGGTGGCGCGCCGGCGCTGCGGGTAAGGTCCGCCACCAGGGCCCCGGCCGCGGTGGCGGCGGCGCACTGGCACACGTTGAAGACGATCTTCGGAGCCGGCTGCCGACGTATCAGCTTCGCGACGGCCACGCCGCCGGCGACGCTGAGCACCATCCAGCTGCCCGGTGACAGCGCGAAGACGAGGGCCACCACGGCATCGGAACAGGAAATGTCCCAACGCTGCCGCCCGATCTGGAAGTGCGCGACCGCCAGCTCCGCGACCGCGACGCCTACACCGAACACCGGGAGGGCCCACGGCGCGGGGTGCCCGAAGTGCGCGCCGACCGACAGGCCGATGGCGAGTGCCGCCGTGACGATGATGGCGGCCAGCACCGGGCGCGGCAGGCCCCGGTCCGGCGAACGCTGTGGGACCGTGCCTCGCGACCTGTGCTTCACCGCGCTCTGTGGCGCTGCCGTCATCCCCAGGTGCTCCCCGCTGGCTGCATCGACAGGCCGCTGCTCGGGCCGGCCACGCCGGCCGAGGTGGTGGCGCTGGACGCGGCGGCGGCGCCCGCCGTGGTGGTGCTGACGGCGCTGACGGTACCGAAGCCGAGCCCGACCGCGGTCACCACGGTCAGGGCGGCGGCGGCGCGCGCGAGCAGGGAGCGGGGGGACGATGCCGAACGGGCCAAGGCGAGCCTCCAGTGAACAGTACGGATGAATCCGGGACGTACGGGAATGAAACGCGTATCCTGACGCCTGCCAACCTCGACAGATGTCTTGCGCTACGTCATCGGGGGCAGCATGCCAGACCTTCTCGTGACTCCAAAGGGCCGCGGTGGCATTCGCCCGAATGGAGCAAGCGCCCGCAGCAGGGGGTGGGCAGCCCGGCTCCCGCCGCGCCGGGAGCGTCCCGATCTGATCGACTACAGACAGTCAGCGAGAGTGCCGACACCTGGCGAGACGCACCCAGATCGTGAGGCACGACGGAGGACGACGATGACGGCCACGGCCACCCAGCTGGCGCACCATGCCGCTCCGAGCGCTTTGGGCTTCGCCGGGACGCTGGCCTTCACGGCCATGGTGGTGGACGACCACCCGCTCATCCGTGAGTCGATGGTGACCCGCCTGCGCGCGATGGGCGCCACCGACATCGTCGAGGCTGCCAGCGTCGCAGAGGCGCGGGCCCGCGCACGCGGCGGTCCGCGCGACCTCGGTGTGCTGGATCTCGCCCTGCCGGACGGCTCCGGCCTGGAGCTGATCGGCCAGCTGCGCGCCGAGGGCTGGGGACGCCTGGTCGTGCTCTCCGCCGCCGACGACCCGCACGCGGTCCGCGCCGCCTTCATGGCCGGCGCGCAGGGCTACCTGCTCAAATCCGCCTCGCCCACGGTCGTCGCGGACGGCGTCCGCCGGGTCCTGGACGGGGGCGTCTTCGCCGACCCGAGCGTGGCCTCGCTGCTGGCCGCCGGGATCCGCGGCGGCACGCCGCACAGCGAGGGTGGCACCGGCGAGCTGTCGGCCCGCGAGATCGAGGTCCTCAAGCTCGTCTCCGACGGCCAGTCCAACAAGCAGATCGGCGAGGCGCTCGGACTGTCCGCCCTGACTGTCAAGAGCCACCTCGCCCGCATCGCCCGCAAGCTCGGAACCGGCGACCGCGCCGAGATGGTGGCGCTCGCCATGCGCGCCGGCGTCATCCGCTGACGTTCCGCGATCCGGGTGCGCGGCGGGACGCCGGGCGCCGGGATCGCCCGTACAGTCCAGTGGTGAGTGCGGAGCCCCTCGAGCAGGCGCAGCCTGACGCCGAGCGGGTGGGCCAACCCCCGGCCCAAGCGCCCGCTTCCGAGGCCGAACTGCCGGTGCTGCTCGAACCGGCGGGCGGCATCCCGCCCGTTGTCGTCGACCCGGCCGGACTCGCGGCGGTGCTGGCCGCGGTGGGCGCGGGCAGCGGCCCGGTCGCCCTGGACGCCGAGCGCGCGTCCGGCTACCGCTACTCCCAGCGCGCGTACCTCGTCCAGCTTCGCCGGATCGGCTCCGGCACCCATCTGATCGACCCGATCGCCACCGGTGACCTCGCGACGCTGGGCAACGCCCTCGTTCCGCTCGAGTGGGTGCTGCACGCGGCCAGCCAGGACCTGCCCTGCCTCGCCGAGCTGGGCATGGTCCCACGGCGCCTGTTCGACACCGAGCTGGCCGGCCGGCTCCTGGGCTATCCGCGGGTCGCGCTCGGCACCTTGGTCGCCGAGTTGCTGGGGGTACGCCTGGAGAAGGGCCACTCCGCGGCCGACTGGTCCACCCGGCCGCTCCCCGAGCCGTGGCTGGCGTACGCGGCACTCGACGTCGAGCTGCTGGTCGAACTCCGCGACGTGCTCGCCGCGCAGCTCGACGCGGCCGGCAAGCGGGAGTGGGCCGAACAGGAGTTCACCGCGGTGATCGCCGCGGCCACCCGGCCGGCTCCGGTGCGGGTCGAACCCTGGCGGCGCACCTCCGGCATCCACGCCCTCCGTACGCGCCGGCAGCTGGCGGCGGTACGCGCGCTGTGGGAGGCCCGCGACGCCCGCGCCCGCGACCGCGACATCGCCCCGGGCCGGGTGCTGCCCGACAGGTCGATGGTCGCCGCCGCCGTGGCCGGGCCTACGGACCGGGCGGCTCTGCTCACCCTGCCCGTGTTCTCCGGGCCGCGGATGCGGCGCAGCGTCGAGGTCTGGTGGCACGCCCTCGCCGGGGCCCGGGCCCTGCCCGAGGCCGCGCTCCCGGGCCTGACGCCGCCGGCCGGCGACGGCCCGCCGCACCCGAGCCGCTGGGCCGACCGGGACCCCGTCGCCGCCGGCCGGCTCCTGCGCGCTCGCGCCGCCCTGACGGCGCTGGCAGCCGAGCACGAGCTGCCCGTGGAGAACCTGCTCGAGCCGGCCCTCCTGCGCCGCCTCGCCTGGGAGCCGCCCGCCGACGTGGGTGAAGGTCTGGTCGACGGCGGCGCGCGACCCTGGCAGGTCGCCCTCGTCGAGGCGCCACTCGCCGCGGCCTTCGCCGAGGCATGAGGCCCGGTCCCCGGCTGGTGCCCTGCCCGCCGGCCCTGCGGGCCCGGGCGGCGGCCCTGGTCGGCGCCGACCTGGCCGATCCCCCGACGGTCGACGGCGCCCTGCTCGCCGACCTGCTGCCCCCCGGTCTGCGGCCCGGCGCCGGCTGGCCCGGCGGCGACGACCTGGTCGGACTCGCCTTGTCACCGCGTACGCGCCTCGTCGTGGTCGGCGACGAGGTCATCGGCGGCTGCGGCCCGGTCGGCGAACCGATCGCGGGCTGCCAGGAGATCGGGTACGGCCTCGCCCCCGGCTACCACCGGCGCGGCTGGGGGACCGCCAGCATCCGGCTGCTCGCCGACGAGCTGCTGGCCGAGGAGGGCACGGACTCGCTCAGCGCCGAGATGCTCGAGGGCAACGAGCCGTCCTGGCGCTCGGTCGAGCGGCTCGGGTTCCGCCGCGTCCCGACCGACCGGCCCGGACACCGGCGGTACGTGCTGCCGTGAGGTCGCCCGAACGGCCCATCCAGATCACCCGGTCCGCCGCTGCGGCGACGCCGGTGGCTCGGTAGCCTCGATCAGTGCAGCAGCAACGCGGGACCCGGCTCGGCGTGCGCCCGGGCGCGCCGTACCAGCCGCCGCCCGCCGTCCGGGCACTGCTGCTCGCCATCCAGGTCCTGGACGATGTCGACCTCGAGCTTGCGGAAGCCGGTCTGGTACTGCCCGGCGGGCACCGCGTCGCCTGGCGGCTGGTGGCCGCCGTGGCCCGCGACCGCGCCGCCGACGACCCCGGCGACCGACGGGCGTTCGCCGGCTGGCTGGACACGGTGTGCCGGCTGGCCGCACGCCCGCAGGACATGCTCGCGGACCTGACCCGACCGGTCGGCCTGCCCCGCGACCACGCCGCCCACCCCGGTCGCCGCTGGATCCAGGAGGTGGTGCTCGGCGACGCCCTGCACCTCGGCGTCGGCGTCGTCGGGCTGGTCGAGCTCGACGAGGTGAGCCTCGTCCCGAGGACGGCCTGGGCTGCGGTCGGCGTCAACCCGGCGGTCTACTGGCCGCGCTGCCGCCGGATCCTGGAGGAGATGGGAGCACTGGCGGCCCGCCGCTGGGAGCTGTCCACCGACGGGATGCTGCGGCCGATGGGCGACTGCGACGTGGTGACCCTGCTCGGGTCGGCATCCCTGCGCGTGGGCCTCGCCGGCACCGCCGGCGGCATGCGCGCGGTCGGCGCCCCGATGCGCCGCCGCGGCTGGACCCGGCTGTCCCGGCTGGACCCTGCCTTCATCCCGGCCGCCGCGATGGCTACCGACCCCGCCGAGCGCGGGTTCGTCCGGCCACTGCTGGTGACCGCGGACGAGGTGGTCTTGGCCGCCGAGGGCGGCCGGATCGACATCTCGCTGGCCGACCCGGTCGGCGAGCGGTGGGACGCCCCGGTCCTGTTCCGCTAACCCTGCCCGGCGGTCTCGCTGTCCGCCCCGACCGGCTGGTCGGCGGTGACCGCCTCGACGAGGGCGCGGGCGATGGCCCGGCCGGTCAGGCCGTGCGCGGCCAGTACCTGCTCCCTCGTGCCCTGCTCGAGGAAACGGACCGGCAGCCCGAACGTCCGCACCGGCGTGCGCACACCGTCGTCCGCGAGTTCCTGGGCGAGCCGGGAGCCGACGCCCCCGACCCGGACGCCGTCCTCGACGGTGGCGACCAGGCCGTACGCCCGGGACATCGCGACCAGCGCGGGGTCGACGGGCAGCACCACGCGGGGGTCGACCACCGTGACCCCGATGCCCTGGGCGGCCGCGCGATCGGCGACCTCGAGCGCCGTCGCCGCCATCGCGCCGACGCTGACGAGCAGCACGTCCGGGCGCTCGCCGCGGCGCAGCACGTCGACGCCACCGACCCGGTCGACAGCGTCGATGTCGGCGCCGACGGAGCCGCGCGGGAACCGCAGCACGCTGGGGCCCTCGCTGCGCCCGACGCAGGCCCGCAACGCCTCGACCAGGCGCGTCGCGTCGCGCGGTGCGCTGACCATCGCGCCGGGGACCAGCTGCAGGTACGCCAGGTCCCACATGCCGTGGTGGCTCGCGCCGTCGGGACCGGTCACGCCTGCGCGGTCGAGCACGATCGTGACCGGCAGCCGGTGCAGCGCCACGTCCATGAGCAGCTGGTCGAAGGCGCGGTTCAGGAATGTCGCATAGACGCACACGACCGGCTTCAGGCCGCCCATCGCCAGGCCCGCGGCGGAGGTCACCGCGTGCTGCTCGGCGATGCCGACGTCGAAGACCCGGTCCGGGTAAGCGGCGGCGAAGCCGGCCAGGCCGACCGGTCCGAGCATGGCCGCGGTGATGGCGACGACCTGCGGGTCCTCGCCGCCGATCTTCACGAGCTCCTCGCCGAGGACCGCGGTCCACTGCGCGCCGGTCTTGGCCGGCACAACCCCCGTCTCAGGGTCGAACGCGCCGCCTGGGCTGTGTAGGCAGTCGGCCTCGTCGTCCTCGGCCGGCCGGTAGCCGAAGCCCTTGCGGGTGACGGCGTGGACGATGACCGGGCCGCCGAAGTCGCGGGCGCGGGTGAGCGCCGCCTCCATCGCGGTGATGTCGTGGCCGTCGACCGGGCCGACGTACTTCAGGCCGAGGTCCTCGAACATGACCTGCGGCGCGACGAGGTCCTTGATGCCCTTCTTCACGCCGTGCAGCGCCTCGTAGATCGGCGGCCCGACGACCGGGGTGCGGCCGAGGGTTGTCTTGACGGCGCCGAGCACCGACTCGTAGCCCTGCGAGACGCGCAGCCCGGCGAGGTGCTCGGCGAAGCCGCCGATCGTCGGGGCGTAGGAGCGGCCGTTGTCGTTGACGACGACCACCACCGAGCGGTCCCTGCCGGCGGCGATGTTGTTCAGCGCCTCCCAGCACATGCCGCCGGTGAGCGCGCCGTCACCGACCACCGCGACCACGCTGCGCCGCTCACCGCGCAGGGCGTAGGCCTTCGCCAGCCCGTCCGCGTACGACAGGGCGGTGGAGGCGTGCGAGTTCTCGATCACGTCGTGCTCGGACTCGGCCCGACTCGGGTAGCCGGAGAGCCCGCCGGCCTGGCGCAGCGAGTCGAACCCCGCCTGCCGGCCGGTGAGGATCTTGTGCACGTACGCCTGGTGGCCGGTGTCGAAGATGATCCGGTCCTGCGGCGAGTCGAACACGCGGTGCAGGGCGATGGTGAGCTCGACCGCGCCGAGGTTGGGGCCGAGGTGACCACCTGTGCGCGACACCTTGGCCACCAGGAAGTCGCGGATCTCGGCCGCGAGGGTGGTCAGCTCGACGGCGCCGAGGCGCGCGAGGTCGGCCGGTCCGTGGACATCGTCGAGCAGGGCCACGACAGCGATGCTACGTCCGGTCGGGTGACGGGGCGCACCGGCGCGCTCAGAGCGGCTCGGTGAACGACTCGCCCCGCAGGGCGCCCAGGATCAGCTCGGCCGCCCGCGCCGCTCGAGCGAGCCGGCGGCCCTCCCGCTCGTACGTGGCCAGCAGCGCGTCGAGCGCCTCCGGCGGGACGGCGCCGCGGAGGTCGGCGCGAGCCGTGCGGTAGCCCGCCCGACAGCCCTCCACGGCCGCGGCCAGCTGCTCGCCGGCCAGCCGGGCCAACAGCAGCGGGTGACGGCGCAGCACCTCGTACGCCCGGAAATCCGGTGGGCAGTGGTCGTACAGCCAGGCCGTGGCGGTGCGGTCGAAGCCGTCGGTGCCCGGCGGGTGCACCTCGGCGGGCCAGCCCGGCGGGACGTACGCGCTCACTCGGGCTGGAAGCGGTAGCCCATGCCCGGCTCGGTGAGCAGATGTCGCGGCCGGGACGGCTCGGCCTCCAGCTTGCGGCGCAGCTGGGCCATGTAGATGCGCAGGTAGCTGGGGTCGGTGTGCGCCGGGTCGCCGCGCAGCAGGGTGAGCAGCCGCTTCTGAGTGATCAGCCGGCCGGGGTTGCGCAGCAGCACCTCCAGCAGGTGCCATTCGGTCGGGGTCAGGTGCACGGGCTCGTCCCCGCGGGTGGCCGTCTTCGCGGCCAGGTCGACGGTCACCCCGCCGAGCTCGATCCGCTCGGTGGTGTCCCGGCGGGCCCGCCGGGTCGCGGCCCGCAGGCGCGCCAGCAGCTCGTGCATGTCGAACGGCTTGGTCACGTAGTCGTCGGCGCCCAGGTCGAGGGCGGCCACCGTGTCCCCGCTGGTGGCCCGAGCCGAAAGCACGACGATGGGCACCGACGAGGACCCCCGCAACGCCCGGATCACGTCCAGCCCGTCGATGTCGGGCAACCCGAGGTCGAGGACCACGACGTCGATGTCGCCGCCGGCCGCGAGGGTGAGCGCGCTCGTCCCGTCGTCGGCGGCGGTGACCCGGTAGCCCCGCGCCTCGAGGTTCAGCGCCAGTGCGCGCTGGATCTGCGGCTCGTCGTCGACGACCAGCACGTGGGTGGCGCTCACGCCGGCACGCGCGCCTTCTCGGCGGGCAGCGCGACGACGAGGGTCAGCCCGCCACCAGGCGTGTCCTCCATCCGCAGCTCGCCGTGCATCGCCTCGGTGAACCCGCGGGCGATCGCCAGGCCGAGCCCGACGCCGGGGCCGCCCCGTTCGTCCTCGCGCTGGAAGGCCGCGAACGCCCGCTCGCGCCGCGTCTCGGGGATGCCGGGTCCCCGGTCGATCACCCGGAGCTCGACCACTCCCCCGTGCTCGCTGGCCGACAGCCGCACGGGCGTCACCGACGGCGCGTGGCGCAGCGCGTTCTGGACGATGTTGGCCACCACCCGGGCAAGCAGACCTGGGTCTGCGGAGACAGCGGGCAGCGAGTCGGGTACGTCGATCACCACCGCGCCGCTGGAGACGTCGAGGTGGTCGAGAGCCCGGCTGACCACATCGTCGAGGAATACCGGCCGCAGTGACACCGGCAGTGCGTCGGCCTCCAGCCGCGACAGGTCGAGCAGGTCGGTGACCAGCTCGGTCAGCCGGTCCAGCGCCGTGTCGGCGTTCGCCAGCAGCTCCCGCTCGTCGCCGGCCGACCACGCCACGTCCGGCTCGCGCAGGCTGCTCACCGCCGCCTTGGCCGCCGCGAGCGGCGTGCGCAGGTCATGGCTGACCGCGTTGAGCAGCGCCGTCCGCAGTCGGGCCGAGGCGGCCAGCGGCTCGGCCTCCGCCGCGACCGCGACGAGCTGGCGCTGGCGGTAGGCGACGACCACCTGCGCCGCGAACGCGGCGAGCAGCCGCTGGTCGCTCGCCTTGAGGGTGCGACCGCCCAGGGCCAGCACGAGGTCGTCGCCTACGGCGACGTCGGCGTCGGCGTCCTCGGGGCGGCCGACGGGACCGGTGCCCACGCTCGCCACTGACGTCCAGGACCGGTCCTCGGCCCGGCGCAGCAACGCGACACTGCTCATCGCGAACGTCTCCTGCAACCGCTGCAGCAGGGCCGGGACGGCGTCCTCGCCGCGCAGGACGCTGCCGGCCAACGCCGACAGCGTCTCGGCCTCGGCACCGGCCCGGGCGGCCTGCGCGGAGCGCGTCGCGGCCAGGTCGACGACGCGGCTGACGGAGGCGGCGACCAGCAGGAACACCAGCAGCGAAAGGAGGTTCTCGGGCCGGTCGATGGTCAAGGTGTGCACCGGCGGCACGAGGAAGTAGTTGACCAGCAGACTTCCCACCAGCGCGGCCGCGAGCGCGGGCCAGAAGCCACCGACCAGGCTGACCACGACGACGGCGAGCAGGAACAGCAGCAGGTCGCTGGACAGCGAGAGGTCGGAACGCAGGGCCGCGCTGATCGCGGTGAGGCCGCCCAACAAGACGATGGCCACGACGAGACCGGCCACCCGCCGCCGGGTCGAGAGTCCACCGGTCACCGGGGGCAGGAGGCGGCGGCGCCCCACGTAGTCGTGACTCACCACGTGCACGTCGATCGAGCCCGACAGCCGGGTGATGGTGCCGCCCGTCCCCGGGCCGGTGAGGGCCGCCGCGAGCGGCCCGCGCCGGCTGGCACCGATCACCACCTGGGTCGCGTCCACGGACCGGGCGAAGTCGAGGATCGCCGCCGGGACGTCGTCACCGACCACCGAGTGGTAGGAGCCGCCGAGCGACTCCAGCAGCGTGCGCTGCGCCGCGAGCCCGGCGACGCCCTCGCCCGCCAGGCCGTCGCTGCGTGCGACGTGGACGGCGAGCAGCTCGCCGCCGGTGCCCCGGGCGGCGATCCTTGCCGCCCGGCGCAGCAGCACCTCGCCCTCCGGACCCCCGGTGAGCGCGACGACGATGCGTTCGCGGGTCTCCCACCCGCGGTCGATGCCGTGCTCCTCGCGGTAGCGCTGGAGGCGGTCGTCGACGTTTCCGGCGAGCCACACCAGGGCGAGCTCCCGCAGCGCGGTGAGGTTGCCGACCCGGAAGTAGTTGCCGAGCGCGGCGTCGACCTTCTCCGGCGCGTACACGTTGCCGTGCGCCATCCGCCGCCGGAGCGACTCGGGGCTCATGTCGACGAGCTCGATCTGGTCGGCCGCCCGGACGACCGCGTCCGGCACGGTCTCGCGCTGCGGCACTCCGGTGATCGCCTCGACGACGTCGTTCAGGCTCTCGAGGTGTTGGACATTGACCGTCGTGACCACGTCGATGCCGGCGGCGAGCAGCTCCTCGACGTCCCGCCAGCGCTTGTCGTGCCGCGATCCGGGGATATTGGTGTGCGCCAGCTCGTCGACCAGCGCCACCTGGGGACCCCGGATCAGAACCGCGTCGAGGTCCATCTCCTCGAAGTCCGACCCCTTGTACTGCAGGCCGCGCCGGGGCACGACCTCCAGTCCCTCGAGCTTCGCCGCAGTGTGCTGTCGACCGTGGGTCTCGACGTAGGCGACGACGACGTCGGTGCCGCGAGCCTCTCGGCGGTGCCCTTCATCGAGCATGGCGTAGGTCTTGCCGACTCCCGGCGCACAGCCGAGATAGACGCGCAGCGTGCCCCGCATGGGATCAGTGTGCGGGGTACGTGCGGTCCAGGTCGATGTTCAGGTCGAGCACATCGACGGCCGGCTCGCCGAGGAAGCCCAGCGCTCGGTCGGCGGTGTGCTTGTGCACCAGGGCCGCGACCTGCGCGACGGTGATACCGCGCGCCGCGGCAACGCGCTGCTCCTGCAGCCTCGCGTACGCCGGGCTGATGTCCGGATCGAGGCCACTGCCGCTGGCGGTCACCGCGTCGGCGGGCACGGCCGGGTTTGCCGGCGCGTCGCCACGGATGGGCACCACCTTGCCGAGCGAGTAGTCGCCCCCGAAGACGGCGCACTGCACGGCCACCCCGTCGTAGCTGGCGAGGAAGGGCTTGGCCGGGCACGCCTGGTTCAGGCTCACGACCTTGGTGACCGTCCCCTTGAACCCGGGGCCCGCGTAGAAGACCGCCAGGACGGCCCCCACCCCGTCTGGGGTGCAGAAGGGGCGTGCTCCGCTGACGCCCTCGAGCTGGCCGACGGCGAGGCTGCGGGCGCAGACCTGCGTGAGCAGGCTCTGCGTCCCGGTGTCCCCCTTGACCGAGGGATCGGGCAGGGTGTCGACGATGCTCTCCGGGCCGAGGTTGCTGGCGCTGGAGGCGGTGGGGTCGTACCCGTCGCCGGCGTCGGACGGCCGCGACTGGAAGTACTGCTTGAGCGGGTTGCCCTGGGCATCCAGGAATTCCTGACCCAGCAGGCTGGACCCGACCACCTTGTCGCCGACCGTGACGAGGGAGCCGTCGGCCCGGTGCTTCAGGCCCGGGATCTGTGCGACCCCCAGGACGACCAGCGGATAGCCGATGCCCAGGACGACGGTGGCCACCACGAGCAGGCGCAGGGCCGCGAGGTGCTGACGAAGGAAGGCAAGCGAACGCATGACAGTCACCGGATCCCGGGGATGAACTGGATGAGCAGGTCGATGATCTTGATGCCGGCGAACGGGGCGATCAGGCCGCCGACCCCGTAGATGGCGAGGTTGCGGCGGAGCATGGCGCTGGCGCTGCTCGGCGTGTACCGCACGCCACGCAGGGCCAGCGGGATCAGCGCGACGATGATCAGCGCGTTGAAGATGACGGCCGACAGGATCGCCGACTGCGGCGAGTGCAGCCGCATGATGTTCAGCTTGTCGAGCCCGGGATACACGGCCGCGAACATTGCCGGGATGATGGCGAAGTACTTCGCCACGTCGTTGGCGATCGAGAACGTGGTCAGCGACCCGCGCGTGATCAGCAGCTGCTTGCCGATCTCGACGATCTCGATGAGCTTGGTCGGGTTGGAGTCGAGGTCGACCATGTTCCCGGCCTCCTTGGCGGCCGAGGTGCCCGAGTTCATCGCGACCCCGACGTCGGCCTGGGCGAGTGCCGGGGCGTCGTTGGTGCCGTCCCCCGTCATCGCGACGAGCTTCCCGCCCTCCTGCTCCCGCTTGATCAGCGCCATCTTGTCTTCCGGCGTCGCCTCGGCCAGGAAGTCGTCGACCCCTGCCTCCTCGGCGATGGCCCGGGCGGTCAGCGGGTTGTCGCCGGTGATCATCACGGTCCGGATGCCCATCCGACGCATCTCGTCGAACCGCTCGCGCATACCCGACTTGACGACGTCCTTCAAGTGCACGACCCCGAGCACGGTCGCCGTCCGGCCGGACTTCTCCGCCACCAGCAGCGGGGTGCCACCCGAGGCGGAGATGCCGTCGACAACCTCGGCGGTCTCGGCCGGGACGGTGCCGCCGTTGCCCTGGACCCAGGCGATCACCGAGCCGGCGGCGCCCTTCCGTACCTCCCGGCCGTCGACGTCCACGCCGCTCATCCGCGTCTGTGCGGTGAAGGGGACGAAGACCGCCCCGCGCACGGGCCGCTCGCGCAGGCCGTACCGCTCCTTGGCCAGCACGACGATGGAGCGGCCCTCCGGCGTCTCGTCCGCCAGCGACGAGAGTTGTGCCGCCTCGGCGAGCCGGTCGGAAGCCACCCCGCCGACCGCGATCAACTCGCTCGCCTGCCGGTTGCCCAGGGTGATCGTGCCGGTCTTGTCCAGCAGCAGCGTGTTCACGTCGCCGGCGGCCTCGACCGCGCGGCCGCTCATCGCCAGCACGTTGCGCTGGACGAGCCGGTCCATGCCGGCGATGCCGATCGCGGACAGCAGCGCGCCGATCGTGGTGGGGATCAGGCAGACCAGCAGCGACACCAGGACGATGCCGGTGACCCCGTTCTGGTTGAGGGCCGAGCTGTCGGGGATCCCCGGCAGGTTGGCCTTGGAGAAGATCGCGAGTGGCTGCAGGGTCGCCGTCGCCAGCAGGAAGATGATCGTGAGGCTGGCCAGCAGGATGTTCAGCGCGATCTCGTTGGGGGTCTTCTGCCGGCTCGCGCCCTCGACGAGGGCGATCATGCGGTCGATGAAGCTCTCACCCGGCTTCTGGGTGATCGCGATGACCACGCGGTCGGACAGCACCTTGGTGCCCCCGGTGACCGAGGACCGGTCGCCGCCGGACTCGCGGATGACCGGTGCCGACTCGCCGGTGATCGCGGACTCGTCGACGCTGGCCACGCCGTCGATCACGTCGCCGTCGCCCGGGACCATGTCGCCGGCCTCGCAGACGACGAGGTCGCCCTGCCGCAGCTGCGGCGCGGGCACCAGCTCCTCCGCGCCGGCGTGCTTGGCCGGGTCGACCAGCCGGCGCGCCATCGTGTCCGTGCGGGTCCTGCGGAGGGCCTCCGCCTGGGCCTTGCCGCGACCCTCCGCGACGGCCTCGGCCAGGTTCGCGAACACGACGGTGAGCCACAGCCAGACGGCGATGAGGATCGCGAACGCCGAGTGCTGCTGCACCGCGAGCACCGTCGTGAAGATCGAGCCGATCTCCACGATGAACATGACCGGGTTCTTGTAGAGGGTCCGCGGGTCGAGCTTGCGGGCCGCGTCCGGCAGCGAGCGCAGCAGCTGCGTGGGGTCCAGCAACCCGCCCTGCACGCGCCGCGGGGCGCCCTCGACGCTGGCGGCTGTCATCGGCCGGACTCCTTGTCGCTGCAGGGGTTGTCGTGGGAGGTGGTCATCAGTGCAGGCCCTCCGCGAGCGGGCCCAACGCCAGCGCCGGGAAGTAGGTCAGGGCGACCACGATCACCGCGACGCCGGTCAGTAGGCCGACGAACTGCACGCGGTGCGTGGGGAGCGTGCCCTCCGACACGGGCACCGGTCGCTGTCGCGAAAGGGACCCGGCCAGGGCCAGCACGAAGACGATGGGCAGCAGTCGCCCGAGCAGCATCACGACGCCGAGCGCGATGTTGTACCAGACGGTGTTGACGCTGATCCCGGCGAACGCGCTGCCGTTGTTGTTGGCGGCGGAGGTGAAGGCGTACAGCACCTCGGACAGCCCGTGGGCCCCGGAGTTCAGCATCGAGGCGCGCTCCCCCGGCAGCGCCATGGCGAGGGCGGTGCCGGCCAGGGCGAGCGACGGCGTCGTGAGGATGTACAGCGAGGCGAACTTGACCTCACGGCTACCGATCTTCTTGCCCAGGTACTCCGGTGTCCGCCCGACCATGAGACCGGCCAGGAACACCGACAGGATGGCCAGGACCAACATGCCGTACAGGCCCGACCCCGTCCCGCCGGGCGCGATCTCGCCGTACATCATGTCGAGCAGCAGAACCGCTCCGCCCAGGCTGGTGTACGAGTCGTGGAAGCTGTCGACCGCGCCGGTCGAGGTCGTGGTCGTCGCCGCCGCGAACGTCGCCGACTGCGGCACGCCGAAGCGGGTGTCTGTGCCCTCCGTGGACGAGCCGACCGCCACCGGCACGGTTCCGTGGTGGGCCGCCTGCGCTCCCACCACGAGGCCCGTCGACAGGACGAGCAGCAGCCCCATCACCGCGACGATCGCACGGCCCTGCCGGACGTCACCGACCATCCGGCCGAAGGCACGCGGCAACGAGAACGAGACCGCGAGCAGCAGGTAGATCTGCAGCCAGTTGGTCCAGTTCGTCGGGTTCTCGAAGGGGTGGGCGCTGTTGGCGTTGAAGAAGCCGCCGCCATTGGTGCCGAACTGCTTGATCGCCTCCTGGCTGGCCACCGGGCCGCCGGGGATGGTCTGCGTGCCACCGGCAATGGTGTTGACCGTGGTGTAGTGGTGGAAGTTCTGCACCGCCCCACCGGCGACCAGGACGATCGCGGCGATGAAGGAGACCGGCAGCAGGATGCGGACGGTGGTGCGGACCAGGTCCACCCAGAAGTTGCCGATCCGCTCGGTCCGGTTACGGGCGAAGCCGCGGACCAGGGCGATGGCCACTGAGATGCCCACCGCGGCGGACAGGAAGTTCTGCACGGCGAGGCCGGCCATCTGGGCGCCGTAGGACAGTGCGTTCTCGCCGGAGTAGCTCTGCCAGTTCGTGTTCGTGATGAAGCTAGCCGAGGTGTTGAACGACTGGTCGGCATCCATCTGCGGGACGGCGTACGGGTGTCCGAAGATGTGCGCGTGCTGCACGCGCATGATCGCGTACAGCAGGCCCACCGAGACCAGGCTGAACGCGAGCACCGACCGCAGGTAGGTGCCGTAGGTCTGGTCGGCGTCCGGGTCGATGCCGACCGCCTTGTAGACGGTCTTCTCGACGCGCAGGTGCTTGCTGCTGCTGAAGGTCCGGGCCATGTAGTCGCCGAACGGCCGGTAGGTCACCACCAGGGCGACGATCAGGCTGCCGATGAAGACGAGCCCGGACACGTTGGTGCTGCTCATCAGAACCGCTCCGGGAACAGCAGCGCCACGATCAGGAAGATGGTCAGCCCGACGGCCAGGATCAGGCCGACGATGTTGTCACCGCTCACAGCTTCTCGATCCCCTTCGCCGCGAGGGCCAGCAGCGCGAACACCACCAGGGTGATCACGATCGCGCGTACGTCGCCCATTGACGCCTCCTGTTCGACGGCCCGAACGCGGGCACCGACGGACTGAATCGCGAATCCAGGGCGTACCGGCCGGTCCGTACGGCGAGCACACGCCGCCCTCACGCATTCCTCACGGCGACCCCGCCCGCGGTGGCGGCAGCCGCGGCTACCCGGGGTCGACCGGCACCCGCAGCCCGTCGTACCGGCGGCGGATCTCGGCCAGGTCGCCGGGCTCGGTGACAGCGGCCGCACTGGCCCGCCAGACCATGTCGGCCTGCCGCAGCAGCACTGCCCGCTGGGCGTCGGTGCCGCTGTACGCCCAGACCTTCGCCAGGCTCTCCAGCAACCTGATCGACACGGCCGGCATCGCGGCACCGGCCTGGCGGATCTTGTCGTAGGCGCGGTTGACCATCCGTGCGTAGCTCGGGCCCAGCTCGATGATGCGCACGACCCCGCGCCGGTCCCGGTGCACCCCGTCAGGCAGCCCTCGTTCGGACACCGTGCACAGCCCGTCGGCGAGCCAGTCGATGCACGTCAACGCGGTGAAGGGGTCGTTCACCGCCGGCGAGAGCGCCCGGATCGCGATCTCCACCAGCTGGTCGATGGCGAACACCGGGTCCTGGTCGAGCGTCCGGTGCGGCCCGGTGATGTGCGACCGGCGGAGTGCCACCTCGACCGCCTCGGACGCCGTCGGCGGCCAGATCCGGGCCATCGGCAGTCCGTGGGTGACGAAGTGACCCGGTCGGTAGAGCAGCTGCACGACGGCGTCGTAGGAGGCCGCCAGGCTCACCAGCTGTGCGTAGCCCACGAACTGCAGGTAGCCGCTCTTGCTGGTGGTCACCACCGCTCCCTCGGCGGTCAGCAGGCCGGTCAGGTCGGCCACCGAGCGGCCGGTCGGCAGGGCCTGGTCCAGTCCCGCCTCGCGCGGAACGGGGAACTGGATGTCGATGGCCCGCGACAGGTTCGCGGCGATGGACGAGATGACGACGGGCAGCTGGATCGACACGGTGATGTGGTGGATGAAGTAGATCAGCACCAGCATGTTGCCGAAGACCAGGATCAGCGAGACGGTCACCGAGACCTGCGGGACGAACACCACGTCCCGGTCACCACCGCCGATCGCACCGAGGGTCAGCAGCGCGTACACGAACGTCGCGACAAAGCTGGCGAGCGTCAGCTGGGTGCCGAGGTCGCGGATGAAGTTGCGCAGCATCCGGGGGCCGAACTGCTGCGAGGCGAGGGTCAGCGCGACGATGGTGACCGAGAAGACCACGCCGAGCACGGTGATCACCCCGGCGGCCAGTGCGCTGAGCAGCTGGCGCGCACCGTCGGCGCTCTCCTGGCGCACCCACGACGGCAGGACGGAGCCGTCGCGGTAGATCCGCTGGTCGATCGCGTACGTGACCGCGAACAGCGCGACCGCACCGAGGGTCAGCAGCAGGGGGATCACCCAGAGCGTGGTCCGCAGGGCCTCGCGCCGCCAGGGCGGGATCCACAGCGAAACGGGGCGCACCGGGCCTCCACTCACAGGTACGGCTTCAGGGAGCGGACCAGCCGGGATCGGCGCTACCCTACCGCCGCGCACCCCTTGATCACGAGGCGGTCGGCGCGGGGACCGGTGCGCACACGCCCCTGCCCGACGGAGGCAGCAGATGGCTGCGACCTTGCAGGTCGTCCTCATCGTGGCGGTGCTCGCGGCCGTGCACGTACCCCTCGGCAATTACATCGCGCGCGTGTTCACCACCCGGGGGCACTGGCGGGTCGAGCGGGTCGCCTACCGGCTGGCGGGTGTCGACCCGGACGCCGACCAGCGCTGGCCCGTCTACCTGCGCTCGCTGCTGGCGTTCAGCCTCGTGGGCGTCGGCCTGCTGTACCTGGTCCTGCGACTGCAGGCACACCTGCCGCTGTCGTTGGGCCACCCCGGCATGTCCCCGGACCTCGCGTTCAACACGGCGATCAGCTTCACCACCAACACCAGCTGGCAGTCGTACGCGGGTGAGTCGACGCTCGGGCATCTCGCCCTCGGCCTGGGGCTGGGCACCGAGGCCTTCCTGTCGGTCGCGGTGGGCATGGCCGCCGCGGTCGCCCTGGTACGCGGGCTGACGCGCTCCGAGACAGACCGGCTGGGCAACTTCTGGGTCGACGTCACGCGGGGGTGCACCCGGCTCGTGCTCCCCCTGGCCACCGTCGGCGCCCTGGTCCTGCTCGGCTTCGGCGTCGTCCAGAACCTCCACAGCGCGCACGCAGTGCTGCCGCTGGCCGGCGGCCACCAGGCCGTGCCGGGTGGCCCGGTCGCCAGCTGGGAGTCGGCCAAGCTGCTGACGGGTGACGGCGGCGGCGCCTTCAACGCCAACAGCGCGCATCCCTTCGAGGACCCCGGCTCCTGGGCGAACCTCGTGGAGATCGTCCTGATGCTCCTGATCCCCTCGGCCTTCCCGCGCGCGTACGGCCGGATGGTCGGGGACCGTCGTCAGGGCTGGGCGCTCGCGGCGGTGATGAGCCTCCTGTTCGCCCTGTCCCTGGGCGCGGGGCTGGCCGCCCAGCACGGCACCCACGGCACAGTCCCGGCCGCGGTCGGCTCGGCCACCGAAGGCACCGAGGTGCGTAACGGGGTCGCCACCTCCACCCTGTTCGGGGTGGCCGCGACGTCCAGCGCCGACGGCGCCGCGGATGCCAGCTACGACTCGTTCACCGCGCTCGGCGGCGGGGTCCTGATGGCCACGATGATGCTCGGGGAGGTCAGCCCCGGTGGGGGCGGCAGCGGACTCTACGGCCTGATCATGGTCGCCCTGCTGGCGGTGTTCCTCGGCGGTCTGATGGTGGGCCGCACGCCCGCCTATCTCGGCAAGCGCGTCCGAAAACGCGAGATCAGCCTGGTGGCCCTGTACGCCCTGGCGACGCCTGCGGTCCTGCTCGTCGCCAGCGCGGTCGTCGTCGCCGTGCCCCGTGGTCGGGCGGGATTCCTGAACACCGGCGCCCATGGGCTGTCGGAGGGCGTCTATGCCATCACCAGTGCGGCCAACAGCAACGGCAGCGCGTTCGCGGGGCTCTCGGCCAACAGCCCGTTCTGGAACGTCGTGCTCGGCATCGTGATGCTGGTGGCCCGCTATCTCCCCATGATCTTCGTGGTCGCCCTCGGCGGCGCCTTCGCCCGGCAGCGGGCGGTCTCCACCTCGGGCGCCCTGCCGACACACTCACCCTCGTTCGTCTGGCTGGCCGCCGCCACGGCGCTGGTGGTCTCGATGCTGTCCTTCGCGCCCATGCTCGCCCTGGGGCCGCTGGCCGACGGCCTGCGCTGAGCGCGGGCCGGCGGGGCGGCACTCACGAGCGCGGCCGCGGCTCCAGCAGGGCCACGCACTCGACGTGGTGGGTCATCGGGAAGCAGTCGAACGCCCGCAGCCCGGTCAGTCCGAACCCGTGGCCGGCGAAGTACGCCACATCCCGGGCCAGCGCGGCCGGGTCGCACGCGACGTAGGCCACCGCCCGCGGCCGCAGGGCGGCGACTCCCGCGACCACGGCGGCGCCGGCCCCTACCCGCGGCGGGTCGAGCACCACCAGGTCGACCGCATCGGGCACGCCACTCTGCATCGATGTCAGCACGGCCTCGACCTCCCCGTGGCGGACGTCGGCGGTCGGTACGTTGGCCGCGCAGTCGGCGGCTGCCTGCCGGGAGCCCTCGACCGCCACCACCGCGCACCCCGCGTCGGCGAGGGCCGCGGCGAACAGCCCGGCGCCCGCGTACAGGTCGAGCGCGCGCTCGCCCGGCCGCGGCCGCAGCGCCGTGACGACCGCCGCCGACAGCGCCTGCGCCGCCGCCGGATGCACCTGCCAGAAGCCGTGCACGGCGAAATCGCGGCCGGCCACCGACTCGGTCAGCGCCGCCGGGCCCTCCACCCGCGGCCGGCCGCGAGGCGGACGGGCGACCACCCGGTGCCGGGCGCCGGCCACGGCGACCTCCACCGAGCCGATCCCGGGCCACCGGCGGCCGGGGACGTCGACGGCGGTGATCCGCGGATCCGCGATCAGACAGACGTCCACCGGGATCACGGTGTGCGAGTGGTGCGCCAGCAGGCCCGCGCGGCCGTCCTGACCCACGGTGTACGCCACCCGCGTACGCCATCCCAAGGCGCCGCCGGGCAGCTCCTCGACCTCCACCGCCACCGTCAGGCCCGCCAGCCGCTGCAGCTGCTCGGCGACGATGGCGGCCTTCCACGACCGCTGCGCCGACGGCGTGACGTGCTGGAGATCGCAGCCGCCGCAGGCCCCGGGGCCGGCGAACCGGCACGGCGGGACGACCCGGTCGGGCGAGGCCTCGAGCACCTCGATCGCGTCGGCCCGCAGCCACGACGTCCGCGCGGCGGTGACCACCGCGCGCACCCGCTCGCCGGGCAGCGCGTGCCGGACGAACACCACCCGACCGTCGGGCGCGTGGGCGATGCAGACCCCGCCGTGCCCGGGCGCCCCGACCGTGAGCTCGAGGACGGCCGCGGCCGTCACCGGTCGGCCCTCCGGCAGCGCTCCCACCGCGCCCACGCTAACGGCCCGGCGAGGGGCGGCGGCGGCGGCTCCCGCCCGGCGGTCTCTACCATCGGCGTCACCGGCATCGCGCCGGCCGATGGTCAGGAGCGGGCGTGCACGTGGTGGTTCTCGGCTGCGGCCGGGTGGGGTCGGCGGTCGCCCGGCGACTGTCCGCGCGCGGCAACAGCGTGGCGGTGGTCGACCTGAACGCCGGCGCGTTCAAGCGGCTGGGCGACAGCTTCACCGGCCGCACCGTCCACGGCGTCGGCTTCGACCGCGACACCCTGGTCGAGGCCGGCATCGAGCAGGCCGGGGCCTTCGCCGCGCTGTCCTCCGGTGACAACTCCAACATCATCGCCGCGCGGGTCGCCCGAGAGACCTTCGGCGTCGGGAACGTGGTCGCCCGCATCTACGACCCGCGGCGGGCCGAGGTCTACACCCGGCTGGGGATCCCGACCGTCGCGACCGTCCGCTGGACTGCGGAGCAGACGATTCGACTGATCCAGCCCGAGCCGGTCGAGGAGTGGTCCGACCCCAGCGGTGTGGTGACCGTCGCGCGCGTCCCGTTCGCGCCCGCCTGGGTCGGGCGGTCGGTGCGCGCCGTCGAGGCGGCTGGCGGGGTCCGGGTCGTGTCGCTCACCCGCTTCGGCGAGGCGCTGGTCCCCACGTACAAGACGCTGCTGCAGGACGGGGACGTGGTGCACCTCGCCGTCGAGCATGCCCGGGTGGGCGAGATCGCCGAGCTCTACGCCCGCGACCCCGAGGACGGCTGATGCGCGCCCTCAAGGTGGCGATCGCCGGCGCCGGCAACGTGGGCCGTTCGATCGCGGCCGAGCTGCTGATGCACGGGCACAGCGTGCTGCTCATCGAGCGGGAGCTGCGGGCGCTCAAGGAGGCGACCGTGCCCGGTGCGAGCTGGCTGTGGGCCGACGCCTGTGAGATCGACGCGCTCGAGCAGGCGGAGCTGGCCGGCTACGACGTGATGGTGGCAGCCACCGGCGACGACAAGGCCAATCTCGTGGTGGCCCTGCTGGCCAAGACCGAGTACGGCGTCGGCCGGGTCGTGGCCCGGGTCAACCACCCCAAGAACGAGTGGCTGTTCAACGAGTCCTGGGGGGTGGACGTCTCGGTGTCCACACCCCGGATGCTGACGGCGCTGGTGGAGGAGGCGGTGAGCGTGGGCGACATCGTCCGGCTGATGCGCTTCGTGCAGGGGGACGCCTCGCTGGTCGAGGTCACCCTCGCCGAGGACGCCCCCGTGGTCGGCCGGTCGGTCGGGTCGGTGCAGCTGCCCGAGGACTGCGCACTGGTGGCGATCCTCCGCGACGGGCGAGTGGTGGTACCCACCCCGGACGCGCCGTTCGAGGCCGGCGACGAGCTGTTGGCGGTGACCACCACGCCGGCGGTGGAAGCCGAGCTGCAGCGCACCCTCGCGGGTGGCTGACTGGAGCGCACCCTCGCGGGTGGCTGAGGTCAGTCGCGCGGCTCGAGCAGCTCGTAGCGGGGGTTGAACACGGTCATGCGCCCGTCCCGGGTGGTCAGCCGGCCGGAGGCCACCAGCGCGCGGCCGGCCTCGAGCCCCCGCACCGAGCGGCGGCCGAGGAACGCCAGGCGCACGGTGCCGGAGCCGTCGAACAGGTCCACCTCGAACGTCGGCGTGCCGGCCAGCGGCGCCAGCCGGACGGAGCGGACGGTGCCGGCGACGGACACGACCTGGCCCACCTGGCAGGCCGTCACCGCGGTCGCCCCGCGGCTGGCACAGCGCTCGGCCAACGACGCGGCGTCGCGCTCGGCCTGCGTCTCGCCGAAGCGGCGGAGTCGGCCCTTCAGACCCGTACCCATGACCACCCTCCGGTGCTGGAACCCCCATCGTAGCGAGCGTCGGTCCTGGATACCCCGGTGACGAGGGTGGTGGTGGCGCACGGTGCCGGCTCGTCACCGGCCGTCGCCGTGGCGGCGTTCGCGGGCCGGGAGGCGACCTCCTTCTGGCTTGCCGGGCACGGGCCGGCTGCGTGGGTGGACGACGACGGCGGGCGCGACCGGGCGGTGCTCGCCGACACGGTCGCGCGGGTACGCCCGTCGCTGGTGGCCGGCATCTCCTACGGCGCCCACCAGGTCGTCCGGTGGGCGGCGGCGGGGCTGCCGGCGTACGTGCACCGGCTCGCGCTGGTCATGCCGGCGTGGACCGGGCCGCCGGGCCCGATCGCCGCCGCGACGGCGGCACAGGCCGACGAGCTCGGCCGGATGGGGGTGCCCGCTGCGCTCGCCCGGATCCGGACCGAGCACCCTGGATGGGTCGCGGACGCGCTGGCCGCGTCCTGGCCACAGCACGATCCTGATCGCCTCGTCGCGGCGTTGCGGGGCGTCGCCCGTTCCCGCGGCCCGACCGAGCAGGAGCTGGCCGCCATACGGGTCCCCGCGACCGTCGTGGTCCTGACCGGCGACCTCATGCACCCCGAGGCGGTGGCCCAACGCTGGGCGGCGCTCCTGTCCGGCTCGCGGCTGGTCGCCACCCTGGCTACCGGGGGGCTGCCCGACCTCGGCGCGGCCGCCCTGGGCGACTGAGGCTCCGCTCTAGCGCGTCTCGGTGATCTCCGGCCCGCGCTCGAGCAGCGACAGGTCGGGCGCCGGCTCCTTCTCCGCCGGCTCAGGGAGGGTCTCGATCCCCTCGGGCAGCCGCAGCGGCAGCGGGTCACGCACGGCCATCGCCTCGCCTCCCCGGCAGACGACCAGCTGGCCGAACACCTCGAGCAGGCCGGTGTCGGCGGCGGGGTCGGTCGCAGCCAGGCCCTGGATCATCCCGCGCACGAACCAGCGCGGCCCGTCGACGCCGACGAACCGGGTAGGCGCCAGCTGCCCGGCGACGTCGGTGGGCACCTGGGCGTGCAGCTCGGTGCCGTACGGACCGGTGACCTCCTGCGCATGGCCGCCACCGGCGCCGAGCGAGTCCGCGATCTCCGCCCGGACCTCCGCCCAGATGCCGCTGGAGCGCGGCGCGGCGAAGGCGCCGACCTGCATCAAAGAAGTCGGCGTCGCGAGGGTCACCGACACCACCTGCCCGGACTCGGGGTCGACGTCGACGCGCAGCTCGCGGGTGCCGTCGACGGGCACCCGCAGACCGCCGAGGTCGACCCGCGTCACCTCGTCCGCCGGCGCGTCGTCCTCGTCCCAGGGGCCCTGCGGCCGCGGCGGCGGGGACGGCAGCTCGGTCGGCTCGGTCGGCTCGGTCGGCTCGTCCGGGCCCTCGTCGGTCTCGAACGCGCCGTCCTCGGTCGTGCGTCTGCGGCGGAACACCGCTACCTCCCGGTCGATCCGTGCCCGCGCTCGCCGCGGACGGACTCCGGCAGCGCCGCGACGGGCGTGAAGGCGACGCGCTCCACCCGCTGCACCACCAGCTGGGCGATGCGTTCACCCCGCGCCAGGATGATCGGCGCGTTCCGGTCATGGTTGACCAGCGCCACCATGATCTCCCCTCGGAAGCCGGCGTCGACCGTCCCGGGCGCGTTGACGATGCCGAGCCCGAGACGGCTGGCCAGCCCGGAGCGCGGGTGGACGAAGCCGGCGTACCCGTCCGGCAGCGCCAGCGCCACTCCGGTCGGCACCAGCGCGCGCTCGCCCGGGGCGAGGGTCACCGGGATCCGGGTGACCAGGTCGGCCCCCGCGTCGCCGGGGTGGGCGTACGCAGGCAGGGGCAGGCCCTCCTCGAGCAGCCGAACGGGCACCTCGGGGTCGGACACGGCGCGAGGATACCGGGGCGTGCGACGATCGACGCCGTGCGCGACCCCGTGCGGCCGGACGGCTTCCGCGAGCAGCTCTCGGTGCCCTGGTGGGCCCACCCCGTCGTGGTCGCGGTCTCGATCGTCATCGGGCTGGAGTCCTCGTTCCTGGCCGGCGGGCTGCTGGCGCAGTTCTGGGTGGTGCTCGGCTTCGCGATCGCGGGCGAGCTGGTGGTCGGTCGGTACGGGAGCCGGATCGTCGAGGTCTCCGGCGGCGCGATCCGGGCCGGGCGCTGGCGGCTGCCGATCGCACGGGTACGCGCGGTCGCCGTGCTGGACGCGGAGGAGACCCGGCGCGCGCTGCGGCAGCGCAACGACGCCCTCTACCGATGCACCCGCAGCTGGATCCCCACCGCGGTGCTGCTCGACGTCGATGACCCCGACGACCTGCCCTACTGGCTCGTCTCGACCCGGCACCCGTACCTGCTCGCGGCGGCGCTGGCCGACGCCGCACAGGACGCGGCGGCGGCGGTCTGAGGGCTGTCAGGATCCCGACATGCAGACCTTCACCCGCGGCGCCCTGACCTTCGACGTCCTGGACGAGGGACCGGGCGACGGCGAGGTCGTGCTCCTGCTGCACGGCTTCCCGCAGTCGGGTCGCTCCTGGGAGCTGGTCGCCCCGCGGCTGCACGACGCGGGCTACCGCACGCTCGCCCCGGACCAGCGCGGGTACTCCCCCGGCGCGCGGCCCACGGGTCGACGCGCGTACGCGGTCGACGAGCTGGTGGCGGACGCAGTGGCGGCGATCGACGCGGCCGGCGCGGACCGCGCGCACGTCGTCGGCCACGACTGGGGGGCGGTCGTCGGCTGGGCGCTGGCCGCACGGCACCCCGACCGCGTGGCGACCCTGACGGCGCTCTCGGTGCCGCACGCCGGCTCGATCCTGCGGTCCACCGTGCGCAGCACGCAGCTGCTGCACTCCTGGTACATGCTCGCGTTCCAGCTGCCGCGGGTGCCGGAGTGGGCGATGGGGCCGGGGACCCCGCGCGGGGCGGCGGCGCTGCGCCGGACGCTGGTGGGCAGCGGCATGCCGGCTGGGGAGGCCGACCGCATGCTCACCCTGCTGGCCGAGCCGGGCGCGTTCACCGCGGCGGTCAACTGGTACCGCGGGCTGCCGTTCGCGCCCCCCCGCGCCAGCGCGGCGCCGGTCACCGTGCCCACCACCTACGTGTGGGCGGACCGGGACGAGTACGTGACCCGCGCCGCGGCGACCGGCTGCGGGCGCTTCGTCGAGGCGCCGTACCGCTTCGAGATCCTGCGAGGGTCCGACCACTGGATGCTGCAGAACGCGGTCGACACGATCGCACCGCTGATCATCGACCAGCTCCGGCACCCCTGACCCGCGACCACACCCGCCGGCGGTCGCCCGAGGACAGCGACCGGTCCGAGGACCACGGGGCGTACGGCGCGTAGGTGATCGCCGCGAGGGCCACGATCGGCACGTCGTAGTTGACCCGCCACCCGGCGAAGGCGGCCCACCCGGCATCGTGGTCGGCGACCACCGGCGCGGACGACTCCGCGATCCGGGCCAGCGCTTCCTCGTACTCGTCGCGGGAGACCGTGACCGGGTCTCCGCTGCGGATCGCCGCGGGCAGCCGTACCCCCTGGAACTCGGCGATCCGGGACAGCGCGAGCCGGCCCGCCCTGATCACCAGCTGCGCCTCGGCCTGCCGCTCGCCTTCCACCGAGGATGCGAGGAGGGCGGCCGCGTCGAGGACGGCGCCGGCCGAGGTGACCCACGAGTGGTCCGGCTGCGGGCTGCGGAAGAACACCAGCGTGGGAAACGTCGAGTGCGTCTCCTCGATGTCGATGAACCAGTTCTCCCAGGCCGCGAAGGTCTCGCGCAGCACCCGCTCGCCCGACCCGATCGCGTACGCCCGCCAGACCATCTCCGCGCCGCTCGGCGGCGAGCCGGCCCGGACCTCGAGCCGGCTGACGGCCTGCTCGCGGCGGCTGAAGGCGGTGTAGAGGCTCGGCAGGTACGTGATGAGCAACGCCAGCAGCACCAGGCCGATCGAGGCCTCCACGAACGTCAGTGCCGTCTGCGGACCGGTGCGCGGCACGGCGAAGCCGAGGGTGAACAGCGACGAGCCGGACAGCTCGAGGCTGTGCCGCCAGGTGCCGTCATCGAGCGCCCAGAAGGCCGCGCTCGCGCCGAGGTAGACGACCACCAGCCAGCTGGCCAGCAGCGACATGAGGGTCACCGGGCCGTACAGCGCGAACACGCTGTCGCGGCGCTCGTAGCTCGGGGCCCGGCCACTGGCGACCCGGAACAGGAAGGCCACCACGGCGCCGTTCAGCCGACCGAGCCGGGTCGGCACCGCCCGCGGCAGGATCACCGTGCGCACGGCCGAGAGCAGGGTCAGCCCGACTGCGGCCGCGCCCGCCACGAAGACGAGCGCGTGCAGCGCCGTGTGCAGCGCCGTGGGCACGGGCGCAGTGTGACAGCCGCGCGGTTAAGGTCGTGGCCGTGCCGACCTTCCCGGGCGAGGACGCCTACCGCGCGGAGCGGTCCGGCGTCGACGGCGAGTTCGAGTTCGGGTGAGCGCCCCCGCGGCCGGCCACCGCGGGCGCTACGACCTGACGTCCGCCCTGGGCGAGCGGCTGCGCCACACCCCGCCCGGTCCGCTGCTCGCCGGCGCCGAGGGCAGTGTGCTGTTCCTGCCCGACCGCGGCACACCGGCCACCGTCGAGCTGCATCACGGCAGCTTCGTCCCGCGCCGCGGCCGGCCGGTCCTGCCGCCGACCTCGACGGTGCGCGGCCGCGCCGAGGTGCTCGCGGCGATCATCGCCGGCACCGACTCGGGGATCCGGGCCTTCCTGGCCGGCGATGTCCTGGTCCGCGGGGACCTGTCGCTCACGATGGCCCTCGACGGCCTGTTCGACCCGGGGACCGAGACACCGGCGCAGTGGCCGACCGCCAACCTCGCGACGGTGGCGGGGATCCCCACGGCGTACCTGGATGCCGGGCCCCGCGACGGCCCGCCGGTCCTGCTGCTGCACGGGCTCGGGGCGACGAACGCCTCGCTGCTGCCGCTGCTGTGGGACCTCGCCTGCGACCACCGCGTGATCGCCCCGGACCTGCCGGGGTTCGGGGCGAGCGCGGCCCCGCCGATGTCGTACGCCCCCTCGGCGTACATCCCGTGGGCGATGGACCTGTGCCGACAGCTCGGCCTGGCGCGGCCGGTCGTCATCGGCAACTCCATGGGCGGGCGGATCGCGGTGGAGCTCGGGCTGGCGCGACCGGCGGCCGTGAGCGGTGTCGTCGGTCTGTGCGCATCGCCCGCCTTCCGCCGGCTGCGGCAGATGGTGCCCGCGGTGCGGCTGCTGCGACCGGAGCTCGCCTCGCTGCGGCTCCCGGTGTCGCACCGCCTGGTCGTCCGGTCGCTGCGGCTGATGTTCGCCCAGCCCGACCGGCTCCCCGATGCCTGGTACGACGCGGCAGCCGACGAGTTCGTCCGTACGTTCGCCCGCCGGGACCACCGGGTGGCGTTCTTCGCCTGCGCCCGGCAGATCTACCTCGACGAGGCCTTCGGGCTGCACGGGTTCTGGGACACCCTGCCCGCGCTCGAGCCACCGGCGATGTTCCTGTGGGGGGCGCGCGACCGGCTCGTCCCGCCGGGGTTCGCCCGGCACGTCGCCGACGCGCTGCCGGGCTCGACGTCACTCGTCCTCGACGACTGCGGACACGTACCGCAGTTCGAGCTGCCCGAGCAGACCGCGCAGCTGTGCCGAGAGTTCGTGGCCCGCGCGCACTGAAATTCGCTGGCCCGACCCGGTGATCGCGTTGTACGGTCCGGTCCTCGACGCGCGGAGAGGGAGGTGGCCTGCCATGACGGTTCCGGCTTTCCCCTGCCCTCATTCGTTCCCGCTGCGCTGACCACTGCCGCGGCGGCTCATCCAGGAGAATCCGCGTTGACTTCTCTCTCCTCGCTCGGTGCCGACCCATCCGTCGTCGCCGATCTCGCCGACCTGCCCGGCTCCCCCGGCCGGATCGTGCGCGTCGAGCGCTCGCACGTCGTGCACGCCGGCCCCGACGGGACGGTGCCGGTCTCGGTGCCGCGGTCGCTGGCGTACCCGCCGTCGGTCGGCGACTGGGCCACGGTCGCCGCTGGCGCGATCGCCGCCCTGCTCCCGCGACGCTCGCTGCTCGGCCGCGCCGACGTGGGAGGGGAGGCGCGCCAGCAGGCGCTCGCCGCGAACGTCACGCACGCGCTGATTGCCGTACCGCTGACCGCCGACGTCGCGCTCGGGCGGCTGGAGCGGCTGCTGACCCTGGTGTGGTCGAGCGGCGCGCTGCCCGTCGTCGTGCTGACCAAGGCCGACCTCGCGGTGGCCGACGCCGAGCCCGTGCGCGCGGCCGCCCCGGGCGTCGAGGTGCTGGTGTGCAGCGCGCAGTCGGGTGCGGGGATGCCTGCGCTGCAGGCACTTGCGACCGTCGGGCACACCCTCGCCGTCGTGGGCGCGTCGGGTGCGGGGAAGTCGACGCTGGTCAACGCACTGGCTGGCGAGGAGATCATGGCCACCCAGGACATCCGCAGCGATGGCCGTGGTCGCCACACCACGGTGCACCGCCAGCTCGTACCGCTGCCGACCGGCGGGGTGGTCATCGACACGCCCGGCCTACGGGCGGTCGCGCTGTGGGCTGGTGCCGACGACGGGCTGGAGCAGGCCTTCGCGGACGTCGAGGACCTGGCCGCCGACTGCCGCTTCGCGGACTGCGCGCACGTGTCAGAGCCCGGGTGCGGGGTGCTTTCCGCGATCCACGCCGGTGTGCTCGACGCCCGGCGGGTCGAGTCCTGGCGCAAGCTGGGTCGCGAGCTGCAGCGCCAGGCCCTGCGCCAGGACGCCCGAGCCCGCAAGGAGGCCCACCTGGCCTGGCGCCGGACCCATCAGCCCACCCGCGCCCCCCGGCCCTAGGCCGGTCGGAAGGTCAGGCGCAGGACCGACGGCAGGAGCCACCGCGAACTGCCCGGGCCCGAACTGGTGGCCACCGACGGGGCAGCCCGGGCGGGGACGTCGGCGGCGCTCGGCGGTGGCGGCAGGAACGCCTGGTCGAGGGCACAGGTCCAGATCGTGGCGTGGATGTCGCCGGAGGCGTTCTGGCTGGCGCCCACCGCTTCTCCGTCGGGGCCCAGTTTGCGAGCCACGGCGAAGTCGCGCGCGAAATGCCCGGAGAGTGGCCGCAGGGCAAGCAGGGGGCCGCTCCCGGGCCAGATGATCGCGTGGGTCAGGTCCGGGTGGACGCCGAGGTTCCCCCCGCCGGTGGCCACACCCTGGTCGTCGATGTCGACCAGCGAAGCCCGGGTGCCGCCCGGCAGCGTGCCGAGGTCCCGCCCGCGCGCCCGGAACGGGCCCCAGACAGCAGCGTGTTGCTGGCCGTCGGCCAGGAATGTCGTGCCGATGACGCGCCCGGCGTCGTTGACGTCCTCGGCTGCGCCGTAGCGGGTGGCTGCTGTGGTCAGGAGCGCGACGGCACCGTGACCGAAGACCGCCGGCCGTTCGCTCTGGTCGGCCGCGTCGCTGTCGCCCGCGACCGTGCCGGCACCGTTGATTCCACTCCCGTAGCTGGCGACATCGCCTGGGGCAATGCCCAGGTCGTGAACCCGGCGGCCGTCATCGGTCCACACCACCGCGTGGGGACGCCCGGAGGCGTCACTGGCGGTACCCACGACCTGCCCGCGGTCGTTGACGCCGGACGCGTAACCGAAGTCTCCGCCCAGGCCGGGCAGCTGGCGCATCGCCCCGTGGTCGTAGATGAATGGTGCGACGTCCGTCTGCTTGCGGTCGAGCTCCCCGACGACGATTCCATGAGCGTTCACGCCATGGGCGAACGACTCGTCGTACGGCGCTACCGTCCCGAGATTCGTGGCCACGCCGGCCTGCCAGAGCACCGCTCGTGCACGGCCGTTGGGTAGGAAGGCGGTCCCCGCCACATCACCCGCAGAACTCACGCCGTCGGCATAGCTGAAATGGCCACCGAAGGGGTCGCCAAGATCCTCGACCGCCGGGCGGCAGCCTCCTCCGGCGGCCGCCGCGGCTCGCGTCGCCGGCCCGAGCAGGCCGACGGCGACGAGCACCATCGCGGCTGTCGCCAGGGTGGTGCGCCGACTGCCGACGACGCAGCGGTCGAAACGGGTCACGAGCATGGTCCCTCCAGCGGCTGGGTCCGGCGTGGTTGTCGCACGCGTCCGCTGACCGCCGCGTTGACCCGCGCCACGATGGCGCGAAGCGGCCGACAGGTCAATGGCCAGAGCTACGCGCGCATCGTGACGCGAGTCACCGGGTGCCACTCTTGACGGAGCCGATCCGGCGGATCGGGGACGACCGGCCTCAGAACGGCGGAATCTCGGGGGACGCGACGAGGGGAACCGGCTGTGCCGGCTGGGGCTCGTCCGGCGGAGGCCGACGGTAGAACTCCCACTCGGGTCTGATCCAGTCGTGGTCGACGGTGTCGAGATCGCCCTCGGAGTCGGGATCACCGAGCTGGTCGAGGTCGGCGATCTCGCCGACGCCCCGGCCGGTGGGGCTGACCCAGGCTGCCGCTTGGCCGCGCAGGCTGACCTGCCAGCCGCCGTCGTGGACGGCGTGGTGGTGCCGGTCGCAGACCAGGACCAGATTGGCCAGATCGGTCCGGCCGCCGTCGGCCCAGTGCTGGATGTGGTGGGCGCGGCAGCGGCGGGCGCGGGCGCCGCAGCCGGGGAACCGGCAGTGCGCGTCGCGGGCCTCGAGCCGGGCCCGGAGCCGCGCGGAGACCAGCCGGGTGCTGCGGCCCTGGTCGAGGATCGTCCCGGCCCCGTCGGTCCAGGTGACCTGCAGGTCGGGCTCGCAGACCAGCTCCCGCAGCTGCGCGCCGACCGCGGGCCGCCCCTCGATCTCGGCCAGCCCGTAGCGACCGGCGCCGAGCGCCGTCAGCTCGGCGGTGACCTGCACGTGCGGTCGCCGGCCGTCGCCACCCGACGGCAGCACCCCCGCGTCCAATGCCGAGCGGACCAGGTCCACCAACGCGTCGGCGCGGCGGGTCTCGGGGCGCCGGTCGTCGTCGCGGCCCTGCCGCACGGCGGCGGCATCGACGTACGTCTGCACCAGCGTCGCCTCCGGCGCGGGCAGGGTGAGGGCGAAGGACACCTCGCCGCGCAGCCCGCGGAACCCGATCAGCGACCGCTCGGCGGCGACCGGCGCGGGCCGGTCGTCGGTCCTCGGGTGCACCTGCAGCGCCGCCCTCCGCGCGCGGTACGCGGTCTGCCACGGCGTCCGGGCACGCTCGTCGCTCAGCACCTCCAGCTCGACCCAGCGAGCCTCGGAGGCGGTGAGCCGATCGGTCGCGTCGGCGATCGCCACGGCGTGGGGCCAGCTGATCGCTCCATCCGCCAGCGCGGCGTTGGTCTGCGGCAGGCCGCGCGCCAAGGCCAGCGAGGTCCGCAGCCGCGCATCGGCCTCCGCGAACGACACCCGGCAGGAGACGGAGATCTCCTCGCGGGCCCACTCGCGCGGCTGGTCGGGCAGCACCGCGTGTAGCTCCGCGATCAGCGTCGCCCGCTCGGCATGGATCGCGGCCACCCGCCGGTCGCACTCGACGATCGCCTCCGACAGCTCGAAAGCGTGCCTCGCACCCCGAGCTCCGTTCGAACGCATGTTCGCATCCTACCGCGTTATCCCTACGGAAACCACTGCAGGACAAGACATGTTGGCGAGCAATCACACCAAGCTGAGCTCGACCCAGCTGAGGACCGGGCGGAAGCCCAGCCTGCGGTAGATCCCGCTCGAGGTCGGATTGTCGTCGTCGGCGTACAGGGTGACGACCGCCAGCCCGCGGGCGAACAGGTGCCGGCACGCGGCCGCGACCAGGGCCGTCGCCACGCCCGACCCGCGTGCCGCGGGCGGGGTGTAGACCGGCCCGAGCCGGGCCACCCCCGAGCCGGTCGGCCGTCCCCCGGCCATCGCCCGGACCGAGCCGTCGTCCCAGACGAACATCGTCGCGTCCTGGATCGAGCCGGTGATGCGCGCCTCGGCGTCGGCCGGCGGCGTGGTCCCGGCCTCGGCGACGAACGCCAGCAGCCAGTCCACAAGCAACGGCAGGTCCGCCTCCGTCGCGGCGCGGCAGCGGCCCGGCGGTGCCGGCCGCGGATCGGCCACGATCGACCCGGCACCGTCGAGGCGGTACAGCGTCTCGGTGAGCATCGGGGCGTACGTGCGCCCGAGGCACGCAGCCAGTCGCGCCGCCAGCGGCTCCGCGGACCCGGCCGGACCGGCGACGGCCGGCGCCGAGGCGACATCGGGGCGCGCCGAGACCAGCAGATCCGCGAGCGTACGGGCGTCGTCGGCGCCGACGTCCGTCACGCCGAGTGGGTACGGGGGCGTCCGCCATGCCACCCCGGCGACCTCCCCCGCGTGGCGCAGCACCGCGAGGATCGGCGGCCCGCCAGCATCGGTGACGTCGGCGGCATGCTGCGTCAGGACGCCGAGCACCACCGTGTGCGCCACCGGGTCGCGGCGCAGGAAATCCCCCGCCGCGAGGGCGAACGCGTCGAGCCCATCCACCAGGTCCCAGGTCACCCGGTCAGCATGCCGCGGGTCCTAGGCTGTGGTCATGGCGATTTACGCGCTCGGCGACCGCGTACCCGACATCGACCCCACCGCGTATGTGCACCCCGCCGCCACCGTGATCGGCGACGTGCGGATCGGCCCGCAGTCCACGGTCTGGCCCGGCGCGGTGCTGCGCGGCGACTACGGCACGATCACCGTCGGCGCGCGTACCTCCATCCAGGACGGCAGCGTCGTGCACGCGACCGCCACGGAGCCCACCACGGTCGGCGACGACTGCGTCATCGGCCATCTCGTCCACCTCGAGGGCTGCACCATCGAGGACCGCTGCCTCGTCGGATCGAACTCCGTGGTCCTGCACAACGTCGTCGTGCACAGCGGCGCGCTCGTCGGCGCGTCGGCGCTGTGCCCGAACAACCTCGACGTGCCGAGCGGCGCGATGGCGCTCGGCGTACCGGCCAAGATCAAGGCCGACAGCGTGACGCCGGAGATGATCGCGGGCGGCGCCGCGCTGTACGTGTGGAACGGCGAGCGCTATGCCAAGGAGCTGCGCCGGCTCGACTGAGAGTCCTTCTCGCACAGTGCTTTGAGGGTCAGCAGCTGCTTGCGCGCCATCACGAGGTCGCCAACCGGCAGCACCGCAAGAAGCAGTCGGGTCAGCGGGCCGCCCGCCTCGACGGCGACCTTCAGCAGCAGCCGGGTGCCGGCGGCGCTGGGCACCAGGCGGTAGCTCATCAGCGTCCGACCAACCGGTCCGCCAGCCCGGCCGAGCTGGGCGGTCAGCTCCTCGCCCGGCGACACCGTGACGATCCGGCCGGAGCCGGCGAAGCGGTCCCCCACCGCCGGCGCGGGCAGACCGCGCAGCTCCCGTGGCGAGCGCCGCCCGAGGTTGTCGATCCAGTCGTAGGAGTAGGGCGCGAGCCGGACCTGACCCACCCACGGCCAGAGCGCCTCGGCCGGGGTCTCGACCGTGACGCCGCGCCACAGCTCGAGGACCGGGGCGGGCACGAGGTCGTCGCACCCGTACCGCAGCCGGGTCTCGGCCTCGGTGACACCCCAGGCGCGGACGCTCATGGCGACCAGACGAGCGAGCCGTCGGAACCGGGCCGCAGGAAGCAGAACTCGTTGCCCTCCGGATCGCGCAGCACGACCCAGGCGTCGCCGTCGTACACGTCGGGGGCGCGGGTTGCGCCGAGGGACTCGGCGTGCGCCACCGCCGCCGCCAGGTCGGCCGCACGGAAGTCGAGGTGGAGGCGGTTCTTGACCACCTTGCCCTCGGGTACGCGGATGCAGTCGATGTTCGGGCCAACCAGGCCGTAGACCCCGGCGTCGCCGTCCGCCATGACGACCCAGGGCGCCCCGAGCAGACGCCCGTAGAACTCGGCGAGGCTGGGCGGGTCGGCGCAGTCGATCGCCACTGCGGCAAGTCCTTGCACCGCAGCACTTCCCGGTGGTGCCTCGTGCAGCTCCACGTCAGCTCCAGGTGTCGAGCGCCAGCGCCGCCTCGTGGCGGACGAGCTCATCGTGCAGCAGGTCGAACAGCCGTGGGGGGGCGGCGATCACCAGCGGGCGCCCGGCGGGCGCACCGTGCAGGCCCTCCACCCGGGCGCCGGCCTCGCGCGCGATCAGCCCACCGGCGGCGAGGTCCCAGGCGTGCAGCCCCTGCTCGACGTACGCGTCGACATGGCCCGCCGCGACCGAGCAGAGGTCGAGCGCCCCGGAGCCCAGTCGGCGGATGTCGCGCACCCGCGGCAGCAGGTCCGCGATCACCCTCCCCTGCAGGGCCCGGCGGGACGACTCATACGAGAAGCCGGTGGCCAGCAGGGTCTCCGCGAGCGTCGTCGCGGCCGAACACCGGACCGGGACGCCGTCGCGGAACGCGCCCCCACCGCGGACGGCGGTCCACGTCACGTCACGGGGGACGTCGTAGACCACCCCGGCCACGACCTCGCCGCCGGACTCGGCGCCGATCGAGACCGCCCACGCCGGCAGCCGGTAGAGGAAGTTCACGGTGCCGTCGATCGGGTCGATCACCCACCGGACCCCACTGGTGCCGGCCCGGGCGGCGCCCTCCTCGCCGAGCAGCCCGTCGCGAGGCCGGGTGGCCAGCAGCCGCCGGGTGATCAGCTCCTCGGACGCGCGATCCAGCTCGGTGACCACGTCGGTCGGCGAGCTCTTGGTGTCCAGCCCGGTCGCCATGCCGTCGCGACCGGCGCGCAGCATCGCGCCAGCCTCGCGCGCGACGTCGACGGCGAGCGCGAGCAGCTCGGCGCTCACGCCTGCAGCAGCTCGATCCGGTTGCCGAACGGGTCGGCGGTGTGGCCCCGCCGCAGGCCCGGGATGCTGTCGTCGGCGGTGAAGGGAAAGCCGTTGCCCACCAGCACATCCACGAGCCCGTCGAGGTCGTCGACGGCCAGTCCCGGGTGCGCCTTGCGGGCCGGTGCGAACTCGGCCTCCACCCCCAGATGAAGCTCGCCGACGTCGGAGCGCGAGCCGGGCAGGGCGAACCAGCAGCCCCCGCGGGCAGCCAGCACCGGTGGCTTCGCGCGTTCGGTCAGGCCGAGCACGCCGGCGTAGAACGTCCGCGCCACGGCCTCTGCCCCTGCCGGCATCGCCAGCTGGACGTGGTCGAGCCCGACGACGGCCGGCATCAGACCAGAGAGCGCAGCACGTACGGGAGGATCCCGCCGTGGCGGTAGTACGCCCGCTCCCCCGGCGTGTCGATCCGCAGCGTCACCTCGAAGGTCTGGTCGTCGGCCTGCACGGTGAGCGTCCGTGACAGCGCGGCGACCCCCCGCACGGAGAACGTCTCGTGGCCGGTCAGGCCCAGCGACGCGGCGCTCTGGCCCGGGGCGAACTGCAGCGGCAGCACGCCCATGCCGATGAGGTTGGACCGGTGGATGCGCTCGTACGACTCCGCGATGACCGCCTTCACGCCGAGCAGCGCTGTGCCCTTGGCGGCCCAGTCACGCGAGCTGCCCGACCCGTACTCCTTGCCGGCGAGGACCACCAGCGGCGTGCCCTCGGCCGCGTACGCCTGGGCAGCCTCGTAGATCGTCGTCGTCGTCCCCTCGGGGAGCTTGAGCGTCACCCCGCCCTCGGTGCCGGGCGCGAGCGTGTTGCGCAGCCGGATGTTGGCGAAGGTGCCGCGGATCATCACCTCGTGGTTGCCGCGGCGGGAGCCGTAGGAGTTGAAGTCCTTGGGCTCCACGCCGTGCTCCGACAGGTACCTGCCGGCGGGCGAGTCCCGCTTGATGGTGCTGGCCGGGCTGATGTGGTCGGTGGTCACCGAGTCACCCAGCAGCGCTAGCACCCGGGCGCCCTCGATGTCGCCGATCGGCGCCGGCTCGGCGGGCATGCCGTCGAAGTACGGCGGCCGGCGGACGTACGTCGAATCGGGGTCCCAGGCGAAGGAGTCGCCGCCCGGGATCGACAGGCCCTGCCACCGCTCGTCGCCGGTGAAGACGTCCGCGTACGACGCCTCGAACTGGTCAGCGCCGATGGCCTCGCCGACGACGCGGGCGACCTCGGCCTCGCTCGGCCAGATGTCCGCGAGCAGGACCGGCGCACCGTCGGACCCGATGCCCAGCGGCTCGGTGGTGAGGTCGAGGTCCATCGTGCCGGCCAGGGCGTAGGCCACCACCAGCGGCGGGCTGGCGAGGTAGTTCATCTTCACGTCGGGGTTGATGCGGCCCTCGAAGTTGCGGTTGCCCGAGAGCACGCTGGTCACCGCGAGATCACCCTCATCGATGGCCCTGCTGACGGCCTCCGGCAGCGGGCCGGAGTTGCCGATGCAGGTGGTGCAGCCGTACCCGACGAGGTCGAAGCCCAGCTTCTCCAGGTACGGGACGAGCCCAGCCCGTTCGTAGTAGTCCATCACCACCTTGGAGCCCGGCGCCAGCGTCGTCTTGACCCACGGCTTGCTGGCCAAGCCCCGCTCCACCGCCTTCTTCGCCAGCAGCGCGGCGGCCACCATCACGTACGGGTTGGAGGTGTTGGTGCAGGAGGTGATGGCCGCGATCACCACCGCGCCGTGGTCGAGGGTCACGGTCTCGCCGGACTCCATCGTGGCGAGAACCGGGTTGGACGGCCGCCACGCGACGTCACGGACGGGGGCGGAGCGTGGGGCGTCGTCGGCCGACTGCCGGGCGGCGACCGGGTCGCTGGCCGGGAAGGACTCGGCCGCACCCTCGTCGAGCGAGCCCGTCGCCGGGCTCGCGTAATCGGCGAGCGACGCGCGGAACATCGCCTTCGCCCGGTCGAGTGGCACCCGGTCCTGCGGCCGCTTGGGGCCGGCCAGCGACGGGACCACGGTGGTCAGGTCCAGCTCCAGAGTTTCGGAGTACGCCGGTGCGTGGGCGGCGTCGTGCCAGAGGCCCTGCTCCTTGGCGTACGCCTCCACCAGCGCGACCTGGGCGGCCGGACGCCCGGTCAGCCGCAGGTAGGCGAGCGTCTCGGCGTCGATGGGGAAGATCGCGGCGGTCGAGCCGTACTCGGGGCTCATGTTGCCGATGGTGGCGCGGTTGGCCAGTGGCACGTTGGCCACGCCCTCGCCGTAGAACTCCACGAACTTCCCGACGACGCCGTGCCGACGCAGCATCTCGGTCACGGTGAGCACCATGTCGGTGGCGGTCGTGCCCGGCCGCAGCTCGCCGAGGAGCTTCACACCCACGACCTTCGGGATCAGCATCGACACCGGCTGGCCGAGCATCGCCGCCTCGGCCTCGATGCCGCCGACTCCCCAGCCCAGCACGCCCAGGCCGTTGATCATCGTGGTGTGCGAGTCGGTGCCGACGAGGGTGTCGGGGTAGGCCACGCCGTCCCGGGTGAACACCACGCGGGCGAGCCGCTCGAGGTTGACCTGGTGGACGATGCCCGTGTCCGGCGGCACGACGACGAAGTCGCTGAAGGCCGACTGGCCCCAACGCAGGAACTGGTAGCGCTCGGCGTTGCGCTCGAACTCGAGCCGGGCGTTGATCTCGAAGGCGTCGCGCCGGCCGAACACGTCGGCGATCACCGAGTGGTCGATGACGAGCTCGGCCGGCGCCAGCGGGTTGATCTTCTGCGGGTCGCCGCCGAGCGCGGACATCGCCTCGCGCATCGCGGCCAGGTCGACGATGCACGGCACCCCGGTGAAGTCCTGCATGAGCACCCGGGCGGGAGTGAACTGGATCTCCGTCGCCGGCTCGGCCTGCGGTTCCCAGGCGGCGAGCGCGCGCACGTCGTCGGCGGAGACGTGCAGACCGCCTTCGCTGCGCAGCAGGTTCTCCAGCAACACCTTGAGACTGAACGGCAACCGGTCGGCGCCGGCCACTGCGTCCAGGCGGTAGATGTCGTACGACGCGTCGCCGACGGCGAGCGCGGAGCGGGCGGCGAAGCTGTCTGTCATCGGGTCCTCCTCGACCTGGCAGGGCTGGTCCACCCTCCCACGGCACATCCTGGCGCAATGTGTCTCGATGTCAAGATACATGGTGTCGAGATTCCGGGCGCTACGCTGCCGCCATGGCAACCCAGCCGCGGGACGAGGTCGACGGCCTCGTCGCCCAGTGGCGGCGGGAGCGGCCCGACCTCGACCCGGCTCCGCTGCAGGTCTTCTCGCGCGTCGCCCGCCTGGCGGTGCTGGCCGACCGCGAGCGCCGGGCGGCCTTCGCGGCCCACACGCTGGAGCCGTGGGAGTTCGACGTGCTGTCCGCCCTGCGGCGCGCGGGTGACCCGTACGCGCTGACCCCGGGCGCGCTGCTGCGGGCGACGCTCGTGACCAGCGCGACCATGACCCACCGCGTCGACCGGCTGACCGCCGCCGGCCTCGTCGTCCGGGGGCCCGACCCCGCCGACCGGCGCGGGGTGCTGGTCCGCCTCACCGCGGCCGGCCGCCTGCGCGTGGACGCGGCGCTGGCCGACCTGATCGCGGCCGAGGAGACGCTGCTCGAACCGCTGGGCAAGGCCGACCGCAGGGATCTCGCCGCCTCGTTGCGGCGCCTGCTGCTGCCGCTGGAGGCGCCGGAGCAGCCCTGATAGGCGCCTCTCAGCCCGTCTGCAGTCGGGCCACGTCGACTTCGTCGATCCGCGCGGGCGCGGTCCGTTGCACGAAGGCGCGCAGCAGGGCCTCGAACCGGCGTGGCTCGTCCAAGTGTGGGAAGTGGCCGGACTGCTCCAGCACCTCGAGCTCGCTGCCGGGCGCGGCGTCGTGCATGGCCACGCCGTGGCGGACCGGGATGATCGTGTCGCGCGCGCCCCACAGCACCAGCGTCGGCAGCAGCTCGGTGAGGTAGAGCCGGTCCCGGGCGTCGACGGTCTGGCCGCGCAGGTCCAGGGAGGTCCGCACGGTACGCAGGAAGGCCCGCCGCGCGACCGGGTCGGCGAGCGACCCCACCCCCCGGGCGAGCTCCGTCACCCCGGCGCGGGGCGGCAGGCCGACCGCACCGAGGGCCTGCCCGGCCCAGCGCGCGACCCACCGCACCGGCGCGGCGGAGATCACCGGGATCACCAGCTCGGCCCCCGGCAGGGTCGCGGCCCGCAGCCACAGGCTGACCTCGGGTCCCAGCCCACCCGCGTCCACCAGCACGAGCCGTTCGACCAGGTCCGGGAACAGGTAGGTCATCTGCATCGCGACCCCGCCACCGAGCGAGTGCCCGACCACGCTGGCGCGGCCGATCCCCAACAGCCGCAGCAGGTCCCGCAGGTAGGCGGCGTACCCCGGGATGGAGCAGTCGCCGCCCGCAGGCTCGGCGCCGCCGTGACCGGGCAGGTCCGGGGCCACCACGTAGGCCCACTCCCCCAGCTTCTCGAGCACCGCACCCCAGGTGCCGGCGTCGCCGGCCAGGCCGTGGACCAGCAGCAGCACGGGCCGCCCGTCGTCCTGCCCGGCCGTGCGGTAGGACGCCCGATGACCGTGGATGGTCACCGGTGCGGTCACGGGATCTTCACCCCCGAGATGGCGCGGCTGATGATCAGCCGCTGGATCTCGCTGGTGCCCTCGAAGATCGTGTAGATCTTGGCGTCCCGATGCATGCGCTCGACCGGGTACTCGCGGGTGTAGCCGTTGCCGCCCAGGATCTGGATGGCCTGCTCGGTGACCCAGACCGCGGTCTCACCGGCGAAGACCTTGCTCATCGACCCCTCACCGGCGGTGAACGGGATCTGGTTGCGGCCCATCCACGCCGCGCGCCACGTGAGCAGCCGCGCCGCGTCGATCCGGGTCTTCATGTCGGCCAGCTTGAACGCGATCGCCTGGTTCGCGACGATCGGCCGGCCGAACTGCACCCGGGTCTTGCTGTACTCCAGCGCGAAGTCGTACGCGGCACGGGCGACCCCGACCGCCTGGGCGGCCACGGCCGGACGTGAGGCCTCGAAGGTGGCCATCGCCGCCTGACCGCCCGAGCGCTTGCCCTCGCGCACCCGCGCGAGCCGCTGGTCGAGCGTGTCCTTGCCGCCGAGCAGGAACCGGCCGGGCAGGCGCAGGTCGTCGAGGACGACCTCCGCGGTGTGCGAGGCGCGGATGCCGTGCTTGGAGAACTTCTGCCCCTGCGTCAGGCCCTTGCCCTTGAACTCGGCCGGGACGAAGAAGGACGCCTGACCGCGGGCGGCGAGCGCGGGGTCGACGCTCGCCACGACGACGTGGCAGTCGGCGATGCCGCCGTTGGTGGCCCACGTCTTGACGCCGTTGAGGATCCAGGTGTCGTTGGCCGCGTCGTACTCGGCGCGGGTCTTGAGCGAGCTGACGTCCGAGCCGGCGTTGGGCTCCGAGACACATAGGCAGCCGAGCTTGACGTCGTCGGGGTCGCCGAACATCTGCGGGATGAACTCACCGACCTGCTCGTTGGTGCCGTTGCCGAGGACGGCGGCCGACGCCAGCGTCGTCCCGACGATCGACAGGGCGATCCCCGCGTCGCCCCAGAACAGCTCCTCCATCGCCAGCACGATGCCGAGACCGGTCGCGTCGAACCACTGCTGCCCGAAGAACTCCACGGAGTAGATGCCGGCCTTCGCGGCCTCCTGGATGATCGGCCAGGGGGTCTCCTCACGCTCGTCCCACTCCGCGGCGGCGGGGCGGATCACGTCGGTGGCGAACTCGTGCAGCCACGACACCAGGGTCTTCTGGTCGTCGTTCAGTGCGACGTTGAACCCCTCCATGGACCGTCCTCATGGTCTCGGTGTCTGTTACTGCCGGTCACACCACCCTACGGGTGACCGGCGCGGGGCCGGCCGCCGCGCGGAGACCGAACCTGGTTCGGCTGTGCGTTAGCGTCTGGCCACCCACCCGCCGCACAGGAGGATCGCGTGGACCTGTCCTACCGCGCCGAGGACGAGACCTTCCGCACCGAGCTGCGCAGCTGGCTCGCGGCCAGCATCCCCGCCGCCTGGCGCGAGCCGGGGTTCTGGAACTCGCTGGAGAAGGAGGAGGCCTTCCGGCTCCGGCGCGAGTGGGAGGCGGCCAAGGCCGAGGCCGGCTGGGCCGGCATCTCCTGGCCGACCGAGTACGGCGGCCGCGGCGGCACTCCAGCCCAGAAGTCCATCTACGACGAGGAGATGGTGCGGGCGAGGACGCCCACCACGGTCAACCCGCTCGGGCTGACCTTCCTGGCGCCGAGCGTGATGGTCTTCGGCACCGAGGAGCAGAAGAAGACGATCATCCCGGACCTCCTGTTCAACCGGGTGATCTGGTGTCAGGGCTTCTCCGAGCCCGGCGCCGGCAGCGACCTGGCCGCGCTCTCCACCCGCGCCGAGGACCAGGGCGACCACTGGCTCGTCAACGGGCAGAAGGTGTGGACCACCAACGCCATGCACGGCGACTGGATCTTCACCCTGGTGCGGACCAACCCGGACGCGCCGCGCCATGCAGGCATCTCGATGCTGCTGATCGACATGCACGCCGAGGGCGTCGAAGCCCGTCCGCTCAAGCAGATGAGCGGCGCCAGCGAGTTCGGCGAGGTCTTCTTCACCGACGTACGCGTCCCCAAGGACTCCATCCTCGGCCCGGTCGACAAGGGCTGGGAGGTCGCCATGGTGCTGCTGTCGTTCGAGCGCGGCAGCTCGGCGATGGGCCAGTACACCGCGTTCCGGCGCGAGCTCGACGACATCGCGCAGCTGGCAGTTGCGCGCGAGCGGTTCGGTCGGGCGGCCGCCGAGGACCCCGTGCTGCGGCAGAAGCTGGGCTCCTCGCTGGTCGAGCTGGAGCTGCTCAAGCTGCACTCGCTGCATGTGCTGACGGCCGTCGAGCAGGGCCGCGAGCTCGGCTTCGAGGCAAGCATGACCAAGCTGCAGTGGTCGGAGACGCATCAGGACATCGGTGAGCTGTTCCTGGACGTGGCCGAGCTGACGGCCCAGGAGACCAGCGGCGGGGAACTGTCGCCGCTGCAGATGTCGGCCCTGTGGTCCCGGTCGGAGACCATCTGGGGCGGGTCCTCGCAGGTGCAGCGCAACGTCGTCGCCGAGCGCGTGCTCGGCCTGCCCAGGTAGGAGAGACCACCGATGTTCTTCGCCCTCACCGACGAGCAGCGCGACCTCGGGCGCACCGTCCGTGACTTCCTGGCCGACCGCTTCGGCCCCGAGCAGGTCCGGGCCGTGTACGAGGACCCAGACGGGGACGGCCACCCGGCCGAGCTCTGGAAGGCGTGCGGCGAGCAGGGCTGGCTCGCCGTCACCGTGCCCGAGCGCTACGACGGTCTCGGCCTCGGGCTGCTCGACGCGGCGGTCATCGCCCGTGCCTGGGGCGCGGCCACCATCCCCGGACCGTGGCTGGCCACGGTGCTGGGCGGCGAGGCGGTCCGGCTCGCCGGCAGCGCCGAGCAGCAGGCGTCGTGGCTGCCCCGGGTGGCCGGCGGCGAGGTCGTGCTCACGCTGGCGACGCGGCGCGAGGGCGGCGGCTGGGACCCGGCGGGGGCGGCGTGCACGGCCACCGGCGACACCGTCACGGGCACCGCCGTGGGAGTCGAGTACGCCGCGGTGGCCGACGCCCTTGTCACCGCGACGACCGACGGCCGGCTCTGGCTCGTCGACCCGGCCGCGGGGGGCGTCACGGTCACCAGGACCGGCGGTCTGGACCGCACGACGCGGCTGGCGACCGTGACCTTCGACGCCGCGCCCGCGGCCGTGCTGAGCGGCGCCCCGGCGCTGGCGGCGCTCTACCGCGCCGCAGCCGTGCTGACCGCCAACGACCTCGTCGGCATCGCCCGGGCGGCGATGACCACGACCGTCGCCTACGACAAGGACCGCAAGCAGTTCGGCAAGCCGGTCGGCTCCTTCCAGGCCATCAAGCACGCGCTGGCCGACCTGCACGTCGGGATCACGATGGCCGAGCACGGCGCGCTGTACGCCGCCTACGCGGTCGACTCCGACCGACCGGACGCGACGCAGGCGGTGCACGTGGCGAAGTCCAAGGCAAGCGACACCGCCCGGGAGATGACCGGCGCGATGATCCAGTACCTCGGCGGCATCGGCTACACCTGGGAGCACGACGCGCACTTCGCGTTCAAGCGGGCCAAGCGCGAGGAGTACGCCTACGGGGACGGCGCCTGGCACAAGGAGGCGCTGGCGGCGCTGCTGCTGGCCCAGAACGCCTGAGCGCGTGCGGTAGACAGGGGCCATGAGCCAGCACGTGCGGGGCGTCGTGGCCCGCCGCAAGGGTGAGCCCGTCAGCGTCGAGACGATCGTGGTGCCGGACCCCGGCCCGGGCGAGGCCGTGGTGCGGGTCGAGGCGTGCGGTGTCTGTCACACCGACCTGCACTACCGCGAGGGCGGCATCGGCGCCGACTTCCCGTACCTGCTGGGGCACGAGGCGGCGGGGGTGGTGGAGAGCGTCGGGACAGGCGCCGGCGACCTCGCGCCGGGTGACCGCGTCGTGCTCAACTGGCGCGCGGTCTGCGGCGAGTGCCGGGCCTGTCGCCGGGGCCGGCCCTGGTACTGCTTCGACACCCACAACGCCGCGCAGCCGATGCGGCTCACCGACGGCACGCCGCTGTCGGCGGCCCTGGGGATCGGTGCCTTCGCCGAGAAGACGCTGGTCGCCGCCGGTCAGTGCACCAGGGTCGACACCTCGCCCGACCCCGCCGCCGCCGGGTTGATCGGCTGCGGCGTGATGGCCGGCTGGGGCGCGGCCGTCAACACCGCGCCCGTGCTGAAGGGCGACACCGTCGCGGTCATCGGCTGCGGCGGGGTCGGGAGCGCCGCGGTCGCCGGCGCCCGGTACGCCGGTGCCCGCCAGGTGATCGCCGTCGACACCGACCCGCGCAAGCTGGCGTGGGCCCGGGACTTCGGCGCGACCGACACCGTGGACGCGACGGCCGGGGACGTGGTCGAGGCGCTCCGGGCCCGCACCGGCGGCTTCGGGCCCGATGTCGTGATCGACGCCGTCGGCCGGCCGGAGACCTTCCGGCAGGCGTTCGACGCGCGCGACCTGGCCGGCACGGTCGTGCTGGTCGGCGTCCCCACGCCGGAGATGACGCTGGAGATCCCGCTGGGCGAGATCTTCGGCCACGGCGGCGCGACCAAGTCCTCCTGGTACGGCGACTGCCTGCCCAGCCGCGACTTCCCGCTCCTGATCGAGCTCTGGCAGCAGGGCCGCTTCCCGCTGGAGAAGTTCGTGACCGAGCGGATCGTGCTCGGTGACGTCGAGGGCGCCTTCGAGGCGATGCACCGCGGCGACGTCCTGCGCAGCGTGGTCGTCCTCTAGCCCGCCACCGCGGTGGTGAAGTGCTCGATGGTGGGCGTGGGTTCGTAGAAGTGGTGCAGCGCGGCCCGCCACTGCTGGTACGCCGGTGAGCCCCGGAACCCCTCGGTGTGCGCGGCCAGGGAGTCCCACTCGACGATCAGCAGATAGGTGTCGGACCGCTCGAGGCAGCGGCTGACCCGGATGCTGCCGAAGCCGGGAGAGCCCGCGATCAGCGGCAGCGCCGCGGCGATGGCCGCCTCGAACTCCGCCCCCTGCCCGGGCTTGATCTGCAGCAGGCCGTGCTCGGTCACGGGACCCTCGTGTGTCGTCATGGGCCCGAGCCTGCCAGGCTCCCGCCGTGACCTTCACCGTGACCCGGGTCGTGACCGCGGGCGTGTTCTCCCTGGACGGTCAGGACTTCGACGTCGAGAACAACGTCTGGGTCGTGGGCGACGACGACGGGCTGCTGATCATCGACGCGGCACACGACGCGCGCGCCATCGCCGAGGTGGTCGACCACCGGCGCGTGCACGCGATCGTCTGCACCCACGGGCACAACGACCACGTCAACGCCGCTCCCGAGCTGTCGGCGCTGGTGACCGCGCCCGTCTATCTCGGCTCGGCCGACCGGATGCTGTGGGACGACCTCCACCCCGATGCCGCTCCCTACGACGACCTGCGCACGGGCGACGGCTTCCGCATCGCCGGGACTCTGCTGCAGGTGCTCGCCACGCCCGGCCACTCCCCCGGCGGGGTGTGCCTGTACGCACCGCAGCAGGGCGTGGTCTTCACCGGCGACACCCTGTTCGCGGGCGGGCCGGGGGCCACCGGGCGCTCCTACAGCGACTTCCCCACGATCCTCGAGTCGATCCGCACCACGTTGCTCACCCTGCCGCCCGCGACCATCGTGCACCCCGGCCACGGCGCGGACACGACGATCGGCGCCGAGGCGCCGGCGTACCCGGACTGGGTGGCTCGCGGACACTGATCAGGCGGCCCCCACGACCCGTGCGCGCAGCGCCTTGCGGTCGGTCTTGCCGACCGAGGTCAGCGGAATGGCATCGACGATGTGCACCTCGCGCGGGTACTTCGCGGCGCTGATGCGGGTCTTCGTGAACTCCCGCAGCTCCTCGCCGGTCACGGTCGAGCCCGGCACGAGCGAGACGAACGCGACCACCTCCTCGCCCGACCTGGGGTCGGGCCGACCGACGACCGCGGCCGCAGTGACCGCCTCGTGCTCGATCAGGACGTCCTCGATATCGCGCGGATAGACGTTGAACCCGCCCCGGATGATCAGGTCCTTGATCCGGTCGACCACGAACAGGAAGCCATCCTGGTCGAGGTGACCGACGTCGCCGGTATGCAGCCAGCCGCCCTGGATCGCGGCGCGGGTCTGCTCCTGCGCGCGCCAGTAGCCCTTGGTCACCAGCGCAGACCGGACGCAGATCTCGCCGTCTTCGCCGGCCGCGAGGATGCCGCCGTCGGGACCGGTGATCCGCACCTCCACCCCGGGCACCGGGGTGCCGACCGAGCCGCTGCGCCGCCGGTCGACCGTGTTGCTGGCGACCAGGGCACTGGTCTCGGTCAGGCCGTAGCCCTCCAGCACCGCCGAGTCGGGCACCCGCTTCTCCCACTCCAGCCGGACCGCCTCGGCCAGCGGCGCGCCGCCGGAGGTGACGACCCGCAGCTCCGACAGGTCATGGTCCTCGATCGGCTGGGCGAGCAGGAGCTGCAGCATCGACGGCACGACGGACATCACCTGCGTCCGGTGCCGACCGGCCAGCGCCAGGAACGCGCCCGGGTCGAACCATCGCTGCAGCACCGCCTCGCCAGGCTCGTCCTGGCACATGCCCACCACGGTGACGAGCAGCCCGTACGCATGCGCGAGCGGCAGCGCCGTGATGGATCGGTCGTAGGCCGTCCCCGACTCCACCTGGCGGGTCTTCGCCGCGTTGCCCGACCCCCAGAGGTTCGCGTGGCTGAGCATCACGCCCTTCGACCGGCCGGTGGTGCCGCCGGTGTAGAGCAGCGCGGCGAGGTCGTCGTCGTCGCGGTCGACCAGCGCGGCCGGCGCCGCGGCCGCCAGGTCCGCGAACGACTGCTCACCCACCACGTACGTCGGCACGGGCAGCCCGGTCTCGGCGACCTTGGGAGCGAACTCGGGCGTCGTCAGCACGGCCTTCGCCCCCGAGTCGGCGAGGATGTGGGCGAGCTCGGCGGCTGTCACCAGGAAGATCACCGGCGTCGGCGCGGCGCCGATGCGCCACAGCGCGTTGTAGGCCAGCCCGACCTCGGGACAGTTGGCCATCATCACCACGACCCGGTCGCCGACGCCGACGCCGGCGGCGGCCAGGCCGCCCGCGACACGCGTCGCCCGCGCGTACAGGTCTGCCGCCTCGTGGCGGGCGCCCTCGAAGATCAGGCTCCCGCCCCGCGCGGCGGCCCGCTCGCCCAGCGCACCCAGGTTCTTGCCGCCCATACGTAGCCGCCTCCGTTCGTGACGCCGGTCACAGCGAACCTAGCTCGGCGCCGGCACGGAGTCCGGCTCGGGTGGCAGACTCCGCCGACGTGAAGGCCTGGAGGGTGCACGAGCTCGGTGAGCCGGCCGACGTGCTGAGGCTGGAGGAGGTGCCGGCTCCCGAGCCCGGACCGGGCGAGGTGCTCCTGGACGTGGAGGCGGTCGCGCTCAACTTCCCGGACGTGCTGCTGTGCCGTGGCCAGTATCAGGAGAAGCCACCGCTGCCGTTCACCCCCGGGCTGGAGATCTGCGGACGGGACGCGGCCGGCAACCGCTGGCTCGGCGGCGCCCCGCTGCCGGACGGGGGCCTCGCCGAGCAGATCGTCGTGCCCCGCACCGGGCTCTTCGCGGTGCCCGACGACATGCCGGCCGAGAAGGCCGCCGCACTGATGATCACCTACCAGACCGGGTACGTCGGGCTGCACCGGCGGGCCCGGCTGCGCGAGGGCGAGACCCTCCTGGTCCATGCCGGCGCCGGCGGGGTGGGCAGCGCCGCGATCCAGCTGGGTCTGGCCGCCGGTGCCCGGGTCCTGGCCACCGCCGGCGGACCCGAGAAGGTCGAGGTCTGCCGCCGGCTCGGTGCCGAGGTCGTCGTCGACTACCTCGTCGAGGACTTCGTGGCCGCCGTCAAGGACGCCACTGACGGGCGCGGCGCGGACGTCGTGTACGACAGCGTGGGCGGCGAGACCTTCGCGAAGTCGACCAAGTGCGTGGCCTTCGAGGGCCGGATCCTGGTGATCGGCTTCGCCGGCGGGGTGATGGCGCAGGCGGCGACCAACCACGTCCTGATCAAGAACTACAGCATCATCGGCCTGCACTGGGGGCTGTACCGGGTCAAGGACCCGGCCGTGATCCCCGCCACGCACGATGCCGTGATGGCGCTGTGGGCTGCGGGGAAGATCGACCCGCTCGTCGCCGACGTGCTCCCGATGGCCGGCGCTGTGAGCGGGATGACCCGCCTGGCGAGCCGGGGCACCATCGGCAAGGTCGTCGTGACCCCCGGGCGCTGAATCGCGGGACTGGACCGGGACCGCCGAACGGCCCGCGACGGCTCCGCCGTCCAGCCGCCGCGGCGTGGCGATCGTGTGACGTTGTGGTTACCAACCCTCGACACACCCGTTCCGGCGTGCATCGAGGGGAACGCACGGGGGATAGTAGGTGTTGTGAGCGACATGACCGGAACAATGAGCACCCTCTCCGCCCGGCCGAGGATGACAGCCTCGGACCGGTGTGACCGCTGCGGTGCCCAGGCGTACGTCCGCGTGGTCCTCGCCGGCGGAGGCGAGTTGCTGTTCTGCCGCCACCACTACTCCGAGCACGAAGCCTCGCTCACCAAGGTCGCCGTCGCGGTGGACGACGAGCGCACGAGCATCGACGCCCGGGCCAGCACCCCTGAGCGCTGAGCCGCCGACCTACCCAGGGTCCGTGAGCCCCTCATGACCGAGCAGCCGCCACGCGCGGGACACGACAGTGACGTGCAACCTGCCCTGGCCGCCGATCTGCTGACGGGGTGGGAACCCGACGCCCCGCTCGGGACGAGTCAGCACGATGTCGCGCCGTACGCCGCCAAGCGGCGGGCGGCGCTGTCGTCGGCGTACCCGGGCCAGGCCGTGGTGGTGCCGTCCGGCCTGGCCAAGGTCCGTGCCAACGACACCGACTACCCGTTCCGCGCACGCTCGGACTACGTCTGGCTGACGGGCGACACCGAGCCCGAGGGCGTGCTGGTGCTGCGGCCCGTGGCCGGCGGACACGACGCGGTGCTGTACGTGCCGGCCCGGACCGGCCGCAGCACCATCGAGTTCTTCGCCAGCCGGGCCGGCGAGTTCTGGGTCGGCCGCCGGCCCGACCCCCGCGAGACCGGGCTCCGGCTCGGGCTCGAGTGTCGGCCGGCGTCCGAGCTCGAGGGGATCCTCACGGCGCTCCGCTCCCCGCGGGTGCTGCGCGGGGTGGACCCGCGGGTGGACGCCTGGTGCCCGGTCACCGACGCCGAAGCGGAGGCCACGCTGGCCCAGACCCTGGCCGAGCTCCGGCTGGTCAAGGACGACTGGGAGGTCAGCCAGCTCCGCGCAGCGACCGAGTCGACCGCGCGCGGCTTCGGTGACGTGGTGCGCGAACGGGCCGGGGCGGCGGAGTTCGGTGAGCGCTGGTTGGAGGGGACGTTCTGGCGGCGCGCTCGAGCGGAGGGCGGCGACGTCGGGTACAGCTCGATCGTCGCGGCCGGCCCGCACGCCACGACCCTGCACTGGACCCGCAACGACGGGGCGGTCCACGACGGGGACCTCCTGCTCCTGGACATGGGCGTCGAGACCGGCACCCTCTACACGGCGGACGTGACCCGCACGATCCCGTTCGACGGCACGTTCTCCGCCGACCAGCGGCGCCTGTACGAGCTCGTGCACGCCGCCCAGGAAGCGGGCATCGCGGCCGTCCGGCCCGGCGCGCAGTTCCTGGACCCGAACCGGGCCGCGATGGCCGTGCTCGCCCAGGGGCTGGCTGACTGGGGCCTGCTCCGCTGCTCGGTCGACGAGGCGCTCTCGGCCGACCCGGCCGGGCCCGGTGCCGGGATGCACCGGCGATACACCATGCACAACGTGAGCCACATGCTCGGCCTCGACGTGCACGACTGCACCGCCGCGCGCAGCGCCGAGTACCGCGAGGGCACCCTGACCGCCGGCATGGTGCTCACCGTCGAACCCGGCCTGTACCTCCAGCCCGACGACCTGACCGTGCCCCCCGAGCTGCGCGGCCTCGGCGTCCGGATCGAGGACGACGTGCTGGTCACCGACGGCGGCGCCGAGAACCTCTCCGACCAGCTCCCCCGGGCCGCGGCCGACGTCGAAAGTTGGGTCCGTTCGCTGCGCTGACCCGGCGCGGCGGGTGTGGCGGGCTCGACGCGGGCAGGTCGTCGTACCAGACTCGGCGGATGGCCGTGCTGCGCGTGGTGGGCGTCGACGCGGACCACCTGCTGCTGGTGGACCCCGACGGCGGCGGTCACCGGGTCGCGATCGACGCGGCGCTGCACGACACCCTCGCCCAGTCGGCGCGGGTCGGCCAGAGCCGGCTGTCCCCGCGCGAGATCCAGGCGCGGCTGCGGGCTGGCGCCAGCCCCGCCCAGGTCGCCGAGGCCGCGGGCGTCTCGATCGAGCGGATCCACCGCTGGCAGGGGCCGATCCTGGCGGAGCGTGCCCGCGCCATCGACACCGCCCGCCGAACCCGGTACGCCCGCCCGCACGACGGTGCCGTCTCGGGGCCGCTGGGACCGCTGGTCACCGCCCACCTCGACCGGGTCGGACTGGTCGGCGAGTGGGACGCCCACCGCGACCCCGAGGGCGCCTGGGTGGTGGTCGTGCGCCACGAGCGGGGCGAGGCAGCCTGGTGCCTCCAGGACGGGGCCCTGCGCGCCCTCGACCCGCACGCAGAGGCCTTCGGCTGGCGCGAGCCGCCGCGAGCTGTCGACAGCACGCGCGAGCCCGGCCGCGAGCGCAAGGGCCGCGCCCAGCTGCCCAGCTGGGAGTCGATCATGGAGAACGCACCGCCGCCCAACGCCTTCCCGACATGACCCTGGCCCTCGGGGTCGACGAGGGCAGCGGCCCGCTGGTGGTGCTGGTCCACGGCTTCCCCGAGACGCCTGTCTCCTGGCACCACCAGGTCGGACCGCTGGTCTCCGCCGGCTACCGGGTGGTGGCGCCCTGGCTGCGCGGTTACGGGCCGTCGCCGGGGTCCGACGACCCCGCCGAGTACACCGCCGACCTCATCGCCGACGACCTGGCCGAGGTCGCCTCCTCGCTCGGGTACGAGCGGGCCGGGTACGTGGGTCACGACTGGGGGTCGGCGTCGGTGTGGGCGACGGCCCAGCTGCGGCCGGAGCGTGTGGCCGCCATGGCGGCGCTGTCGGTCCCGTACACGGCCCGTTCGCGGCGCCCGCCGCTGGCACGGTTCGCCGAGGTCTTCGGCGACCGTTTCTTCTACCTGCTCTACTTCTGCGACGAGCCCGGTCGGGCCGAACGCGAGCTCGGTGCCGACGTGCGCGCGGCGCTGCTGGCGACGTACGCGACGTGGTCGGGCGAGCCGCCGGCCGGGGCGGTCTGGGACCTGCCGAAGGGCGCCTCGATCCTCGACCAGCTCGCCGCCCCGGACCATCCGCTGCCCTGGCTCGAGGATCGGGTGCTGGACGAGGGGGTCGCGGCGTTCTCGGCGCGGGGCTTCGCCGGCGCCCTGGGCTACTACCGCGCCATGGACCTGACCTGGGCGCGGGTGCCGGCCTTCGGCGCCAGCCCGGTCACCTGCCCGGCCATGTTCCTCGGCGGCGAGCGCGACGGGGTGCTGCGTTTCACCCCGACCCGGGCGATGGCACCGCCGCTGGTCACCGACCTCCGCGCCGACGTGCGTGTCCCGGCTGTCGGGCACTGGGTCCAACAGGAGGCACCGGCGGCCACGAACGCGGCGCTGGTGGAGTTCCTCACGACCGCCTACCCCCCCGCGGGGTAACGTCCGCGCATGCGTCTGCTCATGCTCGCCCCGCCCGGTGCGGGCAAGGGCACCCAGGGCACCGCCCTGGCGGCGTACTGGGGCATCGAGCACATCTCCTCGGGCGACCTGCTGCGGGCCGAGCTGGCGACCGGGTCGTCGCTCGGCCGGCGCGCCCAGCGGTTCCTCGACGCCGGTGACCTGGTCCCCGACGACGTGCTCGAGGAGCTGCTCATCGACCACGTGAACGCGGCCGCCAAGAAGGGCGGCTACGTCCTGGACGGCTTCCCGCGCACGGTGGCCCAGGCCGACGCGGCGCAGAAGATGGCCGCTCGCCGGGGCATCGGCCTGGAGGCGGTCGTGTTCCTGCAGGTGCCCGAGGACGAGCTGGTGCGCCGACTGCTGGCGCGGTCCCGGGGAGCCGACGACACCGAGGCCACCATCCGGCATCGGCTGGAGGTCTACCACCGCGAGACCGAGCCGCTGGTGGCCCGCTTCCGCGCCCGGCAGCTGCTGCACGAGGTCGACGGCTCCCTCCCGCCGTCCGAGGTGACCGCGGCGATCGTCAAGGCCGTCGAGTCCTGACCTGGTGCGCATCGGGATCGTCCTCGGCGGCGGGGGCACGGTCGGGTACGGATGGCACACCGGGGTCCTGCGCGGGCTCGCCGAGGTCTGCGGCATCGACGGGCGCGAGGTCGCCGAGCTGGTGGGCACGTCGGCCGGTTCGTACGGGGTCGCGTACCTGCGGGCCGGGCTCAGCGGCGGCGACCTGTTCCAGCTCGCGGTCGGCGAGGAGCCGTCCGCGGCCGGCGCCGAGGTTGTCCACCGCGGCGGCCCGACCGGGGAGCTGGGCAGCCCGGGGCGGCGCGCGCTGCGCCCGAGCGACGCGAGGGTGCTGCGCCAGGCGTGGCGGGAACGCCAGCTGCCACGGGTCGGGGCGCTGCTCGGCGGCCTGCTCCCGACCGGCGACGTCAGCGCCGAGCCGTATCTGCGACCGATCCGGGCCCTGTACGAGGGCCGGCCCTGGCCGGCGGGGATGCGCATCGCCGCCATGCGGCAGCGCGACGGGGCGCGGGTCGTCTTCGACGACTCGTCCGGGGTGGCGGTCGCCGACGCGGTCGGGGCCTCGTCGGCGGTGCCCGCGTACATGGAACCGATCGAGATCGACGGCGAGCGGTACGTGGACGGGACCACGCACGCGCCCACGAACGCCGACGTGCTCGCCGACGCCGGCCTGGACACGGTCATCGTCAGCGCACCGATGTCGCCGCCCGCGCAGGGGATGCGGCTGTCGCGGGATCTGCCGGTCCGGCTCTGGGCCGGCCGGCACCTGCAGCGCGAGGTGACCGCGCTGGTCCGCGGCGGGGCGCGGGTGCTGGCGATCACCCCGTCGGCCCGGACGCGGGAGACCATGGCGCCGTCGGGGATGAGCGAAGCCGTGCGGGCGCCGGCGGCCCGGGCGGCGTACCAGCAGATCCTGGACACCGCCGACGCGCTGCGTCGCCAGCTGTCCTGACCGGTCAGAGCAGGGCGAGCAGGTGGTCGCGGCGGGCGGCGAGGACGGTCGCGGCGGCACTGGCCGACGGCGGTCCAGGCACCGCCCTGCGCAGCTGCGCGTGCACGGCCCCGTGCGGACGACCGCTGGCGGCGGCGACGCGGGCGACCAGGACGTTCAGCTCGCGGCGCAGCGCGCCGGCCTGCTGCCACGCGGTCTGCTCCGGCGGCTCCGGAGTGCCCGTGACCGCGAGCCGGCGCCGTAGGTGCTCGTCCCGGCGCCCGAGCAGCGCCGCGGTCTGCTCCGGTGAGAGCAGGCCCGGCAGCCCGAGGAACTCCTGGTCGTCGGCGCTGATGTCGCGGTCGGCGAGCACCGCCCGGCCGCCATGCAGCACGTGCGCGAACGCCGCCTCCGCGCCGAGCGCCTGCCACCCCGCGAGCCCCGGTCCGTCCTGCTCCGACGGCGGGACCGGGTCGAGCAGCTCCTGGCCCGGCGGCGGCGGTCGCAGGACGTGCCCACGCTCGGCCTCGAGCTCGGCCGCCAAGGCCAACAGCGGGCGGACGGCCGGCAGGAAGACCGTGGCCGACTCGCCGGGTCGTCGCATCCGGACGACCCGGCCCACCGCCTGGGCGAAGAACAGCGGCGTCCGGTACGCGGTGAGCCAGGCCAGGCAGGCGGCCCGGGGGATGTCGACGCCCTCGCTGATCATCCGGACGCAGACGGCGATGCGCGCATCTCCGGTGGCGAACCGCCCGATCTTCGCCGAGGCCCTGGGGTCGTCGGACAGGATCAGCGTCGGCGCGCGGCCGGTGACCGCGCGGACGATCTCGGCGTACGCCCGGGCGTCGTCCTGGTCGCTGGCCAGCACCAGCCCGGCGGCGTCCGGCATCCCCGCGGCCCGCAGGTGCGTGAGCCGGTCGTCCATCGCGGCGATGACGTGCGGTACCCACTGGCCGCGCGGGTCCAGCGCCGTCCGCCACGCCCGCATCTCCTGCTCGCGGGTGAGCGGCTCGGACAGGCTCGCGGCGATCACCTCGCCGGCGCTGTTGCACCAGCGGGATACGCCGGTGTACGCGGCGAACACCACCGGCCGGACCACGCCGTCGGCGAGTGCCTGGCCGTAGCCGTAGCCGTGGTCGGCCACCGAGCGCAGGCCGCCGGCGTCCTCGTCGTACCGCACGAAGGGGATGCGCTGGTCCGGGTCGGTGCGGAACGGCGTCCCGGACAGGGCGAGCCGGCGCTCGGCCGGCTCGAACGCCTCGGACACCGCCTCGCCCCACGACAGGCCGTCCGCCGCGTGGTGGATCTCGTCGAGCACGACCAGGGTGCGCTTGGCCTCCACCCGTCGGCGGTGCAGGAGGGGTTTGCCGGCCACCTGGGCGTACGTGGTCACGTAGCCCTCGAAGTCGGGGCGCACCGGCCCGACGGAGTTGGGCAGGTCCGGGTCGAGCGCGATCCCCGCGGCGTGCGCGGCGTGGGCCCACTGCGTCCGCAGGTGGTCGGTCGGCGCGACGACGACCACCCGACCGACGACGCGGCGGGCGAGCAACCCGCCGGCCAGCGCGAGGGCGAACGTGGTCTTGCCCGCGCCGGGGGTTGCGGTCACCAGGACGTCCCGGCGACCCAGCTCGGCCCACGCCCGCTCGGCGACCGCGAGGGCCTCCAGCTGCCAGGCCCGGAGCCGGGGTTCCGCGCGGCCGTGGGCGGTGGCCGGCGCGGTCACCAGGTCAGCCGCGGCCGAGCAGGCGACCGAGCCGCCCCGCCCGGCCGGGCCTACCGACGGTGCGCGGGACCGTCTCCTGCAGCCCGCCGCGCTCGCCCATCGGCTTGCGCTCGGGGACCCCGACCGAGCCCGGGTCGTTGCGCTCCGGGTCGTCGTAGTCGACGCCGGCGATGGCCTCGATGACCTGCGCCTCGTCGAAATCCTCGCTGCCCGGGATGGCCGGGACGAAGCCGACGAGCACGCCGTCGCGCAGCACCTGCGCATCCAGCGCCGCGGCGCCGTCGGTGTCCCAGAGCGCCTCGCGCCCGTCGGGCAGCACCACGCGGACGCCGCAGCGGTAGACACCGGCCTCGGCCACGTGCGCCATCACCTGGCGGGCGCGCAGCGCGGCGACCACGGACTCGGCCCGGGAACGTTCCATGCCCTGATCCTCCCTCGCCAGCGGGTTCGGCGCGCCTGCGGGGTGTCGGGCCCGGCAACTTCTACGGTGCGGGGGTGGACCTGCTACGGCTGCGCGACCTGACGGTGACCGCCCCAGACGACGCCCGGCTGCTGGCGGGCGTCGACTGGACGGTCCGGTCCGGCGAACGCTGGGTCGTGCTCGGCGCGAACGGAGCGGGCAAGTCCACGCTGCTGGCTGCGGCGGCGGACCACGCGACGGTCGACACCGTCGGCGTGGCCGGGCCTTTGGACGTGCCGGCCGACGAGCGGGTGCTGGACGTGGTGCTGACCGCGGCGTACGCGCTGGTCCGGCGCGGTGAGGAGAGCTACGACGAGGTCGACGAGACCCGGGCCCGCTCGCTGCTCGGCCGGCTCGGCTGCCGTGCGCTGGCCCCCCGGGGCTACGGGACCCTGTCGGTCGGAGAGCGGCAGCGGGTGCTGATCGCCCGGGCGCTGATGACCGACCCCGAGCTGCTGCTGCTGGACGAGCCCTCGGCCGGGCTCGACCTCGCGGGCCGGGAGGCGCTGTTGCTATGGCTCGGCCGACTGGCCGCCGACCCGAGCGCCCCGGCGACCGTGCTCGTCACCCACCACGTCGAGGAGATCCCCGCCCGGACCACGCACGCGCTGCTGCTGCGCTCCGGTCGGGTCGTGGCCGCCGGCCCGATCGCCGCGACGCTGACCAGCGCCTCGCTGTCGAGCTGCTTCGGCCTGCCGATCGCCGTCAGCGAGCAGAGCGGCCGGTACTCGGCCCGGTTCGGCCTGCCCCTCTAGAACCCGAGGGTGAGCTGGTCCTCGTCGGCCTCGGCCGCCGGAGCAAGCTCAGGTAGCAGCCAGTATGGCTACCAGCCGGGAGGCGTGGCAGTCGTCTGAGGACGGCCCTTGCCAGGGGGAACGGAGTACGGGCCATGTGGAGACGCCACTCCGTAGGCGACGCACTCGCTGTATTTGTCCAGGATGGACCCAGTGTCGCTGCTGACCGCCACGACATCAGTGCACGCGCTGTTGCTCGAGTCGACAGGAGGCCGGTTGGGGGGCCCTGCAATCGACACATCCGTGTCCGTCATTTCCACAAGCCACGCGGGCGCTAGCGGTACCTTGGGCTCGGTCTGTGCCACATCGCCGTTGCTGATTGTGCCGTTCCGGTCCTCGTAGGAGACCAGATACGCGTCAGCGCTCGGATCCCCCGATGTTCCGGTGGCGGCATCTATTGCTTGCCCCCGCGTGATTTTTGGCTCGTAACCGGCGGGAATCTCTTGGGCAAAGATGTTATCTCCGATTTGCTGTGTGCCCGTGATGGAAGAGAGATCCAACCGAGGCCGCGCGGGTGCCGCTGCCGGGGGGGACGTACTCACCGGCGCGCTGCTTACGGCGACACGCGAATTTCCCGCATGGGAAGTGTGCAATTCGCACGCGCCGAGGCTAAGTGCGAGCAGGACAGCCATTCCGAGCGCGCGCGCCGTCGGTGCAATTTCCCGCGACTTCCTGACTTTCATGAGGTATGCGCCGTCCAAATATCAAACGCCTTGCACGGAGTTACTACGGAATGCGTCCACCGAGTAGGGTTGTCGTTACCTTCTGTGCCGAGGTATCCGCACGGCAAGCCTTGCGTCGCGTCGTCAGCAGAGCGCTGCACGCCCAGCCCAGCGAAACTGGTATGGCTCGATGGCACGCCCATGATGTCGCTCTCTTTGTACGTCGTCTCGCCGTCGTACTGCGGGTCGAAATGCAGCCCATCCGACCCACCGGACCATGTCCCGTATGGATCAAACCAAGTCGCCAGAACGACGGTGGTGTTGGCCACAATCGCTTCTTCGCACCCACAGGACGAAACGTATATGTTCTTGTAGTCGTATGTTGTCCCGTTCGCTATCGTAGGGCTGGCAGGAAAGTAGTCTGCCCAATGAAGGTTTCCAGAAGCATCGCAGTAGGCCTCTTCTGCCCAGATATACTGCGGCGATCCATATCCGCGGATAATGCCTGTCTGTACCCACCCGCAACTATCGTTCGCGGCGATCATCGAATACGCGGTTGTGAAGTTGCTCCCGAGCGCGTGGTGGCCCGACAAGGAGGGGTTCGGGGCAGAATGATCGGTGTCGCAGACCGCGCCATACTGGTTGGTGATGTCGACTCCAGCACCTTCCCAAGCCGTACCCGTGTTAGGCGACACGATGTATCCGGTGTGATAGTTGTAGGGGCTTTGCGCTCCACAGGTGGGAATCTCGGCGTTTGCCGGGCTCGCAACGATGTAAACGGAGGTCACGAAGAGAGCGGTCATTGCCGCGAGTAGCCACACACGACGCAGCAGCTTGAGTCCCATACCCCACCCCCTACCTTGGCAGCGCCACGGTAAGCCCGAGCTCACGGTCCGTCAAGCGAACCACCCGTACCTGTCACGTAGTGCAACGGGTCAGCCGCGTTGGCTCGCCAGATGCGTTCACGCGCACTAGAACCCGAGGGTGAGCTGGTCCTCGTCAGCCTCGGCCGGGGTGGGCGCGGCGTAGACCGCGTGCTCGGTCTCGGGCGCATCCGCCGGCACCAACACCTCGGCCGGCGGCTCGACCTCGGGCGGGTCGAGGCTGACGTCGCTCTCAGGGTCGGCGCCGCCGGTCTCCACGGCGAGGTCGGCCAGCAACGGCGCCGGGTCGCTCGCGGTCTCCCCCGGGATCGCCGGCTCGTCCACCGCCGGCTCGTCCACCGCCGGCTCGTCCACCGCCGGCTCGGCCGGCACTGGGCCGTGCGACACCGGCTCGTCCTGGCTCGGGTGTGCCGATGGGGAGCCGGGCACGGCCGCGCGGCGGGCGAGGTCGGCCGGAGAGGGGATGCGCGGCGGCCGCGATGCTCTCGGTTGCTTCGGGCCGCGTTCGGACGGCCCGTTGCCCGGACGGCGCCGCGGTCGCTGCGGCTTGGCCAGCCGAGCCTGCTGCTTGCGCTCCCGGTCGAGCACCTCCTGCGCCTCGGGCTTGATCACCACGTACGCCTCGAGCAACGCCAGCCGGATCCGCAGCCAAGCGGCTCGTAGCAGCTCCCACTGCTCGGCGGTGCGGTCCTCGGCATGGCCACCGGCCGCCGCCTCCCAGCCCGTCATCGTCGCGCGCTCGAACGTGGCGTGCCCGGCCAGCGCCGCCAGGACCTGCTCGGCGGCCGGCTCGAGCCCGGACTCCCCCACCGCGCCTTGGTACGCCGTACGCAGCGCCGCCGTCTGCTCGTCGTCGAGCGCCGGTGGACGTGGTGGGCGGGCCGCACGCGGCGGCCGTGCGGGCCGGTCACTGCGCTCGGGCGGCGCACCCCGTTCCGGGCGGGCTCCTCGCTCGGGACGGACACCGCGCTCGGGCCGCGGAGCGCTGCTCCGGGCGCGCGGCGAGTCCGGCGGCAGCCCCTGCGCCTCACGTTCGAGGCGCTCGTTGTAGCGGAGGATGTCCTTGTTCTCGTTGATGGTGGCGCGGTCGGTGAACCCGAGCCGCTTGCTCATCCCGGTGGCCTTCTTCTTCACCACGTCGTCGATCCCTCGCTCGTCGCCCGCGCAGGGCGGTGTTCGCAACGCCTCCGCCGCAGCGGCGGGCGGTGTGCCGTCGGCGGCCAGCCTGCCACGTCCGGGGATGACCCGTGGCCGCACGGGTACGGGGTCACCCATGCGTGCCGTCGTCGTCCGAGCGCCCGGTGGTCCCGACGTCCTGCGCGCCGAGGACGTCCCCGAGCCGGTGCCCGCGGCCGGGGAGGTGCTGGTCCGCACCATCGCGGCCGGGGTGAACTACATCGACACCTACCAGCGCGCCGGGGTCTATCCGCTGCCGCTGCCCGCCGTCCTGGGCAGTGAGGGCGCAGGTGAGGTGGTCGCCCTCGGTGGTGACGTGACCGACGTGGCCGTCGGCGACCACGTGGCGTGGAAGGGGGCAGCCGGCTCGTACGCCGAGTTCGTCGCTGTCCCGGCGGCCGAGGCGGTACCGGTGCCTACCGGCCTGACCGACGAGGTGGCCGCGGCCCTGATGCTGCAGGGACTGACCGCGCACTACCTGTGCCACAGCGTGTACGCGGTCCAACCCGGTGACTGGGTCGTCGTGCACGCCGCCGCCGGCGGAGTCGGCCTGCTGCTGACCCAGCTGGTGAAGGCCCGCGGCGGGCACGTCGTCGCCTCGACCGGCGGGGGCCCGAAGGCCGACCTGGCCCGGGCGGCCGGCGCGGACGTCGTCGTCGGCTACGACGACGTGGTGACCGCGGCGAAGGACTCCACCGGCGGCGAGGGCGTGGCCGCGGTGTACGACGGGGTCGGCGCCGCGACCTTCGACGACAGCCTGAAAGCGTTGCGCCCCCGGGGTTTCTGCGTGCTGTACGGCGCGGCCTCGGGCCCGGTGCCGCCGGTAGACCCGCAGCGGCTGAACGCCGGCGGGTCGCTGTACCTCGCCCGACCGTCGCTGGTGCACTTCACCCGTACCCGTGCCGAGCTGCTGGACCGCTGCGCGGACATCCTCGGTGCGGCTGCGGCCGGCGAGCTGGACGTCCGGATCGCGCACCGCTATCCGCTGGCCGAGGCGTCGCGCGCGCACACCGAGCTGCAGGGTCGGCGGACGACCGGGAAGCTCCTGCTGCTGCCCTGACGCCTGTGGACGACGCCCGACGGGCGCGCCCGGGAGCGGCCAGGCTCGTCGGGTGGGCCGCATCGACGTCACCCCGGCCGACCTGCTCGGCGTCGCCGCGCGACTGACGGGGACGGCCGACGCCCTGGCCCTGCGCGCGGGCGGCATCGGGTACGCGCTCGCCACCCTCGCCCCGCAGCTCGGCGCCGACCTGGGAGCCAGCGCGCAGGCGGTCGCGGCGAGCGCGCAGGAGGCCACGGCGCACGTCATAGCGGCCTACCGGGGGCTCGCCGCGGTGCTGTCGGACTCGGCCGGCCGCTACGTCGCGGTCGACAGCGGCGGCGACTGTCGGCCGCCGACCACCCGGACGGTGGCCCCGCCCTGAGCCGGGCGGTGGCACAGTGACGTCATGACGCTGGTCACGCCGACCCGGACCGCCACGCACGAGGTCACCAACCAGGTGCCGCCGCTGGTCGGGCACGACCTCGCCGACGACCCGGTCCTGCTCGCGGCGCTGGCGCGCGAGGGTGGCGGTCACGCCGAGCCCGACCTGCACCGGCTCGGCGAGCTGCTGGGTACCGAACAGGTGCAGACCTGGGCCCGCCAGGCCAACGAGAACGAGCCCGTCCTGCACACCCACGACCGCTACGGCCACCGGATCGACGAGGTGGAGTTCCACCCGGCCTGGCACGCACTGCTGGACCTGTCCATCTCGCACGGCCTGGCCGGCGCGCCCTGGGCGGACCCGCGGCCCGCGCCGCATGTGGTCCGCGCCGCCGGTTCGTACCTGGTCGGACAGGTGGAGGCGGGGCACGGCTGTCCCACCTCGATGACGTACTCGGTGATCCCAGCCCTGCGCCACTCCCCCGCCCTGGCGGCGCGGTTCGAGCCGCTGTTGGCGGCCCGGACGTACGACCCGGGACTGCGGCCGCCGGCGGACAAGGCCGGTCTCGTGGCGGGCATGGGAATGACCGAGAAGCAAGGCGGTTCCGACGTCCGCGCGGGTACGACGACGGCGCGGGGGGCCGGTGACGAGAGCTACCTGCTGACCGGACACAAGTGGTTCACCTCGGCGCCGATGAGCGACCTGTTCCTGGTCCTCGCGCAGGCGCCCGAAGGCCTCTCGTGCTTCCTGGTGCCGCGCGTGCTCGACGACGGCCGACGCAACGTCTTCGCGCTGCAGCGGCTGAAGGACAAGCTCGGCAACCGGTCGAACGCCAGCAGCGAGGTGGAGCTGTGCGACACCGTCGGGCTGCTCGTCGGGGCCGAAGGTCGTGGCGTACGCACGATCATCGACATGGTCACGCACACCCGGCTCGACTGCGTGGTCGGCGCCGCGGCGCTGCAGCGCGCCGCGCTGGTGGCGGCGGTGCACCACGCCCGGCACCGGCGCGCGTTCGGCGCCCGGCTCGTCGACCAGCCGGCGATGACGTCCGTGCTGGCGGACCTCGCGGTGGAGTCCGAGGCGGCGACCGTGCTGGCGCTGCGGCTGGCCGGCGCGGTCGACCGGGCCGCGGCCGGCGATCCGCGGGAGGCAGCCTTCAAGCGGCTGGGTACCGCCGTGGGCAAGTTCTGGGTCTGCAAGCGCTCCACCCCGATGGTCGGGGAGGCGCTGGAGTGCCTGGGAGGCAACGGGTACGTCGAGGAGTCGGGGCTGCCGCGGATGCTGCGCGAGGCGCCGCTCAACTCGATCTGGGAGGGCTCGGGCAACGTCAACGCGCTCGACGTCCTGCGGGCGCTGGCGCGCGACCCGCAGTCCTGGACGGTCCTGCGCGAGGAGCTCGCGGCGGCCACCGGCGCGGACCGGCACTACGACGCGGCGCTCGTCGATCTCGACGAGCGGGTCGCCGCGGTCGGCGCCGACCGCGCGTCAGCCGAGGTGGGCGCGCGGCGGCTGGTCGAGGGGATCGCCTTGGTGCTGCAGGGCTCGCTGCTGCTCGAGCACGCGTCGCCGCAGGTCGCCGACGTGTTCTGCGCGACCCGGCTGGGCGACGAAGGCGGCGTCGTGTTCGGCACCCTGCCGACGCGCAGCGCCGCCGCGCACCGGGCGATCGTGGACCGGGTCCTGCCCGGCTGACGCCCGCCCCCGCCCCTCTCGCCGAGATGCGGCAAGTTCACCGCGACACGCCGGTCCGGGCGTACATCTGCCGCATCTCGGCTGGGGAGCGGCGGGTGGAGAGCGCGGCAGGGAGCGGGGCTGGGAGCGGCGCGGCAGGGAGCGGGGCTGGGAGCGGCGCGGCCGGAAGTGGGGTGGGGAGCCGGGCTGGGAGCGCGGCGACGCGAGGCCGGTGTCGGCCGACGAGACCATGGGGGTACGTCGTCGCCGCACCGAGAGGAACCCGCATGACCTCAGCGCCCCTGGCAGCACATCCCGACACGCGTCCGCACCATCCGGCATTCCGGGCCATCGCAGACCAACGCGCCAAGAGCGTCCAGCTGCGCGTCGCCGACGCAATCACCCGATTCGCCGGCTCGATGCTGTTCGTGTACCTGCACGCGGTCATCTTCGCGATCTGGATGCTCTCCGTGGAGAAGAACCCCTGGCCGAAGCTGACGTTGATCGTCTCGCTGGAGGCCATCTTCCTATCGACGTTCGTGATGATCGGCCAGAACCGTCAGGCCTCGTTCCAGCAGGCCAAGGCCGACCACGACTTCGACACCCAGGAGACGGAGCTCGCGACCAACACCGACCTGACCCGGCAGATCCACGCGCTCACCACCGAGCTGCACCGCCGGATCTGCCAGCAGGAGGAGCAGGGTTGAGCTCAGCCCCGGACGGCCGCCCACGCCAGGCCGGCCGCGGTCAGGTCCTCGGCGACCGCGGCGGCCGGGTCGGGCCAGCCCCGACTCTGGGCGAACGCCCGCCACCGCCGGCCCGCGTACGCGGCGCCGACGGCCGTGCCGGCGGCCAGCACCGCCGGGAACCGCGCAGACCTGCCGGCGCGCTCGGCGAGGGCCGCCGCGGCGAGCGCGGCGGTCACCGCCCGCGCGAGCAGCCCGCCCGGTTCGGTCCGGCTGGGCGTCTTGGGCAGCTTGTCGGCCACCAGCTCCCCGGCCGCGAGCACGGGGACGACGACGTGCGCGCGGGGACCCGCCAGCAGACCGAGCGCGCCGCCACCGCGAGGCTCGCGCCGACCCGCGGTCAGCGTGACGGCGGTGATCCCGGCGGTGGTACGGCCGCCGGTGGCGACCCCGAGGGCGATGGTGCGCAAGAGGAACATGCCGCGAAGATCACCGGCACGGGCCCGACTGAAACGCCGCAGCGACCACCGATCGCGCCCGTACCGGCAGGTCGGTCCGTCCTACCCCGACCCGGCCCCCAACGCGGCGCTCGACGGCGCGGGGCTCGACGGCGCGGGGCTCGACGCCGCGGGCGAAGTGTGTGTTACTTCCCGTATCGCGGTCCGCCGACCGCCGGGGAAAGGCAGGCACCGATGCCTCAGCTCGACTCCCGCACCGAGCGTGTCCGCCGCGCGGCGCGCTGGCTCACCACCCCGCTGCTGCCGGACGACTACCTGCACCTGCTTAACCCGCTGTGGTCCTCGCGCGAGCTGCGCGGGCGGATCGTGCGGGTCGAGCCCGAGACCGAGCACGCCTCCACCCTCGTGATCAAGCCCGGCTGGGGCTGGTCGTTCGACTACCGCGCCGGCCAGTACATCGGTATCGCGGCCCGGGTGGACGGGCGATGGCACTGGCGCTCGTACTCGCTGACGTCCACCCCGACGCACGACCGCGACCACATCGCGATCACGGTCAAGGCGATGCCGGAGGGGTTCCTGTCCGGCCACCTGACCGGGCTGGAGGTCGGCACGGTCGTCCGCCTCGCGGCGCCCGCAGGCGACTTCGTGCTGCCCGACCCGCCGCCGCCGTCGATCCTGTTCCTCACCGCCGGCAGCGGGATCACGCCGGTGATGTCGATGCTCCGTACCCTCGAACGCCGCGGCCAGCTCACCGGCGGCCCGGACGTGGTGCTACTGCACTCCGCGCCGACCGAGGCGGACGTGCTGTTCCGGACCGAGCTCCAGGCGCTGGCCGCCCTACGCGAGGGCCTGACCTACCGGGAGCGGATCACCGACCGCGACGGCATGCTCGACCTGGCCCGGTTGGCCGACGTCGTCCCCGACTGGGCGGAGCGGCAGACGTGGGCCTGCGGGCCGCCCGCGATGCTGGACGCGGCCGAACAGGCCTGGCAGCGACGCGGGATCGACGACCAGTTGCACCTGGAGCGCTTCTCGATCGAGCTGGCCGGAGCCGGTGGCGTCGGCGGGACGGTGACCTTCGAGCTCAGCGGTCGCACCGCCGAGAACGACGGGGCCCGGCCGCTGCTGGAGACCGGCGAGCAGGCCGGCGTGCTGATGCCCTTCGGCTGCCGCATGGGCATCTGCCAGTCCTGCGTCGTGGGCCTCAAGCGGGGTAAGGTCCGCGACCTGCGCTCGGGTGTCGAGCACCAGGAGGGCGACCGGATCCAGACCTGCATCTCGGCCGCCGCGGGCGACTGCGTCCTCGACATCTAGGATCTACCTGTTACCTTGAGTCATAGCTTCTTCCACCACGACGAGGGGTCTTCCGTGGCGATCACCGACATTCGCGCGTACGCGCACCTGAGCGACGACGACGTCGCCGCGATCGGCGCCGAGCTCGACGCGATGCGGCGCGACGTCGAGGCCGTCCGCGGCGAGAGCGATGCCGCGTACATCAAACGGGCGATCGCGATCCAGCGCGGGCTCGCCGCCGCCGGGCGGATCACCCTGTTCGCTAGCTCGTTCCCGCCGGCGTGGGTCGCCGGGACGACGTTCCTGTCCCTCGCCAAGATCATCGAGAACATGGAGCTCGGGCACAACGTCATCCACGGCCAGTGGGACTGGATGAACGACCCCGAGGTCCACTCGACCTCGTGGGAGTGGGACACCACCTGCCCCAGCTCGCATTGGAAGCACTCGCACAACTACGTCCACCACACGTACACGAACGTCGTGGGCAAGGACAACGACGTCGGCTACGGCATCCTGCGGATCACCCGCGACCAGAAGTGGCACCCCGTCAACCTCGGCCAGCCGCTCTACAACGCGCTGCTCGCGCTGTTCTTCGAGTGGGGCGTCGCCCTGCACGACCTCGACCTCGAGGCGATCCGCAAGGGCAAGAAGGACAAGAAGGTCGTCTGGCAGCAGCTCAAGCAGATCGGCCGGAAGGTGCGCCACCAGGTCCTCAAGGACTACGTCGTCTACCCCGCGCTGACCGGCCCGCAGTTCCTGTCGACGCTCACCGCGAACGCGACGGCGAACATCGTCCGCAACCTCTGGTCGTACACGGTCATCTTCTGCGGGCACTTCCCCGACGGCGCGGAGAAGTTCACCCTGCAGGAGTTCGAGACCGAGACCAAGCCCGAGTGGTACCTGCGGCAGATGCTGGGCTCGGCCAACTTCCACGCGGGTCGCATTCAGGCGTTCCTGTCCGGCAACCTCTGCTACCAGATCGAGCACCACCTGTTCCCCGACCTACCCAGCAGCCGGTACGCCGAGATGTCGGAGCAGATCCGCGACCTGTGCGCGCGCTACAACCTGCCGTACACGACCGGGTCGATGGCCGGCCAGTACGCACAGACGCTGCGCACGATCTGGAAGCTGGCGCTGCCCGACAGGTTCCTGCGCGCCACCAGCGACAACGCGCCCGAGACCCGCTCGGAGCGCCACCCGCTGCCGGTCGCCGCCTGACCTCAGCCGAAGATCGGCCGCACGTTGTCCGGCGTCGTCTCGTAGGCCCAGCTGTTGGCCGGCGACGCGACCTCGGCCAGCGCGTCGAGGGCCGCGGACAGGGCCAGCGGCTGGGACCAGTAGTAGCCCTGGCCGCAGTCGGACCCGAGCGCGCGGAGCGAGTCGGCGGTGTCGGCGTCCTCGACGCCCTCCCCGACGACCCGCAGGCCCATGGCCTTGGCCATCGCGACCACGCCCTGGATCAGCGACGTGCTGCGAGCGGAGGCGAGGTCCTGGACGAAGGTGCGGTCGATCTTGACGATGCTGACCGGCAGTCGGTGCAGGTAGGCGATCGAGGAGTAGCCGGTGCCGAAGTCGTCCACGGCGAGCCGGACGCCCGCCGTCACCAGCTCGTCCAGCAGCGCCAGGGTGGCCTCGTCGTCGCCGAGCCGCGACATCTCGGTCAGCTCCAGCACCAGTTGGATCTCCGGGTGCCGCGCGGCGTAGGTGCGCACCCGGCGCAGCAGCTCCGGCTCGACGATCTGCAGCGGGGAGATGTTGACCGCAAGCTCGATCTGCCGGCCGAGTCGGGCCTGCAGCAGCTGACCGCCGGTGAGCGCCTGCTCCAGCATGTGCAGCCCGATGTCGCCGACCAGCCCGAGCCGCTCGGCGAGCGGGATGAACACGTCGGGCGGGACGGTGCCCAGCTCGGGATGGGTCCAGCGCGCCAGCGCCTCGTACCCGCTGAGCAGGCCGCTGGCCAGGTCGACGATCGGCTGGAAGGCGACGGTGAACTCGCGGTCGCGGACCGCCTTGCGCAGGGCGTCCTCCAGGCGCAGCTTGTGCATGCTGTCGTCCTGCATCGCCGGCTGGAAGATCTCGCTGCGGTTCTTGCCGCCGGCTTTCGCCCGGTACATCGCGGTGTCGGCGTGCCGCATCACGTCGACGGCGCGGGCCTCGTCGGTCACGTACGCGATGCCGATGCTCGCCGTCACGGCCAGCGAGCGGCCGGCGATCTCGAACGGTGCGGACAGGTGCCGCAGGATGCGCTCGGCGACGCCCTCCGCACCGCCGACGACGGCCTGCTCCAGCAGGACGGCGAACTCGTCCCCGCCGAGCCGGGCCGCCGTGTCGCCGGGGCGCAGGCAGCTCAGGATTCGCTCGGCAACCGCGGTCAGCAGCCGGTCGCCGACCTCGTGGCCGCTGCGGTCGTTGACCGCCTTGAAGCCGTCGAGGTCGCAGTAGAGGATCGCGACCGGCGCGGTGCCCGGGACCAGCCGGTCGCGGCGCAGCTCCAGCGCGTGGTCCAGCCGGTCGGTGAACACGGTGCGGTTGGCCAGCCCGGTCAGCGGGTCGTGCCGGGCGAGATGGGTCATCTCATCGACGAGGGTGCGCCGGGTGATGGCCGCCTCGGCAACGCCGACCAGCGTCTCCAGGGCGCGCCGGTCGTCGCTGTCGAACGGCCGGTGGCCCCGGACGCGCCACGCGACCACGTAGCGCTGCGCGCCTCCGCGTACCTGCAACGGGGCGCTGATCTCCTCGCCGGCGGCGGGGCGGTCACGGACGGCGGCTTCGCTGTTGCTCAGGACGACCGCGACCTGCTCGACCAGTCGCGCCTGGGTCTCCTCGACGCCACCCCAGTCCGGCGCGGACGAGGCGGCCTGGAAGAGCCGGTCCAGGCGGTCGTGCGCGATCCGGGCGGCGTTGACTCCGCGTACCGCGACCAGGATGGTGCCGATCGGGACCAGCAGCAGGCCGAGGGTCCAGCGCGGTTCCAGTCGGTAGAGGAGCGCGCCCAGGTAGCCGAGCGTGTCGGTGCCGACGAAGCACAGCAGCGGCAGCGGCAGCGCCTTCCAGCGGAACCCGGTGGCCGGGCGACCGGTCGCCTCCAGCGACAGGGACAGCGCGGTCAGGACGAGGTCCACCACGAAGAAGACGGCCGAGGCCGCGAGCGTCAGGCCCAACTCCCCCACCGAGTCCCGACCGGTGAGGTGGGGGCCTAGCGCCAGGATCCCGACCAGGGCGCCGCCGCTGAGCCCGGTGATGCCGATGTTGAACAGCCGGTTGCGCGGAGTCTTGTCCGCGAAGCCCTGGCTCAGCGCCTGGGCCACGAACCAGAAGGTGAGCGACTCGCCGACGGACGTCGTCAGCGCGAGCAAGATCAGGGCCGGTGCCTCGAAGCCGATCACCGCCTCGCCCCAGCGCTGGGCCATGACGAGCGGGAATTGGGTCATGACCACGATGAGGAACGCGGCGGCGATGTGGACGCCGTCCGTGCTGACGGGATGCGTCGCCCACGAGAGCAGGGCGAACAGGCCCACGGCGAGACCGCCGACCGTCACCGCCGTGTCGAAGGCGCGACCGAGCCTCGCGTCGACCGCCCGATCGTCCGCCACGTGGGGTGCATCGGCGCGATCGGGCCAAAACTCAAGGGGCCGAGCGGGTTGGGGGCTTGAAGTCGCGTCCGGGGCGCCGGCTTTGGCGCCACGCCGGGGTGGGTCCGGGGGTCAGCTCAGCTGCAGCCGCTGGTGCTGCCGCAGGACTCGCAGACGTAGCAGCTGCCGGCCGGCCGCATCTTCACGCCGCAGCTCATGCACAAAGGCGCATCGGCCGCCCGGCCCAACTGGGCCTCGAGCAGCTCCGTCGAGCTGTGCGGGACGGCGGTGATCGGGACCGTCGTACGCATCTCCTCGAGATCGAGAACCTCGCCGGCCGGCGCGTCGACGGGGCTGGACTCGTAGGAGGTGGCCACCGCCGCCGCACGCTCCTCGGCCGTGAAGATGCCGAGCTCCTCCCGCTTCTCGTACGGCAGGAAGTCCAGCGCAAGCCGGCGGAACAGGTAGTCCATCACCGAGCTGGCGATGCGTACGTCCGGGTCATCGGTCATCCCGGCCGGGTCGAAGCGCATGTTGGTGAACTTGCTGACGTAGGTCTCCAGCGGCACCCCGTACTGCAGCGCGATCGAGATCGCGATGGAGAACGCGTCCATGACACCGGCCAGGGTCGAACCCTGCTTGCTCATCTTGACGAAGATCTCGCCCAGGCCGTCGTCATCGTAGGAGTTCGCGGTCATGTAACCCTCGGCGCCGGCCACGGCGAAGGACACCGTCTCGCCGCGCCGGTTCTTCGGCAGCCGCTTGCGCGTCGGCCGGTTCTCGACCAGGACCGCGGCCTTCTCCCCGGTGTTGGCCCCGGCGCCCGCGGACAGCGGCTGGCCCACCTTGCAGTTGTCCCGGTAGATGGCGAGCGCCTTCAGCCCCAGCTTCCAGCCCTCGAAGTAGATCTCCTCGATCTCCTCGATCGTCGCCGACTCGGGCATATTGACGGTCTTGGACAGCGCACCGGAGACGAACGGCTGGATCGCGGCCATCATCCGTACGTGCCCCATCGGGGCGATCGAGCGGACGCCCATGGCGCAGTCGAACACCTCGTAGTGCTCCGGCTTGAGCCCCGGCGCGTCGCCGACGTGGCCGTGCTCGGCGATGTGCTCGACGATCGCCTCGACCTGCTCCTCCTGGTAGCCGAGGCTGCGCAGCGCACGCGGCACGGTCTGGTTGACGATCTGCATCGAGCCGCCGCCGACCAGCTTCTTGAACTTGACCAGCGCCAGGTCGGGCTCGAGCCCGGTGGTGTCGCAGTCGAGCATGAAGCCGATCGTGCCGGTCGGGGCGATCACGCTGGCCTGCGCGTTTCGCCAGCCGTTCTTCTCCCCCAGCGCGATCCCGTCCTGCCAGGCCTTCGCGGCCAGCTTGAGGATGCGCGCGTCATCGGCGCTCACCGGCCGCACGTTGTCCACGGCGGCGGCGTGCTTGCGCATCACCCGCTGGTGGCCCGCCGCATTCCGCGCGTAGCCGTCGTAGGCGCCGACCACGCCGGCGAGCTCGGCGGAGCGCTTGTACGCCGTGCCGGTCATCAGCGCGGTGATGGCACCGGCGACGGTGCGGCCGCCCTCGGAGTCGTACGCATGGCCGGTCGCCATCAGCAGCGCGCCGAGGTTGGCGTACCCGATGCCCAGCTGCCGGTAGGCACGGGTGACCTCGGCGATCGGCTGGGTCGGGAAGTCCGCGAAGCAGATCGAGATGTCCATCGCCGTGATGACCAGCTCGACGACCTGGGCGAAGCGGACCCCGTCGAAGGTGCCGTCGTCGCGCAGGAACTTCATCAGGTTGAGGCTGGCCAGGTTGCAGCTGGAGTTGTCCAGCGACATGTACTCGGAGCACGGGTTGGACGCGTTGATGCGACCCGACTCGGGGTTGGTGTGCCAGTCGTTGATGGTGTCGTCGTACTGGATGCCGGGGTCGGCGCACTCCCAGGCGGCAGTCGCGATCCCCCGCCACAGCGTCCGGGCGTCGACGGTCTCGATCACCGAGCCATCGGTGCGCGCGCGGAGCCCGAAGTCGCGGCCTTCCTGGACCGCGCGCATGAACTCGTCGGAGACGCGGACGGAGTTGTTGGCGTTCTGGTACTGGACGCTGGCGATGTCGGCGCCGCCCAGGTCCATGTCGAAGCCCGCGTCACGCAGCGCGCGGATCTTGGTCTCCTCCTTGGCCTTGGTCTCGACGAACTCGACGATGTCGGGATGGTCGACGTCCAACACGACCATCTTGGCCGCGCGACGGGTCGCACCGCCGGACTTGATCGTCCCGGCGGAGGCGTCGGCCCCGCGCATGAAGCTCACCGGGCCGGACGCCGTACCACCCGAGGACAACAGCTCCTTGGAGGAACGGATGCGGGACAGGTTGAGCCCGGCGCCCGAACCGCCCTTGAAGATCATCCCCTCCTCGCGGTACCAGTTGAGGATCGAGTCCATGGTGTCGTCGACGGCGAGGATGAAGCACGCGCTGACCTGCTGCGGCGCGGCGGTGCCGACGTTGAACCAGACCGGACTGTTGAACGAGAAGACCTGGTGGACGAGCGCCCACGTCAGCTCGTGCTCGAACACCTCGGCGTCCGCGGGGCTCGCGAAGTACGCGTGCTCCTCGCCGGCCGCGCGATAGGTCTTGACCACCCGGTCGATCAGCTGACGGAGGCTCCACTCGCGCACGGGAGTGCCCACTGCGCCGCGGAAGTACTTGGTGGTGACGATGTTGGCCGCGTTCACCGACCAGAAGTCGGGGAACTCGACGCCCCGCTGCTCGAAATTGACGCTGCCGTCGCGCCAGTTGGTCATGACGACGTCCCGGCGCTCCCAGGTGACCTCGTCGTACGGGTGGCGGCCGGCGGTGGTGTGGATCCGCTCGACGCGGAGCCGGCCGCGGGTGCGGCCCTTGCCCCCCTGCGTACTCGCCGGGGTCGTGCCGCCGTGGACGGTCTCGGTCATGCGTGTGCTCCTGGGTCTCGCGTCGGTGACTGGAACGCCGTGGGCGGCTGAGGCAGTCCTGATCTGGTCTGCTGGGTATTCGGGGAGGGGTGCTCAGGTGGGGGTGGCGACCGGCTCCGGGTCGCCGGTCGGACTGGCGTCGTCGGCCAGCACGTCGCGCTCCGCGTCGCGCTCATGGCGCAACAGGTCGATCTCGTGCTCGAAGTCGGCGAGGGAGTCGAAGCTGCGGTAGACGGACGCGAAACGGAGGTACGCGACCTCGTCCAGCGCGCGCAACGGGCTCAGGATCGCGAGCCCGACCTCGTGCGCGGGCACCTCGCACACGCCGGCAGCACGGACCGAGTCCTCGACGAGCTGAGCCAATCTGGCCAGCGCGTCCTCGTCGACCGGGCGGCCCTGACAGGCCTTGCGTACCCCGGATGCGATCTTGTCGCGGCTGAACGGCTCGAGTGTGCCGCTGCGCTTGAGCACCTGCAGCGACACCGCCTCAACCGTGCTGAACCGCCGCCCACAGGCCTGACAGACGCGGCGCCGGCGGGTCACGGCGCCGTCGTCGCCGTCGCGGCTGTCGACGACCCGGCTGTCGCCATCACGGCAGAACGGACAGCGCACGGCTTGCCTCCCACGTCATGTCCCGTGCCGCCATCAGCCCTCAACGAGCCCTTCACTGTGGACCAAGACGGCGCTACCGGTGGACGGCGTGTGCACGACGTGTTCACAACATGTGGATGACTTACACGGATGTAAGTACTAGATGCAGTGGTGCAACGTAGAACGCTGGACCGACAGAAGCAAGAGCCGCGCCCCCGAAGCGGCCGCGAGATTTTGCAAGCAGGCTGCTGTCGCGGCCAGCGAGGTCACGCCGGCACGACCAACCGCTGGCCCACCTGCACCGATGCGTCCCGCAGATGGTTTTTCGACTCCAAGGCAGCCACGATCTGCCGCGTGTCGTGATGCGGTGCGACACGCACGGCGATGGTCCACAGCGTGTCGCCCGGTCGCACCGTGACGACGGCGGTGGAGGCAGAGCCGGCAGCACGCGAAGCCGACACCTGGCCGAAGGTGAAGCCCAGCCCGAGCAGTAGGCCCAGCAAGGCGAGCACCAGCAGGGCGCGACCCCGGCGAGTCAGGCGGAGCGAACCGGCCGGTTGCCGCGGTCGCGAAGCAACGCCGGGCCGGTGACGCGCCGTGGCGACCGGGGCAAGCTGGGTCGTGAACTCGGTGGTGAGCGTGGTCATGATGCCTCCCGGGGGAAGGGGATCGTACGAACGCCTGTTCGATCGAACGTCTGTGCGATGTCTACCCGACGGCGACGACAAAATCCAGCGACACGGTCCACAATCTTCGAACAGGTGTTTGATCCGAGCGACCCGAATGGCTAGCGTCGAGCCCATGACACCGGCCGCCCGTCCCCCCGCCACCCCGAGCACCTCCCGGAGTCGCACGAGGGGGGCCGAGGTCGTCGACCTCCCCGACGGGCCGCCGGATGCGAGCGGACTCACGCCACGCCAGCGCAAGGTGCTGGAGGTGATCCGCGACGCCGTGGCGGCACGCGGCTACCCGCCGAGCGTGCGCGAGATCGGCGAGGCCGTGGGGCTGACCTCGTCCTCGTCGGTGGCCCACCAGCTCAAGACGCTGCAGACCAAGGGATACCTGCGCCGCGACCCCAACCGGCCGCGCGCGGTGGAGGTCCTGCCCCCCGCCGAGGAAGCCGACGAGCGCGCCGCGCGGCCGGCGCCGGCCTACGTCCCCGTGGTCGGCCGGATCGCCGCCGGGTCACCGGTGCTGGCGGAGGAGGCGGTCCAGGACGTGTTCCCGCTGCCCCGCGAGCTGGTCGGCACCGGCACCCTGTTCTCGCTGAAGGTCGTGGGGGACTCGATGATCGATGCCGGCATCGTGGACGGCGACTGGGTGGTCGTCCGTCAGCAACCCAACGCCGAGAACGGGGAGATCGTCGCTGCGATGCTGGACGGGGAGGCGACCGTCAAGACGTACAGGAAGCGCGGCGGCCATGTGTGGTTGCTGCCGCACAACACTGCGTACGAGCCCATTCCGGGCGACGACGCCTTGGTGCTCGGGCGGGTCGTGAGCGTGCTGCGCAAGGTGTGATCAGCTGATCAGACCCGCGTGCGCCTCGTCGACCTGCAGCGGGAGCTGTGCAGGGAGCGTGCGCACGGCCCCGCCCGGCACGACCTGCGGCCCGAAGTCGCCGTAAGGGGTGATGACGGTGTAGGTCGCGCCGTAGGACACCGTCACCTGGACCGCATCCGAGCCCGCCTGCGCGTAGGCGTGGTGAACGCCGCCGGCGGGTGGTGGGCCACCAGCGTCGGTCGTGTCGACAGCTGCGCCGTCGCCGAACTGCCAGTTGTACGTGGATGCCGCAACCTGAATGCGCAGGGTGTAGCCCTGACCGCCGACGGTGGCCTGGCCCGAGCCGGGGGCACCGACGGCAAAGAAGGTCGGGAGGTTCACAAGCGTCTCGCCACCCGGTGGCCACGCCCGCACTGTGGGGGTCGAGACCGTCAGACCGGTCGCGTACCTCCTGACATCAGGCGCCACCGTATCCGCATCAACAACACCACCATCAGGCGTTGCGTAGCAGTACGTATCAACGTCCACCGGAACGACTCCCAGGGAGGCTTGAAACTGAATTCGGATACGCTGATCCGCACCCGGGCAGCCTACATACACCCCGTCGCAATGCTCGCCATCTGGCCCAGCAGTCCCCGTATTCTGGATGCATACATTGGATACAGTCCACGTACATCCCACGCAGTCTTGTCCGTCTCGACTGCTGAGACTGGCCTCCTCAGGACGGCCTTTGACGATCAGCCACCCATTGATGCTCTGGCTATGGGAAGTCGCGCCGGACTGGCATCCACTGGGATTCAACGGGTCACACACTGACTGAATCTGAACGTTTGCTCTCGATGGCTGAGCGACCAGAATGCCTAGGGCGAGCACAGCGAAGGTGAGTATCAGAGCACGGTATCGACTAACCATCTCGACCCCTTAAGCTTCATGGAGAACTCGTTTGATACCGATCCGGCAGGCTCGACTTTATAAGTCGATCCGTCGGCCCGGAGCGCTTGATAGGCCGTGGTCGAGATAGTCACCTTGGAAAGGGCGGCGGTTGCGGTACGAGAGATCAGCTTATATGCATATACACGATAGTTGACAGTCAAATGCAGCCCGTGCTGCGACAGATAGTTCAGGGCGTCCCGCTCGCTCGACAGGCAGGTGCAAACTGAGGTCGCGCTGTCTATGAGTGGGGTAACTGTCGATCCGCGACTTGCAATATTTAAGGCAGCCACCCAGCGCTCCACCCCGGCACGTATCGCGGCGTCGCTGTTGGGGTCGAGAGTCGTCGACGGTGACGTAGTCGGGCTCGCGGACGTCCGCGAAGACGTGGTCGTGATCGGCACCGGCGACGAGCCCACCGCAGTCGCACCGCCGCCGCACCCGGCCAGCAGCCCGCCCAGCACACACAGCGCAAGCAGACCCACGACCTCCCCCCGGGTACGCATCCGGTGATTTTAGACGAACGACCGCCCACCGTACGAGTGAGCCTGTGCACAACCATCGTCAGCTACGCAGCGTCAGCGCCCGCCGGGGCCGGTCCGTCACCACCGCGGTCACGCCCGCCCGCCGCAGCAGCCACCGCAGCGACCAATCCCCATCCACCGTGTAGACCAGCAGCACCATCCGCCGCCGCCGCAACCACCACCGCAGCAGCGGGTTCACGAACCGGAACTGCACCGCCGCCCCCGCCAGGCCGGTCAACCGCGGGTACGGCCACAGGTCGCGCGCCAGCCGCGCCACGACCGTGGTGAACGGCACCCCGGCCAGCCCCGACCCCACGGTGAGTAGCGCCATCCCCCCGGCCGCGCCCAGCGCGGCGACCGCCGCCGCGTCCCCGGTGGTGTAGTACGCCCGGACCAGCTCGAAGCCGGCCACAAACGTCACCAGCTCCGCCTCGTACCCGGACTCCTTGACGTCGACGTGCGCGCCTACGCGAGCAGCGGCACACAGCGCCAGGACGTCGCCCAGCCCGACCGGCCCGGCCTCAAGACCCACCGGATCGTGGCTGCAGACGAGCGTCCCGTCCGCAAGCCGGCGTACGTCGACCTCCACCAGGTCGACCCCCATCGCCACCGCGGCCCGATAGGCATCGAGCGATCCACCCGGCGCGACCTCCTCGCCGCCGCGGTGCGCCGAGACGCCGACGCGCTGTCGCTCAGCCGACCGCATACGGCTCGAGCATCGCCGCGAGCCGCGGACCCACGCGCGCGGTCAGCCTCGTGCCCTCGGGCACGAACCGCTCGGACAACACCTCGCCGACCTTGTGCATCCGCGCGACCAGCTCACCGTGCTCGTACGGGACGAGCACGTCCACCTCCGTGTCCAGGTGCGGCACTGCGGCGACCAGCGCTTCCGCCAGCACCGCGACACCGGCCTGGGTGCGGGCCGAGATGAACACGGCGCCGGGCTCCTGGCGGTCCAACCGCGCGAGCACCAGCGGGTCCGCGGCGTCGATCTTGTTGACCACGACCAGTTCAGGGATGTCGCCGGCACCGACGTCGGCGAGCACCGCGCGGACGGCCGAGAGCTGGGACTCGGGGTCGGGGTGCGCACCGTCGACGATGTGCAGCACGAGGTCGGAGTTGGCGACCTCCTCGAGGGTCGAGCGGAACGCCTCGACGAGCTGGTGCGGCAGGTGCCGGACGAACCCGACCGTGTCGGTCAGCAGCACGGGCCGGCCGTCGGCCAGCCGGGCCTGCCGGACCGTCGGGTCGAGGGTGGCGAACAGGGCGTCCTCCACCAGCACGCCGGCGCCGGTGAGCAGGTTCATCAGCGAGGACTTGCCCGCGTTGGTGTAGCCCGCGATCGCGACCGAGGGGACCATCGAGGACACCCGGCGGGAGCGCTTGGTCTCCCGTACCGTCGACATCCCGGCGATCTCCCGCTTGAGCTTCGTGATCCGCGCGCGGATCCGGCGCCGATCGGTCTCGATCTTGGTCTCGCCCGGACCGCGGGTGCCGATGCCGCCGCCGCCGGCGACCCGGCCACCGGCCTGCCGCGACAGGTTCTCGCCCCAGCCACGCAGCCGCGGCAGCAGGTACGTCATCTGCGCCAGCTCGACCTGGGCCTTGCCCTCCTTGGAGGTGGCGTGCTGGGCGAAGATGTCGAGGATCAGCGCGGTGCGGTCGATGACCTTGACCTTCACCACCTCCTCCAGCTGACGCAGCTGGCTGGGCGTGAGCTCGCCGTCGCAGATGACCGTGTCGGCGCCCGTCGCGGCGACGATGTCCCGCAGCTCCTTGGCCTTGCCCGAGCCGATGAACGTGGCGGCGCTGGGCCGGTCGAGCCGCTGCATCAGCCCGTCGAGGACCTGCGAGCCCGCGGTCTCCGCGAGGGCCTTCAGCTCGGCCAGCGAGTTCTGGGCGTCCTCGAGTGTGCCACCGGCCCAGACGCTGATCAGCACGACCCGCTCCAGCCGGAGCTGCCGGTACTCGACCTCGGTGACGTCGGTCAGTTCGGTCGCGAGACCGCCGACCCGGCGCAGGCCCTGGCGCTGCTCGAGGGCGAGATCGGCGAGCAGGTCCGACTCGCTGCGGTCCGGGCCGGCCAGCCCCGGCGCGAGCTCGATGGCGGACTCGGTCCAGTCCGCCGGCGCTGCGGGCGGCAGCCCCTCCCGGTGCGGCGTGGTCACAGTCGTCGAGCCTGCCACGCGGGTACGCCCGGCGGCGAGCTGATTGCGGCGCTCAGCGCCGGCCCAGCCACTCGGCGTCGAGTGTCCCCGTGGCCACGATCTCGGCGGGGCCGGTGAGCGTGGCCGACACGTCGTCCCACTCGACGGTGAGCCGGCCGCCGGGAACCTCGACGGCGTAGCGGCCCGGGCCCCGCCCCGAGCGGACCGCGGTGGCGACCGCCGCCGCGCAGGCACCGGTGCCACAGGAACGCGTCTCGCCGACCCCCCGCTCGTACACCCGCATCGCCAGGGTCGGGCCGTCGACGACGAACTCGACGTTGGCCGGGCCGGGCGGCGCCAGGCCGGGCGGGTCGAGCAGCGGGCCGGCGTCGGCCAGGGCCGCCACCTCGACCACCACGTGCGGGTTGCCGAGATCCACGTCCAGGCCCGGGTAGGTGCCACTGGCGACCGTGACCGTGCGGGTGGTGCCGGGGAAGCGGACCGCGCCCATGCCGACGGCGAGGTCACCCAGCGGGTCGTCGGGGACCAGGACGGTCTTGATGCCGTCGCGGGTGGCGACGGCCAGCGGTCCCGCGCTGATGAGGTCGGCCCGCTGAAGCCAGCGGGCGTAGACGCGGATGCCGTTGCCGCACATCTCGGCGACCGAGCCGTCGGCGTTGCGATAGTCCATGAACCAGTAGGCATCGCCGGCGAGGCCCACGTACTCGTCGACCTTGGCCGTCGGCACCACCCGCAGGACGCCGTCGCCGCCGAGCCCGGTGTGCCGGTCGCAGAGGGCCGCGACGAACGCCGCGGAGAGGTCGAGCTCACCGCCGAGGTCGGGCAGCACGACGAAGTCGTTGCCCGTGCCGTGCCCTCTGGCGAACTCCATGACCACGAGCGTAGGCCAGAGGGACAGCCCGAACCGACGAGCGGCGGCCCCTGTGGACAGCGCCCCGATGAGGACTCCCGTCGGCCCTAGCGTGGCTCCGCGTGAACATCCCCGACCCGGCGCTCGCCGACGAGATCGCGCAGTCGCTCGTCGCGCTCGCCGACGCGACGAGGGCCGCCGCCGGCGAGCTGGCGGCGCTGGGGCGCTCGCTCCGCGCCGGCTGGCAGGGCCACGCCGCAGCCGCCGCCGAGCAGCTCGTGGGTGCCCTGGCCGTCAGCAGCGGCCAGACCGCCGACGCGCTCGAGCAGGCGGCGGGAGCCTGGTGGTCGCTCGGCGATGATCTGCGCATCGTCCAGCGGCGCATCCGGATGGTCGACGCCGTCGGCGACGGCGCCACGATCTGGGCAGTCGTGAGCGCGCTGCAGGCCGGGCTGGACCCGGTCACCGACGCCGCCGCGGCCGGGACGGGAGCCGCGGCCGTGACCGGGATGGCAGCGGCGCACGCACTGTTGCGCGGGGCCGTCGAGCGGCTGGTGGCCAAGGCACTCGCCGACCGGGCCGCACTCGCGGCGCTGCGGGCGTACGTCATCCAGGCCGTCGCGGGGGTGACGAAGGCCGCCGTCAGCACCGCCGGCCTGGACGAGTTCGAATACGGCCACGTCCACATCTCCGACGTGCTGAACCCGGGGCTCGCCGAGGCCCTGGTGCCCACGCTGCTGCAGGCAGCGCTGATCGGCGGGCACGCCGATCCCCTCATCCTCGCGGGGACGCCGGCCGCCTTCGCCGGTCGCGGGTCGTACGCGGCCGCGGTGGACGCCGCCGACGCCTGGGCGGCCACGGAAGCCAGCGGCGCGCTCGTGTCGGTCCACGCGGGGCCGGACGGCGACGGCGTGCAGCTCACCGTCTCCGGTGGCGGCGTCGCCGGCGCAGTCGGGGCGCAGACGCGGCGGCCACCGGGGCATCCGTACACGGCTGAGGAACTCCAGCACGTCGACCCGTCGCTCGCCGCCCTGCTGGAGGCGATGAGTGGGTACGCGTACGGGCCGGTCTCCGTCGTCCTGCGCTGACCGGGCGCCCCGGGTCAGAGCAGGTCGAGGGCCGCGCCGGTGTCCCCCACCCACCCGATCGCCGGGTCGCGGCGGAACCACGAGCGCTGCCGCCGGGCGAAGCGGCGGGTCGCGGCGACGGTGGCCGCGGCAGCGCCCTCCGGGTCGTCCGGAGCGGCCAGCACCTGCGCGTACCCGAGCGCCTTGCTCGCGGTCGGGGAGCCCGCAAGTCCCGGCAGCGCAAGGGTCTCCGCGACCAGGCCACGGGCGAACATGCCGGCGACCCGGTCGGCGATGCGGTCGTCGAGGTCGGGTCGGTCGAGCCCGATCACCAGCGTTCCGGGCCAACGGCGCCGACCGCTGGGGAGGGTCGCGGCGTACGAGCCGACCAGCGTGACCACCTCCAGCGCACGCACGATGCGACGGCCGTTGGAGGGCAGGATCGCCCGGGCCGCGGCCGGGTCGGCGCCGGCCAACCGTGCGTGTAGGGCGGCCGGTCCGACCGCCGCCAGCTCGGCGTCGAGCCCCGCCCGGACCCCGGCGTCGGTCGGCGGGATCCGCAGGTCGTCGAGCAGGGCCTGGACGTAGAGCCCCGAACCACCGACCACGACCGCCGCCGTCCCGGCGTCGAGCAGCCGTTCGACCACGGCGACCGCCCGCCGCTGGTAGTCCGCGACGCTCGCCCGCTCCTGCACCGACCAGACGTCGAGCAGGTGGTGCGGCACGCCCTCCCGCTCGGCCAGGGTGGGCTTGGCGGTGCCGATGTCCAGCCCGCGGTAGAGCGCCATGGCGTCGGCGTTGACGACCTCGGCGCCGAGCCGGTCGGCGAGGCGCAGCGCGGCGGCGGACTTGCCCGCCGCCGTCGGCCCGACGACCCCGACGACGCGCGGCTCAGACCCGGACGCGGGGCATCCCCAGCAGCGTGCCGACGGCCGTGGTCGGCGCGGTGACCGGCAGCCGGCCGGCTGCCCAGGCGTCCCCGGCCCGGGTACGGCGGTGGCCGACCGCGTCCGCCACCAGATGGTGGGGCGCAGCGTGGGCCACCCGCGCCGTGACCACGTCGCCCGGGCGGAGCTGGCCGGCGCCGGCGACGTGCACGAGCCGCCCGTCGCGGGCCCGCCCGCTCATCCGCGCGGTCGCCGCATCCTTGCGGCCCTCGCCCTCGGTGAGCAGGACCTCGACCTCGCGGCCGAGCTGCGCGCGGTTGCCGGCCAGCGCGGACTCCTCGACGACCGCGACCAGCCGGGCGTACCGCTCGGCCACCACCGCCGGCGGCACCTGTGCAGGCAGCTGGGCAGCGGGGGTGCCGGGGCGCGGCGAGTACTGGAAGGTGAACGCCCCGGCGAACCGGGCCTCCCGCGCCACCGCCAGGGTCTGCGCGAAGTCGGCCTCGGTCTCCCCCGGGAAGCCGACGATGATGTCGGTGGTGATCGCGGCCTCGGGCATCGCCGCACGTACCTGCTCGAGGATCTTCAGATAGCGGGCCGACCGGTACGAGCGGCGCATCGCCGCCAGGATCCGGTCGCTGCCCGACTGCAGCGGCATGTGCAGCTGCGGCATGACCGTCGCCGTCTCGGCCATCGCGGCGATCACGTCGGTGGAGAAGTCGCGCGGATGCGGGCTGGTGAAGCGGATCCGCTCCAGCCCCCCGATCTCCCCGGCCCGCCGCAGCAGGGTCGCGAACGCGCCACGGTCGCCGAGGTCCGAGCCGTAGGAGTTGACGTTCTGTCCGAGCAGCGTCACCTCTAGGACCCCTTGCGCCGCAAGGGTTTCCAGCTCCGCCAGGACGTCGGCCATCGGCCGGTTCCGCTCGAGCCCGCGCAGGGACGGGACGATGCAGAACGTGCAGGTGTTGTTGCAGCCGACGCTGACCGACACCCAGGCGCTGTACGCGGCGTGCCGCCGGGCCGGCAGCGCCGAGGGGAACGTCTCCAGCGCCTCGTGCAGCTCGACCTGGCTCTCGCCCTCCAGTCGGGCCCGCTCGAGCAGCACCGGCAGCGAGCCGAGGTTGTGCGTGCCGAAGACGACGTCGACCCACGGCGCCCGCTTCGTGACGACGGCGCCGTCCTTCTGCGCCAGGCAGCCGCCGACGGCGATCTGCATGCCCGGGCGGGCGACCTTGCTCGGCGCGAGGCGGCCGAGGTTGCCGTACAGCCGGTTGTCGGCGTTCTCCCGGACCGCGCAGGTGTTGAACACGACGAGGTCGGGCTCGGCCTGCGCCCGCGTCCACCCGTCGGCCTCCAGCACCCCGGCGATGCGCTCGGAGTCGTGGACGTTCATCTGACAGCCGTACGTGATCACCTCGTACGTGCGCCCGCTGCCGCTCACGAACGACAAGCCTACGGGGCGCGTCTCCGGCCGCGTGTCAGCCTGGGCACATGGGTGCAAGCGAGATCTACCGGCATTTCGCCGAGGTGGAGGCGTCCGGGCGCTCGCCCCAGTACGTGGACTGGGCGTCGGCCGTGGCCGCCGATTCCGATGCCTGTGCGCTGATCGACAGCTTCCCGGCCGACAAGCGCCAGCCCAACCTGTGGTTCGCCGCGATCCGCCTCGTGCACGGTGACGTGGCGTGGTCGCCGGGCCTGCTCGCCGACGCCGCGGTGCAGCAGATCGTGAGGACCCGGCGTACGCAGACCAACGAGCCGGCCCGCTGCGCGACCCTGCTGCCGCTGCTGTCGGCTCTGCCCCAACCGCTGGCGCTGCTGGAGATCGGTGCCTCGGCCGGACTCTGCCTGCTCCCCGACCGGTACGGGTACGACTTCACCGGCCACCGTCTCGGTTCCGGACCGCCGGTCTTCTCGTGTCGGATCTCGGGGCCGGTTCACCTCCCGGACGCCGTCCCCGAGGTGGTGTGGCGCCGCGGGCTGGACCTGCACCCGCTCTCCCCGACCGAGGATGCCGACTGGCTGCGGGCGCTGGTCTGGCCCGGCCAGCCCGACCGCCTGGCCCGGCTCGAGCAGGCGCTGACGGTCGCCGCGGCCGACCCTCCCGTGGTCGTGACCGGTGACCTGCGCAGCGACCTGCCGGCCCTGGCCGCGACGGCACCCGCGGGTGTGACGCTGGTCGTGTTCCACACGGCGGTGCTGGCGTACGTCCCCCCGCCGGAGTGGGGCGGCGTCGTCGCCGCGATTCGCTCCACCGGCGCTCGGTGGATCGCCAACGAGGGGCGGCGGGTGCTGGCCGGCCTCGTCCCGGTCGTGTCCGAGGACGGGACGGACGACTTCGTGCTGCGACTGGACGGCGACCCGGTTGCGCGTACGGACGGCCACGGGGCGTACGCCCGCTGGCTGTGAGCTTGGTGGCGCGCACGGACGGCCACGGGGCGTACGCATTGGCTGTGAGCCGGTCAGCCCAACAGCGTCGCCAGCCGGCCGGCGCCGATGTTCCCGCCGGAGAGGATCACGCCGACCCGCCGGCCGACCACGCCGGGGACCGCGCCGGCCAGCAGTGCGGTGAGCCCGGCGGCGCCGCCCGGTTCCAGCACCTGGTGCAGGCGTTCGACGCCGAAGCGCAGCGCCTCGACGAGCTGGCCGTCGGTGACGGTGACCACGCCCGCGACCCGGTCCCGCACGATCGGCCAGGTGATCTCGCCGGGCGCGGTCGCGGCGAGGCTGTCGGCGAGCGTTGTCGGCGGCGCGATCGTGCGCCGCTCCCCTGCCTGGAGCGAGCGCGCCCAGTCGTCGCCCGCGGCCGGCTCGACCCCGTACACCCGGACACTGCCGGGTACGGCGAGGAGCGACCCCGCGAGCAGGCCGCCACCGCCGAGCGGCACGACCAGGACGTCCAGCGCGCCGACCTGCGCCAGCAGCTCGAGCGCGGCGGTGCCCTGGCCCGCGATGACATCGGGATCGTCGTACGGCGCGACGACGTGTGCGCCGGTCTCGGCCGCGACGGCCGCCGCGATCGCAGCCCGGTCGCCGGTCGCGCGGTCGTAGCCGACGACCCGGGCGCCGTAGCCCTCGGTGGCGGCGCGCTTGACCGCCGGCGCGTCGTTGGGCATGACGATCGTCGCGGCGGAGCCGAGCAGCCGGGCGGCGAGCGCGACTGCCTGGGCGTGGTTGCCGGAGGAGTACGCGACGACGGGTGTGCCCGCGGGCAGATGGCTGATCGCGTGGTACGCACCGCGGAACTTGAAGGCGCCCACCCGCTGCAGGTGCTCGGCCTTGAGCAGCACCGTGGCGCCGGTCAGCGCGTCCAGTGTCGCGCTGGTCAGCACCGGGGTCCGGTGCGCGACACCAGCGAGAGTGTCTGCGGCGCAGGCGATGTCGGGCAGCGGACCGGTCAGTGCGCGACCTCGCTGACCCGGCTCTCCCGGATCACCGTCACCCGGATCTGACCCGGGTAGGTGAGCTCCTGCTCGATCTGCTTGGCCACCGCCCGCGCGATCTGCGCCGCGGCGACGTCGTCGACCTGGTCGGGCTGCACCATCACCCGTACCTCGTGACCCGCCTGGACGGCGAACACGCGCTCGACCCCGGGCTGCGCGGCGGCGATCTCCTCGATCCGCTGCAGCCGGGCCGTGTACGCGGCGACGCTCTCCCGCCGGGCGCCGGGCCGCCCGCCGCTGCACGCGTCGCTGGCCTGGGTGAGCACGGCCTCCAGGGTGCGGGGTGTGACCTCGTTGTGGTGGGCCTCGATCGCGTGCACGACCGCCGCGGACTCACCGTGCCGCCGCGCGAGGTCGGCGCCGACCAACGCGTGGCTGCCCTCGACCTCGTGCGTCAGCGCCTTGCCGATGTCGTGCAGGAACGCGCAGCGCTTGACCAGCGCGACGTCGGCGCCCAGCTCCGCCGCCATCGTCGCGGCCACCGCTGCGCTCTCCACGAGGTGGGCGAGGACGTTCTGGCCGTAGCTCGTCCGGAAGCGCAGCGCCCCGAGGTGCCGGACGAGGACGTCGTCCAGATCGCCGATCCCGACTGCGAGCAGGGCGTCCTCCGCGGCCCGGCGGCAGACCGCGTCGACCTCGGCCGCAGCAGCGCGGTGGTTGTCTTCGATCCGCTGCGGGTGGATCCGGCCGTCGGCGAGGAGGGCCGCCATCGTCAGGCGGCCGATCTCACGGCGCACCGGGTCGAAGCAGGAGAGCTGGACGACGTCGGGGGTCTCGTCGATGAGGACGTCCACCCCGGTGATGGTCTCGAAGGCGCGGATGTTGCGCCCCTCGCGGCCGATGATGCGTCCCTTGTAGTCGTCGGCCGGCAGGCGCAGCGTGGTCACGGTCAGCTCGGCGGTGGCCGGTGTCGCCACCCGCTGCACCGCCTGGCCGACGATCTCCCGCGCCCGCTCCTCGGCGGTCGACACCGCGTCGGCCTCGATCCGCCGCGCGGCGAGGCCGGCCTCGTGCTGGGCGTCGGCGAGCAACCCGGCCATCAGCTCGGCGCGGGCCTCGGCGGGGCTCAGGCCCGCGATCCGGCTTCGCTCCGCCTCGAGCGCGGCCTCCCGGCTGGCGAGCTCGTCGCGGACGGCTGCCAGCTCGTCCTGGGCGTGCGCCAGTGCCGCCGCCTCGCGGGCGAGGTCTCCCCGGGTGCGGCCCAGCTCGGCGTCTCGGCGTTCGAGGCCCTCGGCCTGGCCGCGCAGGCCGGTGGCCTGGCCGGCGAGGTCGGCGTCGCGCAGGTCCAGCTCATGACCGCGGCGGTCGATGTCGACGGCGATCCGGGCGAGCTCCTCGGCCCGCTGATCGAGACTCGTAATATGCGCAGCCACGATCGTCGGGTCGTAGGAAGGCTCAGCCGCCGCGGGAACGACGGGCCGATCGAGGTCGGCGCTGCCCCCCAGCCGACGCAGTGCAGCGACGCTCACGGCGGCCAGGGCGAGCAGCGCGGCCGAGAGGATCGCAACCACGTCGGTCATCACGGCCTCCTCGTCGCGCGCGGCCGTCGCAGGTGAACGCCGCCGTCAGAGGGTAGTCACCTGGTTGAGGACTGACAGACGAGCGTAGGCAGCCTTGTCCAGCAGGGTCAAGGCGAGCGCTAGTCCTCGGCCCGGGCGGTGCCCTGTGGAAGCTCGCCGAGCAAGTCTCGGACGACCGCGTGCACGAGGCCATGGTCGTAGCCTCGCCGCGTCAGCAGGCCCGCCAGGCGGCGGTGCGCGACGTGCGCGGGCAGGCCGTGCCATCGCGGCAGGGCCGCCGTGGCGAGGACGACCGCCGCCGCCCGGACGTCGTCCGGATCCGCGGCGAACGCCGCTTGCCGAGCGACGGCCGGCGGCACCCCTCGGCGCCGCAACGCGTCGGCCACCGCCCGAGGGCCTTTCCGGCCAGCCTCATGCTCGGCGTACGCCCGGGCGTACGCGGCGTCATCCAGCAACCCCACTCTGGTGAGACGGTCCAGCACCTCGGTGGCCACGGCCTCGTCGATGCCACGCCGGGCGAGGGCTGTCGCCAGCTCCGAGCGGGTCCGGGCTCGCGCCGTCAGCAGCGAGAGTGCGAGTTCCCGGGCGGCCTCGACCGCACGATCTTCGGCCGCCTGCGCGGTCTGGGCGTCGACGACCCGCAGATGCCGGGACGTTCCGGCACCTGCGGGGAGAGCGCGTGTCATCTCAGAAGTCGACCGGCACCGGGGCCAGGTCGTCGGGGCCGAGCTCGTCGGCCACGACCGTCAGATCGACGGGGACGCCGATGCCCAGCTTCTCCTTGATCTTCCGCTCGATCTCGTCGGCGAGGTCGGGGTTGTCGCGCAGGAACTGACGCGAGTTCTCCTTGCCCTGACCGAGCTGGTCCCCGTCGTAGGTGTACCAAGCGCCCGACTTGCGGACGAACCCGTGCTCGACACCCATGTCGATCAGCCCACCCTCGCGGCTGATGCCGACCCCGTAGACGATGTCCATCTCGGCCTGCCGGAAGGGCGGCGAGAGCTTGTTCTTCACCACCTTGACCCGGGTGCGGTTGCCGATCGCCTCGCTGCCGTCCTTGAGCGTCTCGATGCGACGCACGTCGAGCCGGATCGAGGCATAGAACTTCAGCGCCTTGCCACCGGAGGTGGTCTCCGGCGAGCCGAACATCACGCCGATCTTCTCGCGCAGCTGGTTGATGAAGATCGCGGTCGTCCCGGAGGTGTTGAGCGCACCGGTGATCTTGCGCAGCGCCTGGCTCATCAGCCGCGCCTGTAGACCGACGTGGCTGTCACCCATCTCGCCCTCGATCTCGGCACGCGGGACGAGCGCGGCGACCGAGTCGACCACCACGACGTCGAGCGCACCCGAGCGGATCAGCATGTCCATGATCTCCAGCGCCTGCTCGCCCGTGTCGGGCTGACTGACCAGCAGCGCGTCGGTGTCCACACCCAGCGCCTTGGCGTAGGTCGGGTCGAGGGCGTGCTCGGCGTCGATGAACGCGGCGATGCCGCCCGCCGCCTGCGCGTTGGCGACGGCATGCAGGGCGACGGTCGTCTTGCCGGAGGACTCCGGGCCGTAGATCTCGACGACCCGACCACGGGGCAGGCCGCCGATGCCCAGCGCCACGTCGAGCGCGATGGACCCGGTCGGGATGACCCGGATCGGCGCCCGCACGTCGTCGCCGAGGCGCATGACGGAGCCCTTGCCGAACTGCTTGTCGATGCTGGCGAGCGCCGTCTCGAGTGCCTTGTCGCGGTCGGATGTCGGTGCGGCTCTGGTGCCAGAGCTGGAAGCTGAGCTGAGTGCCATGCGGCCCCTCCCGGGGTGTCGAAGTCGTGCCGGACGATCTGCGATGACGCTAGATCCCAGGACCGACAACATTGGCGGTCGACGCGGATCTGTGGACACCCGTCCGGTGTCCACAGCCTGCCAGGTGCCGAACGTACGTTCGAAGCGACACGCCGCGGTCGAACTCACCGACAACCCGGACGCCGATGGCCGGAACCCGCGAGTTCCTGTCGGACCGCCGTGGCATCGTCGAATACGTGCTCGACACCGATGCCTGCTACGCCGCGATCCGCGGTCGCGACCGCCGCTTCGACGGCCGGTTCGTCACCGCGGTGGCCTCCACCGGCATCTACTGCCGACCGTCCTGCCCCGCGCAGACGCCCCGCCGGGTCAACGTCCGGTTCCTGCCGACGGCGGCGGCAGCCCAGGCCGCCGGCTTTCGGGCCTGCAAGCGCTGCCTGCCTGACGCCGCACCCGGCTCCCCCGACTGGGACGTGCGCGCCGACGCGGTGGGCCGCGCGGTGCGCTTGGTCGACGACGGGGTGGTCGACCGGGACGGCATCGAGGGCCTGGCCGCGCGGCTCGGCTATTCACCGCGACAGCTGCGTCGGCTGGTCACCGAGGAGCTGGGCGCCGGTCCGCTGGCGCTCGCCCGCGCGCGCCGGGCGCAGACCGCTCGCACGCTGCTGGAGACCACCGACCTCCCGATCGTCGACGTGGCCTACGCGGCCGGCTTCGGCAGCCTCCGTCAGTGCAACGAGACCATCCAGAACGTGTACGCCACGACCCCACGCGCCTTGCGCGCCACCAGCGCTCGAGGCGTGCCCACGGCGGGGAGCATCACGGTGCGACTGGCCTACCGCGAGCCGTGCGAGGTCTCGGCGCTCCTGGCCTTCCTGGGCGCACACGCCGTGGGCGGGGTGGAGGCGTGGGACGGAACCACGTACGCGCGGAGCCTGCGGCTCCCCCACGGCGAGGGCATCGTCGAGCTCACCGCCGGTGCCGCGTGCGTCGTGGCCCGGCTGCGGCTGGCCGACCTGCGTGACCTCACCCCCGCCGTCGCGCGGGTCCGGAACCTGCTCGACCTGGACGCCGACCCGGGCGCCGTCGCCGCCGTGCTGGCGAGCTCGGCACTCGCTCCGCTCGCGCGGCTGTACCCCGGCGGTCGGGTCGCGGGCAGCGTGGACGGCGGCGAGACGGCGCTGCGCACCCTGCTCGGGCAGCAGATCTCGCTGGCGGCGGCGCGCCGGCTATGCGGCCGGCTGGTCGAGCTCGCCGGCCAGCCACTCGCCGCGACCGGCACCGCCGTCACCCACCTGTTCCCGAGCGCGAGTGCGGTCGCCGCCCTCGACCCGACGATCCTCCCGATGCCGCGAGCGCGGGCCCGTGCGCTGGTGGGGCTCGCCGCCGCGCTGGCCGCCGGCCTCGACCTCGGCCCTGGGGCTGACCGCGACGAGGCGGAGACCGCGCTGCTGGCCCTACCCGGCATCGGCCGGTGGACTGCGCGCTACGTGCGGATGCGGGCGCTCGCCGACCCGGACGTGCTGTTGGTCGAGGACCTTGCGGTCCGACGGGTCGCCGCCACCCTCGGGCTACCTCCGGCCGAGCTGACCCGTGCCGGCGAGAGCTGGCGGCCCTGGCGCTCGTACGCCACCGGACTGCTCTGGGCGCGGGCCCTGAGCGACATGAGGAGAACCGCATGACCGCCTATGCCACCACCGTGGACAGCCCCGTCGGACCCCTCGCCCTGACGGCGACCGACATCGACGGCATGGCCCTGACCGGCCTGCACTTCGGGCCCGGCCAGACGGGTGACGCCGCACCGTTCGCGGCCGCCGTCGACCAGCTCGAGGAGTTCTTCGCCGGTGGGCGCACGTCGTTCGACCTGCCGCTCGAGCCGACCGGCACCGACTTCCAGCGACGGGTCTGGTCGGCGCTGCGGGAGATCCCCTACGGCGAGACCAGGACATACGCCGAGATCGCCGTGGCCGTCGGCGCACCCACGGCGAGCCGCGCGGTCGGAGCCGCGAACGGACGCAACCCCATCGGCATCGTCGTGCCGTGCCACCGCGTGATCGGTGCGGACGGCTCGCTCACCGGGTTCGCCGGCGGGCTCGAGGCGAAGCGCTGGCTGCTGGCACACGAGCGGGAGCACACCCCCGACCCGGCCGCACTCTTCTGATCGGGACGGGACAGGGCTCTCTCGTCAGGACGGGATCAACGTGGTCACGCAGGTCGGGTGGCCGGCCGGGTCGAGAGCGATGCTGCCACCGGGCCGGGACAGGTGTGCTCAGCGGTCCCGGGCGGGCAGCTCGAAGTGGGCGTGCACCGCCCGCCACACCGTGACCGCGTCCTCACCCGCCGCCAGCGCCTGCGTCACGGTGCGGTGGTCCAGCTCGGCCAGCTGCTGGTCACGCGCCACCGATGCGGCGTACGTGGCCCCGAAGGCGTGCTCCATCCGTCGCCAGAACTCGGAGTGCCGCACGCGTCCAACCTAGATGTCGGAGCCCGGGGCGAAGATGGTCCGGTGCACCCCGACGACCCGTTGGCACGCTTCGGCGCCGCGACCCGCGACTGGTTCGCCGGCTCGTTCGCCGAGCCGACGGCCGCCCAGGCGGGCGCGTGGGCGGCGATCGCATCCGGCCGCGACGCGCTGGTCGTCGCCCCCACCGGCAGTGGCAAGACGCTGGCCGCCTTCCTGTGGTCGCTCGACCGCCTCGCGGCGACCCCACCACCCGATGATCCGAAGCTTCGCTGCCGGGTGCTGTACGTCTCCCCCCTCAAGGCCCTCGGTGTCGACGTGGAGCGCAACCTGCAGGCACCGCTCACCGGCATCCGGCACGCCGCGGTGCGCCGTGGGGAGCCCGAGCCCGACATCACGGTGGGCGTCCGCTCCGGCGACACCCCCGCCGAGGAGAGGCGCAGCTTCGCCCGGCGGCCGCCCGACATCCTGATCACCACCCCTGAGTCGTTGTTCCTGCTGCTCACCAGTCAGGCGCGCGAGTCCCTGCGTGGGGTGGAGACGGTGATCCTCGACGAGGTGCACGCCGTCACCGCGACCAAGCGCGGCGCTCACCTCGCGCTGTCCCTGGAGCGCCTCGACGTCCTGCTGGAGCGCCCGGCCCAGCGCGTGGGGCTCTCCGCGACGGTGCGCCCGCTCGAGGAGGTCGCCCGGTTCCTCGGCGGCGCCCGCGAGGTGGAGATCGTGGCGCCCCCGTCCGCCAAGACGATCGAGGTACGGGTCGAGGTGCCGGTCGAGGACATGAGCCGGCTCGGGGAGGTGGTCGAGGAGATCCCCGCGGGCGGGTCCGCGGCCGGCGCCGAACGACGCTCGTCGATCTGGCCGGCCGTCGAGCAGCGCATCGTCGAGCTCATCCGCGCCCACCGCAGCACCATCGTGTTCGCCAACTCCCGCCGGCTGGCCGAGCGGCTGTGCAGCCGGCTCAACGAGATCGCCGCCGATACCGACGAGCAAGGCGGCCCCCGCCCGCCGGCGCAGCTGATGGGTCAGGCCGGGCGTTCCGAGGGTGCGCCACCGGAGCTCGCGCGCGCCCATCACGGCAGCGTCAGCCGGGAGCAGCGCAGCCAGATCGAGGACGCCCTGAAGGCCGGCCGGCTACCGGCGGTCGTGGCCACCTCCAGCCTCGAGCTCGGCATCGACATGGGCGCCGTCGACCTGGTCATCCAGGTCGAGTCCCCACGGTCGGTGGCCTCAGGCCTGCAGCGGGTGGGCCGCGCAGGGCACCAGGTGGGCGCGATCAGCCGCGGCGTGGTGCTGCCGAAGTACCGCGGCGACCTGGTCTCCGCCGCGGTCGTCGCCGAGCGGATGGCCGGTGGCCTCATCGAGGCGATGCACTACCCCCGCAACCCGCTCGATGTGCTCGCCCAGCAGATCGTCGCGATGTGCGCCATGGAGCCGTGGGACGCGGCTGAGCTGCTGGCCGTCGTCCGCCGGGCTGCGCCCTTCGCGGCGCTGCCCTCGAGTGCGTACGAGGCGACCCTCGACATGCTCGCCGGGCGCTACCCGTCCGACGACTTCGCCGAGCTGCGGCCGCGGATCGTCTGGGACCGCGTCACCGACGTCCTCACCGCCCGCCCCGGCGCGCAGCGGCTCGCGGTCACCAGTGGCGGCACGATCCCCGACCGCGGCCTGTTCGGGGTGTTCCTGGTCGGCGAGAAGCAGTTCCGCGTCGGCGAGCTCGACGAGGAGATGGTCTACGAGTCGAGGGTCGGCGACGTCTTCGCCCTCGGGGCGAGCTCGTGGCGGATCGAGGAGATCACCCACGACCGGGTGCTGGTGTCCCCTGCGCCGGGCCAGCCCGGGCGGCTGCCCTTCTGGCGGGGAGACTCCCTCGGGCGCCCGGTCGAACTCGGCCGGGCCATCGGCGGCTTCCTACGCGAGATCGCGCGCGCCGAACCGGCCGAGGCGCTCACGCGCGCGGCCGCCGCCGGGCTGGACGACCGGGCGGCCACCAACCTGGTGGCCTACGTCACCGAGCAGCGTGCGGCCACCGGCGTTGTCCCGGACGACCACACCCTGCTCGTCGAGCGGTTCCGGGACGAGCTCGGCGACTGGCGAGTCGCCGTGCACTCCCCCTTCGGCGCGGCGGTCAACGCGCCGTGGGCGCTGGCGGTCGCGGCGCGCCTGCGGGAGCGCTACGGCGTGGAGGCGCAGGCGCTGCACTCCGACGACGGCATCGTGTTTCGGCTGCCCGAGATGGACGACCCCCCGTCGGCCGAGGCCGTCCTGCTCGACCCCGACGAGGTGGACGCCCTCGTGCAGGGCGAGATCGGCGGCAGTGCCCTGTTCGCCGCCCGCTTCCGCGAGTGCGCCGCGCGGGCGCTGCTGCTACCGCGACGCGACCCCCGCCGGCGTACCCCGCTCTGGCAGCAGCGGCAGCGATCGGCGCAGCTGCTCACGGTGGCCGCCCGCTTCGCCGAGTTCCCGGTGGTGCTGGAGACGATGCGCGAGTGCCTGCAGGACGTCTTCGACGTGCCTGGCCTGATCGGGCTGATGCGCGACGTCGGCAACCGCACGCTGCGGCTGGTCGAGGTGGAGACGCCGTCCCCGTCCCCGTTCGCGCGTTCGCTGCTCTTCGGCTACGTCGCGAGCTTCCTGTACGAGGGGGACGCACCGCTGGCCGAGCAGCGTGCGCAGGCGCTCGCCCTGGACTCGACGCTCCTCGCCGAGCTGCTCGGGCAGGCCGAGCTGCGCGACCTGCTCGACGCCGACGCGCTGGCCGAGGTCGAGGCCGAGATCGGGCTGCTGACCGCGGAGCGGCGCGCCAACAATCTCGAGGGGACCGCCGACCTGCTCCGCCGCCTCGGTGACCTGTCGACCGCCGAGGCGCTGGCGCGGGGCGCGACGCCGTCCTGGCTCGCCGAACTCGAAGCCACCCGCCGCGCCATCCGGATCCGGGTCGCCGGGCAGGAGCGGTGGGCGGCAGTGGAGGACGCCGGCCGCTACCTCGACGCCCTCGGCACACCGCTGCCGGTCGGCGTTCCCGAGGCCTTCCGCGAGCCGGTACCCGACCCGCTGGGTGACCTGGTCTCCCGTTACGCCCGCACCCACGGGCCGTTCACCCCGGCAGACGTCGCGCTGCGGTTCGGGCTGGGCACCGCGGTCGTGAGCGCCGCGCTGACGCGGCTCGCCGGCGCGGGTCGCGTCGTCTCCGGCGAGTTCCGGCCCGGTGGCAGCGGCCTGGAGTGGTGCGACGCCGAGGTGCTGCGGCGACTGCGGCGGCGGTCGCTGGCGCGACTGCGCGAGGAGGTCGAGCCGGTGCCGGCGCAGGCGCTCGGCCGCTTCCTGCCCACCTGGCAGGGGGTGGGAGCCGGCTCGGGGCACGGCGCGGACGCCGTGCTGCGCGCGGTCGAGCAGCTGGCCGGGGCGGCCGTCCCGGCGAGTGCGCTGGAGACCCTCGTCCTGCGATCCCGCGTCGCGGGCTACGAGTCGGCGCTACTCGATGAGCTGACCGCGTCCGGTGAGGTGGTCTGGTGCGGCGCCGGGGCGCTGCCCGGGCGGGACGGCTGGGTGACGCTCGCTCCTCTCGACGCCGCGCCGTTGCTGTTGCCCGACGCCGATGTCAGCGCCGTCTCCGGCCCCCTGCACCGGCAGATCCTCGAGGCCCTGGACGGCGGTGCGGCGCTGTTCTTCCGGTCGCTGTCCGACCGGGTCGGCGCGCTCGACGACCCCGCCCTGGCCGCCGCGCTGTGGGATCTGGTGTGGTCGGGGCACCTGACCAACGACACGCTGGCCCCGCTGCGCGCCCATCTCGGCGGCGGTCCGCGCGGTACGACGCACCAGACCCGCCCACGGGCGCCCCGTCCCCGCCAGAACCGGTCCACCAGCAGAGGCCTGGGACGGCCGGCCATGCCGACTCGTACCGGCCCGCCGGACGTCTCCGGCCGCTGGTCGCTGCTACCTGCCCGCGACGGTGACGCGACCCGCCGCGCGCACGCCACCGCGGAGGTGCTGCTCGACCGCTACGGCGTGGTGGTCCGCGGCGCGGTGCTGGCCGAGCGGGTCCCGGGCGGGTTCGCCGGGATCTATCCGGTCCTCAAGGCCGCCGAGGACAGCGGCCGGGTCCGCCGCGGCTACTTCGTCGAGGGGCTCGGCGGCGCCCAGTTCGCCCTGCCCGGGGCCGTCGACCGGATGCGGACGCTCGGTCAGCAGGCGCCCGACACCGGCTGGACCACCCCTGTTCCCGGCGGGTGGGACGCGCGCCCGGGTCGTCGCCGCGAACCGGACCGCGCGGTCGTGCTAGCCGCGACCGACCCCGCGAACCCCTATGGCGCAGCGCTGTCCTGGCCGGAGCGGGAGGCACCCGGCGGGCACCGACCGGGACGCAAGGCCGGCGCCCTGGTGGTGCTCGTCGACGGGTTCCTCGTGCTCTACGTCGAGCGGGGCGGCCGGACCCTGCTGACCTTCGCCGACGACCCTGGGCTGCTCTCCCCCGCCGTCGACGCCCTGGCGCTCGCCGTCCGCGACGGCCATCTCGGCAAGATCACCGTCGAACGCGCCGACGGCGATGCCCTCATCGCCTCCGACGGTCCGCTCGCCGTCGCACTCCGGGAGGCCGGCTTCCACGCCACCCCCCGCGGCCTGCGCCTGCGCACATGACCGGGTGGGCGGAGCGCACCAACGGCCGGATCGCCGATGCCTGAGGGCGACACCGTCCACCTCGCCGCGGAACGCCTGGGCGCGGCGCTCGCCGGCCGGGTGCTGACGCGTGCGGACCTGCGCGTCCCGCAGCTGGCAACAACGGACCTGACCGGCCGCGCGGTGCTCGCCGTCGTCCCGCGCGGCAAGCACCTGCTCACCCGGATCGCCCCCGACCTCACCCTGCACACGCACTTCCGGATGGAGGGCAGCTTCCGGCTGTTCCGCCCGGGGGCGCCGTGGCGAGGCGGCCCTGCGCACCAGGTCCGCGTCGTGCTCGGCAACGACGACTGGGTCGCCGTCGGCTACCGGCTGCCCGTGGTCGAGCTGCTGCCTACCGCTCGCGAGGACGAGGTCGTGGGACACCTGGGCCCGGACGTGCTCGGCCCCGACTGGGACGCCGCGGCCGCCCTGGCCAACCTGCGCCGGGAACCCGCCCGCGCGATCGGCGAGGCACTGCTCGACCAGCGCAACCTCGCCGGCCTGGGCAACCTCTACCGCACCGAGGCGCTGTACCTGCGCGGCCTGAGCCCCTGGACGCCGGTCGGCGACGTCGAAGACCTGGCGGCCCTCGTCGACCTCGGGCGGCGGCTGATGCTCGCCAACCGCGACCGGTGGGCGCAGAGCACGACCGGGCGGACGAGCCGCGCAGAGTCCCACCACGTCTTCGAACGGCAGGGCCGACCGTGCCGGCGGTGCGGGACGGCGGTCCGCAGCGCCAGACAGGGCGAGCCGGGCCGCGACCGGATCACCTATTGGTGCCCGGTCTGCCAACCCGGCCGGGCGCCGGCCGGCAGCGCCCGCCGCGCCGTCCACGCCAGCGGCCCGCGCTACCCAGGTTGAGCAACCCCGGCCGAGGTGCCGCGCTCGGCGAGCCACCACCCACCGCTGGCCCGCTCCTGCGCCGTGCCGGGGTCGACGAGCAGCGACGTGAGCCAGCGGAGGGCCACGGGCGCCACCTCGGCGCCGAACAGGTCCGCCAGCGCCTCGAGCACCGGCGCGCGGCGCGCGGCCGCCGCCGGCCCGACCAGCAGCCCGGCGAGCAGCTGTGGTTCGTCGGCCCGCAGCCGGTCCAGCACCGGGTGTACGGCGAGCTGCTCGGCGGCCGCGGCCAGCGCCGTGCCGGGCTGGGGCCCGCCGCCGAGGACGTCGAGCAGGACGCCCACCTGCTCGTCCGCGTACAGGGCCAGCGCCTCGTTCTTGGTCCGGACGTGGTTGTAGAGGGTGCCCTTCGCGATGCCCGCGGCGGCCGCGATGTCGATCATGGTCGTGCGACGGACACCATGGGCGGCCAGGCACGCGCCCACACCCGCGACGACCGCGGCCTGCGTACGCGCCATGGCGTTGCCCGCCCGGGAGCGGGTGCCGGCCGGCCGGTCCTCGCGAGCCGGCATCGACAGCGTGCGCGGTCCAGGCGTGGAGACCGTCACGAGGAGCGCTGGCTCAGGCGGCGAGATCGACCACGGCGCGCCGAGGCTCGCCCGCCGGCTGCTCCGCCTCGCGGCGCGGCAGGGCCCGCACCGGCGTACCGGCGGCGATGAGCTCCTGGAGCGCCAGGTCGTCGCTGACCTCGCGCAGCAGCGCGGACAGCGGTACTTCGAGCGCCGCGCAGATTGCCCCGAGAAGCTCCGACGACGGCTCCTTGCGCCCACGCTCGACCTCGGAGAGGTAGCCGAGGGACACCCGCGCGTCGCGGCTGACGTCGCGCAGGGTGCGGCGCTGGGCCAGCCGGCGCCGCCGAAGCTGGTCACCGAGCACCTGCCGGATCAGGATCATCGTCGGCTCCTTCGCGTCACGACTCACCGTACCGCCGCGGCGCGGCTCAGCCGTCGCGTTCGCCCACGGCGTACGTGCAACCGCCGTCGGCGTCAGCCGCTTCCCGCCAGCTCCCGGCGCAGCAGGGCCAGCGCCGCGGTGACCGCGGACGCCCGCACCGACGGCCGATCACCCGGGAGCAGCAGGGAGACCGACGTCGTGCCGGCCGGTCCGTGCAGGCCAACGCAGACCGTGCCGGGCGGGTGTCCCTCCTGCGGGTCGGGACCGGCCACGCCGGTGAGCGCGACGCCGTGGTCGGCGCCGCACAGCGCCGCGACACCGGCGGCCATCGCCCGGGCGCAGGCCTGCGACACCGCCCCGTCGCGGGCCAGCACCGCAGCGGGCACGCGGAGCAGCGAGGCCTTCAGGTCCGTCGCGTACGCGACGACGCCGCCGCGCAGCACGGCGCTGGCCCCCGGGACGGCGGCCAGCCGACCGGCGAGCAAGCCGGCGGTGAGCGACTCCGCGCAGGCCACGGTGCGACCCGCGGCGGCGAGGGCGGACACGACGGCGGCCTCGAGGGACGGAGCGTCGTAGACCGCGTCGCCGAGCGCAGTCCGCGCCGCGTCCTCGATCTCGTCGTCGGCCCCGGTGAGCACGACGCGCACCTCGCCGCCCGCGGCCAGGAACGCGACCTCGCACCGCGCGAACACCCCGGCCAGCCGCCTCGCCACCTCGCTCTCCCGCAGCCCCACGGTGCGCACCGTGCGGCGCTCGATCGCCGCCAGGTCCGGGAAGCGCCGACCGAGGTCGGGGAGCACCTCCGCCGCGAGCATCGCCGCCAGCTCACGTGGGACGCCCGGCAGCGCGTACACGACCGCCGCGCCGACCTCGAGCCGCAGGCCGGGCGCGGTGCCGACATCGTTGGGGAGGGGAACCGCGCCGGCCGGCAGGTCAAGCTGACGGCTCTCCAGGTCGGTGCCGGCCGCGCGGACCAGCGCGACACCCGCAGCGCGGGCGACGCCCGCCCGGGTGACGTCGTCCTGAGTCGGCCCGAGCCCACCCCCGACCAGCACCACCTCGGCCCGGCGGAGCAGGTCGAGCAGCGCCGCCGCGATCGCCCCGGCGTCGTCGGCCACGGCGGCCACCATCACGACGGGGATCCCCGCGGACGCCAGGGCCTCGCCCACGACGGCCGAGTTGGTGTCGACCACCTCGCCGCGGAGCAGCTCGGCGCCGACGGCCAGCACGGCCGCCCGCGGCCCCCGCGTCACGGCCCCGGTCGGTCGACGCCCGGCAGTGGCATTGGGCCGGTCGGTGGCCCAACCAGCGGGACGCCCCGCTCGGAGCGTCGCTTCGCGACCCGGGCGGCGATCGCGGCCTCGGCGGTCTCCCGGCGCTCGCGGGCCAGGGCTGTCCGCGGGCTGCTGCGGCGCAGCCGCACCGCCCGCCCGACATAGTCGAACCCGGTGATCAGGGTGACCGCGACCGCCAGGCCGAGCAGTACGGCCCGGACCGTGCCCATCGGGCCCGCGCCGAGGGGAAGCAGGTAGAGCCCGATGGCCAGCCCCTGCAGCAGGGTCTTGAGCTTGCCGCCGCGGCTGGCCGGGATGACACCGTGCCGGATGACGAAGAACCGGAGCACGGTGACGCCCACCTCGCGGGTGAGGACGACCGCCGTCAGCCACCACGGGAGGTCGCCGAGCACGGACAGCGCGATCAGCGCCGAGCCGGTGAGGGCCTTGTCGGCGATCGGGTCGGCGAGCTTGCCGAACGAGGTGACCAGGTGCCGGCGGCGGGCGATCTCGCCGTCGAAGCGGTCGGTGACCGAGGCGACCCCGAACGCCACCCCGGCTCCGATGCGCCAGCCGGAGGAGTGACCACCGCCGGCGGCGAGCAGCACCAGCACCACCGGCACCAGCAGCAGGCGGAGCACGGTGAGCGCGTTCGCGGGGTTGACCAGCGGCACGCCGGTGACCGGTGTCCCGGCGGCCGGGTCCGGCCACGGGCCCGGCAGGCCCGGCCGCGGCGGCTGCACCGGGCGTCCCGGTCGCTGCAGGCCCGGCCCCGGCGGCTGCACCGGGCGTCCCGGCCGCGGTGACGAGGTGCTCACCGGCTCACCGGGCGGCTCCTGCGTACGCGGGGACAAGCTCTGTCACCAGGTCGACGCCGCTGCTGGCGACGACCGTCGCGCGGACGAGGTCCCCGACCGCCAGCCCGGTGCCGTGGACGACGCAGGAGCCGTCGACCTCCGGGGCCTGGTGCGCGCCACGGCCCTCGGCGAGCCGGCCACCGGCCGAGACCTCCTCGACGAGCACCTCGACCACCTCGCCGATGCGCTCCGCGGCGCGCTGCGCAGTCAGCTCGTCCAGCAGCGAGGTCAACCGCTCCACGCGGCGGGCCACGGTCGCGGGAGGCACCTTCGAGGTCAGCGTGGCCGCCTCCGTGCCGTCCTCGTCGGAGTAGCCGAAGACGCCGACGGCATCCAGTCGGGCCGCCGACAGGAAGTCGACGAGCGCGCCCACGTCGGCGCGCGTCTCGCCCGGGAAGCCGGCGATGACGTTCGTCCGGGCGCCGAGCGCCGGCGCATAGGCCCGGGCCTGCGCGAGGAGCGCCAGGAACCGCTCGCCGTCGCCGAAGCGGCGCATCCGGCGCAGCACCGGGCCGCTGGCGTGCTGGAAGGACAGGTCCAGGTACGGGGCCACGCCGGGGGTGGTCAGCAGCGCCGCCAGCAGCGCGGGGCGGACCTCGGCCGGCTGGAGGTAGGCGACCCGGACCCGGACGATGCCCGGCGTGGCGGCCAGCTGCGGCAGCAACGAGTCCAGCAGCCGGACGTCGCCGAGGTCCTTGCCGTACGACGTCGAGTTCTCGCTCACCAGGACCAGCTCCCGCACCCCGTCGGCGGCGAGCCAGGCGGCCTCGGCGAGCAGGTCCTGGGGGTCGCGGGAGACGAACGAGCCGCGGAAGCTCGGGATGGCGCAGAAGGCGCACCGACGGTCGCAGCCGGAGGCGAGCTTCAGGGACGCGACCGGGCCGCCGGACAGCCGCCGGCGCAGCACATGCGGGCCGGAGGCGGGCGCGAGCCCGGGAGCCAGGTCGGCCAGCACCGTCCGGCCGACGCCGCGGCGGGCGGTCGGCGAGATCGGCAGGAGCCTGCGCCGGTCTGCGGGCGTGTGCGCGACCGGGCGCTCGCCGCGCAGGGCGGCGGCCACGGCGTCCCCGATCCGCGGGTAGTCGTCGAAGCCGAGGACGGTGGCCTCGGGCAGCTCGTCGGCGAGGGTCCGGCCGTACCGCTCGGCGAGACAGCCGACCGCGATCGTCGGCGCGCCGGTGTCGGCCGCGCCGAGCAGCGTCTCGACGCTCTCGGCCTTCGCCGCCTCGACGAAGCCGCAGGTGTTGACCAGCACGGCGTCGGCGCCCGCCACGTCGGTGGCGACGTCGTAGCCGTCGGCGGTGAGGCGCGCGGCCAGCTCCTCGGAGTCGACCTCGTTGCGGGCACAGCCGAGGGTCACCAGCGCGACCCGCGCGCGGGGGGTCGCGGACACCAGCGCAGTCTACGGTGCGGCCGGTACGGTCGGACCCGGCTCAGGCCGTGAAGACGGCGTCGGCCACCACCCCACCCTTGGTGGCCGGCGGCGAGCCGACGTCCTTGCCGTTGTAGACGAGGTCGACCGCCGGCGCGTTGCCGAAGATGAACTTCAGCTGCTTCGCGGCGTGGAAGGTCTTGCTGGACCCGGCCGGGACGACTCCCTGGAAGAGCACGGCGCCGCTGTTGTCGGCCACGTGCACCCAGGACGCGCTGGCGCCGACCTTCACCGTCACGTTGACGCCCGCGACGGTGGGCGCGGTGCTCGGCGGCCGGGAGGCCGACGTGGTCGCGGGGGTGGTCGGATGCGCCGACGTCGAGTGGCCGGGCGAGCCCACCGCGGCCGGATGATGGCCGGAGCGGTTGGCGCCGATCAGCGCGACGAGCGCCACGACCACCACCACCGCCGTGACGGCGACCGCGGCCAGCACCCACGGTGAGCCCCGCCGCTCGCGCACCTGGTCGGCGCCGGGAAGCCTGATCGTGGGCCCGCCGGCCGGTACGGCACGGGCCGGGACGTCCTCGCGGGTGCCGGTGACCCGTACCGGCGGGCGCGGCGGCGCGGCGGCCACCCGCGCGAAGGGAACCGGTGCCGGCTTCTCCTCGTAGTGCTCGTCGACCACCCGGGTCGCGGAGGGGGACGGCTCACCCGACATCCGGTCGTAGGCGGCCAGCAGGTCGCCGGCGTCGGCGTGGACGATGCCCGCGATGGAGCGCAGGTGACCACGGGCGTAGACCGCGCCGCCGCAGGGCGAGAACTCGCCCTGCTCCATGCTGCGGATCAGGGACGGCCGGATCCTGGTCCGGCTGGCGATGTCGTCCACCGTCATGCCGGCGGCCTCGCGTTGGGCTACCAGCCGGGCGCCGAGCTCCGCCGGAGCCAGCCGGGTGGGGGCAGCCACCTGCGCCTCGCCGTCCGGCGGCGGTGCGGCGGCCATCGCTGCCTCCTGGGGAAGAACGGGGCAGGCACCCGCAGGTGCCGCGGTCTGCGCGTTCGAGTGTACGGGCGCGACCGACCCCGACAAGGGTGCGGAGTCACTCGCCGCGCAGGGTGAACAGCACCGCCGGCAGCTCCTCGGGGCGGACCAGGACGTCGCGAGCCTTGGATCCCTCACTCGGCCCGACCAGGCCGCGGCTCTCCATCAGGTCCATCAGCCGGCCCGCCTTGGCGAACCCGACGCGCAGCTTGCGCTGCAGCATGGAGGTGGAGCCCAGCTGGGTGTTGATCACCAGCTCCGCGGCCTGGCACAGCAGGTCCAGGTCGTCGCCGATGTCGGCGTCGACCTCGCGGGCAGCGGCCGCGACGACCGTGACGTCCTGGCGATACTCGGCGTCCTGCTGCGCCTTGCAGTGCGCCACGACGTCCTCGATCTCCTGCTCGCTGACCAGCGCGCCCTGCACGCGGATCGGCTTCGAGGCCCCCATCGGCAGGAACAGGCCGTCGCCGAGACCGATCAGCTTCTCGGCCCCAGGCTGGTCGAGGATCACCCGGCTGTCGGCCAGGCTGGAGGTCGCGAACGCGAGCCGGCTCGGCACGTTGGCCTTGATCAGACCGGTCACGACGTCGACCGACGGCCGCTGGGTGGCGAGCACGAGGTGGATCCCGGCGGCCCGCGCGAGCTGGGTGATCCGCACGACCGACTCCTCGACGTCGCGGGGCGCCACCATCATCAGGTCGGCCAGCTCGTCGACGATCACCAGCAGGTACGGGTAGGGCCGGTAGACCCGTTCGCTGCCCGGCGGTGCGGTGATCTCGCCGGCGCGGACCTTGGCGTTGAAGTCGTCGACGTGGCGGACTCCCGCGGCGGCCAGGTCCTCGTACCGCATGTCCATCTCGCGGACGACCCATTGCAGCGCCTCGGCTGCCTTCTTCGGGTCGGTGATGATCGGCGTGACCAGGTGCGGCACCCCCTGGTACGCCGCGAGCTCCACCCGCTTGGGGTCGACCAGCACCATCCGCACCTCGTCCGGGGTCGTCCGGGCGAGGATCGAGGTGATCAAAGCGTTCATGCAGGTCGACTTGCCGGAGCCGGTGGCGCCGGCGACCAGGAGGTGCGGCATCCGGGCCAGGTCGGCCAGCACGTACCCGCCCTCGATGTCCTTGCCGAGCGCCACCAGGAGCGACCGCTGGCTGGTGGTGGCGGCGTTGGAACGCAGCACGTCGCCGAGGCTGACGATCTCCCGGTCGGTGTTCGGGATCTCGATGCCGATCGCCGACTTGCCGGGGATCGGCGAGAGGATCCGCACGTCGGCGCTGGCCACCGCGTACGAGATGTTCCGGCTCAGCTGGGTGATCCGCTCGACCTTGACGCCCTGGCCGACCTCGACCTCGTAGCGGGTCACGGTCGGGCCGCGGGTGAAGCCGGTGACGCTCGCGTCCACGCCGAACTCGGCGAACACCTGCGTCAACGCCGCGATCACGTCGTCGTTGACCTTCGTCCGCGCCTTCGGCGGGCTGCCCCGGCCGAGCAGGGCCGGGTCGGGCAGCGCGTAGCCGGTGCCGCCCGTGCCGAGGCGCAACTGCTCCCCCGCCCCGACCGGACGCGGCAGCCGGGCGGCGCGCGGCCCGGTCGCGAGCTCGGGCAACGTGATGACCTCGGTGCCCTCGCCGTCGTCGGCGCCCGCCGGCTCCGGCGCGTCGCGCAGGTCGATCGGTGCATGCAGGTCGACGTGCTCCCCCGGGCTCACCTCGTACGCAGGCGGCGGGGGCTCGGTCAGGCCGGGCACGAGCCGCCGGCGGCGGGTGCGCGGCGGGCGCGGGACGCTCTCGCCGGTCGTCGCGTCGACGACGTCACGCCGGTGTCGCAGCGTGTGCAGCCGGTCCGGGACCGCTCGGACCGGGGTGCCGGTCAGAACCAGGAGCCCGAACAAGCCCAGCAGCCCCAGCAGGGGCGCGGCGAGGTAGGGGGTGACCGCGCTCTGCAGCGGGTCCGCCGCCAGGAACCCGACCAGACCGCCGGCCGCGCGCATCGCGTGTGCCCCGTCCGCGGGGACGGGCGTGCGGTGGGCCAGGTGCACCAGCCCCAGCACGGAGACGGCCGTGCACCCCCCACCCACCCCGGCGCGTCCACGCAGGGAGGGGTCGGGGGCGTGTCGCAGCAGCCGCCAGGCGGCGGCGAGCAGCAGCACCGGGACCAGCGCAGCCGTCGCGCCCACGGCGCCGCGCACGACCGCACAGACGACGGTGCCGACCGGTCCACCCGCATGCCACCACACCGCGGCGGCCACCAGGACGGCGGCGCCCACCGCGGCGAGGCCCGCCCCGTCCCGGCGGTGCGCCGGGTCCAGGTCGCGGGCGCCGTGGCCGACACCGCGGACCAGCGTGCCGGCCCCGCGGCCGAGCAGCAGCCAGCCGCCGCGCAGCAGGCGGAAGAACGCCCGCACGAGCCTGGCGGCGAGGCCGGGGCCGCGGCGCCGGGGCGGCGTCCGCTTGGCGGTGCGGCCCCTACTCGGCTGGCTACGCGCCGCCGATCGGGCCGCGCTGCGGGCGGGCGTACGGGCGGCGGTGCGTCCGGCCGCGCGGGCGGGAGCCGCCCGCCCACGGGCGGACCCGCTCGCGCGCGCGCGGGTGGGCGTCCGGGTGGCCATGGGCCGAAACCTACGGGGCCGGGCGGCCCGCCGGCCGCAGCCACGCCGCCCGGACCGGGCGGCACGGGCCGCAGGCACGCCGCCCGGGCCGGGGGCTCAGACGCCGAGGACGACCGGGACGATCATCGGCCGGCGCCGGTAGGTGTTGTTGACCCACTGGCCGACCACGCGGCGTACCCGTTGCTGCAGGGCCGTTCGGTCGGTCACGCCCTCGTGCAGCGCGCTCTCGACCGCCTTCGCGGCCAGCGCCACCGCCTCGACGAAGGCGGCCGGCTCGTCCGACACCCCACGCGCGGTGATCTCCGGTCCGGTCACGATCCGGCCCGCTGTGGTGTCCACCACGATGGTGATCGTCAGGATGCCCTCGTCGCCCAGGATCCGCCGGTCCTTGAGGGAGACCTCGGTGACGTCGCCCACGGCGAGCCCGTCCACGTACACATAGCCGCACTCGACGGCGCCGACGACCCGGGCCAGCCCGTCGACGAGGTCGACGACGACACCGTCCTCGGCGATGACGACCCGTTCCGGCGCGAGCCCGGTCAGCTCGGCCAGGGCGGCGTGCGCGCGCAGGTGCCGCCACTCGCCGTGCACCGGCATCAGGTTGGAGGGACGGACGGCGTTCAGCACGTACAGCAGCTCGCCGGCCGGCGCGTGCCCGGACACGTGCACCAGCGCGGTCGACTTGTGCACGACGTGCGCACCCCAGCGGGTGAGGCCGTTGATCACCCGGAAGACGGCGTTCTCGTTGCCGGGAATCAGCGACGAGGCCAGCACCACGGTGTCGCCCGGCTCGATCCGGATCGGATGGTCGCGGTTGGACATCCGCGACAGGGCCGACATCGGCTCGCCCTGCGAGCCGGTCGACACGAGCACCACCCGGTTCTCGGGCAGCGCGTCGATCGCCTTCATGTCCACGATCAGCCCGTCGGGGACGCGCAGGTAGCCGAGCTCGCGCGCGATGTTCATGTTGCGCACCATCGAGCGGCCGACCAGCGCCACGTGCCGGTCGGCCGCGCGCGCCGCGTCGAGCACCTGCTGGACCCGGTGCACGTGACTGGCGAAGCACGCCACGATCACGCGCTTGCGCGCGCCGCCGATCACCCGCTGCAGGACCGGGCCGATGTCCCGCTCGGAGGCGACGAAGCCCGGCACCTCGGCGTTGGTCGAGTCCGAGAGCAGCAGGTCGACCCCCTCGCGGCCGAGCCTGGCGAACCCGCCCAGGTCGGTGAGCCGGCCGTCGATCGGGGTCTGGTCCATCTTGAAGTCGCCGGTGTGCAGCACCAGACCCGCCGGCGTGCGGATGGCGACCGCCAGGGCGTCGGGCACGGAGTGGTTGACGGCGAAGAACTCCAGCGCGAAGTCACCCCGCTGCTCGGTGGCGCCCTCGGCGACGACATGCAGCGGCGGCCGCAGCCGGTGCTCGCCCAGCTTGGCCTCGAGCAGGGCGAGGGTGAGCCGGCTACCGAGGATCGGGATGTCGCCCCGCTCGCGCAGCAAGTACGGGACACCGCCGATGTGGTCCTCGTGCGCGTGCGTGAGCACGATCGCCTCGATCGCCCCGAGCCGGTCCCGGATGGCCGAGAAGTCCGGCAGGATCAGGTCGACCCCGGGCTGGGAGTCCTCCGGGAACAGGACGCCGCAGTCGACGATCAGCAGCCGGCCCGCGTACTCGAACACCGCCATGTTGCGGCCGATCTCGCCGATGCCCCCCAGCGCGACCACGCGGAGCGCGCCGGCCGCGAGCGGCGGCGGGGACGGCAGGTCAGGGTGTGGGTGGCTCACGCCAGGCCGGCCAGCGCCAGGTCCGCGCGCAGCGCCGCCCACTGGGCGTCGGTGGCGGGCAGCAAGGGCAGGCGGACGGCCGGTGAGCACAGGCCGCGGTCGGCGAGCGCGGCCTTGACCGGCGCGGGGCTCGCGAAGCGGAAGAGCGCCAGGCAGGCGGGCGAGAGGCGCAGCGCGATCTCGGTGGCGGAGGCGACGGCCCCCGCGTCGAACGCCGCGACCATGGCCGCGATGTCGTCGCCGGCGAGGTGGGCCAGCACGCTGACCACGCCGACCGCGCCGAGCGCGAGCAGCGGCAGGGTGTACTCGTCCGAACCCGAGTAGACGGCGATCTGGGGCGCCCGCCGGCGGACCTCGGCGGTCTGCGGGAGCCGGCCTTTGGCGTCCTTGATCGCGACGACCTGGGGATGGTCGGCGAGGCGCACGATGGTGTCGGTCTCCAGCGCGAGACCGGTGCGCGACGGGATGTCGTACAGCATCAGCGGCAGGTCGGTCTCGGCGGCGATCGCCTCGACGTGGGCGATCACGCCCTCCTGCGTCGGTCTCGTGTACGAGGGGGTGGTGGCGAGCAGCCCGTGCGCACCCGCCTTCGCCCCGACCCGGGCGAGCTCGCGACCCCGGGCGGTGTCGTTCGTGCCGCAGCCGTAGACCACCTGCAGCCGGTCCCCGACCGCGTCCAGCACCACGCGTAGCAGGTCGTTCTGCTCGGCCTCGCTGGTCGTCGCAGCCTCGCCCGTCGTCCCGCACAGGACCAGCCCGTCGTGCCCGTGGTCGGCCAGATGGGCGGCAACCGCTGCGGCCGCGTCGAGGTCGAGCGCCCCGTCGGGGGTGAACGGAGTCACCATCGCGGTCAGGATCCGCCCGAACGGGGCGGGGGGCAGCGCGGTCATGACCGCAGGGTATCGGCACCGCTGCGCAGCAGTCGCAGGCAGAACGCCGATAAAGACCCGTCACACCTGGTCGGGGGTTCCAGGCGTGACGGGCGTCTCCAGGATGCCATAGGCCCGAGGCGACCGTCGAGCCTGCGGACCGGCGCCCGTGAACCGGTCGGTGAGCACGTCGAGGACCCGCGCGAACCAGCCGGCAGCGGTGCCGACGCCCCCGGCGACGCGCAGCTCCACCGCGTACGGGAGACCGGTCCGCGAGATCCGCTCCCCCGCCCACGGCTGGGGAGTCCAGGCCTGCCAACGCGGCCCGAGCACCGGCGCCCGAACGTCACCCACGACGCGCAGACCGACCGTGGTGATCACCGCCATCGAGGCCTGCGGCTCGAAGGCGGCGTAGACCTCCGCGCCGCCGATCACCCACACCTGCTCGAGCGGCGGCAGCGCGGCCGGTGCGGCCAGTGCCTCGGCGCCGGCCGCCGACCAGCCGGGCGTCCGGGTGAGCACGAGGTTGCGGCGGTTCGGCAGTGGCCGGAAGCGCGGCGGCAGCGAGTCCCACGTACGCCGGCCCATGACCACCGCGGCGCCGGTGGTGAGCGCCCGGAACAGCGCCTGGTCTTCGGGCAGCTGCCAGGGCAACGCGCCGTCGGCACCGATGACCCCGTCGGCCGACTGCGCCCAGATGAGGCAGACCGCGGTCACGGCGAGGCCCCGCTCACACCGCGACGGGGGCCCGCAGCGCCGGGTGATGCTGGTAGCCGACTACCTCGAAGTCCTCGTAGGCGTAGTCGAACAGGCTGGCCGCCGGCCGGACCCGCAGCTGTGGGAATGGATGCGGCTCGCGGCTCAGCTGGGTCCGTACCTGCTCGAGATGGTTGGCGTAGACGTGGCAGTCACCGCCGGTCCAGACCAGCTCGCCGACCGCCAGCCCGGCCTGCTGCGCGACGAGGTGGGTCAGCAGCGCGTAGCTGGCGATGTTGAACGGCACGCCCAGGAACATGTCGGCGCTGCGCTGGTAGAGGTGGCAGGAGAGCCGCCCCCCCGCCACGTAGAACTGGAACAGCGCGTGGCAGGGGGCGAGGGCCATGGCGGGCAGGTCGGCGACATTCCAGGCGCTGACCACCATCCGCCGCGAGTCGGGGTCGCGGGCGAGCGTCTCGAGCACCTGCGCCAGCTGGTCGACATGCCTGCCGTCGGGCGTGGGCCAGGAACGCCACTGCACCCCGTAGACCGGGCCGAGCTCCCCGTCGGCATCGGCCCA
>CAXTNT010000005.1:184115-192764 GCA_964245825.1 uncultured bacterium | reverse complement strand
AGGGTGCGAACGATGTCGCGAGACACCCGCGAACTATGTCGCGAACTCAGACACCGCCACCTCCACCACAAGCGTCCCACCCGATTGGCGATAGCCGGGCCGGAGCTGGGCCAGGATCCCGCCCCGGTCGGCGTGTCCGGACCAGTGTTCCTACTTCCCGCGCACGCTGCGGCATAGCTAGCCGTGGCTCATGGCGCGGCGGCGCGGCTCTGGTGGGTCAGGTGAGCGAGCACTGCCAGGACTCGCCGGTGGTTGTCTTCGTCCTCGTCGATGTCGAGTTTGCGGAAAATCGCTCGCATATGGGTTTCGACAGTACGTTCGGTGATCACGAGGTGCCGCGAGATCGCGGTGTTGGAGTTGCCTTCGGCGACCAGTTCGAGGACCTCGCGCTCGCGCGTGGTCAAGCCCCGGATCGGGTCGTCGCGGCGGGTGGGTGCGACCAGCGCTTGCACGATCGTCGGGTCAAGGGCGGTGCCGCCGCCGGCGACCCGCGTGAGGGCATCGAGGAAGTCATCGACCCGCAGAACCCGGTCCTTCAGCAGGTAGCCGAAGGAGCCGGTGGCCACCAGGTGCAGGACGTGGTGGGTCTCGACGTGCTGTGACAGCAGGACGATGGCCAGGTTCGGGTAGCGGGTCCGCAACTGCTGGGCGGCCAGTGCGCCGTCGTCGCGCATGCCCGGCGGCATTCGCACGTCCACGATGAGCAGGTCGGCCGGCTGGTCCCGGGCGCACGTGATGAGCGAGTCGGCGTCGCCGGCGGTCGCCACCACGTCGTGGCCGGCTTCGGTGAGGAGCCGCACGAGCCCCTCCCGGAAGAGCACTGAGTCCTCCGCGACGATGATGCGCACGTCAGAGCTCCGCCCGCAGCACGGTGCCGTGACCGACCGGACTGATGACGTCGAGGCGACCGCCGAGGGCGGTGACGCGGTCGCGCAGCGCGGTCAACCCCGCGGTGACGCCGCCGATGCCGTCGTCGCGTACCTCGATGACGTGACCGCCCGCGGTGTTCGTATAGCTGACGTGGGCGCGGCTCGCCTGGGAGTGCTTGAGGGTGTTGGTCAGGCCTTCGGCGATGACGAAGTACGCCGTCGTCATGACTGTCTCCGAAAGCGCGGCTGCGGCGATATCGACCGTGACCGGGATTGGGCTGTCGGCCGCGAGCGACCGCACCGCCGCATCCAGGCCGTCGTCGAGTCCTCGGGGCCGGACGCCGTGGGCGAGGCGGCGCAGGTCGGCGACCACCGATTCGAGCGCGTCCACGGCAGTATCGAGCTCACCGTGGGTGCTCGGGCCGATGGCGTGGGTTCGTTGGATCGATCGCAGCCGCATACCGATGGTGACGATGCGTTGTTGGGCGCCGTCGTGGAGGTCGCGTTCGAGGCGGTGGCGTTCCTCGGCCGCGGCGGCGACGATTCTGGCTCGGCTGGCCTGCGCGTCCTGTAGCGCGGCGTGCAGCTGCAGCTGGAGGCGGGCGACTTCGATCGGCATCCGCGCCTCGACCAGCAGTTCGCGGGTACGGCGCAGGTGGCGGGCGCTGTGCTGGCCGGGCACGACTACGCCGACATCGCTCGTGCCGGATCGAAGCGCGATCGTATGCGCCGATTGCGGTGGCTCCGTCGGCGTGCCCTCGAGATCAACGAAGGAGACCGCGCCGGGGAGCTGGAGCAGCACCCGTAGCGCCGGGTCACCGAGCACTCGGCGCAACTCGGCCTCGAGCTGTTCGGCCGGCGCCTGCCCGTCGCGGACACGGCGGACGAATTCCCGCATCTCCATCAGGCCGACCGTGCGGTCCCGGTCGAAGACGCGTCCGACCAGTCGCTGAATTCTGCTGTGCGCTGGCAGCAACGCGATCGCGACCAGGAAAGCGGCCCCGACCGCACCGACGTGCGAGTCACGCAAGCTCAGGGCTGCGGCCACCGATACGACTGACGCGAAGGCCCCGGCCGCAACCAGCGTGGTGATGAACCACGCCGCTGATTCGCTCAGCAGCCGGTCGACATCGAACAGGTCGTACTTCAAGATCGCGACCGTCACGGCCAGCGGCAGCACGACGAGCATCGCCACGATGAACCCGACGAACGCGACCGCCACCGGCGCGCCGAGCGCGCTGGCCAGCCAGCCGGCAACCAGCAGTACCGGGACCGAACCCGCGCCGAGCATCATCCATCGCAGTTGCTGGCGGGTCGAGGAATCCCCGTGCCGGTAGCGGACCACGATCGAGGTGAGGGCGAAGCCCAGCACGGCGAGCAGGCTCAGCTCCGACGCGGCAAACAGCCCGGCGCGCACCGGGGTCGGTACCTGTAGCGGCGTGCTTCCTGGCAGTACCCCGCCGCTGCGCCGGAAGTTCTCCGGCACCAGCGAGACCATCGCGTCGACAACGATCGCGGCCGCCAAGCCGAGCCACGGCAACGCGCGCCAACCGCGGCCCCGCAACGGACCGTCGGGAAACACCAGGCAGAGCAAGAAGAAGCCGGCCAGGTTGAACACCCACACGCCCGGGGCGACCGTGGCAACGACCCGGGACGCCGGCCACGGGTCACCGGTGGCGAATGTGCCACCCCAGTCCTCGATCGCCGCGGTGAGCACGACCGCCGCCCCGAGCGCGATCAGCGCCGGACCGGTCGGATTGTCAGCGCGTCGGCGGGCCAGCAGCAGCCCCAACCACAGCGGCGGCTGCGACAACGCGATCGTCGCAAGCGCCCCGGCCAGCGAGTCCGTCCGATTCGGGGTGAGCGTCGTGCCGATCAGGACCACCGCGGCCACCAGGTACACACACACGCCGCCCACGACGACGGCCGGTGCGCGCCGAATCCGGGTCACCGTGCCCATGATCGCCGACATCCCGCCGCGGCGCATCAGGGTCAGCACGTACGCGCCCCCGCGCGGCCCGAATCCGGCGCTGGCACCGATGACACCCGGTCCCCGCCGCACCGATGCTCGACGTGTCCGTCCACACCCTTCCTGGAGGCTCTCATGGAACTGATCGTCATGATCGTGATCGCATTCCCGCTCGGCTTCTTCGTCAAGAACCGCACCGCCGCCTACGTCGCGTTCATCGCGGTCCACGGCTTCGTCTTCACCTTCCAGTCCGTCGCCTTGATCACCCAGTGGGCCGGCGGATCCACATCCGCATTCGGCCCCTCCCCGAAAGCGGACAAGTCCGAGGTCTGGTCCTACGGAGTCGTGAACCTCGTGATCTTCGCCGCCGGCCTCGGGCTCGTCGCGCTGGGCTGCTACGTCGCCAATCGGCGCCGGAACAAGACCACCACATTGAACCTCGAGGCGGCTCACCGCTGATGCCCACCGACGTGGGCCGACGCACCCACGACCCCAGGCCGTCGGGCCGGACCGCGGCGCCTGAGGACACGTGGTGGGCGCGGCGCGAGGGCGCGGCCCTACGTCATCGGAGCGGCAATCGGCGTGGCCATCCTAGTGGCCTTTACGTCCTCCCTATTCGGCCATGATTCAAGTCCGAACTCGGCGAAAGTCGCTCATTCGCCGTACGTGGTGCTCACCTCTGGAATGTCAGGCGGTTCTTCGTGGCAGTTGTACGGTTGGGAACAGCAAGGGCACCTGTGCATGGAACTCCAGCCCCAAGGTTCGGATCCCGATCATCCTGATATCGCTAGCGTGCTCGGCGGTGGAGGTTGTGGCTTCGACAAGTCGCCGAGCGGTGGGTACTTTTCCGGCGCGCCCGCGGCGCGGGCATCAACGGTTGCATTCGGCCCGCTACCCACGACAGCGACGCGGATCCGCGTCTCCACCCGCGAAGTGCTCACGACGAGCCCACTCCCGACCGGCGTCGGGCTGCCGACAGGCCGTTTCTGGTTTCAGGTGCTACCTGCGGGTTGGCCAACGCCCGCAGACGGCGCCGCCCTGGACACACCTGAACCGCTGAGCGCCACCGGGGAGCCGGTGGCATTCACAGACTTCTGATCGCATCGCGATAACTATTCGTCGCACCTGTGTACGCACGTGCTACGATCGAGACATGGCTGAGTCCGTGTCCGTCCGGGAGCTCCGCAACAGCATCAGCGACGTGCTGCGTCGCGTCGAGCAGGGCAACCCCGTCACGGTGACCGTCGATCGCCGCCCCGTGGCGGAGCTCGTCCCGCTGCGCCGTCGGCGTCCGGTGCCCGCGCTCGAGGCGCTCGCACTGGCGCGGCGAAGTGCCGCAGACCGTGGGTTGCTCCGCGATCTGACCGACGCGGTCCCGGACACCACGGACGACCTGTGAAGGCCCTGCTCGACACGTCCTTCTTCGTCGCGACGGAGTCGGGGCGGCCACTCGGCGAACTCCCCGACGTCGACGAGACCGAAGTCTCCGTCGTCACCGTGGCGGAGCTGACGATCGGCGTCCTACGCGCCGACGAGCAGACGCGCGCCACGCGCCTTGCCACCCTCTCGGCCGTGGAATCCACCTGGGAGCCGCTCCCGGTGGACGTCGAGGTGGCCCGCGTGTTCGCGCGGCTGGTGGCGGATCTGCGCTCCCGGGGCCGACGCGTTCCGGTCCTCGACGCGTTGATCGCCGCGACCGCGGTGGCCGGCGGCCTTCCCGTCGTTACCCAGGACCGCGACTACGACGCCATGCCGCAGGTGGCCGTCATCCGCGTGTGACGAGCGCGTGCATGGCGGTCAACCGCGCAGCATCGTGAGCCGCTTCGGTGTCCACGACGGCCAGTCGGGCCTGCCCACCAGTGCCCCGCCCTCGAAGCGGGCGACGATGCGGAACGCGGGCCTGGCCCGGCTGTTGTCGTACACCGTCGTGGTCTCGACGAGGCCGATCGCGTCGGCGACCAGCGGCCAGAGCCGGCGGTAGCGGCCGCGGATCTTGTCCGCCGGCACCGGGTGGCCGCCGACGGCGACCCGGCTCGCGACCCGGGCGACCGCCAGTCGCTCGGGGACCATCACGACGTGCAGCCAGACCAGGTACCCGTCCCCGGTGGCACGCCGTACCAGCTCGAGCTTCGAGGGGTGTGAGAACACGGTCTCGGTCACGAACGATCTCCGCTGCTCGATCAGCGTCTCCCGTCGCGTCGAGGCGACGACGGCGGCGTCGTACGAGCGTCCGGTCGGGTCCTCGGGCCAGCGCTCCGCGGCGATGACGTCCGCGTTGACGAACTCGAGCCTGGTTGCCGCCCCGATGACGGTCTCGTAGAGCGTCGACTTCCCGGCGCCGTTCGGTCCCGCCAGCAGGTGCAGGACCGGGTCCGACATCAGGCGCTGGAGCGGGACCGCGTCCTGCGTGGTCGCTGGACCACACGGCCGTCGTCATCGAGCTCCACCCACGTCCGCCCCGCGGCCGTGAACGCTGCGGTGAGGTCCAGCTCCTCGCGGTAGACGGCCATCCGCTCCGCCCAGTCCGCCCGGACGACGGCCTGCTCCTTCGGGTCGAGCCCGTCGTACGACCGCCGACCGGCCAGCACCGCCGCGACCTCGCGGTGGCTGATGGTGGCCGAGGCCTGGATCTCCCGGCCGATGCGCGCCCAGTGGGCGACCTGCTGGGAGGCGCTGCGGCTCTGCGCGTCGCCGGCCAGCTTGGCCGACGCGTACAGGTCGTCCTCGATCCGGGCGGGCGACGTCGTTGCCATGATGCCTCCGGGACTCGAGGAACTCGGCCATCACCGTAGCACTCTGCAACACGGCCCAGCGAAGGTACGGAACCCGTACGTCTCACGTGCATCTGCTAGGAATGAGGCCGCCGGAGCACATCACGTCCACCTACTCGTGCACGCGCGCAGAGAAGGTGGTCGGGTGAGCGCGCGGTTCGAGGAGCTGGGCTGGAGCCCCACGCCGATCGGTGAGGTGAGCCTCCGCCGACGCCGCGACCCCATCACGGGGCAGGACGTGTTCGAGGTCAAGCTCGGGGACGAGTTCCTGATGTCCAGCCTGTTCACGGTCGCCGAGGTCGAGCTGGCCCGGCTGGCGCTGGCCCGCCTCACCGGGTCCGCGCTGCACGTCGCGGTGGGCGGCCTCGGGCTCGGCTACACCGCCCGGGCCGCGCTGGCCGACGAGCGGGTGCGCGAGCTCGTCGTGGTGGACGCGCTCGAACCCGTGATCGCCTGGCACCACGAGGGTTTGGTGCCGCTCGGACCAGCGTTGACCACCGATCGGAGGTGCCGGCTCGTGCACGGCGACTTCTTCGCGATGAACGACGGCGCGGGGTTCGACCCGGGCGCCCCGGACCGGCGCTTCGACGCCGTGCTCGTCGACATCGACCACTCACCCCGGCATCTGCTCGCCGACGGCAGCGCGGGCTTCTACGGCTCGGCGGGGACGCAACGGCTGGCCGCCCGGCTGCGGCCAGGTGGCGTCTACGCGCTGTGGTCGAACGACCCCCCGGACGAGGCCTACCTGGCCGTGCTGTCGGAGGTCTTCGCCGACGTCGCTGCCGAAGTGGTGCGCTTTCCCAACCCGCTCCAGGGCGGGACCGCCACCAACACGGTCTACCTGGCGACCCGCCGCTGGTCGACGGCGGACCTCACAGCGGGCGCGGGACGAGTGGCCGGCGACGGCGTACGTCCGGGGGCAGGCGCAGACCCTCGCGCACCCAGCGCGGCAGGTGCGGCCCGGCGACCAGCCAGGCCACGGACTCGGCCAGCGCCGCGCGGGCCGAGCCGGGCCGGTAGCCGAGATCCGCCGCGCGCCGGTGGTCGTACCAGTAGAACCGCCCGATGGTGAGGGCCTCGTCGCGGCTGCTGAGCGATTCCGTGCCGGCGAGCCGGGCCCACCCCTCGGCGGCCAGGGTCGCGAGATAGGCCGCCACCGTGGGCATCTCGAGGTACGGGCCGCCCACCCCGGTGAGGTCGCCGACCGTCGAGTGCAGGGTCCGCCAGGAGATGTTCTCGCCGCCGAGCAGGTAGCGCCGGCCCGCCACGCCCCTCTCGGCCAGCAGGGCGAGACCCGTCGCGACATCGCCCGCCGACACGACGTTGCATCCGCCGGGGTACGTGCTCCGGCTCGGGTCGAGCAGGTAGCGCGCCACGATCGCGTTGCTCGGCACCAGCCGCGTCGCGGGCCCGCCCAGGATCACCGTCGGGCAGGCGAGGACCACCTCCACGCCGCGCCGAGCGCCGGCCTCCAGCGCCGCCTCCTCCTGCCGTGCCTTGCTCCGGAAGTACGCCGGCGCACCGGCCTCGAGTGTCCCGGACTCGTCGCGGGCGACCGGGCCGCCGCTCGACCCGCAGGTGACCGAGGAGGAGGTGACCACGACCCGGCGCACCCCGGCCTCGGCGGCAGCCTCGACGACCGCGCGGGTCCCCTCGACGTTCACCCGCTCGAGCTCGTCGTCCCGGTCGTAGCTGTAGATCGCCGCGCAGTGCACCACCACCTCCACGCCGTCGGCCGCCGCACGCAGGCTGTCGGGATCGCCGAGGGATCCACGTACCTGCTCGACGCCGTCGATGTCGGGACCGCTCGTACGCACCAGGGCCCGGACCTCGTGTCCCCCGGCCAGAAACGCCTGGCACGCATGGGATCCCAGCAGTCCGGTGGCCCCGGTGACCAGCGCCTTCATCGGCCGCCGAGCCGCGCCGCGTCGGCGGCGAACGCGGCGCGCATCTCGGCGGCAAACCGGGCCAGCGGGCCGGGTCGCGCGGCGGGCGGCCCCGCCGCGGTCGCGCCGGTGAAGTGCCGGAAGCCGTCGCCGTCGAGTGCACCGCGCGGGGCACGGTCGCGCGGCGGTCGGGCCAGCCGCTCGCGGAGGGGACGCTCGGTCAGCCACTCGCGCGCCATCCCGAAGGTCGCGGCGACCGCCGTCGTCGGCAGCGGCGCTTCGGGGTCGGCGGCCGGCCGGCCGATGCGGAACTCCCGGCCCTCGTAGCAGGCCTCGAGGTTGTCGAAGGTGCCGGCGAAGAACCGGCGGTACGCGTCGGCCACCAAGGCGTCCTTGACGTCGGGATAGCGGTCCAGGTCGACGACCTGCCAGAACGGCGGCAGGGTGAACAGCTGCCTGCCACGGACGGTCAGCGTGGTCTGGGTCGGCCCGGCGCGGTCGAAGGTGAGCGACCCGTCGTCGTAGACGGCCGACCCGTTCGGGCTGACGACGGTGCGCCAGGACAGCCGCTGGCTGTCCTCGCCGTACTCGACCAGCTCGATCTTGCCGACGTCGATGGGGGCGCCGCCCCAGAAAGCGAGGTAGTTCGGCTGCGGCAGATAGAGGTTCCGCTCGGCCTGGCGCCGCACCCGGCCCTGGGCGTCCCGCGAGATCGGCACCACCCGGCCGCCGAGGTAGTCGGCCATCAGGCTGATGCCCGCGGCGATGTCGACCCGTTCGACGAACGAGGCGTACGGGGCCTCGACCGTCCGGGAGACCTCGAAGACGACCGCCCCCTCGACGTACCGCCAACGCAGGCCGTCGGCACCGGTCGGGGTGTCGGCGAGCAGGCGTTCGAGCGGAGCCAGGTACGCCGGGACACCGTCGTAGTCGGCGTCGGCGTGGTCGCCCGGGGCGAACCCCAGCGAGGTCTCCACCCGGTCGACCCGGCCCTTGGCGAACATCGTCGACCACGCCCGTACCTGGTCGGTCGCGGCGCCCGCGAGCAGCGAGAGCGAGCCCAGCCCCGGCTCGCGCACCGACTCCTCGCCGGTGACCACGCGGCGCAGGCCCCGCACGACCACGTCCTCCCGCGGGTCGGCCTCGGCGCGGAG
>CAXTNT010000005.1:0-184105 GCA_964245825.1 uncultured bacterium | reverse complement strand
AGCTGCGCAGCTGCCTTGCTCGGCCCGAACACATCGAAGCCGCCGGCGCGGAGCACCTGGGCCAGCCTCGAGATCGCGGCCGGCACCGGGGCCGGCGGTCGCGGTGCGGCCCGCCAGCCCGCGAACGGGGTCAGGTCACCGTGGATGTGGTCGAGCGGGGGGTCGGGACGGTCGCGCAGCGCTGCCGCGCACAGGGCCGAGCGGGCGGGGTCGATCCCCTGCAGGGCGGCGGTCGCGAGGTCCACCAGCAGCGCGCCGTTGCCGGCGATGACGGTGCCGGTCTCCAGCGGTTCGAGCACGGCGTTGCCGGCCGGGCCGTGGCTGGAGATGAGGGCGTCCACGGCCGCGACGTCGGGGGGCAGGTGCGCCAGCAGGGCACACGCCACGTCTCCGGGTGCCGCACCGGCCACGGGCGGTACGACGCCGAGCAGCACCGACAGACACCCCGCGAACCCGTCGACCGGGTCGGTAACGCTGCGCGCCAGCACGACGCGTAGGCCGGCGTGTACCCAGGCGCGGGAGACGTCCCGGCCGGCCAGGACACTGCCGGGTGGCAGGTCGGCCACGGTCGTCTCCGCACGCAGGTCGACGACGTCGTACCGGTTGCCGCCCGGGGTCCGCCCCAGGTAGCCGGCGTCGCGCGCGAGCGACACCGGGTCGTCGTAGCCGCGGTCGCGGTCGAGGGTGGTCAGGGCGCCGGCCACGACCACGCGGGTCCAGCCCTCGTCACGCAGGCGGTCGACCAGCGCGTGCAGCACCGCGGCGGCCACCGGCGCCGGGGGCGAGAGGGCGACGACGACGGCGGCGGTCGCGCGGTCGCGTCGACCGGGCCGTCGTGCCAGCGACACCCCGGCGAGCGCCTGGCCGAGCAGCTCCTGCGCAGGTCCGCCGCGCGCGACGGACGCCCGCTCGCCCGCCTCGGTCATGCGGGCCATCGAACCACCGAACACCGGCTGCGGCCACCATCTGCAATGACCCGTCCGTACGGCTATCGCAATTCCCGCCGGTGCGGCAGACTGCGCAGCGACCTGTCCTCGGCCTGGAGGATCACGACACGTGCGGGATTATCCCTACGCGTTCCATATCGCCCTGGACGGCTCGGGCCTCAACGGCCTGGAGGGGCGGGCCGGTATATGTGTGTTCAAATACGATCCGGATTCGTCCGATTTCGCCTATAAGATCGTGTATTTCGACGGGGCGGCCGGCGGACACGCGCCGAACGTCAGCCCCGACCGGCGCGTCGGCTTCCTCGGGAACACCGCCCAGCAACTGCTGTTCTACGACGCCGCGTCGCTGGAGGAGATCGACCGCGTCTCCACGTTGCGTTTCGAGGTCCCCGACACCAGCATCAAGGGCAGCACCCATCTGGTCTGGCTCGACGACACCGAGTTCGTGGCCGCCGTCGGCGAGAGCTTCTGGCGACTCGACCTCAACCGCCTCACCAAGGCCGAGCCCATCGGCCCGCACGGCCTGAAGATCCCGCACGCCATGAAGCGCACGGCCTCGGGGCGGTACGTCGTCTACGGCGGGATGGACCACCCGACGCGCGGCGAGGCGAGGGAGGTCGGCATCCTGGACCTGGTCACCGGAGACGTCCGCCGGGTGGAGTTGCCGACCACCTGCTGGCACGTGGTCTGCCACCCGGTGCTGGACGTGTTCTACGGCATCTCGTTCCGGGTCGCGCCCGGCGACGGCCACGACTGGCACGAATGGGCGATGTCCAACTTCCGCGAGTACGCCTATGAGATCGACGCCGAGACCGGGCAGATCCTGCGGCACTGGTCGGCCGGTCGCGAGGTGCCGGCACACATCAACTCCGACGTCACGATCTCCGACCGTGAGCTGATCTTCTCCACCGGAGGCAGCCAGACCGTGGTGCTGATCGACCTCGACTCGATGCGTACGCACCGGATCATCGACGAGCATCCCGGCGCGCTGAGCCAGTGGCCGCTGCGGCGGCAGGCGATGGCCACGGTCGCGGACACCTTCGCCCGCGGCGGGATGTTCACCAACGCCAAGCACTACGCCGCCGCACTGCAGGTCAGCCGGGGCGCGCTGTTCGACGGGGTCTATGCGTGTCAGCTCTCGGCCGACCAGAGCCTGCTGTTCACCGCGAACCGCGGCCAGAACCACATCACGGTGTACGACTACCCGAGCCTCACGCTGCGGCTGCGGGTACCGATGCCCGACCTGCAGGAGTTCGACGCCCGCCTGGGCCCGTGGAGTGACCCTCGGTTGGGGTTCCACCACTCCCACCTCGTCAGCCCGACCGGAGGCACCTGAACATGCCCGACCGAGTTCGACATGACCTGCGGCTCCGGCTGCTGCTGACAGGAGAGGTCCGATGAGCGACAACACCGACGAGAGGGCGTTCGCCCGGCTGGCCGCGCTAGCGGGCGAGGCGGTCGAGACGCAGACCCGGCTCGGCCGCGAGTACGTCGAGCTGGTGCGCACCTCGCTGACCAGCGGCACCGACCGGGCGGCGGCGGGGCGCGCGTACCTGGACTCCGCCCGGCGGGAGAGCGAGCGCTACTGGCGCGGCCTGTCGAGCCTCGGCCTCTCGTACGCGGCCGACGTCGTGGCGCTGGGGTCGCGGACCGGGAAGGCCGTCGTGCGCGACGTCCGTGCATCGGTCCGGGCTTCGGTCCCGACCTCAGACCACCGGGACGACGCCGCAACCACCGGGGAGGCCGGTGCACCGGCGACCAGCGAGGTCGTGCTTTCCGGTCCGCTCGGGGCGCAGCTGACCGGGGCCGTGACGGTCGCGAACAAGCACCCCCGGGCCCGTCGGATCGCCCTGCGGCCCGGGCCGCTGCTGGCCGCCGACGGCCACGAGGTGCCCGCCGTGATCGACGCGTCGCCCGCGTCGGTGACCGTGCCGGCCGGGGACGAGGCCGAGATCGGCCTCGGGGTGCACCTCGACCCGGACGTGTTCATCCGCGGGGCGCGGTACACCGCGGCTATCGAGGTCAGCGGTGGAGCGGAGGCGACGCTGGCCCTGGTCGTCCGCGTCGAGCCCTGAGCGGCGTCATCAGCCCGACCACGTTGCCCCGGTCGACAGGCTGGTCGCCCCTGCCCGCAGACGTCGGCGTACGCCCTCACCACCGACCTTCGCGATCTCGGTGAGGTCACCGCAGACGACCAGCAGCGCCCGGGCGCGGGACAGCCCGACGTAGAGCATCTCCTTCGCGCGTTCGGCGTCGCGGAAGCCGTTGACCGCGAGGATCACCACCGGCCGCTCCAGTCCCTTGAAGCCCAGCACGTGGCCGTAGAACACGTCGGTGCCGGCGAAAAACTCGTCCCAGTATTCGTCGTACCGCCGCCCCTCGAACGCCTCCCGCTGCACGGGATGGCGCCGGTACGTCGAGAGCAGCGCGATGTCACCCGGATCCCAGTCCTCGTCGTCGACCAGCCGGGCGACGGCATCGTCGCCGACGTCCTGAGCCTCCGCCGCGGGGCACTGCAGGAAAACCACGGGCGGTCCTTGTGGCCCGCGCGCCTGGGAGCGGCCCGCGGACGTCAGCGACCCGAAGGTCTGGGCGATCTGCTTGGTGTTGCGGAGGTTCTCCTCCAGCTCGTAGGTCTGCAGATCCAGCGGGGGCTCGCCGGGACGGGCGAAGACCCGCTGCGCCTCGTCGAGGAACACGTACAGCCCGCGGGAGGTCGTACGCAGCAACGCTTCGGTGGAGCGCCACCACGACGCGCCGAAGTCCTGGCCCTCGTCCACCACGACCGTGTCGAACAGGTCCTCCTGCGGCTTCGCGGACGCCAGCTCCTCCAACGCGGCGGGCAGCGTGCGCTCCCAGTAGTCGCTGTCGTCGTCGGCCCCGGTGGGTGCGCCCCAGTCGATCGGAAGCTGGTGGAAGAGGCCGACGAAGGCCGGCCGCTCGCGGGCCGGCCAGGTCTCGGCCTCGCGCTGGAAGAAGCGGGCCAGCCCCCGGGAGTAGCAGACCAGCGCGACCCTCCTGCCGTCCCGGGCGTGCTCACGGGCCAGGTGCATCGCGACGAAGGTCTTGCCGCTGCCTGCCCCGCCGCGTACCTGCAGGCGGTCCAGTCGCCTGATCTGGCGAGCGATCCGCCGCTGGTCGTCGGTGAACCGGTCCCACTGCTGTTCGCACTCCCACACCAACGACAGCAGCTCCGTCTGACCCACCAGCGGTGCGGTCAGACAGTCGATCAGCTCCTCGACGTCGCGCAGCGGCGCGTGCCTCCCGTGCAGCTCCAACGCCCGGCGGACGACGTCTGCGGCCCCGGGCAGATCATCGCGGTCGAGCACCATCGTGCGCGGGCAGGCCGGCGCCGCCCAGTCGCCCGGGACCCTCGTCTGGGGCAGCGCGATCAGGTGCGCGAGCCGCGAGCCCTGGGCGCCGCACCCACGCTTCTTCAGGTACGAGTGGAGCAGATGCCGCTCGGCGTTCGCCTGCTCGATCGGGCTCTGCGCCATCGGCTTGCCGCCCTGCGTCCACTCAGCGTCGCAGTACTGAACCCGACCTCCCTTGACCTCGATGACCGCCATGCCGTGCTCGGGCCAGGCCACGAGCAGGTCGACCTCGCGCTGCTCGGCGCCGTCCTGGAGGGCGATCGAGTGGAACAGCACGGCCTCGTCCGGGAGCTGCTCGCGCAGCGTCCGCCACATGACCTCCTCGGCCCCGTGGTCCTTGTCGAACCGGGGCTCCGTCGGGATGCACCGCGCCGTCACGGAGCGATCCTGGACCGCTCGTGCCGTCGACGTCGGGACAGGGACCCGGGCTCGGCGTGACCGCCCCGCGGCGCAGGGCGGCCCAGGGCGCAGGGCGGCGCAGGGCGCAGGGCGGCGCGGGGCGCAGGGCGGCGCAGGGCGCAGGGCGGCGCAGGGCGCTAGAGGGGTCAGATTGGTGGGCGTGGTCAGAAGGGTGGGCTGTCGTCGGGTGGTCGGGCCGCCGTCGGGTGCTGTTCGGTCCTGAGTGATCTTCGGGATTCGCCCGGGTGAGGTCGAGGTGGGTCGGGGTGCCACAAGAGGGGTGGGTCGTGGGGCCAGGGTGGGAGCTGGGCGGTGGCGGGCGGTCGGTGGTAGCGACGGCCGCCTGGATCGGTCCAGGTCGGGTCGTCGGCGGGGCCGGTCAGGTGCCAGCCGCCCTCGTGGGCGGTGTGGTGGTGTCGGGAGCAGAGCAGGATCAGGTTGTCGTCGGTGGTGGGTCCGCCGTCGGCCCAGTGCCGGATGTGGTGGGCGTGACAGCGGGTGGCCCGGGTGGGGCAGCCGGGAAATCGGCAGTGCTGGTCCCGGATGTGCAGGCGGCGTCGCACCGCGGTGTCGGGGGTCCGCCGCTGTTCGTCGCCCGGGCCGACGCGCCCGCCGAGGTCGACCTGGCGGGCGGGGTGGATGCGACCGGTGGGGTCGGTGGGGTGAGTGGGGTGGACGCGACCGGTGGGGTCGATGAGGTGGGTGGTGATCTCGGCGTCGCAGGTCAGGCGACGGGTGGTGTTCGGCGCTACGGGCTCGCCGTCGATCTGCCCGGCGCTGAGCCCGAGGACGGGATCGGTGTGGACCAGGAGCTGGACCCGCGCCCGGTGGGGGTGGTCGCCGGTGGCGAGGGCGATGAGGGCGTCGGCGCGGCGTTGGTCGGCGGTGCGGTGGTCGTCGGGGCCGGCGCGGGCGGTGTGAGGTTCGAGCGCGGCCGCGAGCTGGGCGGCAGCGTCGACGGGCAGCTCCCCGTGGACGGTGACCAGCCCGTCTGCCGGTGCCCAGAACTGCAGGCTGCGGCGCTCGAGGGCGGTCCGGGCCTGGTCGTCGGCGTCGGCGGGGCGAAGCTGCTGCACAGCCGCGCGGGTGGCGCGGGCGACCTGGCTGACCGACACCGCGCGGGGGTCTGCCAGCACGACGCGCTCCACCACCGCGGAGGTGACGGGATCCAGCTCCTGGGACTCGCGGGCGAGCGCGACGGCCTGTGCCCACGGCAGGCTGCCGCGTCGCAGTGCGTCGGCGGCAGCGGGGAGTCGGTCCCGGAGGGCGAGGGCGGTGTCGCAGCGGACGTGGGCCTCGTAGGAGGAGGTCCGGCAGACGGCGGCGAGAGCCTCGCGGTGCCACTCCATCTCCCGGTCCTCGGCCATGGACGTAGGTTCGGTGACGACGCGGGAGGCGTACTCGGCGATCAGCTCGGACCGCACCGCGGCGGCCCACGCCAGCGATCGCTCCACCTCGCCTATCGTGTCGAGCAGCGCATCCTCGGACAGCGTCGTCACCTCCAGAGGCGGCGGCCGCCAGTGCCCACGGACCGGGACCACAGCCGAGGTCGACCGCCGAGGCGCGGGGCGCCGTATTCGAACGCATGTGCGAACGTTACCGCGGCCCAATGACAGAAATCCTGTCTCCACAGGCTTTGCGAGTCGACGTCCCATGGACGAACGGATGGGCGCCGGGCACAGGATGCCCGCTGTTTGTCGTACCCCGCTGGCACTGTGAGGGTCGTTAAAAGGGGGTGAGGCCATGAGCAGCAAGAAGAAGTGGTTGCGTTCGCACGTCGAGCGCTGCCTACAGGACATCTGGGAGGTGCCCGAGGTCGTCGTCGACGCCGACGGCGACTACGGGTTTCGCAGCCAGACGGCGGCCTGCTGGGTTCGGCTGGAGACGCAGCTGGACCCGTGGGTGGTGGCCGTGTTCGCGCACGCCGCGTGCGAGGTGAAGCCCACTGCCAGGCTCCTCGCCGAGTTGGACGAGATCGCGTCGTCGGCGCGGACGGCCTCGGTGTTCCACGCCGGGCACGGGCTGGTCATCGTCCGGCACGGCCTGCTCGCGCGGACCCTGGACCGCCGGTCCCTGCAGTACGCGATGGACGGTGTCAGCCACATCGCCGATCAGGTGGGCCAGCTCGTGAGCACGGTCTACGGCGGCAGCACGCCGTTCCGACCCGAGGTGGTCGACCATGAGAACTGACCGCGTGGCCGGCGTCCTCGTCGGTGCCGCCGTGGGCGACGCGCTGGGTGCGCCGTACGAGTTCGGCCCCGCCGGCGAGCTCGGCCGGCGCGGCGCCGAGATGCAGGGCGGCGGCAGCCTCGACTGGGAGCCGGGGGAGTGGACCGACGACACGCAGATGGGTCTGCACGTCGCGGCGTCGCTGCTCGCCCGCGGCGGTCTGGACGAGGCCGACGTGTTCGCCCGCTTCCGTGCCTGGTTCGCCAGCGGGCCGCCCGATGTCGGCATCCAGACCCGGCGCGTCCTCGGCGGCGGCCGGCCGTGGGAGACGGCCGCTTCCGACGACTTCGCCTCGGGTCGGCGGGCGGCCGGCAACGGCTCCCTCATGCGTACGTCGCCGGCGGCGTTGTACTTCGCGGCCGCAGGCGCGCACGCGAGCGCGGACGCAGCTCGGCGGCTCTCGGCGCTGACCCACGGCGATCCGGTGGCGGGAGAGACCTGCGTCGTCCTGCACGAGCTGGTCCGTCGCGGCCTGCTCGGTGACGACCCACGGGAGTGCGTCGAGGAGGCCGTCGATCTGGTGCTGCCCGAGCATCGTCCGCGCCTGGCGCCGCTGCTGGCACGGGCGTGGACTCCCGACGGTGCGGACAACGGTGTCTGCTGGGTGACGCTGGCGCAGGCGGTGTGGGCGGTACGGGTCTCCCAGGACTTCGCCGGCGCGCTGCGACGGGCGATCGACCTCGGCGGTGACACCGACACCGTGGCCTGCGTGACCGGTGCCCTCGCCGGAGCCGTCTGGGGCGACGAGCCGATCCCGACCGCGTGGACGTCGGCCGTCCACGGCCGGGTCCCGGGCGATCCGGAGCCGATCGCCACGGACCTGGCTGGCCTGCGGTCCGTAGCGTTCCGCCTCGCCGGGCTCCGGCGCGGGCAGGAGGACTGATGTACGCCGTGCCCGACGGTCTGGTCCTCAGCCCGACCGACCTGACCAAGCACCTCGCGTGCGCGCACCTCACCACGCTCGACCTGGCGGTGGCCCGTCATGACCTGGCGGCACCTGTCCTCGAGGACGAGGCGCTCGACCTGATCTTCCGCCTCGGGCTCGACCACGAGGCCGACTACCTGAAGATCCTGCGGACGCGGCACGCCCACGTCGCCGACATCCCCGAGGACATGGACATCGCCGAGCGCGTCGCGCGCACCGAGGACGCCATGCGGTCCGGCGCCGACGTGGTCTACCAGGCCACGTTCCTGCATGGCGGACATCGCGGGCACGCCGACTTCCTGCTGCGTGTCGAGCGCCCCAGCGCGCTCGGCAGCTGGTCCTACGACGTGGCCGACACCAAGCTCGCCCGCCGGATGAAGGCAGCCGCGCTGGTGCAGATGGCCGAGTACGGCCGCCACCTCGACCGGATCCAGGGCCATCCGCCCGAGCTGCTGACCGTCGTGACCGGCGACGGCGCGGAGCGGGTCTTCCGCTACGCCGACGTCGCTGTCTACGCCGAGCGGGCGACGGTCCGGCTCCGGGCCGCCGTCGACAACCCGCAACCGACTGTGCCGCAGCCTAATCCGCACTGCGGCCAGTGCCGGTGGTCGTCGCGGTGCGAGGGCGAGTGGCGGCGAGCCGATCACCTGTCGCTCGTTGCGTTCATGCGCACCGACCACCGCGAGCTGCTCGAGGCAGGCAACGTCACGACCGTCGTCCAGCTCGCCGCCAGCGACGCTGCCGAGCTGCCGCAGACGATCGGCGAAGGCGCCCGTGTCCGGTTGCAGGCGCAGGCGGCACTCCAGGTCCGGGAGCGACGCACCCGCACCCCGCACTACGAGATCCTCGACTCCGCTCCGGGGCTCGGGTTGCTCCGGCTGCCCGAGCCGAGCGACGGGGACGTCTACCTCGACTTCGAGGGCGACCCATACGCCGAGGGTGGCGAGGGCCGCGAGTATCTCGCGGGCCTCTGGGATCGCGACGGCAGCTTCACGACGTGGTGGGCGCACTCGGCCGAGGAGGAGCGCGACCTCACCCGGGACCTGCTCGTGGAGCTGAACCGGCGCCTGGACGCCGCTCCGGGGATGCACGTCTACCACTTCGCACCGTACGAGCGCACCGCCCTGCAGCGGCTCACGCAGCGGCACGGGGTGGCCGAGCTCGAGTTCGACCGACTGCTGCGCGGAGAGCGGCTCGTGGACCTCTACGCCGTGGTGCGGCAGGGCTTGCGGATCAGCAAGGGCTCGTACTCGATCAAGAAGTTGGAGGCCTTCTACTGGGGCGGGGTACGCGGCTCGGGCGACCAGCCCGACGACGTCGCCGACGCCATGGCCTCGGTGGTCGCGTACGAGCGCTGGCTGCTGCACCGGGACGACCCGGCGATCCTCGACGGCATCTGGGCCTACAACCGCGACGACTGCTCCTCGACACACGACCTGCACCGATGGCTCGAGGAGCGCCGGACCGAGCTGGAGCAGCGTGACGGCCCGCAGCCGCGGCCGCCGGCACCCACGGGTGTCCGGAGCCTGGCCCTGACCGAGGCCGAGCAGCGCGAGGCGGACCTGGCGGCGGACCTGCGCGCGGTCGGCGAGCCCCTGCTGGCCGGCCTCGTCGGCTGGCACCGGCGCGAGCTGCGGCCGCAGTACTGGGACTACTTCCGCGTCGAGGCCATGACCGACGAGGAGCTCGTCCGCGACCGCACGGCCATCGGCCAGCTGGGCCTCCCAGAGGCGCGCGAGACGATCAAGCGATCGACGGTCTACCGCTACCGGTTCCCGCCACAGGACTGCAAGCTCGGCGAGACCGTCAGCGACGTCGACATCCACAAGCCCATCGGCACCGTCGTGGCCCTCGACCCGGTGGAGGGCTGGATCGACCTCAAGATCGGCAACAAGCGGAGTGCCCCGCGGCCCAGGGGTCTCGGCGTCGACTCCCCCCTGCTGGCCACCGCTCAGCAGGGGTCCATCGAGCGGGCGGCCCGCGACGTGCTCGACGGGGTCCGCTCGCCGCTGCTGGACCGGGTCGTGCCCGTCGATCTGATCGCGCGCCCGGGCGAGACACCCGGCGACGTCGTGCTGCGGGCCGGCGGTGACCTCGCCGGCCGGGTGCTGGCGGTGCAGGGTCCGCCCGGGGCCGGCAAGACCTACGTCGGAGCCCGGCTGATCCAGCAGCTGCTCGACGCGGGACTGCGGGTCGGCGTGACGGCGCAGTCGCACGAGGTGATCGGCAACCTGCTGCGCGCGGTCGGCCGGCCCGCGCTGCAGAAGTGCCGGCCCCACCAGCACTGCGGCCATGACGACGTCGCCGCCACCGACAGCAACGACGACATCCGGGCTGCGCTCGAGGAAGGGACCCATCGGCTCGTCGGTGGCACCGCGTGGCTCTGGTCGCGACCGGAGCTGGCGCAGATGGTCGACGTCCTGGTCATCGACGAGGCGGGCCAGCTGTCGCTCGCCAACGCGCTGGCCGTGTCGCGAGCGGGAAAGGGCCTGGTGCTGCTGGGCGATCCGCAGCAGCTCGCCCAGCCGGCGCAGGCCGTCCACCCCGACGGGGCGGGCGCGTCGGCGCTGGAGCACCTGCTGGACGGGGCGCCCACGATGCCGCCGGGTCGCGGTGTGTTCCTCGACGCCACCTGGCGCATGCACCCCGACCTGGCCGCGGTGGTGTCAGCCCTCATGTACGAGGGTCGGCTGGCCGCGGTGCCCCGCACGGCGAACCAGGCGCTGCTGGTCGAGCAGCTCCCGACGGCCGGGGTCGTCTGGGAGCCGGTCGACCACACCGGCAACGCCTCGGCCTCGACGCAGGAGGCAGCCCGGGCGGCGGAGGTGGTGCGCCGTCTGCTCGCGGGGTCGTGGCGCGATGCCGACGGCGTGCAGCGGCCCATCACGACCGGCGACATCCTGGTGGTCGCGCCGTACAACGCCCATGTCGCGCGCCTGCGCGCCGCACTCCCCACCGGCGTGACCGTGGGCACTGTCGACAGGTTCCAGGGCCAGGAGGCGCCTGTCGTCCTCTACTCGATGGCCTCGTCGTCGGCGCGGGAAGCGCCGCGCGGTGTGAGCTTCCTGTACGACCTGCACCGGCTGAACGTCGCGATCTCCCGCGCCCGCTGCGTGGCTGTCGTCGTCGGCTCACCGGCGCTGCTCGACGCACCGGTCACCAGCCCCGAGAACCTCCGCCGCGTGAACGGTCTGCTCACGGTCGTCCGGTCAGCCGTGCCCGGTGGGCAGCGCGACGGCCAGGGCGAACAGCCGTGACCCGCTCAGGGAGCAGGGGCCCTCAGGACCGCGCCGCCGGTCCGGATGGTCGCCATGCGGCCGGCACCCCAGCTGACCGTCGCCTCGATGTGCGAACCTCGTGGTCCGGTGACCGTCAGGGTGCCCCGGCCACCGCCCGGCGTCGAGCGCACCGTGCCGCTGACGGTCGTGTCCAGCGTGTAGCGGACGTCGTGCAGGGTCGCGTCGCCGTGGCGGTCGTAGGCGACCGACCCGCCGCGCATGCCCTGGTCGGCGTCGCCGTCGACGTACTCGTACCGGATCAGCGCGTCGCCCGCCTCGGCCACCGCGAGCGCCGCCAACCGCCGCGTCGGGAGCGGTGCAGGGCCGTCCGCCGGGCTGAGGTCGGACAGCACCAGCGGGAATTCGGGCACCGCGCGGATCGGCGGGATGGCTGCGGCGCAGGAGGTGTCGAGCTGCCGTGCCGGCGCGGCGAAGAAGGCCTGCAGCAACGACGGCCCGCAGGGCGACGGCGCATCCAGCGCCACGAGATGGACCAGGTTGGCGGCGACGACGGCCTGCGCCGCCGACCCGATCTGGCGGGCGATGTGCGCTCCGCCCGCGGCCGGGGTCAGGGAGTCGAGCTCCCCGTTGAGGATCAGCACCGGTACGCCGGTCGCATCGATCGGTACGCCGCGCGGCACCGGGGGATCGGCCGGGTGCGTCGGTGCCGGCCAGGTGAGGCAGCCGGTATAGGTCTCGGTGTACGGCAGCACCCGCAGCCACTCGGCCGTCGTGAACGGCGCGAAGGTGTCAGCGGGCAAGGCCGCGACCGACCGCGCGAGCTGCTGCCGCCGCGCCGCCGGTGTGGACCGCATGTCGAACAGCTGCGGGTAGTCCGAGCAGGCGACGGCCATGTACAGGCCGTCGGAGTAGTAGTCGGCCGGCGCCGAGTAGTCGCTGTAGTCGTAGCCGACGTCCTGTGCGTAGAGCCGCAGCAGCGGTGTCGCGTCCCGCTCGTCCAGCAGCGCCCGGGCGGCCGCGTCGAGCTGCCGGTACGGCTCGTAGTCGTACCCGGCGTCGTTGACGATGTTGACCAACGCGGTGATGTCGACGGTCACCAGGTGCAGCGCGTCGTCGGTGCCGACGACGCGGCCGCTGACCGGATGCGCCCGGAGCCGCTGCGCGAGCTGGCCGATCCGCGCCCAGGACGCGCCACCCGGGCAGCCGACCGCTCGCATGCAGACGGTGTCGAAGGCGGTCCGCGCGGTGCTGACCGTCGTGCGGTACCAGGGGTCGAGGTCCCGTGCCTCGTACGCGGAGTCCAGCACCACCGCGCGGAGCAGCTGCGGGTACCGGGACAGGAACGACTGGGCGAAGTACGTGCCGTACGAGTCGCCGTAGAGATCGACCTTGCCCAGCTCCAGGTCCGCGAGGACCAGCGCCATGTCCCGTGCGGTGTTGGCCGTCGTGAACAGGTCGGAGGCGTGTACCCAGCCGCCGCCGGCCCGCCGGAACGTGTGGTTCAGCTGGTTGCCGCAGGCGGTTACCGCGGCGGTGAACCTCGGGGACGGCGAGGGCAGCGACTGCAGCGGCTCACAGTCGATCGGGGTCGACCGACCGGTGCCGCGGGCGTCGACCACGAGCAGGTTGTCGTGGGCGAGCAGACCCCCGAGCATGCGCACGAAGTCGGCCGCGGTGCCGGTGGCCGGGTAGCCCGGGCCGCCCTCCTCGGCCACCACGGTGCCGGTGGCCGTGCCCGTGCTCGGGAACCAGCCGAACCCGACCGCGATCGTGCCCGCCGCAGCGTCCGTGGGGTCGAGCGGGACCTGCAGCGAGCCGCACCACGACGCCCGCTGGGAGTCCAGGTGGCACCGCGTCAGCGCGACCCGGCCGACCCGCAGCGACGGGCTGCCGGCCCGGACCGGCGGCGCCCAGAATCCCGTGAGCAGCAGCGCGACCGCAACCGGGACGAGGAGCCGCAGACCGCGCATGCCCGCATCATGACCAGGAACGGTCCCGCCGCCAAGCGCCTCGTCCCGGCGGCGGGGAGCTCCCAGCAGCGCTGTCAGGAGGTTGTGATGGTGGTGTTCACCTGGACGGCGTCGCTGTCCTGCTGGGCGCTCAGCGTGTGGCTGCCGGCGGCGGTTCCGGCCGGGATCGTGCAGGAGCCGCTGAGGTTGCCGGAGGCATCGGTCCCCAGGCCGCAGAAGTACGTCCCGTCGAGGTAGAAGTAGACGGACGGGCCGCCGTCGAAGCCGGCGCCGTTGACGGCGAAGGCCGTGCCGGCCGGGATGGTCGTGTCGGACAGGGTCACCGTCGGCGTGACGGCCATCAGCACCTCGGACGCCACGTTGCCGGCGGCGTCGGTGACGGTGAGGGTGTGCGACCCGGTCGCCAGCGTGGCCGGCAGCGTGACGGTGAGGTACCCGACGCTCCCGTTCGTGTCGGTGGTCGGGTTGCCCGCAGTGACCACCAGCGCGGTCCCGTCCAGCGCAACCGTCACCGCGCTGGAGGCGGCCAGACCCTGGACGTAGAGCTGCTCCGTCCCGTGTCCGCTCACGACCGTGCTGGTCACCGAGTAGTAGCCCGGCGTCTCGGTGAACGTGCCCGCGACGGCTGCCGTGATGTTCGTGCCGTCCTGCTCACCGAGGATCGTGTAGCCGCCCGCAGGGATCGCCGCTTCGTTGCAGTACCCGTTGACGGCTCCGTTGCCGTCGCTGTGCACGCCGCAGTACGTCGTCGTGTACGCGGTCGTCGTGCTCGTGAACTTCAGGTACACGGTGTCGTCTGGACGCCATCCCGCTCCCGTGACATGCAGGGGCGAGTTCGGCGGCCCACTGGCCGGGGAGACCGCCAGCGTCGGCGCGTACACCTGGACGACGATCTTGACGCTCTGCGCCTTGCTCGCCTTGTCCTTGATCGTGATCGTGGTCGAGCCGGCCTTCGTCCCGGCCGGGATCGTGATCGACAGGTTGTTGATGGAGCCGTTGGTGTCGGTCGTCGTCGGCCCGCTCGTGGTCGCCGTGGTCTTGCCCACGGTGGTCGTGAAGCCGACGCTCGGGTCCAGGCCGCCGACGTTGACGGTGAAGCTCGACCCCGGACCGATGAACTGCGCGGACTGGTAGGAGACGCCCGGCTTCACCGTGAACGCCTTGCTCACCACGATCGAGTTCGCGTACGCGGTGTCCTCGTACGCAGAGAGCGTGGTGGGTCCCACAGGTGCCGCCGGCAGGTTCGGGGTGAAGGCGAACGATCCGGTGCTGTCGGTGGTCACGCCGCCGAAGTAGGTCGTGCCGAGGTAGAGGTACACGGTGTCGCCAGGGCGGAACTTCGACCCCGATATGGAGATGGGCTTGCCCGGGACGCCGGTCGAGGCGACCGTGAGCGTGGGTACGTAGATGGTCAACGTGGTCGTGGCGGAGTGCCCGTTGGCGTCGTTGACACTGAGCGTGTGGCTGCCGGCGGCGAGTGACGTGCTGGTGGGGAGGGTCACGTACAGCCCTCCGGTGGAGCCGTTGCCGTCCGTGCTGAGGCTGACCGGGTTGGTCACCAGGTTTCCGGTGTAGCCGGAGATGGTCACGGTCACCGCCGAGCTGGCCGCGAGACCTCCCGCGGTGAGGTACACCGTGCCGCCGCGACTGGCGCTGTCACTGCTCAGGTACGTGATGCCAGGGGTGATCGACCCGGCTTGCGTGGCGGAGATCGCCGTGCCGCTCTGCTGCCCGCTGAAGACCTCCGAGCCGTAGGGGGCGGTCGGCGCCGGGCAGGTGGCGTTGATCGCTCCGGTGGCGGACGGTGTCACCGCGCAGAAGTAGGTGGTGTTTGCGTACACGTAGATCGTGTTGACCGGCTTCCAACCGCTGCCCGTGACCGACAGGGTGCTGCCGGCGGCGACGTTGGCCGGCGAGACCGAGAAGGTCGGCGTGTAGACCGTGATCGTCGTCGTGGCCTGGTTCCCGGCGGAGTCCCGGATCGCCAGCGTGTGGGTGCCGGCTGCGGTGCCCGCGGGGATCGTGACCTGAAGGTTGCCGACGCTGCCGCTCGCGTCGCTGCTGATCGCCGGCGGGTTCGTCGTGGCCGTCGCCGCGTCGACCTTCGCGGAGAGCGCCGCGCTGCTGGCCAGCCCGCCCGCGTTCAGGGTCACCACCGCACCCGGGCTCACCGCCGCGTAGTTGATGTACGTGATGCGCGAGGTCACGGTGAAGGACGTGGTGGCCGTGATCGTGTTGGAGTCCTGCTGGCCGCTCAGCGTCACCGCCCCGTGGGGGGTCGACGGGACCGTGCAGGTCGTCCCGGGGACGACGCCGCTCGCGTTGGGTGTCAGGCCGCACATGTACGTCGAACCCACGTAGACGTAGATGGCGTCCGACGGCTTGTAGCCGCTGGCCTTGAGTCGGACCGTGGACCCGGGACCGCCGCTGGTGGGTGACACGGAGATCGTCGGCGTGTAGGCCGGCTGTTGAGCCGCCTGCGGCGCGGCGCCCCTGCTGGGAGCGGCGGCGGCGGGGGTCCATGCGCTCGCGCCGACCACGACTGCGGCGGCGAGAACCAGCCCGGCCACAGCGGAGCGGGCAAGCGTGCGTGGGCTTCGGACCTTCATGGAATCTCCTCCGACATCACACCGACGAACCTCGACGTTCGAGGGCGCCACGAACAGTAAGGGTGATGCCGCCATCTCGCCATAGCCCGAACAGCCCAGTCACCTCCGCCGGGCTGCACAGGTCGTCGGACCACCGCCGCGTCGACGGCCGCGCAGGGGGAAGGAGAGGACGGGGCCACGAGAGGACGACGCGGATGAGCCGGTACATCGCGGTGCTGTTCGACATCGACGGGACGCTGCTGGACACGGGGGGCGCCGGCGCCGAGTCCTGGAAGCGGGCGTTCGACGAGCTCTGGGGCATCCCGGCGGACATCGGGAAGTTCACCGACAATGGCATGACCGACCCCGACGTCGGGCGGCAGACCTTCCAGGCGTACCTGGATCGGAAGCCCGACGACGCCGAGTTCGGCACCCTCATGGACGCCCGCAACCGCCACCTGCGCGACACCGTCGCCGAGTCCCCCGGCTACCGTGTGCTCGCCGGCGTGGAAGCGCTGCTGCCCAGGCTGCTCGAACAGGGCTACCTGCTGGGACTGGTTACCGGCAACGTCGAGGTCGCCGCGCACATCAAGATGCACCGCGGGCAGTTGAACCGCTGGTTCTGCTGCGGCGCCTTCGGCTCGGACTCCCGCGATCGCAACGAGGTCACCCGCCTCTCGCTGCAACGGGCCGCACTCGCGTACGGCGCGGAGATCGCCCCGGCGCAGGCGGTGGTCGTCGGCGACACGCCCCGGGACATCGAGGGCGCCCACTCCGGCGGCATGCCGTGCATCGCCGTCGCGAGCCACCACTACGACGAGAGCCAGCTGCGTGCGGCGGGCGCGGACCACGTACTCGGATCGCTCACCGAGCCGCTGCCTCTGTAGGGATGGCGACACGGGCCGCCGGACACGGCAAGATACGGGCATGCCCGCGCCACCACCGCCGCCCCCGCTCGCCGACTGGTCGGAGGACGAGCGCGCCGCCCTGCTGCGTACCGGCCTGCTGCAAAACATCGCCGCGGACGATCTGGCGGCGCTGCTGCCGCACTTCTCCCGGGTCGTCGTCCGCCGCGACGAGACGCTGTTCACGCAGGAGGCGCTCGACGACGGAGCGGTGTACGTGGTGCTCGAGGGCCGCGTCTCGCTGAGCCGGGAGGGCGGCCAGGCCGGGTCCCTGCTGCAGGCGCTGCTCGGTCCCGGTGACCTGTGCGGCGAGCTGTCCGCGCTCGACCCCGGCCCGCGAATCACGACCGGGCGGGCGATGACCCCGACCGTGGTCGCCCGGCTGGCCCGCGAGGACCTGCTCGACTGGGCCGCCGGCCGGCCGGCGGTGGCCCGGCAGATGTTCCAGGTGTTGGCCCGGCGGCTGCGGCGCAGCAGCGACGCGGCCATCGACCTGGTCTTCGTCGACGTCGCGGGGCGGGTGGCGCGGCGGCTGGTGATGCTGCGCGAGCAGTTCGGCACCGACGCGGACGGCGTCGTCACGCACGGGCTGACGCAGGACCAGCTCGCCGCCGCGGTCGGCGCCGCACGGGAGACGGTGAACAAGGCCCTGCGCGACTTCGAGTCGCGCGGCTGGATCGTGCTGTCCGTGCGCGGCTTCCGCGTGCTGGACCTCCCGGCCCTCACCCGGCGCGGCGTACCCCGGTGAGGGAAGCCGGCGAGGCCCCGCCGAGTTACCGGCAGTGCCGCAGGTAACCTGAGGCACGTAGAGCACCGTCATCTCCTGGAGGGCACCATGCGCGACGCCGTCATCGTCGAGGCCGTACGCACGCCGGTCGGCAAGCGCAATGGAGGTCTCGCCGGCACGCATCCGCTGGACCTCTCCGCGCATGTGCTGCGCTCGCTCGCCGAGCGGTCCGGCATCGACCCCGGTCTCGTCGACGACGTCATCTGGGGGTGCGTCAGCCAGGTCGGCGAGCAGACGCTGGACATCGGCCGCAACGCGGTCCTCGCTGCGGGCTGGCCCGAGACGGTCACCGGGGTGACCATCGACCGCCAGTGCGGCTCGTCCCAGCAGTCGGTGCACTTCGCGGCGGCCGGCCTGGTCGCCGGGCAGTACGACGTCGTCGTCGCCGGCGGCGTCGAGTCGATGAGCCGGGTGCCGATGGGCTCCTCGACCAACGGGCAGAACCCGTTGACCGCCGCGTACCTCGACCGGTACCACGGCGTGTTCCCCAACCAGGGCGTCGGCGCCGAGATGATCGCCGAGCAGTGGGGGCTGTCCCGCCAGCAGCTCGACGAGTTCAGCCTCAGCTCGCACGAGAAGGCCGCGACCGCCCAGGACGACGGTCGGTTCACCGCGCAGATCGCCCCGGTGCAGACCGAGAACGGCCTCGTCTCGCAGGACGAGGGCATCCGGCGCGGGGGCACCGTGGAGGGCCTGGCCAAGCTCAAGCCGGCGTTCAAGCCGGACGGCGGCGTGATCACCGCGGCCAACTCCTCGCAGATCTCCGACGGCAGCGCGGCGCTGCTGATGATGACCAGCGAGAGAGCCGAGCAACTCGGACTCAAGCCCCTCGTCCGCGTCCATACCGCGGTGCTGGCCGGGTCCGACCCGGTGATCATGCTCACGGCGCCCATCCCCGCTACCCAGAAAGCCCTCCAGCGCTCCGGGCTGACGATCGACCAGATCGGCGCCTTCGAGGTCAACGAGGCGTTCGCCTCTGTTCCGCTGGCCTGGCTCAAGGAGATCGGCGCCGACGAGAAGAGCCTCAACCCCAACGGCGGCGCCATCGCCCTGGGCCACCCGCTCGGCGGCAGCGGTGCGCGGATCATGACCACGCTGGTCCACCACATGCGCGACAACGGCATCCGGTATGGCCTGCAGACCATGTGCGAGGGTGGCGGCCAAGCCAACGCCACCATCCTCGAGCTGGTCTAGCCGCCACCCGCCGCGATGCCGGGCGTCGTGGTCGTCGGCGCCGGGCTGGCCGGGGTGAAGACGATCGAGGCGCTGCGCACGGGGGAGTACGCCGGCCCCATCACGCTGATCGGCGCCGAGCCGCACCATCCGTACGACCGGCCGCCGCTGTCCAAGCAGGTGCTGCGGGGCGAGCGCGGTCCCATGTTCCTGCGGCAGCCCGACGTGTTCGGCGACCTGCACGTGGACCTGCGACTGGGCACGACGGCCGCCGCCCTCGACGACCACGAGGTGGTGCTCGCCGACGGGGAGCGGCTGCACTTCGACCACGCGGTGCTGGCCACCGGCGCGGTCGTACGCACGCTGCCCGGCCTGCCAGCGCTCGCCGGCGTCCACGTCCTGCGCACGCTCGACGACTGCCTCGGCCTGCGGGCGGACCTGCTCCGTCCCGGCGTGCGTCTCGTCGTGGTCGGTGGTGGCTTCATCGGCTGCGAGGTGGCCGCCAGCGCCCGCGCGATGGGCGCCGAGGTGACCATCGTCGAGCCGCAGCCGGCGCCCCTGCTCGGACCGCTGGGACCCGAGCTCGCCGCGGAGATGGTGCGTACGCACACCGAGCGCGGCACCGTCGTGCGCGCAGGGATCGGGGTGAGCGGGCTGCGGGGCACCGACCGGGTCGACGGCGTCGTGCTGGCCGACGGCTCGGTGCTGCCCGCCGACGTGGTGGTCGTCGGCGTGGGCGTGCGGCCCGACACCGACTGGCTCGCGGGCTCCGGTGTCGGCCTGGACGACGGGGTGGTCACCGACGCGCGGCTGCGGACCAACCAGCCGGACGTCTTCGCGGTCGGGGACGTGGCCCGCTGGGATGACCCGAACACCGGCAGCCCGACCCGCGCAGAGCACTGGACCAACGCGACCGAGATGGGGGAGGTCGCCGCGGCCAACATCCTGGGCGGAGCCGTGGTGCACGCCCCCGTCCCGTACGTCTGGAGCGACCAGTACGACACGAAGATCCAGTCGCTCGGCTGGACGGCCGGCAGCGACGAGCGCCGGGTCCTGACGGTCGGGGAGAGGCGTAAACGGGTCGTGCTCTACGGGCGTGCGGGGCGGTTGTGGGGAGTGACCGGCCTGTCCGCCGCCGCGGTCGTCCGCGCGCAGCACCGGGCGATCGCCGCCCACGACCCGCTGGACGCCGTGGCGGCCTCACTCGGCTGACATACCCCAGGGTATGGTCGCTTCGGGAACTCCACGAGGACGGCACATGACGACCACCACGGTGCGCACGTACGACCCGATCGACCTGTCCGCGCGGGCCTTCTGGTCCAAGACCGCACGGGAGCGGGACGCCTCCTTCGCCCAGCTACGGGCGGAGCGGCCGCTGTCGTGGCACCGACCCGTGGCCGACTCCATGTTCCCGGACCCGGACGATCCCGGTTTCTGGGCCGTCGTCCGGCACGCCGACATCGTCGAGGCCAGCCGCCGGGCCGACACCTTCGTCTCCGGTCAGGGGGTGCTGTTCGAGTCCGTGCCGCCGGAGATCCTGGAGGCCTCCCAGTCGTTCCTGGCGATGGACGAGCCGCGGCACGCGGTGATCCGGGGCATCGTCCGCGCCGCGTTCACCCCGCGCCAGGTGAAGCGCGCCGAGGACCAGATCCGCGCCACCGCGAGGGAGATCGTCGAGGCGCTGCCGACGACCGGCGAGATCGAGGTGGTCCGCGAGGTCGCGTCGATCCTGCCCATGCGCACCATCTGCGACATGATCGGCATCCCGGCCGAGCAGCACCAGCTGATCGCCGACGCAGTCGCCGTGCAGACCGGCTGGAGCGACCCCGAGCTGCTGGCCGGCCGTACCCCGCTGGAGGCCGTGAGCGGGGCGACCATGACCCAGCACGCCGTCGCGCTCGAGCTGCTGGCGCGGCGGCGCGCACAGCCCACCGACGACCTGATGTCGGCTCTCGCCCAGGCCGAGGTCGACGGCGTCCGGCTGACCGACCTGGAGATCTCCGCGTTCTTCGTGCTGCTGTGCGTCGCCGGCAACGACACCACCCGGCAGACCGTCGCCCACGGCGTGAAGGCACTCGCCGACCATCCCGACCAGCGGGCGTGGCTGGCCGCGGACTACGACGCCCGGGCCGGCTCCTCGGTCGAGGAGCTGCTGCGGTGGGCGACCCCGGTGATGACGTTCCGGCGTACGGCGGTCGCCGACACCAGCCTCGGCGGCCAGCAGGTCGCGGCCGGCGACAAGGTCGTGCTGTTCTACAGCTCGGGAGACTTCGACGCCGCGGTCTTCCCCGACCCCTGGCGCTTCGACCTGCAGCGCGCGGAGAACAACCACGTGGCCTTCGGCGGCGGCGGCCCGCACTACTGTCTCGGTCACTTCCTGGCCCGTACGCAGCTGCGCGCGATGTTCCGGGAGCTGCTCGGCCGCTTCCCCGCGTACGAGGCCGGCCCCCCGTCGTATCTGGCCGGCAACTTCATCCACGGCGTGAAATCCCTACCGATCACGGTCTGACCGCCCGGCCATACCCCCGAGTACGGTCGCGGACTGATACCGACGACGCGAGGAGAGTGCGATGAGCGGGGCCAGCGACGACTTCCAGGACTTCGACACCCTCTTCATCGCCGATGCGCAGCGCCCGGCGCACTCCGGGCAGCGCATCGTCGTGATCAACGCCGCCACCGAGGAACGGATCGGCAGCGTCCCGGACGCCGACGAGGCCGACGTCGACGCGGCCGTCGCCGCTGCGCGGGGCGCATTCGACGACCCGACGGGGTGGCCGCGGTGGGAGCCGGCCCGCCGCGGCGAGGTCCTGAACCGACTGGCCGACGAACTCGAGGCCCGCAGCGAGCGGACCATACGCGCCGTCAGCAGCCAGAACGGCATGCCGCGCATCGTCGCCCTGCAGAGCGAGGCGGTCGCCCCCGCCGGCCTGCTCCGCTACTACGCCGCGCTCGCCCCGAGCCTGCCGGTCGAGGAGGTGCGGGCGGGCCTGGCGGGGGGCACCACCCACGTGCGCCGGGAGCCGATCGGCGTCGTCGCCGCCATCGTGCCGTGGAACTACCCGCAGTCGCTCACCTTCTTCAAGGTCGCGCCCGCCCTTGCCGCCGGCTGCACGGTGGTGCTCAAGCCGGCGCCGGAGACCGTGCTCGACGCCTACATCCTGGCCGAGGCGATCGTTGCGGCCGGCCTGCCGCCCGGCGTTCTCAACATCGTCCCGGCCGGCCGTGAGGTCGGCCAATACCTGGTCGAGCACCGTGGCGTCGACAAGGTCGCCTTCACCGGCTCGACCGCCGCCGGACGCGGCATCGCGGAGACCTGCGGGCGGCTGCTGCGGCCGGTGACCCTGGAGCTCGGCGGCAAGTCGGCGGCGATCGTGCTCGACGACGCGGACCTGCAGAGCAACCTGGTGAACCTCTTCGGCGCGACGATGGCCAACAACGGCCAGACCTGCTACCTCGGCACCCGCGTCCTCGCGCCGCGCAGCCGCTACGAAGAGGTGGTGGCGACCGTCGCCGGGCTGGCCTCCTCGCTCACGGTCGGCGACCCGTTGGCCGAGACCACGCAGATCGGCCCGATGGCCAGCGCCCGGCAGCGCGACCGCGTCGAGTCGTACATCGCCAAGGGCAAGGGCGATGGCGCGCGCCTGGTGGCCGGCGGTGGCCGACCCGAGGGCCTGGACAAGGGCTGGTACGTGGAGCCCACCGTCTTCGCGGACGTGGACAACGGTGCCACGATCGCGCAGGAGGAGATCTTCGGCCCGGTGCTGGCGGTCATCGGCTACACCGACATCGACGACGCGGTGCGCCTGGCCAACGACTCGGACTACGGCCTGGGCGGGAGCGTCTGGACCGAGGATCAGGAGCGCGGCCTGGAGGTCGCGCGGCGCGTGCAGACCGGCAGCATCGGCGTCAACGGGTACTCCCTCGATCTCGGTTCACCGTTCGGGGGCGTCAAGGCGAGCGGCATCGGCCGTGAGCTGGGCCCCGAGGGGCTGGCCGCGTACCAGTCGCTGAAGTCGATCTATCTGCGGGACTGAGCGGCCAGCACGGTCCGGACGCGACGGGCATCGGCCGCCGGCAGCTCTGCCAGCAGCGCCTCGTCCAGCCGTCCGAACATCGCCCGCAGCTCGCGCGGCCGGACCGGGCCGCGGTGCTGGGCGCCGACGAGCAGGGCCAGGGCGGTCCGGGCGTGCAGCGTTGCGGTCGCCCGCCCCAGGCCGAGCTCCCGGAACGCGTCCACGAGATGCCGTTCGCGATGGGCGTCCACCCGGGCCTGCACCCGGGCCACCGCCGGGTTGCTGCGCGCCCAGGCCCGGATCGCCGACTCGGCCGCGTGCGGCAGGTCGACGGCGATGTCGGTCAGCACGCCGACCCGGTCGAGCGGGTCGGCGGTTGCCCGGGAGGTCGCGATCAGCCGGTCGGAGTGCTCGGTCTCCCAGTAGGCCAGCAGCGCGGTGACGAATGCCGGCATCCCCGCGAAGTGGTGGTAGAAGCTGCCCTTCGTCACGTGCAGGGCGCGGCAGAGCGCGGCGACCGTGAGTCCCTCGCTGCCGTGGGCGGCCAGCACGTCCAGCGCCGCTGCCACGAAGTCCGTCGACGTACGCGGGTCGGCGGGCATGGGTCAGCGTGCCCCATGTCTCAGGCGAGCCCCCGGACCACCCGCCGCGGGGTTCCGGTGCCGCGTACGGCGGCCACCACGTCGAGGGCGTGCCGGGTCGCGAGCACGTCGTGGGTACGGAACACCCGGGCCCCCGCGAGCGCGGAGAGTGCGGTGGCCGCGAGGGTCCCGGAGAGCCGGTCGGCGGGTGGCAGGTCGAGAACCTCGCCCAGGAAGTCCTTGCGGGACAAGGCAACCAGCACCGGCCAACCGGTGTCGACCAGCTCGCCCAGGCGCCGGGTAACCTCCAGCGAGTGCCAGGTGTTCTTCCCGAAGTCGTGCGCCGGATCGATCAGCACCCGGTCCTGCGCGACGCCCGCGGCCACCGCACGCCGGGCCAGCCCGGTCACCGTCTCGACCACGTCGGCGACCACGTCGTCGTACGCGACCCGGTTCGGCCGCGACCGCGGCGTCAGGCCGCCGGCGTGCGCGCAGACCAGCCCGGCCTCCGCCTCGGCGGCGGCCCCGGCGAGCTCCGGGTCGTGGCCGCCCCAGGTGTCGTTGACGAGGTCCGCGCCCTCGGCGAGCAGCACCCGGGCGACCTCCGCGCGCCAGGTGTCCACGCTGATCGTGACGGCCGGATGCCGAGCCCGCAGGGCCGCGACCACCGGTGCGGTCCGGCGTACCTCCTCGGCGGCGTCGACCGGCTCGCCCGGGCCGGCCTTGACGCCCCCGACGTCGAGCACGTCGGCGCCGCCTTCGACCATCGCGTCGGCGGCGGCGAGTGCCGCGGCCAGGCTCCACGTCGCGCCGCGGTCATAGAACGAGTCGGGCGTGCGGTTGACGATGCCCATGACCAGCAGCTCGTGTGGTGCGGTGGTGCGCGCGCCCAGCCGCAGCGGCCCCTGCCCGGTCACCGGGCGAGCATCGCACCGTGCTGAGGGCGCTGGCCTTCGTCCCCGGTTCACCGCTGTTGGTCGACGGCCTGGGCGGGACGGCGGACGTCCTAGGCCCGCTCCGCGCCACGTGTCTCGCGGCGATCGCCAGCCTCGGCGACGGCCCTGTCGTGGTCGTCGGCCCGGGCCCCGAGAACGCCTGGTACGACGGCGGCGTGGCGTCGTTCGAGGGCTTCGGGCCGCACCCGGTCCCGCCGCGCGGCCGGCAGGCCGAGCCCGACCAGCGCGAGCAGCCCGGCCAGGCCCGCGCCCGGTCGGCCATCACGGAGCGGTTGCCGCCCGCGCTCGCGGTCGGCACGTGGCTGGTGGAGTCCGCCGGCCTCGCCGCACCCCTGGCGCTCGCCGTCGGCCCCGACGAGGCGTTGGCCGGCGGGCCCGGTCCGGACATGGCGATGGCCGACGTGCCGACCCTGGACGGGACAGCGCTGGTCGTCGTCGGCGAGGGTTCGGCGTGCCGAGGGCAGAGGGCACCGCTGGCCGAGGACCCCCGCGCGGAGGCGTACGACCGGGCCGTCGCCGATGCCCTGGCGAGCGGCCGGCCAGAGGCGCTGCTGGCACTCGACCGGGCGCTCGGCAGCGCCCTGGGGGCGAGCGGGGTGGTGCCCTGGCAGGTCGTCGCTCGACTGGCCGAACGCGACCGGCCGTGGCGGCCCACGCTGCTGGCCGACGACGCGTCGCTGGGCGTGGCGTACCTCGTGGCCACCTGGCTCTGACCGGTCCGCTGAATCTGACACGATCGTGGTAGGTTGCCCTGGATGACGTCAGCGACCGCGATCCTCACGATGCACGAGGCTGCGGAGACGACGGGGTGGTCGCCCCGGATGCTCCGCTACCTCGAGGAGCACGGTCTGGTGACGGCCCAGCGGTCCGCCGGTGGGCACCGGCTCTACCCGCCCCGCCAGGTCGACCGGTTGCGGCGGCTCAAGGACCTGCTCGACGAGCACGACCTCGGCATCACCGACCTCGCGTACGAGCTGCGTACCCGGACCGAACCCGACCTGGCCCGCCAGGTCGAGGAGTGGTTCGGCTCCCTGCACCGCGTCGCCGACACCAGTCGTTCCGCCCAGGTCTACCGGCGGCTCGCCGCCGAGCAGCAGCCCCACCAGCAGCCCCACCAGCAGCGCCAGCAGCCCAGACCGACCGTCCCGACAGAGAGCGAGACCCGCATGACCCCGACCGCACCCGTGACCCGCACGCCCGACACCGCCGGCTCGGTCCCCGGCTTCAAGGTCGCCGACCTGTCGCTCGCCGCCTTCGGCCGCAACGAGATCCGGCTGGCCGAGCATGAGATGCCCGGCCTGATGTCGCTGCGCGCCGAGTACGGCAAGGCGCAGCCGTTCAAGGGCAAGAAGATCGTCGGCTCGCTGCACATGACCGTGCAGACCGCCGTCCTGATCGAGACGCTCACCGCGCTCGGCGCCGACGTGCGCTGGGTGTCGTGCAACATCTTCTCCACCCAGGACCACGCCGCGGCCGCGATCGTCGTCGGCCCCGACGGCACCCCGGAGAACCCGCAGGGCGTGCCCGTCTACGCCTGGAAGGGCGAGACGCTCGAGGAGTACTGGTGGTGCACCGACCAGGCCCTGACCTGGCCTGACGGCAGCGGTCCCGACTCCATCGTGGACGACGGCGGCGATGCGACCCTGCTGATCCACATGGGCGTCGAGTACGAGACCGCGGGTGCCGTCCCGTCCGCGGGCCCCGAGGACTCCGAGGAGTACGCCGTCATCCTCGAGACCCTGCGCGCCTCCATCGCCCGGGACAAGACCCGCTTCACCACGATGGCGCCGCACATCAAGGGCGTCACCGAGGAGACCACCACCGGCGTCCACCGGCTGTACGAGTTCGCCAAGACCGGGCGGCTGCTCTTCCCGGCCATCAACGTCAACGACTCGGTGACCAAGAGCAAGTTCGACAACAAGTACGGCTGCCGGCACTCGCTCGTCGACGGCATCAACCGCGCCACCGACGTCATGATCGGCGGCAAGGTCGCGGTCGTCTGCGGCTACGGCGACGTCGGCAAGGGCAGCGTCGAGTCGCTGCGCGGCCAGGGCGCCCGCGTCGTGGTCACCGAGGTCGACCCGATCTGCGCACTCCAGGCGGCGATGGACGGTCTGCAGGTCGTCACCCTCGACGAGGCGCTGTCGTACGGGGACATCTTCGTCACCACGACTGGCAACAAGGACATCATCTCGGCGCAGCAGATGGCCTCGATGAAGCACCAGGCGATCGTCGGCAACATCGGCCACTTCGACAACGAGATCGACATGGCCGGCCTGGCCAAGATCCCCGGAGTGGTCAAGACCGAGATCAAGCCGCAGGTGCACGAGTGGATGTTCCCGGCCACCGGAGACCGGCCCGAGCACTCGATCATCGTGCTGTCCGAGGGCCGGCTGCTGAACCTGGGCAACGCCACCGGGCACCCGAGCTTCGTGATGTCGGCGTCGTTCGCGAACCAGACCCTCGCGCAGATCGAGGTGCTGACCAAGGGCGACCAGTACGGCAACGACGTGTACGTGCTGCCGAAGATCCTCGACGAGAAGGTCGCGCGGCTGCACCTCGACGCCGTCGGCGCGCACCTCACGCAGCTGTCCAAGGGCCAGGCCGAGTACATCGGCGTGGACGTGCACGGCCCGTACAAGCCGGAGCACTACCGCTACTGAGTCCCGGGCTCCCGAGGGGCCGATACTGGCCGCCGTGAGTACCGCGCCGACCCGCAATCCCGAGCTGTGGCAGTGCGCAGTCCCGCTCCTGCCGACTCACGACGCGGTACTCACCGGCGGCTTCCTGGCCGCCCTCGGCTTCCGTCTCAGGACGTTCGACACAGACCACCTCGTCGCCGCGTACGGCGGGGTGGAGCTGCACTACGCGCGGAACCCCGACGTCGAGCCCTTCGCCCTGGTGGGCTCGGCGCACGTGTGGGTGACCAACGCGGAGCTGTTGTACGCCGAGCTGTTCGCCACCGACGTGATGCCCGACGCCGCGGAGGTCGACGACGTGGCCGAGCTGCGGGCGCGGTGGGTGACCGACCGCGACGTCTCGCGCCTCGGTCCGCTGCGCGAGAACGCCTCCGGCACACCGGAGTTCGACCTGTTCGACCCGACCAACAACCTGCTGCGCTGCCGCCAGGCGCCGACGGGCCCGGCCACTGCGTGAGGGCTGGCTAGCCTCCGGGCATGGACGACGAGGTGCTGGTGGCGACCGACGGCATGGTCGCGACGGTGACCCTGAACCGCCCGGCCGCCCTGAACGCGATGACCGGGGCGATGCAGCGCCGCTACTGCGCCACCCTGCGTGAGCTGGACGCCGACCCGAGCGTCCGCGCGGTGATCGTCACCGGCGCGGGCCGGGGGTTCTGCGCCGGGGCCGAGCTGGGACAGCTGGACGACGCCTCGACGCTCGCGGAGAGCTTCGGGTCGGTCGACGAGGTGCCGCTGGACACGCCGATGCACCTCTCGACGCCGGTGCTCGCGGCCGTCAACGGCCCGTGCGCCGGCATGGGCACCTCGTACGCGCTGATGGCCGACCTCCGGTGGGCCGCCGAAGGCGCCCGGATCGGCACCACGTTCGCCCGGCTCGGCCTGGTGGCCGAATGGGGCATCGCGCACACCCTCTCCCGCGCTGTCGGCAGCGGCGCGGCCGCGGACCTGCTGTTGTCCGGCCGGTTCGTCGACGCCTCCGAGGCGCTCGCCCTGGGGCTGGTGACGCGGGTGCTGCCCGCCGAGGAGCTGCTGCCGGCCGCGCAGGAGTGGGCGCGCGACGTCGCCGAGCGCACCTCGCCGCGCAGCCACGCGGCGATCAAGCGGCAGCTGCGGGCGGTCGCGGCCGGCGAGGATCCGGCCGAGGGCTTCGCCCGTTCGGTGCAGGACATGCTCGGCAGCTTCCGCTGGCCCGACCTCGCCCGCGGGATACGGGCCGTGCGCACCCACGAGCAGCCGGGCTTCCCGCCGTACCCGCCGCCGCCGGCTCCGTAGTCTCTGCGGGGTGGCGGCACCGCTGGTCTCGTGCGAGGCCGTGACCGTCGTCGCCGGCACCACGACGCTGCTGGCAGCGGTCTCCCTCGGCGTCTCGGTGGGGGACCGGATCGGGGTGGTCGGGCGCAACGGCGCCGGCAAGACCACGCTGGCGCGGGTGCTGGCCGGCGAGCGTGCGGTCGACGGCGGCCGCGTCTCGCAGGCCGGCGGGCTGCGGGTCGGCATGCTGGCCCAGACCGACGTCCTGGACCCTGCCGCCACGGTGCTCACGGCTGTCGTGGGCGCCGACGTCGCCGAGCACACCTGGCGGGGCGACGCCCACGTCCGCGCCGTCGTCGCGGGTCTCGGCGTCGAACCGCTGCTCGCGCGGCCAGTCGGTTCGCTCTCGGGCGGCGAGCGACGCCGGGCAGCCCTCGCCGCGCTGCTGGTCACCGACCTCGACCTGCTGATCCTGGACGAGCCGACCAACCACCTCGACGTCGAGGGCGTGGCCTGGCTCGCGGCCCACCTGACCGCCCGGCCACGGCACCGCGCCCTGCTCGCGGTCACCCACGACCGGTGGTTCCTCGACGAGGTCGCCACGGTGACCTGGGAGGTGGCGGGCGGCGCCGTGCACGCCTACGACGGCGGCTATGCGGCGTACGTGCTGGCCCGGGCCGAGCGATCCCGGCAGACCGCGGCGAGCGAGCAGCGGCGGGCGAACCTGGTGCGCAAGGAGCTGGCGTGGCTGCGTCGGGGCGCGCCCGCGCGGACGTCCAAGCCGCGGTACCGCGTCGAGGCCGCCAACGCGCTGATCGACGCCGAGCCGCCGCCCCGCGACCGGGAGGGCCTGCAGCGGTTCGCGGCGGCCCGCCTCGGCAAGCAGGTGTACGACCTCGAGGACGCGACCATCAGCCGCGGCGGCCGGCGGCTGGTCGAGGAGGTGACGTGGCGGCTCGGACCGGGCGACCGCGTCGGGCTGATCGGGGTGAACGGTGCCGGCAAGACCACCCTGCTGCGGGCGCTGGTCGGCGACCAGCCGCTCGATGCGGGCACGCTGCGCACCGGGTCCACGGTGCGCGTCGCGTACCTCAGCCAGGACGTGGTCGAGCTCGCGGGCGAACTCCGCGTCCTCGCGGCCGTGGAGGAGGTGGCGCGGGTGCTGACGGTCGGGCGCGAGGAGCTGTCCGCGGGCCAGCTGCTGGAGCGCTTCGGCTTCCCGACCGACCGGCAATGGACGCCGGTCCGGGAGCTGTCCGGCGGTGAGCGGCGCAGGCTGCAGCTGCTGCGGCTGCTCATGACCGGCCCCAACGTGCTCGTGCTCGACGAGCCCACCAACGACCTGGACACCGACACGCTGGTGGCGCTGGAAGACTTGCTGGACGCCTTCGCCGGCACGATCGTCGTGGTCAGCCACGACCGGTGGTTCCTCGAGCGGGTGTGCGACTCCACCGTCGCGCTGCTGGGCGACGGCAGCCTGGCGGCGCTCCCCGGCGGGGTGGCGGAGTACCTGGCCCGCCGCGCCGCCGCGCCGGCTCCGACGACGCCGGCGGCGACCGGTGGTGGCGAGACGCGGACGGAGGCCCGCGCCGCCCGGAAGGAGCTCGCCGCGCTGGAGAAGGCCCTGGCGCGCATCGACCGACAGGAGGCCACGCTGCACGACGCCCTGGCCGGCGTGTCCACCGACCACGAGCGCGTGCTGGCCCTCGACACCGAGCTGCGTGCCCTGCAGGGCGAGCGGCGGGAGACCGAGGACCGCTGGCTCGCGCTGGCGGAGTCGGCGGAGCCCTGACCCCGGCGGCTACTGCTGGCCGGGACCGGCCAGCAGGGTCTGGACGGTCAGCTGCGGAACCTGCGTGCTGCACGCCCTGGTGCTGGTCGTGAAGGCGACGAACGCGGAGGCGGTGTTGGCGGGCGGGTAGACCCGGAGCCCGGCGACGGGAGTCGCCGCGCAGGAGGACGGGGGGTAGTTCAGGTAGTCGGTGACCTGGAGCTCCGCGGTCGCCTCGGCGCCGGGCGAGAGCGTGACGGTCGGGGCGCTCCCCGGCGAGCGGCTGGCGGGCTTGCCGACCTGGGCGCCGCTGCCAGGCGCGACGAACGACACCCCGGGGTAGCCGGTGACCGTGCACGCCGCGGTGCCCTTGTTCGTCAGGTGCAGCGGGTAGATCGCGCTGCCCGCGGTGCCCTCCGGCGTCCCCAAGCTCACCGTGAGGTTCGTCGTGGTACAGGCCGACGGCCCGCTCGGAGCCGCTGTCGTGGCCGCGGTCGTGACGGTGGTGACCGGCGGGACCACGGTGTCGGTCACGGTGCCCGCGGAGCCGGCCGGGGTCGGCGTGCCCGTGGTGCCGGCGACGACCTTCGCCGTGCTTCCGCAGGCGGCGACCGCCGCGAGCGCGGCGAACGACGCGGCCAGCGCGGATCTGCGCATGCAGGGCCTCCTGTGCCTGTCCCCGGACGGTAGCCGGTGGCTTCCCCGATCTCCGGACGCCGCAGCGGGCGCGCCGGTTGCATCCCGCCGCCGGTAACCTCTGCGGATGCCACGCATCCCCGACCCGTACGCGGCGTACGCCGCCCGGGTCGAGGTCCTGCGCGCCCAGTACGCCGCGATCCCGGCCGGCGCGCCGGTGCGGCTGGCGAAGCGGACCTCCAACCTCTTCCGCACCCGGGCGCGGACCGACGCGCCCGGACTGGACGTCCGGGCCTTCGACGGGGTGCTGTCGGTGGACCCGGTGGCGCGCACCGCCGACGTGCAGGGCATGACCACGTACGAGCACCTGGTGGCCGCGACCCTGCCGCACGGGCTGATGCCCCTCGTCGTCCCGCAGCTGAAGACGATCACCCTCGGGGGCGCCGTCACGGGGCTGGGCATCGAGTCCACCAGCTTCCGCAACGGGCTGCCGCACGAGTCGGTGCTCGAGGTGGAGGTGCTGACCGGCGACGGGCGCGTTGTGACCGCGACGCCGACCAACGAGCATGCCGACCTGTTCGCCGGGCTGCCCAACTCCTACGGCACCCTCGGGTACGCGCTGCGGCTGACGATCGAGCTCGAGCCGGTTGCGCCGTACGTCCACCTCACCCACCTGCGTTTCCGATCGGCCGCCGCGGCGGCCGAGTCGATCGCAGCGATCTCCGCCACGGGCGAGCACGCTGGCGAGGCGGTCGACTTCCTGGACGGGACGGCGTTCTCCCCCGCGGAGCTCTATCTGACCCTCGGCCGGTTCGCGCGCGAAGCGCCGCACGGCACGAGCAACTACACCGGAATGGGCGTCTACTACCGCTCGATCGCCGACCGGCACACCGACACGCTGACGATCCACGACTACCTCTGGCGCTGGGACACCGACTGGTTCTGGTGCTCCGGGGCGTTCGGTGTGCAGGACCCGCGGCTCCGCCGGCTGGTGCCCAAGCGGCTGCTGCGCAGCGACACCTACTGGAAGCTGCTCCGGTTCGAGTCCCGGCACGGCTGGGCCGCCGCGCGCGACCGCCGGCGGGGCCGGCCCGAGGTGGAGCGGGTCATCCAGGACATCGAAGTGCCGGTCGGCGCGCTGACCGAGTTCCTCGACGTCTTCGACCGCGAGGTCGGGATGCGGCCGGTCTGGCTCTGTCCGCTGCGCCAGCGCGACCCCTCCACCCACTGGCCGCTGTACGAGCTGACGCCGACCGAGACCTACGTCAACGTCGGGTTCTGGGGCACCGTGCCGCTCTCGCCGGGACAGTCGCCGGACCACCACAACGTGCTGGTCGAGCGCGAGGTCGAACGGCTCGGTGGCCGCAAGTCGCTCTACAGCACGGCCTACTACGACGAGGCCGAGTTCTGGCGGCTCTACAACGGGCCGGCCTACGAGGTGCTCAAGAAGACCTATGACGGGGACGGGCGCCTGCTCGACCTCTACGACAAGACCGTCCGCAACCGCTAGGAGACTGCATGGACGTCGCGGGAGTTCTGGGCCGCGTGATCGGTGGACCGCAGGTGCACATCAGTGCGTACGACGGCAGCGAGGCGGGTCCCGCCGACGCGCCCGTCCGGGTGCGGCTCGGCTCCGAGCTGGCGCTGCGCTACCTGGCGACCTCGCCCGGGGAGCTCGGGCTGGCCCGGGCGTACGTGACCGGTGAGCTCGACGTGGACGGCGACCTCTACGCCGCGCTGCGCACCATCGCCGAGCGGCCCTCGCTCGGCGGGGTCACGCTGCGGCAGAAGGCGGAGATCCTCCGCGCACTCGGGCCGGCCGTGCTGCGCCCGGTGCCCGTACCGCCGCAGGAGGTGGTGCCCGGCACCCGGCTGGCGAAGTCCGTCAGCGCCCTCCGGCGGCACGCCAAGAGCCGCGACGCGGCGGCGATCAGCCATCACTACGACGTGTCCAACCTGTTCTACTCGTGGGTGCTGGGCCCGTCGATGGCATACACCTGCGCGGTCTACCCCACGCCGGAATCGACGCTGGAGCAGGCGCAGGAGGAGAAGTTCGACCTGGTCTGCCGCAAGCTCGACCTGCAGCCGGGTCAGCGGCTGCTGGACGTCGGGTGCGGTTGGGGCGGCATGGTCCGGCACGCGGTGACGCACTACGGCGTCACCGCCGTCGGGGTGACGCTGTCCCGGCAGCAGGCCGAGTGGGGGCAGAAGGCGGTGGCCGAGGACGGTCTCGGCGACCGGGCCGAGATCCGGCACCTCGACTACCGCGACGTCACCGAGACCGGGTTCGACGCCGTCTCCTCGATCGGCCTGACCGAGCACATCGGCCGGGCGCAGCTGCCGGCCTACTTCGCGCACCTGTACGCCCGGCTCCGCGACGGCGGGCGCCTGCTCAACCACTGCATCATGCGTCCCACGACGACGTCCCCCGCCGTCGTCCGCCGCGGCTTCATCAACCGGTACGTGTTCCCCGACGGCGAGCTGCTCGGCCTCGCGACCATCATCGGGGCGATGACCGACCGGGGCTTCGAGGTGCGGCACGAGGAGAACCTGCGCGAGCACTACGCCCTGACCCTCCGCGACTGGGGGGACAACCTCGAGGCGCACTGGGACGAGGCGGTGGCCGAGGTGGGCCCGGGCAGGGCCCGGGTCTGGCGGCTCTACATGGCCGGCTCGCGGCTGGCGTTCGACCGCAACGACATCCAGCTGCACCAGGTGCTGGCGGTGAAGACCCCCCGCGGCGGCGTCGTGGACTTCCCGCTCCGACCGGATTTCGAGCGGCACTGACGCCGCTGCCCTCGATGCGCGAGACTCACTCGCCGTGAGCCCGTCGCCGTTGGACCGTGCGTGGGCACCGGCCCGTCGTCTGGTGGGGACCGCCGTGGGGGTGGCCGGCGCGGTCGGCGAACCCGTCGCGGCGGCCGGTGCGGCGCTCCGGCCCGGTCACTGGCCGGCCCTGACCAGCACCCTCGCCGACCGTGCCCTGGCCGGCCCTGGGTCGCGCGTCGTTGCGGGGTGCCATGCCGCCGCCGTCCTGCGCCGAGCGGGGCTGATCGCCCCGATCCGTCCCGACCGGCTGGTGGGCATGGCGCTCGCCCTGCGGTACGGGGCCAGCGTCGCCGCAGCCCTGTCGGCCTGCGCCGCCCGCCACCCCGACCGCGCGGCGATCATCGACGACGAGGGGACGCTGACCTACGGCGAGGTCGCCACCCGTACGGACGCACTGGCAGCCGCGTACACGCTGCGGGGGCTCGGGACCGGCACGGCGGTCGGACTGCTCGCCCGCAACGGCCGGGGCTTCCTGGAACCGCTGGTCGCCCTCGGCAAGGTGGGCGCCGACGTGGTCCTGCTCAACACCGGCCTGGCCCCGCCGCAGCTGGCCGACGTGGTGAAGCGGGAGCAGCTCGTCGCCGCGGTCGCCGACGCCGACCTCGACCAGCTGCTCCCCGCCGGGCTCGTCCGGCTCGCGTCCGCCGCCCTGCAGATCGGCCGCGTCGGCCAGCCGCGGCCGCCGCGGACGCCGGGCCGGATCGTGCTGCTGACGTCCGGCACGACCGGCGCGCCCAAGGGCGCGGTCCGCGGCGTCCGTGGCGCCGGGCCGGGCCTCGCCATGCTCGAGGCCATCCCCTACCGCGTGGGCGAGCCGCTGCTGGTGGGCTCGCCGATGTTCCATGCCTGGGGGCTGGCCAACCTCGCCATGGGGCTGCTCCTCGGCTCGACGCTGGTCCTCCGGAGCCGCTTCGACGCCGAGACGACGCTCGCCGACGTGGCGGCGCACGGCGTGACGCTGCTCGCGGCCGTCCCGGTCATGCTGCAGCGCCTGCTGGCGCTCGATGCGGAGGTCCGGGGCCGCTACGACACGTCCAGCCTGCAGGCGGTCGCGATCTCCGGGTCGGCGCTGCCGGCGACCCTCGCCGAGGGTTTCTCGGCCGCTTTCGGCGACGTGCTCTACAACCTCTACGGCTCGACCGAGGTGGGCTTCGCCACCGTGGCCACCCCGGCCGACCTGCTCCAGGACCCGGGCACCGCCGGCCGGCCGTTGCGGGGTGTGACCATCAGGATCGTGGACGAGGACGGTGACGCCGTACCGCCCGGTGAGAGCGGCCGCATCTTCGTCGGCAGCGACCTCACCTTCGAGGGCTACACCGGCGGTGCCGACAAGGCCCGGATCGAGGGGCTGGTCTCCTCGGGCGACACGGGGCACTTCGACGCGGCGGGCCGGCTGAAGATCGAGGGCCGGGACGACGACATGATCGTCTCCGGCGGCGAGAACGTGTTCCCCGGCGAGGTGGAGGACGTCATCGCCGGTCTGTCCGGCGTCCACGACGTGGCCGTGGTGGGTGTTCCGGACGAGAACTTCGGACAGCGCCTGGTGGCGTTCGTGGCCGGCGACGGTTCGCTCGAGGCGGAAGCCGTGCGTGACCATGTCAAGGCCCACCTCGCCGCCTTCAAGGTGCCCCGCGACGTGTCCTTCGTCCCCGAGCTGCCCCGCAACGCGACGGGCAAGGTCCGCCGCGGCGAGTTGGTGCAGGATGCCTCGTGACCGCTTCCGCGCGGCCGATGCCGTGACGGCCCCCGGCGGCGGGACCCTCGCGCCGGAGCGGCAGGGCGACACCAGGCCGGACGACGTGGTCGACCTGTCCCGACCGTGGATCACCCTGGTATGGAACGACCCCGTCAACCTGATGAACTACGTCGTGTACGTGCTGCAGCAGCTGTTCGGCTACAGCAAGCAGAAGGCCACCCGGCTGATGCTGGACGTGCACCAGAAGGGCCGCGCCGTGGTCTCGACCGGCAGCCGAGAGCAGATGGAGAGCGACGTCGCCCGGCTGCACGCCGCCGGTCTGTGGGCCACCCTTCAGCAGGACGACTGACCCCGGTGGGCTGTTAGTGGCCCGCGGCCCGTTCTCGGCACACCGCGACGGCAGCATCGGCGTCAGGCTGGCCGGCGGCCTGCGGCAGCTGCTGTTGAGTCAGCTGCGCGACCTCGACCAGCTGCTCACCACGACCACCGACGCGGCCGGCCCGGTCGACCCGCTGGCCGAGCTCACCGGCATGACCAGCACCGACGAGCGCGCGACGCCGGACGACCCGGCCCTGCGACGGTTGCGTCCCGACGCGTACGCCGCGGACGTCGAGGACGGGCGGGCGGCGGCCGAGTACCGGCGGCTGGCCGGCGGCGAGCTCGAGGCGCTCCAACGGGGGCGGGTCGCCGTCGTGCTGGACACGCTCACCCGCGGCGACCGGTTCGACCTCAGCGCCGAGGAGGCGCAGTCCTGGGTCGGGGCGCTGAACGACCTCCGGCTGGTGCTCGGCAGCCGGCTCGGGGTGACCGAGGACGACTACGCCGCGCTGGCGCCCTCACCCGCGCTCCAGCTGTTCCTCGTGCTCGGGACGCTGTTGCACCGGCTGCTCGTGGTCCTCGGGGCACCGGACGAGTACTGACCGCTAGCGTCGGCACCCGTGCTGGAGATCTCACAGGCGATGTACGACGCGATGGTGGCGCACGCCCGCCGCGACCACCCGGACGAGGCGTGCGGGGTGATCACCGGCGTCGGCGGCCGGCCGGCGCGCTTCCTGGAGATGGCGAACGCGGCCCGGTCCCCGACCTTCTACGAGTTCGACTCGGGAGACCTGCTGCGTCTCTACCGCGAGATGGACGACCGCGACGAGGAGCCCTTCGTGATCTACCACTCGCACACCGCCACCGAGGCCTACCCGAGCCGCACCGACATCGCGTACGCCGCCGAGCCGGGCGCCCACTACGTGCTCGTCTCGACCCGCCCCGAGCTGGGCATGGACGCAGAGGTGCGCTCGTACCGGATCGTGGCCGGGCTGGTCACCGAGGAGCCGGTGGCGATCCGGGAGCTGTGAGCGCCGGAACAGGCCGACCGGCCCACGGCGTTCCCGACTGCTGAGACACTGGCAGCCAGCCACCCCCCGATCGAGGAGAACGCACGCGATGGCCATCGAGGTCCGGATCCCGACCATCCTGCGCAGCTACACCGGCGGCGCGAAGTCCGTCGAGGGCTCCGGCGCCAGCCTGGACGAGCTGCTCGTCGACCTGGACACCCGGTACGACGGGATCCGCGGCCGGCTGGTGGGCGACGACGGCAGCCTGCACCGGTTCGTGAACGTCTACGTCAACGACGAGGACGTGCGCTTCCTGGGCGGCCTCACCACCGGGCTCAAGGACGGCGACGCGGTCACCGTCCTCCCTGCCGTCGCCGGCGGGTAAGACCGCCGCATGCGCTTCGACTCCCTGCTCGACTCGGTCGGCGGCACGCCGCTGGTCGGCCTGCCCCGGCTGTCTCCCAGCGCCGACGTGCGCCTCTGGGCCAAGCTGGAGCAGGACAACCCCACCGGCTCGGTCAAGGACCGGCCCGCGCTGAAGATGGTGGAGCAGGCCGAGAAGGACGGCCTGCTGACGCCCGGCTGCACGGTGCTGGAACCGACCAGCGGCAACACCGGCATCTCGCTGGCGATGGTCTGCCGACTGCGGGGCTACCGGCTGATCTGCGTGCTGCCGGCCAACACGAGCATCGAGCGGCGCCAGCTGCTCACCATGTACGGCGCGCAGATCGTCACCTCACCCGCGGCCGGCGGGTCGAACCAGGCGGTGGCGGTCGCCAAGACGATGGCTGCCGACAACCCCGACTACGTGATGCTCTATCAGTACGGCAACCCCGCCAACGCGCAGGCGCACTACGAGACGACCGGCCCGGAGCTGCTCGCGGACCTGCCGTCCATCACCCACCTCGTCGCCGGGCTGGGCACCACCGGCACGTTGATGGGCACGGGCCGCTTCCTGCGCGAGCAACGTCCGGGCATCCGCATCGTCGCCGCCGAGCCCCGGTACGGCGAGCTGGTCTACGGGCTGCGCAACATAGACGAGGGGTTCGTACCCGAGCTCTACGACCCGTCGGTGCTGTCCTCGCGCTTCTCGGTCGGGCCGCGCGACGCGGTCCGGCGCACCCGTGAGCTCGTCGAGCAGGAAGGCATCTTCGCCGGGATCTCCACCGGGGCGATCCTGCACGCGGCGCTGGGGGAGGCGGCCAAGTGCGTCGCGGCGGGGGAGCGTGCGGACATCGCGTTCATCGTCTGCGACGGCGGCTGGAAGTACCTGTCCACCGGTGCCTATGCCGGGACGCTGGCCGAGGCTGAGGCAGCACTCGAGGGGCAGCTCTGGGCGTGACGCACGTCTCGCCGAACCGTCGTAGGCTCCGCGCGTGAAGCTGACCGTGCTGGGCTGCGCGGGGACCTTTCCGGGTCCGGACTCGGGCTGCTCCTCGTACCTGATCGAGCACGACGGCTTCCGGCTGCTGCTCGACGCCGGCAACGGTGCGACCGGCGCGCTGCAACGTCACGGTGGTCTGGACAGCCTCGACGCCGTCGTCCTCAGCCACCTGCACGCCGACCACTGCATCGACCTCGTGGCCTACGGCTACGCGCGGTTCTACGACCCCGCCGGCTGTCTGCCGGCACTGCCGGTCTACGGGCCGGCCGGCACCGGGCCCAGGATCGCCCGCGCCGTCGACTCGACCCGCGCCGAGTGGCTGGAGCAGGTCTACGACTGGCGGCTGCTCGACGGCGCCCCCGTGCGGGTCGGGCCGTTCGCGCTGTCGATGATCCGTACCAACCACCCCGTGGAGTGCTGGGCGCTGCGGTTGGACGCGGGCGGGCGTTCGCTCGCCTACTCGGCGGACACCGGCGCGTGCGAGGGCCTCGTCGAGCTCGCCCGCGACGTCGACCTGTTCCTCTGCGAGGCGTCCTGGCTGGATCGCGCGGACAATCCCGAAGGTGTGCACCTGTGCGGCCGGCAGGCCGGGGAGTACGCCGCCCGCGCCGGCGCGCGGTCGCTGCTGCTGACCCACCTCGTGGCGGCCTGGGGGGACGAGCAGGCCACCCTGGCCGAGGCCAAGGCCGGGTACGACGGCGAGCTGCGCCTGGCCCGCGCCGGGTTCGCGTACCCGGTCTGACCCGGTCTGGCTAGGGTCTCCGGACGTGACGCGACCCGACGGACGGACCCCCGACCAGCTGCGCCCGGTGCGCCTCACCCGAGGTTGGCAGCCACATCCAGCCGGCAGCGTCCTGGTCGAGTTCGGGGCCACCCGCGTGCTCTGCTCGGCCTCGGCCACCGTGGGGGTGCCGCGCTGGCGCAAGGGCAGCGGGCTGGGCTGGGTGACGGCCGAGTACGCGATGCTGCCCAGCGCGACGCACACCCGCAACGACCGCGAGTCGGTGAAGGGCCGGGTCGGCGGCCGGACGCACGAGATCAGCAGGCTGGTCGGCCGGGCGCTGCGGGCGGCCATCGATCTCGAGGCCCTCGGGGAGAACAGCGTCACCCTGGACTGCGACGTGCTCGTCGCCGACGGCGGCACCCGCACCGCGGCGATCACCGGCGCGTACGTGGCGCTCTGCGACGCGGTCGCGCACCTCGGCGTCCCGCAGGCCTGCCCGCGCTCGGTCGCCGCGGTCAGCGTGGGCATCGTCGACGGGGAGCCCCGCCTGGACCTCTGCTACGCCGAGGACGTCCGCGCCGAGACCGACATGAACGTGGTGGCGACCGGCGACGGCGCGCTGGTCGAGGTGCAGGGCACGGCCGAGGGCGCGCCCTTCAGCCGGGCCGAGCTCGACGCCCTGCTCGACCTGGCGCTCGCCGGCTGCGGCACGCTCGCCGCCGCGCAGCAGGGGGCCCTGGCGGCCCCCCGGCCGGTGCCGACTCTGCTGGGATGAGGCTCGTTCTCGCCACCCGCAACGAAGGCAAGGTGGCGGAGCTGCGGGCGATCCTGGGCCCGGCGCACGAGCTGCTTGGGCTCGAGGACATCCTCGGCGTCGACGGGTACGCCGAGCCGGCGGAGACCGGCGCGACCTTCCCCGCCAACGCCCTGATCAAGGCCCGGGCGGCGCTCGCCGCGACGTCTCTGGCGGCGCTCGCCGACGACAGCGGGCTGGCCGTCGACGCGCTGAACGGCATGCCGGGCGTGCTGTCGGCGAGGTGGTGCGGCCGACACGGCGACGACGACGCGAACACGGCTCTGCTGCTCGGCCAGCTCGGCGACGTGCCCGACGACCGCCGCGGCGCCGCGTTCGTCTGCGCGGCCGCGCTGGTCACCCCCGACGGTCACCACCACGTCCAGGAGGCGCGGTGGCGCGGGCGCATCGTCCGGGCGCCGCGCGGGGACAACGGCTTCGGCTACGACCCGGTCTTCGTCCCGGACGGGGAGAGCCGGACGTCGGCGGAGCTCACACCGGCGGAGAAGAACGTCGCCAGCCACCGGGCGCAGGCGTTCCGCGCGCTGGCCGCCCGCCTCCGGTGACGTAGCGGCTCCTGGCTACAGTCGGCCCGGATGAGCGTGCACAGCGCCGTGGCCGGCGGACGCCGCCCACGCGTTCGGAGGCCGCCGGCCACCATCGGCGCGCGCCTCTATCTCGTGTGGCTGACCCGGCTGGCCGTGGTGCTCGGTGTGGCTCTGCGGCTCCGAGAATGGTTGTTCGACCGCTCCCTGTGGCTGGACGAGATAGAGGTCGTCCACGACATCCTGGGTCTGTCGTATCACCGCCTTGAGCACGTGACAGCGAACTCCCAGGCGGCGCCGATCGGGTGGTTCTGGATCGTCAAGGCCAGCAGCGACGTCTTCGGCCAGAATGAGATGTCGCTGCGGCTCTTCCCTTTCCTGACGTCCGTCGGCGCCTTTCCGGTTCTCATCTACGTTAGCAACCGACTGGTCGGACGCTGGAGCACGCCGGCGGTCATCCTGCTGTTCGCGGTCGCGCCGCAGACGACGTTCTACGCCACCGACGTCAAGCAGTACAGCAGTGACATTCTCGCGTCACTGGGGGTGGTGGCGATGACGCTCTGGGCCAGCGAGCGCGAGCCGGCTGTGTCTGTCGCGGCATGGTGGGCCCTCGTCACGGCCCTCGCCATCTGGTTCTCGCAGCCGGGAATCCTGATGGTGCTGATCGGCGGCCTCGTTCTCGCTGCCCGCTGGTTGGGCTCAGGTGCGCGAACCGGACGTGCCCGGCGGCATCTCGTCCTCCTGACGGCCGCCGCCGTACCGCCAGCCTTGGTGCTGCTCCTGGACTATCAGCTGGTCTTGCGTGATCAGGCGCACAGCAGCCTCCTGAAGAACTACTGGCGCGTGTACGGCGGCTACCCGCCTACGCCCCTGCACCTGCATTCGTCGGCCCGGTGGCTCGCCCGGACGTCCCAGGCCATCCTGGAGGACCCCCTCGGCGTGCACCATCCCGTCGTGGTCGGCCTCCTCGCTCTGCTCGGCCTGGGGGTGATCCTGCGCACGGAGACCACCCGACGACGCGCCCCCCTATTGCTTCTCCCGTTCGTCGTGGCCGTGGTCGCGGCCGCCGCCCAGACCTACCCACTTGCGCAGCGGTTGGCGCTCTACCTGCAGCCCTCCGTCCTTCTGCTGATCTGCGCACCGCTCCAGCTCCTCGACCCCGCGCAGCGGTTGGGCCTTGCCCGCAGGGGTCGTGCGGTGGTGGCCGCGGGGCTAGGTCTGGTCCTGGGTGTCTGCGCCGGTAGCCAGGGCCTGCGCGGGCTCGACATCGCCGTCACGCCGCTCGACAAGAACAGCGGCCGCCAGGCGGTGGCCTTCATCGCTGCGCACCGGCAGCCGGGCGACATCATCCTGTACGAGTCCATGTGGGGCACTGCCGCGTGGGCCTACTACTCCGAGCAGCATCCGGGCCTGCACGCCTCGGGCACGTTCGATCCGGCGCCTGCGCACGGCTGCTCGGCGCAGATGCTGCTGGCCCAGTTCCCCCAGGGCCGACGGATCTGGCTCTTTCTGGATCATCGAGGTTCCAACCAGCCGGCCAACGTGCGCGCGGAGATCCTCGCCGAGGTGGGCAGCATCGGGGTCCAGCTCGCCTCCTACAGTCGCCCCGGGGCCGACGGCGGCGCCTGGCTCTTCCAGATCACCGGGAGCGGTCCGCCGCCACGGCCCGCGCTGCCGGCCCACCACTGCCTGACCGTCAGGCCGCCTCCTGCTCCGTAGCCGGCCGACCCCCGCCAGCCCGCCGGCATGCCGCTCACTCGCGCGCTCAGGTCGAGGAGAAGGATTCGCTCAGGTCCTGGCACGCACGCGTTCGCGGGCGAGGATCGCGAGCGCCTCGACGCCGTCCCGCCAGGTGAGCTTCTTGCCCTGCTCGCGAGTGCGTGCCTTGTAGCTGATCGGGACCTCGTACGGGCGGATGCCCCGGCGCAGCAGCTTGCCGGTCACCTCGGCCTCCATGCCGAACCCGAGGCTGCGCACGTCGAGGTCTCGCCACAGCTGGGTGGGCACGAGCTTGAAGCAGGTCTCCAGATCGGAGATGTAGGCGTTGAACAGGATGTTCGCGGCGAGTGTCACGCCCTTGTTCCCGAGCACGTACAGGAAGCTGTACGCGTTGTGGCTGCCGAACGTCCGCGTGCCGTAGACCACCTGCGCCTCTCCGGACAGCACCGGGGTGAGCAGCCGGGGAATCTCCTCGGGGGCGTACTCCAGGTCGGCGTCGCACATGATCACGTAGTCGCCGGTCGCCACCCGGACCGCCGTCGCGATCGCAGCGCCCTTGCCCTGGTTCAGGGTATGGGTGTGCACCGACAGCCGCTGGTCGTCGGTGCCGGCGAGGATGTCACGGGTGTTGTCGCTGCTGCCGTCGTCGACGGCCACGAGCTCGATCTCGCAGGGGTAGTGGACGTCGAGCACGCGTTTGAGCGCCGTCGCCAGGGTCGCCTGCTCGTTGAAGACGGGCATCAGGATCGAGAGCTTCACGCGCACCTCCACGGGGGCCGACGCCCAGGATTGTGCCAGCAGGACCGGGAATCGCGGCTCAGGCGGCCAGCACGTCCGGGTGGCTGCGGAACCACGCGATCGTGCGGGCCAGGCCGGTCTCGAGCGGGATCTGCGGCTCCCAGCCCAGCTCCGCGCGGGCCAGGGCGATATCGGGCTGCCGAACGGTGGGATCGTCGACGGGGCGCGGGATGAAGATGATCTCCGACCGGGACCCGACGAGGTCGCGGATGGTCTCGGCCAGCTCGAGGATCGACAGCTCCCGCGGGTTGCCGACGTTGACCGGGCCGGGCAGCCCGGAGTCGGCGAGGGCCAGGATGCCCGTCACGAGGTCGTCGACGTAGCAGACCGAGCGGGTCTGGCTGCCGTCGCCGGCCACGGTGATCGGCTCGCCGCGCAGCGCCTGGGTGATGAACGCGGGGATGGCCCGGCCGTCCCGGGGCCGCATCTTCGGCCCGTACGTGTTGAAGATCCGTACCAAGGCCGTGTCGACGCCGTGCGTGTTCCGGTAGGCCATGGTGAGCGCCTCGCCGAAGCGCTTGGCCTCGTCGTAGACCCCGCGCGGGCCGACGGGGTTCACGTGGCCCCAGTAGGACTCGGGCTGGGGATGGATCTGCGGGTCGCCGTACACCTCGGAGGTCGAGGCGGACAGGAAGCGGGCGCCCTTCTCCTTGGCCAGCCCTAGGGCGTGCAGGGTGCCGATCGAGCCGACCTTGAGCGTCTCGATGGGCAGCTCGAGGTAGTCGATCGGGCTGGCCGGCGAGGCGAAGTGCAGGACCAGGTCGACCGGCCCGGGCACGTGTACGTAGTCGGTGACGTCGCACCGGACCAGCCGGAAGGCCGGGTCCTCGCTCAGCTCGTCCACGTTGGTCGGGTTACCGGTCACGAAGTTGTCGAGGGCGACCACCTCGTAGCCGAGCCCGAGCAGCCGTGCGCTCAGGTGGGAGCCGAGGAAGCCCGCACCGCCGGTCACGACCGCTCTGGGACACATGGCGCAGAACCTACCGGCGGTGCTACGTGGCCGACAGCGCGCGACGGGCCGCAGCCTTGGCGTCCCCGACGAGCCGGTCGAGGTAGAGCCTGCCGTCCAGGTGGTCGGTCTCGTGCTGCAGGCAGCGCGCGAGCAGCCCGCTACCCCGGACGGTGACCGGGGCGCCGGCCAGGTCGAGCCCGGTCACGGTCGCGGTCGACCAGCGCGGGGTGACGTACTGCAGGCCGACCACCGACAGGCAGCCCTCGTCACCGTCGGTCCAGTCCGGCTCGCCGGGGTCGGCCGCGGGCCGCCCGCCGAGCTCGGTCAGCAGCGGGTTGCAGACGACGCCCTTGCGCACCGGGCCGTCGCCCTGCTCGCCGTCGGCGTTCTCCTCGGCCCCGCAGTCGTAGACGAACAGGCGCAGGCCGACCCCGATCTGGTTTGCGGCGAGGCCGACGCCGGGAGCGTCGTACATCGTCTCGAACATGTCGTCGACGAGCTGGCGCAGGGCGGCGTCGAAGGACCGCACCTCGTCACCGCGCGTACGCAGGACCGGGTCGCCGACCTGGCGGATGGGGCGGATCGTCACGGCCGGAAGAGTATGAGAAGCCCGTCGGAGCAGTGCGAGAGGCGGGAGTCGAACCCGCACGCCCGTGGGCACCGGTTCCTAAGACCGGCGCGTCTGCCGTTCCGCCACTCTCGCAGGCCTGCGCAGTCTCGCAGGGCCGCTCTGGTGGGATCGGAGCATGACCGACATCCGCCGACTCGCGGCCGACGACATCGACGGGCTCCATGTCCTGCCCATCTCGGCCTTCGCCGAGCTGGACCGCCAGCGGGGACGGACGCCGCACGACTGGGACGAGGCCCGACTGGCCTGGTGGAAGCGGCGGATGGCCCACCTGCTCGACACCGACCCGAGCAGGCAGTGGGTCGCGGTCGACGCAGGCGAGATCGTCGGGGTCGCGGCGGCCTCGGTACGCGAGGGGTTGTGGGGGCTGTCGCTGCTCGTGGTCCGCCCCGGCAGGCAGGGCGGTGGCGTCGGCCGGCGGCTGGTCGACGCAGCGCTCGCCGGGCACACCGGCCCCGGCGTCATCTGCGCCTCGGACGACGGGCGGGCACTACGTCGGTACGCCGTGGCGGGGTTCGCGGTCTACCCGTGCCTGGAGGGTTCCGGACCGGCGGATCTCGCTGCCTACCAGGCGGATCGCCGCGTCCGCGAGGGCGTCGACCCGGAGTTCGCCGACGCCGTCGACCGGATCGCCCGCGGGCACGGGCACGGCCCCGACCACGCCTTCATTCAGGGCGCCCCCGGTTTCGCCCTGCGCTACGAAGATGGTGGGCGCCGCGCGTACGCGTACGTCGCCGACCGCGGCTGGATCAGTCTGCTGGCGGGCACCGATGCCGACGCCGCCCGGGCGGTGCTGTGGGCGGCGGTCGCCCGGGCGGTCGAGCTGGGCGTCGATGCGACGCTCGGACACGTGACCGGGCGCCAGCAGTGGGCGCTGGATGTGCTGGTCGCGGCCCGGCTGCCCCTGAGCCTCGGCGGGGCGGTGTGCTGGCGCGGGCGACCCGAACCCACCCCGTACATCCCGCATGGAGCGTTCCTCTGACCGCTCAGCCGGCGAGCCCCAGGTCGCGGATCAGCTTCGCGACATGGCCGGTGGCCTTCACGCCGTAGAAGGCGTGGGCGATCGTGCCGGCCGGGTCGACCACGAGAGTCGAGCGGATCACCCCCGTGACGGTGCGGCCGTAGAGCTTCTTCTCTCCGAAGGCGCCGTAGGCGGTCAGCACGTGCTTGTCGGGATCGGCCAGCAGCGGGAAGGTCAGCCCCTCCTTGGCGACGAACTTCGCCAGCTTCTCGGGCTTGTCCGGTGAGATGCCGACGACGTCCAGCCCGGCATCGGCGAGCTGGGCCAGGTTGTCGCGGAAGTCGCACGCCTGGGTGGTGCAGCCCGGCGTCATCGCGGCCGGGTAGGCGTACACGATCACGCTGCGGCCCACGAAGTCCGCGAGCGACACCGTCGTGCCGTCGGCCGCCGGGAGCGAGAACGGCGGGGCGGTGTCGCCGGGCTGCAGCCGGACGGGCGCGAGGGGGTCGGCGGGCATGCGTTCGAGCGTAGCGGCGGCCGGTAGCGTCCGGCCGTGACCTCGCAGCCCTTCCGGGGGGACGACGACCCGGACCTGCCGTCGCGCGGCGAGCCGCCGCTGGCACCCAGGCTGGTGGCGGCGGTCGCGGTCGGTGGGGCCGTGGGGGCGCTGGCCCGGTACGGCGTGGGCGTGGCCCTGCCGACCGCCACCGGCACGTTCCCGATGGCCACGCTGCTGATCAACATCACGGGTTGTCTGCTGCTCGGGATGCTGGTCGGCGCCCTCACGCGGCGCCCCGGCCGCAGCCCGCTGTGGCGACCGCTGCTGGGCACCGGCGTGCTCGGGGGGTACACCACGTTCTCCACCTTCGCCGTCGAGGCCGACCGGCTGGTCTCGACCGACCACGCCGGCCTCGCGCTGGGGTACGTCGCGGCGAGCCTGTTCGGCGGCCTGGCCGCGACCGCTGTCGGCCTCGCGGCGGCGCCGTGATCGCGCTGCTGGTGGCGCTGGGGGCGGTGGTCGGCGCCCCCGCCCGCTACACCGCCGACGTGGTGATCACCCGTCGCAGCGGCGGAGGCTTCCCGTACGGCACCGTCACCGTCAACGTGGTGGGCTCGTTCGTCCTCGGCCTGCTCACCGGGCTGGGGCTGCACCACGGCCTGTCGCCGCAGTGGCGCGCGTTGGCGGGGACCGGCTTCTGTGGGGCGTTCACCACGTACTCGACGTTCTCCCAGGAGACCGTCGGGCTGCTGCGCGACGGCCGTCCGCGGGCCGCCGCCACCAACCTCGTCGGGTCCGCACTGCTGGGCTTCGCCGCGGCTTGTGGCGGACTCGCGCTGGCGCTGGCATGAGCCTGTACGTGCTGCGGCACGGCGAGACCGCCTGGAGCCGGGACCGCCGGCACACGGGCCGGACGGACGTGCCACTGCTGGCCGAGGGTCGGATGCTCGCCGAGCGCGCGGGGGCGAGCCTGCGCGCTCTGCGCGGCGAGCAGCCCTGGTCGCTGGTGCTGACCAGCCCGCTGGTGCGGGCGCGCGAGACCGCCGCGCTGGCGGGATTTCCTGCCGCCGACTCCGACGCCCGGCTGGTCGAGTGGGACTACGGCGAGCACGAGGGGCGGACCACCGCGGAGATCCGCGGCGAGGTGCCGCGGTGGTGGCTGTGGTCGGACGGCGCTGCCGGCGGCGAGGACGCGGCCGCGGTCGGCGCGCGCGTGGACGCGCTGTTGGCCGACCGCGTACGCCCGGCGCTGACCGGCGGCGACGTGCTGCTCGTCGCCCACTCGCACCTGCTCCGGGTGCTGACCGCCCGCTGGCTGGGCCTGCCGCCGGGGGCCGGCGCGATGTTCGTGCTGGACGCCGCGGGGCTCGGTGTGCTGGGCACCGAGCACGAGCGGCCGGCGCTGCTGCGCTGGAACGTGCCGCCCACCGGGGCCGGGCCGTGACCGGGCGCCGGGTGGACCGCGGCAGGCAGGTGCTGGTGCTGTGCGTCGCGCTCGCGGTGCTGGCCGCGGCGGGCGTCGCGGTGGTCGTCGCCCGCCAGCTCGGGCACCGCTCCGGTCGGCCGCAGGTGGTGCAGCTGCCCTCGCCGACCGCGCCGGCGCCGAGGGCCGTGCCCACCGCTCCCGTGTCCACCGTCTCCGTGCGCCCGGCGTCGCCGGTGCGCTGGGCTCCGTGCGGGGGTGTGTTCAGCTGCGCGCGCCTCGCCGTCCCGCTGGACTGGTCGCACACCGATCCGGCGGCGACCGGCCGCACCGTCGGGCTGGCCCTGATCCGGGCCCGGGCGACCGGACCGGCCTCGGCGCGACTCGGATCGCTGGTGGTCAACCCGGGCGGCCCGGGCGGCAGCGGGGTGTCGTTCGTCCGCGCCGACCTCAGCGCCATCCCCGCCGCGGTCCGGGCCCGCTTCGACGTCGTCGGGTTCGACCCGCGCGGCACCGGCGCCAGCGCCCCGGTGCACTGCCTGACCGGCGCCGAGCTGGACACGCTGTACGCGGAGCCGCCATACCCCGCCACCGCCCAGCAGGCCGCGAGCCTCTTCGCGGCGGCTGCCCGGGAGGCGGCCGCCTGCGGCGCAGCGATGGGCGACGAGCTGCGGCACCTGTCCACCGTCGATGCGGCGCGCGACCTGGACGCGATCCGGGCGGCCCTCGGCGAACCCCGGCTCACCTATCTCGGCTACTCCTACGGCACCTACCTCGGCGCCACGTACGCCCGGCTGTTCCCGACGCACATCCGCGCGTTCGTGCTCGACGGCGCGATCGACCCGACGCTGACCGGGACCCAGCTCATCGCCGGGCAGGCCACCGGCTTCGAGGGTGCGTTCGATGCGTTCGCGGCGTGGTGCGTCGGCAACCAGCAGTGCCCGTTCGGCGCGGCGGACGGCTCGGCGGCGGCGGTCGAGTCGGGGTACCGGGCGCTGGCGGCCCAGGTCGCCGTGACGCCCTTGCCCGGGATCGGCTCCCGGCGGGTCACGGCAGGGCTGTTCCTGACGGGGACCCTGGCGACCCTGTATGACCGGACGCACGGCTGGCCAGCGCTGGGCACGGCGCTGTCACTGGCCCAGTCCGGGGCCGGTGGCCTGCTGCTGCAGCTGGCCGACGGGCTGCTCGGCCGAAACGCCGACGGCAGCTACGACCCGGAGAGCGAGGCCAACCTGGCCATCAACTGCTCGGACCACACCTACCCGGCGACGGCGACGCAGGCGGGGGCGCTGGCCGCCGCGCTGGCTCCGGCCGCCCCGATCTTCGGTCGCGCCATCGCCTGGTCGGGGATCGGCTGCGCCGCGTGGCCGGTCCGGGCGGTGCAGGACACCGCCCCGGTGGTGGCCCCGGGAGCGCCGGCGATCCTGGTGCTCGGGACGACCCGCGATCCCGCCACCCCGTACGGGGAGGCGGTCGCGCTGGCCCGGCAGCTCGACGGCGGGACGCTGCTGAGCTACGACGGCGACGGGCACACGGCCTACCGGGCCAGCGGCAGCGGCTGCGTGCAGCGGGTGGTGAACGCGTACCTGATCAGCCTGGCCGCCCCGTCCCGCGTGACCGGCGCCCGGTGCTGAGCCTCAGGAACTGGGTGTCAGCGTCAGCGCGAGTTCGGTGACCCGGCCGGACGTGTAGTGCGCGGTGCCGCCGAACGTCCTCGTCGACGTGGTGGTGGTGGCGGCGGACGGCCCCGCGGGCCCACCCTCGACGATCTCGCCGGTGAAGGTCAGCGTGGTTCCGTCGGCCTCGAGCAGCACCTCGTCGACGGAGATCGACAGGTCGGGCGACGAGCCCGCCTGCGCCCCGTCGGCCAACAGCCCGGGCAGCAGTTGTGCGCTGACTGCGTTCTCCAGCTGCTGGAACACGGTGGAGTCTGGCAGCACCGTGAGTGCGACCGGCACCCGGTCGCCGGTCGCGGCGACCGTCTGCGCGGCGTCGCCGGCCGGCAGGTGCGCGGGCAGGGCGACCGCGACGATGCCGGGGAACACGGTCACGTCCGCGGCGCCGTCGCGCAGGGGTACGGGGTGCCCCGCGACGGTGACGGTGGGTTCGTACGCGGGTGCGGTGACGTGCAGGACCGGCAGCCCGCCGACCACCCGCCAGCGCGGGGCGTGCAGCGGACCGGTCCGCTGGCGCCGTTCCCGCAGCACCGTGGTGGACGTCAGGCCGCCGATGACGTACGTGACGGTCACCGCGGCGGCGTCCCCGTGGCTACTGACCGCGCTCACACGCGCGAACTGCACCGCGCCCTCACTGTGCAGCGCGGTCAGGTCGAGCAGCGTCGTGCCGGGTCCCATGCCCACCACCAGCCCGCGCGCGGTGTCGGCGTCGTCCCGGGCGAGGGCGGTGAACAGCTGCCTCGCCGTGGTCGCCGGGTCGGCGGCCGCGGTGTGCTCGAGCGTGATCCGGCCGGCGAGCGCGAGGCCCTCCGCGATGAGCACAGCGGCGACCACGACGCCGAGCCGGGGGCCAGCACTGCGCCGCGGCCGAGCGGTGGGCGGCGGGGGCACCCGCTCCGCTGGCAGCCGCGGGTCCCCGTAGACCCCGAGGTCGGTCGTCACCGGGCCAGTGTGCGCGCGGCGCAGGCCCTGATGTGCTGCGGCGGGGACGCGGCTGCGGCCGGTCTGCGGTCAGCGCGGTGCGTACGCAACTGAGTAGTTGCTGAACCGGACGCTGATCCGCGCGGATCCCCGGTTAGGGTGGGCGGGTGCCGCAGAAGACACGGAACGCCGAGGCCCGCGCACGCGCCCAGGCCCGCCGGGAGCAGATCCGGAAGGCAGAGCGCCGCCGCAAATTCGGCTTCATCGGGCTGTGGAGCGTCGTCGGTCTGGTGGTCGTCCTCGTCGTCGTGTTCGTGGTCCTGAACAACTCTGCCACCAAGAAGGGCGGCAAGAACGTCACGGGGGCGGCTCCCGCCTCGGTCAGCGCGGACATCACCGCGATTCCGGCCGCTGCCTTCGCGAGCGCCGGTGTCCAGGGTGTGAACAAGACGGTCACCGGCATTGCCACACTGTCTGGTGGCACGCCCGTCGTGACCGACGGCCACCCCACGCTGATCTACATCGGCGGGGAGTTCTGCCCGTACTGCGCTGCTGAGCGCTGGGCGATCGCCGCGGCCCTCAGCCGGTTCGGCACGTTGAGTGGACTGCAGATCACCCAGTCGTCGGGAACGGATGTGGATCCGAACACGGCGACCCTCAGCTTCGTGACGACGAAGTTCACGAGTTCCTACCTGGCGCTCAGTGCGACCGAGGCCGAGGACCGGGCGCAGAAGCCGCTCGACACGCCGCCGTCGGCGGCCGAGGCGGCGTTCACCAAGTACGCCAACGCGTCCTTCCCGTTCGTGTCGATCAACAACGCCTATCAGGCCTCGGTGCAGTTCAGCCCGACCATCCTCAAGGGCATGACGGCAGTGCAGATCGCCGCGTCGTTGAAGGATCCGAACAGCACGGTCGGCGCGACGATTCTCGCCAGCGCGAACATCCTCACGGCGGGGATCTGTCGCGTGACGAACGGGCAGCCCGGCTCGGTCTGTAAGAGTTCCGAGGTCGTTGCGGCAGCGCCGTACCTCGACGTCCACGCGGCTAGCACGGGGAGCAGCGGGTCAGGATGACGCAGCCGGTCCGCGTTGTGCGTCCGCCGCGCTGGTTGTCCCCCGCGACCCTCCTCCTGGCCGTCCTGGGTGTCGCCGTCGCGTCGTACCTCACGGCGGAGCACTTCAGCGGGAGCAACCATCTGGCCGGCTGCAAGGCGGGCCACTTCGTCAACTGTACGAAGGTCACCACCAGCGCCGAGTCCCACATCCTCGGCGTTCCGGTGGCCCTCCTCGGCTTGCTCTACTTCCTCGGCGCGATCCCGTTTCTACTTCCCGTCGCCTGGCGAAGTGCCGACCCGCGGGTGCGCGTGCTCCGGCAGTTCGGCGCGATCGCCGGACTCGGCTTCGTGCTGTGGCTGGTTTATGCGGAGCTCGTGAAAATCCACAACATCTGCGAGTACTGCAGCGTGGTCCACGCGATCGCGTTGCTTCTCTTCATCGTGATCACCTACGGGACTCTCGTGACATTTCCGCTCGACGTCGACGGTGACGACGAGGACAGACACGTGGACCGGTTCGCAGCCACGAAGCGGGCGTAACGCCCGATCTGGCGGGCCACGTGCGCGGCCTGCCCTCGGTAGGCTCGGGCACGTGCTACGCGTGGCGGTGGTCGGGTCCGGTCCGTCCGGGATCTACGCGGCCGAGTCGCTGCTCAAGGCCAGGCCGGGCGAGGTGCGGGTCGACGTCTTCGACCGGCTGCCGGCGCCCTTCGGTCTGGTGCGCTACGGGGTGGCGCCGGACCACCCGAAGATCAAGTCGATCACCAAGGCACTGCACCGCACCTTCGAGGACCCGGCGATCCGTTTCCTCGGTGACGTGGAGGTGGGTGTCGCCCCCACGGTCGAGCAGCTGCGCGCGCACTACGACGCGGTCGTGTACGCCTTCGGCGCGGCGCGCGACCGGCGGCTCGAGGTGCCCGGCGAGGACCTGCCGGGCAGCCTGTCCGCGGTGGAGTTCGTCGCCTGGTACTCCGGGCATCCCGACGCCGCCCTGGACGCTGCGCTGCTGCGGGCCGAGAGCGCCGTCGTCGTCGGGGCCGGCAACGTCGCGCTCGACGTGGCGCGGCTGCTGGTCCGGTCCACCGAGGACCTGGCCCGCACCGACCTTCCGACGCACGTGCTCGACGTGCTGGCCGCGAGTGACGTGCGCGACGTGCACCTGCTCGCCCGGCGCGGCCCGGCGCAGGTGAAGTTCACCACCAAGGAGCTGCGCGAACTCGGCGAGGTCTCCGGGGTGGACGTGCTCGTCGAGGCTGCCGATCTCGAGCTCGACCCGGTGAGTGCGGCGCTGGCCGAGACCGAGCGGGAGGCCGCCCGCAACGTGGCGGTGCTGCGGGAGTACGCGCACCGGCCGCCGTCCGGGGCCGAGCGCCGGCTGCACCTGCACTTCTGGCGGGCGCCGGTCGAGGTGTGCGGACCACTGCGGGTCACCGGCGTGCGGTGCGATCAGACCGCGCTCGATCCGGACGGCCGGCTGCGGGTGGTGCGTCCGACGGCGGTGCTGCCGGCGCAGCTGGTGCTGCGGTCGGTGGGCTACCGCGGCGCCGCGTTACCCGGCGTTCCGCTGGACCCGGACCGGGGGGTGATCCCGAACGAGGGCGGCCGGGTGCTGCGCGACGGCGCGGTCTCGCCGGGCGAGTACGTCGCGGGGTGGATCAAGCGCGGGCCGACCGGCGTCATCGGCACCAACCGCAGTGATGCCGCGGAGACGGTCCGGGCGCTGTTGGCCGACCTGCCGGAGGGCCGGGGCGTCGACGGCGAGGTCCCGGGGTTGCCCGCAGAGACCCTCGTCGACTGGGACGGGTGGCTGGCCATCGACGCTGCCGAGGAGCGGGCTGGGGAGCCATACGCCCGCGGCCGGGTGAAGCTGGCGCACTGGGCCGAGCTGCGGGCGGCTGCGCTCGGCCGGCACGCCCGGGCGCCCGAGCCGCCCGACGACTGAGCATCGGTTGGGGGCGTACGGCGGCTCAGCTGTTGCGCAGGGCCTCGACCAGCTCGGCCTTGGTCATCGTGGAGCGGCCCTCGATGCCGATCTCCCGGGCCCGTCCGCGGAGGTCGGCCGTCGTCCAGTCCTCGTAGGCCGGGCTGTGGCCGCCCTTGGCCGCGACTTTCGTGCGCCCCCGGGCGGCGGAGGCGTTGGCGATCCGCGCGGCCTTCTGCTTGCTGGCCCCCTCCTCGCGCAGGGCCTCGTACACCTCGGGATCCTTGACCGAGCTGCCGACTCGTCGTGCGGGCATGACCGACCTCCCTGGAAGACTCCCCGCCGTGGTGCCCACCGTGGTCGCGAGCGAACGCGGCGAGGTGGGTTTCCCGGCGGCGCTCGCCGTGCTGCGCGGCGGCGGCACCGCGCTCGATGCCGCGCACGCCGCGCTGCGGGTGGTCGAGGCCAACCCGCAAGACCACTACGTGGGGGTCGGCGGCCTGCCCAACCTGGTCGGCGTCGTCGAGCTCGACGCGCTGCTCATGGACGGGACCGAGCGGCGGGTGGGGGCGGTCGCGGCGGTGACGGGGTTCCCGTACCCGAGCGACATCGCCCGGGCCGTGCGCGATCGGCTGCCGCAGCACGTGCTGCTCGTCGGGGCGGGCGCCGAGCGGTTCGCCGACGAGTGCGGCCTTCAGCGTGGCGAGACGCTGACGGCCGAGGCGTCGCGGCTGTGGGCGCTCGGCCTATCCGAGCAGGGCCTGGCGGAGGCCGCCTTGCGCGGACCCGGGGACGTGCGCTACCGGCAGGACGCGCTCGTCCGGATCACGGCAATGGCGCCGCCGCCCGGCCCGTACGGGACGGTGAACGTACTGGCTCTCGACGCCGCGGGCGGCCTGGCGGTGGGAGTGTCGACGAGCGGCTACCCGTGGAAGTACCCCGGGCGGGTCGGCGACTCGGCGATCGTGGGGGCCGGGGCGTACGCCGACGACCGCGTCGGCGCCGTCGGGTGCACTGGGCGCGGCGAGCTGACCGTACGGGCCGGGACCGCGCGCACGGTGCTCGACGGCCTGCGCGCCGGGCTCGCGCCGACCGACGCCTGCCGCGCGGCGCTGGCGGAGCTCGACGCCCTGCCGGACGAGTTCCGGGCGCCGGTTCAGACGCTCTGCCTGCTGCCGGACGGCCGGCACGGCGCGGCCGGCACCCACCCCGGTTCGACGTACGCGGTGCAGCGGGTGGATGAGACGGAACTGGCGATCCTGCCCCGCGCCGATCTCGGCGCCGGTCCGGCCCACCACCGCTCGTACTGACCACCGGTTGCGAAGGCCGCCGACGCGCAGCTCAGAAGGGCGGGTCGTCACCCGGCGGCAGGGTGGCCCCCACCGCGGCCCCGAGCCCGGCCCCGACCCCGGCCCCGACCCCGGCCCGGACCGGGGCCCCGACCCAGGCTGGCGAGGCACGCGGCGGCTCCGGCAGCCAGCCGTACCAGCCCGGCTCGGGTTCGGGGGGCCGGGCCAGGGGTGACGGGCCGGTATAGGTGCGGCCGGCCGGGGTCGTCCAGGTGGCGACGGCGCCGTCGAAGGCCAGGCGCCAGCCGCCTTCGTGGACGAGGTGGTGGTGGCGCGCGCAGAGCAGGACCAGGTTGGCTTCGTCGGTGCAACCGCCCCGGGCCCAGTGCACGACGTGGTGCGCGTCGCAGCGACCCGCGTCGCGATCGCAGGTCGGGAATCGGCAGCCACCGTCGCGGGCCTCGAGCCGGCGGCGCAGGGACGGTGAGGGGAGGCGCTGCTCGCGACCCAGGTCGACGACGCACGTGTCGTGCAGGAGCACGGAGATGCCTGCGTCGCAGGCGAGCCGGCGGGCGGCCTCGGCGGTCAGGTCGACGGCTCCGGCTGTCGCGGGCTGGTCGTCCACGCCGGCGAGGGAGGCCAGGGGCACCTGCAGGGTCAGGTGCGGACGGATGCCAGCGGCCGTTCGCGGGAGTGACCCGGCGTCGAGACGTGCGCGGCACAGCTCGACGAGGGCGTCGGCGCGGCGGGTGGCGATCGGGCGGTCGTCGCCGGCGTCGGTACGGGTGGCGAGGGTGTCGAGGCAGGTCGTCACGGCGGCGCCGCCCTCGTGGGTCAGCCTGACCTGCAGGTCGACCCCGGTCTCGTCGCGCCAGGCGACGAGCGACCGCTCCGGGTCGGCAGTCTCCGGTGGCGGTCGCAGGGCGAGCACCAGACGGCGTGCGCACCGTCGGACCTGACCGGCGGTGACGGCCCGCGCGTCGGCGTGCACCCGGCGCTCGACCCGGCCCGTCTCGTCGGGATCGAGTGCGGCCGTCTCCTGCGCCAGGGCGACGGCATGTGCCCACGACAGTGCGCCGCCCGCGAGCAGCCGGCCGGTCGCGGGCAGCCGGGTCTCCAGTGCAGTCGCGGTCTCCAGTCGCGTACGGGCCTCGTAGGCGGTGATGCCGCAGCGCAGGCCGATCCCCTCACGTTCCCACTGCGGGTCGTCCGGCTCCGCCCGGCCGTCGCGCCACTCGCCGGGGGCCAGCGCGGACAGGTCGGCGGCCACGTCGTCGGCGTGCCGCCGCGTCAGCTCCGCCAGGTGCGCGGCCCGCAGCGACGCGAGCCACGCGATCTGCTCGTCGATCAGCCCGACCACCTCGACCAGCGACGGCTCCGCCAGCCCCGCCGGGTGGAGACCGGCGATCGCGAACACGGCCATCGGCCCGGGGCCACCCGCACCAAAGTCGACGCCCCTCTCGATCACCGACCCGGTCATGAACCCACCCTAGGGAGCACCTACGACAATGCACGGGCCGGCGGAACCGCTGCGCTGCAGACGATCCCGAGTGCCCGGGCCGTCAGAGCCCCCGCCGTCGTCAGGGCACCCGCCGTCGTCAGGACACCCGCCGTCGTCAGGACACTCGCCGTCGTCAGAGTTCCAGGAGCATCCGGGCGTTGCCGAGGGTGTTGGGCTTCACCCGCTCCAGCCCCAGGAACTCGGCGACCCCTTCGTCGTACGAGCGCAGCAGTTCGGTGTAGACCTCGGGCGTGACGGGCGCCCCGTCGATCTCGGTGAAGCCGTGCGCGGCGAAGAACGCGGTCTCGAAGGTCAGGCAGAACACCCGCGACACGCCGACCGAACGCGCCACCGACAGCAACCGCTCGAGCAGGGCCGACCCGGCGCCTCGGCCGCGGGACGAGGGCGCGACCGCCAGCGTCCGTACCTCGGCCAGGTCGGACCACAGCACGTGCAGGGCGCCGCAGCCCACCACCTCCTCACCCACGCAGGCGACGTGGAACTCCTGCACGTCCTCGTAGAGGGTCACCGTCTCCTTGGACAGCAGGATGCGCTCGCCCGAGTACTCGTCCACCAACCGGCGGATCGCTGCGACGTCGGCCGTCCGTGCGCGGCGCACGGACAGCGTCACGAGGCCGGGCTGACCGAGCTGTAGCGGAAGTCCGGGATCCGCAGCGCCGGCATCTTCGTCCAGGAGAAGTCCTCGCCCCACTCCCGGGAGTAGGTGGTCTCGGTGACGCCGACCTCGGCGACCCGCCCGAGCAGGTCCACCGGGCTCTCGTTGAAGCGGAAGTTGTTCACCCCGCCGACGATCTCGCCGCCCTCCACGAGATAGACGCCGTCGCGGGTGAGCCCGGTGAGCAGCAGGGTCTCGGGGTCGACCTGGCGGATGTACCAGAGGCAGGTCAGCAGCAGGCCGCGCGCAGTGCCGGAGACCATGTCCTCCAGCCGAGTCTCGCTGCCCCCGTCGAGCACGAGGTTGTCCACGAAACCCGTTGCGGCGCAGTCACTCTCGCGGGCTGTCGCCCGCGTCTGGACGAGCGAGGACAGGGTACCGTCGGTGATCCAGGAGGTACGGGCCAGCGGAAGGCCGTTGTCGAAGACGCTGGCGAAGCTCGACGAGCCGCTCGAGACCAGGAACGGCATGACGCCCAGACCCGGCTCTGCGGGGTCGGACCGCAGCGACAGGCCGGCGGGCGCCAGCGCCTCGCCGACGCGGGTGCCGCCGCCCGCGCGGGAGAAGACGGTGCGCCCCTCGGCGGCGTCCCGGCCCGCGGCGGTCCAGTAGGCGTAGATGAGCAGGTCGGCCACGGCCGTCGGCGGCAGCAGCGTCTCGTACCGGCCGGGCTCCAGGGCGATCTGACGCTCGCTCCAGCCGAGCCTGGTACGCAGGTGCGCGACGGTGTGCGCGACGTCGACGTCGCTGAAGTCGCGGGTCGACTGCCCGGACCACGCGGAGCCACCGGGCTTGCCGTTCTTGGCATTCCACTCGACCGACCCGGTGGGCTGTACGTGCCTGCGGCGTACGCCCGCGGAGGTGCCGAGCCAGGTGGTGTCGAGCTCGTGCCGGGCGAACCCGTACAGCGAGATGCCGTCGCGGCGGGCGTCGTCGAAGGCCTCGCCCAGCGTACGGGCGAAGGCGTCGAACACCTCGATCCCCGACCAGGCCGGCCCTTCGTCGAAGTCGTCGTCGGTCGAGGCCTCGACCGGCTCGGAGAAGTCCTCCGCCGCCGGCGCCTGGCGGGCCTCGGCCTCCGCGGCGAGGACGAGGGTGTCCAGGTCATCGGCGTCGGCCACCGCCGTCGTCGTCTGGACGCCGACCGAGCGGCCGACCACGGAGATCACGGTGACCGAACGACCACGGGTGGCACCGTTGGTGGTGAGGCTGTTGCCCGCGAAGCGCAGGTTGGCCGACCCGTGCGTTCCGACGATGACCGTCGTGTGGTCGGCCGTGGCGACGGCGAGCGCCCGCTCGACCACCTCCGCTCCCTCGAAGCTCATCGGCCCGACTCCCGCTGGGTGTTGAGGATGTTGACGCCCCGGAACAGCGCCGACGGGCACCCGTGGCTGACCGGTGCGATCTGCCCCGGTTGCGCCTTGCCGCAGTTGAAAGCGCCACCGAGCACGTAGGTGCCGGCGCCCCCGACCGCCTCCATCGACCGCCAGAAGTCGGTCGTCGTGGCCTGGTACGCGACGTCGCGCAGCTGCCCGACGAGGCGGCCGGCGCGGATCTCATAGAACCGCTGACCGGTGAACTGGAAGTTGTAGCGCTGCATGTCGATCGACCAGGACTTGTCGCCGACGACGTAGATCCCCCGCTCGACGCCGCCGATCAGGTCCTCGGTGGAGACGTCGCCGGCGGCCGGCTGCAGGGACACGTTCGCCATCCGCTGCACGGGGACGTGGCCGGGGGAGTCGGCGTAGGCGCAGCCGTTGCTGCGGGTCACCCCGAGTCGCTCGCCGTGCATCGCCGCCATCCGGCGGTCGAGCTGGTAGCCGACGAGCACGCCGCCGGCCACGATGTCCCACGCCTGGGTCTCGACGCCCTCGTCGTCGTACCCGACCGTGGCGAGGCCGTGCTCGGCCGTCCGGTCGCCGACCACGTGCATCACGTCGCTCCCGTAGCGGAGCGAGCCCAGCTGGTCGAGGGTGGCGAAGGAGGTGCCGGCGTACGCGGCCTCGTACCCGAGGGCGCGGTCGAGCTCGGTCGCGTGTCCGATCGACTCGTGGATCGTCAGCCACAGGTTCGTCGGGTCGATGACCAGGTCGTAGCGGCCCGGCTCGACGGAGGAGGCCTTGGCCTTCGCCGCCACCAGCTCGGGCAGCTGGGCGATGTCGGCCGCCCAGTCGTACTGACCCGGGCCGCCGGTGTAGTGCTCCCAGCCGCGGCCGACCGGCGGGGCCAGCGAGCGCATGCCTTCGAAGCCGCCGCCGGCCTCGACGCGGGTGACCTCGACCTGGCCTTGGGTCCGTACCCGCTGCTGGGTGGTCTCGGTGCCGGCTGAGTCGAGGTAGTACTTGGCCTCCTTGACGAAGTCCGCGCCGACCTCGACGTGGTCGACGTCGTCGCTGGCGAGCAGGCCGTGCGCCCAGTCGCCGAGCACCGCCAGCTTGTCCGGCCGCGGCACGGCGAACGGGTCGATCTCGTACGCGGAGACCCAGGTCGCCGCCGCGTGCACCGGCTCCGCGACCAGCACCACCGGCTCAGCGTTCAGCGGTGCGGCCACCTGCGCGACGGCGACGGCCTCACGGGCGACCCGGACCGCCTCGTCGACGGTGAGGGAGACGCCGGCCGCGAAGCCGAAGGTGCCCTGGCGGACCACCCGGACCGCGAAGCCGAGGACCGTGCTCTCGCCGGCGCTCTCCAGCTGGTCGTCGCGCCAGGACAGCCGCTCGTCGCGCAGCCGCTCGAGCCGGAAGTCCGCGTGCTCGGCGCCGAGCTCGGCGGCGGTCTGCAGCGCGGCCTCGGCGAGCCGCCTGCGGGGGAGGCCTGTGAAGTCGTCGTCAACGGCGTGCACCCGCCCATCAGACCATGACCGCCGCGAGAGCGCGTCGCGATGGTGGCCCTCGCCGCCTCGATACGATCGAGACGTGACCACCGCTCGTGCGCTGCGCCGCGACGAGAGCCAGGAGCGCACCCGCCGCCTGCTGCTCGCTGCCGCCCGCGACCTGTTCGAGCGCAACGGCTTCCGGGGGACCTCGCTCGCCGACGTCGCGGCGGCGGCCGGGTTCTCCAAGGGTGCGGTCTACTCCAACTTCGCCAGCAAGGAGCACCTCTTCCTGGCCACCATCGAGGACGAGTACGGCAGCCAGCTGCTGGCCCTGCACGAGCGGCTGGCCGTCGTTGGCACCGTCGCGGGGCGGCTGACCGTCCTCGGCGACTGGTTCGCCGCCAACATCACCGGACACCCGCTGCGCGCCCGCGCCATCGCCGAGTTCGCGCTGGCCACGGACGCCAACCCCGAGGTGCGCGAGCGGCTGGCCGGTCTGCGCCGCCGGCTGGCCGCCATGGTCGAACGCCTGCTCGACGAGCAGCAGCGAGAGCTCGGGATCACCTTCCAGCTGCCGCCCGCGGAGCTGGCGCAGGTCGTGCTGGCGCTCGTCGACGGCCTGATGGTGCAGGACACCTTCGAGCTGCCCCCTCCGTCGAGGTTCCCCGCAGCGATGGCCCTGTTGCTCGCGCCGGCCTGAGATCGGCGGCGGGCCGGGCGGCGCCTCGGCCCGACTATCTTCGGGCCGTGCCCGCCCTCCCCACGCCCGCCCGGGTGCGACCGGCGCCGACCCGGTCCCGGCGTACGCAGGCCGAGCGCCGGGCCGCAACCCGGGGCGCGCTGCTGGACGCCACGATCGCGGGCCTGGTCGAGCACGGGTACGCCCGGCTCACCACCGCGCAGATCGTCGACAGCGCCGGGGTGACCCGGGGGGCTCAGGCCCACCACTTCTCGACCAAGGCGGAGCTGGTGGTCGAGGCGCTCGCGCACCTCTCCGCGAAGATCGCCGCGGACCTCGCCGCCGACCCGCCGCGGCCCTCGGGCTCGGCCCACGACCAGTTCGCGGAGCTGCTGGACCGGTGGTGGGCGGTGTTCTCCGGCGAGATGTTCCTGGCTACGGCGGAGCTGTGGGTCGCCGCCCGTACGGACGCCGAGCTGCGCTCGCACCTGTCGGGCTTCGCCCGGTCGCTCAACACCTCGATCATCGAGCAGTCCGAGGTCCTCGCGCCGCGCCTGGTCGGTCGGCCCGACCACCGCTCGCTGCTGGTCACCGCGATAGCCGCCATCACCGGCCTGTCCCTGGTTCGGATCGCCGCCGGGGACAAGGCCGTCGACCTGATGTGGTCGCGTACCCGGGCGGAGCTGCTGACGCTCGTACCGGCGTGATCAACCGCTGCGCGTGAAGCGCACCGGCATCCGCTTGATGCCGTTGATGAACGAGGACACCAGCATCTCGGGCTCGCCGACGACCTCGAGGTCGGGCAGTTGCCGGAACATCTCCCCGAAGATGACACCCAGCTCGCGGCGGGCGAGGTTGGCGCCCAGGCAGAAGTGCGGCCCGGGGCCGCCGAACCCGACGTGCGGGTTGGGCGAGCGGCGTACGTCGAAGGTGTCCGGGTCGGGGAAGGCCGCGGGGTCGCGGTTGGCGGCGCCGTAGAACAGCGCCACCTTGTCCCCCGCGCTGAAGGCGTGCCCGCGGTAGGTCGTGTCCCGGGTGAGCGTGCGGCGCATCCACTGCACGGGGCTGCACCAGCGCACGATCTCGTCGACGGCGGTGGGCGTGACCCCCTCGACGTCGGCCATCCAGGCGCGGCGTTGCTCGGGGTTGCGGCTCAGGGCCAGCACGCCGTGGCTCGTCGCGGTGCGGGTCGTCTCGTTGCCGGCCACGACCAGCAGGATGAAGAAGGAGGCCAGCTCGTCGCGGGTGAGCCGCTCGCCGTCGACCGAGCCGTTGATCAGCAGCGACGTCACGTCGTCTGTCGGCGTCTGCTCCCGCTCGGCCGCGAGCGCCTGCATGATCTCGGCAAGGGTCTGGCCCGCCTGCAGGAAGACCAGGATCGGGTTCTCGGTGCCGGCGGGCAGGAACTCCGGGTCGCCGCCGGAGAGGATCACATTGGTCGCATGCAGGACGGTGTCGTAGGCGTCCTCGGGGATGCCCATCATCCGGCAGATGATCGTGAGCGGGAACGGGGTGGAGATGCGCTCCACCAGGTCCACGGCACCGGCGGGCTCGGCCGCCACCCCCGTCACCAGCGCCCGGGCGACTTCCGTGATGTCGGAGGTGAGGGCGGCCAGCAGCTTCGGCGTGAACGCCCTGGACACCAGCCGCCGGATCTTCGCGTGCCGCGGGTCGTCCATGTTGATCAACGATCCATAGAGCTCGAGCATCTCCGGCGGCAGGTCGTTGATGGAGATCGCGCCGCTGCCCGAGCAGAAGGTCTCGGGACGCCGGCTCATCTCGACGATGTCGGCGTGCCGAGTGACGGCGTGGTAGCCGGGCCCCGGCGGGAAGCCGGGGATGTTGTCGGGTTCGGCGAAGAAGGCGAAGGGCGACTCGCTGCGCAGCAGCGCGAGGCCGGACAGTTTCCGCGACCACGGCAGCGCCCAGAACTCGGGCGCGGAGAGATCGATGTCCGCCACCTGCCAGGGCCGGTGCGGCGCGTCTGTCGGCATCGTCGGCCCCTCCTCGGCGGCTGCGCAGTTGCGTGCACGCGTGCAGGTTTATGTGGGGGGAGCGTACCCGCGGTGCTAGCGTGCCGGTGCACCGGGCGCGCGTCCCGGACCGCCCCGAGCAGGAGCCGCCCCGTGGACTTCGACGACACCCCCGACGAGGCGGCCTGGCGTCAGCAGGTGCGCGCGTACCTCACCGAGCACCGCGACGAGATGCGGCCCCGGCACGCGGACAGCGGAGCGGCCCTGCGCCGGGCACAGGCGGTCCTCTACGCCGGCGGGTACGTCGGCGTCACCTGGCCGCCCGAGTTCGGCGGTCAGGGCGGCACCCCGATGCAGAACGCCATCGTCGGGCAGGAGCGCGCCCGGCTGGGCATCCCGGACGTGGTGAACGCCATCGGCATCGGCATGTGCGGGCCGACCATCATCGGGCACGGCAGCGCCGACCAGCAGGAGCGCTACCTCGCCAGGATGCTGCGGGCCGACGACGTGTGGTGTCAGCTGTTCAGCGAGCCCGCCTCGGGCAGCGACCTGGCCGCGCTCCGTACCCGCGCCGAGCGGACCGACGACGGCGACTGGCGGGTGAACGGGCAGAAGGTCTGGACGACGTTCGCGCACCTCGCCGACTACGGCATCCTGCTGGCGCGCACCGACCCCAGCAAGCCCAAGCACCGCGGTCTGACGATGTTCGTCGTGGACATGCACGCGCCGGGCGTGACGGTGCGTCCGCTCAAGCAGATGGCCGGGACGTCGGAGTTCAACGAGGTCTTCTTCGACGACGTGCTCATCCCCGACGCCGAGCGCCTGGGCGAGGTGGACGACGGCTGGCGGACCGCCCTGACCACCCTGATGAACGAGCGGATGTCGATCGGCGGCGGCGGCGGTGATCTCGGCATCGGGGTGTCCGCCCTGGCCGAGCTCGCCCGCGAACGCCTGCCGCTGCAGTCTCCGGCACGGCAGGCCGTGACCCGGCAGGCCCTCGGGAAGGCGTACGTCGACACGCTCGCAGCCCGGTACACCGGCTACCGCCGGCTCACCGCGATCAGCAAGGGGCAGCTGCCCGGGCCCGAGGGCAGCGCCGGCAAGCTGGCCGGTACGGCCGCGGCCGTCGACGTCGCCGACATCGGCGTGCGGCTGCTCGGCGACGACGCCCTGTACCTGGCCGGGGCGGGCGACGACGGCCGCTGGCAGCACGTCCAGGCCGCCCTGCCGGGGCTGGCGATCGCCGGCGGCACCAACGAGATCCTGCGCAACGTCATCGGTGAGCGGGTCCTGGGCCTGCCGCCGGAGCCACGGGCCGACAAGGGCCAGCCCTTCTCGATGGCCGGCGCGACCGACGCGGTGGACGCGGCCAAGGCGGGTACCCGATGAACTTCGACCTCGACGACGAGCAGCGCGACTTCGCCGCCGGCGCGAAGGAGTTCTTCGCCGGGGCGGCCGGCCCGGCCTCGGTCCGGGCGATGCTCGACACCGGTGCGCCGGTGGCGCCGGGGCACAAGGCCCTGGCCGACATCGGCTTCCTCGGCATCACCGTGCCCGAGTCGGCGGGCGGCGCCGGCCGCGGCGTGCTCGACCTCGCGGTGGTGGCCGAGCAAGGCGGGCGAGTGCTCGCCGGGCCTTCGCTGGCCACCGTCGCGCGGGCGGCGGTGCTGCTCGACGGTGACGAGGCGCGGCTCGCAGCACTCGCCGACGGCGGGGTCGCGTACGCGGTGGTGGACGGCGCCCACCCGGCACTCGACGCCCAGGGGGCGGAGAGCTTCCTGGCGCTGGTGGGTGACCGGGTCGTCGCGGCGCCGGGCCAGGTGAGCACGGGCTCGGAGCAGCTCGACCCCTCCCGTGGCCTCGGCTCCGTACATCTCGGGGCGGCCGAGGACGTCGCCGACGGCAGCCGCTGGGAGCGCGCCCTGCAGGTCGGCCGCGTGATCCTCGCGGCCGAGGACCTGGGTAGCGCGGCGCGGGCGGTGGAGCTGGGCGTGGAGTACGCCCGGCTGCGCCAGGCCTTCGGCCGGCCGATCGGCTCGTACCAGGCCGTCAAGCACCCGCTCGTCGACGCGTTCGTCGCGGTCGAGCAGCTGCGGTCGCTGGTCTGGTGGGCGGCGTGGGCGGCGGACGCCTCGCCGACGGAGCTGCCGATGGCCTCGGCCGCGGCCAAGGCGTACGCAGCCCAGACCCTGGAGCGGGCCACCGCCACGCTGATCCAGGTGCACGGCGGCATCGGCTACACCTGGGAGCACGACGCCCACCTGTACTGGCGGCGCGGCAAGGTCGACCGGCTGCTGCTGGGCGACGAGGTCGACCTCTTCGACGAGGTCGCCGGACTGGCGCTGGCCTGAGTCCGGCACCCGGGCGACCGGAACCCGATGGTCCTCAGGCGTACTGCGCGCGGAGCCTGCCCTTGACCAGCTTGCCGGTCGGGGTACGTGGCAGCTCGGCGACGAAGTCCACCGACCGCGGGCACTTGTAGCGGGAGAGCCGTGCCCGGACGAAGGCCAGGATCTCCGCGGCCAGCTCGGGGCCGGGCTCGACGCCGGGGGCGGGGACCACGACGGCCTTCACCGCCTCGCCCATCTCGGCGTCGGGGACGCCGATCACGGCTACGTCGAAGACCTTGGGGTGCAGGGCCAGCACGTTCTCCGTCTCCTGCGGGTAGATGTTCACCCCGCCCGAGATGATCATGAACGCCTTGCGGTCGGTGAGGAACAGGTAGCCCTCGTCGTCCAGGTGCCCGACGTCGCCCATCGTGGTCCAGGTGGGGTGCTCGGGATGCTGCGCCGCACGGGTCTTCGCCTCGTCGCCGTGATAGCTGAACGGGGCGCCGACGGAGGTCAGCGACTCGAAGTACACCGTGCCGGTCTCGCCGGTCGGCACTTCGCGCAGGCCGTCGTCGCAGATGTGCACCGGGCCGATCATGGACCGACCGACCGAGCCCGGCCGCGCCAGCCACTGGGCGCTGTCGATCATGGTGATGCCACTGCCCTCGGTCCCGGCGTAGTACTCCGCCAGGATCGGCCCCAGCCAGTCGATCATCGCCCGCTTGACCTCGACCGGGCACGGCGCCGCCGCGTGGACGACCACCCGCAGCGAGGAGAGGTCGTACGCCGTCCGCACCGCCGCAGGCAGTTTCAGCAGCCGCACGAACATCGTCGGCACCATCTGGGTGTGGGTGACGCCGTACTCCGCCACCGCAGCGAGCGTGCGTTCGGCGTCGAAGCGGTCCAGCAGCACGACGGTGCCCCCGAGGGCGGTCACCGCGCCGGCGAAGCGCAGCGGCGCCGCGTGGTACAGCGGCGCGGGCGAGAGATAGACGGTGTCCTCGCCGAACCCGTACGTGCCGCCGAAGACCATCGCGACCGTGTCGACCGGGTCGTCCACGGCCGTCTCGGGCAGCGGCGGCTTGATGCCCTTGGGTCGACCGGTCGTGCCGGAGCTGTAGAGCATGTCGCTGCCCTTGGGCTGATCCGCGAGCGGTGCATCCGACATCCCCTCGAGCGCCTCGGCCAGCGGCCGGAAGCCGGGCACATCGCCGCCGAAGCAGAGCCGCAGCACGTCGTCGGGGAGGTCCGCACAGGCCCGCGCCGCCCACGCGCCGATGCCTGCGGAGACCACCACCGCCTTCGCCCCGCTGTCGGCCAGGATGTACGCGGCCTCCGCCGGCGCGAGGTGCCAGTTCACCGCCGTGATGTACAGGCCCGAGCGGCGGGTCGCCCAGTAGGTGACGAATGCGGCGGGCTGGTTGTCGCTGACCAGCGCGACCACGTCGCCGCGGCCCAGGCCGTGGGCCTGGAGCAGGCGGGCCAGCCGGATGGAGTCGCGGTCCAGCTGTGCGTACGTGATGGTCTCGGTGGAGGTGTCCGGGCCGCCGGCGAGCACGACCGCCGCTCGGTCCGGGGCGATCGCCGCCCACTTCCCTGGGTACATCGGCCGCTCCTTCGCGCCGGGCCTGCCAGGCGACCATACCGCCGGGTATGTCGCCACCCCGACGTGCGTGCGCGTGGGGCGGCGAGCGCGGGATAGCGTGGGCCGGAGGAACCTTGAAGACCGAGACCACCATCGACGCTGGGAGCCACCGCATGGCCGAGTACACGCTGCCGGACCTGCCCTACGACTACGCCGCGCTGGAGCCGGCGATCATCGGGCAGATCATGGAACTGCACCACGACAAGCACCACGCGACCTATGTGAAGGGCGCCAACGACACGTTGGAGAAGATCGCCGACGCGCGCGACAAGAACGACTTCGGGTCGATCATGGGGCTGGAGAAGACGCTGGCCTTCCATCTCTCCGGCCACATCCTGCACACGCTCTACTGGCAGAACCTGAGCCCGGACGGTGGCGGTCGGCCCGAGGGAGAACTCGCCGCGGCGATCGACGAGCACCTCGGCGGCTTCGAGAAGTTTCAGGCCCAGCTGACGCAGGCCACCGCCACCACGCAGGGCTCCGGCTGGGGCGTGCTCGCCTATGACAGCCTCGGCCAGCGGCTGCTCATCGAGCAGGTCTACGACCACCAGGGCAATGTCGGCGTGGGGAACACGCCGCTGCTGGTCTTCGACGCCTGGGAGCACGCGTTCTACCTGCAGTACAAGAACGTCAAGCCCGACTACGTCAAGGCCCTCTGGGGCGTGGTGAACTGGGCCGACGTGAGCGCCCGGTTCGCCGCCGCCAGCGGTTCGTGACAGCTGCCTGAGAGACCAGCCGCGGCGGTGCCCTACCGTCGATCTGTTGCCTACACTCGTGTAGTAGGACGAGGGTGGCATCGCGCCCCTCCCGGGTGGACGAGGGGAAAGATGGCCGGGTCGTGGCGTGGCCGAGGGCGAGGCGCGGCGCGTACCGGCCACGCCGTTGGCGGGTCCGGAGCCACCCGGATGCTCGTGAAGGTGCCCGAGATCACCGCCTGGTTCTGGGTGATCAAGGTGACGAGCACCGCCATGGGCGAGGCCCTCTCGGACTTCCTGGACGGCGGCTCGGGTCTGGTCCTGCCGGCGCTCGGGGTGCTGCTGGCTCTGGTCGTGTTCCTGCTGGCCCTGCGCGCCCAGCTGCGTGCGCGCGAGTACCGGACCGGCACGTACTGGTTCGCGGTCGCGATGGTCGCCACCTTCGGCACGATGGCGGCCGACTCGCTGCACCAGGCGCTGGCCATCCCGTACTCCGTGTCGACGGCGCTGTTCGCCGGGGTCCTGGCGACGGTCTTCTGGCGCTGGCATGCGAGCGAGGGGACGCTGTCGATCCACAGCATCGACACCGAGCGGCGTGAGCGCTACTACTGGGCCACCGTGCTCACGACCTTCGCGCTGGGCACCGCGGCCGGTGACATGACCGCCACCGACCTGAACCTGGGGTTCCTGACCTCCGGCATCCTGTTCACGGTCGCGATCGCGGTCCCGGCGCTGGGCTGGTGGCGGTTGCGGTGGAACCCGGTCGTCTCGTTCTGGGTCGCGTACGTGCTCACGCGGCCCCTGGGTGCCTCGTTCGCCGACTGGCTGGACGTCGGCCACCACCGCGGGGTCGGGCTGGGGACCGGCCCGGTGAGCGCCTCGCTGGCCGTGCTCATGGTCGCCTTGGTCGCCTTCGTCGGGGTGACCGGCCGGGACGCGCAGCCCGGCGCCGCGCCAGCCCGCACGTTCAGGCGTGCGCGCCCACTCGTCGCAGACCCGGACTGAGCCTCGCGCCTCTGCTGCGAATCCGGGTGATTGTGTCCACTCAAGTCAGACCCACCCAAGCGGGCTAACGCGGACCCGCGGCAGCGTCGAGGTCGCCGTGAGGCCCATACACAGCTTGTCTATGTATCATAGGGTTCGTGACTGGTGACTTCCTCCGAGGACATCTAGAGAGTCTGCTGCTCGCCGTTCTCAACGACGGGCCGGATCATGGCTACGCGCTAGCCCAGCGGCTTGGCGCTCGCAGCGGGGGTGCGTTCACGGTGCCGGAAGGCTCGTTGTATCCGGCCTTGAAGCGCCTGGAGCATCGTGGCTTGGTCACCAGTTCATGGGCCAGCTCAGACGGTCGCCGGCGGCGGGTCTACTGCTTGGCGTCGGCCGGCCGACGTCAGCTGGCGGCGGCTGGGCAGGACTGGAACAGGTTCTCCACCGCGGTTGACCGGGTGATGGAGGGGATGGCATGACTACTGTCGCGCGTTACCTGCAGGAGCTTTCAGCCGCGGTCCGGACGCGTGGCCGGACGCGCAGACGCTTGTTGGAGGAATGTCGTGAACACTTGACCGACGCCGCTGTAACCATCGGCGAGGCGGAAGCCGTGCGTCGATTCGGAGATGCCGCCGAGCTCGCCGCATCGTTCGACACCGAGATCGCATCGCGGCGGGCTGTCCGCGCCACCGCTGCCACTGTTGTCGGTGTGCTGTCCGTCGGCGCCTCCGCCGTCTCCGTGCTCAACGCCACCGACCCGCGGGCCTCAGCTGTGACAACGTGGGCGGTGGTCTTCTTCGGCAGTGCCCAGGTCGCCGGCGCGTGCGCAGTTCTGTCGACGCTAAGAGCCTTGGCGATGCGCCGCTGGCCGGCTGCGCCGGCCGACCTCACCCTTCTGTGCCGGCGAAACAGTGTGGCGATCGCTTTCTCAGCCCTTGCGCTGTTCGCTGCCGCCGCGGCGCTTCCCGGTCACGCGTCGGCCGGGACGGTCTTGGGCGGTCCGCTCGTGGCCGGAGTCGCCGCGCTGGCTGTGTTGCGGGCGCGGGCATCGGTGCGCAAGCTCAACGCGCGCCAACGACCCGACGTCCGGGCTCCGCTGCCCGACCTCCGCGCGATACTTCGCCGCGCACCGGGCGTCTACAGCTCATCAGAGCCCGCGGGCACCGTCGCGTTACTCTGGCCGCTGCTCATCCTCAGCATGTTCGCTGCGTTCGCCTGGGACCGGTTGGACCATGGGAGTGACCATTCCTCTCTAGCCGCGGCAGCGACAGAGGCAACGATGATGCTCGTCGGGTTCGTCATGCTAGGGCCCGCTCTTGGCCTGTGGTCACCTCGCGCCAAGACCTCCAGGACACGGTCGCCATGAGCCTGCGTTCGATCGTCTATCGGCTCTACGCCGCACGATTGCGACGGGCCCTTACTTCGACGGCAACACTTCCCCGCCACGTCGGCGTCATCATGGACGGCAACCGGCGTTGGGCGCGGGCCGTCGGGTTCGATAACCCCAGCGTGGGTCACCGGTACGGCGGCGAGCACCTCGACGAGCTGCTGGGTTGGTGCAGGACGCTCGGCATCACCCACGTGACCGTCTTCGTCTGTTCCACCGAGAATCTCGATCGCCGCGATAGCGACGAGATCGAGTTCCTGATGGACGTTATCGCCGATCTTGCCGAGCGGATCCGCACCGAACCGCGACCCACCTGCCGCCTGCATGTCGCCGGCGCGCTCGACGCCCTACCTGATCGTGCTGCATCCGCGCTCAAAGCCGCCGTTGCCGCTACCGAGGCATGCACCAGCGACAAGCACCTCACGCTGGCTGTCGGATACGGCGGCCGGCAAGAGGTCCTGGACGCCGTACGTGATCTTCTCATCGACAAGCATGCCGCTGGAGCCGACATACTGCAGATCGCCGACGAGCTCACCGCCGACGACATCACCAGCCGGCTCTACAACGCAGGACAACCCGACCCTGACCTGATCATCCGCACCTCAGGCGAGCAGCGGCTGTCTAACTTCTTGCTGTGGCAGTCCGCGTACTCCGAGCTCTACTTCTGCGACGCGTACTGGCCGGCTTTCCGAGAGATCGACTTCCTACGCGCGTTACGGAGCTACGCAGCCCGGCAACGGCGCTACGGCCGATAGCGACCTACCCGGAGGCAAACTCATCGGTTGCTGCCCAGACCCGCCCAGGTAGGACCAAATCTTGGGTTCAGTGGCGGGTCGGCTGGCGGCCTTGGTGAGGGTGGGGGCCACGCGGTAGGACTGGGTACCCGTTGCGATGATGGGACATCTGCTCCTTACCGGCGACGCCGATCGCCTCAGACAGCACGGCCCGGATCGTCGGCAGCCGCAGCCGGCGGCAGGCGACAGGTCCACCCGCGGGTTCAGCACCAGCCCCGGGTCAAAGGACTCGCGCGGCAAGGGCGCCAGCATCGGTTGCTCGACAGCGAAGTCCTGACCGCTAGTGCGGATCCGGTCACCGATCCACCGGTGCTCATCGGCAGCCTCACACCCGCGGATGCGGTCGTTGAGTTCCTCGAGACTGTCGACCACCGGCATCGGTGACAGCCGGTTGCGGCGGAAGCGGCCGACCTCACCCTCAACACCGCCTTTCTCATGCGCGCCGGTGATGCCGGGCTGGCAGTAGAACGCGTCGAATCCGTCATGCGACCGGAACAGCACCCACCGTCCGTTCTCGGCCCGACGGCGGTTGGTGCGGTCCGTCCGGGTCGGTAGGTCCGGGTCGGTGCGTCCGGGGCGTTGAGGTGATGGTGATGTGGCGAACCGCACGCGTAGCGGCGGCGAATGCGGGGCAGGGCGAATGCGAGCAGGGCGACGAGAGGGGTCTTCATGCGCAAGCGCATCGTAGGAACGGGCATCGCCGCGGGCGTGGTCGTGCTCGGCACCGGTGGCATCGTCTCCGCCGCCGTGCTGAGCGGAAACCACGGTAGCCGCTCGGCGACGCGCGCCTCGGCGGTGGTCTGGACCTCCTCGCCGGCGTGGACCGCGAGCCCGACCCCGGCGGCGCCCACGGCCCCGCCGCCGGTAGTCAAGGTGTCACCGACGTCCTCCGCCACGGCGAAGGCCGCTGCCCGGCCCCCCATCACGTACGTGGTGAAGCCGGGCGACAACCTGTCGGTGATCTCCGCCTGGTTCCACCTGCACGGCTACGGCGCGCTCTACGACGCCAACCGCGCGGTGATCGGGGCGAACCCAAACCTGATCCACCCCGGCCTGCGGATCACGATCGCCGGCGGCCAGCTCACGATGGGCCGCTGACGGCTCAGACCTTCGCCGCGCGGAAGCCGGCATCCAGGTCGGCGAGGATGTCGGCGATGTTCTCCAGGCCGACCGAGAGGCGGACGAGACCGGGGGTGACGCCGGTCGACGCCTGCTCCTCGGGTGAGAGCTGCGAGTGCGTGGTGGACGCCGGGTGGATGACCAGGCTCCGCACGTCGCCGATGTTCGCGACGTGCGAGTGCAGCTCGAGCCCCTCCACGAACCGCCGCCCCGCGTCCTGTCCGCCGCGGATCTCGAACGAGAGGACGCCGCCCACGCCGAGCGGGGCATAGCGGCGGCCCCGCTCGTACCAGGGCGAGGAGGGCAGGCCGGCGTAGTTGACCGACAGCACCTCGTCGCGGCTCTCGAGCCATTCGGCGACGGTCTGGGCGTTCTGGACGTGCCGCTCCATGCGCAGGCTGAGGGTCTCCATGCCCTGCGCGAGCAGGAACGCGTTGAACGGGGAGATCGCCGAGCCGAGGTCGCGCAGCAGCTGGACCCGCGCCTTGAGGATGAAGGCCAGGTTCGCGCCCAGCGGCGAGCCGACACCGAGGTCTCGGGCGAACGTGACGCCGTGGTAGCTGGGGTCGGGCTGGTTGTAGTTGGGGAACCGCTCCGGTTCCCGGCCGAAGTCGAAGCTGCCGCCGTCGACGATGGCGCCACCGATCGCGGTCCCGTGCCCGCCGAGGTATTTGGTCGCGGAGTGCACGACGATGTCAGCCCCGTGCTCGAGCGGCCGGAGCAGGTACGGGGTGGGCACCGTGTTGTCGACGACCAGCGGCACACCGTGCTCATGGGCCACGCCGGCCACGCCGGCGATGTCCAGCACGTCGAGCTGCGGGTTGCTCACCGTCTCGGCGTAGAAGCCCTTGGTCTCGGGCCGGACGGCCGCGCTCCACGCGTCGAGGTCGTCAGGGTCGTCGACAAAGGAGACCGCGATCCCCAGCTTGGGGAACGTGTAGTGCAGCAGGTTGTACGTGCCGCCGTACAGGCGGGCGCTGGACACCAGATGGCTGCCGGCCTCGGCGATGTTCAGCAGCGCGATGGTCTCGGCGGCCTGGCCGCTCGCGGTGAGCAGCGCGCCGACGCCCCCCTCCAACGAGGCGAGGCGGTCCTCGACCGCGGCCTGGGTGGGGTTCATGATCCGCGTGTAGATGTTGCCGAACTCCTTGAGCGCGAACAGGTCGGCCGCCTGCTGGCTGGACTCGAACACGAACGAGGTGGTCTGGTAGATCGGCAGGGCGCGGGCGTGGGTCGCCGCGTCAGGCTGCTGACCGGCGTGGATCTGGCGGGTCTCGAAGGACCAGGCGTCGCTCACGGGTTCTCCTTGAGTTCGGGCAGGGCGGGGGCCTTGCGGTCAGCCTGGCAGGTTCACGACGCCGCCGGGACCCGGCCGCCCGGTGGTGTGGTGGGCAGGCCGGCGGCCCGCCAGGCGCGGTAACCGCCGACGAGATCGGTGGCCCGCAGGCCGAGATCCACCAGCGCGGCGGCCGCGAGGCTGGAGGCGTAGCCCTCGTTGCAGACGACGACGATCGGCAGGTCGTAGGACGTGACCGGCAGCCGCGCCTCGCTCTGCGGGTCGAACCGCCACTCCAGGACGTTGCGCTCGACCGCGCAGGCGCCGGGGATGCTGCCCTCGACGTCGCGGTAGGCCGGTGGGCGGATGTCGACCAGCAGCCCACCCCGCTCTTGGACGGCGTACGCCTCGCGCGGGCTCAGGCGGTCCAGCCGGCCGCGCGCCTCGGCGAGCGCCTCGTCGATGCTGCGTCGTACCGTCATCAGCCCGTCGCCAGCTCGGGCTCGCGGGACTCGACCCGGCGGACAGCGCGCAGCTCTCCGGCGCCGTCCCGCTGGAAGAAGGTCATCCTCGACAGCGGCGGCGAATACGCATGGATGCTGACCGCGGGCCCAGCGCTGGTCGCGCGCACGTCGTGGACCGCCCCGGGCTCGACCCAGGCGGTTGCCGGTGCGCGGAGCACCCGCGTCTGCTCTCGGCCGCGCCGGGGGGCCCGTACCTCGGCAAGCTCGCCGCGGAGGACGGCGAACGCGGCCGCCGACCCGCCGTGGTCGTGCAGGTCGGTGGCGTGCCCGGGCAGCCAGCTGAGCAGCCACACGTCGGCCCGCTCCCAGCTGTGCAGGAGGAGCCACCAGCGCTCGGCCCCGGACGGCAGTCGCAGCCGCGGTTCCCAGCATGAGCGGTCCCGGGCGACGGCGGATGCCAGCGCGGTGAGCGACGCGCGGTCGAGGGGCCGGGCGGGGACATGCGGCAGGGCCGTGCGTACGGCGTTCACGGGGGGTCCTTCGGCTGGGGTGGGCGGCCGCGGGCCGCACCGGGAGGGGGAGTCGTTCAGCCGAGGACGCAACAGGCCATGGACGTGACGCGGACCAGGTCCACGTGGCGGCGCATGACGAGCATCACAGGTAAACCGTACCATCCCGATCGCCATGATGGGAACCGGCAGTCACCGTGCGGCGGTGAACACGTCCGGGCCGAAGGTGGAACTGACGGTGGCGGCCTCGCCGAGCCTGGCCAGGTGGAAGATCAGCTCGTCAGTCGCCAGCGTGGAGTAGTGGTTGTACGGGGTGGCGGAGACCGTCCCGGGCTTGATGTACGGCGAGAGCAGGACCGCGCCGATCAGGCCGCCGCCCGGGCCGGTGATGCCCGGTAGCGGCGAGGCCGCCCCGGCCGTCTCCCCGCAGCAGGCGCTGCTGTCCGACTGGGCACCGTCGGATTCGTCGAACGTCACCTCGATGAGGCCACCCTGCTGGTAGGCAGGGGAAGCCTGGATCTTCGGGATCCACGTCGACAGGAAGTCGTCGATGTCCGCGAGCGCCGAGGTGCCGCCGGTGGTGTTCGTGCAGGGGTAGTCGTGCCCGTCCGCGCACAGGTTGGGCGCGATGAACGAGTACGCGGGCGTCGTCGAGGCGCGCTTGAGGTCCGTGGCCAGGCCGGTCTCGCCCTTCAGCGCGGTGGGCGGCATCGCCCCGGTGCTCGTGCCCAGCGCCACGACGTGGCGGTCACAGTAGGACTGGTCGTCGATGACTCCGTGGAAGTAGACGAAGGGATCGTGCCGGGTCGCGTACCCGTCACCGGCCTCGGCTTGCTGTGTGGTGTCCCGGGCGCCCAGGGCAGGGTGGCCGCACGCCGCCGCCTCCCGGCTCGGGTCGTTGCCCATGTCCTGCTCGTACGCCTTCCACTTCGCGTTCGGCTTGGTGGTGATCTGGGCGCCGATCGTGGCGATGTCGGTGGGGTAGACGCACCCGGTACCCGTCTCGAGTCCGTTGGCCTGTCCTGTTCCCACCATGTCGCTGAAGACCTGGCAGTCGGCCTGGTTGTCGGGGTTGGGTGGCTGGCCGGAGACGAGGGAGACGTAGTTGTCGTTGCTCTCGTGCCCGGTGCCGTAGTAGTTCGTCAGCAGCGCGCCCTCGGCAGGCAGCGTGCCTGCCAGGTACGGGTCGGCGCTGGGGTCGCCGAACGTGTCGCCGTAGTCCTCGTTCTCCAGCACGATGTTCCAGACGTGCCGGATGGGCGGCAGCTTCCAGGTCTTGCCCGCCGTGCCGGCGAACGCACCGCCGGTGCCGAGCAGCCCGGCCAGCACCGCCGACACGGCGACCAGCACGCCGACGGCGAGCCTGCGCTGCGCAGGGCTCACAGGGCAGCCTCGAGCGTCGCGAGCAGCTCGGGCAGGAAGTCGCGCGGCTGGTCGAGGGTCGGCGGCGTGGCGAAACTCTGCTGCGAGAGGTCGAGGAAGTCCAGGACGGTCGCCGCGTTGGCGTCCCGGTACGTCAGCGCCGGGAGGTTCCACGCCCAGGCGATCGTCGCCAGCACCGAGGTGTGGTCGTGGACGACGTCGGTGGCGCCGTTGGCCTTCGCGTACGGGGACGCGACGATTGCCGGGACCCGCGGCCCGTAGGTCCGGTAGGAACCCGGCACGTCGGTGTCGGTCAGGTCCGGCGCGATGGAGTCGGGGGCGAGTGCCCGGGGTGGCGGGACGTGGTCGTAGTACCCGCCGTGCTCGTCGAAGGTGTAGACCAGCAGCGTGCGCTCCCAGGCGGGGGAGCGCAGGACCGCGCTCACGACCTGGTAGGCCCAGTTCTCGCCGTAGGTCAGGTCCTGCGGCTCCTCCTCATCGCCCCCCTGGGCGGACACCAGCGCGCCGAGCTGCGGGAAGCCGGGGACGGCGGTCAGCGGCTCGCCGATGTCGGACAGGACGCCGAACTCGGGGTCGACGAAGCTCACCTGCGGCAGCGTGCCGGCGGCGCAGTCGGCGAAGAAGTGGCCGATGGGCGACAGGTTGGCCGGGTGGGACGCCACGATCGACGGGATGATCGCCGTCTGCGGCAGGTCGGTGTAGTAGTTGCGCCAGCTCACGCCGTAGCTCGCGAGCCGGTCGAAGATGGTCCCGTTCGGCGGCGGCGTGAAGGTGATCGTGGAGTTGTCGGTGGTGATGTCGCCGTACGCCGTGCCGGCCATCAGGAACCGGCGGTTGGGGTAGGTCTGGCAGGGAGCCGAGCAGAACCAGCGGTTGCCGACGGTGAACGTGCGGGCGAACGAGTACGCGAAGGGCAGCACGGCGGGGCCGTAGTAGCCCATGGCCTGGGGCGACCCGCTGTTGCCGTAGACGAAGCCGTTCATCTTGCCGCCGTTGACCTGGCGGTGGGTGGCGTTCCAGGTCTGGGTGACGTCCGGGCCCTGCGCGGTCGTGCCGAAGGGGAAGGCGGTGACCTTGCCGCCGGCAGACGGGTTGCGGTTGGTCGGCTTCTTCTTGCCGTTGAAGCGGAAGCCGTCGGCTGCCGGCGTGCCGGCCACCGGGAGCATGCCGAGGTAGTTGTCGAAGCTGTGGTTCTCCATCATCACGACCACGATGTGGTCGAACGGCAGGCCCGGGTCTGCGGTGCCCGCCGGCCGGCTCGGGTCCGGGAGGCTGTCCGGGGTGCGCCGGGTCGCCGCGGACGCCATGGTGGCCGCGCCCGCCCGCCCGGTCTGGCCCGGCAGCAGCAGGCCGCCCGCACCCGCGGCGCCGAGCAGGGTTCCGTACCGGAGGAGATCGCGACGCGAGACATCGGCCATGGGAGCCAGTGTCGCCGCAAACGGGCACCGGCTGGGGAACCGCGGGTGAACACTGTGCGCTGGTCAGCCGGCGAGCGCCCGGGACCGGTGTTCGGCCGGCGCCGAGCCCACCACCGGGCTGGGCCGGCCCGGCAGGGCCATCGCCGCCAGTGCACCGGCCCAGCAGACCAACGCCGCCACCACACAGCCCACGTGGAACGCGGCCACGAAGGAGTCCCGAACCGCCGCGGTGAGGTCCCCACCACCGGCGCCCTGGGCTACGGCGAGTGCGGCGCCGACCGACGACCTGGCCTGCGCCACGGCACCTGCCGGCAGTCGGCCGAGGACGGAGTGGTCCAGGTGACTGGCGAAGATGGAGGCGAACACGCTGCCGACGATCGCGACCCCGAGGGTTCCCCCGGCCTCCCGGGTGGCGTCGTTGATGGCTGATCCGACGCCCGCCTTGGCCGCGGGAAGCACCGACATGATCGAGTCGGTGGCCGACACCTGGGTCAGCCCGAGGCCGGTGCCCATCAGCACCATCTCGCCCACGATCACGCCGTAGCTCATGTCGACGGGCGAGCGGGCGATGCAGGCGAACGAGAGGCCGAGGAGCGTCAGCCCGGTCATCACCACGGCGCGGGTGCCGAACCGCCGGACCAGCAGCGGCCCGAGGACCGCCCCGGCCGCGATGCTGCCGGCAACCGGGAGGATCCGGACGCCGGTGGACAGCGCGCCGTAGCCGCGGACGAACTGGAAGAACTGCGTCACCAGGAAGATGAAGCCGAACAGGGCGAAGAAGGCAACCGTGACAGACACGCTGGCGGCGGAGAAGGCGCGGGTACGGAACACCGACAGGTCGATCATGGGATGTGCCGCCCGCCGCTCGACCGCGACGGAGGCGGCCGCCAGGGCCGCGGTGCCGGCGAAGCCACCCAGGGTCTGCGCGGACCGCCACCCCACGTGTGGGGCTTCGATGATCGAGTAGACCAGGACGCCGATCGTCGCGGACGCGGCGACCACGCCGGGCAGGTCGATCCCAGGGGCCAGCGGGTCGCGCGACTCCGGGACCAGCAGCGCGGCCAGCCCGGCGGTGAGGAAGGCGACCGGGACCAGCGCGACGAAGACGCTGCCCCACCAGAAGTGCTCGAGCAGCAGGCCACCCGTCACCGGGCCGACGGCGACGGCCACGCCGACCACGGCGCCCCAGATGCCGATCGCCTTTGCCCGGGCGGCCGGTTCCGGGAAGGCGTTGGCGATGATCGAGAGCGTGGTCGGGAAGATCATCGCGGCGAAGACCCCCATCACCAGCCGCACGACGACGAGCTGGGCGGCCGTGCTGCACAGCGCGCCGGCGCCGCTGGCGGCCGCGAACCCCAGCAGGCCGACGATGAGTACGGGGCGCCGGCCGAAGCGGTCACCGAGGCTGCCGGCGCCCAGCACGAGGCCGGCGAACGCGAGGTTGTAGGCGTCGACCACCCACTGCAGGTCGCGGGTGCTGGCCCCGAGCTGCCGGGTCAGCGTCGGCAGGGCGACGTTGACGAGGTTGGTGTCGAGGTTGATCGCGAAGGTCGCGAGGCAGGCGACGAGCAGCACGGCGTACGGGCGACGGCTCACCGGGGTCCTCCGCATGTTGTCGGTGGTCACATGGCCAGGGTGGACCCAGCATGTTGTCTATGTCAACATGGAGTCTGTGCCCTACCACCACGGGAACCTGCGCGAGGCGTTGGTCGAGGCCGGCCTGGAACTGGCCGCCGAGCGCGGGCCCGACGCGGTCGTGCTCCGTGAGGTGTCCCGCCGGGTCGGCGTCTCGCACAACGCCGCGTACCGGCACTTCGCCGACCGCGACGCGCTGCTGCGGGCGGTGGCGGCGAGGGCCATGACCGAGTTCGGTCGGCTGACCGCGGCCCGCATCTCCCGCGCCGCCACCGGTCGCGGCAAGGCGGCCGCCTGGGCGCGGCTGGCGGCGGCCGGCCGTGCGTACGTCGAATTCGCCGTGACCCGACCCGGCCTGTTCCGGACGGCGTGCGGGTCCTCGCTCGAGGACCTGGCAGCGGAGACCGACGCGCCGTCGCCCTACGCCCAGCTCTCGCGGTGCCTCGACGAGCTGGTCGCGGTGAAGGCGATCACTCCGGCGCGCCGGCGGAACGCGGAGGTCGCCGCCTGGTCCGCCGTGCACGGGTTCTCGATGCTGCTACTCGACGGTCCGCTCCGGCAGGCACCCGCCGCCGTCCGCGAGGCAGGCATGGCGGAGGTGCTGCGGGTGGTGCGGGAGGGCATCTGACCTACAGCGGCGTGACGTACGCGCCGCTGATGCCGCCGTCGACCAGGAAGCTCGACGCGGTGATGAAGGACGCGTCGTCGCTGGCCAGGAAGGCGACGGCCGCGGCGATCTCCGCCGGCTCGGCGAACCGCCCCATCGGCACGTGCACCAGCCGTCGGGCGGCCCGCTCGGGGTCGGCGGCGTACAGCTCCTGCAGCATGGGCGTGTTGACCGGCCCGGGGCAGAGCGCGTTCACCCGGATCCCATCGCGGGCGAACTGGACCCCGAGCTCGCGGCTCAGCGCCAGCACCCCGCCCTTGCTGGCGGTGTAGGAGATCTGGGAGGTCGCCGAGCCGAGGACCGCGACGAACGAGGCGGTGTTGATGATCGACCCGCCGCCGTGCGCGCGCATCTGCTCGATCGCGTACCTGCAGCACAGGAAGACCGAGGTCAGGTTGACCTCCTGCACCCGCTGCCAGGCCGCCAGGCCGGTGCTCAGGATCGAGTCGTCGTCGGGGGGTGAGATGCCGGCGTTGTTGAAGGCGATGTCGAGCGTGCCGTAGGTGTCGACCGCGCCCGCGAACAGGGCCGCCACCTCGCTCTCGGAGGTGACATCGACGGCCACGAACTCGCCGCCGACCTCGTCGGCCGCGGCCCGGCCGCCGACGGGGTCCACGTCAGCGCACACGACGCGGGCGCCCTCCGCGGCGAAGCGCCGGGCGGTGGCCAGGCCGATGCCGCTGCCGGCGCCGGTGACCACCGCGATCTTGCCGGCCAGCCGGCCGATCGCTGCTGACATCTCCCAGCCTCCTTCGCTCAGGTCGTGGACAGGAACACGTTCTTGGTCTCGGTGAACGCCAGCGGCGCGTCCGGACCGAGCTCACGGCCCAGCCCCGAGGACTTGAAGCCGCCGAACGGCGTCCAGTAGCGCACCGAGGAGTTGGAGTTGACCGAGAGGTTGCCGGCCTCGACCGCGCGGCTCACCCGGATGGCGCGGCCGACGTCCCGCGTCCAGATGGAGCCCGACAAGCCGTACTGGCTGTCGTTGGCGATCCGGACCGCGTCCTGCTCGTCGGTGAAGGTGGTCACGGTGACCACCGGCCCGAAGATCTCCTCGTGCAGCGCCCGGTCGTGGGGGTCGGTCGGCGTCAGCACCGTCGGGGGGTACCAGAAGCCGGCCCCGGTCGGTGCGCTTCCGCGGAAGGCCACCACTGCTTCGTCGGGCACGTACGCGGCTACCCGGTCCCGGTGCGCCGCGCTGATCAGCGGGCCCATCTCGGTCGCCTCCTGCCGCGGGTCGGCGACCACCACGGCGCGCACCGCGGTCTCGAAGCCCGCCATGAACTCTTCGTACGCGCTGCGCTGGACCAGGATCCGCGACCGGGCGCAGCAGTCCTGGCCAGCGTTGTCGAAGACCGCGTACGGCGCGGTGGCCGCCGCTTCGGCAAGGTCGGCGTCGGCGAACACGATGTTGGCGCTCTTGCCGCCGAGCTCGAGGGTCACCGGCTTCAGCCGGCTCGCGCAGCCGGCGGCGACCGCTCGACCCACGTCGGTCGAGCCGGTGAACACGACCTTCGCGACGTCCGGCGAGGAGACGAAGCGCGCACCGACGACGTCGCCGCGGCCGGGGAGCACCTGGAAGACGTCGGGCGGGATCCCCGCGGCCAGCGCCAGGTCGGCCAGCCGTAGCGCGGTCAGCGGCGTGAGCTCGGCCGGCTTCAGCACCACCGTGTTGCCGGCAGCCAGCGCCGGCGCAAAGCCCCACGCCGCGATCGGCATCGGGAAGTTCCACGGGACGATCACCCCGACGACGCCCAGTGGCTCGTGGAACGTGACGTCGATGCCGCCCGCGACAGGGATCTGCTGCCCGATCAGCCGCTCCGGCGCCGCGGCGTAGTAGCCGATGACGTCGCGGGCGTTGCCGGCCTCCCAGCGCGCGTTGGTGAGCGTGTGCCCGGCATTGGCGACCTCCAGCCGGGCGAGGGCCGCCAGCTCGCCGTCGACGGCCTCGGCGAACCGCCGTAGCAGCCGGCCGCGGTCACCCGGGCTGACGTGCCGCCAGGCGGCGAACGCCCGGCGGGAGCGGCTGATCGCCGCGTCGGTGGCGTCCTCGTCCAACAGCTCGACGGTCTCGACCACCTCCTCGGTCGCCGGGTTGATGACGGCGCAGGCGGCCATTCCCTACATCCGCTCGAAGCAGCGGACGCGCTCCCAGTCGGTGACGGCCGCGTCGAACGCGGTCACCTCGACGCGGGCCGCGTTGACGTAGTGGTCGACCACCTCCTCGCCCAGCGCCGCCCGCGCGAGCGCGCTGCCCTCGAGCAGCGCGCCGGCCTCGCGCAGGGAGGTCGGCACCCGCGGAGCCGCCGTCTCGTAGGCGTTCCCGGCCTGCGGCTCGGGCAGCGGCAGCTCCTGTTCGATGCCGTGCAGGCCGGCGGCGATCATGGCGGCCACCGCGAGGTACGGGTTGACGTCCCCGCCGGGGACGCGGTTCTCGAAGCGCAGCCCCGCGCCGTGGCCGACGACGCGCAGCGCGCAGGTGCGGTTGTCCAGGCCCCACAGGACGGCGGTCGGCGCGAACGAGCCGGCCTGGTAGCGCTTGTAGGAGTTGATGTTCGGGGCGAAGAAGTAGCTCAGCTCGCGCAGGCCGGCGAGCTGCCCGGCGAGGAAATGCTCGAACACCGGCGACACCCCGTGCGGCCGGTCGCCGGCGAACACCGGCTCGTCGTCGGCGGTCCGGAGCGAGAGGTGGATGTGGCAGGAGTTGCCCTCGCGCTCGTTGTACTTGGCCATGAACGTCAGCGCCGACCCGCGCTGCGCCGCGATCTCCTTCGCCCCGTTCTTGTAGATGACGTGGTTGTCGCAGGTACTCAGCGCATCGGTGTACTTGAACGCGATCTCCTGCTGGCCCGGGTTGCACTCGCCCTTGGCGGACTCGACCTGCATCCCAGCGTCGCGCATCCCGAGCCGGATCTCCCGCAGCAGCGGCTCGACCCGGCTGGTGCCGAGGATCGAGTAGTCGAGGTTGTACTGGTTGGCCGGCGTGAGCCCGGCATAGCCTGCAGCCCAGGCACTCTCGTAGCTGTCGTCGAACAAGAGGAACTCCAGCTCGGTGCCGACCATCGCCTGCCAGCCGTGCTCGGCGAGGCGGTCCAGCTGGCGGCGCAGAATCTGCCGCGGCGAGGCGAGCACCGGCGACCCGTCGTGCCAGGTCGCGTCCGCCAGCAGCAGTACCGTCCCAGGCTGCCAGCTCACCCGGCGCAGGGTCGCCAGGTCCGGAGCCATCACCAGGTCGCCGTAGCCCTGCTGCCACGACGACATCGCGTACCCGCCGACGGTGTTCATCTCCACGTCGACCGCGAGCAGGTAGTTGCAGCCCTCGGCACCCGGCCCCACCACGTCGGCCAGGAAGTACGCGGCGTCGCAGCGCTTTCCCTGCAGCCGGCCCTGCATGTCGACGATCGCCAGCACGACGGTGTCGACGGCGCCGCGCGCGACGTCCTCGCGCAGCTCCTCGAGGCTCAACGGAGGCATCGCGGTCTCCCTGGGGCGAAGGTCCGGTGAACGTACCTTGTCGGGTCAGCGGAGCAGTGCCCGCAGCAGCGCGGCCGTCCCGTCCACGTGCTCCTCCATGGCCGTGCGGGCGGCGTCCGGGCGACCTTCGAGGATCGCGGCCACCACGGCGGCGTGCTGCCGGTCGGAGTGCGCGATGTTGGCGGGGAGCACCGGGATGGCGCGCAGCAGCTCGGTCAGTCGCATCTGTACGTCGGCGACCACCGAGACCACCGACGCGCTCTCCCCGGCGGCCGCGATGGCCATGTGCAGGCGGCAGTCCGACAGTCGCCGCACGGCCGTGTCGCACTCGGTGGCCTCGCGCAGGCAGCGGTGCAGGGTGGCTCGGTCGGCCGCCGACAGCGTCCGGGTCGCGGCCAGGGCGGCTGCCCCCGGCTCGACGATGTGCCGCAGCTCCAGGGTGTCGTTCAGTCCGGGCGCCGCGACATCGGTGGGCTGTGCGCGCCCTGGTCGCTGCGCTGCGGGGGTGAGCACGAACGTGCCCCCACCCCGCCCGCGCCTCGACGCCAGCAGGCCCGCGGCGCGCAGCGCCTTGATCGCCTCGCGGAGGGTGACGCGCGAGACACCGAAGGTGTCGGCCAGCTCGCGCTCCGGCGGCAGCCGGTCCCCGCCCACGAGCACGCCGAGGCGGATGCCCTGGGCGAGCCGCTCGACGGTGACCTCGAACGCGTTGCGCACGGGTACGGCGCAGAAGACCGCCTGCGCCCACAGGGCCTCCACGTTGCCCGCGCTCATCGCGCCGCCGCCCCGCAGGCGGCGACGAAGCCCGCGAACAGGCGGGCGCCGTCGTGAACCTCGGGGTGCCACTGGACGCCGACGGCCCACGGGCTGCCCGTCAGCTCGAACGCCTCCACCGTGCCGTCGTCGGCCCAGCCGGTCGGCACGGCGGTCGCCGGCAGCACGTCCACCGCCTGGTGGTGGTACGTCGCCACCTCCGCCCGCTCGCCGAGGAGGTCGCCGAGCCGGCTGCCCGCTGCGAGTCGTACGCCGTGCCGGCCGTGTCTGCCGACGGTCGGGCAGTGCGCGTCCCCGCCCACCCGGTCGGGCAGGTGCTGCAGGAGGCTGCCGCCGAGGGCGACGGCCAGCACCTGCATCCCGCGACAGACCCCGAGCACCGGCAGGCCGCGCCGCAGCGCGCCGTCGACCAGGGCGAGCTCCCACCCGTCGCGGTCGGGCCGCGGCGGACCCGTACGCGGGTCCCGCGGCGCCCCGTAGCGCGCCGGGTCGACGTCGGCGCCGCCGCCCAGCACCAGCCCGTCCAGGGCGTCGAGCGTGTCCGCCGCCGGCGCGCCCGCCGGGGGGAGCAGCAGCGGGACGCCGCCTGCGGCCGCCACGACGTCCGCGTACGAGGTGGGCAGCAGGTCTGCGGGCTCCGACCACACGCCGAACTCGGCCTGCTCCCGGTAGGTCGTGATGCCGATGCGCGCCGCCATCAGTCGCCGCCGACATGCACGGGCTCGGGTACGACCGTCGCGGCGACAGCCCGGCCGAACAGGTCGACCGCCACCGCCGTCCCCGGGCCGGCGTCCTCGACGGCGAGGAGGGCGTAGGCGATGGAGCGGCCGACGGTGTAGCCGAAGCCCCCCGACGTGACCCGCCCGCTGACCCGGCCGGCGACGGTGACCGGCTCCCCGCCGAGCACGACCTGCCGGGGCTCGTCCAGGAGCAGGGCGCAGAGCCGTCGGGTCCGTCCCCGCTCCCGGGCGGCCACCAGCGCGTCGCGCCCTTCGAACCCGCCCGGCTTCTCGAGCTTCACGCAGAACCCGAGGCCGACCTCGTCCGGCGTCGTCTCCGCGGTCAGGTCGCTGCCCCAGACGCGGTAGCCCTTCTCGAGCCGCAGACTCTCGATGGCCCGATAGCCGCCTGGCACGAGCCCGTGGGCCGCCCCGGCCGCGCACAGGTCCGACCACAGCCGGGCGCCGTACTCGGCGGGGCAGTAGAGCTCCCAACCGAGCTCGCCCACGAAGGTGATGCGCTGCGCCCGCACCGGCACGTCCCCGACGCTGATCTCCTGTGCGGTCAGGAAGGGGAACGCCTGCGCGCCCAGGTCGGCCGGGGTGAGCGGACCGAGGATCTCGCGCGCCGCCGGGCCCCAGAGTGCGTAGCAGGCCCAGCGCCCGGTGAGGTCGGCGATCCGGACGGCCGCCTCGCGACGACGAGCCTGCCGGCGCAGCCAGGCCAGGTCGCGGGCACCGTTCGCGGTGCCCGTCACGACGGCGAACACGTCGTCGGCCAGCCGGGTCACGGTGAAGTCGGCCTCGATGCCGCCGCGCCGGTTCAGGGCCTGGGTGTACGTGATGCCGCCGACCGCGCCGGCCACGTCATTGTCGCAGGCCCAGGAGAGGAAGGTCGCCGCATCGACACCGGACACCTCGAGGGTGGCGAAGGAGGACTCGTCGAAAAGCCCTGCAGTGCAGCGGGTTGCGTGATGCTCGACCCCCACCGCCGGGGACCAGTCCCGGCCGGCCCAGCCCTCGGGTCGCAGCGTCGCGTCGCCCCGCGCCGCGTGCGGGCGGTAGTACTCGACCCGCTCCCAGCCGGCCTTCTCCGCCAGCGCGGCGTCGTGCGCCCGGTGCCAGTCGAAGGCGGGCGAGGTGCGCAGCGGGCGGCCGGCGAGGTGCTGGCGGCCGGGGTACGAGACGTCGTAGTAGCGCTGGTAGGTCTCGACGGTGCGGGCCAGGGTGAGGCCGGGTGAGCGCCACTGTCGGCCGAACCGGGAGATGTCCATGTGCGAGAGGTCCATCCCGGGGTCGCCGGCAACGATCCACTCGGCCATCACCTTGCCGATCCCGCCCGCCCCGGCGATGCCGTGCGCGCAGAACCCGGCGGCCACGAAGAACCCGGCGACCTCGGTCTCGCCGAGGCAGAACTCGTTGTCGGGGGTGAAGGCCTCCGGGCCATTGATCAGCGTGCGCACGCCGACGTCGCCGAGCCCGGGAACCCGACGCTGGGCGTTGGCCGCGAGCTGCTCGAAGCGTGGCCAGTCCGCCGGCAGCAACCGCCCGTTGAAGTCGGCCGGGATGGCGTCGTGCCGGCTCGGACCGGTGGCGAACGGCGCCGGGTCGCGCTCGTACCCGCCCATCAGCAGGCCGCCCACCTCCTGCCGGTAGTAGACGAGCAGGTCCGGGTCGCGCAGCGTCGGCAGCGCGGCGCCCGGCTCGAGGAACGGCTCGGTGACCACGTACTGGTGCGACATCGGGACCACCGGCACGCGGACGCCGGCCAGCCGGCCGATCTCGGCCGCGAACATCCCGCCGCAGTTGACCACGACCTCGCACGCCACGGCCCCCCGGTCGGTGCGGACGCCCGTCACCCGGCCGCGGTCGGCATCCAGGCCCAGCACCCGGGTGTGGGTGGCGATGTGCACGCCGCCGCCGCGGGCGGCCGAGGCCAGCGAGTGGCACAGCTGCGAGGGGTCCAGGTAGCCGTCCGACGGCAGGTACGCGGCGCCCACCACGCCGTCGGTGCTGATCAGCGGGAACCGCTCGGCCGCCTCGGCCACCGAGATCTCCACCAGCGGCAGGTCCACGCTGCGCGCCCAGCTGACCTGACGGCGGATCTCCTGCAGCCGCTGAGGGCTGGAGGCGAGCTTGATGCTGCCGCTCTCGGTCCACCCGACCGGGTTCTCGCCGGCCTGGAGCCGACGGTAGAGCTCGACGGAGTACGCGTTCATCCGCGTCAGCGTCGGGTCGGCCCGCAGCTGCCCGACCAGCCCGGCGGAGTGGAACGTCGAGCCGCTGGTCAGCTCGGCCCGGTCGAGCACGAGCACGTCGTGCTCGCCCAGCTCGCTCAGGTGGAAGGCCACGCTGGCCCCGCCGACGCCACCGCCGACCACCACGACGCGGGCCGCGGCGGGCAGGTCGCGGCCGGGGCTCACGCGCCCATCATTGCGGGCGTACCGGCGGTGGGAAAGGTCCGGGCCCTGGACCTTGCGGGGCCTCAGCCCCTACCATCCGTGCCATCTCGAGATCTTCCTGCCGGGAACATGCCACACGACGCGGTGTGCTGGCCGTCGACCGTGAGGAGAGCCGTGACCGGTGCGCCGTCTGCCGTCGCGCCGTCGCCCCCGGTCGGCATCGACCCCGACGACCTGCGGCGGATCCGGGGCGCGGTGGCCCGCATCCCCGGCGCGGACGCCGCGGCCGTGGCGGCGACCCCGCTGCCCGGCGGGCTCACGAACCGCAACTACCGCGTGAGCGGGGCCACCGCCCGGCCGGTGGTGGTCCGGCTGTCCGAACCCTCGGCCCTGCTCGCGATCGACCGTGTCGCCGAGCACGCGAGCTCGCAGGCGGCCGCGACCACCGGCGTCGCTCCCGCGGTGCGGGCGTGGGCGCCGGAGCTGGGCGCACTCGTGCTGGAATGGATCGACGGCCAGACCTTCGGCGCCGCGGACCTGGACGACAGCGCGACGCTCGGCCGGCTCGCGGCGACCTGCCGGGCACTGCACGCGGGACCGCGGTTCCCGACGGACTTCGACATGTTCGCGGTGCAGCGCCGCTACCTCGACCTCGTGCTGGCGGGCGGTTTCCGGCTGCCGGCCTCGTACCGCGACCTTGCGCCTTCGGTGGCGGTGATCGAGGCCGCGTTGGCGGCCCACCCGGAGCCCACCGTGCCGTGTCACAACGACCTGCTGCCGGCCAACATCATGGCGGCCGACGGCCGGTTGTGGCTGATCGACTTCGAGTACGCCGGCAACGGCGACCCCTGCTTCGAGCTGGGCAACATCTGCAGCGAGGCCCGGCTCGGACCGGACCGGCTCGCCGAGCTGGTCGCCGCGTACTTCGGCACCGCCTCGCCACGGCGCGTGGCTCGGACCGCCCTGTTCGCGCTGATGTCGGACTACGGCTGGACGCTCTGGGCCTCCATCCAGGCCGCGACCAGCGACCTGGACTTCGACTTCTGGGCGTGGGGGCTGGCGAAGTACGAGCGCGCGGTCGAGGCCTTCGGCTCACCCGACCTGGCACGTCTGATCACCGAGGTCCGCGAACCATGAGCAGTGAGGAGAACGTGCATGGCTGACATCACGCAGCTGGGCAGTGACGAGCAGCGGCTGGCCGAGCTCGGCTACAAGCAGGAGCTGAACCGCTCCTGGTCGGGCTTCTCCAACTTCGCCATCTCGTTCTCGATCATCTCGATCCTGGCGGGGTGCTTCACCAGCTTCGGGCTGGGGTGGAACAACGGCGGGCCGGCCGCGATCGCCTGGGGCTGGCCGATCATCTCGGTGTTCATCCTGGTGATCGGCTTGTGCATGTCCGAGCTGGTCTCGGCGTTCCCCACCTCCGGTGGCATCTACTGGTGGGCCTCGAAGCTCGGCGGTCCCAAGGCCGGGTACTACACCGGCTGGCTCAACCTGATCGGGCTGCTCGCGATCGTCGCCTCGGTCGCGTACGGCTGCGCCACGTTCTTCGACCTCACCGTCAGCACGTTCAGCACGTCGTGGGCCAGCCACTACTCGCCGACGCGGGTGTTCATCGAGTTCCTGGTCATCCTGCTGCTCGCGTCACTGATCAACATCTTCTCCAGCCACTTGCTGGCGATCCTCAACAACGTCTCGGTCTGGTGGCACGTCGCCGGTGCTTCGGCGGTCGTGCTGATCCTGATCTTCGTGCCGAACCACCACGCCAGCGCGTCGGCGGTCTTCTCGCACACGGTGAACAACACCGGCCTGTTCGGCAGCAAGACCCACGGCGCCGGCTTCATCCTCTACGTGCTGCCGCTCTCGGCGATCCTCACCCAGTACACGATCACCGGCTACGACGCCTCGGCGCACCTGTCGGAGGAGACCCGGAGCGCCGCGAACAGCGCGGCCAAGGGGATGTGGCGGTCGATCTTCTACTCGGCCATCGGTGGCTGGATCCTGCTGCTGTCGTTCCTGTTCGCGGTGCAGGACCAGGACAAGGTGACGGCCGGCGGCGGCGGCGTCGCGGTGATCTTCAGCCAGGCCCTGTCCTCGCACTGGGCCGGGACCGTGCTGACGGTGTCGGCGGCGGGCCAGTTCTTCTGCACCGTCGCCTGCATGACCAGCACCACGCGGATGCTCTACGCCTTCAGTCGGGACGGTGCGGTGCCGGGAGGCACGTACTGGGCCAAGCTCAGCCCGAGCCGGGTGCCGATCTTCGGAGTCGTGGCCACCGCGGTGGTCTCGGTGATCCTGACGCTGCCCGCACTGGTGAAGGTGGACATCAACGGCGCGCCCGTGCCGGTCGCGTTCTTCGCCGTGGTGTCGATCGGCGTCATCGGCCTGTACGTGGCCTTTGCCATCCCGATCTACTACCGCTGGCGGGCGGGTTCGAGCTTCGTGCCGGGCAACTGGACCCTGGGTCGCAAGTACGTCTGGATGAGCCTCGTCGCGCTGGTCGAGATCGTCGTGACGTCGATCATCGCGCTGCTGCCGACCTCCAGCCTCGGGATGCCCTGGAACGACGGGTTCGCCTGGAAGTACGTGAACTACACGATCCTCGTCGTCCCGGGCGCGCTGCTGCTGCTCTGGGTCTACTGGCACCTGTCGGTCAAGAACTGGTTCACCGGACCCAAGCACACCATCGACCTCGCCGCCGAGGACGCCGCCGCCTGACAGTGAGGCCCATTCACCCTCCGCCCCCGACACGGCGCCTGCGCACTCACCCCTTGAACGATCCGTCGAGATGTGGGAAATGTCCGTACGGGGCGGCGTGTCGCGGTGAACACGCCGCATCTCGGCTACAAGGTCGGCGACTGACGACGGTCAGGATTCCTCGTCGGCGGCGGGGTCCTTCATCCGGTCGCCGATGGCATTGACCACAGTGGGGTCGGCGAGGGTGGTGACATCGCCGAGCTCGCGGTGCTCGGCGACGTCGCGCAGCAGCCGCCGCATGATCTTGCCGCTGCGGGTCTTGGGCAGCTCCGGCACGATCAGGATCTGCCGGGGCTTGGCCAGCTTGCCGATCTGGACGGCGACGTGCTCGCGCAGCTCGTGCACGAAGGCTGCGCCATTCGCGACGTCGTCGGCCACCGAGCCCTTGGGCGTCACGAACGCGACGATGCCCTGGCCGGTCGTCTCGTCGGTGGCGCCGACGACCGCCGCCTCCGCGACGCTGGGGTGTGACACCAGCGCCGACTCCACCTCGGTGGTGGAGATGCGGTGGCCGGACACGTTCATCACGTCATCGACCCGGCCCAGCAGCCACAGGTCGCCGTCATCGTCCTTCTTCGCCCCGTCGCCGGCGAAGTACTGGCCGGTGAACCGGCTCCAGTACGTGTCCTTGAAACGCTGCTCGTCCCCCCAGATGCCGCGCAGCATCGAGGGCCACGGCTCGGTCAGCGTGAGGTAGCCACCCTCCCCGTTGCCGACCTCCTGGCCGTCGTTGTCGACGACCGCCACCGAGATCCCGGGGAACGGGGTCATCGCGCTGCCCGGCTTGGTCGCCGTGACGCCCGGCAGCGGTGTGATCATCATCGCGCCGGTCTCGGTCTGCCACCAGGTGTCCACGATCGGGCACCGCTCCCCGCCGATGACCCGGCGGTACCACATCCAGGCCTCGGGGTTGATGGGCTCACCCACGCTGCCCAGCACCTTGAGCGAGGACAGGTCGTGGCCGCCCGGCAGCTGCTCGCCCCACTTCATGAACGTCCGGATGGTGGTCGGCGCGGTGTAGAGGATGGTCACGCCGTAGCGCTCGACGATCTGCCACCAGCGGTCCCGCGCGGGGGTGTCGGGGGTGCCCTCGTACAGCACCGAGGTCGCCCCGTTGGCCAGTGGCCCGTAGCAGATGTACGAGTGGCCGGTGACCCAGCCGACGTCGGCCGCGCACCAGTACACGTCGGTCTCGGGCTTCAGGTCGAAGACGTACCGATGCGTGGTCGCGACCTGGGTGAGGTATCCGCCCGAGGTGTGCAGGATGCCCTTGGGCTTGCCGGTGGTGCCCGAGGTGTAGAGCAGGTAGAGCGGGTGCTCCGCCGGGAAGGCCTGCGCCGCATGGGTCTCCGGCTGCTTCGCGACGACGTCGTGCCACCACACGTCGCGGCCCTCGGTCCAGTCCACCTCCTGGCCGGTGCGGCGCACCACGAGCACCGACCGCACGTCGGGACACCGCGTCAGGGCCTCGTCCACCGCCGGCTTCAGTGCGGCCGGGGCGCCCCGGCGGTAGCCGCCGTCCGCGGTGACGATCACCCGCGCGTCGGCGTCCTGGATGCGGTCGACGAGCGCCTGCGCGGAGAACCCGCCGAAGACCACGCTGTGCGGGGCCCCGATGCGGGCGCAGGCCAGCATCGTCACCACCGTCTCCGGGATCATCGGCATGTAGACGCACACCCGGTCACCGGCCTGTACGCCGAGCTCGGTCAGGGCGTTGGCGGCCCGGCAGACCTCCGCGAGCAGGTCGGCGTAGGTGAGGGTCCGCCGGTCGCCCTCCGGTTCGCCCTCCCAGTGGAAGGCGACCCGCCCGCCCAGGCCGGCCGCCACGTGCCGGTCGAGGCAGTTCACCGAGACGTTGAGCTCGCCGCCGTCGAACCACCGGGCGAACGGTGCCCCGGACCAGTCGAGCACCGTGTCCCAGGGCTTCGCCCACTGCAGCTCGGCGGCCCGGGCTGCCCAGAAGCCCAGCCGGTCCTCGGCCGCCTCGAGGTAGGTCTTCGCGGTGGCGATCGCCCCCGCTGCGAGACCCGGCGGCGGGGGGAACCGCCGGGTCTCGGTGAGCAGGTTGGACAGGCCGGGCTCGCTCATCACAGCTCCTCGTCGGTGCGGTGGCTCGACGCTATCCCGCCGACGGAAGAGGCGAGCACCCATCGCCGCTGCAGTCGGGTCGGTCTCGCTCGCGCACCGCTGCAGCGGTCAGCCCGGGATCGAGGCGTCCTCGATCCAGTTCCCGTGGAAGCCGAACGGTACCCGGCCGGGCAGCGCGATGGTGGCCACCGGGTCGCCCGCGAAGTCCTGCGCGGCGAGGATGACCACGTCGCTGGTGCCGGTCGTCGCGTCGTACACGTAGGACATCACCCAGCCGTCGTCCTCCGCGGCATCGGGGTGGCGCGGCACGAACAGCGGTTCGAGGGTGACCCGGCCCGGGCCGTAGTCGTGGACCTCGGTGGTGCCGGCCACCAGGTCGTGCTTGAGAGCGGGCCCCATCTCCAACCCGTCGCCGACCGCCGCGGCGTAGCCGTAGCGGTGGCGCAGACCCGAGCGGCGCTCGTCGTGACGCGGGAACTCCTGGCCCCGGTCGTCGAGGCGCTGCTCGTGCACCCGGCCGGTGCCGGGGTCGATGGTCCAGCGCTCCAGCGTCGGCGTGCCCTCGTTGGGCCCGAGCACATCGGTGGCGAACATCCTCGGGTGGCGGACGACGTCGGCGACCACCGTGGCGCCGTCGTCGTAGGCGTTCAGCACGTGGAAGACGTAGCAGGGGTCGACCTCGCACCAGATCACGTCGCCGGCCCCGCCCTCGCGGGGGAGCAGGCCCACCCGCGCGGCGTGGTCGGGGTTCCACCGGTAGGGGAGCGCGGCGCCGGTCATCGCCGTGGCCAGGTCGAAGGTGACCGGCAGGTCGAGCAGCACCGCGTACGTGGGGGTCAGCGCCATGTCGTGCACCATCGGGCCGTCGGCGACGGGCACCTCCACGGTCCGCCGCACGGCGCCGTCGGCACCCACCACCACGTACTGCAGGTAGCCGTGCTGCCAGTAGTAGACGACGGCGTGCAGCTCCCCGGTGGCCGGGTCGAGCTTGGGGTGGGCCGTGAAGCCGCCGGGCAGGGTGCCCCCGAAGTCCGTGCGGGCGAGCGTCTCCAGTTCGTAGCCGAGCTTGACCGGCAGCGCGCCGGCCTCGACGATCGCCAGCGTGCGCCCGGCGTGGCCGATGATGTTGGTGTTGGCCGTCCCGTCCCCCATCCCATGGCGCGGGCCCGGCACCTCCGGCCACCCCCGGGCGGCGGTGACCCGGTCGCTGCGGACGAAGCGGTTCCGGTACCACTCCGCGCGGCCGTCCCGCAGGCGGACGCCGTGCGCCATCCCGGTGCCGGTGAACCAGTGGTAGGTCGAGGGGTCCTCGGCCACGACGGGGTTGGGGCCGATGCGGAGCAGCCGCCCCTCCAGGCCGGCGGGGATCGTGCCGGTCACCGGCAGGTCGAACGCGGTCAGCTCCTCCGCGACGGGGGCGAAGTTGCCGGCCAGATAGCGGTTCCCGCCGCTGGCGGGGGTCGTCGGGGTCTGGGTGGGAGCGGTCATGCGGGGCACCTCTCGGCGGGCGGGTTGGACGGGCGGACGGGGGTCTCGAGGAGCAGGGCCACCGCGGTGTCGAGGACGATGTCGACTGACGGCGCTCCGGTGGCGGCCTGCATGACGCGGAACAGCCAGAGCTGGGCCACCCCGTGCACGGTGGCCCAGAGCGACCCGGCGAGCAGGGCGGTGTCGGCCTCGGGCCGCCATCCGTCGCGTTGGCAGTCCCGGACGAGCCGGGTGAGGCCGCCGAAGGCCGCGGGCGCGTGCCGGGCCAGCGCGGGACGGCCGAAGTCGAGCAGGTCGGCGCGCCACATCAGGCCGAAGACACCGGGGTTGGCCAGCGCGAAGGCCACGTATCCGCGACCACCGGCGGCGAGCCGGTCGCGCGAGCCCGGCCCGGCCTCGCGGGCATGCACGTCGACGGACGTCTCGAGCTGACGGAAACCGTCGGCGGCCACCTCGCTGAGCAGGGCGGTGTGGCTGGGGAAGTGCCGTAGCGGGGCGCCGTGCGAGACACCGGCCCGGCGCGCGATGGCCCGGAGTGTCGCGCCCTCCGGCCCACGCTCGCCGAGGATGTCGACCGCGGCGGCCAGCAGCCGGGACCGCAGCCCGGTGGCGTCCATGGGCCTGTCTAGCACGCTTGTGTAGACACTGTCTACACAAGCACCCGAAATGGGGCCTACAGGCTGCGCCGGGGGTGACGAGAATTCAGTAAGGCGACGAAAGAAGAGATATCCGATCGGCGCTATCTGGTTTACGCTTACCCTCGGCCGACGGCGCCGGAGACCACCCAGGAGGCCGAGATGGTGCTGCCCGACTTCCTCGTCATCGGCGCGCCCAAGGCGGGGTCGACCGCGCTGCATGCCGCGCTCTCCCAGCATCCTCAGCTCTTCGCGGCCGTCCCCAAGGAGACCAAGCACTTCCTCTGCGACGGACGACGGCCCGACCCGGCGTACCAGCGCGGACCCGGCGATGCGCACAGCGCGCGCGAGTGGATCTGGCAGCGGGACCGCTACGAGGCGCTCTTCGCCGACGCCCCCGCCGGCACGCTCCGGTTCGAGACCACCCCGTTCTACCTGTGGGACGCGGCGTCCCACCACCGCATCGCCGCGGCGATCCCCCGGGCGAAGCTGATCGCGGTGATCCGCGACCCACTGGACCGGGCGTTCTCCAACTGGACCCACCTGCGGGCCGACGGCCTGGAGCCCATTGCCGACTTCCGCGCCGCCTGCGCCCAGGAGGCCCGACGCACGGCCGCCGGCTGGGCGCCGTTCTGGCGCTACCTCGAGCTCGGCCGGTACGGCGAGCAGCTGCAGTCGCTGTTCTCGGTCTTCGACCGCGCGCAGGTCCGCGTGGTGCGTTACCGCAACCTGATCGACCAGCCGGCCGAGACCCTCGACGGGCTGTGCGAGTTCCTCGGCGTGCGGCCCGGCCTGATCGGCGCCGCCCCGGGGTCCAACGTGTCGCGGTGGGCCGATGACACCCCTGCCAACACGGTCCTGCGCCGGGCCGTCCGCGCGGGCGCGGCGGTCGGCGCCTACGCGCCGCCCCAGGTCTGGCGGCAGGCCTCGCGCCCCCTGCTGGCGTTGCTGCAACGGGGGAGCGGCCCGCGTGAGCTGCTGTCGAGCGACGACCGGCAGGCGCTCTTGCCCGCGTACGTGGACGACGTCGCCCTGCTGTCCGACCTGCTCGGTGAGGACTACAGCGACTGGCTGTCGCCGACCGGCCGCGGCGCGTACACCGTGCGCAGGTCGTGAGCACCGTCGGCCCGGGTCCGCTCGACGTACACCCGCAGCCCACCGTCGTCCGGGGCAACCGAGGCGTAGCGCAGGGCGCGGCCCGCCGTTTCGGGCACCGGGCCGGCCACGGCGGACAGGGCGCCCGCGGTGCCGTGCGCGAGACCGGTCCGCTCGTACCAGTTCTCGGCCGCGGAGGCGCGACCGTCGTACAGGGCCCACCACGAGCCGTCGGGGTCGGGGAGCACGGCCGAGACCCGGGCGCCGCGGCTGTCCCAGCCGCTGCCCGGCCCCAGACACTCGCCCTCGAGGGTCCAGGCCAGGCCGTCGCGGCTGGTGGCGAGCCACGTCGTCATCCGGTCGGCCTCGTCGTCCCCACCGTCGAGCGGGTGGCGGCAGGCCCACATCCGCCAGCCGTCGGGGTCGGCGCGGACGACCACGTCCTTCCACGCCTGCCGGCCGTCGCCGGCCAGCACGACCGTGCGCGCCCCGTCGGCCAGACCGGCCGGCTCGGCCGCGTCCAGCGCCTCGACCCACCAGTGCTTGGAGCCTGCGGTGGAGCAGCTGACGTACAGGCGCCAGCCGCCGCCGGGTACGGCGACGAGGGCCGGCCGCTCCAGCGACGCCGCGTCCATCTGCGCGCTCGTCACCGTGGCCACGGTCTCGAAGTGCAGTCCGTCGGCCGAGCGGGCCACGACGTTGGCGTAGCCGCGACCCTGGTCGACCGGGCGGCGCAGCCGGTAGGCCAGCCACCACTCGCCCTGGTGGCGGACGACGGACGGGCCGCCGGCCCAGAACCCATCACCCGTACCCGGCGGCTCGATCACCACCGCGCCGGGATCATCGGTCAGGGCCCGCAGCACGTCATGCACGGGGATCATCTAAGCGTGCGCGGCACTCCCGCCGCAGCCGAACGGGCAAAGGCCGCGTCGGCCGCAACCGGCGAGCAACGCAGTAGGACCGAACGGGCTATTGAATCGGGACATACCTGATCGCTAAGGTCAGGATGACCCAAAGAAACGGGTCTTACCCAGTCCAGGAAGGACTACGCATGCGCAGGTCACAGACCTTGCTCGTGGGAGTCGGCGCCGCCGCCGTCGCCCTGAGCCTCACCGCAGGACCAGCCTCAGCCGACCCGCCGAGCGGCGTGACCCCGGCGGACAACAGCATCGTGGCCGTCGGCTCCGAGACGACCCAGACCGTCTCGGACGCCTTCCAGGCCGACTACGACCAGACGGCGACGATCCCGTTCTACAGCTACGACGCCACCCCGGCGGGCACGATCGTCCCCAAGGCGGGGTGCGCGTCCATCACCCGGCCGAGCGGGACCAACGCGGGCCTCGCCGCCCTGGGGGCCGGCGCGCGCCCAGCCAATGACTCCACCGACTACTGCATCGACATCGCCCGGTCCGTCCGCGGACCTGTCGCCACCGACCCGAAGGGCCTCGCCTTCGTGCCCTTCGGTCAGGACGCAATCACGTGGACTGCCGCCAGTGGCGGCAACGCTCCGGTCAGCCTCACCATCACGCAGCTCAAGGCGATCTACAGCTGCGACGCGAGCATCCTCAGCAGCTCCGAGTCCGGACCCGTCACCTGGAACGAGGTCGGCGGTACGAGCAGCAACGCCGTCGTCCCGGTCCAGCCACCGTCGTCGGCGGGCATCCGCACCTCGTTCCTGTCGGCGATCGGCGTCACGACGGTGGGTAGCTGCGTGGTGCCGACCGACGGCTCCGTCGTGCAGAACGAGGGCACCAACCCGATCTTCACCGGTCCTAACAAGAACGACATCGTGTTCCCGTACTCGACGGGGGTCTACCTCTCGCAGACCGTGCACGGCCACGGCACGAGCACGGACAACCCCGGCCCGCTGACGCTCCGTCAGATCGCCGGCACGTCGCCCACGTCCGGTAAGGGTGCCAAGCAGATCGTGAACAAGAAGTTCCCGATCATCATCACCCTGTACAACGTGGTCCGCAGCACGGGCAAGAAGGCCAAGTACGTGCCCACGTACCTGCAGCCGCTCCTCGGAGCCAGCAACAACAAGGGCTACATCTGCAGCAAGGCCACGAGTTCGATCATCACCTCCTACGGGTTCCTGACCCTGGGCGGCAAGTGCGGCAAGGTCACGATCACCAACTGATCAGCGGCTCGATCTGACTGCACCCTGATGCCGGGAGCGACACCCCCGGCATCAGGGTGCAGCAGTGCCGCCATCACTTCCCAGCACGCCCAGGGTCGCAGCCCCCGAGGATGAAGAGGTCACCGTGTTCCGCAGCGCCCACCGCCTCCGGGTGTCGCGTCGCACCGCCGCCGTCGCGCTGGTCGTGCTGGCGCTGAGTCCGCTCGCCGGCCTGGGTTCCTCGTCCGCCTCGGCTCGTGCCCTGGACGACGTCGGCTCGTCGACCACCGTGACCCAGACAAACCCCGCCCTCTTCGCGTACGAGCCGACCACCCACTCGCTGTCGACCGAGGCGCCCAGCGTCACCGTGGACCAGACGAAGGACCTGACCAACCAGGTCGTGCACGTCACCTGGTCGAACTTCACCCCGAGCCGCACGCTGAGCGGCAACCCCGGCTTCGTCACCGGCGGCACGCTGTACGGCGTCGGCGTCTACGAGTGCCGCGGCGACACCCCCACGACCTCCCCCTACGCGGACCAGCAGGCGAGCAGCAGCGGCACCAACGTCGAGACCGACTGCTATCGGTGGACCACCGACCAGTACCTGGATGCCACCGACGGCGAGGCCAACGCGGTGAAGACCTTCACCGCTGCCGACGGCACCGGTGAGGCCTACATCCAGGTGGAGACGAACCAGGAGAACTCCTTCCTGGGCTGCAACGCCACCACCCCCTGCTCCATCGTCGTCGTCCCGATGTTCGGCGGACCGATCGCGAACAAGTACTCGGCCAAGAAGTGCGCAGTCCACACCAAGGACGCCGCCGGCGGCAGCCAGGCGCAGGCCATCGACAGCTACATCGGCGACGCCTGCTCGTGGGAAGACCGGTTGACGGTGCCGCTGACTTTCGCCCCGTCGGTCGCCTCGTGCCCCTCGACCTCGGTCGAGTTCACCAGCGGTGGGTCGCCGCTGCTCGGTCGGGCCATGGCCCAGTGGCGCCCTTCCTGGTGCCAGGCCGCGTCCCCGGTCACGTTCGACTACGCCGGCGGCCTGAGCGAGTACGTGGCCCGCAGCGACTTCGTCACCCCTGGCGTCGGCCTGTCGAAGACCCTGGACACCGCCCTCACCACGCAACCCGCCACCTCCGACCAGGCAGCCCAGCGGGCCTTCACCTATGCACCGATGGCCAACACCTCGATCGCGATCGCGCTCGTGGTGGACGACGACGTCACCGGCAAGCAGGTCACCACCCTCAAGCTCAATGCCCGGCTGGTGGCGAAGCTGCTCACCCAGTCCTACTCCTTGCGCTACGGCAACTGCCCGACGCCGGCCGTGCAGAGCGCCAGCTGCGACCCGGGGGTGGCCGGCAACCCGGGGACGATCCTGCTGGACCCCGAGTTCCGGGCGCTCAACCCGAGCTGGGCGAACTATGCGCAGGGCACCACCTCCACGATGGAGCTGGGCACGTTCCTGCCCACGGTGCTGAGCGGTAACAGCGACCTGATCTACGAGCTGACCCGCTGGATCGCCTCGAACCCTGCGGCCGCCGCGTTCCTGGCCGGCGCGAAGGACCAGTGGGGCATGCACGTGAACACCTACTACAAGAACCCGGGCTACCCCACGTCCCAGCTCGAGGAGATGGACCCCGGCTACACCGCCCCCGCCTCCGAGTCGTGCGCCGGCAACGGCACGATGCAGGTGGCGTGGGGCCCGATCACAGGACTGCCGGCTGTCGCGGCGACGCTGCTCGCCAACAGGTCGACGGCGCAGGACTCGAGCCAGTACAACCCGGGGCCGCCCTGCTTCTTCAGCAAGGTCGCGCCGGAGACGCCCGGCACCAGATTCCTGCTCGCGATCATGGATGAGGGGCAGGCGCGCGCGTTCCAGTTCCCCACCGCCCAGCTGCAGAACGCCGCGGGGGCGTTCGTGGCGCCGAGCCCGGCGTCGGTGGCCGCGGCCACCTCGGACCTGGTGACCAATGCCGACGGGATCACCCAGCACATGAGCTTCACCGCCAAGAACCCAGCGGCCTACCCGCTGACGCTGCCGGTCTACGCCATGGTGCCGACCTGCAAGCTGTCCGCCACCACCGCCGGGGCGATCGACGCGATGCTGTCGTTGACGGCGGGAAGCCAGACGCCGGGTACGGCGCCGGGTGACCTCAACCTCGGCTTCGTCCCGCTGACGGCTGCCCAGCTCGCGCAGAACCGGAAGGCACAAGCTGAGGTGGCGGCGCAGCGCATCTGCACCACGTCTGCGGGCGCAGTGCCGGTATCGGGCTCGTCCTACACAGCCCCGTCCGGCCCGACGACCGTGCAGGCCGAGGAAGCAGGCACGGCGCCGGCGACGGCCGGCACGTCGGCGGGCACCGCTGCCGCGGCTGCTGCCACCGCCGCCAATTCCCCGGCCGCTGCCGGGGCGCGCCCGCCGACCACCACCGCCACAGCCTTCGGCCACCGCTACGGCAGCGACGGTTCCCGCCCCGCGGTGCTGCTGCCCGCGCTGATCGTGGGCGCGGCGCTGCTGCTGATCGGGTCCCCCTCCGCCTATCTGCTCGCCTCGGGCGCGGGTGCGCCGGCGTGGCTGCGCCGCTTCCGCCTCAAGCGTGGCCCGGCATGACCGCCACCGCGTCGACGGACCTGACGCTCGACACGCCCCGGGTCATCTCGATCCCGCAGACCCGGACGGACACCGCGCTGCGCCTGCTGCTGCGCGGCGGCGGGATCGCCGTCCTCGCGATCACCGGCCTGATCGCGGCCTTCCTGCTGATCAAGGCCGGCAGCGCCCTGCACCGGGCCGGGATCTCCTTCCTGACCACCAAGACCTGGATCCCCGCCAGCAACAAGTTCGGCGTCGCGAGCCTGGTGCCCAACGGCCTGTTCATCGCCGTCATCGCGCTGGTGTTCGCCGTCCCGGTCGGCCTGTCGTCCGCTGTGTTCATCTCCGAGTACGCCCCGCGCGCGCTGCGCCGGGTCCTGATCGCGGTCGTCGACCTGATGGCTGCGATCCCCAGCATCATCTACGGGCTCTGGGGGGTCTTCTACCTGCAGCCGCACCTCATCGGGACGATCCGCTGGATGTCCGAGCACCTGTCGTTCATCCCGATCTTCCAGGTGCCCGGCGACCACTCTCCCAGCGCCTTCACCTCCTCCACCTTCCTCGCCGGCCTGGTCGTCAGCCTGATGGTGATCCCGATCATCGCCTCGATCGCCCGCGAGGTGTTCTCGCAGGCCCCGCAGGGTGAGCGCGAGGCGGCGTACGCCCTGGGTTCGAGCCGCTGGGGCATGGTGCGCACCGTCGTCCTGCCCTACGGCCGCGGCGGCATGATCGGCGCGATCATGCTGGGCTTCGGCCGGGCGATGGGCGAGACCATCGCGATCGCGCTGATCATCTCCCCGACGTACGAGATCGCCTCCAAGGTCCTGGAGAACCACGGGCTGTCCATCGCCGCCCTGATCGCGCTGCGCTACCAGGAGTCCACGCCGCAGATGATCTCGTCGCTGATGGCGGCCGGGTTGGTGCTCTTCCTGATCACCCTTGCCGTGAACGCCGGAGCCTCCGTGATCGTCAGCCGTTCCCGGTCCGGGGCGGACACGGTATGAGCGCCGTCCAGACCCTGCCGCCGCCGCGGGACAGCACGTCGGTGGCGCCGTCGGTGGCGCCCCCCCCGGTCGCCTCCCCGCCGCGGATCCGGTTCCAGAGCGCAGGCGCCGAGGACGTCTGGACCGTGGCGGGCTCGCTGGCCGCGGCGATCGGGCTGACCTGGATCTGCTACGAGCGGCTGTTGCCGCTGTCGGGGGCGCTCGGCTTCTGGCTGGTCACCTACGTCGTCTTCCTGGTCATGTACGCCGCGGTGGCCGCCCTGCAGTGGTCACGCCAGACGGTGATCGACCGGGTCGTCGCCGTCGGGCTCTCCACCGGCGCCGTGCTCGTGCTGGCCGCCGTGGTCGCGCAGATCGTCTTCACGGCGGCTCGCGGCTGGCCGGCCATCCACCACAGCAACTTCTGGACCTCCACGATGGCGCTGACGGGGCCCACGAGCCCGCTGACCAGTGGCGGCATGTGGCACGCCCTGGTGGGATCGCTCGAGCAGCTCGGGCTGGCCACGGGCTTCTCGGTGCCGCTCGGCATCCTGGCCGCGCTGTTCCTCGTCGAGGTCGGCGGCCGGCTGGCGCGCCCGGTGCGGGTCATCGTCGAGGCGATGACCGCACTGCCGGAGATCATCGCCGGCCTGTTCATCTACGCCCTGTTCATCCTCACCTTCGGGCTGCAGCAGAGCGGGTTCGCCGCGTCGCTGGCGCTGACCGTGATGATGATCCCGGTGGTCACCCGCACGTCCGAGGTGATCCTGCGGCTGGTGCCGGCGCCGCTGCGGGAGGCGTCGTACGCCCTGGGGGCCAGCCAGGCCCGCACCCTCTGGAACGTCGTGCTGCCGACCGCACGGTCGGGGCTCGCCACCGCGGTCGTGCTGGCGATGGCCCGGGCCGTCGGTGAGACCTCCCCGGTCCTGCTGACCGCCGGCTTCACCAAGGCGTTGTCGACGAACCCGCTGCACGGACCGCAGACCAGCCTGCCGCTGTACATCTACAACTACGTGAAGCTGCCGCAGCAGGCGATGGTGCAGCGCGCCTTCGGGGCCGGGATCGCGCTGATGATCATGGTGCTGGTGCTGTTCACGCTCGCCCGCTTCCTGGGCGGCAAGGCTCCCGGTGAGCTGTCCCGCCGGCAGCGTCGCCGCATCTCGTCGGCGGCCAACGCCGCGGCGCTGCCGCCGGTGGCGCTGGGTCTCGCGCCGCCGGCCGGCACGAACCAACCCGACCCGTACCCGTCATGACCATCACTCGAAGGGACCCCACCCCGATGCCTGCCCGCCCCCGGCGCCCGCTGATCGTCCGGCTGACGGTGCTGGTCGTGGCCCTGGCGCTGTCCACGCTGGCGTTGCCCTTCACCGGCGCCGCCGCGAGCGGCTTCGTGCCGCTCAACGGTTCCGGGTCGTCGTGGGCGTACCCGGCCATCGACAAGTGGTCGACCGACATCGCCGCGTCCTCCCAGATAAAGATCAACTTCTCACCCAGTGGATCGGCGGCCGGGCGGAACGCCTACATGGAGGACCAGGCGGACTTCGCCGCCTCGGACATCGCCTTCCTGACGACGGCCGACCCCTTCGGTGGCGGCACCGAGACCCCGTCGGCCGCGTACTCCTACATCCCGATCGTGGCGGGCGGGACGTCGTTCCTGTACAACCTCAAGGTCGGCACCCGAAAGATCACCGACCTGCGCCTGTCCGGTGACACGCTGACCAAGATCTTCACGGGTCAGATCACCAACTGGGACGACCCGCGGATCACGGCCAACTACGGGACGGCCCTGCCGAGCCAGCACATCACCGTGGTGACGCGCGCCGACGGCTCTGGTGCCTCCTATGAACTGTCCGAGTACTTCAACACCGTCTACGGCTCGCAGTGGCATGCCTTCTGCGTCGCTCGGGGGGGCAAGGCGCCCTGCGGCCCGACCGAGTTCTACCCCGGCTTTACCGGCTCGGTGCAGCGCAACGGGTCGGACCAGGTCGCCGACTACATCTCCTCCCCCTCGATCGGAGAGGGCTCGATCGGCTACGACGAGTACTCGTACGCGCTGCTGAGCGACATCCCGGTGGTCAAGATGCTCAACTCGGCGGGCTACTACAACGCGCCGACGCAGTACAACGTGGCCATCGCGCTGCAGGCGGCCAAGGTCAACAACGACCCGACCAGCGTCAACTACCTGATCGAGGACCTGAGCAAGGTCTACACGAACCCGGACCCACGGACCTACCCGCTGTCGAGCTACAGCTACCTGATCGTGCCGCGGAACAGCCGCATCATCAACGGGAACACCGAGGGGCCGCCGGCGAACTTCAACACCGCGAAGGGCGCGACCCTCAGCACCTGGCTGAACTATGTGCTGTGCGGCGCGCAGCAGTCCGCCGGCTCCCTCGGCTACTCGCCGCTGCCCCAGAACCTGGTCGCAGGCGGTTTCGCCCAGGACACGCAGATCCCCGGCGCCGTGGCGCCCCCCAACTACACGAGCTACACGACCTGCAACAACCCCACGAACACCGCCGGCCACGTGAACCTGCTGTTGAAGAATGCGCCCTTCCCGAGCAAGTGCGACTACAAGGTGCGGCCGACCAGCTGCACGGCACCCGTCGCGGCAGCGGTGGCCGGTTCCGGAAGCACCTCCTCGAGCTCTAGCCGCACCGGTTCCAACAGCGTCGCGAGCGGGACCCGCGCCGCGGGCACCACGGCCACCGGGGTGGCCGCCGCAGCAGGGGCGACCGCAGCGGGCGGAGCCGTCGACCCGGACACCGGTCAAGCGCTCGGGTCCGGTGCGGCGACCGGGAGCGAGGGGACTGCCTACGCGGCGGCGGTGACCATCGGGAACCGGAGCAACGGCGATCTCGGGTTCGCGATCCTGACCACGCTCGAGATCCTGGGCGCGATCGCGATCCCGACCGCGCTCGGGGCCAGCCTGGCCCGCCGCAGCCGGGCCCGGCCTACGCCATGACCCAGGTCGTCGCAGAAGGGGACCGGACGCGCACCTCGGCTCCGCTCTCCGCCGTTCCGCCAGCGACCGCCGGGCGCCCGAGCCCCGGACCCGAGCCGCATGAGCTGCGGCTGCTCTGGCGGGTGCTCGCGGCGGTCAGCGCCCTGTTCGCCCTGGTCCTGCTCTTCGGCGTCTACCTGTACGGACTCTCGTCGGTCTCCGAGCAGCGGCGGCAGGCCACGCTGTACAAGACGCTCCGCCATGAACTCGCCCAGGCGGTCGCACCGATCGCGGTGACCGGCGAGGGCAAGCCGATGGCCGTGCTGAACATGCCGAGCATCGGGGCGCACGACCTGGTCGTGGTGGAGGGGACCAGCTCGCGGGACCTGATGAACGGCCCCGGCCACCGGGCGGACACGGTCTACCCGGGCCAGGCCGGGGTCAGCGTCATCTACGGCAAGATCAGCACGTTCGGCGCCCCGTTCGCCTCGCTCATGCGCCTCCAGGCCGGCGACATCATCAGCGTCACGACCGGTCAGGGGCTCGCCCGGTATCGCGTCACGTCGTTCGGTGACGCACAGCACCCAGTCCCGGCCCACGGTGCCAACCGCCTCGTGCTGGCCACCGCCGACTCGGCTACCATCCCGCACCGGGCGGTGATGGTCAGCGCGGACCTGATCTCCGCGGTGGAGCCGTCTGGTGGTCCCACCGCCGCCATCAGCGCCAACGAGAAGGGCATGGCGGGCGATCCCGGCCAAAGCCTGTTCGCGCTCGTCTTGTGGTCGCAGGCCCTGCTGGTGCTGGCCGTGGTCGGCACGTTCGCGGCGTACCGCTGGGCACGCTGGCCGGCCTTCCTGTGCACCGTGCCCCTGTTGATCCCGGTCCTCTGGAACGTGTTCGAGAACCTCGCCGGTGTGCTGCCGAACCTCTACTGACGCCAGGAGAAAACGATGACCGAGCTCGCCAACACCGCTGTCCTGCCGGCGATCCATGCCGCGCCCGACCTCACGATGGACGTGCGCGACCGACAGGCGCTCTCGGCGGACGCATCCCTGGCCGCGCTGGAGACGCGGGCCGTGTCCGCCTGGTTCGGCGACCACAAGGTGCTCGAGCAGGTCTCGTTGTCGATGCCTCCCGGCGAGGTGACCGCCCTCATCGGGCCCTCGGGCTGCGGCAAGTCCACGTACCTGCGCATCCTGAACCGGATGCACGAGATGGTGCGGGGGGCTGCCCTGGCCGGGGAGGTCCTGCTCGACGGTACGGACATCTACGCCGCCGGACAGCGGCCGGCCCTGGTCCGCCAGCGCATCGGGATGGTGTTCCAGAAGCCCAACCCGTTCCCCACCATGTCGATCAAGGACAACGTGCTGAGTGGCATCAAGCTCGCCGGGCTGAAGGTGGACGACAAGGCTGCCCTGGTGGAGAGTTCGCTGCGCCTCGCCGGCCTGTGGGAAGAGGTACGCCGCCGGCTGGACGCACCTGGCGGCTCGCTGTCGGGCGGACAGCAGCAGCGCCTCTGCATCGCCCGGGCCCTGGCTGTGTCGCCCGACGTGCTGCTGATGGACGAGCCGTGCTCCGCGCTGGACCCGACCTCGACACGTCGCGTGGAGGAGACCATCGCCGAACTGCGGGGCCAGGTCACCATCGTGATCGTCACCCACAACATGCAGCAGGCGGCCCGCGTCTCGCAGGTCTGCGCCTTCTTCCTGGCGAGTCACGACACCCCGGGGCACATCGTCGAGTCGGGGGACACCCAGGACATCTTCGAACGACCGTCCGACCCCCGTACTGCCGACTACGTGCACGGCCGCTTCGGCTAGGCCGCGCCGAGTCCTGCACGGTCCGGGCAGGTGTCCCGGTTCAGGCAGGTGCCCGAACAGCCGAAGCACAGACAGAGGCCCGGCCTGTGCTTCGACGACCTGGGACTGGTGAGGGAGCGCGGCGTGTCCGATTCCGATCGCCTGCACCAGGAGATCGTCCGGATCGTCGCGCAGCAGGACGTCACCTCGCTCTACCAGCCGATCGTCGAGCTGCGGACCGGGCACCTGGTCGGCTGCGAGGTCCTGTCCCGCGGACCGGTGGGCTCACCGCTGCACTCCGCGCCCGCGCTCTTCGGCGCCGCCAGTCGCGCCGGGCTGCTGTCCGAGCTGGACCTGATTTGCCGTGTCTTGGGCCTGCGCCGAGCTCGCGACGCTCCGGGTGACACCGGCCTGGTCTTCCTGAACGTCGAGCCCGGCAACGGCCGGGACCTGTCGATGAACGACGAGCTGGCTGCCCTGGTCCGTTCGGTGCCTTTCCAGATCGTGGTGGAGTTCACCGAGCGCGCGCTGACGCGGCGGTCGGCGAACCTGCTCCGGTACGCCGACGGGGTCCACGGCCGGGGAAACCTGGTCGCCGTCGACGACCTCGGTGCGGACCCGCACTCCCTCGCCCTCGTACCGCTGCTGCGGCCGGAAGTCTGCAAGCTGGACCTCGGCGTCGTCCACGGGACGGCGCCGCTCGGCATCGAGACCGCCGTTGCCACCTGGCAGTACGCGCAGCGCACCGGGGCCGCCGTCCTGGCCGAGGGGATCGAGACCGAGGAGCACCGGAAGCGGGCAATGGCGCTGGGCGCCGTCTGGGGCCAGGGATATCTCTTCGCGCCGCCCGGCCCGATCGAGGCCATCACCCGGCGCGCCCGTGCGGGCACGGCCCGGTGGCGGCCGCGCAGCGCCGCCCCCGACCCGGCCGTGGCGGGGCCGGCGCCGCAGCGGGTCAGCCGGCTCATGCTCGCGCTGCTGTCCGAGCAGATGGAGGAGCAGGCCCGGCAGTTGGGCCCGCACGCGCTGCTGCTGGCTTCCTTCGAGGATGTGGCGAGCGCCGGCCCAGCCCTACTGGACCGGTACGCCGTGCTCGCCGAGCGAGCCGCGCTCGTCGGCATCGTCGGCGTGGGCGTGGGCAGGCACCCCGCCCCGGGCGTACAGGGCGGCAGTCTGGCGGCGGACGACGAGTTGGCCGGCACCTGGTCGGTTGCGGTGATCGGGCCCAACGTCGGCACCGCGCTCACGGCGGTGGCCGCCGGGCCTTCGGGCTCGTACGACGTCGTCTATACCTCCGATCCCGTCGCGGCCGCACGGGTGGCAGAGCGAATCGCCCGCCGCCTGGCACCGCGCGTCGAGGGTGACGCCGAGGTCGGGCTGACCTCCGCCAGCACGTGGCCGGCCCTGCCGACCACGCCGGCGGCGGGCCGGCGCGCGCTGGCGGTAGCGGGGAGTTGGGACGAGGTGACCGGCTGCTGGAACCGCGCCGCGGTGCTGCTCCGGATCGAGACAGCTCTCCGTGCAGATGTCCGCTCTCCAGGGGGTGACGACGGCGAGCGCCTCGAGGGTGGCGGGGTCGCGGTCTTCTCGGTCGACCTCGACGGTTTCCGGACGGTCAACGACAGCCGCGGGTACGGCGCCGGCGACGCCCTGCTCCGCCGCAGCGCCGATCGGCTGCGCGCGGCCGTCCGCGCCGACGACCTTCTCGGTCGGGTCGGCGACGACGAGTTCCTGGTGCTCTGTCGGCAGGTGCCGGACGAGCGCGCCGCGCACCGGATAGCCGGCCAGCTGCGCGCCGCGCTGGCCGGCGGCGAGCCGGTGGCGGCCAGCGTGGGGAGCGCGTGGACCCCGGCGCCGGTGGTCGTGGACGTCCTCCTGGCGCGGGCCGCCCGGGACCTCCGCCGCGAGAAGGCGTCGCGAAAAGACCCGGCGGCCGCCAGGCTGCGCATCCTGGGCTGACCTGGACGCCACCATCGGGTTGCTCAGACCGGTGCTCGCCGGTCGTCCATGCGCAGCGCGCGACCATGTCGGCGCCACCAGAGGATGCCGCCGGCCGCACCGACCGGGATCTCCAGGAAGTACGTGAACCCGCTGAACAGCAGGACGCCGGCGGCGACGACAGGCGGCGCGCCGCCCAGGGCCACCAGCACCGCGGCGGCGCCGGTCTGCGCGATGCCGATGCCACCCGGAGTGATCACCAGCAGGCTCAGGACGCGCTCGAAGGCATAGCCGGCGAAGACCGCGACCAACGGCAGCTGGCTGTGCAGCATGTGCAGGATCAGCCACAGCAGCAGCACCTGCAGCCCCATGTAGCCGACCATGCCGACCGACATCCGCTGCCACCGGCTGCGCAGCAGCTCGTTCACGCGATGCCGTACCTCGAGCGCCGCGGGTGTCAGCTCGACCGGTCGCGACGCGTGCCGGCGGCGCAGCAGCCGGCGGGTGGCTCCCTGGGCGAGCTCACCGAGGCGCCGCGCGACGCGCTCCCGGGCCAGCGCGCCGGCGATCACGGCCAGCAACGCAGCCAGCAGCACGGCCGCCGTCTCGGCGGCGACGGTCAGCCGCTCGTCGGTGAACCCCCCACCCAACACGAGCGCGACGAGCGCCAGCAACGGCAGCGCCAGCCGGGCGACGAGGTTCCAGAGAGTCGTGAACGTAGTGAAGAGCACGAAGCTCGACCGCCGGAACCCCCACGACCGCGCCATCGCGTAGTTCAGGCCGACCCCGAGCGCGCCACCGAACGGAACGAGGTTGCTCACGGCGCTGCCCGACAGATTGAGCGTCAGGGCCTGCCCCATGGTGAGGTGGGGCAGCGAGGCAGTCATGAGCACGGTGTACGTGCACAGGCCGGCGAGCCACACCAGCACGAGCAGCCCTACCTGGGCGAGGGAGAGGACCTCGAACTGCTCGAGAACGGCGCCCCAGCCCGTACCGGTCACGTGCGGGAACACGACGGCGAGGGCGAAGACGGCCACGGCGGTGGAGCCCCCGACCGTGAGGGCCTTGCCGCCGACCGGCCTCATGCGCTCGTCCGGAGGGTGGCGAGGGCGTCGTCGAGCAGCGGCCCCGGCGGGCGGCCGGCTTCCACGAACCACTCGCGCCCGAGCGCGAACCGGAACAGCGGACCGGGCAGCCGCAGCAGCAGCGCGAGGGTTCTGCGGTCCGACCCGGCCGGCGCGCCGGCCTGGCTCGCGTGGGCGGCCATCGCGGCGCGTTTGGCCGCCGCGTAGGGGCGGACGTCGACGCGGTGGGTGAGCCGTCGCCGCGGGGTGTACCCCGCCGCCAGTCGCGGGGCCGACAGGTCCGCCGGGAGTCCGGGGACCTTGGCGAGCAGCCGTGTCACCCGGCCGAGCAGATCGGCATCGACCGTGGCCTCGAGGACGAGCGGCGTGTGGGCCAGCGCGGCCGCGGCCGCACCCACGAGGTGGACCTGACGGTGGTCGGGGTGGCCGTAGCCCCCGGCCGCGTCGTAGCTGGTCAGCACGTCCGCGCGCTCGGCGCGCAGCAACTCCGCGAGGCGGTCCGCTGCCTGTCCGACGTCCGCGGTGGCGAAGCCGCCGGGTCGGTCACCGTCGTCGCCCGAGTCGGGGTAACCGAGCCGGACGACGCGCGCCACGCCGAGCGCGGCAGCGGAGGCGGCCAGCTCGGCCGCGCGGAGCTCGGCCAGACCGGCGCCGGGGTGGTCGGCCAGCCCGGCGGCGCCGTCGGTCGCCACGACCAGCACCACCCGATGGCCCTCGGCTGCCAGTCGCGCGAGGGTCCCCCCGGTGAGCAGCGCCTCGTCGTCGGGATGCGCGTGTAGGGACACCACAGTCCACGGGCCGCGCACCACTGCTCAGCGCTCCTCGTCGGCCGTCAGGTTCGACAGCACTCGGTTCGCTGCCGGTGGCCGCGCAGCGGCCGTGAGATCGTTACTGTACGTGGCCGGCGTCGACTCGGGACATCCGCCGAGCAGGAGGAGGCACTCTCGGTGCGCATCACGCACGTCACGGACTTCTACCTGCCGCGCCTGGGCGGCATCGAGATGCACGTGCATGACCTCGCCCTGCGCCAGCAGCGGGCCGGCCACGAGGTCACCGTCCTGACCAGCAGCCCGGCCGCCGCGGAACCGCCGACGGAGACGACCGGGGTCCGGGTACGACGGGTGACGGACGGGCTGCGCCGTGCCAGTGCGCTGCACCCGGCTGCGCCCGCCTTCATCGCGCGCGCCTTGCGGGAGACGCCCGCCGACGTCGTCCACGCGCACGCGGGCGTCTGGTCGCCGCTGTCGTTCGCCGGCGCCTGGGCTGCGCAGGCGGCCGGGACTCCCACGGTCCTGACGTACCACTCGCTGCTGTCCTGGGCGACCCCGGTCTACCGGGCCGGCGATGCCGTCGTCCGTTGGTCCGGGCGCCGCGTGCACTGGACCGCGGTGAGCGAGGTCGCCGCACAGCCGCTACGTCGCCTGCTGACCACCGGGACCGCGGTGCAGGTGCTGCCCAACGCCGTCGACCCGGCGGACTGGCGGGTCCAGCCGACACCCCGCGACCCCGGCGAGGTCGTCCTGGTCGCGGTCATGCGGCTGGCCGGGCGCAAGCGCCCGCGCCAGCTGCTGCGGATGCTGGCCGAGGTCTCCCGAGCCGCACCGAGCGGGGTGACGGTCCGCGCGGTCGTCGTCGGCGACGGCCCGTTGCGGGAGTCGCTCGAGGCCGACATCGTCCGGCACGGTCTCGCGGCCGTCGTCGAGCTGGCCGGGAACCGCAGCCGCAGCGACATCCGGGCCCTGTTCGCCCGGGCGGACGTCTTCGTCGCTCCGGCGACGCTGGAGTCGTTCGGGATCGCCGCGCTCGAGGCCCGGTGTGCCGGGCTGCCGGTCGTGGCCATGGCCAGGACCGGCATCCGCGACTTCGTCCGCGACGGGGTGGACGGGCTGCTGTGCGCGGACGATGCGGGGATGGTCGCCGCCCTCGGGCTGCTCGTGTCCGACCCGGTGGCGCGCGGCGCCATCGCGGCCCACAACCGCGCGCACCCCCCCGCGTACGACTGGGACCAGGCCCTGGCTGCCACGGACGAGGCCTACGAGCAGGCGGCCCGAATCGCCCGGCGAGTCCTGCCGGCGCGCACGCTGGCAGCCACCGGCTCGTGAGCACCCAGGAACTCCTGACCCCGACGGCGACCACCGGGCCCGACACCGCCCGCGTCCGGCGACTTCGCCCGCACCTGCTCGGCGAGATCCTCGTCGTCGTCGTGCTCGTCCGCGTGTACGACCTGATCAAGATGCTGGCGGACGGCAAGGCCGCGGTGGGGCTGCGCAACGCCGGCCATGTCCTGGCGGCGGAGCGGTTCCTGCACGTGCAGGGCGAGCTGCCGGTGAACCAATGGGTCACCGGCCACCACGCGCTGGCCCTGCTGTGCGCCTACTGGTACCAGTTCGGGCACGAGAGCATCACGCTCGGCGTGCTGGCGCTGTGCTGGTGGCTGCGACCGCACGCCTATCGCGCCGCCCGCAACGCCCTGGTCGCGATCAACGTCGTGGGCCTCGTGGTGTTCGCCGTGTTCCCGGTGGCGCCCCCGCGGCTGCTCCCCCGCGCCGGTTTCACCGACTCGGTCGCCGCAGCCGGTTTCGGCACCTCCCACGGCGGTCCGGTGCTGGCCGACCAGTTGGCGGCGATGCCCTCGTTGCACCTGGCCTGGGCGAGTTGGACGGCCGTGCTGCTCTTCACCTGGGTGCGCCGCCCGCTGCTGCGGGCCCTCTGCGTGCTCTACCCGCTCTGGATGACCTTCGTCGTGGTGGGGACCGCCAACCACTACGTCCTGGACGCCGTGGCTGGCGCCGCGACGGCGGGTGCCTGCGTGCTGCTCACCGGGATGGCCCGGCCGTCGAGATGGCCCGACCTCAGGCGCGAACCGCGCCGACTGACGTGACGACGGTGGGCCCGGCGAGCGGAGGCGCGGGCGGGAACTGCCCGGCCTGTGGTCACCGGCCGAGCTCGCCACGACCGGTCAGCCCGGTGCGCCGGCTGCTCCGGTTGGCACCGGCGGCTGCGGGCTGCTCGTTCCGTGAGATGTCGGACGGGCGCATCTCGTACGCCTGCACCTGCCGGCACGCGTTCCACCGGGGCTGATCGCGAGCGACGCGTCGAGACGCTGCGCGATGTGCCGTCGGGCCGGTCACCCGGGTGGTGACCGCACGTGTCGTCGACTAGGCGAACGTCGCGACCACCGAGGCGCCCGGGTAGGTGATCGTGTACGGCCCGGAAGCCGTCGCGAACGTTCCTGACACGCTGGACGCCGAGAGCACCGTGAAGCTCTGGCCGTGGGCGGGCTTGTACTTGACGCTCTTCGTGGTGATCTTGCCGGCGAGGGTCGCCGTACCGCTGTCCTGTATCCGCACGGTCCCGCTGGAGCTGCCGAACTGGACCGCGAGCGTGCCGGTGCTCGTCTGACTGAAGCCGCCGACCGCCAGCGTGGCGCCGGGGGCGAGGGTCAGCGTGCCTGCGTTGGCCAGCGTCGCCGTGGTGGTGACGGGGACGGTCTTGCCGACGGTCCACTTGGCACCCTTGGCGTTGGTGAGGGTGGTCCCGGTGAGGTTCAGGGTCGTCGTGCCCAGCAGGCTCACGGTCTTGGCGTTGGCCAGCCCGCCGAAGTCCAGGACGGTGTTGTAGGGACTGGCGGGGACGGTGAGAGTGCCCTTGACCGACACGGTGGCGGCAGCGGTGAGCGTGGCGCCGAAGCCCGGTGCGAGCGTGCCGGTGACCGTGGTCCCCGTCCACGTCACGTGTGCGTAGCTCGAGCCACCGTCGCCCACCGTCACCGTGTAGCCCTTGGGGATGTCCCCGGTGATGGTGCCGGTGACGTTGGGGACGAACAGCTTGTTCGCGGGCAGGGCGCCGCAACCGGGACCCGACGACAGCTTGACGGGGAAGGCGAGCGTCGCCCCCGTACCGCCGTCACCAGAGCCTGAGTAGACCGCGTTGCCGCAGATGCTGCCACCGTTCACGTCGAGGGTGTCGGTCACGGTCAGCGCGCCGTTGTTGGTGATCAGACCCTTCTGGACCACGGTCGCGGTCTGCCCACTCGGGCTGCTGACGGCAAGGCTCTTCCCGCTGGCGACCGTGAGCGATCCGGCCGCCTCGTTGGTGAAGGTCGAGCTGCTGGTGGTCAGGCTCAGGGCGAGGTTGCCGTTCACGGTGATCGTCCCGCTGTTGTCCACGGAGGGGGCGTTGAATGTGGAGGTGTAGCTCGTGGCCGGAATCGTGAACGTGCCCGTGTTCGTCAGCGACCCAGTCAGCGTGCCGCCCCAGCCGAATGACAGGGTGCCGGCGTTCGTCACCCCCGACAGCGTCACGGTGGGGAAGCCGGACCCGCCGTCACCGATGCTCACGGTGTACGCCGCGGGGATCGTGCCGCTGACGGTCGCGGTGACGTTCGGGACGAAGATCTGGTCGGTCGGTGCGCTGCCGCTGCATGCCGGTCCGGCTGTGACCGTGCCCGCGAAAGCCAGGGTGCCCCCGGCTCCGGCGTCCCCGGCGCCCACGAGCGGGCTGTTGCCGCAGATGGTCCCGCCGGCGATCTGCAGGGCGTCCGCGACGGTGAAGGAGCCGTTGTTGGTGATCAGACCCTTCTGCACCACGGTGCCCGTCTGGCCACTGGGGCTGGTCACCGCCAGGATCTTGCCGCTGGCGACGGTCAGCGACCCGCTCGCCTCGATGGTGAGCGTCGAACTGGACGCCGGCAGCGACAGGCCGAGCGTGTCGTTCACGGTCATGGCACCGAACACGTCGATCGGCGCGGTCACCGTGGAGGTGTAGTTGGTGGCGGGGATGAGGAACGTGCCGTTTGCCCCGACCGTGATGCTGCCGGCGGTGAACGTGCCGCCCCAGCCGTCCGAGAGGGTCGCGTTCACGGTTACGGCCCCGCTGACCGTGATGTGTGGGAAGGACGACCCGCCGTTGCCGATCGCCAAGGTGGGGGTGGAGCCACTGCCCCCGACGGTCAGGCTGGCGATCGTCAACGTCTCGTTGCCGAGCAGGACGGTGTAGCTGCCGGCTGCGGCGATGCACACGTTGGAGGTCGAGGTGGGCACTCCGGCGCTCCAGTTACTCGCGGTGTCCCATGAGCCGCCGGCCGTGTTCGTCCACGAGTCGGTACATCCGGCAGGCGTCGCCTGGGCCGGACTCGTCGTGACGGAACCGGCTGACCGGAGGCCCGCGTGCGCGGGGCCCGCCAGGGCCGGTGCCGCGCTCAGTGCGAGCGTGGCTGCGCCCGTGAGCAGAGCGACCCCGAGTGCGACCGTACGTGCCGACATGGCAGTGCCTCCTGGCATTCAGCGATGCCCGCACGGCGACCGCTGTCGCAGCGTAGCCGGGCACCGTCACGCGAACGTCACCTCAAGGACTACCTCGGAACTGCTTACATCGGCCTAGTCATGGCCCTGAGCCAGGTCTTCAGCCGCGCCCTGTGACCGTCGATGCGGTGTCGTGGTGACGACGCAGCGCGCTGCGGTGACACGCGACGTCCCGGCCGCGGGTGGCGAGGCGCGCGCCGAGCCGGATGAGGCGGAGTGGGCTCGGCTGGTGTCCGAGGTGTTCGCCGACCCAGGCCGGCTGCGTCTGGTGTTCCAGCCGATCGTCAGCCTGCAGCAGGCCGTGATCGTCGGCTACGAGGCACTGGCCCGCTTCGAGGCCCCAATCGGGCTCACTCCGGATCGCTGGTTCGCTGCCGCCGACCGGCAGGGGCGGGGCGCCGCCCTCGAGTCAGTCGTGGTCCGGCGCTGCCTGGACCTGCGGCGCTCGCTGCCCCCCAACTGCTTCTTGACGACGAACGTCAGCCCCCATCTGCTGACCAGCTCGGAGCTGGGGCAGATGCTGCTGATGGCCGGTGACCTGCACCCTTTGGTGTTGGAGCTCACCGAACACCAACAGGTCGCTGACCTACGGCCATTGGTAGCCCTGCGGGATCAGCTGGCCGCCCAGGGCGCGCTGCTCGCGCTCGACGACGCCGGCTCGGGCTACTCGGGGCTGCAGCAGATGACCCAGCTCCGACCCCACATGATCAAACTGGATCGCGCCCTGGTCGCGGATGCGGACACCGACGAGGTCAAGCTCGCGCTGGCCGAGCTGCTCGGTGAGTTCGGCGGACGCATCGATGCCTGGCTGCTCGCGGAGGGGATCGAGACCTGGGCGGAATGTGACGCATTCCTGCGACTGCGCGTGCCACTGGGCCAGGGCTACCTGCTGGGGCGCCCCGCGCCGCCCTGGTCCCGGCTCGACCCGAGCACCGTGACCCGGTTGCGGCTGGGTGCGGCGAGGGTGCAGCTGGTGGAACACGTGGCGAGCCTGGTCGACACGGTCCCCGTCGAGGGAGAGGCACCCATCCGGCCAGGGCAGATCGGCCTGCGGTTGGACGCCGCCCGGCACCCCGCTGCGCTCATCCTGCCGCTGCACCGGTCCCGGGACGACGCCGACCTGCACCGCGTCGCCGCCGTAAGCCTGCGGGTGGCGCCCTCCACGAGCGTCCACGAGCTGGCGCGACGGCTGGTCGCCCGGCCTGAGCACTGCCGCTTCGACCCCGCTGTGTGCGTCGACGATCTCGGGCGAGCCGTCGGCGTCGTACGGGTGGAGCGGGTGCTGATGCGACTGGCGGAGCTCAAGACCAGGCCCGTCGGGGCCGATCTCACGAGGGCAGCTGACCTCCTCCCCAGCGATCGGAGACAGTCATGAAGCAGTTCTCGTGCGGGGATGTCGTTCCCGGCTGCGGGCGCGTCTTCTCCGGCGACACCGACGACGAGGTCCTGACCGCAGTCACCGCGCACGCCCGCATCGACCACGGACTGAGCACGATCCCCGACAGTCTCCTCGAGCAGGTACGCGGCCACATCCTGCTCGCCACCCGCTGACGCGAGGCAGGACTCCGGGCGATGCGCGAACCATCGCCGACGGTTCCCGCAGGATGACGGGGACGGCTGAGGTCAAGGAGGTAGAGCCGGCTGTCGACGTTGCCCAGGTGGCACCTTCGCGGCTACCGCGCCTGGCCATCGCGGCCGCTGTCGGGTGGGTCGCCCTGTACGCGGCGGGGGTCGCCCTCGTCCACCGGCACTCGGTCCAGGTGTTCCAGTCGGACGTGCTGTACAGCGTGCCCGACCTCGTCGGCGCCGTGCTCGCCGCCCGCGCCTACCGCCGTCTGCGGCGCGCCGAGCGGGGCCGGGCGGCGTTGGCCTGGCGATGGCTTGCCATCTCGTGTGCGCTGAGCTCGGCCGGGGACCTGGTCTTCGCGGGGTACTACTACCTCGCCGGCCGCCCCGACGTGTTCCCCAGCTGGGCTGACCCCCTGTGGCTGCTGTCCGAGGTCGCCGTGGTGCCCACGATGATCTACGCATTCGGCCGGGTGACCCTCCTGCGCCGTTGGCGGTCGGCGTTGGACGCGCTGGTGGCGGCGCTCGGACTTGGTTCGGTGTTGTGGGTCCTCGTGGTCAGCCCCGAGCTGGGCGGTCAGTGGACGTGGGGCGGGTTGGTGACCGTCAGCTATCCGGTCCTGGACCTGAGCGTGCTGGTCGTGCTCCTCTCGTCCGGGCTGGGCGGCCATCGCTCGGTGCCGGTCTCGGTGCGGCTGCTCGCTGCCGGCGGGGTGACGCTGATCGTCACCGACCTCACGTGTGCCTATGTCAGTGAGCTACACGCCTATGTCGCGGGGTCCTGGATCGACATCGGCTGGCAGACCTCGGCAGTGCTGACATGCCTCGCGGCCCTGGCCGCCGCTCAGCTCGGCAGGCCGACACTCGAGGGGGCCAGGCACCATGGTTCGTCGGGCCGGCACACCCCCGCCGACGGTCTCTTGATCGATCGGGACGTGACCGGGCTGACGCCGCTGTTCGTGGGGATGGCCGCTGTGCTGGCCGTCGTCGGCGTGCAGGTCGTCACCGGGCACGTGTCGAGGCTGAGTCTGGCGTTGGCCGGCGGGTCTGTGGCGGCCGTGCTGGTACGGCTGCTGCTGAGCATCGCCGACCAACGGGGCGTGTCCCGCCAGCTCGACACGGCGTTGGCCGAGCAGCAACGCCTCGCCATCACCGACGTGCTCACCGACATGTACAACAGGCGCTTCATCGAGGAGCTACTGCGGTTGGAGACGTCCCGCGCCGACCGTGAGCGGGGACGGCTCGCCGTCGTGCTGCTGGATCTGGACCACTTCAAGGCCGTGAACGACACCTACGGGCACCAGGCGGGGGACGCGGTGCTCGCCGAGTCGGCACTGCGTATCAGCCGAGGACTCCGGGCCAGCGACGTGCTGGGCCGCTGGGGTGGCGAGGAGTTCCTCGTCGTACTGCGTACGGCGGACGGGCGCACCGCCGACGAGGTTGCCGAGCGGGCCTGCCGGGAGCTCGCTGCCCACAGCATCCGACTGTCCGACGGCCAGCGCGTCCGGATCACCGCCTCGGCCGGCATCGCGTGCCTGCCCGACAACGGCACCGACGCGGACAGCCTGCTCTGGCAGGCGGACCAAGCCCTGTACGCCGCCAAGCAGGCCGGCCGCAACCGCGTTCACCGCGCCATCGCGTCCTCGAGGTCCGACGCGCACGGGATCGACGGACGCGCGCATCGATAGCATGGCGGGAACCAGGAAGCGAGGTTCCGTGGCCCGCGCCGGACTCATCGACGTGCACGCCCATGTCATCACGCCGCAGTACGTGACGGCCGCTCAGCGCGCCGGGCACGTGGTGCCCGACGGGATGCCGCAGTGGCCGTCCTGGGGCCTCGACACGCATCTGGCGCTGATGGATCAAGCCGGCATCGCGACTGCCGTACTCTCCGTGTCCGCGCCGGGAGTCCACTTCGGTGACGACGGCGAGGGTCGGCGGCTGGCGCGGGTGGTGAACGACCAGCTGGCCGGCATCAGAGCCGAGCACCCGACCCGCTTTGGCCATTTCGCCGCACTCCCACTGCCCGATGTCGAGGGCGCGCTGGCCGAGGCCGCGTACGCGCTCGACGAGCTCGGCAGCGACGGTGTCGGGTTGATGAGCAACAGCGGCGGCCGTTACCTGGGCGACGAACGCCACGAGCCGCTGTGGGGCGAGCTCGACCGTCGGGGGGCCGTGGTGTTCGTCCATCCGACCTCGCCCGACTGCTTCGAGGCGGTCTCCCTGGGACGGCCGCGGCCGATGCTGGAGTTCATCTTCGAGACCACCCGGACCGTGAGCGACCTTGCGTTCACGGGTGTGTTCGAGCGCTACCCGGACATCCGGTGGGTCTTCCCGCACGGTGGTGGTGCGCTGCCGTTGATCGCGGACCGGATGGAGCTGTTCCGGACGCTGATCCTGGGGAACGCGGAGGATGGCTCGCCGTCGATTCCCCAGCAGCTGCGCGCACTCTGGTTCGACATGGCCGGGACGCCGTTCCCGAACCAGATACCCGCTCTCGTCCGCGCCTTCGGCAGCGAACAGGTCCTCTACGGCAGCGATCACTGCTTCACCCCGCCGCCCGCCGTCCTCGCCCAGATCGCGACGATCGAGGCGGCCGAGCAGCCCGCGGGGCAGACCTGGGCGGAACTGACGACCCGCAACGCGCGTCGGCTGTTGCCTCGCCTGGCCTGAGCCGCCTCAGGCGTAACAGGAGAGCGGACGCCCTCCGTTGTAGGCGATCATGTCCGTCAGCGCAGCCATCAGGTCGACCTCGGACTGCGCGGGATCCAGATCTGCGTAGGCGCGGTGCAGGTTCCCGACGATGCGCTCGCGGTCGAGCCATTCCGCGTACGGACCGAGGTCGGTCTCCCGGGCCGTCTCCAGCGGGGTGAGGCCGGCCTCCCGGCCCCGCCGGGCCGTGGCAAGGACGAACTCGAGGTATCCGACCACGACGCCGATCAGCTCGTGGTCGCACGGGGCGCCGTGCCCGGGGACGATCACCCGTGCGGGAATGGGCGACACGGTGTTGCGCAGGACGTCGACGGCGCCCAGGACGGAGCCCATCAGCAGGAAGGGCGTACCGCCGTTGAAGAGCAGGTCGCCGCAGAACAGCACCTCCTGTTCCGGCACCCACACCAGGCTGTCGTTGTCGGTGTGCGCGGACCGGCCGACGTAGTTGACCTCGACCGGGCGATCGTCGGACCACAGCCGGACGCGATCGGCGAAGGTCAGCGTCGGCGGCGCAAGCTCGAGGTCCCCCCACTCCACCGGCTCCCAGATGCCGACGTTGCCCGGCAGGCCGGCGGCGATGATGCCGGCCCGGGTGCCCTCATGCCCCACGATGGTGGGGGCGGCCAGGACGGCATTGCCATGGGTGTGGTCACCGTGGTGATGGGTGTTGACCAGGGTCGTGAGAGGTGCGTCGGTCACCGAACGCATGGCCTCGAGATAGGCACGGGTACGCCGCTCGGTCGAGCAGGAGTCGACGCTGATCACCGCGCTGCGACCGGCGATGAAGCCGGTGTTGTTGATCCACCACGAGCCATCGGGCTGGATGTAGGCGAAGACCCGGTCCGCCACCTCTACCAGCTGCGGCGGCCCGAGCTCGGGATGGTCATGCACGGTCGAACTCATCGCACACCGGCCCTGGATGTCATACCGGTGACGGTACCCACAGGCCGGCGTCCGCGGGCGTGCGGTGCCACAGTGCGAACAGGTCCTCGCCGGGCCCGGCAGTGCCCCACCGATCGGCATAGTCGGGGGTAGCCGGCCATATCCGCGCGATCCAGTCGTCCTCGTCGGGGATCTTCTCGAGCGCGGTCGTGTACTCGACGACCACGTCGTCCGGCCCGGCGAAGTAGGAGTAGACGTTGTCTCCGGAGCTGTGCCGGCCGGGTCCCCAGAGCGGTCCCATGCCCCGGCGGGTCATCCGACCGGTGCCACGCATGTACTCGTCGATATCCCGCATCTCGAACGAGACGTGGTTGAGGCCCGCCACCGGGCTCGCGGCGATCGCCAGGCTGTGGTGATCCTCGGAGCAGCGCAGGAAGCACATCCGGTCCTCGAGCCAATCCGAGAGCCGCAGCCCGAGGTACTTCTCGTAGAAGGCCTTCGCCGCGGGCACGTCGGTGCTGTTGACCACGACGTGGCTCAACCGCTGCGGCACCGACTCGCCCGGTTCGAGGGCCCGGAACGGCTTGGCGCCGACATCGCTCGAGACTTCGACCACCCGCCCGTCCGGGTCGAAGAAGCGGACTCCGTAACCCCCGCCGGGGCTTGCCAACACGCCGGGCTCGCGCGCGAGCCGGACGTCATCGCCGATCAGCCGCTGCGCGAGGGCGTCGACGGACTCGCGGTCGCGCGCCGCAAAGGCCACGTGGTCGGTACGTCGCTCCGCGGCCGCACGCACGCGCAGGACGAACGGCTCCGGCGAGCCGACGGTGCCGAGATACACGACGTCCTCGTCGCGGCCCACCTCGTACAGGCCCCAGATGCCCTCGTAGAAGGCGACGGTCGCGGCGAGGTCCTCGGTGGCGAGGGCCACGTGCCGCACACCGACCACCGGCGAGGTGCGGGCGCGCTCGGACGGCAGCTGCGCCGACCGGGCAGCTGGTGGCGGCAGCGGCGGGCCGGCCCACGGTGGCGGCGGCGCGACGGTGACCGCTCTGGTGACGGGGCTCGTGGTAACGCTCATGCGGGCTGGTCCAACTGCTCCTGAACCGCTCGGGTCTGCGCCGGCAGCCCGGCGCGCCATCCCGCGAAGACCTCGTCGCGGTTCTGCTCCGTGATCGCCATCTCGGCCGCCATGATCGCGTGGGACACGTCCTGCACCAACCGGACGCGCGGATAGCGGCGCACTTCGAAGGCCCGCAACCGGTCGTGCAGATCGCCTTGGGCCGCAAGGCATTCCGCGAGGATGACGCCGTCCTCGAGCGCCATCCCGGCGCCCTGCGTCAGGTGCGGCGCGCAGGCGTGCGCCGCGTCGCCGAGGATGCCGACGCGGCCGGTGAACCACGGGAGCGGAAGCATGACGTCGGAGATCGGGCTGTAGACGATGTCGTCGGTGGGACGCAGGGCGTCCCGCACCTCGGCCGGCAGCGCGGCGAACCCGGCCATCCGCTCGCGGAGGGTCCCGGCCATGGTCGCCGGCTCGTGGCGTGCGCCCTCCGGATCGGGGGTGACGACGAACATGTACATGGTCTCGGTGCTGAGCGGGATGAACCCGACCTTGGTCCCGACGCCCTGGTAGACCCGGACACCCGTGACGTCGGCGGGCCGGGGCAGCGTCACGCGCCACACCGCGAAGCCGGAGTACACGGCATCGGAAGCGCTGCCGTGCAGGGCCCGGCGCGTGCTCGACGAGATCCCGTCGAAGGCCGCCACCAGGTCGTAGGACTCGCTGCGCCCGTCGGACAGCAGGACGTCGACCGCGTCACCGGTGTCGGTGAACGACTCGATCGAGGTCCCGTAGGCGATCTTGACGTCGACACGTTCGACGGCGCCCACGAGGATCCGGTGCAGGTCGAGTCGGGACAGCGCCGTGTTGGCCGGCACGCCGTCGCCACCGAGGGCGTCGTCGACGTGCACGACATGGCTGCCGGCGTCGTCGTAGAAGTCGATGTGGCCGTAGGGGAAACCCGCCGCGAGGACGTCGTCCAGCACGCCCAGGCTGCGCAGCGCCCGAAGGCTGTTCGCCGGCTGGTTGATGCCGACCCCGTACACGGCCATGCGTGGCTTGATCTCGATGAGGTCGACGTCGATGCCCTGCTGTCGCAGGGCTGTCGCCGCTCCCAGGCCGCCGATGCCCGCGCCGACCACGAGTGCTCGCACGTGCGCCTCCTCGGTGCCTGGACGTCCCGACCATTCGACGCTAGGCGCGTGACCGGGGCGGGGCCAGACTCAATCGTCGATGATCGTCATCGACATCATCGATGGCGAGGTCCACGATCATGCGGTGGACGTCTCCACCGCGTTGCGGCGCCTGGATCTCAACACGATCATCCCGCTGGGTGCGCTGCTCGAGCAGCGGCACATCACCCGCGCGGCCGAGGCAGTCGGCATCGGTCAGTCGGCGATGAGCGCCACGCTGGCCCGCCTGCGGCGAACCTTCGACGACCCCTTGCTGGTACGCAACGGCCGCGTGCACGAGCTGACGCCGATGGGCCAGTGCCTCGTCGAGCCGGTACGCGCCGTGCTGGCCGACCTCGAACAGCTGCTCGCCGCCCGCCCGCACTTCGACCCGGCCCGCGACGCCCGGACCTTCACCGTGGTGGCGAGCGACTACGTCACCCTGGTGCTGCTCCGGCCGCTGCTGGAACGGCTCTACCTCGCGGCGCCGCAGGTGGCGGTCAACGTCGTGCCGGTCGGCGCGGACACCGAAGGTCTGCTCGAGCGCTCCCAGGTCGACCTCGTGATCATGCCGAGGGAGCTGGCCTCGTCCGCACTCGCGCACTTTCCGCACCGGGCGCTGTTCACGGACCGCTACGTCGCGGCGGTGTGGAACCAACATCGTGACGTCGGCGACGAGCTGCGCCGCGACCAGTTGGAGAGCCTGCGCTACGTCCGCTACAACGCGACGGCCGGCGGGGCGGCCTTCGTCGACCTCCAGCTCGCCGATCTCGGCATCGAACCGACGGTCGCGCTGTCGACGCTGAGCTTCACGCTCGTCCCGTCGCTGCTGCCCGGGACACCCTTGTTCGCGTTCATCCACGAACGCCTCGTTCGCACGGCCGCGGCGCGTCGGGACCTGAAGATCCTGGAGTCTCCGGTGCCGCTGCTGCCTATCGTCGAGACGATGTTCTGGCACCCCATCTACCACGACGATCCCGCCCATCACTGGTTGCGCGAATGTGTGTGGACGCTGGCGGCGAACATCTGAGCATCGACGCTGTCGATGACGGTCAGCAGGTCCAGAGCATTCCGCCCGAGGGACCTGGCACCTAGCATCGGCCTGGACGAAAGGATGACGATGCCGGCTCGGCAGACACGGCCGTACGCGTTGGCGCGGCTGCTGGCGCCCGGCGGCGCGGCGTTCGACGCGGTGGTCGTCGGGGACGAAGCGGCGGCCCTGGCAGACCTCGACGTGTCCGTCACCGGGATCGACCTGATGCTGGGTGACTGGACCGCGGCGTGTGACCGCCTGGCCGTCGCCCTCGACGACGAGGCTCGGTGGTCAGCGGTCGCGCGCCCGCTCGACGGTCTGCGTGCGCTCGCGCCGTACACCCCGGGTCAGCTGTTCCAGAGCGGTGCCAACTACAAGACCCACGTCGTCCAGCTCATGGTCGCGGCGGCCACCGAACAGGGCGCGACCGACCTCGACGAGGTGCGGGAGCGGGCCACCGCGCTGATGACCGAGCGCGCAACGACGGGAACCCCGTACGTGTTCATCGGCTTGCCGTCCTCGGTCGGCGGCCCGGACGACGACGTGGTGCTGCCGGACATCGGCGTCCAGCACGACTGGGAGCTCGAGCTCGGTGTGGTCATCGGGGCCGAGGCCTTTCGGGTGCATCGTGATGACGCGTACGCGCATGTCGCCGGGTACGTCGTCGTCAACGACCTCACCACCCGCGACCGGGTCTTCCGCCCGGACATGCCCGCGCTCGGTACCGACTGGCTGGCCGGGAAGAACGCGCCCGGCTTCCTTCCGCTCGGTCCGTGGCTGGTGCCAGCCAGCTTCGTCCCCGATCCGATGGACCTGCGGATCACGCTCAGGCTCAATGGCGACACCATGCAGGACGAGACGACGAACGACATGATCTTCGATGTACCACGGCTGATCGAGCACGTCTCCGCGATCACGCCGATGCGGCCGGGGGACCTGCTGCTCACCGGGTCGCCGGCCGGCAACGGTGCCCACTTCGGCCGCTACCTCCGGCCGGGCGACGAGATGGTGTCGACCATCACCGGCCTCGGTACGCAGCACACCCGGTGCGTCGCACCGTGAGGACGGTCGACATCCATGCCCATGTCGACGTGCCGGCCATCGCGGCACTGGTCGCCGGCCAGCCGGGGCTGGCCGAGGACTTCGCTCATCAGCTCGCCACCTTCGGACCGGCCTCGATGGACCGCAACCGCGAGCTGACCGCGACCACGTACGCGCCGCTGCTGGCCGAGCCGGACCAGCGGTTCGCCCGGATGGATGCCGGCGGCGTCGACGTCCAGGCGGTCAGCGTGATCCCGACGCTCTACCACTACTGGGCCGAGCCGGGTCTGGCCACCGATCTCGTCGCCACCGCCAATGCCCATGTGGCGGACGTCGTCGCAGCACGTCCGGACCGCCTGGTCGGCCTGTGCACGGTTGCCCTGCAGCATCCGGAGCTGGCCGCCGAGCAGTTGCGGACGGCCGCGGCCGCAGGCCTGCGCGGGGTGGAGATATCGACCAGCGTGGCCGGGCGCGACCTGTCCGATCGGGCGCTGGACCCGTTCTGGGCGGCGGCGCAGGAGTCGGGGTCGTTCGTCTTCATCCACCCGTGGGGCTGCAGCTTGGGGAGTCGGCTCGCGATGGCCTACCTCGGCAACGTGGTCGGCCAGCCGGCGGAGACGACGGTGGCGTTGCACCACCTGGTCTTCGGTGGGGTGCTCGACCGGTTTCCCCGGCTGACGATCTGCGCGGCGCACGGCGGTGGTTACTTCCCGCACTATCTCGGCCGCGCCGACCACGCCTACGAAGTACGGCCGGAGAGCCGCACCATGGCGAGACGCCCCAGCGAGTATCTGGACAGCCTGCTGTTCGACTCGCTCGTCTACAGCGACGACGGGCTGCGGCGCCTGCTGGAGATCGCGGGCCCGGAGCGGGTGCTGCTGGGCACCGACTATCCCTTCGACATGGGCGTCCCGGATCCGGTGGCCCGGGTCGACCGGCTGGAGCTGGCGCCGGCGGCCAGGGACGCAGTCGTCGGTGGCACCGCGGCCCGGCTGCTGCTGCGCTAGCTTCGGGCCGCCGTGCCGACGCCGAGCTGGGCGAACAGGTCGTCGACCAGCCCCGGCAGATCGGCCACGTCCGCGGCGCAGCCGAAGACGTAGAAGTCGGGCCGGACGACCAAGGCCGCGAGGCCGTGCTCCGCCAGGTACGGCAGGTAGACCCCGCCGCTGTCGGTGACGGCCTGCCACGGGCCGTCGGGCGGCGCGTCCGCATCGGGCGCGGTGAAGGCCACCAGGTGAGCACCGAGTCGCGCCAGCATCTGCAGTTGCGCCTGGTCCAGCGCGGGCGGGGCAGCGCCGACGGCGACGACGAAACCCGTCCCGACCACCTCGTCGAATCGGCCCTCGGCGTCGCCGACCCGGACCCGACCCTGCGGAGCGAGCTGACCGGTGGGGCCGACCAGGCCACCGTCCGCGCCCCGGTGGAGCACCCCCGGGCCGAGCACCTCCGGCGGGAGCGGTGGCAGCGCCAGCGCGGGGTCGCCGTCGGCCTTGAGCATGATCTCGTCGCGCGCGGCCGCCGCGACCGGGTCGGCCACGCAGATCACGTTGCCGAGCTCGACCGACAGCCCGATGGCGTGCTGGATGTGCGCGGACCGCTCGCTCGTATAGGTGTCGAGGAGGGTGTCCGGCGCGAGGCCCGACAGCACCAGGTCGAGCTTCCAGGCCAGGTTCGCGGCGTCGCGGATGCCCGAGCACATGCCCTGCCCGGCGAAGGGGGGCATCAGGTGTGCGGCGTCGCCGGCGATCAGCAGCCGACCCAGCCGCCACTGGTCGGCCCAGCGCGCCTGGAAGGTGTAGACGGTGTGCCGTTCGAGGGTGGCGTTCGACGGCGTCAATCCCCAGGGCTCGAGCAGTCGCCAGGCGGTCGCCTCGTTGTTCAGCTCCTCGACGGTCTCCCCGGGCAACCGCATGAACTCCCAACGCCGCCGGCCGGGACCGCCGGACACCGCGGTAGTCGGGCGCTTCGGGTTACAGATCTGCAGGTTGTAGGGGACCCATTCGCGCTGCTCGTGCGGAACGACGTCGAGGATCAGCCAGTCGTAGAAGAAGCCGAGGTCCGTGACGCCGGTCGCCATGTGCTGGCGGACGAAGCTGTTGGCTCCGTCGCAGCCCACCACATAGCGCGCCGTCGCGGTGAACTCCTCGCCGGTGACCGTACGCAGGGTCGTCTCGACGCGATCGCCGTGGTCGACCAGCTGCACCGCTTCCATGCCCCAGTGGACGCTCACCGAGTCGAAGGACTCCGCCCGTCGGGCGAACACCGCCTCCGCCTGGGGCTGGTTGAACATGTTGGCGGCCGGCCACCCGCTGCGACCGATCGCGGCCCAGTCGAAGTGCACGAGCGTGCGGCCGTCGGCGGTCTGCCACTCGTAGTCGCCCGACGCCTCGCTGACCGCGGCCATCTCCTCGCCCACGCCGGCTGCGGCGAAGACGCGCGCGATCTCGTCGTCGTAGTGGACGGCGCGCGGGCGGGGATAGCTCTCGTTCCAGCGCTCCACCACCCGGACCCGGAGCCCGCGCTGGGCGAGCAGCGTGGTGAGGACGCGAGCGACCGGGCCGTACCCGATGAGCAGGACATCGTCGGGATCGGGGCCACCGAGTGAGGGCAGGGCGCTCATCGGCTGCCGTGCGCGCCGACCATCAGCCCGGCGAGATCCTCCGGGGCCAGGAACGACGGCGGCGGCGGTGGCCCCCAGTTGTAGAGACCGCGCAAGCCCTCCCACGTCCGGGGGGTCCACACCGCGTCGTCGACGATGCAGTCGAGGTCGGAGTAGTACTCGGTGAAGTTGCCGGCAGGGTCGCGCAGGTACCAGAAGAAGTTGGAGCCGACGTGATGCCGGCCGAGGCCCCACACGTGTCGCAGCGGATCACGCTCGAGCAGCGCGGTCGCGCCGCGCCCGACCTCGTCGATGTCGTCGACCTGCCACGAGGTGTGGTGCAGGTAGGCGAGCGGCGCCTGCTGCACGAGCACGTTGTGGTGGTCGGTCGAGCAGCGCAGGAAGGTGGCCAGGCCGGGCACGGTGTCGCTGATCTTGAAGCCGAGCCCCGTCGAGAAGAACGCCTGGGACCGGACCTGGTCGGTCGAGCCGAGCACGACGTGGCCGAGCTTGCGGGGGCGGACGGGCCCCTCCCGCAGGACGCCGGGCGCCCGGGTGTCGGGGCGGCCGATGTGGCCGGGGGTGTTGTAGGGCGGTGGCGGCGTCTCCTGCTGCACCAGCCGGGGCGCGACCGCCACGGTGACGGTGAGCTCGGTGCCCTCGTCGTAGGTCCGCAGCCGGTCGGCCGTGGCGTCGACCGGTGTGTCCAGAGCCCGCAGCGCCGCGGCGATCCGCGCGATGTCGTCGGGGTCGTCGGCGCCGATGCGCAGCTCCACGAGCCGCCGGCGGGGCGAGTGCACCAGGTGCATCTGCTCACCCCCGTCGCGGGTGGTGAATCGGTGCACCTCCTCGTCGGTGGTCGAGTCGGCCGGGGCGGCCGCCGGCGAGAGGCCGAACTCCTCGTAGTAGGCGGCCGTCACCTCCACGTTCGGGACGCCGATGGTGATCTGGGTCAGGCCGTGCAGCGACATGGCTTTCGCTCCTCAGGCACCGGTGCCGTCGTAGGTGTGGCCAGCGACGAGCGGATTGCGGAGCTCGCCCAGCCCTTCGATATGGCTCACCAGCGTAGTGCCCGGCTGCAGGAAGCGCTTGGGCTCGCGGGCCATGCCCACGCCGGACGGCGTACCGGTGAAGATGATGTCGCCGGGCAGCAGGGGGCACACCGCCGAGAGCTGGGAGATCAGCTCCGGGACGCTGAAGATCATGCTGGAGGTACGGCCCTGCTGCAGGACCTCCTCGCCGAGGCGACAACCCAGCTCGAGGTCGTCGGGAGTGGCGACCTCGTCGAGCGTGACGAGGGCGGGGCCCACCGGCCCGAAGCCGACGTAGGACTTGCCGAGGGAGAACTGCGGCACCGGTCCGACGAGCTGGACGACGCGCTCGGAGAGGTCCTGGCCGATCATGAGCCCCGCCACGTGACTCCAGGCGTCGGCTTCCGTGACCTCGTGTGCGCGGCGGCCGATCGCGACCACCATCTCGACCTCCCAGTCGACGTTGCCGCTCGGCAGCGACACCGTCGCGCGGGGACCGGTGATGCAGGTCGGGAACTTGGTGAACACCGGTGGCGACTCGGGCCGGCCCATCTTGGACTCGTCGGCGTGCGCGCCGTAGTTCAGACCGATCGCGAAGACCTGGCGTGGGGCGGGCGTCGGCGCGCCGAGGGTGGCGTCGTCCACGGCCAGATCGGCCTTGCCCTCCTGCCCGGCGGCCCAGTCGCGCAGCTCGTCCCAGACCTCGAAGACGGTCTGCGGGTCAGCCGGAAACCGCCCGTTGCTCGCCTTGGCGATGTCCAGACCTGCGCCGGAGGCGTCGAGCAGGGTCGCGCGTCCTCCCACGTTGGCTAGCTGCACGGGTTCTCCTCGTGGTGTGGATGCACGTCCGGGGGTTGACGCGACGCGTCTGCAGCCTGTGTGAAGAAAAGTCGAGTGTCAAGGGAGAATCGATTCGTGGCGGATGTTACCTCGTTTGCGTACGATGGTGAGCGTGGCGAAGCGAACGGGCGGCGAGAGCCTGGCGGTAGACGTCTACGACCAGCTGCGTGCCGACATCTTCAATCGCGACTTCGCACCGGGTGAGCGGCTACGACCGGTCGAGCTCGGTCAGCGCTTCGGCGTGAGCATCGGTGTCATGCGCGAAGCCCTGGGGTTGCTCGCCACGCAGAGCCTCGTCCGGATCGAACGGAACCGAGGCTTCCACGTCACCCCCCTGTCGCCGGAGGCGCTCGCCGACCTCACCTTCGCGCGCAAGGTGAACGAGGGTGCGGCGCTGCGACTGTCGGTACAGCTGGGGGACGTGACCTGGGAGTCGGAGGTCCTGGCGGCGCACCATCGGATGGCGAGTCAGCCGGTCTACCTCCCCAGCAGCCCCGCTAAGCGCAACAACGACTGGGCGGTCGCGCACATCGCTTTCCACCATGCGCTGATCGCGTCCTGTGGCAACGTGCTGCTGCTCGACATCTGTGACCGGCTGTCCGACGCGGCCGAGCTGTACCGCGCCTGGTCCGGCGGGCGCGGCGAGGTCAAGCGGGACATCGCCGGCGAGCACCGGGCCCTGCTGGAGGCGGCCCTGGACCACGACGTGGACCTCGCGGTCGAGCTGTTCGAGGCGCATGTCGACCGCACGGCAACCCTGGTGCTGGCCGGTGCGGCCGAGCCTGCCGCGCGTCGCAAGCCCCGGGCGTCCGCGGGGGTCTAACGGATGGTCTCGCGCCGCCGGGCGGCAAGTTCGGCGAAGACGTCGAGAGCGCGCGGTTCGTCGACGGCGTCGAGGCTGAGCACGTCCTGCGCCCGGGCGCCCAGCAGGATGCGCTTGATCGGCACCTCCAGCTTCTTGCCCGTGCGCGTATGCGGAATCGCGGCCACCTCGATGATCTCGTCGGGTACGTGTCGGGGCGAGGCCTCGCGGCGCAGCCGATCGCAGATGCTGCTGCGCAGCGCGTCGTCCAGGACGGCGTCGTCGGCCAGCACCACGAACAGCGGCATCCAGTAACGGCCCGCCGCCAGGTCGACGCCCACCACGAGTGCCTCCCGTACCTCGGGCATGCGCTCGACGATGTCGTAGATGTCGGCGCTGCCCATCCGTACGCCATTGCGGTTGAGGGTCGCGTCGGACCGGCCGTGGATGACGAAGGTGTTTCGATCGGTGATCGTGACCCAGTCCCCGTGCCTCCAGATGCCGGGATAGACGTCGAAGTAGGTGGCTCGCAACCGGCTGCCGTCCGGGTCGTTCCACAGCGTCACCGGCATGGTCGGCATCGGCGCGGTGACGACCAGCTCGCCCACGTCGCCTCGGACCGGTCGGCCCCCCGCGTCGAACGAGTCGACCGCGACGCCCAGTGGGGCGCAGGACATCTCGCCCGCCCAGATCGGCACGGACGGAGCCCAGTAGGCCAGGGCAGTCACCACATCCGTACCGCCGGACGTGCTCACCAACGGCAGCCGGGAGTCGAACTGGTCGCGGACCCAGTAGGCCGCGCCGGGTGGCAGCGGTGCGCCCGTCGCTCCGATCAGGCGGAGCCGCTCGAGGTCGAAGTCCACGGCCGGTCGCAGGCCCGCGCGTTCGGAGGCCAGCAGATATCCCGGGCTGGTTCCCAGCACGGTGGCCTGATGCTCGCCGCAGATGCGCCAGAGCTGGTCCGGCTGCGGATGCGCCGGGCTCCCGTCGTAGGCGATGATCGTCACCCCGGCAAGCAGCGCCGAGACGGTGAAGTTCCACATCATCCAGTTCGTGGTCGTGTACCACAGCAGGCGGTCGCCGGCCCCGATGTCCAGGTGCAGGCCCATGCTCTTCAGGTACTCGATGATCACCCCGCCATGGCCGTGCACCAGGCCCTTGGGTACGCCGGTGGTGCCGGAGGAGAACAGCACCCAGAGCGGATGGTCGAACGGAACCTGCTCCGGCGTCAGCTCGGCCGCGCCGCTGGTCGCCTTCTCCCAGTCCAGCGTCGCCGCCCCGCTGGGAGGCGGCTCCAGCCCGAGGTGCGACACCAGGATGACGGCCTCGAGCGCGGGCAGCAGCCCCATCAGCGCGGCGGTCTCGGCTCGCCGGTCGTGGGTACGGCCGCCGAAGTGATAGCCGTCGGCGGCGATCAGGACCTTCGGACCCAGCTGGGACAGCCGGTTCGCCGCGGCCGGGGCTGCGTAGTCCTGGCCGCAGCACGACCAGATCGCGCCCAGGCTCGCGGTCGCCAGGAAGGCGACGACCGTGGCCGCGCAGTTGGGCAGGTACCCGACGACGCGGTCACCGCGCCGCACGCCCTGGGCCACGAGCGTGCGCGCCAGCGCGGCGACCCGTTGTTCGAGCTGGCCCCAGCTGACCTCGGTGTGCCCGCCGTCCTCGGTGACCGCGACCACGGCGACGTCACCCGCGGGGCGGTCGCGGAAGACCTGGTCGACGTAGTTGACACGGGCGCTGGGAAACCACGACGCGCCCGGCATGTCGCGGGAGGCGAGCGACGCGGTCGGCGCCGAGGACGCGGTCACGTCGAAGAAGTCCCAGACCTCCCCCCAGAACTCGGCGGGGCGGTCCACCGACCACTGCCAGAGGGCCTGGTAGTCGGCGAACCTCAGGTCGTACCGGGCCTGCACGTGCCGGGTGAAAGCGGCGAGTCGGCTGGTCTCGACCCCGGCAGGATCGGGCGTCCAGATCGGTGGCTCAGCGGACGACATCAGCGGCGATCCGTGGCCGGCCCTCGGGTTCGGTGACGGAAGCGGCCTGCTCGAGCCGGTCGGTGGTCAGGTTGATGTGATCGGTGAGCAGTGCGACCGCGCGAGCGCTGTCGCGCGCGATCGCGGCCTCCATCAGGCCACGGTGTTCCGACAGCACATCACGCATCGGCTGCTGGGTCGCGAACGAGTCGGACCACCGCCGGGACAGCTCCGTCATGTCGCGGAGGCCGGTGGCCAGCTCCCGCAGCCGTGGGCTCGAGCAGGCGCGCAGGAGGGCCGTATGGAACTGGGCGTGGGCGCGGGCCCAGTCGTCGGTGGGTAGGCCCGACTCCGCGCCGCGCTCGGGCGTCCGCAGGAGCCGGTGGTGGCTGGCCAGGACCAGCGCCTCGTACTCGACACCGGCGTGGTCGATCGCATCACGCAGCGCCTCGCCCTCGATGAGGACCCGTACGCGGGCGATGTCGCGCACCTCGGGAAGATCCAGGTTGACCACGGCGAAGCCGTGTTGAGCCTCCGACACCGCAAGGCCCTGATCGGTGAGTCGGGTCAGTGCTTCGCGGACGACGGTCAGGCTCACGTCGAACCGGTCCGCGAGCGCACGCGGGCTCAGCCGCGACCCGGGGGCATGTCGGCCGGCCATGATCTCGCTCCGCAGCTCGGACAGCACTGCGCCCGTGAGGCTCCGACCGGCTCTGGATGTGGTGGTCACCTGCGCCTCCCCTGGAGGGCCGACCGAGCCATGTGCGTCATGCCCGCCCGGTACGAACGATTCCGCCGGCATAGTACAGATCGAGAGGCTGAACCCAAATCTAGGTCACAGGATCGATTTTTTTGCCCAGAATCCTTGACAGGAGTAGATGTGACTTCGCACACTCGACCCGTCTGGCTCGGCCGCGTCACGCGACGCGTTCTCGCAGGCACCGTCGTCACCCGCACCCACCGGAGGCAATCACCGTGTCCCTTTCCACCTTCGCCACTCGGCACAGTCGCCGGGCGCTGCTCCTAGGCATGGGCGCCGCCCTGTGCATCACGGTCGCCGCCTGTGGCAGCAGCGGAAGCTCGTCGGCCAAGACGTCGGACACCACGTCCGCCACCAGCTCGGCGAGCGCCGGTAGTGCCTTCGCCGCAGACCAGGCCAAATACAGCGCGGCGGTGACGAGCTACCCGAGCGTGCCGGCCATCCCCGGGGTGAGCTCCCTCAAGGGCAAGACCATCTGGTACGTGCCGATCGGCGACTCGGTGCCCATCCTGAACGCCTTCGGCGTCGGCATGCAGCAGGCGCTCGACCAGGCCGGCATCAAGTACCACCTGTGCGACGGCAAGTTCCTGCCGACCAACGCTGCGTCGTGTCTGCAGCAGGCGGCCAGCCAGGGGGCGAGTGCGGTCGTCACCGGGTACATCGACTACGCGCTGATCCCCACCGCGTTCGACAACCTGGTGGCGCACCACATCCCGGTCCTCGTCGCCGGCGAGGCGCCGGACGGCGGGAAGACGTCGTCGCCGCAGCTCGCGTTCTACGACACGACGTCCACCTTCAGCCTGCTGCAGAAGCTGCAGATGCAGCGGGTCATCCAGGACAGCGGCGGCAAGGCCAAGATCCTCTATCTCGGCGTGATCGACTCGCCCGCGACGAAGGCCGGCGCGGCAGCCGGCAAGGCGTTCATCCAGCAGAACTGCTCGGGCTGCTCGCTCACGGAGATCGACTACAACACGGCCAGCATCAACAAGGTCCCGTCGCAGGTCAGCGCCGCTCTCATCTCGCACCCCGACACCAACTACGTCGTGGACGAGCTCGACGCCGCGGGCCAGGGCACCGTCGCCGGCATCCAGAACGCCGGGTTCACGAACAAGGTCAAGGTCTCCGGAACCAACGGCGACCTCGACGCGATGCAGCGCCTCGCCACCGGCACCCTCCAGTTCCTCGACATCGGCTTCAGTCCCATCTACACCGGGTGGCAGTACGCGGACGGCATCCTGCGGATGCTTGCCGGCCAGGTCCCGAACGAGGGCGTCGGTGTCGTCCGCATCTTCGACAAGAGCAACATCGGCAGCCTGACGCTGACGCCGGAGGCCTATGCCACCAACGCCTGGTACGGCTCGGACGCCTTCAAGCAGACCTTCTCCAGCGCGTGGGGCCTGTCCTAAATGTGTCAGATTGGGGGTCGAGCCCGTGGCTGATATCACGCCGCGGCTCGAGGTCACCGGGCTGAACAAGACCTTCGGCACGACGAAGGTCCTCTCCGAGGTCGATCTGATCGTTCTGCCCGGCGAGATCCACGGTCTCGCCGGGCAGAACGGCTCGGGCAAATCGACGCTCATCAAGATCGTCACGGGATTCCACCAACCCGACCCTGGCAGCACGTTCCGCGTCGACGGCGTCTCCATGCACCAACCGGTGCGTTGGCGTGAGGTGCATGCGGCCGGGGTGTCCGTCGTCCACCAGGACCTGGGGCTGCTCGACCAGTTGACCGTCGCCGAGAACGTCTGCATCGGCGGCTTTCCCACCTCGCGGTTCCTCGGCCGGATCGATCGTGGCCGGCGGGACGAGCTGGCGACACGCACGCTGGCACGGCTCGGCGTGGACCTCGACCCACACCGCCCCGTCGGCGGCCTCACGGCGCCGGAACGCGCAGAGGTCGCGATCGCGCGGGCCATGCGCGATGAGACCGCAGGCGCGGGTCTTGTCATCCTGGATGAGTCGACCCGACCGCTGACCGGCGGCGACCTGCTCCGGGTCCACGCCGTGTTGCGGCGGATCGCGACGAGCGGGAGCTCGGTCATGATGATCAGCCACAACCTGCCGGAACTGCTCGCCGTCACCGACCGGATCACGATCCTGCGGGACGGCCGGGTCGTGGGCGCCGGCCTGCCTTCGCAGAAGCTGACCGAGCAGGACATCGCCCGTAGCATGCTGGGCGCAGCGGTCGCCGACGCCGCAGCCCGTTCCACCACGCGCGAGCCACCCCTGCGTACCGCGGTGACCGTGCGCGGGCTACGCGGGCCACGGATCCCGGCGGTCGACTTCTCGGTCGCGGGCGGCGAGGTGCTGGGCCTGACCGGGTTGCCGGGCAGCGGCTTCGAGGACATCCCGTACCTGCTGACCGGAGCGCAGCGGGCGACGGCGGGCCGGCTGGAGGTCGACAAGCACGTGGTCGATCTCTCGAAGGCGTCGGTGGCACAGTGCATCCGCGCCGGTGTGGTCCTGGTGCCCGAGCGCCGCGACCGCGACGGGCTGGCCTTCGAGCTGAGCGTCCGTGACAACATCAGCTTGCCGGCGCTCGGCCGCCGGGGAAAGCCCTGGTTCGTGGCGCGCCGTTGGCAGCAGGAGGACGCCGAAGCGGCGACCCGAACGCTGGGGATCCGTCCCCGCGACCCGTTGCTGCTGGTCAAGCAGCTCAGTGGCGGCAATCAGCAGAAAGTGCTGCTGGCCAAGTGGCTGACGCTCGGCCCGACCCTCATGGTGCTGCACGAGCCGACCCAGGCTGTCGACATCGGTGCCCGCCAGGACATCCTCGCGAGCGTCCAGCGGGTCGCGGACACCGGTGCGTCGGTGCTGCTGGTCAGCAGTGAACCCGAAGACCTGGCGTCGGCCTGCGACCGTGTCCTGGTCTGCGGGGAGGGTGGGCTGGTCGAGGTCGAGACCCTCACCCCCGACGCCATCCTCGAACACATTTACGCCGACGAGCCCATGGCCGCAGGGAGTTCACTATGACCATGTCCGAGCAGACCAGCAAAGACCAGGCGCGGCAGGGCGTGGGTCGCGGTAGGCACGCCGACCTCGATCCGGCGCCCGAGCCGCTCATCCCACCCGAGGCGCCTGGGGGCAAGGGAAGCTACCTCGGCGGCCTGTTCACGGCCGATCGGCTGCGCGGTCTGAGCTCCAAGTACGCGCTGCTGGCCGTGTGGCTGGTCATGGCCATCATCTACGGCGCGATCATGCCGCACAAGTTCCTGACGGTGTCGACGGCGCAGAGCGTGTTCGGCTCCCAGTCCGCCCTGCTGCTGTTGGCGATCGCGGCTCTCTGCACCTTCGTGGTGGGGGAGTTCGACCTCTCGTTCGCCGGGGTCATGGGGTTGTCCGCGACCATCGTGCCGGTGCTGGCCGGCCTACACCACGTGAATCTGGGCCTGGCCTGTCTGATCGCCCTGGCCTCGGCCGTCGGATGCGGGATCCTCAACGCCTTCTTCATCGTGAAGCTCGGCGTGCCCTCGCTCATCGTCACGCTCGGCACCGCGAGTCTGTTCCTGGGGCTCGCCGAGCTGCTCTCCTCGTCCAACACGGTGTCGGTCTCCAGCCCCACCTTCTCCAAGATCGCCCAGCACTCGGTCCTCGGACTGCCGCTGTCGTTCTACTACGGGCTGGTCTTGGCGGGCGCGTTCGCCTATGTCCTCACCTGGATGCCGCTGGGACGGCACATCGTGTTCGTCGGCGCCAACCGAGAGGTCGCTCGGCTCGCGGGCATCAGCGTCGACCGGATCCGGGCATCGAGCTACGTCGTGGCCGGCTTCGTCGCGGGACTCGCCGGCATCCTGCTGGTCGCATCGGTGGGTGGCTTCGACCCAACGGCCTCCTCGAGCTACCTGCTACCGGCCCTGGCCGCGGTGTTCCTCGGCACCGCCATCGTGCTGCCGGGTCAGTTCAACCCGATGGGCACGTTCTTCGGCATCTACTTCCTGGAGACCGGGATCATCGGCCTGCAGCTGCTCGGTTACAGCGGCTGGGTCCAGGACGCGTTCTACGGTGCCGGGCTGGTGGTCGCGGTGACCGCCGCGTCGCTGATCCGCAGCCGGACCCGCACGGCCTGATACCACCCGACCACCACTGAGCGGAGAACCATGCGATTCGTCAGGGCGCGTACGCCGGACGGGCCCCGGGTCGGTGTGATGATCGCCGACGGCCGGGCCGCGCTGTCGGACAGCGTGGCAGATCTGCATCCGTACCTGGGCGACGACGGGGAGGCGCTGGCCGGGCTGGGCGCAGACATCGTGCGATCGCCGGCCCTCGAGGCCGACGTTGCCACCCTCGCGTTGATGGCGCCGATCGCGCCCGTCGCGATGCGGGACTTCATGGTCTTCGAGGAGCACGTCCTGCCCGCCTGGCGTCAGTCTGGGATGACCCGAGGCCCGGATGTCTGGTACCAGCAGCCCATCGGGTACTTCAGCAACTCGGCCACCCTGCGCGGCCCGTACGACGAGATCGAGATCCCCGGCGACTCGGCGCGCCTCGACTTCGAGCTCGAGATCGGTGCGATCGTCGGTCGCCAGGCTGCGTCGGTCACGCCGGAGCAGGCGACCGGTCTGGTTGCGGGCTACCTCGTCCTGTGCGACTGGTCCGCGCGCGACGTGCAGTTCGCCGAGATGGACGGCCGGCTCGGTCCTTTCAAGGGCAAGGACTTCGGTTCCTCGCTGGGCCCCATGCTGGTCACGCCGGATGAGTTGCCGGCCCGTTCCGGCACCGGCTACGACCTGCGGATGACCTCGGCGGTCAACGGCCGCACCTACGGCAGCGATCTGTGGTCCTCCGCGTCGTGGTCGTTCGAGGACCTCGTGTCGTACGCCTCGTGGAACTCGATCGTCGAGCAGGGATCGTTGATCGGCAGCGGGACCTGTCAGGGCGGCTGCATCCTCGAGCTCTCGATCCGCCATTCGCCGGAGGAATTCCCCTGGCTCGCCGCGGGCGACGAGGTCACGCTCGCCATCGAGCAGATGGGGGAGATCCGCGCGCCTGTGGCCGCGCCTTCGCGCGGCACCTGGCCCGGCCGTCGGGCAGCACCCTCCCCGGCCTAGCGGGTCGGCTCGTACCCCACACCGTTCTGCTGCAGGGAGATGCCGTCGACGACTGTGCCCTAGGGCCGTGCGCCGACGGGGCGAGCCCACCCGCGAACACCGCGTGGACCACCCGTTAACGCAAGCGGGACCGGTTACGGTAAGGTGCGTGCAGTGCCGCCGACCGCACCAGGAGTCCGTGTTGAATGCCGCCTTGCGTCGACCCTTGCGTGCCTTCGGCGCGGTCGCCGCCGCCGGCTGCTTGTTGGCCTCAGCCGCTTGCGGCTCGTCGGGGAGCGGCGCGTCGGCCACCTCGACGCCGGCCGGCGGAGGTTCGCCGGCCGCCACCTCGGTGGTGCAGGTCGTCGCGGGCGAGAACTTCTGGGGGAACATCACCGCACAGATCGGCGGGTCACATGTCCACGTGACGTCGATCATCACCGACCCGAACACCGATCCGCACGAGTACGAGACCAACCCGGACGATGCCGCCGCCGTGTCGAAGGCCCAGCTCGTGATCGAGAACGGGGTCGGCTACGACGACTTCCTGACCAAGGAGCTGGCAGCGGCAGGCGGGGACAAGCAGATCCTGAACGTGCAGAAGCTCGTCGGCGTCACCGGGGCCGACCCGAACCCCCATCTGTGGTACTCGCCGAGTTACGTGACGGCCGCCGCGGGCGCGATCGAGAAGCAGCTTGCCGCCGACGATCCGGGCGACGCGAGCACCTTCGCCACGAACCTGGCCACGTTCATGACGGCCTACCAGCCCTACCTCGACGCGATCGCGCAGATCAAGGCGAAGTACGACGGGGACGCGATCTCGTACACCGAACGCGTTCCCGGTTACCTCGTCGACGCGGCCGGCCTCCACCTGGGCACCCCGGCTGCGTTCTCGCAGGCGGTCGAGGACGGCACCGACCCCACGCCGGGGGACACGGCAGCCTTCAATGCCGACATCACCGGGCACAAGGTCACGGTGCTGCTCTACAACTCGCAGGTCGTCGATGCCCAGACCACGCAGATCAAGAAGACCGCGACCTCCTCGGGGGTCCCGATCGTCGGCGTGAGCGAGACCATTCCCAGTGAGTTCTCGACGTTCCAGGCGTGGCAGATCGCGCAGGCGAAGGCGCTGCTCGCGGCCCTCGGGGGTTGAGGATGCCTGCCCGCGGCGGTGCTCCGGTCGTCCGGTTGCGGGCCGCCGAGCTCCGGTTCGGCGATCGACTGCTGTGGTCGCGACTGGACCTCGAGGTCGCGGCCGGCGAGTTCATCGCGGTCCTGGGCCCGAACGGGTCGGGCAAGACGACCATGCTCAAGGTGCTGCTCGGTCTGCAGAAGCTGACGTCCGGAACCGTCGAGGTGGCGGGCGCAGCGCCGCGGCGGGGCAGCAACGTGGTGGGCTATGTCCCGCAGCAGAAGGGTTTCGACCGCGACCTGCCCCTGCGCGGTCGCGACCTCGTCGCGCTCGGGCTGGACGGACACCACTGGGGAGTTCCGCTGCCGACCCGCCGCCGCCGGGATCGCATCAGTGCCGCGTTGGCCAGCGTCGGCGCCGAGGCGTTCGGGGACCGTCCGGTGGGCTCGCTCTCGGGCGGCGAGCAGCAGCGGCTCCGGGTGGCGCAGGCGCTGCTGGGAGCTCCGGCGGTGCTGCTGTGTGACGAGCCCCTGCTCTCCCTCGACCTGCAGCACCAGCAGGCGGTGACGGCCCTGGTGGACGGCAGCCGCCAGGCACAGGGCACCGCCGTCGTCTTCGTGACCCACGAGGTGAACCCGGTGCTGCCGCTGGTCGACCGCATCCTCTACCTGGTGGACGGTCGGTGGGCCGTCGGCACCCCGGACGAGGTGATGACCAGCGAGACCCTGTCCACGCTCTATGGCACCAGCGTCGACGTGCTGCGCGTACGCGGTCGCATCGTGGTGGTGGGGGCGCCGGACTCCGTCCACGGTGAGCACGGCGAGTCGCACCATCACCATCCGTACGAGCTCATCACCTGATGGCGCACTGGGACTTCCTGCGACTGCCGTTCGCGCAGCACGCGTTGATCGCCGCATCCCTGGTCGCGATCATCAGTGGCGTCGTCGGCCCGTTCGTCATCACCCGCGGTATGTCGTTCGCCGTACACGGCGCTGCCGAGCTCGCCCTCACGGGCGCTGCTGCCGGCCTGCTGATCGCCAACGACCCCGTCGCCGGAGCGCTGCTCGGCTCCCTGGTCGTGGCCAGTGCCTTCGGCCTGCTCGCCGTCCGCGAGCGCGAACGCGACTCGGCGATCGGCGTCGTGCTGGCATTCGGGCTCGGCCTGGGTTTCTATCTGCTCGAGTTCTACAAAGGGTTCGCGAGCGAAGCCGTGAACATCCTGATCGGCCAGATCACCGGGGTCAGCACCGGGCAGATCGAGCTGCTCGTCGTCGTGGCCCTGGTCGTCCTGGCGGCGATGGCGGTGCTGTACAGGCCGCTCATGTTCGCCAGCGTCGACCCGGACGTCGCGCAGGCGCGGGGGGTGCGAACCCGTCTGGTCGGGCTGCTCTTCCTCTATCTGCTCTGCGTCACGGTCACCGAGGCAGCGCAGGTCGTGGGCACGGTGCTCGTGCTCAGCCTGGTCATCACCCCGGCTGCCGCCGCCCAGCGACTGTCGGCGCGCACCGGCGTCGTGACCGCGCTGTCGGTCCTGTTCGCGCTGATCGCCGCCGACGGTGGCCTGGTCGTCAACATCGTCTACGTCCCCGACTTCCGCGCCAGCTCGTTCATCACCTTCATCGCCTTTGGCATCTACGGAGTCGCCCGCCTGGGCGTACCGCTGCTGCGGCGATCCCCGCGCGGACGTGGACGGGGGCGCCCAGCGGAGCCCGGGCGGGTCGACCCGGCGGCCGTCGCGTAGGCCGCCCACCGACCCTCGGTGAGCGGCGCACGAGCAGCGTGGCCCGGAGGGGCATGTTGCGTGCGCACATGCGGATGCGCTAATGTCTTGCGGGTGGGGCAGGAGGGCTACGAGCAGGCAGCCGAGCTGCTGGGGATCCTGTCGGCTCCCATCCGGTTGGCCATCGTCATCCAGCTCGCCGCCGGACCTGCTGCGGTCCACCAGCTCACGGAGAGCCTGGGGGAGTCACAGCCGCTGGTCTCGCAACATCTGCGGGTGCTGCGAGCGGCCCACCTCATCCGCGCCACCGTGGCGGGGCGGGAACGGATCTACGAGCTGGTCGACGAGCACGTCGCCCACATCGCCAAGGATGCGGTCCGGCACACGGCCGAGACCCACTGACCCGAAAGGCCGACCTGAGCATGACCGCTGCACACTGCACCGAGCACTGACCGACCGCCTCGCGCAGAGAGGACCGCACCGTGGCCACGGAACAGCTCGACTACGTCAAACGGCAGACCCGGCAGGGCGTGGCCGTCGACGAGGTGCTGCGCAGAGCCGACGGGTTCCGTACGGCCCAACAGGTGTACGCCGAAGCTGTGTCACGCGGTCACCGGATCGGCCTCACCACCGTCTACCGCCACCTCAACGCGCTCGCCGCTGCCGGCAACGCCGATGTCGTCCATCGCGAGGACGGGGAGGCACAGTTCCGGTTGTGCGGGCGCGAGGCGAAGGGTGAGCATCACCACCACCTGGTCTGCCGGGTCTGCGGCCGCAGCCAGGAGGTCTCCGGACCCGAGGTCGAACTGTGGGCGGACCGGGTGGCCGCCGACGCCGGCTACACCGACATCACCCACACCGTCGAGGTTTTCGGACTCTGCGGGCAGCATGCCAAGCCGCGGCCCCGGCGCCGCTGATCTCGACCGGACCCTCGGCCGTCAGCGGGGGAGAGCGGACAGCCGTGCCCCGAGGGCTGCTTCAGCGGCAGCGGAACGCACGAACTCCGCGACCTCGTCAGGGCGCATGGGCTTGGCGAGGAGAAAGCCCTGTCCGGTGTCGCAACCCTGCACCGTCAACCGGTGGAGCTGGCCGTCGGTTTCGATGCCCTCGGCGACGGTCTGAGCCCCCAGCAGCTTGCCGAACTGGACCAGGGTGCGGAGCAGGACGTCGCCCTCCGCCGAGTCGTTCATGCCGCCGATGAACGATCGGTCGATCTTGAGGATGTCGACCGGAAACTGCCGCAGATAGGCCAGCGAGCAGTACCCGGTTCCGAAGTCGTCGATGGCGATCCGTACGCCGGCGTGCTTGAGCGCCTTCAAGCGGACGATGGTCATCGCGGTGTCGCGCATGAGGGTGCTCTCGGTGATCTCCACCACCAGCGAGCTGGCCTGGAGGCCGCTGGTGGTGAGTGCGTGGAGCACGTCGGGCACGAAGTCGTCGGACTCGAGCTGTCGCGCTGACACGTTCATCGAGATGGCCAGCGGGAGTCCGGCGTCGCGCCATTCGGCGCCCTGTCTGCACACCTCGGCGAGGATCCAACGCCCGACCGGCAAGATGAGTCCGCTCGCTTCGAGGTTGGGGATGAACCCGAGCGGTGGGACGACGCCCCGGCGAGGGTGCTGCCAGCGCAGCAGCGCTTCGACACCGATCGTGGTGAGGCCGTCGAGACCGAAGGTCGGTAGGTAGTCCAAGAAGAACTGGCCATCCTTGAGGGCGACGGCCAGGTCCGCCTCCACCGAGAGCCGGTCCCGCTCGGCAGCGTGCATCTCGGCGGCGAACTGGACGTAGCGGTTGCGGCCGGCTGCCTTCGCTCGATAGAGCGCGATGTCGGCGTCGCGCAGGAGGTCGTCGGCCCGCGGCCGGTCACCGTCGGCGATCCCGATGCTGGCTGTGACCGTGCGCGGCGTGGCCCTGTCGGCGTCCAGCACGAACGGTTCGGCCAGGACGTCCAGCAGCCGCTGCGCGACCAGGGCGGACCCGGCAGCCAGCGAGCTTCCTTCGGCCAGGATCACGAACTCGTCCCCACCCAGACGCCCGACGGTGTCGGAGGCACGCAACGCGGCGGACAGTCGGGCGGCGACGGCCTGGAGGAGTTGGTCACCGGCGCCGTGGCCGAGGCTGTCGTTGATGTCCTTGAAGTTGTCCAGGTCCACGAACAGCGCGGCGATCGGGGTGTGCTCGCGTCGCGCCCGAACCAGCATCTGCTCGGCTCTGTCCACGATGAGTGCCCGATTCGGCAGACCGGTCAGGAAATCGTGCAGCGCCTGGTGGCGAAGTTCGATGGCCTGCTCCTGCACCAGTGCCAACGCTGCTTCCAGCCGCTCGTGATCAGCGGTCGAGGCGGTGATGTCGACGGGCATGCCGATCACGGCGACCGGCGAACCCTCATGCTGCACGGGGGTCAACGTGACCAGCACCGTGAACGGACGGCCAGCGCGGGTGACGCCCTTGAGCTCACCCTGCCAGGGCAGGCCCCGTCCCAGCTGCGCAGCTGCTGCTTCGAAGGCTCCGGGCTGGGTCGGGGTGCCCAGCAGGTCGCCTGAGGCTTGACCGACGGCCTCGGCGGAGGTGTAGCCGTAGAGCTCGGTGGCGGCTGGGTTGAAGTAGATGATCGTGGAGTCGAGATCCGTGACGATCACCGGCTGCGCCATGGCGTCGAGGATCGGGCGGGCGGCGAGGAGGCCTGGGATTCGCAGGGTCACGCCGCCAGTACCTCCCAGGAGCGCGACCATCCCCGGCCGGCCGGGGATCGAGAACCGCGTCCCCTCTACATCGCCCGGTTGCGGGGCCGAGTAAAGCCCGCTGCCCGCTCCGCCGCCGGCTGTCCGGTCAGACGGCGACGGCCGCGTGGGCGGGGATGTCGTCCTTGCCGGCCCTGATCAGCGCAGCCGTGGCGAGGAATGCGGCGAACAGCAGGCCGGCGCCGATGGCGAACGCGACGTGGTAGCCGTGGATCGAGGCCGGTCCCTGCAAGGAGGCGGCCGACCCGTGGTGTGACACCAGGTACGAAGCGACGGCGCTGGCGAAGAACGTGTTGAGCAGTGCGGTGCCGAGCGAGCCGCCGATCTGTTGGGTCGTGTTGAGCAGCGCGCTGCCCACGCCCGCGTCGTGGTCGGCGATGCCCACGAGCGCAGTGCTCGACTGGGGGACGAACACCAGTCCCATGCCGAGGCTGATCAGGAGCTCGGCCGGCAGGACGTGGCCGACCCAGCTCGTCGAGTCGGTGATCGTGAGCAGCACGAGCATGCCCACTGTCGCCATCGCGAGGCCGGTCAGCATCAGGATTCGTGGGCCGACGCGGGGCAGCAGCTGGCTCGCGACGGTGGCCGACAGGATGATGCCGATGCTGAACGGGAGGAACGCGAAGCCGGTGCGGAGCGGCGAGTAGCCGAGGTTGGACTGCAGGTAGTAGGTCAGGAACAGGAACATCGCGAACAGTCCGCTGCCCACCAGGATCGAGCTGAGGAAACTGCCCCCACGGTTGCGGTCGAGCAGCACGCGCATCGGCAGCAGCGGTGACGTCGACCGGGTCTCGACCACGACGAACGAGACGAGCAGGCCTGCGGCCGCGGCGAGCATGCCCAGCGTCACCGGGTCCAGCCAGCCGACGCCGGCCTTCGCCGCCTCGGTGAACCCGAACACGAGCGCGACGAGGCCACTGGTCACCAACGCTGCGCCCGGGATGTCGTAGGAGGTGTTCCCCTTGGCCTTGCTCTCGTGCACCACGGCCAGGGCGCCCACGACGGCGAGGATGGCGATGGGGATGTTCACGTAGAGACACAACCTCCAGGAGACCTGGGTCAGCGCTCCACCCACGATGAGACCGATGGCGGCGCCGCCGCCGCTGATCGCGCCGTACACGCCGAAAGCGGTCGCCCGCTCGCGCCCCTGGGTGAACGTCACCGTGATCAGGGAGAGTGCGGCCGGTGCCATCAGCGCGGCGAAGCCGCCCTGCAGTGCGCGGGCGCCGAAGAGCATCGCCGCGTCGACCGACGCCCCACCCAGGGCGCTGGCTGCGGCGAACCCGACGAGCCCGATGATCAGGACCCGCTTTCGGCCGGCATAGTCGGCGATCCGGCCGCCGAGCAACAGCAGGCCACCGAACGCCACCGTGTACGCGGTGATGACCCATTGGCGGTTGGCCTCGCTGATGTGCAGCGCGGCTTGGGCGTGTGGAAGCGCGATGGTCACGATGCTCGCGTCCAGGACGACCATCAGCTGCGCGATGGCGATGACGCCCAACGCGAACCAGCGGCGCGGGTCGGGTCCTGCGGCCGCGTCGCTGCCGTGCGTGGTGCCGAGTGTCTGGGTGGTCATGAGGCGGGGGTCCTCTCGGGACGGTCAGCGGCGGAGTCGCCGCCGTGGCAGCCGTCGGCGGCGATGGGACCGGCCGGCTTGAGGCGGAGCAGGGGGAGGATCACGTCGTCGACGAGGCGTATGCAGAATGCGTCGTCGACCGGTTCGCCGGTCATCAGCAGGCGGAAGAGAACCAGGGCGGGGCCGATCTCGTGCACGAGCTCGAAGTCCGCGCCGGGGGGAATCAACTCGCGTTCGATCGCGCGCTGCGTCCAGGCCTGCGCGGCCGCTCTCTTGTAGGCGGTCATGTCGTCGCGGAAGACGCGACGGAGCTCCGGGTCGTGCCGGATCGCGCCGAGCAGGCCTACCAGGAGGTCGACGTCGTCGCCGCGGATAGCGGACGCCATCTGCGTGAGGCTGTCCACCAGATCCTGTCGTACGTCGCCCGAGTCGACGACCTCCAGCGGGTCGTGGTGCCGACATTGCAGCGCTGCCGCGACCATCGCGGCCTTCGACGGCCAGCGGCGGTAGAGCGTGGCCTTGCTCGCCCCGCACGCCGCGGCCACGGCATCCATGGAGACCCGGTCGTACCCGAGCTCGGCGACGAGGTGGAGAGCGGCCTCGAGGATCGCCGCCTCCCGGGCCGGGTCCCGTGGTCGGCCACGCGCGGTGCCGGGCACCGTTTCCATGACGCCTCACCATCGCAGAGTGAAACGAAACGGGATCGTTTCGCTACACCACGCTAACCGCGCCCCCCCGCCACGCGCAACCGGTCCGCCTCGTGAGGTCGGTCACTGCAGGAACCGCGGGTGCGCGCCCGACCGCTCTACCGCGCGGCGCGAACCGCGTCGGCGAGGGGTGTCAGCGGTCGGGCGAGGAGGCGAGCCAGGTCGTCGGAGTCGGTGTCGAGATCGCCTCGGGCCGTGGCTTCGTCCAGGGCGGCGACGAAGGCAGCGGTGTCCTTGTCCATGCCGGTGTCCTGCAGAAGCTCGGCGTAGCGCTCGCCGCTGACGTCGTCGACGACCACCGTGGTGCCGGTCACCTCGGTGATCGTGGCCGCCAGGTCGGCCATCGTGAAGGCCGGCCCTCCCAGCTCGTAGATCGCGTTGTCGTGGCCTGCTCCCGTCATCACCGTGACTGCCGCGGCTGCGTAGTCGGCTCGGGCGGCACCCGCGACGCGTCCGCCGTGGGTCGCGCCGACGACGGCGCCCTGCGCCAGGTACTGGGCGAGGTGTGCGGTGTAGACCTCGAAGTACCAGCTGTTCCGCAGGATCGTGTACGCCAGGGGGGCGGCGACGATCAGCTCTTCGGTGGCCTTGTGCTCAGGCGCCAGGATGACGGGATTGGTGTCGGCGCGCAGGATGCTCGTGTACACGATGCGGCTGACTCCTGCCCCGGTCGCCGCGTCGAGGACGGCGCCGTGTTGGGCGACGCGGCCGCCGGGCTCGCTGCCGGACACCAGCAGCAGGACCTCGACGTCGGCCAGGGCCGCCGGGAGGGTCGTCGGCTGGTCGTAGTCGCCGACGCGGACGGTGACCCCGCGCTGAGCCAGGTCCGCGGCCTTGGCCGGGGTGCGGACGATCGCGACGATCTCTGCCGGGGCGATCCCCGCGTCGAGCAGCCCAAGCACCGCCAGCCGGCCGAAGTGTCCACTGGCTCCGGTGACTGCGTACATGCGTCCTCCATGGTTGGCGGCGAATCAGAGTCCCAGGAGCGTCACCGCGTTCCGGAAGGAGATCTTCTCCCGGTCGCTCTCGCTGATCGGTGCAGTGTCCAGGAAGTTCACGGCCGTCTCGATGCTCTCGAACGGGTAGTCCGTGCCGAAGAGGATGTGGTCGGCGCCGAGCGCCAGCAGGGCGCAGAGCAGCGGTGCGGGTGAGCAGACCCCGCTGGTCGTGATGTACAGATTGCGGCGGAGGTAGGCGGAGGGCACGCCGAGGGCGAGCTCGATGCCGCGGTGGGCGTGGAAGCCCCAGCGGGAGTCCAGCCGCCACAGCGCGTACGGCAGGCCTTCGCCCATGTGACCCAGCAGCAGCGTGGCTGCCGGGAAGTCGTCGAAGACGCCGCCGAAGATGAGCCGGAGCGCGTGGGTGGCGGTGTCAGTCCCCCAGCTCCACATCGGTCCGATCAGCTCCGGGTGGCCGGCGAGGACGTGGGAGCTGTCGTAGCCGTTGGCCGGGTGCAGGTACAGCGGCACGCCCAGGCCCTCCGCGTGCTCCCAGACCACCCGCAGCGACGGATCGTCGAGGTAGACCCCATGGGTGTGCGCGTTGACCAGGGCCCCCCGCAGCCCGAGCTGCGTCACGGCGCGTTCCAGCTCCTTGGCCGCCGCCTCGCCGTCCTGGAGGGGCAGCGCCGCGAATCCGGCGAAGCGGGTGGGCTCCGTCGCGATGATCCCGGCCAGCACGTCGTTGACCGCGCCCGCCTGGGCCACGGCGGTGGCCGGGTCGGTCTCCGCCTGGATCCCGGGTGAGTTCAGCGATAGCACCTGCATGTCTAGCCCCGCGGCGTCCATCAGCGGCAGCCGTTCCTGGGTGATGTCCAGCAGGCGCCGCGATGCCTCGGCCCACGCGCCGGGCTGGGCGATGGACGCCGTGCCGGCGCCGTAGGACGCCAGGTCCGGGGTGACGAAGTGCTCCTCGAGGGCGATCTTCCGCATGATGACCTTTCCGGCGATTCACGATGATGCATTGACTTCACGGATGGTGGATGCCACAGTCCCCTGTGTCAAGCATCACAGCACCCGATGTCAGTCGGGTTGATCACACGGCAGACCGTTCCCGACGGCACTGCCACCTCGACGCGGAGGCACTCATGCAGGAGGGCGTACGGAGCGGGGTCATGCTGCCCCCGGGTGCGGGACGGGTCATCGCGGGTGGGGGTCTGCACGCGACGCTGAAGACCGCTGGTGGCAGCGAGGCGCTCACCTCCACCTTCGAGATGGTCATCCCACCGGGGTTCGATGTCGGGGCCCACGTGCACACCGTCGGCGAGGAGCTGTTCTACGTGCTCGAGGGGGAGCTCGACCTGCTGGCCTTCGAGCCGATGAGCCGGCTGACCGACGACTGGCACGAGTGGACCTCCCACTCGGGCCAGCGGCTGCTGCACGGTGGGCCCGGCTCGCTGATGCTGGTCCCCGCAGGGTGTCCGCACGCCTTCTCGAACTCGACCGACCTGCCCGCGCGGATGCTCTTCCAGTCGGCGCCGTCGGGCCATGAGAACTACTTCGACGAGCTCGTCGTGCTCCTTCGGGACGCGGCCGGGTCGCCGGACCCAGCCGATGTCGCCGCGCTGCGCAGCCGGTACGACATCCAGCAGCTGACCGGGCTACGAAAGGAGCAGGCATGAGCCAGACCACGCCGGCGCAGGCCAGCGTTCCTGGGCCGGAATGGCGGCCGGCGGAGGCTGCGGAGAAGCCACTCGACGCAGACGTCGCCGTCGTGGGCTACGGCCCAGCCGGCATGGTGATGGCCGCACTGCTGGCGCAGGCCGGCCATCGCGTGCTGGTCCTCGAGCGGTACGACGGCCTCTACAACCTGCCGCGGGCGGCGATCTTCGACGACGAGACCATGCGCACCCTGGACAAGCTGGGGGTGGGTCGGGAGCTGTTGCCCAAGCTCCGCGTGCAACGCAACTACGAATGGCGCAACGGTGCCGGCGATTTGCTCATCGAGCATTCCTTCGCCGAAGTCGGGCGCAGTGGCTGGGCCGAGTGGTACATGATGTACCAGCCAGACCTCGAGGACGCCCTGGACGGTCTGTGCCGGGGCTCCCAGCTCGTCCAGGTCAGACACAGCTCCCCCGTCGTGGGGCTGGCCCAGGACGACCTCGGCGTCAGCCTCCAGATCGGCCGCCCCGGGCGGGGCCCGTCGACCGTGCGCGTCCGCTACGTGGTCGCCTGCGATGGGGGCAACAGCACGACCCGCCGCCTCCTGGGCATCGACCAGGACGACTACGGCTTCTCCGAACCCTGGATGGTCTGCGACTTCTCCCTGCGTCGGGAGGTGCCGATCCCTACCGCGCTGCAGGTGGGCGACCCGGCCCGGCCCACCTCCATCATCTCGCTGGGCCCGACCCACCACCGCTTCAGCTTCATGCTCGACTCGGAGCAGGACTTCGCCGTGGAGAGTCGTCACGATCTGGTCTGGGCGCGAGTGGCGAAGTACCTCGGGCCCGGCGACGCGGACCTCATCCGTGTCGCCACCTATACGTTTCGCTCGCTGATCGCGCACCGGTGGCGCGACGGCCGGGTGATCCTCGCCGGTGACGCGGCTCATCAGATGCCACCCTTCCTGGGTCAGGGCATGTGCTCTGGCATCCGGGACGCGCAGAACCTCGCGTTCAAGCTGGACCTGCTGTTGCATGGCCGCGCCCACGAGGACGTGCTGGACACCTATCAGAGCGAGCGGGAGCCGCACGTGCGGGCGGTCCTGGAAATGGGCATCGAGCTCGGCCGCGTCCAGACCATCCGCGACCCGGCCGTGGCCGCGGAGCGGGACCGACGCCTGCTCACCCTGCGGGCCGCCAGCCAGGCGCCCGAGAAGATGCGCTTCCCGGGCCTCGCCACCGGGCTGCTCCAGCGCAGCACCCAGCCGGGCCGGGGAGAGCTGTTCCTCCAGGCGGACGTGCGTCGCGGTGACCTGCACGGGCGTTTCGACGACGTCGTGGGGCGGGGGTTCTGCCTGCTGCTGACCGGGCCGCGCCGGCGAGAGCTGCTGGCGGCGGGCCTGCTTCCGAAGCTGGCGGCGGCTGGCGTCCTGACCGTCGCGATCACCCATGACCCGGCCGAGGCCGAGCTCGAGGGGGCCGTCCTCGACGTGCACGGTGACTACCTGAGATGGCTGGAGGCGCACGGGTGCAGCGCCGTGGTGGTCCGTCCCGACTTCTACGTCTACGGGTGCGGACACGATGCGCAGTCCACCCACGACCTCGTGCGCGAACTGCTGGTGGACATCGGAGCGGAACTCGACTCGCCGATGGCTGGCGCCGCGGCGGCAGCCGCGAACGCGCCCGTCCCGACCGCCGTGGCGAGCTGACCGTGCACGAACGCGGGACGCGGACGTTCGAGCTCGAGACCGTCGGGCTCCGGGTCGTCTTCGGCGCGGGGTGTAGCCGTGAGTCCCTGGCGGCGGAGCTCGAGCGGCTCGACGTCCGACGGGTCCTGCTGGTGTGCACCGAGCAGGAGGAGCTGGTCGCCCGGCGCCTCGCCGAGCCGCTGCGCGGGATGGTGGTCGGCGTGTTCACCGGGGTACGCCCGCATGTGCCGGTGCCGGTCATGGAGGCCGCCGTGGCCGCTGCCGGCGAGGCCGGTGCCGATGCCCTGCTGAGCGTCGGCGGGGGCTCGACCACCGGCACCGCCAAGGCGATCGCGCTGCGCACGGGGCTCCCGATCGTCGCCGTGCCGACCACGTACGCCGGCTCCGAGGTGACACCCATCTGGGGCATGACCGAGAACGGGCGGAAGACCACCGGCCGCTCGACGCAGGTGCTGCCCAGGACCGTCCTGTACGACCCGCAGCTCACGATGACCCTGCCGGCGGGTCTCACCGCCAGCAGTTCGATGAACGCCATGGCGCACTGCGTCGAGGCGTTCTACGCACGGGGCGCCAATCCCGTCACCGACCTGATCGCCGCCGAGGGGGTACGCGCACTCGCCGCCGGACTGCCGGCGGTGATGGCCGACCTCGGGGCCGCCGAGGGGCGTGCCGAGCTGCTCTATGGCGCGTACCTGGCCGGCTCCGCGTTCGCCACGGCCGGTTCCGGGCTGCACCACAAGATCTGTCACGTGCTCGGCGGCGCGTTCGACCTCCCGCACGCCGAGACGCACACAATTGTCCTGCCGCACGTGGCCGCGTTCAACGAGACCGCGGTCCCGGCCCTCCGCGAGCGGGTGGCCCCAGCCTTGGGCGCCCCCACCGTCGCGGCAGGGCTGACGCGCCTGGCCGCGCAGATCGGTGCCCCCGTGGCGCTGGCGGACATCGGCATGAGGGAGGCCGATGTCGGTCGGGCCGTCGAGCTGGTGCTGGAGCTGGATCTGCGCGACAACCCACGGCCGGTGCGCACCGAGGACGTGCAGAACATGCTGGCCGCCGCCTTCCGCGGGGCCCTCCCCACCCAGGGGGCAGCGCCCCCGGCCCGAGTTCAGGAGCCCGCATGACAGCGACCGCAGCCGCAGCGACATCGTCGTTCGACGCACGAGCGACGGCCGCCAGGAGTGCGCTCACCGAACGCGTGCTCGCCAGCTTCCAGGGCGCGCCCTCGGCACGAACGGCGGAAGTCCTTCGCAGCGTCGTTCGCCATCTGCACGCACTCGCCGTGGAGGTGCGCCTGACCGAGCAGGAGTGGGAGACCGCGGTCGAGTTCCTGACGCGCGTCGGTCAGATGAGCGACGATCGACGGCAGGAAGCCATCCTGCTGTCCGATGTGCTGGGGCTCTCGATGCTCGTCGTCGACCTCAACCATCCCGTCAGCGAAGCAGCCACCGCCTCGACCGTGTTCGGACCGTTCTTCCGGACGGATGCCCCCGGCTTCAGCAACGGCGATGACATCTCCGGCGGGGCCAAGGGTCAGGTGTGCCGCTACTCCGGCCGCGTCACCTCGAGCCGCGGGACGCCCATCGCGGGTGCCCGCATGGAGGTGTGGCACGCGGACGGGGACGGAAACTACGACGTCCAGTACCCCGAGCTCGACGACCCGCAGGGTCGAGGTCATCTCCGTACCAATGACGCGGGTGAGTACTGGTTCACCTCGATCCTGCCGGAGCCCTACCCGATTCCGGACGACGGGCCGGTCGGCGACCTGCTGGCGGCCGCGGGGCGCAGCCCCATGCGGCCGGCACACGTGCATTTCCTGATCAGCGCTGCCGGGTACCGGCCGGTCACCACGCACGTGTTCCGAGCCGGCGATCCGCATCTCGGCTCCGACGCCGTCTTCGGCGAGCGCGAGTCACTCATCCGCGAGTTCACCCGCCAGCAGGTGCCGGGCGGCGCCGATGCGCACCCCCTCGAGCCGGCGACCTATGAGATGACGTACGACTTCGTCCTCGACGAGGTCCGCCCGGCCGACCTCTCGACGGCGAAGGCCGACCACGACGGCCCGGCCTAGGATCGCGGCGTGGCGCTGGCCGAACATCGGGTTCCACCGGTTGGCGAGGCGGCCCGGGGGGACCGCGTCGCGGAGCTGACGGACCGCGCGGCAGGCCGCCAGGGCATCCAGTCGGTGGAGATCGCCATGGTCGTCCTGGAGGCCCTGGAAGCCGGTGCGGGGCCGATGAGCCTCACGCAGATAAGCACGCGGAGCGGCCTGCAGCCCAGCAAGGTGCACCGCTATCTCGTGAGCCTGGTGCGCATCGGCCTGGCCTCGCAGTCACCCCGGTCGGGGCTGTACGACCTGGGGCCGGCCATGCGGCGGCTGGGCGCCGAGTCGATCCGCCGCATGGACGAGGTGGGGCTGGCGTCCGAGCTGTTGCCGGGACTGCGGGACAGGACCCGGCACGCGGTCAACCTGTCGGTGTGGGGCGACACCGGGCCGACGATCGTGCGGTGGGAGTACGGCTCGTACGCCCTCCCGGTGACGGTGCGGGTGGGCGCGACCCTGCCGCTGCTGGCCTCGTCGGCCGGCCAGGTGTTCCTGGCCTACCTCCCGGAGGCGCTGACCGCGCCCATCATGCGCGCACAGCGCCACGAAAGCGGGGCAGAAACCGCGACGCCGGAGCGGGTTGCGCAGCTCAAGGACGAGACGCGGCTCGCCGGGTTCGCCTCGATCAGCGGCGCCGTCCTGCCTGGCATCTCGTCGCTGTCCGCGCCGGTCTTCACCGCAGGAGACGTGTTGCCGCTGGTCGTCACCGTCGCGGTGCCGACCTCCCGCGGGACGAAGGCGGTCATCCGCGGGATCACGGCCCAGCTGCTGGAGTCGACCAGCGCCATGTCGCGCGAGCTCGGCTACTCCGGCGGTGGTGACGCGTGAGCACGCCTGCCCGCGGCTGACCGGGCCAGGCAGCCCCAGCCGGCGCTGTGGCGCTTGACACAGTCGTGAAGCCGAGTCCACTATTGGTGAACTCGATCTCTCATGGTGAAAGTTGATGAGGGCCCGGGTGCGCCGCTCCGAAGGACCCGATGCCAGTCCGGACGGATGCCTCGTTCGACCGATTGCGGAAGGACCGACGCCGTGCCCTCGAAGCAGTGGTCGCTCGTGCAGTACCGGGGTCCGGCCGGGGACCGGATCAGAACCGGTGTGCTGATCGATGGCAAGGTGGTCGAACTGCCATCGGGACTTCCCGATGACCCGCTGATGGACCTGCTCCACCGTTGGGACGACGTGCGCCCCGTGCTCGAGGGATGGTCGCCCGACCCAGACAGGTTGGTCCCCGACGCGCAGTTGGTCGCACCCCTCACGTACCCGGGCAATGTCCTGTGCGCCGGAGCCAACTACTACGAGCACTGCCGAGAGATGGGGGTCGGTCGCCCGGACCCCCATGCCGACCCCTTCTTCTTCCTGAAGCCCCCGCGCAGCACTGTGGTCGGCCCGGGGGAGGCCGTGCGCTTCCCGTCCGACCCGGCGACGCAGCTCGACTGGGAGGCGGAGCTGGCGGTCGTGATCGGCCGCCGCGCCCGCGACGTGCCAGATCATCAGGCGCGGCAGCACATCGCGGGCTATCTCCCCGCCAATGACCTGTCCGCCCGCAACCGGGCCGCCCGCACCGATGCGGTCGCGCCCCACTTCGTCTACGACTGGCTCGGCCACAAGGGTCAGGACGGGTTCTGCCCGCTGGGTCCCGGCCTGGTACCAACCTGGTTTATCGACGATCCCCAGCAGCTGCGCATCACCCTGTCGGTCAACGGCGTCATCAAGCAGGACTCCACCACCGCGGACATGGTCGTCGGCGTCGACCGGCTCGTCGCCGCGGCGAGCCGGCTGCTCACCCTGGAGCCCGGCGACGTGATCCTGACGGGTACGCCCGCGGGCGTGGGTGCGCCCCGAGGCGACTTCCTGATGGCGGGAGACTCGATGGTCGTGGAGATCGAACACGTCGGGGTGCTCGAGAACACGCTGGTCGCCTCGTGACCGACCAGGCACTCTCCCCCCCGGTCGAGGCCACGGACACGGCGCCAGCGCCTGCGCCGTGGCCCGCCTTGGTCCGTCCGGGCAGCACCATGCGCGCGGTGGTGATCCGCGGGTTCGGTCCACCCGACGTGCTTCGTCCGGAGGTGGTGCCGACGCCGCACCCTGCTCCCGGCGAGGTGCTCGTCCAGGTCGCCGCCGTCAGCGTGGGTCGGTTCCTCGACGTGGCGGCGCGCGCCGGCCGGCATCCGTACCCGAACTATGCCTTTCCGCACATCTTCGGCGCCGAGCATGCCGGCCTGGTGGCCCAGGTCGGTCCCGGCGTCAGCGCGGCCCTGGTCGGGAAACGGGTGGCCGTCTTCCCGAACATCGCTGACGGCACCTGCCGTGCCTGCGTCCGGGGCTACGACGAGCTGTGCCCGTCGCTGGAGCTGCTGGGCATGCATCGGCCGGGCGCCTACGCCCAGTACGTCGCCGTGCCGGCCCAGAACCTGCACGAGGTCCCCGACGACATGACATCGGAGCAGGCCACCGGACTGGCCCTGGCCGGTGCCGTGGCCATGAACCAGCTGACGCGCGCCGGTTTCACCCGCGGTCAGTCGGTGCTCGTGCAGGGGGCTGCCGGCGCACTCGGCCTGCTGACGGTCAGCCTGGTCCTGCACCTGGGCGGCCGCGTCCTCGCCTCCTCCCGGAGTGCCGCCAAGCGCGCGGTCCTCAGCAGCCTCGGTGTCGAAGCGGCGCTCGACTCGGCAGCTGACGACTTCGCCCAGCAGGTCCGCCTCGCCACCGACGGCATGGGCGCGGACATCGTCATCGACAACCTCGGCGAAGAGGGGATCTGGCGCACGTCGACCGCCAGCCTCGCCGCCGGCGGGACGATCGTCAGCTCGGGGGCGTTCCTCGGTCACGACCTGCCTATCAACCTGCGCCAGCTCTACCTCCACGGTCAGCGCATCGTCGGCGTACGCACGGGCAACGCAGCCAGCGTCCACGAGCTGTGGGCCGAAGTCGACAAGGGCTTCCGGCCGGTACTGGGTACGACCTTCGGGCTGGAACACGCCGAGCAGGCGCACCGCGTGCTGGAGGGCGAGGAGAACATGGGCCGGGTCTCGCTGCTGGTCGACCACGGCCCGCCGACCTGACCTGGCACCGGCCCAGCAGTCACCACCGAGAGAGGATCCCCATGCGTGTCACAGGATTGCTGAACTACGGCCTGCAGGTGCCCTCGCTCACGGTCGGCGCCGAGTTCTACGCGGACTTCGGGTTGTCGCCGACCGAACGGGGTGACACCGTGGCCATCCGCTGCGACGAGCGGGACCAGGACCAGGCAGTCCTGGTGGAGGGGCCCAGCAAGAGACTCCACCACGTCGCCTTCGGCGTCGAGCCCGGCTCGCTGGCGACCTGGCAGCAACACCTGGAAACGCAGGGTGTCGTCCTCGTCGACGGCCCGCGGGAGATTCCGGCCGGGGGGCTCTGGTTCCAGGACGAGGACGCCAACCTCGTCCAGCTTCGAGACCAGCCCTTGGCCGCCTGGCGGCCCTACGCACGAGATGACTTCAACTTCGGCGACGTCATCACCCGGACCGACGACGCACGCTGGCAGCACTCCGGTGTCGCTGCGCGTCCGCGCCGGCTCGGCCACATGCTGATCTTCGTTCGGGACCTCATCGCGACCGAGCTCTTCTACACCCGAACCCTGGGGCTCCGCCCGTCCGATCGAATCCCCGGCAAGGCCACCTTTATGAACTGCGGCCCGGGCGACCACCACGTGTTCGGCTTCATCCACAGCACGCACCCGGGGCTGCACCACAGCAGCTTCGAAGTGGCGAACGTGGACGAGATCGGTATGGGCGCCCAGTCCATGGCGGCCAAGGGGCACCTCGAGGGGTGGGGTCTGGGCCGGCACAGCCTCGGCTCGAATCTCTTCCACTACGTACGCGACCCGTGGGGCAGCTGGATCGAGTACTTCACCGACATGGATCGCATCAGTGAAGACTGGACGGCCCGGGACTGGCAGGTCCCGCCAGCAATCTGGTGCCCGGTGATGCCCGAGGAGTTCCTCTACAACAGCGAGGACAAGCCGGAGTAGGCGCGCGTCGGGGTGAGGTCGGCGACGGCCTCAGCCGATCAGCGAGGCGACCGCGGCGGCGACGGCCTGCGGGGCCAGCTGCAGGGTCGCGCGGCCGACGCCGAGTTCGACGCGCAGCACCCGCGGGTCGGTCGTGGATATCGGCGTGGGCCAGGCCCAGGTCTCGGCCTCGACGGCCAGCCGCCGCTGGTTCGCGGCGTACGCCTCGGGATCCACGGTCAGTAGCAGGTGCATCATCGGCACCTGCGGGGGATCGGGGACGACGGCGACGCCCGGAACCGCCTGCAGCGCAAGCGATATCGCCCGGGCATGGTCGAGACGTGCGGGCATCTCGGCGAGCCGACCGGGCAGCTGCGCGAGGGCCGACGCGGCGTTCGGCCACATCCCGAAGAGCGTCCCCCCGAGGCGCCGGCGCCACTCCCGTACCTGCGCCACCACCTCGGACGGACCGGTGACGCAGCAGCCGGGCAGTGCCCCCACGCCCTTGTAGAACGAGACGTACGTGGTGTCGAACAGCGTCGCGATCTCGGCGGGTGAGCGCTCGAAGCCTGCGCTCGCCTCCCAGAGCCGGGCCCCGTCGAGGTGGACCGCGGCCCCGCGTGCTCGGGCCGCGGACACCAGCTCCACCAGGGCCTCCCACGTCGGCAGCACACCACCGAGCTCCCGCATCGGGAGTTCGAGCACGAGCGCCGAGAACTCCTCCGCCGGCAGGTCCGCTGCCGTGATCCATCGCTCCGGCGAGCCGACGACGCGGCGGGTGAGGCCGTGGACCCGCGCGTACGAGTCGCCCTCATGGTTCTCCAGGTGGGCGGTCTGGTGCCACAGCACGGGTCCGCGCCGCGACGAGCAGTGGACCCGTAGCGTCGCCGCCTGCGCCATCGTCCCGCTCGGGAGGAACAGCGCGGCGGGCGCCCCGAGCAGGTCGGCGACGTACGCCTCCAGGTCGGCCACCACGCCGCCGTCGCCATAGACGTCGGCCTGCGTGTCGCGGGGGATGGCGGCGAGGAGATCGGCCGGCGACACCGGCCCATCGCCGACCAGGAACGTGGTGCAGGTGTCCCGGAGGGCTCGGGTCTCCTCGTCCACCGTTGCAGTATCGGCGCACCGTCTCAACATTCGCAGCGGGCGGGGTGGATAATCTACCCGTGGCGGCGGCGGGGGTTTGGTGATGCGCTCGCCGGTCCGGACACTGTCGGTGGCCGTCCTCCTCGTCATGGTCGCGCTGTCGGTGGCGGCCACGGTGGCCTCGGCCACGACGATCAAGGATCAGGAAGGACGCCTGCTCCGGGAGCGTGCGGCGGAGGTCGCGCTCGACCTCAGCGGCGCTGTCGCGCAGATTCCGGCGACGTTCCAGGCCCAGGGAGCGGTGCTGCGCGCCACCGATGGATCGGTGACCGCCTACCGGCAGGCAGCGGCGGCCGCCACCACCACCGGTGGCATGTCCACGTACGCCTGGCTGCGGGCCCTTCCCGGTGGCCAGCGCTATCAGGTGCTGGCGGCTGTGGGTTCGGCGCTGACTGCCGGCGAGGTCGTCACCGGTACGCGGGTCGCGACGTTCGCCTCGGCAGCGCAGGGTGGGCAGCTGGTCGCGACGTCTGTCTTCGGGGCCCGGCGGCAGCTGGGGTTCGCGCTCGGCCCGCCGACCGCGCCCCCGGGCACGGTGCTCTACCGCGAGAGCACCCTGGGCGCCCTCTCGCCGCCGCGGGAGTCGGGCAGCGCACCGTTCGCCGAGCTGGACGTGGCTATCTACGCCTCCCCGGTCGCCGATCCGGGGCAGGTCGTGACCAGCACCACCGTGCGGCTGCCGCTGCACGGCCAGGTGCGCAGCGCGCCCTTCGCGGTCGGCAGCCGTCGCTGGTCGGTGTCCGTGCGAGCGCGACGACCACTGGTCGGTGCCGCCGCGGCGATGGCACCGTGGCTGGTGGCCGGCGCCGGGGCGATCGGCGCGATCCTCGTCGCCACCCTGGTCGAGATCGCGGGCCGTCGCCGGGACGCGGCACTGGCGCTGTACGCCAGCGAGCACCAGATGGCCGAGACGCTGCAACGCAGCCTGCTGCCACTGCTCCCCCAGATCGGGGGGGTCACCCTGGCGGCCCGCTACATCGCCGCGGGCCAAGGGCAGGAGGTGGGCGGGGACTGGTTCGACGTGTTCCCGCTGCCGCGGGGAATGGTCGGCGTCGTGGTCGGCGACGTGATGGGTCATGACCTCGCGGCGGCGGCCGCGATGTCTCAGATCCGCGCGGCGCTGCGGGCGTACGCGATTGACGGTGACCCGCCCGAGGTGGTGCTGAACCGGCTCGACCATCTGGTCACGACCTTCGATCTCACTCCACTGGTGACGGTCGTGTACGGCGTGCTCGAAGCCCCGGCCGTCGACGGCAGCCGGTGGCTCCGCTTCTCGAACGCTGGGCACCTCCCGCCGATGCTGCGCACTCCGGACGGCTGCGTGAGGGCGCTGGAAGACGGCGCGTCGGTGCTGATCGGCGCACCGAGCGAGCTCAGCCACGTACAGGCCGAGCGACGACTCGGGCCGGGCTCGACGCTGGTGCTGTTCACCGACGGACTCGTCGAGGTGCGCGGCGAGTCGCTGCAGCCGGCCCTGGACGAGCTGGCGGCGGTCCTCACGACGATGCCGGTGCTCGCCGACGCGGACGAGATCTGCGAGCGGCTGCTGACCATCGTGACGGGCGTGCGGCACGACGACATCGCCGTGCTCGCCGTGCAGATGGCGAGACCCGTCCGGCCGGCCGACCCCGACGGCGGGTCCCGGCCGCGGCGGGACGAAGCCGACGTCGACCAGGCGTGGGCAGCGGGTCCGCCGGGCTCGCGTCAGCCCACCCAGAACCTCCCCGCCTGAGCGTGCGGGCCATGACCGCGCGAGGTGGTCGCGTCGACGGGCCGGCGCGCGGCGTCGTTCAGCTGGTCGGGGGCATGCTCGCAAGGTCGTCGGCGAGCACCTGTCGGGCCGTGATGCTGCCGCTCGTGAGCTCCCGGGCGACGTCGCTGAGTCGCACGTCGCGATCCTGTGCATAGCGGCGCAGCAGCACCAGGGCTTGGTCGACGTCGACATGGCCGGCTTCGGCGATGAATCCCTTTGCCTGCTCGACGGCGATCTGACTGGCCAGTGCGGCCTGCAGCCGCCGGTGGACGGCGGGTTCGTCGGTGGCCGCGTCGTCCGCGACGATGGCGATGCTCGCGACGTGCGCGAGGGCCTGGGCCAGCGCCAGGTCGGCGTCGGTGAGCGCGCCGGCGCGCGTACCGAACAGTCCCAGGGTGCCGAGGACGGTGTCGCGCAACCGCATGGGCACCGCGTGCACGGAGAGGAACCCGGCGGTGGTAGCGGCGGCGGCGAACTGCGGCCAGCGGTCGGCTTCCCTGGCGAGGTCGTCGACCAGGATGCGTCGGCCGCTGTGGAAGCAGTCCAGGCACGGGCCTTGTTCGCGTTGCAGCTGGAAGATCTCCAGGTTGCGGGTGCGTTCGGACGTGGCGGCCAACAGGTTCAGGCTGCCGTGCGCGTCGGCCAGCAGCAGTCCCGCCGCGGCCACATCGAGGAGCCGGGCACAGTCGGTGGTCAGGCCGCCCAGCAGTTCCAGCACATCGACCCCGTCGACCAGGTTGTTGGCGATCGACACGAACGCGTCGGTGACGTTGGCTTCACGGTCGGTGCTCATGTGCGGCTCCCAGCTGGCGCGTCCGGACCGGGTGGTTCCCGGTCTGGTTCGAGTCGTAGCCGGCGCTCGAGGATGGCCCAGGCCACGTCGCTTGCCGTCAGGTCGTGCGCAAAGGCGTGTGCGCGCAGGCGCGCCAGCGCGTCGGTCGGTCCGACCTGCAGCTGTGCCATCAGCATTCCCGTCGCCTGGTAGACCTCCACCCGCGCGAGAGCGGTGAGCTGGTCCCAGGCTTGGCCACCCTCCGCCGCCTCCTCGAGGTCCGCGGCACCGGAACGTAGGTTCAGCAACGGCAGTGCCGCCAGTTCCGCGGCCATCAGCCCGCCTAGCAGCGCGGGCCCCAGGAGCGCACCTGGAGAGTGTCGGTAGAGGTCCAGAGCGCCCACACAGGCCCCGGCGACACTGATCGGCAAGGCGTAGACCGCGTGCACCCCGTCGGCCAACGCGGCGGCAGTGTAGGCGGGCCACCGTTGTCGCAGGGGGTCTGCGAGATCCTCGACGAGCACCGGTCGGCCCTGGCGCACCGCATCCGCACACGGTCCCTCACCGAAGGTGAACTGCAGCTCGTCGAGACGCCGGCTCAAGTCGCTACTGGCTCCGACGGTGCCGTACGTGGTGCCAGCCAACATCAACGAGACGGCCGCGCCGTCCACGTCGAGCAGTTGCACGCAGGCGGCGCACAGTCGATGTGCCATCGCCGAGGCCCGATCGGCGCCAGCCATCGAGGCACCCAGACCAGCCCGCAGTTCGGCGTACGAGGCCACGCAGCACCTCCGGGCGAGTCGGTCGTGGACCACGACTGCCGGAGTCAGGAGCAAGGCGCTGTCAGGCCCGACCTTACCCCCGGGTACTACGGGTCCCAGTGGTTGGTCAGCCGGATCGGTGTAGCGCGGTGATCTTGCGCAGCGTGTGTCGAGGACGGAGCAGCACCCCAAACCGAGACCAACTTGTGGCTTTACCGATCGCCACACATGCCTCACCGTCCAAGGGTGACCCGGAGGGGATGCAATGACGCAGGCTCACGGACAGACTGGCGACGCGGCGGTGCTGGCCTGTCGCGCATCGGCGCGGCGCTCGTGGTCGCCACCGCGACCAGGGAGTCGCGGCAGTGCCGGTGGAAGTCGGCTGATGAGCGTGCCGCCCCCCGGGAATCGGAGCCCACCGGAGAAGCCCGACTCGAGCCACTTCGACGTTCGACACCCCGGCCGCGGCGGTAGCCGTCGCAGATCGTCGGCTGCCCCGGCGGCCGAGCAGCCCCCTGACACCCACTACGCCGTCGTGGCGTTCGCGGGGGACCCGACAGCGATCAACCCCGAGCCTGATCTCCACGGTCAGCCACCGTCGCTGACGCTGCTGGCCCGTGGTACCGAGTCGTTCTGCTGGGAGTTCATCGGCCGCTGGATGTCCGCGCACCCGCTGCGCGCGGGGGAGACGGCCGAGGTACTCACCCCCGTCCCGAAGATGATCGGGCCGGAGCGAGCAGAGTGATCAGCGGGACCCATGTGGGGCCGGCCGCCAACGGGGCACGGTTGCCTCGATGAGTACCGTCGCGCTGGTCTCGTGCCTCGCCCTGCTCATCGCAGGCTTAGCCGCCTACGACTCCCGCAGGTCCCGCAAGGCGGCGGACAAGGCTGCCGGCAGCGGCGCCTACCGCCGCGACGACGAGCGGGTGGAACACCAGGAGCGGGCTGCTCTCGAGCGCCGGGCGGACGTCCGGGTCTCCACGACGCGTCGAGGCGACACCTCGTTCCTGCTGGTCGAGAACGGCGGACCGGCGACGGCGATCGAGTGTGCGGTGGCCATTCTCAGGGGTCAGGACGGCGAGGCCTGGCGGACCGTCGGACATCCAACCCAGGACCTGATGGCGGGCGAGTCCTACCTTCAGTCCGTCGTAATCGGAGTCGGCATGGCCAGCGTCGTGCGCGTGCTGGTGTTCTCAGCCGAGCGCGGTCCGCCGTCGTCTCTTCTGTTCGTACATCGATTCGTCGGCGATTGTGCAGGCGTCCTTGATGCCCCGACCGACCTGGACAGATGCCCATCCGATCGAGGCCTCGATCCCGTCCCGCCGGCAAGCCTCACCCATCCGCTCGGCCAGCCCGACCGCCCAGTCGGGGGTGACGTTCACGGCAAAGAGTCCGAACTCGTCACCGCCTAGACGGGCGAGGGCATCCCCCGCCCGTCCCTGCCTGCGAAGCGTCTCCGCTGCTCGCTGCAGATGCTCGTCCCCAGCGCGGTGACCGTGTACGTCGTTTATCTGTTTGAGTCCATCCAGATCAATGGCGAAGATCGCCGCGGGATCGCCGAACCGCTCGTACCTCGGCTCCTCAGCCTGGACGTAGCGATCCCAGCCGCGACGGTTCAACAGCCCCGTGAGTCGGTCGGTGTCGGCTTCTCGCTGCAGAACTTCGATGCGGCGGGCTGCGTTGGTCGAGATCGAGTCGGCCGTGAGGACGGCAGACAGGAGGACGGCGACAAGTCTGAAGAGCGGCTCATTGTCGAGGAGAGTCTGGGGCTGGGCTCTCGGGTCATATCCGCATACGGTGCCGAAGAGCTCTCCGTCGGCTCGCGTGATGGGAAATCCCACATAGGCACCCAGCGGCGCACGTCGGGCGAATCCTGAGTCTGCGTAGCCCGGAACGAGACCGGCATCCGGGGCGATCGGCGGTGCGCCAGCTGTCACCATTGCGTGGCAGGGCATGTCGATGAACGGCATCGCGGCACCCTTGCCGAACCCGTATCCGCGATCTTCGGCGGCCAGCAGCACGGACTGACCGTTGGCGACGCGGGTCACGGCCCACAGACCCATCGGAACGAGCTGCGACAGATACTGCACGACCTGACTGCACGCGAGGTCAAACGTCTGCGCAGGCAGGAGCCCGTCAGGGACCTTCACTGCGCTGGTGACACCAACGGTCACGTCGTCGCCTCTCGTCGCCTCCGGATGAGCCTGGTAGAAGCATCGGCCGACAGCCCCCGTTCATGAAGTTGCGGTCGTCCTCGCACTGATCGAGACGTCCAACAGCCAGCCCCTTGGCGCTGGCGGGAGCTGTGAGGGGCGCTTCATGGGCCCGTCCGAACCATGCCGTCGACGCAGCGTCAGGAGTGCTTCCATGTCACCGTGAATGCCTGGTGGCGCGAACGGAGGCGCCCGACCTTGGCACGGACGACTCCATGGAGCCTCTCAACCGTGCGGGCGGCGACAGCTTTGTTGAGGTTGCCGTCGAACTGATTGTCGGAGAAAGCAACCGCTCCAACGTTCGGGAGAGCATAATAAATGGTCTGACCAACTCCGGAGCTGTTGAAGAGGCCGAGGAGAAACCGGGCGTCGATGGAATGCGGAGCGTCCTGCGTGTGGATGTCCTGACCCGTGGTGACATCGAGGGTTTCGAGGTACGTCTCGGTCGAGGTCTCGTCCACGCGTGTGTCGACGGTGTCGCCGGGACTGATGACGGTATTGTTGCTGAACTTGCCATTGACCGCATCGTCGTACTCGGCATAAACCCGCTCGACGCCACCGGAACATTGCACGGCCGCAGCTGCGTAGGCGTCGATCGTCCCGTTCGCGCTGAAGCCCGTGGTTCCGAAGAAGGCCACGCCGTCCGCCGTACACGTGAGCCGCGGGACGACGAACTGGGTCGAGGCGAATTGCTCCTGCCCAGGCGCACTGAGGTAGCCGGCGCCGAGCGTGGTCTCGTCCTTGGCCCCTGCGACGGACGGCGTCGGAACGGTCGCGGGCGCTGGTTCCGCCGGTCGGGCGGTGGCACCCGCCGGGGTCGCGGCCAGGGTCAGAGTCGCGGTAAGCCCAGCGGCGACGACCAGGTGCATGTCAGTCGCCCGAGGACGGGTCGAGCTCTGCCGCGATCGGCGTGATGCTGTCGGCAGGAAACCCGCCGCACCGCGCGTGCTCGTAGAGGATGTCGGTGTCCGGCGCTACGTACACGCAGTAGATCTTGTCGTCGGTGACGTAGCTGTGCAGCCAGCGGATTTCTGGGCCCAGATTGGCGATCACCGTGTTCGAGGTGGCGCTGATGTCGTGCAGCTCCTCGGCCGAGAGCTTCCCGGCGCCGGGCAGCTGGCGCTCGATGACGTACTTGGGCATGACTCCTCCTGCGGTAGCGTACCAAGGGTACGTAACTAACATTCCGATGGTTGGGGAGTATGCATACCGCCGGTACGGAAGTCAAGGACAGACGTCTCCAGCAGGGTCAGAGCACCCGAGGGGCGTTGCTGACGGCAGCCCGAGAACTCTTCGGCAGCAAAGGCTTCGCCGCAGCCTCGACAGAGGAGATCGTGGCCGCGGCGGGGGTGACGAAGGGCGCGCTCTACCACCACTTCGCGGACAAGGACGCCCTGTTCCGAGCCGTCTTCGAGCAGGTTCAGCGCACGGTGTCCGACGCGGCGGTCGTCGACTTCCTGCAGCCGGACCCCTGGCAGGCGCTCGTCGACGGGTGCCGTCACTGGGTCGAGGCGCACGACGATCCCGCTGTGCGGCAGATAGCCATGATCGACGCCCGGGGCGTCCTCGGCTGGGAGGCCGCCCGCGCCATCGAGACGCGGTTCAGCACGGTGGCGCTGCGTGGCGCGCTCCGCAAGGCGATGCGCAACGGCGTGCTCGTGACCATGCCGCTCCGGCCACTGTCTCTGATGCTGACCGGCGCGCTGACCGAAGCATGCCTGTACGTCGCCGAGGCAGACGACGCGGTTGCCGCGCGCGAGGCCGTCGGCGTGCTGGTGGAGAGCCTGCTTGGCGGCCTGCGCGCCCCGACGACCCACCCGCGGGATTGATCGCGGCGGCCGTAAGCGTGGGTTCCGCGGTGGCGCGATACGGAGCGTTACGCCGTTCGGAGGTTGCGGGTCAGCGCATCACCGGCGAGGATCGCGGCATGCTGGCGGATGTCGTCAGCAGCCTCGAGTTCAGCACACCTCGAGCTCAGCACACCTCGAACAGGACACGAATGCGCGCTCTCACTGTTCGACGCAGGGCCCGGTTGGCTGTTCTCGCCGCGGCCGCAGGTCTCGCGACGGTTGTCGGCCCGGCGGTGGGGCTTGCCCACGCGGCGAAGCCCACGACATTCACCTGGTCCGGCGCCGACGACGTGGCGAACGGGAACGCCAACTGGTCCGACGCGGGCAACTGGCAGGGGGGTGTCGCGCCAGTCTCGGGCAGCACGGCCGCGTACGTGTTCCCGGCTCTGGCCTGCGTGGACGACGGCTCCTGCAGCTTCCCGAACAACGACCTGAACGGCCTGACCGTCACCGCGCTGACGATCGTGCTGCCGGGAGCGTCCACACAGCCCAGCTACGCCTACGGCCTGTCCGGCAACGGCATCACGCTGGCCGGCCCGTTGGCCACGAGCGTGGACACCACCGCCGGGCCGGATGTGACCTTCATCTACCTCTCCCTGCCGATCGCGCTGAGCAAACCAGGCAAGTGGACGATGTCGCAGGCCGACACCATCAGCGCGGCGGCCATCACCGGGGCCGAGCCGCTGACCATCAAAGCCTCCAACCTCGCCTCGCTGGAACTCAACGGTGGTGACGTGGAAGTCGGGAAGTTCGCCTTCACCGGCACCACCAAAGGCCAATACAGCGGCAATGGCAACCTCGCCGTCGAAGAGCCGCTGAACGGCGCCTCGAAGGCCGCCGTCACCGTCACCGACGCCTCGGTGGCGACCATCGACACCACGACCGGCAGTCTCACCACCAGCCGCAGCCAATTTCAGCTCGGCAGCGCGGGGGGTGGCGAGCCGGGCACCACCACCGTCAACGGGAAGCTCACCTTCGACAAGGCCTCCTACCTCGCCGCAGACAACTTCGGTACGGACGCCGGCGGCGGGCCCCCGGTCCCCGGGACCGACTATCCGGTCCTGGACGCACACGGCGCGGTCAACCTCGCGAGCATCCACTTCGCACCGACGGTCGGCTGCGACGTGCCGGTGGGCACCGTGTACACGTTCATCACCGGCACGGCAATCAAGGGCATCTTCACCGACAACAGCGGAGCCAAGATCACCAACGGCGGGACGGTGCGAGCAGTCGGCGGCGACACCTGCACCGATCAGGGACCCCTCGTCCGGATCAACTACACCACGACGAGCGTCACCCTCACCGTCACCGGCTGAGACGGCCCGCGGGCTCGGCCATCCGGTTCGGTCTAGGGCGATCCGCCGAACTCGCGATCGGAGGCTTCCGTCGGCTCGGCCGTCACGACTCTTTGGGCCATGAGGCGCTCGAGGTAATCCAGGTCCTGCCGTACCAGGGCAAGTGCCCCCGGCAGACCCCCGTCGTCGGGGACGCGGCGTCCTTCCCCCGCGAACATCGCCGTGGCATTCGTGGCCAGCGCGTCCACGATGGCGTCGAGCGACCCTGCGGATTCGGGGTGGTGCCACCACGCCACCCAGTTGCACATCCCGAGGATCGACAAGGCCCCGAGACGCTCGTCGCAGGAGCGGAACTCACCGTTCAGGATGCCCTCGTGCAGGACCCCGACCACCTCGGCCAGGACGGCTCGACGAGCTGCACGGTGCCGCCTGGCCGTCGGCTCGGGCAGCGAGTCCTCGGATCGCTCGAGCATCCGGAACTGGCCAGGTGCATCGAGCCGCTCACGGACGATCGCTGCGGTGACGGCGCGGAGCTTCGCCGTGCTGGTGAGGGCCGGGTCCTTCCGGATCTGGGCCAGCTTCTCGGCTGCCAGACCGCTGGTGTCGGCCACGAGGGTTGCCAGCATGTCGTCCTTGCTGGCGAAGTAGTGGTACACGGCGGGGCGGGTGAGCCCGAGCGAGTCGGCGATGTCCTGCAGCGACGTCCCATCGAAGCCCTTGGTGGCGAACAGTCGCGCGGCGCTGTCGAGGATGGCCGTACGGGTGGCGCCGGCGCGCAGGCTCGCCCCGGCCTTGGCTCGTCCACTGCCGGTTGCCGTCACGAGTGGCGGTGGCGGCGGGTCACGAGGTCGACGACCCCGCACGGGTCGAGCTGGCGGCCAGGTCGCGCAGAGTCAGCTTCTTGACCTTGCCGATGCTGGTCCGAGGCAGGGCGTCGATGACCTCGACACGTTCGGGCCACTTGAACTTGGCGACGCCCCGCTCTCCGAGAAAGGCGGCCAGGGTGGCGACGGTGGGTTCCTGGGCTCCGTCCGCCACCACGACGAACGCGCACGCTCGCTCGCCGAGCCGGTCGTCGGGAACTGCCACCAGGGCCGCGTCGGCGATGTCCGGATGCTGCAGGAGGAGTGTCTCGATCTCGTCGGCATTGATCTTCTCTCCGCCGCGGTTGATGAGGTCCTTCGTCCGTCCACTCAGCACGTAGCCGACTTCGTCGCCGATGTGCAGTCGCATGGCCAGGTCGCCGGACCGATAGAAGCCGTCGCTGGTGAATGCCTCGGCGTTGCGTTCGGGTTCGGCGAGGTAGCCGCGGACCGTGTACGGCCCCCGTACACAGAGCTCACCGACCTCGCCGTCCGGCACCTCGTCCTCAGTTCCCGGCTCGAGCAGACGCACCTCGTCGGCGGGGCTGATGGGGCTGCCCACGGTGCGGGCACGAAGCTCGGCGCCGGCGTCCAGAGGTGTGAAGACAAACAGGCCCTCGGACATGCCGAACGCCTGCGTGACGTGGACCCCGCAGGCCTGCAGGCCGTCGAACAGCTCGCGCGTGACGGGCGCTGCGGTCAGGACACATGTCCGCAGCAACGAGGTGGCCTCGGCGAAGCGGCCGTCCTGCTGGTATTCGCGCATGATCCCCGGCGGACTCATCAGCCACGTTGCTCCGTGCCGGGCCATCAGAGGCAGGAGCTGGTCCGGTTGCGGCGTCGAGAGCAACAGCGCGGCGCCGACGGAGTGGGCGGCGAACAGCGCGTTGGCGACGCCGGCGTTGTGGGCGATGGGGAGGGCGAAGGCAAGCCGGTCCGTCGGCCCCATCGACCACCACTGGGCCGTGGCTCTGGCGTTGTACCAGTACTCCGGATGCAGGCGCGGGATGACCTTCGGGGTCCCGGTGGTCCCGCCGGACAGCTGGAGGACCGCCGGCGCGGTGAGGTCGGTGGCCGCCGCAATGGCATCCAGGTGGCGGCGTTCGTCCGGGGTGATGGCCTGGCTCTCGAGGCTTTCGATCGCCACGGCCTCCGCGGTTCGCCCGGCGCCGTCTCCGACGGTGAGCAGCAGGCGCAGACTCGTAACCTGGCCGGCCATCGTCCGAGCCAGGCCGACGAGGTCGTAGCCGGGGAAGTCGGCCTGGACCAGGTGTGCTGTCGCCTGCGTCTTCTCGGCGATCTGACCGATCTCGTGCTCGCGGTGAATCGCGAGAGTGCAGACAGGGACGAGGCCGGCGCGCAGGATACCGTACCAGGCGGCAACGGCGTGGGCGCTGTTGCTGATCTGCAGGATGACGCGCTCACCCGGCTGGAGACCAGCCCGGATCAACCCGGCGGCCACGTTCTCGGCTCGTCGCGCCAGCTCGGCGTAGGTCCAGGACTCGTCCGGCGTCGCCAGCGCGAGGTTGTCCGGGTAGCGCGCGGCGATCTCCGCGAACTCGCCGCTCAGGGTCCGATCGCGCCAGAGGCCGGCGGCGCGATACCGGGCGGCGAAGTCCGGCGGGTAGCCGACCACGCCCTCGACATCCGTCGCACGTGGCTCGTCGATCCGGTACAGATCGATCCGCTGGGCGATCAGGCCGTCGACGACGTCGTCGAGGCAGGACGCCGGCGCAGCGACGGCGACGGGTACGGCCAACTCGCGGCGAACCCGTTCCGCGAACGCCAACCGGTCGAGGACGTGTCCGCGGCCGGGATCGCCGACCAGCACGACGACGTCGTCGTCAGCGGACTGGGTCGCGTTCAGGTCAGCGATCCGGGTGTCGGCGTCCGGTCCCCACGGGTCCGCGACGTCGCCGTCGACCTCCCGGGCCCGCAGGCCCTCTCCGGCGTCGAACCGCCGGCCGGCGAGGTGGTGTCCGCGTCCTTCCCAGGGGGTTCCGGCCACGTCCGAGCCCAGCTCGGGTGCGGCCGCGGCACTCCCGCGCAGACCGGAACCGGCCAGTGCCCGGTCCACGAGGTCGGGGTCGACGCCGGCCAGCCGAGTCGCGTGCACTGCCCCGCCGCGACTCAGATAGGCGAGCATCAGAGTCTCGACGGGGAGGTCGAGTCGCGTCTCGAGCGACTCCCACCACCAGCGGCTCCGGTCCGCGAGTTCCTGGAGGTGCTCCACGCGAGGGCGACGCGCTGCCTCGTAGCCGGCCAAGGCAGCCTGCAGCGATGCGTCCTGGTGGTCGACGAGGGACCGCACCAGCTCGGCGGCATCCTCCATCGCCATCTTGGTCCCGCTGCCCACCGAGTAGTGCGCCGTATGCGCCGCGTCGCCGACCAGCACGATGTTTCGGTGGCTCCACCGGTCGGCGCGGACGGTGGGGAACCGCATCCAGCGCGACCGGTTGCCGAGCAGGGTGGCCCCGCCCAGCACCGGGCCGAAGACGTCCTGCAGGTACGCGAGGCTCTGCTTGTCCGACTCGCCCGCGGGGGTGTCGTCGGTGAAGACGTCCATACTGGCGCGCCGCCAGGTTGCCTCGTCGGTCTCCACGCCGATCGTGCTGCGGTCGGTCGCGTACGGGTAGCAGTGGATGTTGAACAGCCCGTGCTCGGTCCGGGCCGGCGCGAAGAGGTTGGTGTCGAGCTGCGTGTCAGCGCCGAGCCACATGAACAGACCTCGGCTGGGGACCACCTGCGCCCCGAACTCCTCGGCCAGCCCAGACCTGATGGCGCTGAAGACGCCGTCAGCGGCTACGACCAGGTCGGCGTCGGTGACGTCGTCCAGTCCGACCTGGGTACCGAGGCGGACCTCGACGCCGGCACGTTCGGCCTGCTCGAGCAGGCTGCGCAGCAGGTCGGCCCGAGCGACGGTGATGCCGCCGGCGTTGCCGCCACTGCGTACCGAGGCCGTCCCGATGCGCATCTCCTGCGGAGGCATGTCGATGCTGACCTCGCGGATCGCGGCCACCACCTCGTTGTCCGCCGCGGCGAGCAGCTCCAGGGTCTTCCGGGTGAAGGCGACGCCGAAGCCGAACGTCTCGTCGGGAACCGTCCGCTCGTGGACCACGACGCTCGAGGAGGGAAAGTGGTGCCTCAGCAACGCGGCGGTGAACAGCCCGGCGGGACCCCCGCCAACGATGTGGACCCGGTCGAGCTGCACGCTGCGTCCTTCGCTTCTGGGGTTCGGTGCCAGGGGCGGCGGAGGTCAGACGGAGTCGTGCAGGCTCTCCGCGCCGACCTGCTCGGCCGCGTCCTGACGACCGCAGCGCTCGGCGAAGTCGAGCTGGGAGCGATGGAACTCCGGGCCGGCGTAGTGGTGGTCGATGTTGTGCCCGACTCCGTCGATCTGCTGGCTCTCCACGAACGGTGCCCTGCTGAACCGTGCGACGAAGGCGTCCACCCGGTCCTTGCCGGTCAGCCACAGTCCGTCGTTCTCGGCGAGCGTGTAGTGCAGGGGGACGTTGACCCGCGCCGTCAGCGCGGGGATATCGGTCACCCAACCCCCGACGATCTCCAGCAGCTCTGGCAGCGGAGCGGCACCGCCGCTGCCGGCGGCCGCCTCGAGCACGGCGGGATCGAAGGTGCCATCCGGTCCGTACATGAAGGTGCGCCGCTGCTCGTTGGTCAGCTCGACCCGAACACCCGCCGGCACTGACTGCCACGCCTGCACGACGTGGTCCGGCGACGTCTCGTTGACCCCGGAGAAGGCCAGTCCGAGGAGCGGCCAGTCCCGCTCGGCGGCGGCGATGTGTACGCCGATCGCGCCGCCGATGGAGTGGGCGATGATCACGACGCCCGGGCTGTCGGCGGGAGCGGCGGACCACAGCTCGCCGATCGCCTCGGACAGGATGCGCGCGTTCTCGGCGAAGGTGGTCTGGTCGTCGGGCAGCGAGTCGCTACCGCCGTAGTTCGGCCGGTCGATGGCCACGGCCTGGAACCCGCGAGCGGCGGCTGCGTCGAGCAGCGAATGGCCCTCGACGTCGAAGTAGGCCGCGGTGTAGGTCCCGCCAGGCAGGAGCACGAGCAGCGGCTTGCCCGCGCCGCCGTCGCCGGCCCGCAGGAACGAGAGGTGGAACCCACCGGGGGTCGTGAGCTCTGACGCGTTCGACATGGTGCCTCCTCGACGACGGATGGGCGTACTATACACAGGTGACGATCCATTGACGCAAGCGTCAATCAGGAGCCAGGATGGCACCGCCCAGCGTGAGCGGCGGCGCAGGTCGATCAGGAGGCCAGGCATGTCCAGCAGCACCGAGGTAGGCCACGCCGTACGCGGTGTGAACCATGCGGCGTTTCCCACGTTCGATCCGAAGGGGACCATCCACTTCTACCGCGACGTGCTCGGGTTCCCCGTCGTACATGCGACCTGTGCGCTCGGCTGGGGCCCGGAGCAGCACCCTGACTTCATCCACTTCTTCTTCGATATCGGCCAGGGCGACCGCATCGCGTTCTTCTACTACTTCGGTGTGGCTGCCTACGAGGACACCGCGGTCCCCGAGCTGATCAAGCGTGCCCGCCACCTGGCCATCCACGTGGACACCGAGTCCGACCTCGCGGAATATCGGCGCCGCCTCGACGCGAGCGCCTGGCCCTGTGAGCTGCAGGTGCGGCACGAGACGGTGGAGTCGATCTACGTGACCGACCCCAACGGCTTCCTCATCGAGGTGACACGGCCGCTGCGTGCGATCACGCCCGAGGACGACCTCGACGCCAACCTCAGCGTGGACGCGCTCCTGGCCGTCGCGGACGAGCCCGAGCCGACCCTGCAGCGCTTCTTCGAGATCAAGGCGGGCCTGATCGCCGAGCGCTTCGCCGACGACGCGCTCGAGGTGTCGTTCGTGTGAGCGTCCTCTACATCCTCGACGTGGACGACTTCCGACCGCTGGCCGAGGTGGCGGCGAAGAATCCGGCCGTCCGGGTTCGACGGCGTGGTCCGTATCTCGAGCTGCAGTCGGACGTCGCCTATGCCATCGACCGAAACGACACCGGCTGCCGCAACGCGGTCTGGTACAGCTCCGTCGCCGCGCTGCGCGACGCGCGGATCACGGTGTGGGACAAGGCCACGATGCAGGTGACGCCCGACCACGACGGCGGCGCGGCAAGCACACGGTGACAGCCGAAGCGGTCGACCGTCTCGGCGCCGGCCGGGACGTGTCCGGCGTCCCGCTGCCGGACGCCACGACGACCACGATCCACCAGCTCAAGGCCTTCGACGGCGCGGCTGTCTTCGGAGTGCTCCATCGGGTGCCGGGCGCAACCACCGTCATCACTCTGATGCACCCACGCCAGCAGCTGGCGCACCACCCGATGATCGCGTACTTCCTGCGCATGGGTGTGGCCGTCTGGACCCAGGACACCCGGTCGCCCAACAACGACATCAACCTGGTCCACGAGCAGGCGCTCCTGGACGCAGCCGCCGGCCACGCCTTCCTGCGCGACATCGGCTTCGAGACGGTCGTCGTGTTCGGCCATTCCGGTGGCGGCGCGCTCTACGCCTATTACACCGAGCAGTCGCTGCTGCGACCCGAGCTCCGGATCGACGTCACGCCGGCCGGACGACCGATCGCCCTGTCGGGGGCTTCGATGCCCGCCCCGGACGCGGCCATCTTCCTCGCCGCGCACCCCGGTCAAGGTGCCGTGTTGCGCCACTGCATCGACCCGTCCGTGCTCTCCGACAGCGACCCCACGGGCGTGGCCCGTGAGCTCGACATGTACGACCCCGGGAACGGGTTCGCGACACCCGGGACCCCCTCCTCGTATTCGCCGGAGTTCATCGCCTCGTACCGGGAGGCGCAGCTGCAGCGCGTCACGCACATCGACGCCGTGGCGCGTGAGCTCGCGGCGGACGCGGCGCAGGCCAGGGTCCGGTTCGGCGCCACCGCAGATGCCCGCGACCGCAGGCTCGCCCTCACGCCGCGCATCATCGTCACCTATCGGACCGACGCCGATCCCCGGTACGTGGACCTGTCGCTGGACCCGAACGACCGGCACTACGGCTCCCTGTTCGGGCGGCGACCCGACCTGACCAACTCGGGCCTCGTCGGCTTCGGGCGGCTCACCACCCCCGACGCCTGGCTGTCCACCTGGTCGGCGCTGAGTTCGAACGCCGGCTTCGAACGCTGCGCGGCGGGCATCACGATCCCCACGCTCTACGTCGAGTTCTCCGGTGACGCCGCCGCGTACCCGTCGGATGCGGATCGGATGTTCGCCGCGATCGGCTCCGCAGACAAGACCCGCGACCGCGTCCGCGGACTGCACTTCGGGCAGCCCCTGGCCAGCGGCGAACCCTCCGGCTACGAGGCCGCGTCGTCCGTCGTCGCCGGCTGGTTGGAATCCCGTGCCGAAATTGCGACGGTCCGGGTCTGACCTCCGAGGAACACGGCATCACGCCGCGCGGCGGTCCAGGGCGACGAGGGCGGCGGCGTCCACGGTGCACCCGCCGCATCGATCAGAACCAGTGCCTGCGGCCGCCGATCTCGCGTCCTGCGGCGCCGAGCGCGAACAGGATGGCGCCGATCACGACGAGGATGATGCCGATGGTCCACAAGATCGCGACCTTCGCAATGAAGCCGATGATCAGCAGGACCAGACCGAGAATGATCATGTGACGAATCCCTTCGGGTACGGATGGGGTTCCTCGACCCCTCTGGAACTGAAGCACCCTTAGGGTGGGTCCACTACACCCCTAGGGGGGTTATCGTGGGCGGATGACACGTCCGCCGATCAGGGTTGCGCTGGTCGACGATTACGACGTCGTCCTGCTGGGCGTAGCGCACATGCTGGAGCGTTACCGAGACCGCGTAGCCATCGCTGAGATCGACGCCAACGAGGCCGTGGATGACGTCGTGGACATCGTGTTGTACGACTCCTTCGCCCAACCCGAGTCCGACGGCGAGGAGATCAGCGTCCTGGCCGCGAACCCGCGAGCGCGTCGGGTCGTGGTCTACACCTGGAACTTCCACCCAGATCTGATCGACAGCGCCCGACGCCGGGGTGCGCATGGCTACCTGTCCAAGACCTTGACTGCCCGCGAGCTCGTGGCCGCGTTGGAGTCGATACACGCGGGCCAGGTGGTGATCAGCGAATCCCCCCGCGGGAAGCGAAGCGCGACCGGTCTGGACTGGCCCGGACGAGGCGAGGGCCTCACCGATCGGGAAGCCGAGATCCTGGCGTTGATCACGCAGGGCAAGAGCAACGCGGACGTCGCAGCGTTGACCTACCTCAGCCCCAACACCGTGAAGTCCTACATCCGCACCGCGTACCGCAAGATCAATGTCGCCAGCCGTACCCAGGCTGTGTTGTGGGGCGTCGCCCACGGGTTCACGCCCGATCACAACCGCATCGAGCGCTGGCGCGCGCCCTGAGATCTGCCTCGCCTCGCGGCGGAACTTCGCTCAGAACTGCAGGTACACCGCCGTCGGCGTGTAGACGATCGTGTACGGCTGGCTGACGCCGGTCACCGTCCCGAAGGTCCCGGTGATGGTGGCGGAGGCCTTCTTCGCCACCGAGATCAGCGTGTACCGGGCGCCCGACGGGGGGGCGAAGCCGGCTGGCTCCGTGATCGCCAGCGTGCCGGCCAAGGCAGCGTTCTTGGAAACCGAGATGACCGGCGGGTGCTTGGCGCCGAGGGCGACCGCGGCCGTGCTGTCGGCGCCCATGGTCCAACCGCCGGAGAGGATGACGGGAGCCGTGACGGTGCCGCCGTCCAGGACGGGACAGGCGATCGTGCCGGGTCCGGTCAGCACGGCCGTGCCGGGCGAGAGGGCTGCTCCGCCGTCGAGGGTGAAGACAGCCTTCTTGGCGACGTTCACCGTGCCGCTGGTCAGGGCCAGTCGGGAGAAGCTCACGGTGCCCTTCAGCACGGAGATCGTCCCGGTGTTGGTCGCGATGATCGCGATCCGGCTGGACGACCCCTTCGCGGCGGAGAAGATCAACTTGCCGGTGTTCGTGAAGGTCGCCCCGGTGGAGCCGAGTTGGCCGCCGCCGGTGTACTCGGCGATCACGTCGCCGGCGTGGTGGAGTGTGAGCGTGCCGGAGTTGGTCCACTGGGCGCCGGTGAGCTGGACGCCGGCGTTCTGGGTGGTCGAGACGGTCGTCGTGCCGGCGGTCAGGAACGTGGTTCCGCCGTACAGGTAAAGATCGCCGTTGATGTTCGCGGTGCTCTTGGCGGTGGTCTGCGTCGTACCCGAGCCGGTGATCTGGGCCGATCCGGTCACGACGAAGCTGGACGTGGTCACGGTGGCGTCGCTGTCGAGGACGCCTTGGTCGATCGACAAGCCGCCGATCGTGACGGGTTGGCCCGTGATTGTGATCGTGCCACCGCTCGGGGACAGGGTCAGGCCGCTGTCGTCGACGGGGCCGGGGATGGTCAGCTGGCCGCTCGGGTAGACCGAGTAGATCGTGCCGGTGCCGGAGATCTCGCCCTGCCGCAGGACCCGGGTGCCGTAGAACTCGACCGCCGGCCGGACCCCCTTGGTGGCGGGTGCGAGCGACAGGCGGCCGGTGTCGGCGCTGACCCCGGAGGGCTGCGGGCCGACGACCAGCGTGCCGTTGGTGATCTTCAGTAGCCCGTCTTGCTCGGTCGGGACGTCGAGACGCAGCGTTCCGGCGTACGAGTCGGAGACGGTGCCGTCGTTCACGAACTTGGCGCCGGTAGAGCCGATCTGGCCGCCGCTGGTGGACTCGGAGATCGGCCTGTTCTGGTTGGTCGGGCCGGTCAACGAGAAGGTGCCGCTCGCCTCGTTGATGATCGTGCCGCCGGTCGGCGAGATCATGCCGCCGGGACCGAAGGTCGTCGTGCCGGCCAGGTCGAGCGTGCTGTTGCCAATCTCGGAGAACGTGCCGGTGATGGTGGCGCTCGCGCCGGAACTCGTTCGCAGGATGCTGCCGCCGTCGAGGGTGCCGCCGCTGAGACTGGCCTGACTGGTGACGGTGAGGTCGGCCGGCTCGACGGTGCCTCCGTTCAGGACAGTGAGGTTCGGCGTCGTACGGGTGCCGGCGAGGTTGAAGGCGCCCCCGGCCACCACGGTGGTGGGCGGCGAGTAGGTCTCGTCGGCCGGGATTGTGATGTTCGCGTCGGTCTGCACGGTGCCCGCGCCGGTGACGCCCTGATCGTCGAGCGTGCGCGCCCCGGTGAACTCCAGCGTGGCGCCGCTGTCGGTGGTCCACGAGGCGCCGGACTGGTCGTACGCGCTCGACCCGGCCGAGACGAGCGTGTCGCCCGATTGCGCCTCGACCGCGCCCTGGTTGTCGAACTCGCCGTTGACGCCGACCGTGGCTGCGGACCCGTCTCCGATCACGGTGCCGGTGTTGTCGAAGATCCCGCCGTAGTTGGCATCGACGAAGGAGCCGCTGTGCAGCGTCAGCGTGCCGTTGTTGATCACGAGTGAGCGGCCGTTCCCGCCAAAGGGGGCGAGGGCGGAGACCGAGGAGAGGGAGGAGGTGCCGTTCAGGGTGAGCGTGGAGTAGTCGTCCGCCGGCGGGTTGCTCTGCGCGCTCTCGGCGAAGATCTGCGCCCGGTTGTCCATCGTCAGCTGGCCGTCGACGGTCAGCTGACCGGCGTACAGATTGACGCCGCTGCCGTCCATCTCGAGGGACCCGACCTCGACCGAGTAGCCGTCGACGTACTTGTAGGAGTTTCCGTCCGCGGTGGAGATCACCGCCGCGTCACCCGGCCCGGGGACGTGGCCGCAGCTCCAACCCGTCGGGTCGTTCCACTCGGAGGTGTTCCCGCCGATCGAGTGGCACGTGTCATCGGCCTTGGCGTGCTGCATGACGGGCAGGGCGACCCCGGCGGCGAGCAGGCCGCCGACGACGAGCCTGCCGAGCAGACGGCGTGCTGAGGACATGTCACTTCCCTGGGTGCTGGTCGAGGCGAGGACCAGGGAAAGCTATGCGACAGACCGGCGCGATGGCACCGCCATTCGGCGGAAAACGCGCAGAACGGGCGGAACACTAGGGATTTCCCTAGGTCGAAGAGCTCCCGCATCCAACCGCGGGCCCGCTATGCCTGGCGCTCGAACGCTCGAGTTCCGCGGGCTGGAGGAGCAGGCGCGCGGTCGCTGAGCGTTGCGGTCCGTCCGATCTGATTGCCGGACGGACCGCATCGCTCACATCGGCGTTGTCAGCCTCGGGCCGGCCGACTATTGGCAGTAAACGTTAAAGCCGATGGTGGTGCCGGACGGCGACCCGCTGGGGAACGTGAACGTCCATCCCCATTCGCCGTAGATCGGTGTGATGTCCGCTCGGGCAGCGCTCCCGACCAGGGTGGGGCTCGCGCCGTTGACGCCGAAGCCCCCGTTGACGGCGATGCGCTTGCTGGGGCACGGGTAGTGGAAGAACAGGCTCGTCGTACCGGTCGGCACGCTGTAGGTGTAGGTGCCCTGCCAGCCGGCCTTGCCACTCTTCGAGGCCTTCGCGCCAGCCGACGTGACCGTGTTGGGATGGACAGCCGCCGTCGCGCTCGACTGCATGACGACCGTCGCGGTGCCGGCACCGGCCGCGAGGGTCAGCCCGGCCGCCAGGACGGCAAGCCGGCCTCGTCCATGCATCTGTCTCATGACAACTCCGCTCTCGTGGTCCGCCGGAAGTCGGCGGAATTCGACGAGAGTAGGGCCTAGCCCGAACGGCTGATACCTCCGATCGGCCGAGTGACGTGCCGCGTGAGCGGCACCCTGGTCGACCGTGACATGGGTGCGTACTGCGTGTCGAAGGCGGCGGGTGCGGACATGCTGGTCAAGGTCGCAGCAGTGAATGGGGCGAGTACGGGATCTGCGGTGGGCTGGCCCTGCACAGTCCCATCGACGCCTTCGGTCAGCCTCGCCGTGCCGGTCGTCGTTGACGCCGGACATCATCGGCCATCCAGCCGCTCGAGGAAGTCGAGAAGCCTGGCGGCGAAGACATCGTTGTCATCTCCCGCGATCATGTGCGCCGCGTCCGCGACGTCGGCTACCTCGCACTGCGGAATGAGTCGCTCGACCTCGCGGATACCTTCGGCGCTGACCACGCGCGAATGCCTGCCGTGTACGACCATCGTGGGGATCGTCACCCGGGCGGCGGCGGCCACCATGCGCGGATAAGTGGACGGAGCGCCGGGCGGGGCCGAGCCCGGCACGCCAGAGGTCCTCATCAGGGCCGGGTCCCAGTGCCAGAACCAGCGACCGTTCCGTGGACGGAGGTTCTTGCGCAAGCCCTCCAGGTTGGGTTCACGACGACGATGCGGGGTGTAGGCAGCCACTGCCGCCGCGGCCTCGTCGAGGGACGCGAAGCCGTCAGCACCGCTGCGCATGAAGGTAGCGATCTCGGCGGCGCCCTCGCCCTCCACCTGGGGCACGATGTCGACGAGGACGAGTGCTCGGACAAGGTCGGGGTGCTCACCCGCGGCGACGAGCGCCGACAGGCCGCCCATGGACGCCCCGACGAGCACCGGCCGCTGGTCGAGGGCGCGCGCCACCTCGACGACGTCTCCGACCATGTCCTCCATGCCATAACTGCCGCCGGGCGACCACTCGCTCTCGCCGTGTCCCCGCGTGTCGACGGCGATGGCGGTCCAGCCCGCGGGTGCCAACCGCTCCGCAGTCCTTCGCCAGGAATGCCGGGTCTGCCCGCCGCCGTGGAGCAGGACGACGGTGCCCTTCGGCTGCTCCTCCGACCCCCGATCGTCACCGGTGACGGCGTCCCAGCGATCTGCGGCCAGGTCCAGACCTCGTCCCCGGAGGGTGAGCCCCCGGGGTGCGGTCATGCGTCGGAGCGTACCGACCGACCTGCGCGCACGGGTCCGCGGCAGACCGCGCTCAGCTGTGCTTCCAGGTGACCGTGAAGCTCGACGTCGTCTTGCTGTAGGAACTCGGCTTGGCCTGCACGACCCCGTTCGTCTCCTCGACGACCTTCGACGCCCGCGTGCCGGATGGGATCTTGTAGTTGAAAGTCGGGTTGCTGATAAGCGCCGTCCCGAAGTCTGCGAGCCCGATACCGGTGATCGCCGTCGGATTGACCTCACCGTCGAGCATCCGGGTGCCCGCCGTCTGGTACGGGTCGTCGTCCTGATGGGCTGTCTGGCCGGTCGTGATGTCTTCCACGAACAGGTAGGTCTCGCTGCTGTTCTCTTCGATGTCCGTCTCGACCTGGTCGCCCGGGTTGATCGCGATCAAGTTCACAAAGCCCGGATCGATGTAGTTGACGATCTCGAGGTCATAACTCGGTGAGCCGCTACGGCACAGCTCATCGGCGTCGACCAGAAAGGCGACGCTGCCGTTCGGTTGGAAAAGGAAGGTGCCCTGTGCGGCCTCGGCATCGTCCCCTGTGCAGGTCGCGGTCGGGACGGTCACATACGTCCGTGCGGCGAAAGCCACGCCAGGCTTGCTCAGGTAGCCCGCCCCGTTGGTCGTTTTCGACTTCGCCTTGTCCGGGCCCAAGCCTGGCGCGAAGCCGTCCAGAGCAGACCTGGGGGCGACGGCCGCGTGTCGCTCAAGATTCGCCGGGACCGAGGCGTGCGCGGCGGGGCCGCCGACCGTCACCAGGGCCACGCCGGCAGCGGCGGTGACCGCCGCGGCCAACAACGAACGTCGCATGAAAGCTCCTCGCGCCGGCGCCGCCGTGTCGGCCGCGCCCCTAGTCGGATGCCACCCTTCTTACCGGCTCGCCGCGAGTAGCGAAAGACCCGTCCAGCCCAACGCGCTCATAACAGCAGCACCGTTGCCGTACCCGCACACCAAGCGTGGTTCTTGACTGTAAGGGGTCAGCTCTGGCGGGGGTGCACTGCACATGAAGGTGCTGGCGCGGCGTCGTCGGCACCGCCGTCCGCGCTGTGTCTGCGAGAATATGGTGCGCGGATCCGCGTACTCGACGCGTCAGTCAGGCCCTGCGCTACAGTGTGCTACATGAGGACGGTGACGCACCGGGAGATGCGCAACAGCAGCGGTGAGATCCTGCGTGCGATTGCGGCGGGGGAGACAGTGCAGGTGACCAATAACGGACAGATTGCCGCGGTCATTTCCCCCCCGGCCGGCGGTTCGCTGGCCCGGTTGGTGGAGCAGGGTCAAGCACGTGCGGCGCGCCGGGGGGTCGCTGACTTGAGCACGGTTCGCCGTCGCACGTCGAAGCGGACAAGCGCCGAATTGGTCGAGGATGCCCGGGGTCGCTGGTGATCTGCTACCTCGATGCGTCGGCGGCGATGAAGCTGCTGGTCGAGGAATCCGAATCCGCGGCCCTGGCCATGTACCTGCAGTTGGATGGCGACCAGCGACAGCTCGTCGCGTCGTGGCTTTTGCACACGGAACTGCACTGCGCCGCCAATCGGTACCCCGACGACATCGACCTCGACTCAGTGCGCATCGTCTTGGATACCGTGGCCTTGATTGATCTCACGCGCGGAGACCTGCTCACCGCCGGGGCCTTGCCTGGGCGACTGAGATCCAACGACGCTGTGCATCTGGCCACTGCGCTTCGCGTTGGCGCCGACGAACTGGTCACCTACGACGGTGAGCTTGCGGCCGCGGCGAACGGCGCCGGAATCGCCACTGTCCAGCCGAACTGAGATGTGGGTGCCGAGACCTCATCCCCTGTCAGGGCGACGGCCGGCGCTCGGTCGCCGTCCTCATTCGCAGCGCTGGATGGACTGGGGAAGAGGCGCCGTCGGTGGTCAGGCGACGATCTGGTCCGCGGCGGGTTTTCCGACCAAGCTCGGGACCCTCCCCGGGGAAACCAGAGCACGGCCTTCGGGCTGGCGGCGGACGGCGCGGTCTCCGGCGAGACGTCGGCGCTGGACTACACCAGCGGTGAGCAGACCGGTCCGGAGCACGCGTTCGTCTGGCCCGGCGAGGGACCGTTGCTGACACTGCCGGTGCCCGGCCTGTCCTACTCCCACAGCTAGTCCGAGGCCCACCAGATCGACAGTGGCGGTACCGTCGTCGGTGCGTCCGGCGCCGCAGCCGGCGTCCTTCGCGCGACCGTGTGGACCTGCGCGTTCAGGCAGGCGTACCGACCCGGCTCAGCCCCAGCCGCGTCACCCCGTACCAGCGTGCTCGGAGCGAGCCCAGCCCGCCACCCCGGACTGACGCCCGCGGCGGGGGCCTTTATCGGATGGACACGTCGCAACCCCTGATCGCCCGTCTGGGTTCCGGTCGCCCTAGTGTCTGGCCTGTGCCGCTCAGTCCAGAGGAGTTCTACGAGCACGCGCTCTCGGCGGCGGACGGCGAGGCGCGGCTGCCGCTGTCGCGTATGACTGGTTGGGAGATCAGCCCGTTCGAGCCCGAAGGGCTCCGCGTGGCACCGCTGCGCCCGCCGCTGCCGGCCGAGCCGCCGCGGGACGGCGAGGATCGGTCGACCTGCACGTCGTGCGGCCGCCGCGACGAGGGACTCTGGCTGAATGACCGCTGGCGGCTCACCAGGATGACCGGCGTCGGCATACCGCTCGTCCTGATGCTGCATCCGCGCGACCACTACGACCTGACGGACCTGACCGACGAGATGTCGGCCGAGCTCGGGGTGCTGTGCACCCACATCGCGCGCCACGTCGAGGCGCTGCCGCACATCGCCCGGGCGCACGTTTACCGCATCGGGGACGGCGGCGCGCACCTCCACGTCTGGTTCTTCGCCCGTCCGCAGGGGCAGCCACAGCTCCTGGGGTCGTGGCTGGTCGTCTGGGACGACCTCCTGCCTGAGTACCCCACGGAGATCGCCGACGCTGACGCCACCCTTGTGGTCCAGGCCCTCGTCGACTCCGTCGGCGGCTTCCAGCCGAGTCAGAACCGCCAGCCGCGCTGAGGGCTCGCCCGCGCTTGCCCCGCTGTATGCAGCTCTGACCAGCGCAGACGAGCTGCGCCCTGTCACGCGACGACCGGATGGGAGGACCCGGATGAGCACCGACCGACCTACCGAGCAGGACTACGCCCGGGGCCGTCAGCGGCGCCTTGTGGGCACGGTCAGTCGAGTCGCTCGGCCAGGGACACGATGATTCCTTCCGGCCCGCGAACGTAGGCCATTCGCCAGATGTGTTCGTACTGGCCGATGCCTCCGATCAGGCCGTAGCCGTCCGCGGCTAACCGGTCGACGACCTCCTGCAGGTTCTCCACCTCGAAGGCAACGTTGCGCAGTCCGAGTTCGTTGGCCATCGCGGTGGGCGATCCCGGCACGTGGTCGGGTCGAACGAAGCTCGACAGCTCTAGCGTCGTTCCTCCGTCGGGCGGCCGCAGCATGACGATCTCGGTTCGAGAGTCTGGTATGCCAATGACGGTGTCCAGGAACTCGCCTTCCATCGACACTCGCGTGCCGTCTGCTTCGAGACCCAGCCCGACGAAGAAGGCCGTCACCGTGTCGAGGTCCGCGACCGTGATGCCGACGTGGTCGAAACGTTGGATGCGCGACATAGATCCATCCTCTCGTGCTCGTTCTTCATCTTGGTCTCAACGAGGCTCAGCGGGCTCTTACGGACGTTGGAGCCCCAAGGGTGTGTGGGCTCGTCCCTGCGATGCGCGGGCTCCCTTCGCCGCCGGCAGCCCGCTCACGCGGGATCCACTGCGCCACCGTCGGAAGGGGAATGGCGGATTTGCCATATCGGGCTGGTGCAGCGTCGATGGACGCGACCGACACGCACCACAAGGGAGGCGCCGTGGCGTCCATCCGCGTCCGCCCGGCGCAAGACGACCCCCGCACCGGCAAGAGCCGCCCACCGCGCTATGTGGTCCGCTGGAGCTGATGGCGGCCTACCGCCACCATGTGTCGGCGTACGACCTCACGTGTTGGCCTTCGGCGTGGGGATCATGGCACGGGTTGGTCGCCGGTGACGAGGGTGAGGCGGTCCTTGGGGCGGTAGCTGGGGCCGTTGATGGCTAGGACGTCGCAGTGGAGCAGGAGCCGGTCGAGGAGGGCGGTGGCTAGGACGTCGTCGCCTAGGACCTAGCCCCATTCGGCGAAGCTCTTGATACTAGTCATGATCATGCTGCCGCGTTCGTAGCGGCGGGAGACGAGTTGGAAGACCCATGTTCGCTTCGGCGCGGTCGAGGGGGAGGTAGCCGTCTCGATCTGGAGGGGGTGCAGAAGCAGCTGGCAGCCTCGAGCGGCGTCCTGTCGGCCATGGGCCGGGTCGCGGCACAGTAGCCGTCGGGTGGCCGCGGCCCTGAAGTTCGTCGAATCCGCTAGAGCCTCGCGTCACCTGCCTTCAGACGGTGGTGCAGGGGGGGTTGATCGCCGGGGAGATACCGCTGTTTGGGGCGGGCGCCTCGTAGTCGGCGGTGAAGTTGGCGACGTGCACAAGAAGGTCGCGAACCGCGGCGTTCTGCTGCTGTTCGTCGGTGGCTGAGGAGGGCGCCGGTAGGTGAAGGGCGGTGTATAGCGCGAAGCGATTGAGATCGCTCCATGCCGACAATGCCTGGCCATAGCTGGTTGCTGCGGTGATGGCCCCGCGGTAAGCGAGGTAGCCAGCAGTGTAGGGAATCAGTGCGCTCAGGAGCCACAGACCATGGGGCCACATGAACGTGGCAGTCCCGGCCGCAGCGAATAGGCTGGACGCGCAGATCCGAGCGGTCAGGTCCAGCTGTGTGCGCTGATCCTGGACGTAGGCGGTGTGTGCGGGGTCTGCGACCATGCCAAGGTGCGTCGCGGACATGAGGATCGGCAGGCCGTAGGAGCGTCCCGCACGCATCTCGGCACGGCGCAGGACGTTCCCTAGACGGGTCGCCATGATCTTCTGTGGACTGTCGGGAAAGGTCGCGATTTCATCGGCAGCGGCCGACGCCGCGGCGAGGGTCATCATCAGCTCCGTGCGACGCGCGGTGGTTGACTCCAGCAGCTGCGCATCGACGTCGACCTCGGACTGCTCCAAGGTCGCGATCGACTCGTTCTGCCGTTCCTGCTCCCGCGTAGCCCGGCCGAGCCGATGAAGCTGCGTAACCTGTCGCCGGACTTGAAACAAGCGGCCGATTCTCGTGCTACCCCAGTAGCCCTCTAGCAACTGAACGATGGCGAATTGGAGTGGGTGCAGAATAAGTGCGGACGTAACCGCCAGGCCGGCCACTATCACTGCCGAACCTACGGCATGGTCATGGGCCTCGCGCGTTATCGCTGCCAGCGACGGCTGGCCGGCGACAGCGCCGGAAGCCCACACAAGCCACAGCCACGCTGCCAACAACACCGATGGGACAACGCTGACAAGGCTAAAGTACCGCCCAATTGTCGGGCCGGTCCCAAGGGTGAGGTCGGCGGGTAGCATGGCCGCTTCGCCATCAACCAGGGGTCGCGGGGCGGGCTAGTTTGTGGCGGCCAGCGGGGCAGATCAGTTGGCTGCCTTCTTCGCTCAGAAACCGGGTGGGATGGGCAGGGCATCTCAGTCGCCCATCGATGGTGACAGCGGTCTTGCTTGCGGTTGGAACCGTTGCCGAGTCGCGTCCAGGCGGGGGGTAGGACGCGCCGACCGTCACAACTGCCCTCCCTCTCCCTTAGCCCCAGGTTGAGGAAGCATAGGTCCGGATACGCCGCCGTGTCGACCTTCGCGGCGAGGCGTTAAGAACTTCGGCATCGTGGACGTCAAGATGTCACTGTGTCACCCGGCGCGACTGGCCCACCCGAAGAGGCCGCACCTGTCTCCGCGCGGATCCCGGTGTGGGCGGTGCCCGCCGTAGCCGTCGCCGTAGTTGCCCTCACGGCCCAGATGCTTGGAGCTCGGATCACCGCCGTGGTACTCGCGGTGGTGATCGCGGCGACCGCTAGCGCCATCGCCGACGCGCTAACAGCCCGACGCACCATGTCCGTTTCCCTATCCGTCCTCGTCGGCCTCGCAGTCCTCTGCGGACTGTGGTGGCAACAAGGAGTCAGCGCCCGGTCGGCGTTCCCCGCCGCACCAAGCGATCGACAGCAGCCTTCCTCGTCCGTCGTAGCCGTCGACTGGCAAGGCCGACGGGTCACCGCGAGCATGATCAACGACGCAGTCCTTCGTGGTGCAGACCTGACCGCGGCCGACCTTTCCGGACTGGATCTCCGCGGAGCCGACCTCACTCGGGCCGACCTCGCGGGCGCGAACTTGACCGGGGCAAACCTCTACGGCGTACGACTTGTGGGAGCTGACCTACGCGGAGCGCGTTTATACGACACATGCCTACAATTCACCGACTTCACCGGCGCGGATATCGATGGCGTTGATGCCGCCGGCGCTGACATCACACACGCCCTTGTCCCACCTGCCCTACCGGCGACCGCATCGGTCTGGCCCGCGACACATCACCCGTCCGTGTGCCCTGCGTAACCAACGTGGGAGCCCGACTCGCCTCTTCCTCGTATCCGGCGCCACAGCACCGGCAATCAGCGGCCACCGCGCGGGGCCGCGGCGGGCCGGCTCGAAACGCGGGAGCCGGGGATTTCCCGCGAGACGGCAGCTGCACGAGCACGGCCGTTTGAGCCGAACTGCGCGCGCAGATTCCGCAGACCCGCGGTGGTGAAGATGACGGCGGTGACGACGGACCCAGCGAGTTTCGAGACGACACTACTACAACCGCCATCGGAGCGACTGACGTCTCGGACGGTGCCCGGCCTCGGCTAAGCCACCGGAGCTCGCGTGTAGAGCTGCGGTGCCGCGTCGGCTTCCATCGCCTGAAGTCGACGCCGGGGCGAGGGCCACGTCGGTGCCCACCTCGACTGTCTGTCAGCGCGCAAGGACGCGGCCGGAGCTGTGGATGTCGCACCCGACGAGGTTCTCCAGGACGTCGTGGCTGTAGAGGCCGCCCCGACGCCGTCCGAGCTGGGCCAGCTAGGTGTCTGCCGTCATCGCGGTCACCCCGGATGTTGAACCGGAGGCTGTCGCTCTCATATCTGCCTCTGATGCACGGAGGTCGCCGTCGGGGAGCCGCCAGACCGGCGCGTGCTTGATGCTCGTTCGCGCCCCGGGTGGCCGGTTGTCCTTGGTCCTGGTCGCGGGTGGTTGGGGGATGTTCAGGCGGGTTCGGGCAGTGCTCGGAGGCGGGCGTGGGCGGCGACGATCTCAGCGGCCCAGGGGCAGTCCGCGGGCAGCCGCAGCAGGGTCCGCCGGCCGGTGCGGACGAGGCGGGCCGCCACGGCGAAGATCCGCAGTCGCAGCCGTTTCGGCGGGACTCTCCCCTCCGCCGCCCGGTGCGCGCCGAGGCCGGGCGCCACAGTTCAGGCGAGCAGGTCGCCGGCGAGCATGTTCTCTGCACTGGCCTCTTTGTTGTTGTAGTTGTGGTGTCTCATTGCGGTGCTATCCTTTGTTATTACATTATCCGGTATGAACCGTTAGCCGAAAGGAAGCAATAGTCGAATCAACAGATAGGGAACGGTCTTACGCTACGGTTGTCCACAGGCTAGGATGCGCCGCATGGAAGAGATGAAGGTGTTCATCAGTTGGTCTGGGGAGCCGACCAAGAAGGTTGCACTCGCTCTCGGAGAGTGGTTGCCCAAACTCATACCAGGCGTCAAGGTGTGGGTGTCGGACGAGCACCTGCGTAAGGGCTTACGCTGGAGCGTAGAGCTCGCGGCAGAGCTAGACAGCACGACGTATGGCCTGATCCTCGTAACACGCGCGAATCAGGCAGAGCCATATCTGAACTTTGAGGCCGGGGCGTTGTCGAAGAAGGTGAGAGAGACAGCGCACGTTGTTCCCATCCTCCTGGATCTCGACTTCAGCGACGTCACTACACCGCTAAAGGAGTTCCAGGGTACTCGCTTCGAGACCGATAAGATGTTCGAGACGTTCGCAGAGTTGAACGAGCTTGCGGATAGCAAGCTGCCCAAGGAGAGCCTACGGACACTCTTTGACGCGAATTGGAGTAAACTCAAGGAAATCGCGGACGAAGCACTCGCCTCGGGAGATAGCCCAGTGGTGACGGACGAGCGTACCGAGAAGCAAATGCTTATCGAGCTCATTGACCTCGTCCGCTCACAAGCAGTGAGTACGCGCGTCGATGTGAATACTTACGGCCCCGTGGCGACGTTTCAATCAAGGCCTTCCGAGTTCAATACCTCTCACCGTCAGGCCTTCGACGCCGAAGTGCCCGACATATTGGAGCGCTTTGACATCTTGCACTATCAGATCTGGTGGGATCCAGCCCATGAGGATCGACCCATCATTGCAACGCCCAAGAGGCTGCCTCCCGAAGCCAATGTTCAAATCCGCCGACTGGGAGCCGAACTTCACGTTCATCCAGTCTTTCGGACTACAGCCATGGCGTCGGCGGAACCACCGCGCACCTATTCGTTGACGAGCGGCGGATCAGGCCCGGGCTAGAGGCGGATGTGTACAGGCCGGTCAATCCCGAGCATAATTCTGACTTGCGCAGTCTTGTGGGCGAGGAGGAGGTGCCCTAAAGAAACCGAGAAGCTTCTTGCTCCCGGAGGGCTCTCCCGTGCCTGAAACCCCTTGCGGGGATCTTCAGGCGCCTCTTGTTAGCCAAACTCGTGTTGTACGGTACTCAATCAACCTAGGGGATCCTTTTGAGGTACAAGACCTCGTTCCTCTCGCACAATGTGAGAGATACGGACACCGCCGTCAAAACGGAGGAGCACATGAATCTCTGGGCGGAGGCGGATTGGAGACTCGTGACCGTTGTTCACAGAACCGTAAACTTGTACATCGAAGTCACCTTCTACTGGGAACATCCTTAGACATCTCAAGCCGTGGACAGCTCTGGTCTCGCTGAGTGTTATACCGCTATGTGCCTTAAAGCGTACACCCGAGAGCGGTGCCGGTACGAATCACTGATTGATAACTGCTACCTGACTTGTATTAGGGTTGTTGATCCTCGCTGAGGACTTGTGTTTGCAGTGGTTTCTTGCTCCGCGGGTGACTGGATGTGCGCACTCATCCGATCTTGTAGCGTGCCTGTGTGGCGTACGTGCGGACGGTCCGGACCGGGTCGGGGGCGACTGCGGTGCAGATCGTGCACT
>CAXTNT010000004.1:149284-233969 GCA_964245825.1 uncultured bacterium | reverse complement strand
CACATCACGACGCCACGCCTACCAGCGGACTACTCGCACACCACGTCCATGGACGGCCCACGACCAAGGCGACCATCGGAGTCCAATAACTGTTGGCGAGTGGGTCAAGGAGCTTCAGAATAGTGCTCGGCAGCTACGAGTCTTAGAGGCCGACTGGAAGGCACCAGGCGGCGTGAGCGCCTAATCGCCGAGGGCGTCCGCGAGGAGGTCCCGTGCGAGGCCGAGGCCGTCGGCGGCGGCGTGGACGTATTGGCGGAAGGTGAAGGCCGGGCTGCTGTGCCCGAGCCAGGCGCTGATCGCGGCGATGGGGAGGCCCTGGGCGTGGAGGTAGGAGGCGCAGGTGTGCCGTGCGTCGTGTAGCCGGATACGCGGCACGGCTGCGGTGTGGGCGAGTCGGGTGAATTCGTCGCCGTAGAGCTCGGGGCGGATCGGCCGGCCCCCCTCGTCGACGACGACCAGGTCGTGGCTGGTGTCGTAGGCGGGACCGAACGCGAGCCGCTCGGACGCCGTCGCCGCACGGAAGGCTCTGAATGCTTTCACGGAGGCGGTGTCCAGCGGTAGGACACGGCTGCTCCGCTGGGTCTTCGGCGGCTTGAGGTAGGTGCTGGCGCCGGTCAGTGACACCCGCGCTTGGGCGACGGTCAGGGTGCCGGCGTCCAGGTCGAGGTCGGACCAGCGCAGGCCCATCACCTCCGACCGACGCAGACCGGCGAGGGTTAGCCGCCACGCGGGGGCGAGCCGGTGCCGGCCAGCGGCCTTAGCGAAGGCCTGCACCTGGTCTGGGGTCCAGGTGCGCATCTCCTTCGGCCGGCCGGTGGGGAGCTCGACGAACTCGGTGGGGTTGGTGCGGATCACCCCGTCGCGGACGGCGTCGCGGAACACCCGCCGGGCGCAGCCCATCGTCAGCCGGATGGTCCGCGGTGACCGGCCAGCGGCCTGCATGGTGGTGACGATCCGGTCGAAGTCCCGGCGGCCGACCGATTGGACGGTGCGAGTACCGATCGCGGTGGTCACGTGGGCCAGTGCGTCGCGGTAGCCGCGGACCGTGGTGGGTTCGACGTTGCGCCGCGCCGCGCACCACACCTCGACCGCCTGGGACACCGTCAGGTCCGCGGGCGCGATCACCTGCCCGTCTTGCAGGTCGGTGAGGTAGGCCCGCAGCGATGCGGCGGCGGCGGCGCGGGTGGGGAAGCCGGACATCTTCTTCTGCCGCCGGATGCCGTCCGCGCCGACGGGCAGGTCCGCCCGCCACCGGTAGGTGCTCACCGCCCGGCCGCGTTCGTCCCGCCGCCTGCTGACGTGGCGGGCGATGGAGCCGTTAGGCATGGCGGGCCTCCGTGGACGTCGGGTGGTCGTCCATTGACGCTCCGACTCGCGAATCCAGCCAGTTCACCAGCAGGTGGCGGGGGATGACCCGCCGCCGCCCCAGCCGCACGGTCGGCAGCTCACCGCGCCGGACCAGCTCGAATGCCAAGGACCGGCCGATCCCCAGCGCGGCGGCGGCCTCCTCGACCGAGAACACCAGTGGCTCGACCGCGCTCACCCCCCGCCAGCCGGTTGGCGCGCCGCCGCCGGGGATGCCAACGCGACCGGCGAGGTGGCCGGCCTGACCTGCCCTTGGCGCGTGCGGGTGCCGGTTGGTTTGGTGAGCACGAGGAGGTCTTCGTGGGCGATGACCAGCCGGGGGGTGCCGTTCCGGCGGGCGCGTTGCGCCTGCTGGAGGGCGAAGAACGACGCCCTCGGGATGATCTGCCCGTCGCGGAGGCCGGCGAGGAGGGCGACGTTCCGCTCATACGGGATGAGCCCGGCGGCCCGGCCGCAGTCGAACACGGCGGTGGGCAGGTCGATGAGGTAGCCGGCTTCGCGCCAGGGGCGGGCGGTGACCGCGACGAACCCGCCCGGGCGCAGCAGCGCGGCCGTCTCGGTGAGGATCGCGGTGAACCCGGCGAGCAACGCTGGCAGGTTCTGGTGGGCGAGGTTGGCCCGGTCGGTGGAGTACCGGTTGTGGCTCTTGGCGATGCCGTGGCCTTGGCGGGCGACGACCTGCCCGTGCAGCGACGCCCCATACGGCGGGGACGTCAGCACCAGCGCGGCGAGGCCGCGGACGGCGGGGTCGGCGAGGGTGGCGGTGTGCCGGCCGTCGCCGCAGATCACCTCACCCCGGCCGGGGGCGTGCTGGGCGCGGGCGAGGGCGAGGTTGGCGCGGGCGTGTTCGGCCCAGTCGGGTTCGTACTCGATCCCGATCGCGTCCCGGCCTTGGTGGACGGCTTCGACGAGGGTGGTGCCGACCCCGCACATCGGGTCGAGGACGAGGTCGCCGGGTTGGGTGTAGGTGGCGATCGCCTGCGCGGCGATGGCGGGGAGCATCTTCGCCGGGTGCCGCCCGGAGGTCGGCAGGTACCGGCCGGCGCGTTGGGCGCGGGAGGTGCGTTGCGCGGCCGGCCACACCGACAGCGGAACGCCGTGGGAGTGCGGTGCCATCAGGCGATCACCTCAGTCGCGTCGTCGGCTGCGGCGTCCGGGCGGGTGGGCGCGACGAACACGCAGACGTCCTGGTGGACGGCGAGGTGGCGGGGGCGGCCGGCGCGCAGGTCGGCCCGCACACGCGCCCGGTCGCGGCTGGTGGGGGTGGGGGTGAGGTGGTCGCCGTCGATCGGCGCGCGGAGCGCGATGACGTGCTGGGTGTAGCCGAACCCGCTGGCGCGGGCGAGGCGGACCATCTCCCCGGCGGTGTCGTGGAAGGCGCCGGCGCGGCGGGCGCCGCGGGTCACGGTGACCAGCAGCCCACCGGGGCGCAGCAGCCGGCGCGCCGCGTCCAGCGCCGCGGCCGGCGGCCGCTGGAGCGTGGGAACCGCGAGGACGGCGAGGTCGGCGGCGCCGTTGAGGTCGGGGCGGAGCTGCGGGAGCCGGCTGAGGTCGGCGGTGATCACCTCCACCGCCACCCGCCTGTCGCCGTCGAGGGTCTGTTCGCAGTGGGCGATGGCGGCCTGCGCGGAGGGGTCGTCGGGGGTGATGCCGATCGCGCGGCGCCGCAGTGCGGCGGCGGCGGTCAGCAGCGTCCCGGAGGTGCAGGCGAGGTCGAGGATCACCTCGCCGGGGTGGGAGAACTCGGCGAGGATCCGCCGGGCCAGCTCGGCTGACATCCCCCCGTCGTCCTCGGTACTGCCGCTGCCTTCGGTCGCCGCGGTAGACGGGGTGGTGGGTGGCGGGGTGTGGGTGGTGGGCCAGAGCGCCAGCGGCACCGCTGCCCGCTGGGATTCGGCTGGGCTTGCGGGTCGGGGTGCGCTGGTGCGGGGTGGGGTGGTGCGGGGTGTGGTTGCCATGGGGGCCCACGGCCGGGAGGTGCGCCACCGGAAGAACCGTCCCGGACGGTGTCGGGGACACAAACCGCGGCTCGCCCGGCCGCCGCCAGTCCGGCCCGGCGACCGCAGGTCTCCCGGGCTTGTGAGCTGCGGTTTTGCGGTCCATCACGGTTCCATCGCGAGTCCATCAGGACTCCATCACCCCGCCCGCGGCCCAGCCCGGAGCGCTCGCCGGAGCCTGGGGCGGCCGGGGTGATGGACGCGGGGTGGAGTTCTGACAGACCGCCTGTGGCCTGCTACCGGCTCCCGGACCTGAAGGAGCCGCTATGCGCCGCCGCCTCGACCCGACCAGCCCGTTCGACGTCCTCGAAGCCCACTTCCGCGCCCTGACCGCCGGCCCGCGGCCGCACTGCTTCGACGGCACCCGCGTGCCCGGCCTGCCCGCCCGGCCTATCCCGCTCGAGGAGCTCCGCTCCCTGCTGCTGCATCCCTCCACCCCCTACGCGGTGCGGGACCAGACGATCAACGCGCTGCTGGAGCGGGCGCGCCGGGACGGGGGGCCGGCGATGGTGGGGTTGGCGGGGGTGCTGCTGCCTGGGCTGCGGCGGGCGGCGTGGCCGCTGACCCAGGCCCACCCCGACAAGCGGGCGGACCTCCAGGCCGAGATCCTGGCGGGGCTGATCACCGCCGCCGCCCGGACTGTGCCGGGTCGGGCGCGGCCGGCGGCGCGGCTGACGTGGGCGGCGCGGCGCGCGGCCGATGGTCTGCTGCGGACCGAACGCGCGGAGCACGCCCGCCCGGCGCCGCTGCCCTCCTCGCTCGAGCCGCCGGCGCAGCACGGCCATCCCGATCTGGTCCTCGCCCGGGCCGTGCGGGCCGGGGTCGTTTGCGCGGCGGACGCGGACCTGGTCGGTGCGACCCGGCTCGGGGAGCACGACCTGCACACCGCCGCCGACCTGGCGGGGGTGAGCTACCGGGCGATCCGCGAACGGCGGCGCCGCGCCGAGACGGCGCTCGTCGGCTGGCTGACCGGCGGGGGGGCCGGGTTTGTGGCCGAACCCCCCGCCGAGGCGGGTTCTTCTCGTGGGGGCAGGCCCCGCCACGGGCGGTGTCCCGACCGTCGGTCGGGGGTGCGCCAACCGACCACCACCGCAGGGAGGTGAGCGAGCCCTTTCAGGTCCCGCCGACCCGAGGCGGGGCCTGCCCCCACCGCCCGCCCGACTCAGGAGGCCACCACGCCCACGCACACCCCGCCAGCCCCGCACCTCCCGCCGCCGCCACTCCCCCGCCCGTGGCGGTCCCACCGCCGCCCGGCGCGTTCTGGACGTGGTGGCGGGTGGCGGCGCCGCACCGCTGCCGCGGCGAGCGTCGCCGCGCTGATCGGCCTGGGACTCGGGGGGTGCGAGGCGCCGGCGTTCGCTGGCGTGGTCGCGGCGGCGGGCGGGCCGCCGTCGCTGTCGGCGGTGATCGACTCCCTCACCGCCTGGCTGGTGGGGCTATTGGCGGCGATGGCGACGCTGTTCCTGACGATCGGCGGGTTGCGGTATCTGACCGCCGGTGGGGACCCGATGCAGGTCGAGCGGGCGAAGACGGCGCTGAAGTCCGCGGCGATCGGCTACGCGCTGGCCGCGTTGGCGCCGCTGCTGGTGTCGATCTTGGCGTCGGTCGTCGGCGGATGACCAACACCCCCACACCCACCCGAACCGGAACGCGCGGCACAGTCCGGCGTGATCGGTGGCGCTGCGCGGCCGGTCTGCTCGCGGCGGCCCTGGGGCTGGCGGTCTGCGGTGCCAGTGCGGCCGCCGCGGCGGCCACCAGCTCCACTGGCGCCACCGGCGCGGCCACCGCGGGATCGATTCAACTCACGCGACCGGCGTCGGCTGTGGCTGCGGCGGGTCGGCTGCTGCCAGGGGCGCTGCCGGGCGGCGGCGGGTCGGCCACGCCGTCGCCGTCGCCGTCGCCGGTGCGGTCGGCGCCGGTGCGGGTGACGCCGACACCGCCGCCGGGCGGGATCCAGATCGGCCCGGTGCTCCCCACCCCCACCACCCCCGCCGCTCCTGGTGCGACCGTCGGCACGACGGGGCAGGGGTCGCCGGGACTGTTCGACATCACCGGGCACATCACCGCCGCGATCAACGACTGGTTCAAAGGCCTCGTCACCTCGGCGCTGACCCCGATCCTCGCGCTGCTCGGGCACACCTTGCTGGCGACGCCGGACCTGACCGGGCAGGGCCGCGTCGCCGGGCTGTGGCAGCTGATGGCCGGCACCGCCGACAGCCTGCTGGTCCTGCTGGTCCTCGCCGGCGGGGCGATCGTGATGAGCTACGAAACCCTGCAGACCCGCACCGCGGCGAAGGACATCGCCCCGCGGATCGTGGTCGCCGCGGTCGCGGCGAACGCCAGCTTGGCGCTGTGCGGGCTGGCGATCAGCCTCGCCGACGCCCTGTCCGAAGCGGTGCTCGGCGGCGGGGTCAGCGCCGGCAGCGCCGGCAGCCTGCTGACCGAGCTGCTGGTCGGGTCCCTCGCCGGCGGCGGGATCTTCCTGGTCCTGCTCGGCGGCGTCGTCGCCGTGCTGGCGGTGGTGCTGCTCGCGACCTACGTGATCCGGCTCGCGCTGCTGGTGATCTTGGTGGTGGCCGCGCCGCTGGCGTTGGTGTGCCACGCGCTGCCGCAGACCGAAGGGGTTGCCCGGCTGTGGTGGCGGGCTTTCGGTGGCTGCCTCGCCGTCCAGCTCGGGCAGTCGCTGGTGCTGGTCACCGCGCTACGCGTCTTTCTTGGTAGTGGGGGGCAGGCCAGCCTCGGGCTCGGGGTGACCGGTGGGCTGGTGAACCTGCTCGTCGCGGCGTGCCTGTGCTGGGTGCTGGTGCGGATCCCGTCGTGGGTGGGGCGGGCCGTGTTCGGCGGCGGACATGGCGGCGGGGTGGGGCGGGCGGCGAAGAACGTCCTGCTCTACAAGGCGGCCGGCGCGCTGAAGGCCGGCATGTGGGCGGTCGGCGCATGACCAACCACCACGACCGGACGCGCGGCGACAGCGGTACCGATCGCTGGGAGCGGGGGGATGGGCGGGTGCGGATCCCCGCCGACGTCGACCGGCCCGACACCTTCCTCGGGGGGCTGACCGCCCGGCAGCTGGCGATCCTCACCCTCACCGCCGTCACCGTCTGGGCGGGCTACGCGACCACCCGAACGTGGCTGCCGCTCCCGGCCCTCGGCGCGGTCGGCCTCCCGCTGGCGGGGGCCGGGGTCGCGGTCGCGCTGGGCCGCCGCGACGGGCTCACCGCCGACCGGCTGCTCGCCGCGGCGCTCAGGCAGCGCCGCCGGCCCGCGCGGCTGGTCCTCGCCCCCGACGGCGTGCAACCGGCCCCCGGGTGGGCGGGACCGGGCGGGCCGCTGCCCGCGCCGCTGCGGCTACCCCTAGCCGGCGTCAGCGCCGACGGGATTGTCGACCTCGGACCCGACGGGGCCGCGCTGATCTGCCGGGCCAGCGCCGTCACCTTCGCCCTGCGCACCGCGACCGAGCAGCGGGCGCTGGTCGCCGGGTTCGGCCGCTGGCTGAACTCCCTCGAGGCCCCGGTGCAGATCCTCACCCGCGCGATCCCCGTCGACCTGACCCCCACCATCGCCGCGCTCACCTCCAGCGCCGGCGCACTGCCCGACCCAGGGCTGGAGGCGGCGGCCCGCGACCACGCCCAGTTCCTGCAAGAGCTCGCGGCCAGGTCGGAACTGTTGGCGCAGCAGGTGCTGCTTATCCTCCGCCAACCCCCCGCACCCGGTGAGGACCCGGGGGTGCTGTTGCGGCGCCGCGCGCAGGACGCGACCGTCGCGCTCGCCGCCGCCGGCGTCACCCTCACCGTCCTGGACGGCAGCGGCGCGGTGGCGTGTCTGAACGCGTGCCTCGACCCCACCGCCCCACCCCCACCCTCAGGACCCGCGGGGCCAGTGGGGCCGGCGGGGCCGGCGGCCCCCACCGAGGTCATCACCGCGGCCAGTGGTTCGTCGTGGTGATAAGCCCGGCGGTCTTCCGCCGTCACGGCGGCGGTCTTCGGTCCGCGGGTGGGGGGGCGCCGTTGGGACCGGACCTGCTCGAAGTCCGGCCCCGGACCCTGCGCGTCGGGGACGGCTGGTGCGCGACGTTCACCGTCGTCGGCTACCCCCGCGAAGTCGCCCCCGGCTGGCTCGCCCCGCTGACCGCCCACCCCGGCCGGCTCGACGTCGCCGTCCACATCACCCCCGTCCCCGCCGCCCTCGCCGCGGACCGGCTCCGCCGGCAGCTGGCCCGACTCGAGTCGGCCCGCCGGACCGAACTCGCCCGCGGCCGGCTGGTCAACCCGGAGGTGGACGTCGCCGCCGACGACGCCCGCGACCTGTCCGCCGCGCTGGCCCGCGGCCAGCAGCGCCTGTTCCGGGTCGCGCTGGTGCTGACCGTCCACGCCCCCGACGAACGGTCCCTCGCGGTGGAGTGCGGGCGGGTGCGGGCGCTCGCCGCGTCCCTGCTGCTGACCGCGCAGCCCGCGTCCTACCGCAGCCTGCAGGGGTGGACCTCGACGTTGCCGCTGGGGGTGGACCGGCTGGGGCTGTCCCGGTCGTTCGACACCTCCGCGTTGGCGGCCGGGTTCCCGTTCGCCGCCGCCGGCCTGACCGCGGACACCGGCGTCCTCTACGGCACGACGGCGACCGGCGCCGGGCTGGTGCGCTGGGACCGCTTCGCCCAGGACAACCACAACTCCGTCATCCTCGCCCGCTCCGGCGCCGGGAAGTCCTACCTCGCCAAACTCGAATGCCTCCGCTCCCTCTACGACGGCGTGCAGGTCGCGGTCATCGACCCCGAAGACGAATACGCCCGGCTCGCCGCGGCGGTCGGCGGCTCCTACCTACATCTGGGCGCCCCCGGCGTCCGGCTCAACCCGTTCGACCTCGACAGCCGCCCCGATGCGCTGATCCGCCGGGCGCTGTTCCTGCACACCCTGATCGGGGTCCTGCTCGGCGACGCCTTGGACCCGGGCGGGACGGCGGCGTTGGACCGAGCGATCCTCGCCGCCTACCAGGCCGTCGGCATCACCCTGGACGAGCGGACCCACCGCCGGCCCGCACCCCTGCTCGCCGACCTCACGCGTGCGCTGACCGCCGATCCCGACCCGGCCGCCACAGCGCTCGCCGGCCGCCTAGCGCCGTACGTGACCGGCACCCACGCCGGACTGTTCGCCGGCCCGACCAGCACCCACCCCGACGGCCACCTCGTCGTGTTCTCGCTGCGGGACCTCCCCGACCAGCTCAAACCCGCCGGCACCCTGCTCACGCTAGACGCGATCTGGCGGCACGTCGCCGACCCCACCCGCCAAGCGCGCCGGCTGGTCGTCGTCGACGAGGCGTGGCTGCTGATGCGAGACCCCGAAGGCGCCAAGTTCCTGTTCCGCCTCGCGAAGGCCGCCCGGAAACACTGGTGCGGGCTGACCGTCGTCACCCAAGACGCCGCCGACCTGCTCGGCACCGAACTCGGGCAAGCCGTCGTCGCGAACGCCGCCACCCAGATCCTGCTCCGCCAAGCCCCCCAAGCCATCGACGCCCTCGCCGGCGCGTTCCACCTCTCCGCCGGGGAGCAGTCGTTCCTGACCTCCGCCCCCCGCGGCCACGGGCTGCTCGCCGCCGGCGCGGACCGGGTCGCGTTCGCCGTCGTCGCAAGCCCCGCCGAACACGCGCTGGTCACCACCGACCCCGCGGAGCTCGCCGCCGACCAACCCGACCCCTAACCACTCAGACGCCTGGGCGACCGCGTCTCCTTCGCCGCCCCACCACACGTCTTGTTCTGAAAGGACCTCTGCTTGCCCGCACTCACCCCACCGCCCTCCCCCCGGCCACGGTCTGGGCCGCGGCCGACCTCGTCGGCCGGTCAGAGCCCGCTCGACCGCTACCTGACCCGCCCCGGCGCCACCACCGCGCAACTGACCCGCCACCTCGAACACACCGCGGCGAGCGCCCTCCCGTGGGCCGGGATAGCCGCCACCACGACCGCCTTCGTGATCGTGGCCGCCGTGGGCGTGCGGCGGCGGGCGCTGACCCGGGCGATGAACGACGGGGCCCGGCTCATTCAAGTGCTCACCCCGCCGGAGGTGGAACCCGGCAGCGCGCAGGCGTTCTGGACGAACCTGATGGCCCTGCTCCGCCCCCCGGCGGCCCGGCTTGTGCGCGGGCAGCCGCACCTCGCGTTCGAGCTGACCGCCACCCCCACCGGACTAGGCATCGGGCTGTGGGTGCCCGGCACCGTCCCACCCGGCATGGTCGAACGCGCCGTCCACGCCGCCTGGCCCGGCGCCCGCACCACCACCACCCCCGCCACACCACCACTACCCCCTCCCGACGGCGGTGGGGCGGCGACGGGCGGGCAGTTGCGGCTCGCCTACCCCGAGTGCTACCCGCTGCGGACCGAGCACCCCGCCGACCCGCTCCGGCCGCTGATCGGCGCGCTCACCGACCTCGGCCCGGACGAGACGGCGTGCGTGCAGGTGCTGGCGCGGCCCGTCACCGGCCGCCGCATCCGGCGGCTGCACCGCGCGGCGGTCGCCCGCCGCACCGGCACACCCACGACCCGCGCCGCCAAAGCGCTGGACGTCTTCTCGCCCGGCACAGCCCGCCGGCCCGCCGGCGGCGCCGCCAGCGCGGACCCGGCCCGCGCAGCCGACGTCGCGGCGATCCTCGGCAAGGCCGGGCAGCCGTGCTGGGCCGTCGCGATCCACTACGCCACCACAACCACGGCCACCACCGCCGGCACGGGCCCCGGCGCCGAGCCGCTCACCCGGCAGCAGCAGGCGGCGGTGGTGGGACGGTTGCGGGGGCGGGCGCACGGCATCGCGTCCGCGTTCGCGCTGTTCACCGGCCGCAACGCCCTTTCCCGCAGCACACTCCGCCATCCCGTCAGGGTGCTCGCCGGCCGGCGGCTCGGCCGCGGCCAGCTGCTGTCGGTGCCGGAGCTGGCGGCGGTGGCGCACCTGCCCGGCGATGTGGCGGTGCCGGGGCTGACCCGCGCCGGGGCCCGCGCCGTCCCGCCACCGCCGCAGGTGGGCGCCACCGGCAAGGTCCTGGGCGAGGGCGAAGGCACCGCCGCCCGCACCGTCGCGCTGGCCCCCGCCGACGCCCGTCAGCACCTGCACATACTCGGCGCGACCGGCTCCGGCAAGTCGACGCTGCTGACCAACCTGATCCTCGGCGACATCAGCGCCGGCCATGGGGTGGTGGTGATTGACCCGAAAGGTGACCTGATCGTCGACCTCCTCGACCGCATCCCCACCCCCGCCGCGCACCGGGTGGTGCTGATCGACCCGGACGAGGCCGCCAGCCCGCCGGTGCTGAACGTCCTCGAAGGCGCCGACCCCGACCTCACCGTCGACAACCTGGTCGGGATCTTCGCGACGATCTTCTCTCGGTTCTGGGGTCCCCGCACCGACGACGTCCTGCGCTCAGCCTGTTTGACGCTGCTGGCGCACGGCCGGCGCACCGGCCGGCAGCCGAGCCTCGCCGATGTCCCCCGGCTGCTGTCCGACCACCGCTTCCGCCACGCAGCCACCGCGAACCTGGGTGATCCGGCCGGGCTCGGCGGGTTCTGGGACTGGTACGAAGGCCTCGGCGACGCCGCCCGCGCCCAAGCCGTCGGACCGTTGCTGAACAAGCTGCGGGCGTTCCTACTCCGCGACTTCGTCCGGTCCGTCGTCGGCTCCGGCGCCTCCAGCTTCGACATGGCCGCCGTGCTCGACGGCGGAATCTGCCTCGTCCGCGTCCCCAAAGGGATCCTCGGAGAGGACACGTCCCGGCTGCTCGGGTCGTTCGTCGTCGCGCGGGTGTGGCAGGCCGCCGCGCACCGCGCCCGCCTCGGGCAAGCCGTCCGCGTCGACGCAGCCCTGTATGTGGACGAGTGCCAGAACTTCCTCACCCTCCCCCGGTCGTTCGAGGAGATGCTCGCCGAAGCCCGCGGCTACCGGCTGTCCCTCGCGCTGGCCCACCAACACCTCGGGCAGCTGCCCCGCGAGCTGCGGGAGGCGGTGTCGGCGAACGCCCGCAGCAAAGTTCTTCTCCGTCTCCCCCGAAGACGCCCGCACCCTGGAACGGCACGTCGCCCCGGAGCTGTCCGCGCACGACCTCGCGCACCTGCCCGCCTACACCGCCGCCGCCCGCCTGCTCGTCGACGGGGAGGAGACCGCCGCGTTCACCGTCCGGACCCGCCCAGCGCCCCACCCCGACCCGGCCGACGGGGCAATCGTGCGCGCCCGGGCGCGGGCGGCGCACGGACGCAGCCAAGCCCAGCGGGCCACACCCCAGCTCGAGGGTCAGGCCCTGCCCCGGACGGGACGGAACCCCCACCCCACCCCCGCCACCGGCGACGAGGTCAGCGCCAGCGCAGCCGGGCCGGACCGCAGACCAGCTGGGGGGTCCGATCAGCAATCCGATCGGGGATCCGAGCGGGGATCCCCCTATTACCGGACCCCCGCACCAGCCGACGCAGCCCAGGTCACGGGCCACATGGGGGGATCCGCCGAGACGGCGGACTCGTGGGAGGAGTGGGCATGAACACAGCCGACACAGCACTGGCAGGCAGGGCGAACAACAGAACCACCCGACCGCGCGGCGGCAGCAGAGACCAACAACTGCTGCAGCTCGCGGGACGCCTCACCGACCGGGACAGATACCTCTGCCGCATCCTCGCCGCCCACCGGGTGCTGACCACCGAGCAGATCACCGACATCGGCTTCACCGGCGCCCGCCGCACCCGGAAACGGCTAGCCGAGCTCCACCACCTCCAGCTGCTGGACCGATTCCGACCCCGAGCCCGGACCGGGTCCGCCCCACACCACTGGGTGCTGGGACCGGCCGGCGCGGACCTGCTCGCCGCCGAGAACGGCCATCACCCCGGCCGCACCGGATGGCGGCTCGACACCGCCGCGGCGCTCGCCCGCAGCCAGCGCCTCACCCACCTCGTCGGGGTCAACGGCACCTTCACCTCCCTCATCGCGGCCGCCCGCCGCACCCCCGGCGCGCACCTGCTCGAGTGGTGGTCCGAGGCGCGGTGCGCCGCCGAATGGGGCGCCGTCGTCCGCCCCGACGGCTACGGCGTCTGGGCCCAAGACGGCGGGCTGCTGCCGTTCCTGCTCGAATACGACACCGGCAGCGAACGCATCGCCCGCCTGTCCGACAAGCTCACCGGGTACGCCGACCTCGCCCGAGAAGCCGGCCACCCCACCTGGGTCTGCTTCACCTTCCCCACCCCCGGCCGGGAGGCGGCCGCCCGCCCCGCGCTGGCGCACCGCACCGTGCCGGTAGCCACCGCCGTCCTTAAACCCGGGCAAGACCCCGCCGGCGCGGTGTGGCTGCCCGCCGGACATGCCGGCGGGCGGCTACGCCTGATCGACCTCGGCCAACCCCAGCAGGGCGGCTCCGGGCGGTGAGTGAACGCAGCACAGGCGCCACCCTCGCGGCCGGCGCCGCCGGGTTCCTCCTGCTCGTGGTCGTCGTCGCCGACGGCGCCGCCGCCGGCATCGCCAGCGCCCTCGGCGCCGGACCCAGCGGAGAAGGCAGCCCGCCGATCACCGCAAACAGCCCCCAGCCGCTCCCCACAACCGCCGGCGCGCAGCGTATCCCCGCCGACTACCTCAGGCTGTACGTCGCGGCCGCCGCGACCTGCCCCGGCTTGCCCTGGAACGTCCTCGCGGCCATCGGCACCGTTGAAACCGACAACGGCCAGTCGACGCTGCCCGGCGTCCACTTCGGCGCGAACTACGCCGGCGCCGAAGGACCCATGCAGTTCGAACCCCCCACCTTCGCCGAATACGACCAGCCCATCCCACCCGGCGGCGCCGACCCGCCCAACCCCTACGACCCGGCCGACGCGATCTACGCCGCGGCCAGAGACCTGTGCGCCAACGGAGCCCGCGGTGGCACCAACATTCGCGCCGCCATCTTCGCCTACAACCACGCCAGCTGGTACGTCGCGGAGGTCCTGAACATCGCCGCCGGCTACGCGGGAACGAGTATGCCGGTGCACTGAGCCAAATCAGCTCGGCGAGGGGTGTCGGCCACCCTTCAGGCGCGCAGAGGTGGTGTTCATCCCTGCGTCAGACGCGCCACCGTCGCAGACGTCGTCCCCCGTGTAAGAAGCATGCCAAGTGGGAACCCGACCGCGTGAACGCGATGGCGTTGAGACTTCCCGGCCAGGCGCTTCGCAAGCCCCCCCCGCGACTACGGGGCATGACAACTTACCGATGCGGGCTCACGACGCTCACGCTGACAGCCCCCTCCGGTCTTGAGGACCTCCCGCAGGCCTGCGCCCGATCGAAGCGCTTGGGCTATGGCGACTGACCATCGGGGCGAACTGACTGGCGCCGAGGGAACGCGTACTGCTAGCCCGCCAGGTCGATACGTGGCGCCAGCAAGCTGGTGGGGCTCGCCATCTACCGCGCCAGCCACGACGACTACCAAGACAGCCTCCTTCACATCGGACTGCCCTCCGGCACCCCCGAAGAAGCACTCGACACCGCCTGCGGCCTCTACCTCGACGACCCCAGCGCCTGGCTCACCCCGATGAACTGACGCGCATGACCACTAGCCAGACCCGTACGTTGCCATCACACTCCTTGTATGGTGGAGAAGTCGATCGAATGGCGTGAGTTCGAGCGTCGCGTCGCCGACTTGTTCCGCGAGACTGGAGCCGACGCCGTTCACGATCAGTGGCTCGCCGGCTCGCAGATAGATGTCTGGGTAACTGAGCACACCGCCACCCGCGGAGCCGTGCGCACGATCGTGGACTGCAAGAACTACCGAAACCCTGCTGGCGTGTCCCAAATCCGGGAGTTCAATCAACTGAGCCACGGGTTGATTTCCGCCGGCCACGCCGACCGGGCGTTGATGGTCGCAGCCAATGGGTACACCAAGCCGGCCCGCGCAGAGGCGGACGTATTTCAGATTGTTCTGTTCGAGATCTCCGACCTCGAGCAGCTTGCTCGCCGCTCCCCCAAGTCCGTCAGCCAGGAGGCACGCGCCGTCATCTCCTCCGCCGCGGCCGTGGTCGGCGTCGTGCGTGAACAACTGAGATCCATTGAACCGCTCACGGCGTTCGACTTCGACGGGCTCCACAACGACCTGTCGAAGGTCCTAGACGACACGCAACGAACTATCGCCTCCTACCCCCTGTCCTTCGGTCTGTCGACAGCCCAGCGCCGCGTGCGCGGAGTGCTGTCCCAAGTTGAGGACCACCTAGAGCGAGCCCTCGACGCATTGTCGTATTGGCGTCAACTTTCGCGCGACGTCCAAGATCGCGGCGCAGGCTTCCCTGACACTCAGAACACAGCCGACGCGACGTCCGCGCGTTTGATGATGCTGCGCGAGCAAGAGCAGGCACGTCAGATGCTTCGCAACAAGCTTCGGTCAATCGAAGACGCGTGCGCTCGCGTCCCGTGGGGCAACGCCCTCGACTAAGGTCGAGCGCGCGTCGCCGCGTCCAGCCTTTGGATGCCGAAAAAAGCCATATGCCGTAACGGAGTTTGTCACCGAGGTTTGAACTGGCTTTCACGCAAACCGGCTCTTCCGATTTGAGGGTGTAGGTCCCGGCGCGTCGGTGCCGGTGTAGGGGTCGAGGTCTTCCGAGGATGGGAGTTCTCACACAGCCCAGCCGGAAGACCTCGACGCTACCTTCGCTTGCCCTGATCTCACGGTGTTCTGCCGCCTGGATGAGCTCGGATTGGAGGTGACCGGTCAGCGTCTCGAGCCCGACTGCGCGGTGCTGGCGTGCCGGGTAGTGGCACCGGACGAGTGGTGCCGCCGCTGTGGGAGCGAGGGTTCGCCGCGCGACACCGTGACCCGGCGGTTGGCGCACGAGCCGTTGGGGTGGCGGCCGACGACGCTGCTGGTGACGGTGGTCCGCTACCGATGTTCGGGCTGCGGTCATGTGTGGCGGCAGGACACTGCCCGGGCGGCGGAACCGCGGGCGCGGCTCTCGCGGCGGGCGCTGCGGTGGGCGTTGGAGGCGATCGTCTGTCAGCACCTGACCGTCGCCCGCGTCGCCGAGGCGCTCGCCGTGTCCTGGGATACCGCCAACGACGCGGTCCTGGCCGAGGGCAGGCGGGTGTTGATCGCTGACCCGGCCCGGTTCGAGGGGGTCCGGGTTTAGGCGTGGATGAGCACGTGTGGCGTCACACCCGCCGCGGGGACAAGTACGTGACCGTGATCATCGACCTCACCCCGGTCCGCGACCAGACCGGCCCGGCGCGGCTGCTGGACATGGTCGAAGGCCGCTCGAAACAGGCGTTCAAGGTGTGGCTCGCTGAGCAGCCCGCGAGCTTCCGCGACCAGATCGAATCGGTCGCGATGGATGGGTTCACCGGGTTCAAGACCGCTGCAGCAGAGGAGATGCCCGCCGCCACAGCGGTCATGGACCCCTTCCACGTCGTCCGGCTAGCCGGTGACGCACTCGATCGTTGCCGCCGCCGGGTTCAGCAGCAACTGCATGGCCACCGCGGGCTGGCGGACGATCCGCTCTATCGCGCCCGCCGGACCTTGCACACCGGCACCGACCTGCTCACCGACCGCCAGGCTCGTCGCCTCGAGCTGTTGTTCGCGTCCGACGATCACGTCGAGGTCCACGCGACCTGGGGTGTCTACCAGCGGATGGTCACCGCCTACCGCGAACCAGACCGCCGACGCGGCCGAGAACTGATGGCGCAGCTGATCACCGACCTGCGCAGTGGTGTCCCCACCGCTCTCACCGAGATCACCGTCCTCGGCCGAACCCTCACCCGCCGCGCCGCTGATGTCCTGGCCTACTTCGACCGCCCGGCACCAGCAACGGACCGACAGAGGCCATTAACGGCAGGCTCGAACACCTCCGCGGCTCCGCCCACGGGTTCCGCAACCTCACCAACTACGTCGCGAGATCACTTCTGGAGAGCGGCGGGTTCAGACCCCGGCTAAGACCCCGACTACACCCTCGATTCGGATGAGCCGCCAAACCGGACGCTCGGAATCACTATGGCGACTGCAGGTGAATTCTCAGGATCCGTTTGCAGCGCCCAGCCTGCCAACCAGTCGCGCTTTTTGCAATGCCCGGCGAACTCCTCGCCGCACCCGCCATAATCGACACCGGTCGTGGCCCAGACAATTGCTCCCGGTGTCGAGGATGATCTGAGCCCCGCCGCCGGTAGCGACCAAGGTCATCCCCCCGCCAAACTCCTCGCTCCAACCGCCGTACCGACCCCCGGTCTTGGCCCAGACATTGCCCGCGGTGTCGCGGATCATTTGAGTGCTATCCGAACCAACCGCTTCAAATCGCCGGGCGCACCGCCGATAACAGGCCGAGTTATTGCCGATCGCGCTGATGACCGGCCTCCTCTTGGCGACCCGAGCGTCAACGCGTCGCGGCACCCATCACTTTGCGGTATTGGGCAACTGTTTCGGCTTCTGGGTCTAGTTCGATTTCTGCTAGGCGCCCGCGGAGCAGCTCCCATGTCCGTCGTACCGCGTCGACTCGGTCGAGACTTGCCTGGATCGTGAGGATTCGCCGGTACGCTTCCTCCGCCAACGTGTCGATGGTGATCGCGCGTTCTAACGTTTCGAGCGCAGCATCGGGGTTGCCGGCGTCAGCTTGGAGCTCCGCTAGGCGCAGGTGGGCGTCGATCGCTCGCCGGTGGAGCTCTTCCCGGAGCGGCTCGACCCAGAGGTGGTCGTCGCCGTGGAGGAGGTCGCCGTGGAACGTTGCGGTCGCAGCTTCGAGGGCCTCGCGGGCGGTCGTGGAGTCTGGGCTGCGGGCTGCTGTGGCCAGTGCTGCCTGGAACTGCCAGACGTCGACGTCGAACTGGTCGGTCTCGGGCCGGTAGCGGCCTGCTGTTTTGACCAGGATCTCCAGGCCGGCCGTGCCGTCGGCGGCTCGTAGCCGGGAGCGGAGGTTGCCGAGGGCGTTCCAGAACCGCTGGGGTCCGCGTTCGGGTGGGACGTCGGGCCAGATCGCTTCGATCGCCTCGGCGGCGCTGGCTCCGGTTGGACGGAGGAGGTACCAGGCGAGGAGCTCGCGGGCACCAGTGCGGAGTCCGGTGGTGATTTCGTTGCCGTGGGCCCAGATGCGGAGTGGGCCGAGGAGCTGGACCCTGAGCGCCGGTCCACTCGGCTCTTCAGTGGCCAACTGGGTTTCCGCAGCCGCGCTGGCGTGGACGGCTGCTGCCGGGCCGGGCTGGGCGAGCAGCGGGCGGGGTGTGGGGGTGGTCCAGCCGATGGCTGCTCCTTCGGCCTCGGCCGTATCGAGGTGAGCTGGCCGGTGGGACGTGGGGTCAGGAGGGTCGGTGGCCGTTGCGCTGGCGTGGTCGGCGGCGATCGGACGGAGCAGCGGTAGGGCGTCTTGGGGGTTGAGCCGGAAGAGGCGGGCGCCCGCCACCCGTGCGGATGTTCCGGCGGTCCCGTTCTGGACGTCGCCGCTGTCGTTGACCTCGATCACCGCCCCGGCATCTGCCGGTTCGGTGGTGCCCAGGATGAGGGCGTCGATGTCGAGCGGACGTCCTGCCCGCAGGACGGCCGACCATCGGTCGTCCCGGGGCGGCGCGGTCATCACGGCAAGCACTGCGGGGAACGGGTCTTCGGGGTTTTTGCGTCGGTAGCTGGCCGCGTCGCTGACGGCTGCGGCTGCCAGTTTGCGGCCCCGCGCGAGGACTTGCTGCTCGAGCTGCGGCAGCAGCGCTGCCTCGTCGGGGGCCAGGTGGATCGCTGGGGAGGCGTGCATGCCGGGGAGCAGATCGCTGATGAGGTCGCGGGTGGCGTAGATCTGCACGCCGAGTGGCCCTGCTTGCGCGATGAGGGCGGCGAGCCAGGCGCGTGCGGTGGCTTCGGCTCCCGTTCCGGTGAGGGCGAGTCCTCCCCAGCCGGTGAGTGGGAGATGGACGGGTTGCCCGTCGCGGGTGCCGATCTCGATGTCGTGCGGCGCGGTCGGGTCGCAGGCGGGCATCGCGTAGGCCGCGCCATCTGGAGCGCTCGTGTTAGGCGGCGTCGTCTCGGGTTCCTCGTCGTGGTCCTGCTCGGGGCGCCGGAGCAGGTCTCGGAGTGGTGCCGGGAGTGGTGGGCTGGTGCGGTAGCGGGCGGGCGCCGGGGGCGTTGGCTGGTAGCGGCGGCGCCGGCGAAGCCGGGCGGCGGCGAGGGCGGCGAGGACAGCGGCGGCGAACGCCGCGCCGACTTCCGATCCTGATGTGAGTGTGATCGATGCGGCGTGCCTGCCGGCGGGCGTGGGGGCTGCGGTTGTTGAGGTTTCGGCTGTGGGGCGGATGAGGCTGTCCGGTGCGTGTGGTTGGGCTGCCGGGGTGGGTGCGGCGAGCGGGGGTGTCGCCGCGCGGACGGGCGGCGACGAATGCGGCGGCGTGGCCGACGCCGCGGTCAACGCCTGCCGGGCGTGCTGGTGGTTGGGAGCGGCCGCGGCGCTGGGTGGGGTGGGCAGCAGGAGGGTCCAGCCGGGCCAGATCCGGTTCGCGTCGGTGAGGGCTTGGCCGCCGGGCTGGTGGCGTCCTTCGTTGAGCGCGAAGATCTCCTTCCACCGCGTGGGGTCGCCGAGCTGGGTGTCGGCGATGCCCCAGAGGGTGTCTCGTCGTTGCACGACATACGGCCGAAGACCATCGGCAGGCGCCTCGCGGGCCGCGTCTACCCGCTGCGCGGGCGAGCGCAGTTGGGCGTTCTCGGTGAGGAACGCCGGGGTGGTGGGGGTGTGTTGGCCGGTGGCGGCGAGGCTGACGGCGAGCGGCAGGTGGCCCGCGACCGTCGGTTTGGGGAGGGCGCCGAGCAGCGCCACCACGACCGCTGCCACCAGCAGCTGAACGAGCGGGTGGACGGCCCCGGCCAGCGGCACCTGCCGCGACGGCCGGCCGCCGAGCGCGTCGGCGACTTCGGCGGCGACGGTGGCGGCGAGGACCGCCCAGCCGGCCCAGACGACGAGCGCGAGCGCCTTGATCAGGGTGCCGGGTGGGATGCCGCGAGTGGTGAGCCCCGCCTTGAGCGCGGGCCAGGTGGGGATGGCGTGGGGCAGGGGCCAACCGATGTAGCGGACCAGCGCCCACGGCACCACCACCACCAGACCTGTGAGGAGCAGGAGCGCGCCGAGGCCGGTGAGGGTTTGCCGGGTGCGAGTCATGTCCCCGCTCCCACGACGCCGCGTTCGGCGACGGCGCTACCGGTGCCGGAGACGGTCAGCGAGCGGATGCCGGCGATGGTGAGGATCTGGGTGGGCTGGGTGATCCGGACGGTGACGGTGACCCGGTCGCCGGCGACGGTGACGGTGCCGGTGTGGCCGGTGGCGGTGAGGTAGCTGTCGGCGGCGGCGGTCGCCGCGGCCGGGTCGAGGACTTCGGTGCCGGTGGTTCGGTAGGTGGTGAGGTCGACCGCTTGGGCGCCGGCGCGGGCGGCGGCTTGCGCTTCGTCGATGGCTTGGACGCGGGCGGCGAGGGTGAGCCCGCCGTCTAGGACCAGGCCCGCGAACAGCAGCAGCGCGAACGTCATCACGACGACGAACGCGGTGACCATCCCCTCCTCACCGCCGGGGAGCCGGCGCCGGGTGGGTCGGCGGTAGGTCGGGGTGGTCATCGGCTGGTGCTGCGGTAGGTGTCGAGGGGTTCGACGAACCGGGAGGTGACGGTCGTTGCGGCGGGCAGGTGCAGTCCGGAGAGGTCGGCGAGGTTCACCGCGCAGCTGACGGTGACCGCGACGGATCCGCCGGGGTGGAACGCGTGGGTGTCGACGGTCACGGTGAGGTGGGCGCAGGTGCGGTGCTGCCCGGTGAGGGTCTGGCTGGCGGTCTGGGTGGCGAGGGTGGTCGCGGTGGTCGGGTCGCGGGCCAGGGACGCGGCGCGGGCGGCTTGGCTGGCGGCGCCGTCGACTTGCAGGCGGGCGCTGGCGAGGCGGCCGAGGGCGACGACCAGCAGCAGCAGCAGGATCAGCAGCGGGGTCAGCAGGACCAGCTCGGCGGTGGCGCTCCCCCGCTCCGAACCCGTGCGCCGGTTTCGGTCCTGTCCGGTCGTCGGTGGGGGTGTCATGGGGTGGCGCCGGGTGGGTAGAACGCGTCGACGGGGCCGGTGGCGGTAGCCGACACGGGTAGGTGCAGGAACGGCAGGACGGTTTCGGCGTGGCCGGTGATCGTGATCTGCGCGAGCCCCCCGCTGATAGAACTGCGGACGGCGGGTCGGGTGAGGACGCCGGTGCCGATCTGGCCGAGGACCTGCTCGACTTCTTGGTGGCCGGCGTCGGGGCCGCCGCCTTGGATGCGGGCGGCGGCGAGGCCTTGTTCGGCGGCGGCCTGCGCGATGTGGGTGGCGTGTTCCCACAGCGCGAACTGCACGATCCCCAGGATCAGCAGCAGCAGTAGCGGGGTGGCGATGACCAGTTCCGCCGACGCCGAACCCCGCTCGGCCCGCCTGCCCGTGCCAGGACAGGATCGGGGCAGGCGGCGTGTGGCCGGGCGGCGGGTGGTCGGGCGGTGCGAGGCCGGCTGGCGACGGGGGGCGGGTGGCATGGGCGTGGTCAGCCGGTGGACAGGCCGTGGGCCTTCGCGAGCACCTTGGCCGCGATGATCGCGACCGCGGTGACCGCCATCGCGACGAGCAGCGCGATGACGACGACGGCTTCGGTGGAGTAGCCGTCCTCACCGGCGCGCAGGTTGGCCGCCCGGGTCCGGATCAGCCAGATCAGCCGGCCGAGGAAACGGAGTTCGGGGAGCATCGGGTGCCTTCCTGCCGTGGGCGCGGCCCGGGCGGCCGCGACAGATGGGGTGGTGCCGGTGGGGCTAGGTGCGGTGGGTTAGAGGCCGGTCAGGACTCGTTGGACGGCGGGGTAGCCGATGAACAGCAGGAACCCGGCGAACAGCAGCACCACGGGCAGGCTCATCCGTTCGGTGGTGGCCTGCGCGGCGCCGTCGGCGGCGGCCAGCTCGTGGGTGCGCAGCGACGCGGCTTTGGCGGTGAGGCTGGCGCGGACCTTCGCGCCTTCCGCGCCGGCGAGGCCGACGCTGGCGGCGAGTTCGACGAGGTCGGTGATCCCGAGCCGCAGCCCGAGTTGGGAGAGGCTCGCCCAGGGGGTGGTCCCGGTCAGCCGCGCGCCCGCCAGCGCGCGGCGGAGGTGGTCGAAGGCCCAGCCCGACCCGATACTCGCGGCGTCGGTGAGCGCTGTCTCCACCCCGCCGCCGCCGGCGAGGCCGATGACGACGAGGTCGAGGAACGAGCCCAGCGCGCGGCGGAAGTCGGCCCGGCGGGCGGTGGCGTCGCGGTGGACCCCGAGGTCGGGGATGAAGAACCCGGCCGTCGCGGACAGCAGCGCCGCCCACACCGGGAGCGCCAGCGGCAGGTTCAGCCCACCCAAGGTGAGCAGGGCGGTGAAGGCGGGGACGGCCAGCAGTCCGGCGAGCGCGAGGGTGATCTTTTCCGCGAGGTGCCGCTGCGGGCTGCGGCCCAGGACGGCGAGGTCTCGGCGCAGGGCGGGGAACACCACGCCCGGCAGCCGCCGGTGCAGGGCGTCGGCCAGCGGGCGGGTGAGCCGGGCGGTGGGACCTGCGTCCTCCACGACCGAAGCCGTGGGCGGTGCGGGGGGTGGTTGGCGGAGCGCGGCGAGGGACTGCGCGAGCGACGGGCGGGTGGGCAGCAGTCCGCGGGCGGTGAGCAGCAGCCCGGTGCCGACGCCGGCTCCGCAGGCGAGCGCGCCGATCACCGGCCGACTCCTGCAGGCTCGCGCTCGGGCTGGCCGAGGAGGCGGGTGGGCGCGGGGGGTCGGGTCATCCGCGCCAGCCAGCCGAACGCGGCGGCGAACAGGCCGCCGACGGCCAGCAGCATCAGCTGTCCGGTGGCGGTGTCATACGGGGTGAGGTAGCCGCGGTTCAGGACAGCGAGGCCGACTGCCAGCGCGCTGGTCGCGCCGATGATGACCCGCACCGAGGTGCGGCTGCGGGCCCGGCTGGCTTCGACGCGGAGCCGGAGGCTGGCCTGTTCGCGGGCGGCGGCGGCGAGGGTGCCGAGCAGGTCGGTGAGCTTGCGGGTCTGGTGTTCCGCGGCGAGCAGCAGCGCGGCGACGACCAGGTCGCAGGTGGGGTCGGCGACCTGGTCGGCGAACCGCCGCAGCGCCGGGGGCAGGCGGCGGCCGTGCTCCAGCTCACCGGCCAAGGCGACCACGGCGGGGCGGATCGGCGGGGGCGCGACGGGGGCGGTGGCGGTGATCGCCTGCTCCAGGCCGGCGGCGCCGGCCATCGTGTCGCGGAGCATCTCCGCCCAGCCGGCGACCGCCTCGATCCGGGCGAGGTCGGCGGCGCGGCTCCGACCGCCAGACAGCAGCGAAGGTGCGGCCAGGGCAGCGGCGGCGGCGAGCAGCGCCGCGACCGGCCAGCCCGTCACCAGCCCCACGATCACGCCGGCCGCGGCGGCGAGCGCCAGCCGGCCGGTCAGCCGCTCCCCACCCGGCCGCCACCCGCGGGCGCGGCGGGGGTGCAGGTCGGTGCTGCCGGCCAGCCCCGCGGCCAGCAGCAGCAGACCCAGTCCCAGCCCGGCGCCGGCGAGGGCCGCGAGCGCGGTCACGGCGCCCACCCGGCGGCGGGCCGGTCCAGCAGGGCGGGGTCGAGCCCGACGTCGGTCAGCTCGCGCAGGGTGCTGGCGCGCAGCGGGGCGCCGGGCACGGCGCGGCCGTCGGGGCCGGGCCGGTAGACCTCGTTGGAGATCACCAGCGGCCCGTCTGCGTCCAGCACCTCCCGGACGGAGGTGACGTAGCGGCGGCCGGCGCGGTCCTGGCCCAGGTGGATCACCATGTTGACGGCGTTCGCCACCAGTAGGTTCGTCGCCTCCAGCGGCAGCCGTTCCGGGGCCTGCACGGCGTAGGTCGCGAGCTTGGAGAACGCCCCTTGCGAGGAGGAGGCGTGCAGGGTCGCCATCGACCCGTCGCTGCCCTGGCTCATCGCGTTCAGCAGCGCCAGCACCTCCTCGCCGCGGGCCTCCCCGACGATGACCCGGTCCGGGCTCATCCGCAGCGCCCACCGCACCAGCTCCGCGAGGCTGACGCCGCCTTCGCCTTCCACGTTCGGTTCCCGCGCTTCGAGGGCGACGACGTCGGGGTGCAGCTCGGGGAAGCGGTCCAGCCCGAGTTCGAGGCTGTCCTCGATCGTGATCAGCCGCTCGGCGGGTGGGATGTCGGCGGCCATCGCCCGCAGCAGCGTGGTCTTCCCGGCGCCGGTGCCGCCGCAGATGATCACCGATTTGCGGGCGAGGATCAGCGCGCGGAACAACTCCCGCAGGCCCCGGTCGATCGTGCCGAGACCGATCAGGTCGTCGGCGGTGACCTTCAGGTAGCGGTGGCGGCGGATCGACAGGCACGGGCGGGCGGTCACCGACATCACCGCGAACAGTCGGGAGCCGTCGGGCAGTTGCAGCGACAGACGCGGCGCGCCGAGGTCGAAGCGTCGTTCGCCGAGCCCCAGGCGGGCGCCGGCGGTGCGGATCAGCTCGACCAGCTCGGCGTCGGACTCCGCGATCGGCGGGGCCTGTTCGCGGCGTCCGTCGGCGTAGCGGACCCACACGTTGTCCGCGCCGTTGGCGTTGATGTTCTCCACCGACGGGTCGTCCAGCAGCCGCTGCAGCCGGTGCAGCCCGAACAGCGCGTCGAAGACCTGCTGGCCTACCGCGTCCTCGTCCTCCTCCGACAGCAGCGGGTGCCCGGCCGTGAGCGCCCCGCGGGCGTGCCCGTCCAGCGCGTCGGCGATCAGCTGGCGCCCCCAGGCCTGCTCATCGGCCGGTGGCAGCGGTGGCCGGCCGGCGGACAGGTCGGTGTCGCGGCGTGCTGAGAGCCGGGCGAGGACCTCGGCCCGCAACGACCCGGTCAGGGCGGCGTGGGTCGCGGAGGCCGCGGGGGCGGTCATGCCTCGACCTGCCCGGCCAGCGCGCCAGCTCGCCGCGCGGTGACCGCCGGACCCGTCGGAATCTCCGGTCCGGCGGGCGCGGGCGCCCGCGCTGCGGCTGCCACCGGAGAGTCCGCTGTGGCTGGCGGGGGTGGTTCCGCCGGGGCGGGTAGCCGGCTGAGCACCTCCGCCGCCAGCGCGTCCGCCGCCCGCACCCGCGCGGCCTTCCGGTGGCGGGCCACGCCGGCGGCCAGCTCACGCAGGCCCTGTGAATCCCGCGGCAAGCCGTCCACGACGTCGACGGCCAGGGCCTGCGCGACCTCCGCCCGCGGGTAGGCGCCGGGCCCGGCGAGCACCACCAGCAGCTGCTGCACCCGGCCCGCGTGGGTGTCGAGCCAGCCCGCGAGGGCGTGCAGGTCGGGCAGGTCCGGCCGGCACACCAGCAGCACCAGGTCCGCCGCCTCGACCACCGGCCAGGACAGGCTCCCCGCGTCCAGGCGACCGCAGTCCGCGACCACGTCCGACCCGGCTTCGGCGAGCCCCGCCAGCCGGCCGCCGAGCACCGTCAGCGCTGCCCGGGTCTGCTCCCCCGACGCGGGCGCCGGCAGCACCCGCAGCCCGCCGGGCAGCTGCTGGCAGTGCTCGGTCAGGAGGGCGGCGCTGTCCTGGCGGCGGGCGGCCGCCGCCCACGTCGCCAGCCCCGGCGACGCGGCCAGCCCGTGGCGGGCGGCGACCGTTCCGCCGGCCTGATCGGTCTCGGCCAGCACCACCTGCCCCGGCGGCGGCCAGGCCTGGGCGAGTGCGGTCGCGGTGGTCGTCACCGCGCACGACCGGGCGCTGCCGACGGCCACCAGCCGTCCCCGCGACCGCCGCTCGGACATCACGGCGCCGAGCCCGGCGCAAGCAGCACCAGGCTCGCCTGACCGAGTGCGCTCAGGCGCGCGACCGCCGCCGCGTCGGGCTGGCTGACTTGCAGCGACACCACGTCGGTGGCGGCCGCACCTTCGGGGGCGGGGCTCACCGCCACGACGGTCGCTGCGATCGCCGCCGGACCCGCTCCGCCGCCCGCGCCGGAGCCGGCGCTGGCGTCGGGGGTGGTGTCGATGATCTGCACCCGGTCGCCGGGGCCGAGCATCGGCGGGTACTGTCCCGCCTTCAGCCCCAGTCCGACGATCGCCTGGCCGGCTGACACCCCGGCGCCCGAGCCGACCGCGGCGGGGGTCAGCAGCGACCCGGCCAGCAGCCCGGCCGCCAGCGGCCGGCCCAACTCGGCCGGCTCCTGCCCGGCCGGGACGCTCGCGACCAACTGCTCGCGCAGGGTCGTGGTCGCCAGATCGCCGGCGGTCAGGACATGTCCGGCGGGCAGCGACCCGGTCACGACGAGGACCTGCCGGGCGGCGGAGCCCCGCGCTGCGATCAGCGCGAACAGCAGGGCGCAGCCCACGATCAGGACGACGCCCGCGGCGACCCACGGCAGTTGCTGGCGCCGCTGGAACGGCAACCGTCGCGCCGAGGCTGGTGTCCGCCCGTGCGGTGGCGAGCCGGTCGGCGAGGTGGTGGGAGGCGCTGGGGCGGTGAGCATTCCGGGCTCAGCCGGCCGCGTTTGGGAGGGTGTTGACCGCCTGGGACTCGGCCACCCGGAACGCGGTGGTCGCGGTCGCCGTCAGCGGCGGCTCGGTCCCGGTCTCGCCGCCGCCCGCCCAGGTCACCGACCAGCGCACCGTGACCGTCACCGGGAACGCGCCGGTCGGTTCGGCCGCGGAGGAGGTGGTGTAGGTGTGCCCGCACGTCGGCGACGACTCAGTCGGACTGGCCGAGGTGGTGTAGGGCGTTCCCGGGCCGTCGCAGATGACGTGGCTACCGTCGCCGAAGGTCCACGTAGCCGACACCGGCCGAGCCGTGGCCGTCACCGACTCCCCCGGAACGGCGGCGGCCGCCGACAGAGGCTGCCAGTTCGCGAGCCACACCCACGTCGGCAGATTCACCAACTGCTCCGCCGCCGGCGCCGGCGACGCCTCGAGCGTGCCGACGCTCAACCTCAGCTGATTCGAGGCCTGCCGCCCCAGCACCGCGGGGGCGGGAATCGGCGCGGTCCCCGGCGCGCCGACCGGCAGCCACAGGATCTCCTCGCCCGTGCCCGCAACCCCGAAACAACTCATGTCGTAGTACGCGCCCGCCTCACCAGCCGGGGGTTGGTCGGCGGTATCGCCCGCTGGGGGGTGCCAGGTCGGGTCGAGTTTGTAGTAGCACCCGTTCACGCCCAGCCACCCGTAGCCTGGGAGCGAGCAGGCCAGAACCTGACCGGTGGGCCCGTGGCACACCTGGGCACCGCTCCCACCCTGTGCTGACACGGGCCTGCCAACAATCGGGCCGCCTGGCGTGCCTGGCGCTGAGACGCCCACCGTGCAGCCGGGTGACGGAGCGTTGCCCTCGCAAGTGACCACGACGCCCTCGCCACCGCCGGCAAACGCAGCACCCGCAGTCAGCAGCACAAGAAGGGCCGTGATCGCGGCTGCAGCGATTGCGCGGGTCAGCACGTGCCCTCCGCGCCCGCGTCCAGCTTGGTGACCTTCCACTGCTCGCCGACCTCCTGGACGACGGCGGTGGTGCGGCGGTGCCCGCCGGGGATGTTGTTCTGCAGGCCGCCCGAGGTCTTGTAGACAAGCCAGTGGGTGTCGTCGGAGCAGTCGAGGATGTTGGCGGTGGTTGGGTCGCCGCTCGGAGTCAACGACGTGACCTTGGGGTGCAAGACCAGTTGGCCCTTGATCACTAGATGCTGCAGCCGATAGTCGTACAGACCCCGGACCAGCAGCGACAACGCAGCTCCGGAGGCGCGCGCGGGCAGCAGCGGCGACTGGTAGTCGTCCGTGCGAGCCGCGACCTCCTCCGCCTGCCACATGCCGGAGTAAGCGTCGAGCGCGGCCACCGCCGCTGGGGATTCGAGCGGCGTGCTCGTCGCGAAGGTTGCCCTCGAGGGACTGCTGCTGCGCGGAACCGCGGCATGCTTTGCCCCGCCACAACTGCTGATCACCGCGCCGAGGACCGCAGCCGACACGGCCACACGCGCCCGCTTGCGCGCTGGGAGAGATCCACGCACGTCCAGGCCCCCCTCGCCATCGGCAGAACTGGACAAATCATCCGAAAGGACGCCAGGGAGATCTACGCAAGTTCCTTGGCGACGGTCAAGCCTGGAGGCGCAAGATCACTCCATTGGGCTATCAAGTGCAGGGACTCGCCAACGTCCGGACCCAGGAGCCTTCGGCGGCGCGTCGACGCGATCCCGGCCGCCCCCCAACCCCGCCCGTTCGCACGTCACTAGCAGCCGCCGGGCGGCTTAAGATGCCGTCGCGCGCCCGCTACCGTGGAGCGGCGGCTCCGTGAACAGCGGTCTCACCGGCCAACGGTTCGGCGTGAGCCGGGGTCTCGTGAGGCAAGTTGTACCAGGCAACCAGTCGGCCACGACGGGCAGGATCGTGTGCCCTCGCGGCATCCGGTCGGATGCCACCACGACGTCCCGTTTTCTTGCTCAGGCGAGCGGTTCGCTCTGGCACATGCCTTCAAGATCACGGACGTCTTCGTTACTGATTGACCGCCTCAAAGATCCACCGATCTCCCACCGGCCGGTCAGGTGTCCGTGGCAACCGGCGACGACGCTCGCCCCGACTCCCCACGATGCCGCGAGCATTGCGAGCTCTTGCCGCGAGGATGCCTGCTCGACTGTTTTGCGCGCGCCAGGGGGCAGTAGGGTGTCTTCGGCGAATCGATCGGCCTGTTGCTCGGCCCCGTCTGCCTCGTTCTTGTCCTCGTCGAGGTCTAGGTAGGTCTCGCGACGGGGGTGGAGGAGCAGGTGGCCGATTTCGTGCATGAGGCTGAACCACAGCATGTCCTCGCGCTTGTGTCGTTCGGTGAGGCCGACCGCTGGTCGACGGGCGTCCACCCACCATGTCGCCGCGCTGACGCGGGTGCCGGGGACTTGCCTGACGAAGACGAGTGCAACGCCGGCGTCCGCGAGGATCTTCCTCGCAGCGAGCATGCCGTCGGTGATCGGGAGGGTCGTTAGTCCGGGTATCGAGCGGGACGCCCTGCGAAGTGCTGGCAGTGAGAATGGCGCGGTCTGCGTCGACGCAGCGCAGCGGTCCACAAGTCGGAGCCACAAGGCGGTGTTCTGCTCCGCGACCGTGAACGCCTGACTCCTTCGGAAGGAGACCCGCGGTCGCATCCAGGTCGCGTTGAAGGGCTCGACGCCGGCGACTCCGAAGAAACTGAGCACCTTCTCGACCACTTGTTGGTCGGCGTCGCGAGCGCCGGTCACCTCGTGGCGTCGCAGGGTGGGGGCGTCGAAGCCCCGAACCCAGTCCAGCAGCCGGGGTAGCTCATGCCATGTCCTCTCATGGGCGAGGAACGCTGCGTGGTCGGCGTCGAGCTGTGTCCAGAAGCGCGCGGGAAGCCCGAGCGCGAGCTCGAGACGCACGGCAACATCGCCTGAGATCCCGATGTTCTCGGTGACGATCTGGTTGATGTGCTTGGTTGTCAGGCCCGTCCGATCCGCGAGCTCTGACTGGCGCATTCCAATGTCTTTGAGGTGTTCGCGGAGAAATGCGCCGGGGTGCAGGCTCCACTCGGGGATGAACGGGGCGGCGGACTCCGCCGGGGTCACATCGCCGCCTTGAGCGCGGACTGGCCCCCGACGGCGACCTGCACAACGTCCAGGCGCACCACCTCAGCGCGGCGATCATGTGGGTCACGAACGAGGTCGCCCGCAGCGTCGCGCGCGAACGCCGTGAGCACCACGGTGCGGTAAGCCAGCACGATCCTGGCAACCGGCGCGCCCATGACCGGGGTGAACATGGTGATGCACGTCAGCGTCATCAGCAGGTCGCCGAGGTTCCGCATCGGGATCGGCCGGATCGAGGTGAGCAGCATCATGACGTCCTGGCTTGCGCCGGGCCAGATCTGCTCCATGAGCGTGCGGGACGCCAACACGGCCGCGAGGGCCGAGTCCGGAACGACGAGCAACATAACGCCATCGTGAACCACATCGGAGGTCTGCGCAAGCGTTCGTGATGCCATGTTCGGCATCTGATCTGTACCGTTTCCTGGATTTTTATGGCACACTGGTCTAGCAGATCCGTTCGGGTCTGCACCCCTTAGGCCATCCGGCCTGAAAGGACAGGTGCATGCAGTGCGACTCCACATCCACTCCCCAGGTACCCCGGCACCCCTCACGCACCCCGACGCCGCGGCCGACTCGCGGCTACGCGAGCTCGTCGTCGTGGAGGCCGACGAGCACGTGTACCGGGTCGGCACCGCCGAGGAGATCGACATCGAGCTCACGCTGGTGGAGATCTTTGAGACCAGCGACCACGGCCACGTGATTAAGCACCCCTGTCACGAGATCAAGGTCACCGCTGACTACGCCGGACATGAGGCGCAGGTCACCGCGCGCCCCGGCGAGCTCGTGAAGAAGCTCCGCGCGGATGTGATCAAGAAGCTGGAGATCGACACGGCGACTGCCGCCGACCTGGTGTTGCGGCTCCCCGGTCAGGAGACCGACCTCGTGGCCACCATCCCCGTGGGGGCGTACGCGACGGCCTGCAGCCTCGTGGTGAACCTCATCCACCTCGTCCGTCCACAGGGCTGACTCGATGCTGAGCCCCGACCCCGGCAGCCTTCGTCTGCGACGCGATCTGCTCAGCGACGTCGTTCAGAACGGCGTCGATGCCGGAGACTGGAGGATCGCGCCGCTGGAGTGGCCGATCCTCTTCGTCGGCGTCACGGCCGGCGACGGCCAGCAGCTGGGATTGAGACTGGTCGTCGACGGTTACCCGGCCATCGCGCCAGCTGGCCAACCGTGGGACCTCATCCGCGGCATCGTCCTGCCGGTGCCGATGTGGCCGACGGGCGGCACGGCCCCACAGGTCTTCCGGCCCGACTGGTCCGTGCAGAACGGCAACGCGCCGTACATGGCATGCGACCGCGTGGGCCTGAGCACGCACCCGGACTGGGCCCGGGCCTACCCGGACCGGGCGTGGAACGCATCGAGAACGATCTCGTTCTACCTGAGCGAGGTCCATCACGAACTCCGCAGCGCCCATCTCCCCTCTGTCGCGGCGGGCCACGTCGGATGAACGCCCCTCGTCACGGTCTGAGGATGAACGCTTCGCTCTACGACGAGCTGATGCGCGAGCTCGCGAAGCGCGGTGGCGGTGTTCGTGAGTCCGGCGCGTTCCTGCTCGGGTCTCGCCTGCCCGACGACGCTGGACCCCCGTTCGATGTCGTCTCGATCGCCTACTACGACGATCTCGACCCGTCGTCGCTCACCGGCGGGATCACTTTCCGTGCCGCCGGCTACTCCCAGCTCAGCGCTCTATGTCGCGAGACGCACACCAAGGTCGTCGGCGACGTTCACACGCATCCGAGCCGCCACGTCGCGCAAAGCCACACCGACGCTACCCACCCGATGGTGGGCATCGCGGGTCACGTCGCCTTCATCGCACCCGAGTTCGCCGCCGATGCGCCGCGACCTCATCAACTCGGCGCTCACCTCCGCCAGCAGGACGGCTCGTGGACATCGCTCTACGGACCCGGCGTCGCGACCGTGCTCGATGTCACCGCCCCCCTGCACCGGAGCCGCGGCATCGCGCACGCCCGAGCAGCCGTCGCCCGCATCGCGCCGGCAATCCGTCACCGGATCCGTCAACGCCTCACGCGCAGAAGGGCCGCGTCGTCATGACCCCGATCAACCCCGAAGCAGTGCACAGAACCGCCCTGCTCGGCATGCACGACGGCACCGCGCCGACGATCGAGGACGCCATCAGCAGCCACTCCAAGACGGGGATCGTCCTCGTGGCGGACACCCCCTCCTGCACAAGCGATCTCGGCCAGGCCGCGCTGCTGACCGCACTGGTCACCGCGCAGCGCGCCTTCGGACACGTCCACGTCGAAGTAGACGCAGCCGACACGACCATCAACGGCGGCGTCTGGCGGAACCAGACCCTCGCCGAGGTCATCACCGCCGAGGGCGCGACCATCGGGCTACCCGACGCGTCGATCACCGAGGCGGAGATGTGGCCGACCATCCTGATCGGCGGCAGCCCCACCCCGACCGGCGTCACGAGCCCCCTCTGTCGTCTGCGGGCCACCTGGCACGACTGGACGGCGGCAGTCCGTCCCGTCGCAGGCGACGACGCACGCACCTTCGACGGCGGCGACAGCCCCTGTGTCCTCGCTGCCATCGGGGCCGGCGCGCTTGCGGTCTCCGAAGCCTTCGACTGGAACCGAGGCCGAGCCGGGAGCGACAGCGGATTCCGCTCGATCACAATCGACCTATGGGACCCTTCGGGCTCCGCGCGCACCACGCCCCTGGTGATGCCACCGGCGATGGCGCACGCGCCGTACGCCTGGTGGCTGGTGGGACTCGGGCACCTCGGACAGGCCTACGCCTGGGTGATCACGCTGCTCGGATACGGCGATTCCGCCGCCGTCGAAGTCGTGCTCCAGGACACCGACCATGTCACCGACTCGACCCACTCCACCGGTGTCCTCACGCGCCTCGATCACGTCACTCGTCCGAAGACACGGGTCGTCGCATCGCAGCTCGAGGCTGCCGGCCTAAGGACCCGCATCATCGAGCGGAACCTCGGCACAGACCTGCGCATCCACGCGGCCGAAGCACACGTCGCTCTGCTCGGCGTCGACAACCTGCCGACCCGCCGTCTGACATCATCGGTCCACTGGAAAGCAGCGATCGACGTCGGACTCGGAACTGGAGCGACCGACTACGCCTCCCTCGTACTTCGCCGCTTCCCCGGACATCTCACCAGCGCACAGGTGCCGGCCTGGCAGGACGAGCCGTCGCCCACCCGGGTTCCCGACAAGCCGGCGTTCGAGGACGCCACGGCCCGGACCGACGCCTGCGGTCTGGTCGAGCTCGCCGGCAAGGCCGTCGGCGCCTCATTCGTCGGCGTCATCGCAGCGACCTTGGCGGTCGCAGAGGCCTGCCGCGAGCTTCACGGCGGCATCGGGCACGACGTACTGACCTACGACCTGTTGACCGCCGAAGCAACCGCGGCGACAGCACTGACGGCCGCCGAGGTAATCAGCCTCCCACTCGTCTCCTATGGGAGCCTTACGGGCCCGCCGCGAAACGAAAGTTCTGATCCGAAGAACCAGGTGCAGCAGACCCGAGCCTGATTCGAGCAAGGCGCAAGGTGCCACCGGAGGGTCCTCGAAGGGACAGTTGTCGAACTCTGAACCACACCTGTTGGCGGCGCTAGATGTTCACCGCAGATGCCGGAACCCGCCGGCCGGGCAGCCCCCAGGTGCCTACGCTGCGGCCGCAATGTGTGCCCGCGATCGACCGGATCCACGCTGGCCCATGGTGCCATGAACCGTGCACCGGTCTACCGTCCGGAGAGCCCGAGGGGTGTTGGGTCGCAGACCTGATGCCGCACATGTGGTGCGCCGCTGTAGACCAGACGAAGGACTCGCGCTGCTACGGATTGAGGCTCTCGATGACCTCCGCGTCGCCGCGCCTACTCAGCCCAATGCTGAGCAAGATGGCCGGCCCCGCTCTAAGGATCGACCATTTCGCGGAATGCCAGGGAGTGGTGACGATGCCTCGACCGGTCGAGTTTGTGCGCGACAACCCGCGAATCCAGGTATCCATCGAAGGCAAGGCCGAAGACGCGCCCCTGGTCTTTGGTCCGACATTTAGCACCGCTTCAAGTTCCTGCGACTGCTGGACGACGACCACCTGACCTCGAACCTCACGTACTTCGAGAACGTGGCCAATTCCAATTGACAGCCCGTGCCGCCTGATAAAGAAAGGGCCCAGTAGCGCGGTCGGGCCGGAGGAATCGACCGCCTAAGAGGGATGCGATCTTGCGATCTCGTTGGATCTCCTCGCCGGTCAGGGCGCCCGTTGCCGATCACCGTTTAGGAGAGGGACGGCATCCGCGGGTACTCGTCCCAAGTGCGGTCGTCGAGGAGACGGCCCGCCACCTTGGGCGTTCGCCCACCCCACTGCTTGAAGAAAAAGGGAACGTCGGCAGTCTGACAGGCGTCGCGGAGACCGGTGAGCCATCCGGGGTCGACTGGGCGGTGTCGATTTCCGCTCTCGCCGCCACCGATCACCCAGTGGATGCCCGCGAGCCCGATGCCGTCGAGCGGTCCGAGTAGCGGCTCGCAGGAGAGGAACCTAACAGTCGCGGGCACGCGCCGGAGTTCCTCGACCCGGTCAAGGACGCTGCGGTCCTCTACCGTCGTGCCCAGCCAGATGTTGGCAGGCCAAGGAAGGTCAGGGCCGAGGAGTCGAGCGCGGCGCGGCCGCTTTGTGAGCACCTGGTAAGTGTGCTGGGGCGTCGAATCCATAACCGCGAAGACCTGTCTGACAAATGCGGTCGGGACCTTTGCGTGGAAGAGGTCGCTCATGCTGTTAACGAAGACGAGCCGCGGCGACCGCCACGTCAGGGGGAGGCCGAGCGAATCCGGGTGGGTGGCGACGCCGAACCCGGGACCGCTAGTCCGTGGGTCCCCATCAGCCTGGTACTTCGCCGTGCCCATGGCTTTGAGCCTCCGAGCGAGCGTTAGGGCGTAGCAGTTGTCGCATCCCGAGGAGATTCGGTCGCAACCAGTCGTCGGGTTCCATGTGGCGCCCTTGCGTCCCTCGAACCCGCGGGTCCATTCGATGGCCGTCCCGTCAGCCACCGCAAGCCTCCTGTCCGGGCGTTCGCGCGGGCGCCTCGAGGCGGACGCTAGACCCGGTCGGCGAGGCGGGAGTCGATTGGGCCTGTCCTCGGGACAGCCGGATCGTGCTGCCGATTCGGACGGGGCCGCCTCCGCTCAGCTCGACCGTCCCGTCGTCCGCCATACGCTGGACGGCCGGCACGACCTGAGACTCTTTGTAGACGGTCTCGAACAACGCGTGGGCGCGAAGGTCGCTGACACGCGCGGTGCCCTCGGGGAGCGTCGCTAGGTGGTCACGGAGGAGGCGGCGTAGCGGCGAGGTCTGAGGCTCCAGCTCAATTGCAAGGGTCTCCTGGTCGGGGTCGCGAGGGTCGCGGTACCGGACCCCCGCGACATCGTCGACCTCCCATACGACTTCCTTCATCTTTCTCAGCCCGAGCTGGCTGTTCGTCGCGAACACGAGGTATAGAGCCTGTCCGCGCGCGTCGACGAGCTCGAAGTCGAGAACATAGGCGAACCCAGCGCGACGGACGGTCTCGCGGTACCGGTCGAGGAGCCACCGCGCCTTCGTCGCCGACGGCTGAGACTCCACGGCGCGCCACACGGTGTCGCCGAAGACGGCGTCACCCTCGGTGACTCCTGTCTCGGCGAACCGGGCAAAGTACTGGGGCTGGAACGTCACGATGACCTCGCCCGCCGGGTTCCCGGCGACCCGGGCGACGAGCCGTGCGGAGACCGCGCCGCCGAAGGTGTCCAAGACGACGAGCATCGGGTGTCCCCACGCGCCGGTCTCGTCGAGCAGCCGCTCAAGGGCAGGCTCGCACTCGCCGTGGACGACCCGGACGTCGATGGCGTGCTCCCTGTAGGCGTCCAGGGCCATCGCAGGTGGACTCGCCTCGAGACGCCGGCCGAGGAGTTCGGTGCACCGCTCGTCGGCGTCGACGAACAACATCCGGACCTTCTTCACTCGGTCGCGGAGGCTCGCATCTGCGCGCAGCACCCTTAGGGCGATCACGGGCGAGCCCGGCTCGAGGCCCTCGTAGACGCCGGGACCGGCAAAGCCCTCCGCGTAGGTCACATCGCCGTTGAAGCCCCGGGCCCGTATCAGGATCGGGAACCACCGGGTCAGATACAGGCGGTAGATCTCGTGCTTGGCGGCCGTGTGCGGATCACGTGCCCACGGAACCTTTGCCGGTCTCGTCGGCACGCAGCCTCCCCTAACGGCGGGCCTTCGCCGCCCAGGGCGTCAAAGATACGAGACTTAGCCGAGCCGGGCCAAGAGCCGCCTCCGGACCGCCCGGGCCGCCGCCGGGTTCGACCTGGGCGCAGACAGTGCCCGTCAAGGGCTGAGAGAGGCGGTGGCGCACTGCCGGCGGCGGCCCCTGTGACGTGGTGGGCGATCGACCCGCTGGCCCGGGCGGGATCGCGCTTTCGACTCCCCGGGGCAGCGGTAGGTCGGACCGGCATCAGCAGGCAGCGCCGGAGCGTCTGCCCAGGCTGATCGTCGCGTCACAGCCTCCAAGGTTGGATCAGGACCAATGCGCTCCGGCAGACCCGTGCGGGTGCCTGGTCTGGCGTCTGCTGCAACCCCGCCGTCAGTGGTGCAACAGAGGCGGCTCCTGCCCTCTGAACCCGCCAGCCAGCATGCGGGCGTTGATGTCCTCGGCCGTGTTGAAGTCGATCACGTCCGGGGCCAGACTTCTTAGCCAGTCTTGCGTGGTGACGACAGTGACGCCCCACTCGGTCGCCATCTGCCGCGCGGCTCCGTCGTCAAGGCCGGCGAGCCAGTCGCGGTTGGAGGCAATCGCAAGGACGGCCCGCTCGCCGAGGCCCAGGGCGACGCGCCTGTTCGGGTCGGCCAGAGTCGCCCTTGCCTCCAGCGCCGCCATATCGTCCAATTCGTCAGCACTAGGGTCGACGACGCGCACCTCCGGATGTCGTCGCAGCTGTTCGAGCGCGTGCGCCCGCGTCCAAGCATCCCGGTCGCCGGTGTGTTCGTACTGGACGTAATGGTGCCGCTCGGCTCGGGCGAGCTCGCAGAGGTCTTGCGGCCCTAACTCGACGAGAACCTCTCCAACCGGGTCGTCGGGATCGATGACTTGACGCGGCACAGTGAGTCCCTGCGGGCCGAAGATCCACTCCCAGCGGCCTTCGAGAGCTGCCAGCAGGCCGAGATGCCGGAGCCGGGTCGTATCGCAGACCTCGATAGCTCCAGAAAGGGTAGGGAATCGGCGCGAAGTAGGGACCAGTGGGGGGCTCACGCAACCGAGAACTCCTGCTCAGCAACATCGTCAAAGTGGTTCGCGGCGTGTGGCGCCGCCCTGCCCTCAATCTCCCGCTCATCGATTCCGGTGAGTTCCGCGATTGCGGCGATGCTGAACCGTTTTGCAGCCAGCTCGGCGAGCAGAAGGTCGACGAAGCCGCGCGGCAGGTCGGCGAGGCGTGGGCGGTAGGGCAGCGACTTGCGGGGCTTGCCGGGTGAGATCCCGGGTCGCTTAGTGAAGCCGGCGCGCTCGAGCTCGCGTCGGTCCGCGTACGGCGGCCGCGCATCGCTGAACCCACCGTAGGCGGCGTTGCGGTTGCCATCGCCGGCAGTTTGAGATGAAGTCGCTTCGGCGGCCCAAGTCGATCGCGGTCTTCCGAGGACGTTCAGGTAGCGGGAGTACGTGGCGCTCCTTCTCGCACGATACGTGCTGATGAGTTCCTCAAGTGCATTCCGTTCGAACAGGTCGCCGGGCCCTTCAGGACTTAGGACGGTCATCCGCCGCACGGTGTTGGCGCAGGAGACCAGCGCCGAGGGCGGCAGGACAAACTCGTCGGCGAACGCGGTCACCGTGGCGTGCCGCCCCCGGGGGCGCTTCGTCGCTCCGGCCGTCGTGTTGGCCGCCGTGATGACAATGCTGGCGGACGTCGACAGCAGGACGCTCCCCAGCAACCGCGCCAGCGTGCTGAGCCGAAGCTCGGGATCCAGGTCCGAATTGATCAGCGCTGCCGCACCAAGGCCATCGACCGGGCAGACGAGACCGCGTAACTGACCGCTGGTGCCATCGGGAACTGCGACGAGAAAGACGCGGATTCCGCACAGCTCGGCAGTGACGGTGAGCGACGGCAACGGCCCAGTACCCAGTTGCAGGAATCGTCGGACCACGGCGGCCAGTTCGGCCCCGTCGTCGGCCCATGGCCCTTTCCCTTGCGCGCCGACATTGCGGATCGTTTCCTGCAGTTCGACGCGAAGACTGGCGGTTGCGGCGTGCAGCTGGTGCCAGCGGGCTTGAGCGAACTCGGCGGTGGCGAGGCGCTGGAAAATGTCGACCTGGCGGGTGAAAATTTTTAGACGGCTTTGCCCCCCGGGGCCGAGATAGCCGTTGACGACCGGCCACATGTCGCGCCACCGATCCGGGCCGGTAACGCGCGGGCTTGCCACCGCGTGAGCCGGTGCAAGGTCGATGTCCTGAACCGACACCTGCAGAGCAATCGCAAGCATCTCACGCGACGTTGGCGAGGGCGCACGGGACCCGTTCTCCCAATTGGACACCACGGTGCGCGGCTGGTGCACGCGGTCGGCGACGTCTTGCTGTCGCAGGCCAAGCGCGATTCGCCGTTGACGCAGCCGTTCGCCCTGCGCGGCAGACCAGCCTACCGGCGAAGACGCGTCGTCGGACATGATGACCCACCTCTCGAGGGGAAGCCGGTACCGCGCATCAGTGCTACATCCGCGGGCTTAGGCTAGCGTAGCCTGCTACATGTAGCAGCCACGTGTCGCAGTTGCGAGCAATGCCTAACCACTGAGGGAGCCATGTCTTTCCTTGTACCGGGACGCTCGCCCTCCGCGGAAGAGACTCCAGAGACGCTGTTTCGGTCGCTGCGCCGCGACAAGGGCGGCCCGCAACACCTGTGGGCGCACCAGGCCGACCTGCTGCGGGCCTACAGCGAGCAGGTCCACGCTCCCGACGTCGCCTTAGAGCTGCCGACCGGAGCCGGCAAGACGCTGGTCGGAATGCTCATCGCCGACTGGCGTCGTCGGCGTCGCGAGCGGGTGCTCTATCTCTGCCCAACGAAGCAGCTCGCACGTCAGGCCGCGGCCGACGCCGCGCGCTCCGGCATCTCCGTCGTCGACCTCACCGGCAGCCACTGGCACTGGGATCGGGCAGACAAGCTCGCTTACGACCGCTCCGAGGCGGTCGCGGTCGCGGCCTACACCGCCGTCTTCAACTCCAACTCCCACCTCGACGACGCCCACATGCTGATCTTCGACGACGCCCACTCCGCGGCCGGGCCCGTGCTGGAGGCCTGGACGGTCGAGTTCGAGCACGGCAGCGCCGGCTACTCCGCAGTGCTCGACCTGTGCGCCGAGGGCCTAGACGAACCGGTTGTTGCCCGTCTCCGCGCCGGCAGCGAGGACCCGCACGAGATGCGCAACGCCTATCTAGTCGACCCACGGGTGATCGCCGCCCACGCCGCCCAGCTCGTCGTGCAGTTGGCCGACGCTGCCGAGGGCACCGACGCGTGGTGGTCATGGACGATGATCCGCGACCACCTGCCGAGCTGCTGCATGTTCATCGCCCACGACCGCGTGCAGATTCGGCCGCTCATCCCGCCCACCGCCAGCCACGCCGCGTTCAACGAGCCCCGACAGCGGCTGTACCTCTCAGCGACACTCGGCGACGGCGGTGAGCTCGAACGCGCCTTCGGCCGGCCGTCCATCGGCCGCCTGCCGATTCCCACCGGCTGGGACGAGCGGGGCACCGGCCGCCGCTTCTTCCTGTTCCCCGAGCTCAGCGCAGACCTCTCCGGCTCGGACGACCGATCCGAGCTGGACAGGTTCGTCAAGGATGCCGTGTCGCTGGCGGGACGGGCCCTGGTGCTCACGCCAAGTGAACGCAGGCTGACTCAGGCCATCAATGACTATGTGCCGAGCTCGGCAACCGTGATCCGCGCAGGGGACATCGGCGCCTCACTGACCCCGTACACCGATGCCGGCGACAACGCAGTGCTGGCGCTGGCCAACCGCTACGACGGGATCGACCTGCCCGACGACGACTGCCGCCTCATCGTGCTGGACGGCCTGCCAATCGGCGCGGACCCGCACGAGCGTTTCATGGCCTTTACACTCGGCGCGAGGCGCGTGGTGCAGGAGCGGATGCGAACCCGCCTGGTCCAGGGCGCAGGGCGCGCCACGCGCAACCCGAACGACTACGCCGCGGTCCTCGCGCTGGGGCACGAGCTGGTGTCTTTCTGCGGTGCCGCTGACGCGCAAACCGGTACGCATCCCGAGGTCCGCGCGGAGTTGGAGTTCGGCATCGTCAACAGTGCCGGACGTTCGTCGGAGCTGATGCGCGAGAACCTCGAGCACTTCTTCGCTCAGGATGACGTGTGGACCGACACGGCCGAACCCGGTATCGCGAACCTGCGCGACGCGGCCCGCGACTCGGGCACCCCGCGGGTGGACTCGGTCGCCCTCGCCGGTTCCGCGCGGGCGGAGATTCGTGCGGTGCAGGAAGCGTGGCGCGGCAACTGGGACCGAGCTGTCAGCCAGGCCGAACGTGCCATCTCCGAACTGACCGGCGGCTCGGAACTGCGCCCCTACCAGGCGCTGTGGAATTACATTGCCGGCTGCTGGGCGAGTTTCGCCGCCGAGCAGGATTCTACATACGCTGCGTTGAGCGAGACGCTGCTGGATTCGGCGGCGTCCGCGGCGGTGCGCACCGGCTGGGTACCACGGCGCCGACGTACCGGGCCGCCCTCCGGAACGGCCTCGGTCGAGGACGCCCACGAGCCGGTGGACGACGCTGCTGCCGCGGCCGCGGCGCGCTACCTCAAGCGCCTCGGCAGTCGGCGAGCGGTCGCCGACGCCCGCCGGGCTTTGGAGGCAAACCTAGGTTCTACCGAGGCCGGCAAGTACGAACAAGGTCTCATCGAACTTGGCGAAGCACTCGGCGCCCACAGCGAGAAGCCGACCGGGCAGGCGCGAGCTGACGCACTGTGGATCTTTGGCGACGACCTATGGGTGGCATGGGAGGCAAAGAATGCGCAACTGGCCGACCACGCGGTCGACGCGCACGCCGTGCGCCAGGCCAACACCCACCTACGTGCCGCCGCGGCCGACCTGGACACCTCGATCCCGCCGGGAAGCTTCATCGTGCTCGCCACCCCGCGCACGATGCTCGACGTCTCGGTTACGCCTCTTGCTGAGGACACGCTGGTCATCGTCGACCTTGACCTCGTGCTGGAGCTGCTCGGCGATGTGATGGACGTGTGGGACCTATGCGCCGGGCGCATCGTGGCCGATCGGCTGCCGCCCTCGGGCATGGAAGCGGAGGTCTACCGCGAGATGGCGCAGCGACGACTCCTGCCCAGCGTGCTGCATGGCCGGCTGTCCGGCCGTCTGCTTTAACGAGGCTCGTGATCCTGCCCTAGGCGACTCGCGCGGTCATGTCTAGACCGCCGGAGGCCGCTAGCGCCGTCCCTCGGCAAGCCTCGGAACTATCTCTGAGGGAGTTGTGAATTGTCCTGGCTCCGGCGGACGCCTCCGGGAAACCCAGATGATTCAACGGCTATCCTTCCAGCTTGGTGCGTAGTGAGCCGTCGACGAAGACGTGGGGCCGCGAGGCCTATAGTCGCAGCACTTGCTCCCTATCTTCGCTAACCCGGTGACTCGTGTCCCCGTTCGGAATGTAATCTCTATCTGCTGTCAACTTAACATGCGTACAACCGTCGCGGGTGACTGCTGCCCTCAAGTCACATGGTCCAGACACTGCGATGGCCGCCCCGCTGCGCCCGGGCCCAGGTTAGTCGCTGCTCGCTGACCTGGGCTGCGTCACGCTCGTTTGTAGGCTTTGCAACGTTCTAGAATACATAGACAAGGCCTCCCTCGCCCCCAGACAGATAATGACGAAGAGCAAACTGAACATTGTGCTGTCGGTGTAGAAGATCCAACGGGAGTTGGGCAACAGTGACCATAGCTCGTAGAAGCATGCTCCAGCGATGCCGATCGCTAGCATCGCAAAGGAGATGAAGACTCCTCCGTTAGCGACTGAGCCGAGCGCTAGGTGCCCCCCACCTTCTTCCCACGAGGCAAAGTGCACTTCCGGCGCTATGCGCCTAATGAGAGCGATCTCCGAGTCTTCCATCCACTTCTTATGGGCCGCCATTCCAAAAAGCTCGATGCTAACCCTGATACCCATGACCCATAACATCTCGCCTAAAAGCGGCAGGCCCACAATCACCAAGCGCTCGCCTCGCGAGATAGCAAGACCAGTCCCGGTCGTTAGCAAGCTGAAAGACGCAGCTCCGAACCCGTATATCTGGTTTATCGCCGAACGCACGCCAGCATCATATCGGGACACCTCGTTCTGAAGGAATGATAATATTGCGCGGTTAGTATCGTCATTTGAGTTCACCTGATAGTTCTTCCTCCTGTGCAAGCGGATGGAGTTTCATGCTGGCCGGCTGCAGCAATGGTCGAAGCCGTGGACGACGCTCGGTGGGTGTGCGAGTGGCGACCTTCCCCGAGATTAGCGCTCTTCGAAGTTAAGTGTGTGTCGGTCGGCGCGTGGCCACCAAGTAGGGGTCGAGGGCTCCCGATGATCGGGGCTGGCACCATCGAGCAAAAAAGACCACGCCGACTGCTGCGCGCAGGCGAAACGCAGGCTTCGGCCGTTCGAGCATCCTCGTCTTGCGCCAAGGAACTCGCCCCAATCCTGTATGCGTTCCCGCCTGCTCGCCTAGTCAAGAAGGACAACGTGCGTACGCGATGGCGACCTCATCCGCTTCGGCTACCCCAACGCCAAGCTTAAATAAGGCCCAAGCGGGATGACGCACTTCAACGCGGCCATGAGACTGGCCGGACTCCACTAATGAGACTGGTGAGTCTAGCCGGGTGGCTGGTCGGGCCTCAACTCAAGGCGAGCCTGCGTCACGATGCACGGGCCTATGCCCTCGGATCAGCCCGATGTCAGGCGTAAAGCCCCACCAGTTCCAGTCCGTATACTCGTCGCCTCCAAACGCGGTCTCAGTAACGACTGGCAGTTGCTCGCAGATGACAAAGGCAATGACACGAGAGCTGCGCCAGAATTCGTCTTCAGGACGTAACATCGAGGCTCGAGCCTGCGCGCGTCGTAGGGCAGCAAGACGGTGATTCCCGTCTAGGACAAAGCGGCTCCTGCCTCCACCAGACTCGAACTCATAAGCCAATACGCAGATAGTGTTAATCGCCGCACTCTCAAACATCTTCTGCAGGCGTTTAATGGCATGCGTACGCATTCCCTTGGGGAGGCTTCCATGGCGAACCGCGACGAGCCCGCCTTGCGAATACGAGCGAGTACGAGAGTTCACAATCAACCTATCTTGTCTCGCCCACTCCGACAGTGCTCGGCCCTCGACATTAACTGGCCGCGCATGACGCCCCCGCTCGCGCTCGACATACCACGGTGCCATCCAGTCATCGGTAGTATGCGGACTCAAGGCTTCAAGCCTGAATGAGGCGTTTTTCTTCGAAAGAAGATCCCACCGGTGTACTACGGTAAGCTCGCGCTTATAAAGAGTTCGCAGCTGCTGAAGGTTAATGTTTCCCGCAAGGACTCCGGTTGGCGCGTCGACTCCTCCAAAGGGGACCTCGCCTCGAATTACATCCCCTAGGCCGGCGACGAATGACACGTGATCGGCAATATTCCGCAGGGCCTCTCGCTGACCGGGGGCGTGATGGCCTCGGCAGCTGTCCGCAACTGCCTGGCACGCAGCCACAAGTTCTCCCGCGCCCTTGTGGAGCTCCTTCCACACCGACCGTGGCAACTCATGAGAACGACAAAACGTTCCAAAGGCGAGGTCGCTGTACGCCTCAAGAATAGCGTTGGTCAGCGCAGTCTGCTCATTGTCGCCAGCGCGCGTGTAATGTTGCAACGCTGCGCGTGCGTCGCAGGAAACCCTCAATGCATGGGAGTCCGACCCCGCGAAGGAACGTGAGCTGCTCAATTGGAGCTCACCAATCGACGTGATCAAAGCAGCGTCAGCTACTGCCCTTCCGCGACGTTGGCCGTCTCGGTCAATCATGTATGCTAAAGCGAAGAACCACGTAGCTAAGGCGACCGACATAACCAGAGCAGCGTCATCGTCGGCATGCCACTGGGATGGGTCCGCCCGATCGGCGATCAAGCCCACGATCGTGGGAAGACCCGCACCGGACAAGAGGAGCGCCACGGCAACAAGTGGTACTCGCCAAGACCGCTGCCCCCGACGGCTGCGGCCACTAGCCTCCACAGGCAGCCGCGCCTCAGCGCTTGCTTCCTCGCGCTCTGCTGACATGGGCCGAGTGTAGGGCGTGGCTGTGTCGGGCGAAGGAGCGCTTGATACGGGCGCCCTTTCTGTCTTCCGGGGGCGAGGTAATCTGGACGCTTGCTGGCTAGTTCGGTGTGTCTCTGCTCATTTGTCTTTCTGTCAATCATGATTGTCGGGCAACTAGCAGCCTAGCCAGATAGGCGGACCCGTTATTTGCTCATCGCTTGACTCTCGACGCTCAAGATGACTGGCGCATCCTAACCACCGCGTTGTGGCCTTCTCCTGTCACCACGCCGTGCCGTACCGTACGATCCCGCGGAACCCGGTCCGGCTTCCCCCCGTCAAATCAGATGAGTACTCTGCGTCGCAAAACCGCAAGTCAGCGGGCATCCGACCCGCTCAGGTCAGGTCCGCCGCTTCATCAATGTTCTGCTCCGCCGACGGATGTTGCGACCAGGACGTTGTTCACGGCAGTCGGCTTACGGGGGTAGCTCCGCCGATGGCTGAGTGGCCTCGCCGAGTGTTATAGGGCTTTCCAGGACCAGTGCGGCCGTGAAGTTGCGGTCTTCATCCCCCTACCGACTCGTACCTGCGACGGCCGACCGGCAGCCAAGCGGACCGCACCTCGAGATGCAGCCGTGTGTCCACCAATCGAGGTCACGGCCACCGGACCAAACGGCCGGAGGGACGGCCCGACCGTCGAACGCACACCACGGACGCCCGTGGACCGTCCCGGCAGGAGCGAGAAGTCACCGGCGCTCGTGACCTTATGTGACCCCGGAGCTCAATTGAGTGGTGCTAGCAGAAGTTGACCCCCTTCTGAGCTGGGCTTTTGGAGCCGACGCCCGGATTTGAACCGGGAACCGCCCGATTACAAGTCGGGTGCGCTGCCGTTGCGCCACGCCGGCCGACAGGCGCCCAAGTCTACGAGCCGCCCACCCGGCCCTGGCATGCCAGCGGAACAGTCCCGGCGCGCCGCTGGTTTCTCGGGCATGGCCAGGCTCTTCGACTTCCCGAACCCGGTCAACGAGACCTCCGCCCGCATCGTCGCGGGCGGCGTCGTCGCGATGGCCACCGCCACGGTCGCGTTCGACAAACCGTGGCTGCTCGTACCGCTGACCTACGGCTTCGCCGCGCGCGTGCTGACGGGTCCGACTCTCAGCCCGCTGGGCCAGCTCTCGACCCGGGTCATCACGCCGCGCCTCCACCGCGAGCACCGCTTCTCCCCCGGCCCGCCCAAGCGGCTCGCCCAGGGCATGGGCCTCACGATGTCCGCAGCCGCCGCGGCCCTCACCGCCACCGGCCATAAGCGCACCGGGTACGCGGTCCTCGGCGCCCTGATCGGTGCCGCGAGCCTCGAGGCCTTCGCCGGGATCTGCCTGGCCTGCAAGGCGTTCCCCCTGCTGATCAAGCTCGGCCTCGTCCCCGCGGACGCCTGCGAGGACTGCGCCGACGTCTGGTCGCGGCAACCGAAGGCCGCCTGACCCGCCGGTGCGCAAGGCAGCCTGGCCCGCCGGCACGCAGGCAGCCCCCCGCCTGCCGACTCACCCGGGCTGGTCGAACACCTCGATCGTCCCGGAGTAGTTGGCCACCCAGACCTCGCCGGTGGTCGGGACGACGGTGACCCCGATGGGATGGCTGCCGGTCGGCACGGTCTGCACCGCGGTCATCGTGGCCGTGGCCAGCTGGGTGACGGTGTTGCTGAAGTAGTTGACGACGAACAGGTATTTCCCGTCGGGCGTCATGGCCATGGTGCGCGGGTCGCTCCCGGTCGAGACGACAGCCAGCACCTTCCCGCTGGCGAGGTCGAGCTTCGCGACCTTGCCCGAGCCGTTGAGCGTCACGTACAGCGTCCGCCCATCCGGGGAGATCACGACATGCCGGGGCCCGGAGCCACCGGCCGCGATCCGGACCGTCGCATAGGTGCTCAGGTTCACCTTCTGCAGGTACGTCGCCCCCATCACCGCGACGTACGCAGTGCTGGAGTCCGGGCTGATCGCGATGCCCCGCGGGTACGGGCCCATGCTCACCCGCCTCACGACCCTGGCGCTCGCAGTGTCGATGACGGCAGTGTCGTACGAGCACCAGTCGGAGACGACGACCTTGCTCTGGTCGGGCGTGATCGCCAAAAACTTCGGCACCGACCCGACCGGGATGACCTGGTCGACCTTCATGGCGTGCAGGTCGACCCGGTAGACGTAGCTGTTGTCGTAGTGGTTCGCCGGCGAGCAGACGTCATGACCCTCGCCGGCGAACCCCACCCCGTACATGGAGTAGTTGGAGACGTAGGCGTAGTGCCCGTCGCGGGTGTACGTCGCCTCGACCGGGCCGCCGTGGCTGATGCCGGGGTGGCCCGCGATCCCGAACGACGCGAGGTTCACCCCGTCGGAGATGGTGCTCACGAGGTGGTGGTCGGTGTCGTACACGGTGATGGTGTGGGTGTAGATCATGTTCTGTGCGGTGACCAGACCGGCCGGGCTCGCGTCGACCGACTTCGGCGAGATGTTCCCGCCGATCGTGGCCACCAGCTTCAGGGGTGCGGCCGAGGACGCGGCGACCGGCAGCCCCGTCGGCGTCGGGGCAGGCGCCACGGTCGCCGGGGCCGCCGACGTCGCTCTCGAGGGCGGGGTCGAGCTGGTGCCGATCTTCCGCGGCGCCGGCGAGCTCGCCTTCGTGCCGCTGCACGCGGTGCCCACCAGCAGACCGGCCAGGGCAACCAGCGCGAGGGCGGGTCTGCGGCGTCCGTTCACCCGGGCAGTCTCTCCCAGCGCGGCCCGATCCCGAGGAGCCGCGCGCGGGTCGCTCCGAGGCTCGACGACATGACTTCCCCCGCCGGTACGCGCTCCCGCCGTCAGCGTCCACCGCATAGCCTCAGGACGTGACCGACGCCGCGACCTTGGACCAGATCAAGACCTCGATGCCGCAGTCGGTGCCGCTCGTGCGCACGCTCGGCATCGACTACCTCGAGGTCACCGAGACCAGCGCGCACCTGCGGCTGCCCGACCGCGCCGACCTCCACAACCACGTCGGCGGCCTGCACGCCGGCGCGATGTTCTCGCTCGGCGAGTCCGCCTCCGGCGCGGTCGTGCTCGGCGCGTTCGCCGACCTGCTCGACCGGGCGACGCCGCTCGCGGCCGGAGCGGAGATCTCGTACCTCACGCTGGCGCTCGGTGACGTCGACGCGGTCGCCACTCTCGGCGCCGACTCCGAGGCCGTCCGCGCCGAGCTCGAGACCGGCGGACTGCCGAAGTTCCCCGTCGAGGTCGAGCTCCGCGACGCAGCCGGCACCGTCACCGGGCGGATGACCGTCCGCTGGGCACTGAAGCCGAACAAGACCTGACCACCACCCCTCGGCTGACGACGCCCCGACTGGTCCTCGAGCCGCTGACCGCCGCGCACGCCGAGCCGCTGGCGGCGGCGCTCGCCGACCCGGCGCTGTGGACCTTCACGGGCGGCGAGCCGGAGGACGCGGCCACCTTCCTGCGCCGCGCCGCTGGCGGCCTCGGCTGGCACAACTGGGTCATCGTCAGCGCCCTCCCGATCGGGTACGTGCAGGCGACCGTCACCGGCGACGTGGCCGCCCTCGCCTGGGTCGTGGGTACGGCGTACCAGGGTCAGGGGTACGCGGGCGAAGCCGCCCAGGCCGCCCGGGATCACCTGCAGGACAAGGACATCGAGGCGCACATCCATCCCCGGAACCTTGCGTCGCAGGCGGTCGCCCGCAAGATCGGCCTGCACCCCACCGAGGAGACGATCGACGGCGAGACCGTCTGGCGCGCCTCGCGCTGACACACCCGCTCGCCGTCGCACGCCACCCAGGCGGGGCCGCACGTGCACAACGTCAAACCAGCCGACCCCGCGCACCACCCAACGCCGCACCGCACGTGCACAACGTCAAACCAGCCGACCTCGCGCGCCCCCCGCGCCGCACCGCACGTGCACAACGTCAAACCAGCCGACCTCGCGCGCCCCCCGCGCCGCACCGCCCGTGCACAACGTCAAACCAGCCGACCTCGCGGCGCCCCCGCCCCGCACCGCCCGTGCACAACGTCAAACCAGCCGACCCCGCGCACCACCATGCCCACCCGACGTCGCGCAACCAGATGTCAGTGCCGGCGGCGGCGGGCGATCTCCGCCAGCGCGATGCCCGCGGCCACGCCGGCGTTGAGCGACTCGACAGCGCTGGCGATCGGGATGGCCAGCCGCAGGTCGCAGGCCTCGCCGACCAGCCGCGACAGACCCTTGCCCTCGGCGCCCACCACCAGCACCAGCGGATCGGTCGCCGCGTCGAAGTCGTCGAGGTCGAGCGACCCGGCACCATCGAGCCCGACCACCAGCAGCCCGGCCGCGGCGTACTCCCGCAGCGAGCGGGTGAGGTTGGTGGCCTGGGCCACCGGGATCCGCGCCGCCGCCCCCGCCGAGCTCTTCCAGGCCGAGGCGGTCATCCCGGCCGAGCGGCGGGCCGGCACGACGATGCCGTGCGCGCCGAACGCCGCGGCCGAGCGGACGATCGCGCCCAGGTTGCGCGGGTCGGTGACCCCGTCGAGGGCCACGATCAGCGGCGCGGTGCCCGAGTCCTGGGCCACCGCCAGCACGTCGCCGGGATGGGCGTACGCATAGGGCGGCACCGTCAGCACCAGCCCCTGGTGCACCGCGCGGTCGGTCAGCCGGTCGAGCTCTGGCTTGGCCGACTCCAGCACCGGCACGCCGCGGTCCGCCGCCAGCGAGACCGCCTCGGCCAGCCGCGGGTCGCGGTCCAGACCGGGCGCGATATGCAGCGAGGTGGCCGGCACCCGGGCACGGAGCGCCTCCAGCACGGAATTGCGGCCGGCGACGTGCTCGGCCGCCTCGCTCCCCCGACTGGCCGGGCGTTGCGCCGGCTTGCGGGTAGCCGAACCGCCGGTCCGGGCGGTAGCCGAGCCGCCGGTCCGGGCGGAAGCCGAGGCGCTGGTTGGCCGGTGCGCCGCCGAGCCGGCGGCCGAGGCTCCGGCCCGGCGGGCCGCGGGGTGCCCGGTGCGCTCCTCGGCCTTCGGCGTCGGCCCGCGTCCCTCGAGCCGCTTGCGGCCGTACCCCCCGGAGCCGCTCGGCGCCCGGCGGCCGTCCTTGCCCGCCGCGGCGGTCTTCTTCGGCAGTCCTTTTGGCGAACCGCGCCGCGGTGGGGTGCCCTTGCCTGCCATCGGGCCAGCGTACGGGCCGGGCTCAGCTCCGCCGCCGGACGCCGCGCCTGCGCCAGCCGCCGCGGAAGAACAGCACGCGGCCGAGCAGGACCGCCAGCACGGCGACCCCCCACAGGCCGTCGTCCGCCGCCCGCGGCAGCACGATGACGAGGTAGATCGTCAACACCGCGACCAGGTGCAGGGCGACCCCGGCGCCGAGCCGGCGGTCCTCGAGCACCAGTCGCCGGTAGAAGCCCCGCAGCGAGGGGTCGAGCCGGGCCAGAAACCGGCGTACCGCCCGCACCAGCGTCCCGGTGGCGACGAGGGCGGCGACCGCCGCGGCCAGCCGGACGGTCGTGTCGCTCAGGCGCGAGTCGGTGACGAACCGCAGGGCCAGCGCGCAGACCCAGATCGTCAGCGCGAGCGGCCGCGCGGCCTGCTGCAACGCCACCTGCAGGTTGTGCCGGGCGGCGGACTCGCGCGGGTCGGCCGACAGCGCCCGGCGGAACCCCACCGCCGCCGCGGCCGGGTCCCGTCGGCGCAGCGCCAGCTGTCCGAGCCCGTTGTGCGCGAACGGGTCGGCCGGGTTGATCGCCAGCGCCCGGCGGAAGCTGGCCTCGGCATCGTCGAGGCGGCCGGCCGCCAGCAGCGTCGAGGCGAGTGCGTCGTGCGTGTCGGCGTTGTCGGGGGCGAGCGCGACCGCACGCGTGGCCGCCGCCAGGGCCTCCGGCTGTGCCTGCAGGCCGAGGCCGCGGGCCACGACCGACAGCACCCACCAGGACCGCCACTCGTCTGGCTCGACCGAGGTCAGCCAGCGCGCGGAGGCGAGCGCCGGGGCGTCCTGACCCGCGTTGTGCAGCGCCAGGGCGTACAGCCGATGCGCCCAGGTCGAAGCCGGCTCGACCGCGAGGGCCTGGCCGGCCGCGGCCGCCGCGTCGGGCGGCCGCCGCGCGCCGAGGTGGGCCTGCGCAAGCAGGCAGTACGGCTCGGCCTCACCCGGCGCGGCGGCGAGCACCGGGCCGAGCGCGGCCACGGCCTCGTCCCAGCGCCGCGCCTCGAGCAGCAACCGGACCCGCTGCACCGAACCTGACTGACCGGCCGGCGCCGCGGTCATCGACGCCGTTTGCGCAGGTACGCGGCCAGCTCGTCGTAGGCACCGCCCTCGTTGCCGAACTCGGCGACGTTGCGGGCGATGTCGAACCACGGACCGGTCGAGGGCCGTACCTCCGGCAGCGCGGCCTGCAGGTCGGCCATCCCGATGGGCTGCGCCTCGCCCCGGCGCACTGACTCGGCGATGGCCCGCTCGGCGGCGGTCTCGCAGACGTGCGCGAGATCGGCCCCCGAGAAGCCCTCGGTCGCGGCGGCCAGCGCCCCGACGTCGATCCCGGCGACCAGCCGGTCCCGCAGGTGGACGGTCAGGATCGCCGCCCGGGCCTCGCGGTCGGGCGGCGCGACGAAGACGGTGCGGTCGAGCCGGCCGGGGCGCCGCAGCGCGGTGTCCACGTCCCACGGGTGATTGGTCGCAGCGAGGACGAACACCCCCTCGTTGCGGGCATGCACGTCGTCCATCTCGGTGAGCAGCTGGTTGACCGCCCCGCGCATCGCCGACCCGCGGGTCTGGCTGCGCTTCTGGCCCAGGGCGTCGATCTCGTCCAGGAACAGCACACACGGCGCGACCCGCCGGGCGGTCTCGAAGACCTCGTGCAGATTGCGCTCCGACTGCCCGATGTACATGTCCAGCACGTCGGCCAGACCGATCGACAGCAGGTGCGCGCCGAGCTCGCCGGCGAGCGCCCGCGCCAGGAAGGTCTTGCCGCAGCCGGGCGGCCCGTACAGCAGCAACCCCCCGCGCAGGCTCTTGCCGTACAGCTTGCGCAGGTCCGGGTTGCGGAGCGGCGTCAGGAAGGCCACCTCGATGCGCTCCTTGACCTCGCGCATGCCGCCGACGTCGGCGAGCCGCAGACCAGGCCGTTCGACGTCGTACGCGCCGCCATCGGCGACCTGACCACCGACGAACGCGGGCTCGATGATGTCGCCGACCTCGCTCTCGGCCGCCGCCCAGTCGAATCCGGCTCCCGGCGCGGTGCCCGGCGGCGTGACCTCGACCGCACCAGGCCCGGACCCAGCAGACCCGGCCGCGGCAGGCCCCGGCGCACCGCCGCCCAGGGCCGCGCTGACCCGGCGCAGCAGGTCGAGCGCCGCGGCGTCGGTCGGGGTGGCGGCCAGTACGGCCGAGACGTGGGTGAGCGCCTGCTCGGGATGGCCGCCGTCGAGCAGCAGCCCGGCCACGTGCAGCCGCAGCGGGACGTCGTCGGGGCGGGCGGCGACGGCGGCGAGCAGGCTGTCGAGGAGCGGGTCCACCGCGTCAGTCTGCCGCGCCGAGCAGCAGCGCGGTGGCGAAGGCGGCTCGCCCTTCGCCCCGCCCGGTGAGCCCGAGTCCGTCGGTGGTCGTCGCGGCGACCGACACCGGGGCCCCCCCGAGCGCCGCGGACAGCGCGGCCTCGGCCTCGCCCCGGCGCGGGCCGAGCCGCGGTTCATTGGTCAGCACCTGGACCGCGACGTTGCCCACCCGCCACCCGGCCGCACCGACGAGCCGGCCGACCTCCTCGAGCAGCGCCGCGCCGGAGGCGCCGGCCCACTCCGGGCGCTCGGTGCCGACCACGGCCCCGAGGTCGCCCAGCCCGGCCGCCGACAGCAGGGCGTCGCAGAGTGCATGCGCGGCCACGTCGCCGTCGGAATGCCCGGCGCAGCCGTCGGCGTCGTCGAAGCGCAGACCCGCCAGCCAGCATGCCCGGCCGGCCTCGATCGGGTGTACGTCCACCCCGACGCCGACCCTCACCGGGCGGGCGCCGACTGCTCGGCGGCGGCGAGGTCCGCGGGGGTGGTGATCTTGCGGGCGGCGGGGTCCCCGGACACGGTCAGCACCGGGACGCCCAGCGCCTCCACCAGGGCGGCGTCGTCGGTGGCGTCGCCGCCGGCCGCGTGCGCGTCGACCAGCACCGAGCGGACGAAGCCCTGGGGCGTCTGCACGGCCCGCAGCGCGGCCCGGTCGGGCGTCTCCCGGACGTACCCCCGCCCGTCCACCAGCTTGACGGTGTCGGCGACGGGCAGCACCGGCACGACGGCCCGCTCCCCCGACGCCAGCGCGGCCAGCACCCGGCGCGCGATCTCCACGGGGGCGAGCGGACGGGCGGCGTCGTGCACGAGCACGGTGGTCACCTCGGCGGGCAGCGCCGCGAGCATCGCGCGGACCGACGCCGAGCGGCTGGCCCCACCCGCCACGACGCACGCGCCGGAGACGGTGAGCCCGGGGGGAGCGGCGACCACGACCAGGTCACAGACCTCGTCGAGCATCTCGACCGCGTACGCGACCATCGGGCGTCCACCCAACAGGCGCCACGCCTTGGGCGCCCCGCCGCCGAGGCGCAGACCCAGACCGGCAGCAGGGACGAGCCCCGCGACGAGACCACTCACCGGCCGGCGGTTGCGGGCGGCTAGGAGGCCAGGACCTCGTCGAGCAGGACCTCGGCCTTGTCCTCGTTGGTGCCCTCGGCGAGGGCGAGCTCGCTGACCAGGATCTGCCGGGCCTGCGCCAGCATGCGCTTCTCGCCGGCGGACAGGCCGCGCTCCTTGTCTCTCCGCCACAGGTCGCGGACGACTTCGGCGACCTTGTTGACGTCGCCCGACGCGAGCTTGTCGCGGTTGGCCTTGTACCGCCGCGACCAGTTGGTCGGCTCCTCGGTGTGCGGCGCGCGCAGCACCGAGAACACCCGGTCGAGACCTTCCTGGCCCACCACGTCGCGGACGCCGACCAGGTCGGCGTTGTCGGCCGGCACCATTACGGTCAGGTCGCCTTGGGCGACCCGCAGGACCAGGTAGGTCTTCTCCTCGCCACGCACGGTCCGGCTCTCGATCTTCTCGATGAGCGCCGCACCGTGGTGCGGGTAGACGACCGTCTCGCCGACTGCGAACGTCATGTGGGGTAACCCTTCTGCTGGACTCCAGGGTAACACCGGCATCCGCCCAGGTCAGGTGGGCGTACCCGCCGCTGCCGGTCGGCGACACCACACGATCGGCCTTGACAGAACGGGGATTTCGCGCTGGAGCGGGGGCCGCGACCGCGCGCACGGGGGGGCGCCATACTTTGCGGCATGGCTGCCCCGCCCCAGCCCGCCGGGCTGCCCGCTCCCACCGGCGCCGGTCGCGGGGTCGAGGCCGGTGGCCGGTTCGGCGGCTACCCCGGCGTCGGCCCGGCCTACGACGAGTGCTTCGACGCCGACGGCCGGGTCCGCCCCGTCTACCGCCGGGTGGTGTCGCTGCTGGCTTCGATGACCCCCGCGCAGCTGACGGGGACGACCGAGGGCATCGACCTCTCGCTGCGGACGCAGGGCATCACCTTCACCACGTACACGGCCTCCGGCGACCCGGGAGCCAACGACGTGGAGCGGACCTTCCCGTTGGACCTGGTCCCACGGCTGGTCGAGGCCCGCGACTGGGAGCAGATGACCACCGGCCTGGCCCAGCGGGTGCGCGCGCTGAACGCGTTCCTCGCCGACGTCTACTCCGCGCGCGAGGCGCTGCACGACGGGATCATCCCGAACGAGCTGGTGATGACCGGCAAGTACTTCACCCGACAGGCGACTGGTCTGGCGGTGCCTCAGGGCATCTACACACACGTCTCGGGCACCGACCTGATCCGCGACACCGACGGCAGCTGGCTGGTGCTCGAGGACAACTGCCGCACCCCCAGCGGGGTGTCGTACATGCTCGAGAACCGGGCCTCGATGGTGCGCGGCTTCCCCGAGCTCTTCGCGCGGCACCCCGTCCAGCCGGTCGACGCCTACCCGCAGGCGCTGCTCGACGTCCTGCGGTCGATCGCGCCGCGGGGCGACTCGGACCCGACCATCGTCGTGCTCACCCCGGGTGCGTTCAACAGCGCCTACTTCGAGCACACGTTCCTGGCTCGGCAGATGGGCGTGGAGATCGTCGAGGGCAACGACCTGTTCGTGGACGACGCGGTGGTCTACATGAAGACCACCCGTGGCCGGCGTCGGGTCGACGTCGTCTACCGCCGCGTCGACGACGACTACCTGGACCCGTTGAACTTCCGGGCCGACTCGGTGCTCGGCGTCACCGGCCTGCTGGTGGCCGCTCGGGCCGGCAACGTCGCGATCGCCAACGCCGTGGGGACGGGGATCGCCGACGACAAGGCGGTCTTCGCCTACGTGCCGCGGCTGATCGAGTACTACCTCGGCGAGCAGATGAAACTCGGCCAGGTGCCGACGTACCTGTGCGGCGACCCGGACCAGCTCGGGCACGTGCTCGACCACCTCGACGAGATGGTCGTGAAGACGACCAGCGACTCGGGCGGTTACGGCATGACCATCGGGCCCACCGCGACCGCCCGCGAGCTGGCCGACTGCCGGCGCCGACTGCTGGCCAAGCCGCGCGCGTACATCGCCCAGGACACCATCACCTTCTCGGTGCACCCGACCCTGGTGGACGGCGGGTTCCGGCCCCGGCACTGCGACCTGCGCCCGTTCGTGCTGATGGGCGCCGACGACCAGGTGACGATCGTGCCGGGCGGCCTGACCCGGGTGGCCCTGCCGGAGGGCTCGCTGGTGGTCAACTCCAGTCAGGGCGGCGGCAGCAAGGACACCTGGGTGCTCGAGGGTGGCGGCTGATGCTGTCGCGGATCGCCGAGTCCCTCTACTGGATCGGCCGGTACGTGGAACGGGCCGAGGACACCGCCCGGTTGCTCGACATCGCCCAGCGCGCCGCCCTGGAGGGCAGCGACCTCGGCTCCCAGTCGCAGCTCGCCGCGGTGCTGGGCGGGGTCGAGGTGCACGGCAGTCGCACCGCCGTGCTCACGTCGTACTGCCTGGACCGGTACGTGCCGGAGTCGATCTCCTCCAGCGTCCGCGCCGCCCGGGAGAACGCCCGCACCATCCGCGAGGCGCTGCCGAACGAGATGTGGGAGGCGCTGAACGGCTGGCACCTGCAGCTCGCGGCCTCCGGCGCCGAGGACCTCGCCGGCAGCGGCGCGCACGCGCTCCTGACCGCGATGAAGGCGCGCGCGTACCAGCTCACCGGGGTCGCGGACGGGTCGATGCTGCGGGGCGAGAGCTGGGACTGGTTCCAGCTCGGCCGCCACCTCGAGCGCCTGGTCTTCGGCCTGCGGGTGCTCGCGGTGCGGGCCCCGCTGCTCACCGGGTCGACCGGCTTCGCCGAGGCGTACGGCTGGACGGTGCTGCTGCGGTGCTTCGGGGCGGTCGAGGCGTTCCGCTCGACCCACCGCGCGGGCGTCGACCAGCGCCGCGCGGTCGAGTTCCTGCTGCTCGACCGGAACTTCCCGCGCTCAGCCCTCTACGCCGTCCGGCACCTCGACGGCGCGGCCGGCCGCGTGACCGACGAGACGTACGGTGACACCGCCCGCCGCACGGTCGGGCGGCTCCGCGCCCAGCTGGAGTTCCGGGAGGCCGACGAGGTGCTCGCCGAGGGGATCGTCGTGTTCACCACCCGACTGGCCAGCCGCTGCCTCGACGTGCACACCGCGCTCGTCGAGCAGCCCTTCGCCCGGGGTGCCTCGGCATGAGGGTGACCATCCGGCACACGACCATGTTCCGGTACCCCAAGCCGGCGCGGGCCTCGTTCAACGAACTGCGCCTGACCCCGCGCAACGACGAGGGCCAGAACCTCATCTCCTTCGCGCTGACCCTGGACCCGCGGGCGCGCACCACGACCTACCGCGACCACTTCGGCACGCTGGTGCACGCGTTCAACGTCAACGCCCCGCACGACCAGCTGACGATCACCGGCGAGTCCCGCGTCGTCACCTACCCGCGGGCCAGGCTGCCCACCGACGGCGACACCGGCGCCGGCGACCTCGCCCAGCTGGAGGACCCCGAGCTGCGCGACGAGCAGGCCGAGTGGCTGCACGCCTCGCCGCTCTCCTCGGGCGGCGAGCCGCTCTCCACGTTCTCCCAGCACGTACGCCAGGTGGTGGCGCCGGAGTCGGTGCTGGCCCTCGTCCGCGGCATCGCCCACGAGGTGCGGGCCCGCTTCACCTACGTGAGCGGAACCTCATACGTGTCCTCCACCGTCGACGACCTGCTCGAGCGAGGCACCGGGGTGTGCCAGGACTTCGCCCACCTGATGATCGCGACGCTGCGCGACCTCGGCGTCCCGGCCCGGTACGTCTCGGGCTACTTCTACGCAGGTCACGGCGACCCCGAGCCCGACACCCCGCTCGAGGTGGAGAGCCACGCCTGGGTCGAGGCGTACGTACCGGGGCTCGGCTGGGTGGCGTACGACCCGACGAACGACTGCCCCGCCGACGAACGGCACGTCACCGTTGCGGTCGGCCGCGACTACACCGACGTCGCACCCGTGCGCGGCACGCTGGTGGGGGGCGGTGGCCAGAAGCTGGCGGTCGCCGTGACGATGGTCGCGCCGTCCTCGCCGTTCCCGGCCGTACCGCTGCCGGTCGCCGCCGGCCGCTCGGTCGGGCCGCTGCGGGCCGACCCGGACCCGCTCGCGACGCACCAGTCCGCCCAACAGCAGCAGCAGTGAACGAGCTCGGGGGGCCGGCGCCCGGCGAGGGGGACCAGCCCGACTGGCCGGACACCCTGGTGATCCCGGACGACCCGTCCGGGTTGGCGGCCGACGCGCTGGCACTGCGCCGCGAACGCCAGGCGGCCCGGCGGCGGGCCCGCTGGCACCGGCTGACCGGCGGCGACCGCTTCCGGGCGTACGGCGTGTCCGTGCCGGTCGTCGTCGTCGCGCTGCTCGTGGTGGCGGGCTTCGGCGCGCTGCTGGTGCTGCTCGGACCGCGGACCAGGCCGTCGACCTCGCCCACCCCGCGGGCTGCCGACCCCACCGCCGAGCCCGGCCGTCCCGGCGGCCGGCTGCCGTCGGTGTCGCTGCGCGAGCCGGACGGCGCGACGATCGACGCGAGCACCCTCACCGCCCCGGCGGCGCTGCTGCTGGTTCCGACGGCCTGCAACTGCACGGCCACGGTGGACGTGGTGGCTGGCCTTGCCCTCCGCGCCGGCCTGCGGGTCTACGTCGTCGAGCCGAACGGCGCCGGGGCCAGCGGCATCGACGCGGCGGGCGACGAGCGCGTCGTCGGCTACAGCGACGCGAGCAGACGGCTGCTCGGCACGTACGGCGCCACGGGCGACGAGCTCACCTTGCTGCTGGTCGACCACACCGGCGCGGTACGCACGGTGACGACGGGCGTGAGCACAGCCTCGGCGCCCACCACCCTGGCCGACGTGCCGGACTGACGCCGCCTGTCCCCCGCCGCCCCGCCGAGATGCAGGCTGTCCCCCGCCGCCCCGCCGAGATGCGGCGTGTTCACCGCGACACGCGGCTGGGCACGTACATCTGGCACATCTCGAGGGGGGTAACCGGCGAGAGCCGAGTGACCGCGAGCCCGTCGCGGCGCGGGGTACGACGCCAGGCGATAGTCTTGCGCCCGCCCGCGAGCTGGGGTCCGAACCCCGCCGACAGCCGAGGAGACCGACCGGTGCCGCGCCTGCCCCGCCGCCCCGCCCGCGCCGCGCTCGCCGCGCCGGCACTGGCAGTCGCCGCCGTTCTCTGCCTGGCCGGCTGTGGCAACAACGGGGTCGCCGAGCAGTCCAAGGAGCACAGCTCCGTCAGCGGGGCGAGCGGCCAAGCCGGCTCGGTCCTGATTCGCAACGCGACGCTGACGCTCGGCTTGGGCGGTGGCGCGGTGATGGCGGTCGCGTTCTTCAACGGAGCGGGAGAGGCCGATGCGCTCACCGCGATGACCAGCCCCCAGGCCGCGAGCTTCACGCTGCCGACGGCGGCCGGCACCGCCAACGCGTACGGCGACCCCTCCGACAACCCGCAGGACGACGTCACCGCGGCCCCGGCGGCCGTCGGCGGGGCTGGGGTCGGGCTGCCGGCCCAGACCGGCGTCTTCCTCGGCGGGGGCCGGGATCTCATCACCGTGGCCGGGCTCACCGGCAGCCCGCTGATCGGCCAGTCCGTGCCGGTGACCTTCACCTTCCGGTCGGCCGGCAGCGTCACGCTCTACGTACCCATCACCGGCGGGCCGCAGGCGGGCAACGGTGCATCGCCGCTGCCCTCGGTCACCGCGGCCAATGCCGCCGGCGGCCCCACCGCCTCGACGCCGGCGCCGAGCGCAAGCGCCTCGCCCGGAGCCGGCGGCCTGTCGGAGAGCCCGACCGCTCTCAACGGCTCACCCGCGTCCTAGCCCGCTGACCACCCCCTCGCCGAGATGCGGCAAATGTACGCACGCATCAGCGTGTCGCGGTGAACACGCCGCATCTCGGCGGGGAGGTGGGTGGCTAGGTCGCACCAGCGTCGTACCCGACGCTTAGCCTTGAGGTCGTGCCCGCCCGCCCTGCCCGCAGCGCCCCTCGTCCCGGCTACCGCTGCGGCGAGTGCGGGGCCAGCACGGTCCGCTGGGCCGGTCGCTGTCCGGAGTGCCAGGCCTGGGGCACCCTCAGCGAGCTCGGGGCCCCGTCCGCCCGGGCGGTGACCCCGGCCACAGTTGCCGTGCCGGCGCGGCCCATCGCTGAGGTCGACGTCGCAGCGGCCCGGGCCCGCCCGACGGGCGTGGGGGAGCTCGACCGCGTGCTGGGCGGCGGCCTGGTGCCGGGTGGGGTGGTGCTGGTGGCCGGCGAGCCTGGCGTCGGCAAGTCCACCCTGCTGCTCGAGGTGGCCCATCGCGCGGGCCGCGAGGGCGCGCCGGCGCTGATCGTCAGCGGCGAGGAGTCCGCGGCGCAGGTACGGCTGCGCGCCGGCCGGATGGGTGCGCTCTCCCCGCACCTGTACCTCGCCGCCGAGACCGACCTCGCCGCGGTCCTCGGACACATCGACGCGGTCCGGCCCGGGCTGCTCGTCGTCGACTCGGTCCAGACCATCAGCCATCCCGGTGTCGAGGGGGCAGCGGGCGGCGTCACGCAGGTACGTGAGGTCGCCGCCGCCCTGATCCGGGTGGCCAAGGACCGTGGCCTGCCGGTGCTGCTGGTCGGCCACGTGACCAAGGACGGGTCGGTGGCCGGCCCGCGGGTGCTGGAGCACCTCGTGGACGTCGTGCTGTCCTTCGAGGGCGAGCGGCAGAGCGGGTTGCGGCTGGTCCGCGCGACCAAGAACCGCTTCGGCGCCACCGACGAGGTCGGTTGCTTCCAGCTCACCGAGGACGGCATCCAGGGCCTGCCCGACCCGTCCGGGCTGTTCCTGTCCGGCGACGCTGGCTCGACGCCCGGCACCGCGGTGACCGTCAGCATGGAGGGCCGGCGGGCGCTGCTCTGTGAGGTGCAGGCCCTGCTGGTCGACAGCTCGGCAGCGTTGCCGCGCCGCGCGGTCAGCGGCCTGGACGCGGCCCGGGTCGCGATGCTGCTGGCCGTGCTGGAGCGCCGTGCCCGCTGCCCCGTGGCGGGCCTGGAGGTCTACGCCTCGACCGTGGGCGGGGTCCGGCTGACCGACCCCGCCGCCGACCTCGCCTTGCTGCTGGCCCTCGGCGGCGCCCGCCGTGACGTCGCCCTGCTGCCGCGAACAGTGGCACTCGGCGAGGTCGGCCTGGCCGGCGAGGTCCGGCCCGTGCCGAGGCTCGCCGCTCGGCTGGCCGAGGCGTCCCGCCTCGGCTTCGTCCGCGCCCTCGTCCCGGCCGGCGGGGAGGCCGTCCCGGCCCACGCGACGATGACCACGGTGCCGGTCGCGCACGTCCGGGATGCGCTCAGCCATCTCTCCGCTCGGTAGCATCGACCCGGGCAGCCGGCGGGGACGAGGAGAAGCCAACGTGGTCACCACCGGTGGCGAGGACCAGTTGCGGACGACGCTGGCAGCCCTCGCGCCCGGGACCGCCCTGCGCGACAGCCTCGAGCGGATCCTGCGCGGCAACACCGGTGCGCTGATCGTGCTGGGCTTCGACCGAGTGGTCGAGTCGTTGTGCACCGGCGGTTTCCCGCTCGACGTCGAGTTCTCCGCGACCCGGCTGCGCGAGCTGGCCAAGATGGACGGCGCCGTCGTCCTGTCGGCCGACCTCACCCGGATCGTCCGGGCCGCCGTGCAGCTGGTACCCGACCCGACCATCCCCACCGAGGAGTCGGGCACCCGGCACCGCACCGCCGAGCGCGTCGCCCGCCAGACCGGCCTGCCGGTCATCAGCGTCAGCCAGTCGATGAAGATCATCGCCTTGTACGAGGACGGGCACCGGCACGTCATCGAGGGCTCGCCGGCCATCCTCGGCCGCGCGAACCAGGCGCTGCAGGCACTGGAGCGCTACAAGCTCCGCCTGGACGAGGTCTCCGGCACGCTCTCGGCGCTGGAGACCGAGGACCTCGTCACCGTGCGCGACGTGCTGCTGGTGCTGCAGCGGATGGAGATGGTCCGGCGGATCGCCCGCGAGCTCGAGGGCTACGTCGTCGAGCTCGGCGTCGACGGCCGGCTCGTCGTGCTGCAGCTCGACGAGCTGATGGCGGGCGTGGAGCTCGACCGCGAGCTGCTGGTCAACGACTACGTGCCGACCGGGCGCCGGGCGCGGACCGCGGAGGCCGTGCTCGCCGAGCTCGACGTGCTGGGGTCGGTCGACCTGCTCGACCTCGCGGCGGTGGCGCGCGCCGCCGGACTGGCGCTCGCCGTGGACGGCCAGGACCTCGCGGTGTCACCCCGCGGCTACCGGTTGCTGGCCCGCGTACCGCGGCTGCCGCGGCCGCTCGTCGACCGACTCGTCGAGCACTTCGGCAGCCTGCAGAAGCTGCTGGCCGCCAGCGTCGAGGACCTGCAGACCGTAGAGGGCATCGGGGAGACCCGCGCCCGCGCTGTCCGCGAGGGGCTGTCCCGGCTGGCGGAGTCCAGCATCCTCGAGCGCTACGTCTGAGCGCCACGAGCCGCGCCGGCTGGTCGCTCGTCAGGCCAGGGCGAAGCTCGCCGGCGCGCTGGTCACCCCGCCCCAGGTCGCGGTGACCCGGTAGTTGCCGGGCAGCGCGGTCCCGGTGCCGATCACGCGGGTGCATCCCGGCTCGCTGCGAACGCGGTTCCAGCTCCGTACCGCCGACTGCGACCCCGCCACCGGCAGTCCGGTCCGGGCGCCGGCCGGCGCCGAGCAGTCGGCGGACCCCCAGACCCGATCGGGGCCGGACGTGACCACGAGCGACAACGGCCCAGCGGCGGTGCAGGCCGGTCCGGTGGTCCGCAGGGTGGTGGTGAAGCGGACGGACGCACCGCCGGGATAGGTGCGCGCCGAGGGGGTGACCACGAGCGCGAGGGCGGACGCCGGGCAGGCAGCCGGGGTCGACGGCGTGCTGCTCGGGGTCGACGCCGTGCTGGTGCCGGCGGGGGTGCTCATGCTCGGCGGCGAACTCGAACTCGAACTCGGGGTCGGGACCGGGGACGAACCGGCGTTGCCGCGCGGCTGCGACGACCCACCGCTGGCAAGGACGACGATCACCACGACGAGGGCCAGCAGCGGCAGCAGCACCGCCGCGCGGCGCAGCCAGTAGACCGGCTGTGGCAGCGGCCCCGCGGGTCGGATCACCTCGCGCAGCCCCATGCACCCGAAGCCTAGAAGAGTGCCGTGTCACGATGCGGCGGTGCCTGGCCCGCTCGACCCCGCCAGGCTCGAGACGTGGTACGACGCTCACGCCCGTGACCTGCCCTGGCGGGTCGCCGACGCCAGCCCCTGGGGGGTGCTGGTCAGCGAGGTGATGCTCCAGCAGACGCCGGTGGCTCGCGTCCGGCCCGCCTGGGAGAGCTGGCTGGCGGCGTGGCCCACGCCCGCGGACTGCGCAGCGGCCAGCCCGGCGGACGTCGTCCGGGCGTGGGCGAGCCTCGGCTACCCGCGGCGGGCGCTGCGGCTGCGCGAGGCGGCGCTGGCGTGCGTCGCCCGGCACGACGGGCAGGTGCCCGCGGCGGCCACCGACCTGCGGGCGCTGCCAGGCGTCGGGGCGTACACCGCTGCCGCCGTGGCGGCCTTCGCCTACGGCGCGCGGGTGGCGGTCGTCGACACCAACGTCAAGCGGGTCGTGGCGCGGGCGGCGCTCGGGCAGGACGACCCGCGCCCGGTCACCGCAGCGGACCGTCGCGCGGTCGAGACCCTGCTGCCGACCCGCCACGCGCCGCGGTGGTCGGTGGCCGTGATGGAGCTCGGCGCGCTCGTCTGCACCGCGCGCCGGCCCGCCTGCGCCCGCTGTCCTCTGGCCGCCAACTGCGCCTGGCTGGCGGCCGGCGCACCGGCCTGGGACGGGCCGGCTCCCCGCCCGCAGGGGTACGCCGGGACCGACCGCCAAGTTCGGGGCCGGCTGCTCGGCATGCTCCGGGCGACGAACGATCCGGTGGCGGCCGCCGACCTCGCGCCGCTGTGGGCGGATGCGGAGCAGCGCGAACGTGCGCTGACCTCGCTGCTCGCGGACGGGCTTGCCGTTGGCAATCCGGTCACCGGCTACGCGCTTCCGACGTGACCTGAACCGAGCGCCGGCGACGTCAGCCCGCCGCCGCGCGGCGCGAGAGCGTGCCGCCGCGCGGAGACAACCTGCCGCCCCGCGGACGGGACGGCGGCTGGCGGCTACTCCTCGGTGCTGCCGGTCAGCTCGACCGGAGGTGCGTCGGGAACCGACGACGGCTTGGTCTCGCCGCGGAAGACGAACCGCAGCGAGTCGGGCGGGCCGTCCGGGTCGGGCTCGGTGTCGACGACGACGATCTCGCCGGCCCGCAACTCGCCGAACAGGATCCGCTCGGACAGCGTGTCCTCGATCTCGCGCTGGATGGTGCGCCGCAGCGGCCTGGCGCCCAGCACCGGGTCGTAACCCTTGTTGGCGAGCAGCGCCTTGGCCGAGGACGTGAGCTCCAGCCCCATGTCCTTGTTCTTGAGCTGACCGTCGACCCGCGCGAGCATGAGGTCGACCATCTGGACGATCTCGGCCTCGGACAGCTGGTGGAACACGATGATGTCGTCGATCCGGTTGAGGAACTCGGGCCGGAAGTGCTGCTTGAGCTCGTCCTGGACCTTGTTCTTCATCCGCTCGTAGTCGAGCGCACCGTTGCTGGTGGAGAAGCCGACGCCCGGGCCCTTGGCGATGTCCCGGGTGCCCAGGTTGGACGTCATGATCAGCACGGTGTTCTTGAAGTCGACCTGACGGCCCTGCGCGTCGGTGAGCCGCCCGTCCTCGAGGATCTGCAGCAGCGTGTTGAACACGTCTGGGTGGGCCTTCTCGACCTCGTCGAAGAGCACCACGCTGAACGGCTTGCGCCGCACGCGCTCGGTGAGCTGACCGCCCTCCTCGTACCCGACGTAGCCGGGCGGGGAGCCGACGAGCCGGCTGACCGTGTGCTTCTCCATGTACTCGCTCATGTCGAGCTGGATCAGCGAGTCCTCGTCCCCGAACAGGAACTCGGCCAGCGTCTTGGAGAGCTCGGTCTTCCCGACGCCGGTGGGGCCGGCGAAGATGAAGGACCCACCTGGGCGCTTCGGGTCCTTGAGCCCAGCCCGGGTCCGGCGGATCGCCTGCGACACCGCCTTGATCGCCTCGTGCTGGCCGATGATCCGGCGGTGCAGCTCGTCTTCCATGCGCAGCAGGCGGGCGGTCTCCTCCTCGGTGAGCTTGAAGACCGGGATCCCCGTCCAGATCGCCAGCACCTCGGCGATCTGCTCGTCGTCCACCTCGCTCACGATGTCGAGGTTGCCGGCCTTCCACTCCTTCTCGCGCTGCGCCTTCTCGCCGATCAGGGTCTTCTCCCGGTCGCGGAGCGACGCGGCCTTCTCGAAGTCCTGCGCGTCGATCGCCGACTCCTTCTCGCGGCTGACCTCAGCGATCCGCTCGTCGAACTCGCGCAGGTCCGGCGGTGCGGTCATCCGGCGGATGCGCATCCGGGAGCCGGCCTCGTCGATGAGGTCGATGGCCTTGTCCGGCAGGAACCGGTCGGAGATGTAGCGGTCGGCGAGGTTGGCCGCGGCCACCAGCGCCGCGTCCGTGATCGAGACGCGGTGGTGCGCCTCGTACCGGTCGCGGAGGCCCTTGAGGATCTCGATGGTGTGCGCGACCGTCGGCTCACCGACCTGGATCGGCTGGAACCGGCGCTCGAGCGCCGCGTCCTTCTCGAGGTACTTGCGGTACTCGTCCAGCGTGGTCGCGCCGATGGTCTGCAGCTCGCCACGCGCCAGCATCGGCTTGAGGATGCTGGCGGCGTCGATCGCGCCCTCGGCCGCGCCCGCCCCGACGAGGGTGTGGATCTCGTCGATGAACAGGATGATGTCGCCGCGGGTGCGGATCTCCTTGAGGACCTTCTTGAGGCGCTCCTCGAAGTCACCGCGGTAGCGGCTGCCGGCGACCAGCGCGCCAAGGTCGAGCGTGTAGAGCTGCTTGTCCTTGAGCGTCTCGGGCACCTCGCCCTTGACGATCGCCTGCGAGAGGCCCTCGACGACGGCGGTCTTGCCGACGCCGGGCTCGCCGATCAGCACGGGGTTGTTCTTGGTACGGCGGGAGAGCACCTGCATCAGGCGCTCGATCTCCTTCTCCCGGCCGATCACCGGGTCGAGCTTGTTCTCGCGGGCAGCCTGGGTGAGGTTGCGGCCGAACTGGTCGAGCACCAGCGACGAGGACGGCGTGCCCTCCTGCGGCCCGCCCGCCCCCGCGGTCGGGCCCTCCTTGCCCTGGTAACCCGAGAGCAGCTGGATGACCTGCTGACGGACGCGGTTGAGGTCGGCGCCGAGCTTCACCAGCACCTGGGCGGCGACGCCCTCGCCCTCGCGGATGAGCCCGAGCAGGATGTGCTCGGTGCCGATGTAGTTGTGGCCGAGCTGGAGCGCCTCGCGCAGCGAGAGCTCCAGGACCTTCTTGGCCCGCGGGGTGAACGGGATGTGCCCGGACGGCGCCTGCTGGCCCTGACCGATGATCTCCTCGACCTGGCTGCGGACGGCCTCGAGCGAGATGCCCAGCGACTCGAGGGCCTTGGCGGCGACGCCCTCGCCCTCGTGGATCAGCCCAAGCAGGATGTGCTCGGTGCCGATGTAGTTGTGGTTGAGCATGCGCGCTTCCTCTTGCGCAAGCACCACCACTCGGCGGGCCCGGTCGGTGAACCTCTCGAACATGCTCGGCTCCTCACCCGTGGGGACAGCCGCCGACAGCCGGCACCAGCCCTGCCCAATGTTAGTCGCGCGCTGCGACGCTCAGCTCCCCAACGCACTCGCTGGTCAGCAACCAGCAGGCTGTGGGCACGTGTTCCGGGCGCCGCCGCGTTCCGCCGAGGGCGAACGTCGGCCGCGGTCGGCCGCGCTAGCTCGCGTGGGCCGCGTCGTAGGCCTGCTGCAGGTCGGCGCCGATCCGACCGCGCTCGCTCACGGTGAAGCCGTTCTCCTTGCCCCAGCTACGGACGGCGGCCAGGTCGGCCCGGGGCTCACCGCGCCGACGCGGCGAACCGCCGAGGCGCTGCGGGCGCGCAGTCTTGCGCGCGTGCGCGACCCAGACGGCCAGCGCATCCCGGAGGGCGGCAGCGTTACCGTCGCTCAGGTCGATCGTGTAGCCGACGTCATCGAGCGCGAAGCTCACGGTCTGGTCCGCGGGACCGCCGTCGACGTCGTCGGTGAGAACCACCATCGTGCGCTGCGCCATGTCCTGCCTCTCGCTGTCGGGGACGGCACGTCGGCCATTCCCCAGGATGCCACAGCGATCACCGCAGTTCGGCGGGGCGCGAGGACGCTCACCCGGTCCGGTTCGGCTGCGCCGACTGGCCCGCACCACGCATCAGGCCAGCAGTCGCGCGGCGGCCGCGGCGTCACCCTCCACGCCGAGCTCGTCGAGGGTGAGCCGGCCGTACAGGAGCAGGACCAGGTCGCTGGCGGTCCCCGTCACGGTGGCAGCAGCCCGGTCGACGACGCCCGCGAGGGGCCGGGCGCGGACCAGCCCGTCGGCCCCGGTCAGCAGCCAGCCGGGCTGCTGGTGCGGCTCGAGCGCCACCGACAGCTCGGCGCCATCCCAGGGGGGCGGCTCGGCGGCGAGCGAGACGGTGAGGATCTCCTCGACGCCGTCCTCGGCCGCGTCGTCCGGCAACGGGTCGGGCGCGAGGCCCGCCGCGACCTGAGCGTCCCACCGGTGCACGCAGGCCTCCTGCACCTGGTGGCGGGCGATGGCGCCCGCGGTGGCGGGCTCGCCCCACCAGGTCCACGCGGGAGCGTCCAGCCCGGCGTCTGAGACCGCGTCGTGCAGCAGCGCCCGGGAGGTGAGGTACCAGAGCTCCCAGTCGGCGGGCATCGGCTCCCACGGCTTGGCCGCATCGTCGGAGGCCATCCAAGCGGGCTGCGCGGTCGGGTCGGCGGCCGCGACCACCGCCGCCCACCCGCGCAGGACGTCGCCGTGGTGCTCGACCAGCTCTCGCAGCGTCCAGTCCGGACAGGAGGGCACTGGCGCCGTCAGGTCGGCCCCGGCGGCCGCGGTCTGCAGGGCGGCGGACTGCTCGGTGACCAGCGCGAGCCGGCGGTCCAGGCTCAGGAAGACCGTCATGGGTCCTTCCTACCGCCTGGCTCGGACACGGCTGGGGACTCGGGCCGGACCAGCGGGAACAGGATCGTCTCGCGGACCGACGTCGCGCCGGTGACCACCATCAGCAGCCGGTCGATGCCCATCCCCATCCCTCCGGTCGGGGGCATCCCGACCTCGAGGGCGCGCAGGAAGTCCTCGTCCAGCGCCATCGCCTCGGCGTCGCCCCCGGCGGCGCGCAGCGACTGGGAGGTCAGCCGCGCCCGCTCCTCGACCGGGTCGACCAGCTCTGTGTACGCGGTCCCCAGCTCGACGCCGAACACCACCAGGTCCCACGACTCGGTCAGGCGCGGGTCGTCGCGGTGCGCGCGGGTCAGCGGGCGGACCTCTACGGGGTAGTCCCGGACGAACGTCGGCGCCTGCAGGGTGTGCTCGGCGAGCTTGTCGAACAGCGCGAGCACCACCTCGCCGGCGGTCCGCTGCCCGGTCACGTCGACGTCGCGGGCGGCCGCGAGCCGGCGCAGCACCGCCTCGTCGGTGTCGGGCGTGACCTGCTCGCCGACCGCCTGGGACACCGCCTCGTGCAGCGTGACCGACGCCCAGGGGCCGCCCAGGTCGACGCCCGACCCGCCCGGGCCCGGCACCGTGGTCGAGCCGTTGGCGGCAACGGCCGCGGCCAGCACCAGGTCGCGGGTCAGCGCGGCCATCGTGTCGTAGTCGCCGTAGGCCTCGTACGCCTCCAGCATCGCGAACTCGTTGACGTGCGTGGCGTCGACGCCCTCGTTGCGGAAGTTGCGGTTGATCTCGAAGACCCGCTCGAGGCCACCGACCACCGCGCGCTTGAGGAACAGCTCCGGGGCGATCCGCAGGTACAGCTCCATGTCGTACGCGTTCATGTGGGTCGTGAACGGGCGAGCGGCGGCGCCGCCGTGCACCGCCTGCAGCATCGGCGTCTCGATCTCGAGGAAACCCCGGTCGTGCAGGACCTCCCGGACGGCGCGGACCACCGCGACGCGCTGCAGCGCCAGCCGCCGTGCCTCCGGACGGACCCACAGGTCGACGTACCGCTGCCGGACCCGGGTCTCCTCCGACAGCTCCTTGTGCTGCGCGGGCGGCGGCCGCAGGGCCTTCGCGGTGATCGCGTACGAGGTGACGAGCACCGACAGCTCGCCGCGGCGGCTGGCGATCACCTCGCCGGTGACCCCGATGTGATCGCCGAGGTCGACGTCGGCCTTCCAGGCCGCCAGGGCGTCGGCACCGACCTCGTCGAGCGACAGCATCACCTGGAGGTCCGCGCCGCCCTCGCGGATGGTGGCGAAGCAGAGCTTGCCGGTGTCGCGCTTGAACACAACCCGCCCGGTGACCGCGGCCACCACGCCGGTGCGCACGTCCGCCGCCAGGTCGGCGAAGCGCTCCCGCAACTCGGGCGGCGTGGTCGTCCGCGGATAGCCCAGGGCGTAGGGCGTCGCCAGCCTGTCGTACTTGGCCCGGCGTACCCGCATCTGCTCGGGCAGATCGTCGGGGGGCGACGGCTGGTCGATCACGGAACGGCACGCTATCGGCAGGCCACCCGGCGGTCGCTGCCGTTACGGTGCTCGCGACCGAGTCCGGGCGAAGGGGCGTGGCGTGGCGCACGGCGAGCACATCCCCGAGCCGGACGTGCGCGCGGTCCGAGCCGCCTCGTTCGGCGCCGCCGCGACGGTCTACGAGAAGGCGCGCCCCGGCTATCCCGAGGACGCGGTACGGGACCTGCTCGGCGCCGACCCGCTGGACGTGCTGGACCTCGGCGCGGGCACCGGCAAGCTGACCCGCTCGCTGCTGGCGCAGGGGCACCGCGTGCTCGCCGTCGACCCGTCGGAGGGGATGCTCGCCGAGCTCGCCCGGGTGCTGCCCGGGGTGCCGCACGAGATCGGGACCGCCGAGTCGCTGCCGGCCGCCGACGCCACCTTCGACGCGGTGGTGGCGGCCCAGGCCTACCACTGGTTCGACCCGGCGACAGCGCTGCCGGAGATCGCCCGGGTGCTGCGGCCCGGTGGGCTGCTCGGGCTGCTGTGGAACGTGCGGGAGGACGACCTGCCGTGGGTCTCGCGGTTCGGCGACCTCGTCGGCCACGAGGACGCCGGCGACTCGCTCGAGCCTCCGGAGCTGCAGCCTCTCTTCGGTGCGGCGCAGGTGCGGGTGTACGCCCACCGGCACGTGTTGACGGTCGACGGCCTCGTCGACCTCGCCGCCAGCCGCAGCGCGGTGATCGTGCTGCCCGCCGACGAGCGGGCGGACCGGCTCGCCGCCGTCCGCGCGCTCGGCGCGGAGGTGGCGGTGGACGGGGTGGTCGCGATGCCGTACCGGCTCCAGGTCTGGTCCGCCCGCGCCCGGTGAGGCCACCGTCCCGGCCGCAGCCGCCCGGAGTCTGACGGGCGGGTGCCGAGCGAGCCGGGTCGTCCGGCGGGCGCGGCGGCGGCGGGGTCGGCGCGCGGGCGGCCGGCGGTTCAGGAGCGCCCCGGGCACGTCGAGGCCACAGAGGTGTTCTGGGTCTGCGTCTTCTGCCGCGCGCGCAACCCCGCGGCGGTCGATGCCTGCGCCCACTGCGGGCGGCCGTTCGGTGCCGGTCTCGCGACGCCGACGGCGAGCGGCCGAGGTCGGCGGTGGGTGTACGTGTGGCGTGAGGTCGTCATCCTCAACGCCCTGTTCGTGGTGTGGCGGGTCGTCGCCCACGAGGCGCTCACCGGCCGCGCGGGGGCGCACGCGCGCGGGCTCGCGCTCTGGCGCGCCGAGCGGCGAGCGCATCTGCCCTCCGAGGGCGCCCTGCAGCGCCTGCTCTCACCCGACCTCCTGCGCGCGGCGGACGCCTGGTATGCCTGGCTGTTCGCGCCGGTGCTGGCCCTCACCTTGCTGTGGCTGCTGCTGCGGCACCGCGACACGTACGGCCGGGTCCGGACGACCGTCGTGGCCTTCACCGGGCTGGCCCTCCTGCTGCAGCTGATCCCGGTGGCGCCGCCGCGGCTGATCCCGGGTCTGGGGGTACTCGACAGCGCTCGGCGCGACGGTCTCTCGGTGTACCCCGTCCACGGGCTGGCCGACCAGCTCTCCGCGATGCCGTCGGTCCACGTCGGCTGGGCGCTGATCGTCGCGCTGGCCGTGATCGGCACGGCGCGGTCGCCCTGGCGGTGGGCCGTGCTGGCCTACCCGCTGCTGACGATGCTCGTCGTCCTCGTGACCGGCAACCACTACTGGCTGGACGGCCTCGCCTCCGCGGCGCTGCTCGGCGTGGTGCTCGAGGCGCAGCGACTGCTCAGACCGCGGCGCGCGGTGCCGCAGGTCGAACCGACCCTGGCGCTCGTGCCCGTGTGAGCCTCAGTCGGGTACGTCGGTAGAGCGGTCGCCCAGCAACCACCGTGGGCCGGGCCCGACGGTCGCTGCCTTGTCGCCGGCGTTGAACAGCCCGCATCTGGTGAGTGACAGGCAGCCGCAGCCGATGCAGCCGTCGAGGGTCTCCCGCATCCGATGCAGGTCGGCGATCTGCTCGTCGATCCGGACCGCCCACCGCCGCGACACGCACTCCCAATCCTGCGCGGTGGGCGTACGCCCGACCGGCAGCGTGGCAAGTGCGGCGGCGATGTCCGTGAGCGACATACCGAGCCGGCGCCCCGCTTGGACGAAGGCGACGCGGCGCAGCGTCGCGCGCTCGTACCGGCGTTGGTTCCCGTCGGTCCGCGTCGAGGAGATCAACCCGCGCTGCTCGTAGAACCGCAACGCGCTGACTGCCACCCCTGACCGCCGTGCGAGCTCGCCGATCGCCAGCTCCGCCACCAGGCCGAACCTAACCGCTCTGCCGCTCCCACCGGCGCCTGCCCGCCGCCCGCCCGTTGGGTTGCGTTGTTGTCGGACGCCACGGCGAGTCGGCGACAACACGCCGACCCAACCCGCCCCCGGGCCACCCCGGCACGTCCACGCAGCCCGCGCCGGCAGGCCTCAGGGCTGGTTGCGCTCGTACACCAACCGAAGGCCGATCAGGGTGAGGTCCGGCTCGTGGTGCTGCACGGTCTCGGACTCGGCGAGCACGAGCGGCGCCAGACCTCCGGTGGCGATGACCTGGGCCGCACCCCCCAGCTCGGTGACGATCCGGCGCACGATGCCGTCGATCTGCCCGACCGTGCCGTAGAGCACCCCGGACTGCAGGGCCTCGGCGGTCGACTTCCCGATCACCGACCGCGGCCTCGACAGCTCCACCTTGAACAGCCGCGCCCCCCGGGCCGCCAGCGCGTCGATGCCGACCTCGATGCCGATCGCCACCACGCCACCGAGGAACTCACCCTTGGCCGACACCACGTCGAAGTTCGTCGACGTGCCGAAGTCGACGACCACCGACGGCCCGCCGTAGAGGTGGTAGGCGGCGAGCGTGTTGGCGATCCGGTCGGGGCCGACCTCGCGGGGGTTGTCGTACAGCAGCGGCACGCCAGTCCGGACCCCGGGCTCGACGACGACCATCGGCACGCCCGGGTAGTAGCGCGCACCCATCCGCCGCATCTCGTCCAGCACGGACGGGACCGTCGAGGACAGCGCGATGCCGGTAACCGGCGTGGAGCCGAGGAGCCCGCGGAGCTGGAGGGCCAGCTCGTCGGCGGTGGCGTGCGCGTTGGTACGTACGCGCCAGGAGTCGACCAGCCGCTCGCCGTCGAAGACGCCCAGCACGTTGTTCGTGTTCCCGACGTCCAGGGTGAGCAGCATCAGCCGCCCCCGGACGAGGCGTCCAGCACCAGGTCGAGGCCGAGGTCCAGCACCGGCGCGGAGTGGGTGAGCGCGCCGACGGCGAGGTAGTCGACGCCCGCCGAGGCAACGGCGCGCGCGGCCTCGAAGGTCAGCCCACCGCTGGCCTCGGTACGCACCCCGGCGGCGCGCGCGAGGGCCACCGACGCCCGGATGTCGGCCAGGCTCATGTTGTCGAGCAGCAGCAGGTCGGCGCCAGCGGTGACCGCCTCCCGTACCTGCTCGACCGTGTCGCACTCGACCTCGACCGGGACGGCCGGGAACGTGCGGCGGACCGCGGCGAAGGCGGCCGCGACCCCCCCGGCGGCGATCACGTGGTTGTCCTTGACCAGTGCGGCATCCGCCAGCGACATGCGGTGGTTGACGCCGCCACCGGCGCGGACCGCGTACTTCTCCAGCGCGCGCAGACCCGGCGTGGTCTTGCGGGTGTCACGGATCTGGGCACCGGTGCCGGCGACCGCGTCCACCCAGCGGCGGGTGGCGGTCGCAACGCCGGACAGGTGACACAGGAGGTTGAGGGCCGTCCGCTCAGCGAGGAGCAGGGCGCGGATCCGACCGTGCACACGCAGCACCGGCCGGCCGGCGGCCAGCACGGCGCCGTCCGCCACCAGCGGCTCCAGCTGCACGTCGCCGTCGGCTGCGCACGACACCACCGCCGCCGCCGCCAGCACCCCCGCGAGCACGCCCGGGGCGCGCGGGACGAACAGACCGGTGCCCCGGACATCGGCCCCCACCGTCGCGACCGAGGTGACGTCGACGCCGCCGCCGAGATCCTCGGCGAGCGCCCGGGAGGCGATTTCCAGGACCGCTGCAGCGTCCAGACCGGACTCGGCGAGCTGCCGGCTGAGGTCGGGTCCGAGGCTCACCGGCGTACGTCCAGCGAGGTCGGGTCCGAGGCTCACCGGCGTACGTCCAGCGCATCGCCGAGGGTCACGCCGAGGCTCTGCGCCCAGGCGTCCTGCGGCCCGTCGTGCTCCTCGCGCCAATGGCTGCCGCGGGTCTCGGTGCGGGCGGCGGCGGCCGCCGTCAGCGCCGAGGCGACGGTGTGCAGGTTGGTGGCCTCCCACGCCGCGGGCGACGGGGCGGGGTGGTCGGTGCCGATCGCCGCGAGCGCGGCGGCGGTGTCGGCCAGCGAGGCGGCGCTGCGCAGCACCCCCGCACCCCGGGTCATGGCCGCCGTGATCTCACTCCGCCGGGCCGGGTCGACCAGGCCGGCCGCTCGGCCGGCCTGCTGTGGGACCGCCTGCGGCGCAAGGCCGCCGGCCAGCGCGTCGCCGATGCGGGTGGCGAAGACCAGCCCTTCGAGCAGGCTGTTGGACGCGAGCCGGTTGGCGCCGTGGACGCCGGTGCAGGCCACCTCGCCACAGGCGTACAGGCCGGGCACCGACGACGCGCCAGCCAGGTCGGTACGGACCCCGCCGGAGGCGTAGTGCGCGGCGGGCGCCACCGGCACCGGCGTGGTGGCCGGGTCGTACCCCAGCCCACGGCAGCGCGCCACGATGGTCGGGAACCGGCCGACGAGGCCGGGGACGGCGGTCGCGTCCAGGAACAGGTGGTCGACACCCGTCGCGGTCATCCGGCGGGCCATCGCCTTCGCGACGATGTCGCGGGGCGCCAGGTCACCGAGCGGGTGTACGCCGGCCATCACCGGCGTGCCGGCCGCGTCCACGATCCGCGCCCCCTCCCCGCGCATCGCCTCGCTCAGCAGCGGCTGCTGCCCGGCGGCACCCGGGCCGAGGAACATCACCGTCGGGTGGAACTGCACGAACTCGAGGTCGGAGACCACGGCACCCGCGCGCAGCGCCACCGCCACCCCGTCGCCGGTGGCCACCGCAGGGTTGGTGGTAGAGCCGAAGACCTGGCCCATGCCGCCGCTGGCGAGCACCACCGCCCGGGCGTGCACCGCTCCGACCCCGTCGCGGCTGCCCTCGCCCAGCACGTGCAGGGTGAGACCGGCGGCCTGCCCCGCCGGCCCGAGGAGCAGGTCGAGCACGGCCGCGTGCTCGACCACCTCGATGCCCGGGTCGGCCCGGACGGCGGCGATGAGGGCCCGCTCCACCTCGGCGCCGGTGGCGTCCCCGCCGGCGTGGACGATGCGGTCGCGCAGATGGCCACCCTCGCGGGTCAGCGCGAGAGCGCCGCTGTCGTCGAGGTCGAAGGCCGCGCCCAGCGCCGCCAGCTCGCGTACCCGGGCCGGACCCTCGGTGACCAGGACGCGGACGGCGTCCTCGTCGCAGAGGCCCGCGCCGGCCACCAGCGTGTCGACGAGATGCTCCTCGGGGCTGTCGTGCGGGGAGAGGGCGGCGGCGATCCCACCCTGCGCCCACCGCGTCGAGCCGGCGTCGAGCAGCGCCTTGGTGACGATGAGCACCCGCGCCCCGCTGCGCCGCGCGTGCAGCGCCGCCGTCAGCCCGGCGATGCCCGAGCCGACGACCACCACGTCGCTCGTACGGACCCAACCGGGCGGGTCGGCGCGCAACCGCCGGGGCAGCGCGATCGCCGGCGGTACGAGCGTGCCGGCGGCGGCCGTCATCCGGGCTGCACGCGGTCGCCGCGCAGGCTCGCCGCGTCGCCGGGCAGCGCGTCCGCCGGGTCTGTGCTCGTCCCGGAAACGCGGTTGTCGGCATCGACGAACACGACCCGCGGCGTCCACGTCTGCGCCTCGGCGTCGGTGAGCTGGGCGTACGAGATGAGGATCACCAGGTCGCCGGTCTGGACCAGGCGCGCCGCCGCGCCGTTGATGCCGATGACGCCCGAGCCCCGCGGGCCGGCGATCACGTAGGTCTCGAGCCGCGCGCCGTTGTCGATGTCGACGATCGCCACCTGCTCGCCGGCCAGCAGGTCGGCTGCGTCCATCAGGTCGCGGTCGACGGTGACCGAGCCGACGTAGTGCAGGTCGGCCTGCGTCACGGTCGCGCGATGGATCTTGGACTTGAGCATGGTGCGGTGCATCGCAGCCTCTCAGACCGAGCTCAGGACGGGCGCCGGCAGGCGCACGGTCGACCGGGTCCCGAGGGCGACCCCCGGAGCGTTGTCGATCAGACGGGTGGTCCCGACACGGGCGGCCACGACCAGGCGCCCGCCGCCCTCGCGTACCGGCGCGAACGTCACCGGGTCGACGAGGTCGCAGTAGTCGACGGTGATGCCGGGCGCGCGGGCCAGCACCGCGCGGGCCGTCTCGAGCGCTCCGGAGAGCACCGCGCGGGAGAGCGCGAGCGCCGCCCGCCGCTGCCCCGGTGACAGGTAGCGGTTGCGGCTGGAGAGCGCCAGCCCGTCGGCCTCGCGGACGGTGGGGACCTCCTCGATCCGGACGCCCAGGTCGAGGTCGGTGACCATCCGCCGCACCAGTGCCAGCTGCTGCGCGTCCTTCTGCCCGAAGTAGGCGGCGGCCGGGCGCACCACGCCGAACAGCTTCGCCACGACGGTCAGCACGCCGTCGAAGTGGCCCGGGCGCACCGCCCCCTCGTACGTGGTCCCGGGCAGTCCCGCACGGACGGTGACCGCCGGCTGTCCGCCGACGTAGACGTCGTTCACGGCGGGCGCCCAGACGACGGCCGCGCCATGCTCCGCGGCCAACCGGACGTCGGCGTCGAGGCTGCGTGGGTAGCGGTCGAGGTCCTCGCCGGCGCCGAACTGCAGCGGGTTGACGAACACCGAGACCACGGCACCCGGACCGGCGGCGTCGATCAGCGCGGCGTGGCCGGCGTGCAGCGCGCCCATCGTCGGCACCAGCCGCGGCCGGCCCGCGATCGAGGCGAGCGCCGCCGCCAACTCGGCCCGGGTGTGCACGAGCGCGGTCACCGGGCCACCTCGCCCAGGACGTCCAGCAGCCGCTCTGCGTCGACGGCGCGCAGCCGGCCGGCGTCGAGCGCCCGGTCGGCGGTGGCTCTCGCCAGCGCGAGGTACGCAGGCCGCGCCGGGTCGCCGAGGAGGGCCTCCAGGTGCGCGGCGACGGTCTCGGCATCGCCCCGCACGACGGGACCGGTGAGAGCAGCGACGCCCGAGCGCAGCGCGCCCTCGAGCGCGGCCGTGAGCAGCGGCGACAGCACGTGTTCGGGCTGCTCCACCCCGGCGCGCCGGAGCAGGTCGACGCACTGGCCGACCAGCGTGACGAGGTGGTTGGCGCCGTGCGCCAGGCCCGCGTGCCACAGGGGCCGCAGGCCCTCGGGCACCCAGACCGGCTCCCCGCCCAGCTCGAGGGCGAGCACCTCGCCGATCGGCCGCAGCGCGTCGGGCGCCGTGACCGCCACCGTCGTCCCGGCGAGTCGCGCGAGGTCGGTCTCCTCACCCGTGAATGTCATCGCGGGGTGCAGGGCCAGCGGCAGGGCGCCCGCCCCGGCCGCCGGGGCCAGCACGGCGAGCCCGTGGGCGCCGGAGGCGTGCAGGACGAGCTGCCCCGGCCGCAGCGCGGAGGTGGCCGCGAGTCCGCGGACGAGGTCGGCCAGCGCGTCGTCCGGGACCGTGAGCAGCAGCAGGTCGGCGCGCGCGGCGACGTCGGCGGCAGGCAGACGGGGCGGGGCACCGAGCCAGGGATAGTCGAGCGTCGACGGGGTCGCGGCCACCACACGGTGCCCGGCCCGGGCAAATGCGGCGCCGAGTGCGCTGCCGGCGCGGCCGGCACCGACGACGCCGACGGCGAGCCGGCCCGGGCGGTCCGCGGGTCGCAGAGCAGAGGGAGCGGTCATCTTTTCGTTCCAGTCCTGGGAGGGGTACCGGACGAGCGGGGGAGAGCGTACCTGTTCGTAACGTCGGGGCAACGCGGGACCATGCCCACTGTGCAGACCCTGCGAGCGGCCTGGGAGCTGGCCCTCTACGGCCGAGGGGGCCGGTTCACCCGACCGGCCGCCCAACGGGACTTCGCCACGGCGCTCACCGACCCGGTGACCGGGCCCGTGCTGGCCTCGGCGCTGGCCGACGTCGCCCGCCGCGCCGACGACGCGCTCGGCCGGCCGGCCGACTTCACCGTCGTCGACGTCGGTGCCGGCACCGGCGCGTACCTCGCCCACCTCGCGGCAGCCGCGCCGCGGCGGTGGCGGCTGGTGGGGGTCGAACGCTGCCCGCGGCCGGTAGGGCTCGACCAGCGGATCGCCTGGCGCGCAGGCATTCCGGCGGGCTTCCGGGGCTTCCTGCTCGCCCACGAGTGGCTGGACGACGTGCCGATCGACATCGTGCGCGAGGGTCGCACCGTGCTGGTCGACGGCTCGCTCGGCGGCCCGCACGACCCCTCGTGGCTGGTGCGCTGGGGTGGGACGGAGGACGGCACGGCGCGCGACCTGCAGTGGCGGGCGGCCACCGACCGGCTCGAGGCCGGCGTCGCGCTCGCGATCGACTACGGGCACACCACCGCGACCCGCCGGCCGACGCTCACCGGCTGGCGCGACGGCCGGCCGGTGCCACCGGCCCTCGACGGCTCCTGCGACGTGACCGCGCACGTGGCCCTGGACGCGCTCGCGGCCGTCGTACCGGGCAGCGTGCGCACCACGCAGCGGGACGCCCTGGCGCTGCTGGAGGCGGGCGACCCCACGACCGCGGCGGGGCTTGCGCGGGCGAGCGCGGTGCGGGCCCTGCGAGCACCGGACGGCTATGGCGGCTACGGCTGGGTCACCGTGCGCAAGGGCCTACCGTCCGGCCCCTGAACGCGATCGAGGTGCGCGGGCTCCACGTCTCGTACGGGCACGTGAGGCCGTCCGCGGCTGCACGGCTTCGCCTGGAGCGACATCGGTGTGCTGGCGCTGTGGGGCGTCGGCGCGACGGCGGTGGCGATCCGTCGCTGGCGCTGGGAGGCCCGGCGCTGACGGCTGGGACACTCCCCGGCGTGGAGCAGACCGTGGCCGGGTTCGGCCCCGCCGCCTCCGACCGGGTCGACCTGTTGCTCGACGTCGGCGCGCACCACCCCGCCACGCACGGCTCGCTACGGCTCGCCCTGACCCTCGACGGTGACATCGTCGCCGCCGCCGAGCCGCTCGTCGGCCACCTGCATCGCGGCGCCGAGAAGCTCTTCGAGGTACGCGACTACCGGGCGATCACCATGCTCGCCAACCGGCACGACTGGCTCTCCGCCTTCGCCAACGAGATCGGCGTGGTGACGGCGGTCGAACGGCTCCTCGGCCTGGAGGTGCCACCACGGGCCACCTGGCTGCGGACGCTGCTCGTCGAGGTCAACCGGATGCTCGCGCACCTGCTGTTCCTCGCCGCGGCCCACCCCACCCCGGACCCCTCGCTGGTGGCGGCCAGGGAGCGGGTGCAGACGCTGCTCGAAGCAGCCACCGGCGGCCGGATGCACCACATGTTCAGCCGCGTCGGCGGGGTGAAGGAGGAGTTGCCCGCGGGCTGGGTGGCGCAGGCGCGGACGGTGCTGGCGGCCGTACCCGTGCCCGAGGTGCCCGACGGGCTCGCGGGCCTGGGCGTCCTCGACCCCGCGCTGGTCGACCCGTACGGCCTGTCCGGGCCGCTCGCCCGGGCCTCCGGTGCTCCGCTGGACCTGCGTCGGGACGCCCCGTACCTGGCCTATCCGGAGCTCGACGTACCGCTGGTGACGCAGTCGGGGGGCGACTGCGCTGCCCGGTACGCGCAGCTGGTCGCGGAGGTCGCGGCGTCCGCCGTTCTCGCCGGGCAGTGCCTCGAACGGCTGGAGACGGTGACGGGCCCGGTGAACCTGCGGCTGCCCAAGGTGGTGAAGGCGCCCGAGGGCGCCGTGTACGTGCGCACCGAGAACCCGCTGGGTGTGCTCGGCTACTACCTCGTCAGCCGGGGCGAGCGCACCCCGTGGCGACTGCACATGCGGACCGCGTCGTTCAACAACGTGCAGGTGCTCCGGGAGTTGCTGCCCGGCACCCGCGTCGCCGACCTCGCGACCGTGCTCGCCTCGGTCTTCTTCGTCGTGGGCGACATCGACAAGTGACGCAGCGCGGACCAGAGGCCGACCGATGATCGCCGCTGGCGGTGGGCGTCCCCCTCGGAGCACACCTGGGCTGGACCGGCCGCGGCGTGCCGTCAGCTGGCGGCGGGCTTCACGTCCGAGTCGGAGGAGAACACCTCGACCAGGGCGACCTTGCCCTGCTCGACGGCACTGCGCGTCAGCGAACCGTCCGCGTCGAGCGCCGTGAACCCGCTGATCTTCAGGCCGTAGGTCTTCTCCAGACCCGGCTGGCAGAACGGCCGCTGCGGGCACTCGGCGGGGCCGCCGAGGGTGACGCCGCCCCCGCATGCGGCGGCCAGCCCCGACAGCGTGGTCACCCCGTACTTGGTGGCGAACGCACTCGTCACGGCGAAGGCGTTCTCGTCGGTGGCGGCCGCCGGCGTCAGCACGGTCAGGCCCTTGGCCGCGGCGAGCGGGGTCAGTTGCGTGATCGTCGTGGCGATGTCGGAGCTGGCCTTGACCGGCGCGTTCGCGCCGTTCGCCGCGGTGTTGAGGAACTCGGTGAGCGTCGCGGCGTACTCGGGGACGACGTCGTACTGCCCCTTCTCCAGGGCGGGCAGGTACAGCTCACGGTTGGTGCTCTGCTTCACCGACGTCGAGTAGCCCGCGGCCTTGAGGACATCGGCGAAGACGTAGGCCAGCGTCTGGTTCTCGGCGAAGTTGGCCGCCACCACCGTGATCGGGCCACTGCCCCCGGAGAAACCGGAGCCCAGCCCGTTCTGGGACACGAAGTCCTGTGCCGCCTCCTGCGCCGACTCGTGTTGGCTGCCGGTGGCGACGTTCAGCGCGTTGAGCTTGTTCTGGCTCAGCACCGCGGAGACCTTGTTCAGCGCGTCGGTCAGCGGCGCCTTGGCGACCGCGGTGCGGACGACCGGGACGATGTCGTCGGAGAGCTGGAGCTTCTTGTCGTCGGCGAGGGTGACCAGCGTCTTGCCCGCGACCGGCGCGCAGACGGTGCTCGCCGAGGTCGAGGGGCTGGTGGACGGGCTGCCGCTGCTGGCCTTGGAGCCGCACGCGGCGAGGACGCCGACGAGGGCGACCGCCGACAGCGCTACGGCGCCCGTACGGAGACTGCGCAGGGATGTGGACATGCCGAGAACCGCCTTCTGTGTCCCGTGCCGTGGCGGCACGCGTGTCAGGCGGGTGGACCCCGCTGCGCCTAAATCGAAACAGTCCTGTACCGCCGACGCAAGCGAGGTGAGGTTGCGCTTTGGACACGGCCTCAGCCGGTGACGACCACGCGCGAGCCCGGCCGCGGGAGGCGATAGACCAGCGCGCGGGTACGGGTGCCGGGGGTGAGTGCGGCCTGCACCAGGCTCAGCAGCACCTCCAGGGCGAGGGTCAGCACCGCGACGGCGACCGCCCCGGAGATCAGCTGGCCGTAGCCCGCGGGCCCGAGCCCGTTCCCGGCGTTGATGACGACACCCAGGCCGCCGCCCCCGACGAACGCCACCAGGGTCGCCGTCGCGCACGTCTGGACCGCGGCGGTACGGATGCCCGCGGCGATCAACGGCAACGCGAGCGGCAGCTCGACCTGGCGCAGGATCTGGCCACCGCTCATGCCCATCCCCCGCGCCGCCTCCACCGCATCGGGGTCCACCCCGCGTACGCCCGCGTTGGCGTTGGTCAGCAGCGGCGCCACCGCGAACAGCGCCAGCGCGAACACCGCCGCCCGGTCGCCCACACCGACGACGGCGAAGCCCGCGAACAGCACCAGCAGGCCGTAGGTCGGCACCGACCGGGTCGCGTTGGCCACGACCGTGACGAGAGCCCCGCCGCGCCCCCGGTGGCCCAACCAGACGGCGAGCGGCAGCGCGACGACCGCCGCCAGCGCAACCGACAGGAACGTGATCCCAAGGTGGACGAGCGTCAGGTCCGGCAGCCCGTGCGCGCCGTTCCACGTGTCGTAGCTGCCGAGGTAGCTGCGTACCTGCTGCCAGGTGCTCATGCCGACCGCCCCGCGCGCTGCCAGCGGGTCAGACGCCGCTGCACGGCCAGCAGCAGCAGGTCCGCCACCACCGCCAGCAGCACCGCGAGGACCAGGGCGGTCGCGATCTCCGCGTGGAACTGCGGGTGCGCCTCCTGACCCTGCTGCAGCAGCTGGCCGAGGCCGCCGTACCCGATGACAGCCGCAACCGCGGCGATGCCGATCGTCGAGACGGTGGCGATCCGGACGCCCGCGACGATCGAGGGCAGCGCCAGCGGTAGCTCGACCCGCGTGATCACGCGCCAGCGGCTGAACCCGAGTCCGTGCGCGGCCTCCACGGTCTCGGGGGGGACGCCGTCCAGACCGACCAGCACATTCCGCAGGACGATCAGCAGCGCGTACGCGGTCAGCACGACGACGACCGCGGTGTCGTGCCGGGTGCCGAGGAAGGGCAGCAGCAGGGCGAAGGCTGCGACGGACGGGATCGTGTAGAGCAGGCCGCTGAACCCGAGAGCGACAGCGCGTGCGCCGGGATGCGCGCGGACGGCGAGCGCCAGCGGGACGGCGATCGCGAGGGCCAGCGCGATCGACCGGACCACCAGGCTGACGTGCTCGGTCAGAGCAGTCAGGATGTCGTGGCGCCGGAACGGGTCGGTGAAGTACTTCGGGCAGTAGTACGCGTTCTGCACCAGACAGTTGCCGGTCGGCAGGAGGAGCATCGGGTGGACGTTAGCGAGTCGATCGAGCGGCCGCGGGCCCCGGCCGCCACGACCTCCCGGCCCGGTGAACCGCGCGCGATGATCGAGTTGTGCGACGTCGTGAAGCGCTACGACGACGGCACCGTCGCGGTCGCGGGGCTGGACCTGGCCGTCGGCGAGGGTGAGCTCGTCGCGTTGATCGGCCCCTCGGGCTGCGGCAAGACCACGACGCTCAAGATGCTCAACCGGCTGATCGAGCCGACGAGCGGGCAGATCCGGCTCGAGGGCGACGACGTCACGACGGTCGACCCGGTGGCCCTGCGCAGGCGCATCGGGTACGTGATCCAGAACGTCGGCCTCTTCCCGCACCAGGACGTGCGGGCCAACGTCGCTGCGGTGCCGAGGCTGCTCGGCTGGGACAAGAGCCGCACCCGGCGCCGGGTCGACGAGCTGCTCGAGCTGGTGGGGCTCGACCCGGCGAGGTACGCGGGGCGCTATCCGGCGCAGCTCTCCGGCGGCCAGCGGCAACGCGTCGGGGTGGCCCGGGCGCTCGCCGCCGACCCGCCGGTGCTGCTCATGGACGAGCCCTTCTCCGCCATCGACCCGATCGCCCGAGCGCGGCTGCAGGAGGAGTTCCGCAACATCCAGGCCGCGGTCCGCAAGACGGTCGTGATGGTGACGCACGACGTCGACGAGGCGGTGAAGCTGGCCGACCGGATCGCGATCTTCCGCGACGGCGGCCACCTCGAGCAGTACGCCGCACCCAGCGAGATCCTGGGCGCGCCCGCGTCCGAGTTCGTCGCCGAGTTCGTCGGTGGCGACCGGGCGCTGCGCCGGCTCGCCGTCACCCCGCTGATCGCGGCGGACGTCGGGGCACCGCGCCCGGGCGGCTCGGCACAGGTGGCGCTGGGCACCTCGCTGCAGGACGCGCTGGCCGTGCTGTTGCGTACCGACGCAGGCTGGGTGGACGTCCTCGACGGCGACCGACTTGTCGGCAGCCTCGACGCGCAGGGGGTGTACGCGGCGAGCCGGCGCGGCGTCGGCAGCAGCGCCTGACGGGCTCAGCGCGGCAGTCAGCGGTGGTCGGTGTGGTCGTCGCTGCCGACGCGGAGCCGGCACACCCACTCCAGCCACAGGCCCGCGGCGGTCAACGCCACCCCGGACACGATCCCGGCGATCGAGACCCGGCGGTCGTGCGCGACGGCGTCCACCATCCCGCGCTGCGTGAGCAGGAAGATCAGCGCCCCGAACCAGGCTCCCGTCAGACCCGCACCGACCGGGGAGCAGGCGCGGGCCAGCGCCACGTACCTGGCCACCGTCAGCGGCTCGGGGGGCCGCGCCCCATGTTGTCCGGTCAGCCGGTTGCGGGTGGTCCAGGCGAGGAACGCGACGACGATCGCGGCGATCGCGACCGTCACGACCCAGGACGAGGGCAGCTCGGGCAGCGAGTCGTACGCGGCCCGCAGCCCCAGCCCACCGGCGGCGGCGAACACCACGAACACGGCGAGCAGCACCGAGGTGCGGGTCGGCTTCACGAGGCAAGCTCGACGTCGAGGCGGCGGACGCCGGTATCCCCGAGCGCAGCCCGCAGCGATGCCACCGCGCCGTGGCCGGGCAGCACCGCAGCGGGCTCCACGTCGTCCCACGGGGCGAGGACGAACGAGCGCTCGGCCGCCCGGGGGTGCGGCAGGGTGAGCGTCGGGTCGTCGCTCCGCAGGCCGCCGGCGGCCACGACGTCCACGTCGAGGGTCCGCGGCCCCCACCGGACGGTGCGGGTACGCCCGGCGGCGGCCTCCGCCGCGTGTGCCGCGGCGAGCGCGTCGGCGGGCGTCGCCGCGTCCGCCAGCACCACCGCGTTGAGGTAGGCGCCCTGCACCGGGCCGCCGACGGGCGCGGTCTCGTACACCGGTGAGACCGCCTCGACGGTGAGGTGCTCGCGCAGCACCGTGAGACCCGCCCGCAGGTGACCGAGCCGGTCGCCGACGTTGCTGCCGAGCCCGAGCACGACCCTCACGGCCGGGCCCGTCGGATGCTCACTGCGACGTCGTCGAACGGCAGACCCACCGGCGCCTGCGGCTTGTGCACGGTGAGCGTCACCGCCAGCACCGGCCCGAAGCTCAGGCAGACATCGGCGAGTCGCAGGGCCAGCGTCTCGATGAGCTCGACCGGCTCGCCGGCGACGACGGCGTGCAGCCGGCGCGCCAGGTCGGCGTAGTCGACCGTGCGCCGCAGGTCGTCGGCGGCCGCGGCCGGGGCGGTGTCGAGCTCTAGCACTGCGTCGACGAGGAAGTCCTGTCCCGCGTCCCGCTCCTCGGGCAGCACCCCGTGAAAACCCCTGCAGCGCAGCCCCTTCAGCGCAACGACGTCGTTCATCCCGCGGCGTCCCAGGCCGCGACGACGCGGACGGCGTCGGCCGCCGGGGCCACGTCGTGGACGCGGACCGCCCAGGCACCCGCGTGGGCGGCGAGCACGGCCGTGGCCAGCGACGCGGCCTCACGGCGGTCGGTGGGTCGCGGCCCGTCTCCGGTTGCGAGCAGTGCCCCGAGGAAGGTCTTGCGGCTGGTGCCGACCAGCAACGGCCGACCGAGCCGGGTCAGTGCGTCCAGGTGCGCCAGCACCGACCAGTTCTGCGCCCCGATCTTGTGGAAGCCGATGCCCGGGTCGAGGCAGATCGCGTCGGCGTCCACGCCGGCGGCGAGGGCCGCGTCCAGCCGCCGGGCGAGTTCCTCACACACCTCGCCGACCACGTCGTCGTACCGGGCCGCCGCCCTCATGTCGGCGCTCTCGCCGCGCGAGTGCATGAGGACGCAGGGTGCACCCGTCGCGGCCAGCAGCGGAAGCATGTCGGGGTCGGCGCGGCCACCGCTCACGTCGTTGACCAGGACGGCGCCGGCCGCGAGGACGGCGGCGGCGACCGCGGCGTGCTGGGTGTCGATGCTCACGCGCACTCCGGCGGCCGCGAGTTCGGTCACGACGGGGAGCACCCGGGCCAGCTCCTCCTGCTCACCGACCCGCCGCGCGCCGGGTCGGGTCGACTCGCCGCCCACGTCCACCAGGTCGGCCCCGGCCGCGACGAGCGCCAGGCCGTGGCTCACCGCCGCGCGCGGGTCGAGGTAGGCACCGCCGTCGGAGAACGAGTCGGGCGTGACGTTGACGACGCCCACCACACGCGTCCGGCCGAGGTCGGGAAATCCGCGCAGGCTCATCGACGTGCGGGCTGCTTCGCGACGGGCCCGCCGACGATCCCGCGCAGGAACCGCAGCGACGGGCGGGGCCAGACGATGAACGCCTCGGCCTCCAGGGCCGCCACCGCGATTCGCGGCAGGTCGCGCGCGGTGGGGTAGCAGACGTACCGCGGCTCCCAGATCGGCTGGAACTTGGCGTTGAATCGCCACAGCGACTCGATCTGGAACCAGCGCGACGCGAAGACCAGCAGCGCTCGCCACCCGCGCAGCACGAAGCCGGCGCCGAGCCGCTCGCCGCGGGCCAGCGCCGACCGGAAGACAGCGAAGTTCAGCGACACCCGGGCGATGCCCTTGCCGCGGCAGCCGGCGAGGATCTTGGCGATCAGGAACTCGTTCATGCCGTTGTCGGCGTCGCGGTCGCGCACCATCAGCTCCAGCGAGAGCCCGTCGGTCCCCCACGGTACGAAGTGCAGCAGCGCCGCGAGCCGCCCGTCGACCGACGCCGTGGCCAGCACGCAGTCGCCGTCGGCAGGATCGCCGAAGCGCCCGAGCGCCATGGAGAAGCCGCGCTCGGTCTGCGCGCCCCGCCAGGACCGGACCGCCGCACCGATCCTCGCCAGCTCGCCGGCCGGGATGTCGCCGACGCGGCGGATGTCGAAGTCGTAGCCGGCGCGCTCCACCCGGGCCACGGCCTGCCGGACGTTGCGCATCGCGCGCCCCTCCAGCGAGAACGTGTCGGTCTCCACGATCGCCTCGTCGCCCAGCTCGAGGGCGTCCAGCCCGGCGCGTGACCAGGCCGTGCCCGCCTGTTCGGAGCAGCCCATCACCGCCGGCGTCCAGGCGTGCCTCGCCGCCTCGGCCAGGAACGCGTCGATCGCGCCTGGCCAGGCCTCGGGGTCGCCGACCGGGTCGCCGCTGGCGAGCATCACGCCCGACACCACGCGGTAGGCCACGACGGCCTTGCCGGACGGCGACCAGATCACGCTCTTGTCCCGGCGCAGGGCGAAGTACCCGAGCGAGTCGCGGGCGCCGTGCCGCGCCAGCAGCAGACGCATGCGCGACTCGTCGCTCGGCGCCAGCCGAGCCTGTGGCTCGGCCGGCCGCAGCACGAGGTGGACGGTGACCACCAGCGTCAGCAACCCGAGGCTGAACAGCACCCGCGCGACGAAGTCGGCAGTCCGGTCGGTCTCGAAGCGGAGCGGACCGCTGACGCCGACCAGCCCCTCCAGCACGTGCTGGAGCTGGGCCGAGAAGGGGTGCGGCCGGTTCAGATCGTCCAGCCGGGCCAGCACCACCGCCTCGCCCAGCACGACCGACGTGAGGAACAACAGCACGAAGGCCCCCAGCCCCCGCCACCGCGTACGCGGGTCGCCGGCCGCCGCGAACTCCCGCCGGTACAGGACCAGCAGGCCCAGCACCACCAGGGAGACGATCGCTTCGGCCAGG
>CAXTNT010000004.1:0-149274 GCA_964245825.1 uncultured bacterium | reverse complement strand
CAACGCCGCCACCGTCTCGCCGGCGCCGATGGCCAGGTCGAGCCCCTTGAGCACGTTGAGCGCCGCGGTCAGCGACAGCAGCACGACCGCGACCCGCCAGGCGCGGCGCTTCCGGCGACGCAGGCCCTGCGCGAGCAGCACCAGCACGATCCCGAGGGAGACGTCGAGCGCGCCGGCCGACCGCGCGACGGGCCCGCTGACGACCTCGCTGACGTCGTGCAGCCGACTCGTCAGCTCGGGTCTGATGACGCTGGCGACATCGACGAGGCCGCTCAGCAGCACCAGGAACGCCAGGGCCGGCGGGACTCGGCGCCGCAGGGTCTCCTCGGAGCGGGTCACCATCTCCTGCGCGGGCCCCGGATCGCCCCCCGGCCGCTCGGGCGGCGGATCGCTGCGCGGCCGCGTCGGATCGGTGCGCCCGGTGGCGGGCCGGGTGCGGCTCGGCGCCGACTCCCGCTCGGCGGCCGCGACCCGCGCCGGCGTACCCCGTTCAGCCATGCTGCTGGATGAGGCTCAACGCCTCGGCGCGGCTCGCCGCCGACGCCTGGAAGACCCCGCGTACGGCCGAGGTCACCGTGCGCGCGCCGGGCTTGCGTACCCCCCGCATGGACATGCACAGATGCTCGGCGGACACCACCACGATCACCCCGCGCGGCGAGAGGGCCGCATCGAGTGCGTCGGCGACCTGGCTGGTCAGCCGCTCCTGCACCTGCGGCCGCTTGGCAAACAGGTCGACCAGTCGGGCGAGCTTCGACAGGCCGGTGATCTGGCCGGCGACGTTGGGGATGTAGCCGACGTGGGCCACGCCGTGCCAGGGCACCAGATGGTGCTCGCAGGTGGAGTACAGCGGGATGTCGCAGACCAGCACCAGCTCTTCGTGGTGCTCGTCGAACACCGTGGACAGCAGTTCGGTCGGATCCCTGCCCACTCCGGCAAAGATCTCCGTGTACGCGCGGGCGACCCGCTCCGGGGTCTTGATCAGGCCTTCACGCCCGGGGTCCTCGCCGATGGCGAGGAGGATCTCCCGGACCGCGGCGGCGATCCGTGGTTCGTCGACCACGACGCCCTGCTTGACCGGCCCGGCCGGTGCGACGACCGAGCGGTCGGACTCAGGCACCCGGTTCCGTGCTCGGCTTGCGGCGGCTGACCCGCGCGCCGGCGCGCTTCTCCTGCCCGGTCCGCGTCGCCTTGGCTGCCTGCCCGGCCGCGGTGCCGCCCTTGCCCGTCTCCCGCGCGGAGCGGTTGGCGCTCGCGGTCTGGCGCGTCGGGGCCCGCCGCGTCCGGGCCGGCGCGGCCGCCCGCCCGCGGCGGGGCGTGCTGTCGGGCATCAAGTCGGCCACGTCGTCGGGCCCGAGCAGCGCGAGCTCGGCCGCCGTCCGGACCGGCGGGATGGTCGAGGGCAGCCTCGTCCCGTTGTCCACGGGGCGCTGCGGCTCCTTGGGGACCGCCGACAGCACCTCGGCGATCTCGGCCTTGTCCAAGGTCTCCTTGTCGAGCAGCCGGAGCACGAGCTCGTCGAGCGCGTCGCGGTGCCGGGCGAGGATCTCGAACGCCTCGTCGTGCGCGGCCTCGATGAGGACGCGCACCTCCTCGTCGATGATCCCGGCGATCTCCTCCGAGTAGTCGCGCTGGTGACCCATGTCGCGGCCGAGGAACACCTCACCGGACTCCTGGCCGAACTTCAGCGCGCCGAGGCGCTGGCTCATCCCGAACTGGGTGACCATCGCACGCGCGGTGGCCGTCGCCTTCTCGATGTCGTTGGCGGCGCCGGTGGTCACGTCGTGGAACACCAGTTCCTCGGCGGCCCGGCCACCCAGGGCGTACGCCAACGAGTCCTGCAGCTCGGCCCGGGTCTGGGAGTACTTCTCGGTCTCGGGCAGCACCATCGTGTAGCCCAGCGCGCGCCCGCGCGGGAGGATCGTCACCTTGTGCACCGGGTCGGTGTTCGGCAGGGCGTGCGCGACCAGGGCGTGCCCTCCCTCGTGGTACGCGGTGAGCTTGCGCTCCTTGTCGTTCATCACCCGCGTCTTACGCTGCGGACCGGCCATCACGCGGTCGATCGACTCCTCCAGCGTGACGGAGGTGATCAGCTGCTGGCCCTGCCTGGCAGTGAGCAGCGCGGCCTCGTTGATGACGTTGGCGAGGTCGGCACCGGTGAAGCCGGGGGTGCGTCGGGCGATGGTCATCATGTCCACGTCGGGCGCGATCGGCTTGCCCTTCGCGTGCACCTCGAGGACCGCCTTGCGCCCGGCGAGGTCGGGCGGCCCGACCGGGATCTGGCGGTCGAAGCGACCGGGGCGCAGCAGCGCCGGGTCGAGGATGTCGGGACGGTTGGTCGCCGCGATGAGGATGACGCCGCCCTTGACGTCGAACCCGTCCATCTCCACCAGCAGCTGGTTGAGGGTCTGCTCACGCTCGTCGTGCCCGCCGCCCAGGCCCGCGCCGCGGTGCCGGCCCACAGCGTCGATCTCGTCCACGAACACGATCGCCGGCGCGTTGGTCTTGGCCTGCTCGAACAGGTCGCGGACCCGGCTGGCCCCGACCCCGACGAACATCTCGACGAAGTCCGAGCCGGAGATCGAGTAGAACGGCACGCCGGCCTCGCCGGCGACGGCGCGGGCCAGCAGCGTCTTGCCCGTGCCGGGCGGGCCGTACAGCAGCACGCCCTTGGGGATCTTGGCGCCGATCGCCTGGAACTTGGCGGGGTTCTCCAGGAACTCCTTGATCTCCTGGAGCTCCTCGATCGCCTCCTCGGCCCCCGCGACGTCGGCGAACGTCGTCTTGGGGGTGTCCTTGCTCACGAGCCTGGCCTTGGACTTGCCGAAGCTCATGACCCGGCTGCCGCCACCCTGCATCTGGTTCATGAAGAAGAAGAGCAGGCCGAAGATGATGATGAACGGCAGGAACTCGCCGAGCAGCGTCAGCAGCACGTTGCCCTTGGTGATGTCGGTCTTGTACGTCGCGCCCTGACCGACGGGCGCGGTCGCGTTCGCGGCCTGCAGCTCCTTGATCAGCTGCTGCCCGTACTGGTCGGGGTAGCTGGCCTCCTGCTTGGTCTTGCCGCCGGCCAGCGTGACCTGGACCTGCTGCTCCTTGTCGTGGAGGGTCAGGTCGGAGACCTTGTGCTGCGCCACCTCGGTCTCGATCTGCGACAGCGGCACGCTCTTGTAGTCGTTGCCCGTTCCGGCCACCCGCTCGACGAGCACGAGCACGAGGATCACCAGGACCACGACGACCGCGGGGCCGCGGTATCGCTTCATGTTCATCGCGAAAGGGCCGCCGGGGTCAGGCGTCCGATCCTCCTGCCGTCCGTGCCCGCCCACCGGTGACCGCTTACCGGTGGTGTTCGGGCCCCCTAGCTCGACGCACCAGAAGACCCCGCGTCGGGGACGGCCAGCACGCTGCCAAGGCTAACACCGCGCCCGTACCGTTCTCGTCCCGAAAGCAAGACCCGATGCGGTTCTCAGGCCCACCACACCTGGCGGTCGCTCAGCCATGGTCGGAGTCCGGCTCGTACAGACCGACATAGGGCAACGCCCGGTGCCGTTCGGCCACGTCGAGGCCGTAGCCCACGACGAAGTCGGGACCGATGTCGAAGCCGACGTAGCGCACCGGGACCCCCGCATGCCGGGCCTCCGGCTTGCGGAGCAGGGCGAAGATGTCGAGCGAGGCGGGCGCCCGGGCCGTGAGGTGCCGGACGAGCCAGGAGAGCGTCAGGCCCGAGTCGACGATGTCCTCGACGAGCAGGACGTGGCGGCCACCGATGTCGCGATCGAGGTCCTTGAGGATGCGCACCACCCCCGAGGAGGAGGTGGCCGACCCGTACGAGCTGATCGCCATGAACTCCAGGCTCGTCGGCAGCCGCAGCTCGCGCGCGAGGTCGGCCACCACCATGATCGCGCCCTTAAGCACCGCGACGAGCAGCAACTCCTCGCCGGCGTGGTCTGCCTCGATCTGCCGGGAGATCTCCGCGAGCCGGCGGCGGATGTCGCCCTCAGGGACCAGGACGCTCACCCCGGGCGGCGTCCGCTCGGGCGCCGTGGCGGGGATCGAGGCGGGCAACCGGTGCAGCGCCGAGGTGCCGTGCGCTGGTGCGCGGGGTGCGGGGTGGTCGGTCACGAGGAGCTGCCACCGGGCACGACGGTGATCCTGCCAGAGCGGCGAACGGCCACCGCTCCCCCCGGCAGCGAGACCGGTCCCTGGCCGTGCCAGTCCAGGACCAGCGCCTCCAGGGCGTCGACGTGCGCCGCCGTCAGGGCAGGGCCGAGGCCGTGCAGGACCCGCCGGCGCAGTGCGGGTGGCAACGCGGCCAGGGCGGCGACCTCGTTCGTACCGGCCTGCCGGGCCAGGAGGTCGAGCAGGTCGGCGTCGTCGCGCAGCAGCCGGGCGGTGGCGGCGAGGTTGGCCGTGACGTCGTGGCCGAGGGCGAGCGCCAGCTCCGGGAGCAGGGCTCGGACGCGCACCCGGGTAAAGGCGGGGTCGTCGTTCGCGGGGTCCTCGTACGGCTGCAGGGCCGCCGCGTCGCAGGCGGCGCGGGTGGTGGCGCGGTTGACCCCCAGCAGCGGCCGCCGGTAGCGGCCGCGGACCGGCGCCATGCCCGCGAGGCTGCGGGCACCGCTGCCCCGGGCGAGGGCCAGCAGCACCGTCTCGGCCTGGTCGTCGCGGGTGTGACCCAGCAGCACCACGTCGAGCCCGCGAGCATCCGCGGCGGCGTCGAGGGCGGCGTAGCGCGCGGTGCGGGCGGCGGCCTCCTCGCGAGGCGCGGGACCCGCGAGGACCGCGGCGTCGACGCCGAGCGTCCGGGCTCGGGTGGCCGCGCCGGCCGCCGCGGCGGCACTGCCGGGTCCCCAACCCTGGTCGACGACCAGGGCCGTGACGGCCGGGCGCAGGAACGCGGCGGCCGCCAGCAGGGCCAGCGAGTCCGCGCCCCCGGAGAACGCCACCCCGATCGGTGTGGCCGGAGCGAGGTCGGCCGTGGCGCGGCGCACCGCGACGCGTACCTCGGCGACCGACGGCGCCGGGCCGGTCATCGGCGCGCGGGCAGGCGGGCGCTCACCTCAGGCGGCGATGCCCGCGACCCGGCGCAGCCACTGCTCAGGCTCCGCCAGCTCAGCGGCGGTGGGTAGCGCGTCCGGGCCGGCCCACACCGCGGCGACCGCGGCCTCACCGCCCTCGGCGTCGACGGCACGGAAGAAGGCGCCGCCGACCCGGTACTGCGCCAGCTTCGCGTCCAGGCCCAGTAGCCGCCGCAGCAGCATCTCCACTGGTGAGCCGGTACGCCGCCGGCGGGCCTCGAACCGCTCGCGGATCACCGCGACGCTCGGCACGATCTGGGGGCCGACGGCATCCATCACGAAGTCGGCGTGGCCTTCCAGGACCGTCATCAACGACTGGGCCTGGGCGGCAACGGCACGCTGCTCGGGCGACTGCAGCACCGCGAGCAGGCCACCTGGCCGCTCGCCGCGACCGCCGCGGAGCTCGCCCACCGCGCCCTTGAGCCGGCCGAGGATCTGCTGCGGGTCGAGGTCGGCCGAGTCAGCGAGTCGGCCGACCAGCGTCAGCAGGTGCTCGTGCAGCCACGGAACCCCGGTGAACTGGAGGTGGTGCGTCTGCTCATGCAGGGCCACCCACATCCGGAAGTCGGTGGGGTCGACGGCGAGGTTGCGCTCGATCTCGACGATGTTCGGCGCGATGAGGGAGAGCCGGCCGTCGCCGTCGGCGGGGGGCAGGAACACCTCGTACTGGCCCAGGACCTTGCTCGACAGGAACGCCAGGACCGCCGCCAGCTCGCTGGCGGTGACCCGCCTCCCGACCGCGCTGACGAGCCCAGCACTGGGGCTGCGACCGGTGCGCTCGGCGCGCTTGCCGGCGAGCCGCTCGACCAGCGGGCCCAGCACGGTCTGCAGGCCGACGATGTTCTGCTCGGCCCACTGGGCCCGGTCGACCACGACGTTGGCGGTACGCAGTGCGGGATCCGGTTCGAGACCGGTGTACGCGGTGACGTGGCCGAGGGCAGCGACGGCCACCTGCCGCAGCTCACCAACCACGTCCGCGGCTTCGGTCAGCGAGAGCTGGGGGCCGGGCCGGACGAGCCGCCGCGCCATCCGCGCCGCGAGATCCCAGTCGACGAGGTCAGCCATGCCCTGAGCCTAGAGACCGCCACGCCGCCGGGGCTACTGCACGGTCAGGCGTACGGCCGTGCCCGTGTACGAGACGACGTAGTGGTGCGATCCGACCACCGTCCCGGTCACGGTCGCGAAAGTCCCGGAGACGCTCGCGGCCGTGAGGACCGTGTACGTCGTGCCCACCGGCGGCAGGTAGCCGGGCGCCGACGTGATGGCAAGCGTGCCGCCCAGTGACGCCTTCCCGGTGACCGCCAGCTGGCCGAAGTCGGTGCCCACGGTGGCCGACCCGCTGATCCCGACGGCCAGCGTGCTCGACCCGCCCATGCCGTAGCCGCCGACCGTCAGCGGCCCGGCCGCCCGTCCGGGTGCCACCGTGCCGGCCCCGCTGACCACGCCCGCGACGGTCCCGTTCCCGGTCAGGACGCCCCCGCCGATCGCGACATGGCCGGCGCCCTTCGCGGCCCGGAGCGTCGCGCCGGCGGCAACGCCGGTCGTCCCGGCGCTCTGGGTATAGGACGGCAGCTGAGTCGTGCCGGCCGACACGGTCACCGCCCCTGAGTTCGTCAGGGCCTTCTTGAAGGTCACGGCCCGTCCCAGGGTCAGGGCCCCGCTGGTTGCCTTGAGGGTGGAGAACAGATCGGAGCCGCCACCGGTCAGCGCGCCCTTCGGCCCGACGGTGATGCTTCCGGCGTTCTTCGTGACCGGGTTCGGCAGCGCCAGAGTGCCACCGACCGCGAGGTAGGCGCCTCCGGTCAGGGCTCCGGCGGCCGACAGGTTGGTGAGCTGGTCCACGTTCAGCGTGCCGCCCGTTGACGCGAGGATGCCGTGGTCGGTGACGGCGGTGTCGAGGATCGCCACCTGGTCGGCGTCGCTGCCGGGATAGCGGACGGTCCCCCCGGCGTCGACGAGCAGGGCCGTGCCGGCGTTGCCCTCGACGTCCGCGTCGTCGTCGAGGGTGAGGGTCCCGGCAATCTCCACCGTGGTCGCCGCCGTGTCGTCGCGCAGCGTCACACCGTTGCCGGTGACCTCGCTGCTGCCGTGCAGCAGGACCGTCGTGTCCGCGACGATGACGCTGTCGAGTGTCGCGGTCCCGGTGACGGTGAAGGACCCGGGACCGAACAGCTCGCCGGTCGCATCGAGGTCGGGCAGCACGACGTCCACCGAACTGTCCGCGACCAGTCTGCTCTGCACCACGATGGGCCCGGTGGCGGTGACCTGGGCCTGCTGGCTGGCGAACTCGACGATGCCGTCGACCAGGATCGTTCCCGCGCCGGTAATGAGGGCGCCGGCCTGTTCTGTCCGGTCGTCATCGAGATCGAGCGTCGCGCCGGCGCCGGCGGAGAACGTCCCGGTGTCCGTCCCCGAGCCCTGCACGAAGAGCGTCCCACCGGTCGTGGCGACGGTGCCGTCGTTCGCAACCTGATCCGTGTCCAGGTACGCCTCCTGGTCGGCTGTCCCCGGGAAGCTGATCGTGCCGCCGGGGTCCACTGACAGTGTCGTCCCCGTCCCACCGTGGACATCCGCAGCGTCGGTCAGGGTCATGGTGCCCGCGACCTCGACATTGGCCGGCACGCCGTCGTCCGCGAGCGCCAGGCCCTGCTCGGTGATCACGGTGGCACCGCGGAGGACCAGGGTGGTGTTCTCGACGAATCCCTCGGACACCGAGGCTGCGCCCGAGACCGAGAACGTCCCCGGACCGTGCAGCGTGCCGGAGAGCTGCAGGGTGGTGATCGAGAGCGTGGAGCTCGTCGTCGCCGCGGTCACGATGCCGCTGTCCTGCAGCGAGTACAGGGTCGAGGCGCCCGCACCTGCGAGCGTCAGCGAACCGCTGTTCGTCAAAGTCGGCGACACCTTCGCCGTCCTCGGCCACGACAGGGTGCCGATCGTCACCGTCGCCGACTGGTCGACGTCGTCGGTGCCAGGTGACGTGGACATGCACACGGCGTCCGAGGAGGCGGGAGTACGACCCGCCGACGGGCCGCCGTCCGTCAGCGACCAGTTGCCGGTGGTCGACCAGTCGCTGCTGACACGACCCGTCCAGTAGATGGTGCAGGACGGCTTCGCGGACGCGTGGCTGGCGACGACCACAAGCAGCGGCAGGACCGCTCCGGCGAGGCACAGCAGACCGACACCGGGACGGCGGTAGGACGTACGACTCATTGCGGCAGACCCCCACGGTCCCGGCGGAAACCGGCAGAGCCTCGCACGGACCCACCCGTGGCCACATCACCCGAACGGCGTAACGGCGAGGACTCAGAGCGCGGTCAGTGCCTCCGCGACCGCGTCGAGCGCGGCCTCGCTGGCGAGGGTGCCGACGGCCTGATCCGTCACGAACACGAAGACCATCTGTCGGCCGGACACGTCGACGACGGTTCCCGCCAGTGCGGTCACGCCGCGCAGCGAACCTGTCTTGGCGCGGACGACGCCGGCGGCGGGTCCGCTGCCCCGGTCGGCGAGCGTGCCCGAGAAGTGCATGACCGGCAGCCCGGCCAACAGCGAGCGCCAGGCCGGGCGTACCACCGCGTCGTGCAGGAGCGTCGCTATCAGGGTCGGCGTGACCCGGTCGGCGCGGGACAGGCCGCTCGCGTCGGCCAGGGACGTGCCCGCGGTCGGCAGCCCGTCGGCCGCGAGCTGGGCGGCGATCGCCGCGCCGCCGCCGACGAAGGTCGCGGGACGGTGAGTCGCGATCGCCAACTGCCGGCCGAGCGACTCGGCGGCGTCGTTGTCGGAGTCCTGGAGCATCTCCTGGAGCGCCACCTCGACCGGTGGCCCGGAGACCTGCGCGACCGTCGTCGTCGCGGACAGCGTCGGGCCCTCGACCGTCCGGCCCACGACGGCCACGTGGTGTCGGGCCAGCGCCTGGCGCAGCTCGACTGCGGCCTGCATCGGCGGGTCCGGTGCGCGGCTCTCCACCCCCGCCTGCGCACCGCGGTCGACCTCCAGGGCGGTGACCGGTGCGACCGAGCCGAGGGAGACGTAGCCCGGACTCCACCCGGCGGCGGTACGCGGCCCGGTGAAGGCGGTGCCGTCGGCGACCAGCGACCCATCGATCCGGCGTATGCCCTGGGCGGCCACGTCGGTCGCGAGCTGGTCAAGCGTGGCGCGCCCTGGCCAGCCGCTGGTCGGCGTCGCGGCCAGCAGCACGTCCCCGCCGCCCTGGAGGTAGAGGTTGCCGGTCACGACGCCGTCGACGACCTGCCCGCTGACGCGCAGGGTTGTCCGCGCCGTGTGGCCGGCGCCAAGGACCTCGAGGGCCGCCGCGGCGGTGAGCAGCTTCTGCGTACTCGCGACCAGGAGAGGGGTGGTCGCGCCCACCGACCACAGCACCGCGCCGGAGGGGCCGTCGAGTACCTCGCCGACCAGACCGCCGCCGAGGGCCGGCGCGGTCGACGGGGCAGTAAGGGCGATCCGCACGCTGGCCACCGGCGGCACCGGACCCGCCTCGCCGAGCGCCTCCAGGACCGGAGCAGGCGCCCGCCCCTCGGCCGTCACCGAGAGGCCGAGACCGCCCACGAGCAGGACCGCGACGGCCAGCGTCCGGAACGTGCGTGGCCGGCGCATCAGGTCTGCGACACTACGACCGTGGACTTCGACGTCACCATCGAGATCCCCAAGGGTCATCGCAACAAGTACGAGATGGACCACGAGTCCGGCCGCATCCGGCTCGACCGGATGCTGTTCACCTCGACGAGGTATCCGAACGACTACGGGTTCGTGGACAACACGCTCGGCGAGGACGGCGACCCCCTGGACGCGCTCGTCCTGGTCGAGGAGCCGACGTTCCCCGGCTGCCTGATCCGCTGCCGTGCGATCGGCATGTTCCGGATGACCGACGAGAAGGGCGGCGACGACAAGGTGCTGTGCGTCCCGGCCGCCGACCCCCGGCTGGAGCACCTCCAGGACATCCGGCACGTGCCCGAGTTCGACCGGCTCGAGATCCAGCACTTCTTCGAGGTCTACAAGGACCTCGAGCCTGGCAAGTCCGTCGAGGGCGCCGAGTGGGTCGGGCGGGCCGAGGCCGAGGCCGAGATCGCCCGCTCGTACAAGCGCGCCGTCGACACCGCCCACTGACCTCCCGCAGAAGGCCGTCCCAGCGGCGCCGGGAACAGCCTCCTGCGGATCGACGCCAGGGCGTCAGACGATCAGCGCAGGCCCGACGCCGAGACGTGACCGGGCTTGGCCTGTGCGGTCTGGCCCTTGGCTCCGGTCGACCACTCGCCGGTGGTTCCCTGCGGTAGGCAGTCACCCTCGCTGTTCTTGACCAGGATCGTCCCGCTGAACCCGGCCTTGGGTGTCCCCGTGCCGGTATACGTGGTGCCACAGTCGTTCGAGGTGAAGACGAACGTCAACTTCTTCTTCTTGTAGGTGTACGTGCCGAAGTCGCCGTCCCCGGCGGTGAACTTGCCGTGCTTCGCCAACGTCGGCGACGCCGTTCCGCCGCCGTAGCCGTCGAAGTTGTAACTCACGGTGTACGTGCCCTTGGCCGATGCCAGAGGCGCGGCGGAGGCCGACCCAGCGAGACCGACACCGGCCACGCTGGTCGCCGTCATCAGCGCACCGACCGCGGCGGCGGTGCGTATCCCTCGTGTTACCTGCATGGTGCATCTCCCTAGCTCTGAGGACTTACTTTCCTGTCCGCTGCGCCCGACAGGTAGGCGCGCGGACGTCGGGCGGCAACAGCCGGCGGGCCGGGCCAGCAGCGCCGAGTGCATGGGCGTGTCCGGCCACTACGGTTCGGCCATGCTCGACGCGACGGGTGAACGTTGGTCCAACTGGGCTGGCAACCAGACTGCCCGGGCGCGCAACGTCGCGCATCCCCGCGGCATCGAGGAGATCGCTGCCGCGGTCATGGCCGCGACGGCCCGGGACCAGCGCGTCAAGGCGATCGGCAGCGGCTACGCCTGCAGCGGGGTTGCCGTGACCGACGGCGTGCAGGTACGCCTGGACCGGCACGCGCGGCTACTCGAGGTCGACGTCGACGGCGGCCTGGTCACCGTCGAGGCAGGCATGACGCTCGGCGCCCTGGCCGGCGAACTGGCGTCCGTCGACCTGGCGCTCGACAGCCTCGGCGGCGACGACGCGCAGACCCTCGGCGGCGCGATCAGCACCGGCAGTCACGGCGCCGACCCCCGCCGCGGCGGGCTGGCCAGCCAGGTGCGGGCCGTCACGATCGTGCTTGCCGACGGGTCGGCGGTGCGGTGCAGCGCCGCCGAGGAGCCCGACCTGTTCGCCGCCGCGTTGGTGGGTCTCGGGGCGTTCGGGGTGGTGGCCTCGTACACGATCGCGGTCGTGCCGGCCTTCGCGCTGCACGTCGTCCGCGAGTCGGCTGCCTTCTCCGACATGGTCGACGGCGGCGGGTTCGCTGCCGCGACCGCGGCCGCCGACCACGCCGAGCTCCGGTGGTTCCCGCACACGACCCGCTGCGTGCTCACCCGCGGCACCCGCGTCGGCATGGATGCCCTCGCGGGGCCGCGGCGGCGAAGAGCCCGGCACGACCAGCTGACCGGTGCGCTCTTCGGGATGTCCACCTCGCTGGGGAAGCTGGCGCCGGCGCTGATCCCCGGGCTCAACCGACTCGCCGTCCAGGCGTTGCCCGCAGGCGCCGCTACGGTGCCACCCCCGGCGGTGGCGGCCTCGCGACGGCGGACCCGCTTCCTGGAAATGGAGTACGCGCTGCCGCCGAGCCGGCTGGCCGACGTGCTGACCGAGCTGCGGTCGTTCGTCGGAGCCAGCGGGCTGGAGATCTCGTTCCCGGTGACGGTGCGCTTCTCCGCGGCGGACGACGTCTGGCTGTCCACCGCGTACGAGCAGACATCGGCCTACCTCGCGGTGCGGGTCGTGCGGGGCAGTCCGTACGACCGCTACTTCCACGGGGTGGAGCAGATCGTGGGCCAGGTAGGCGGGCGGCCGCAGTGGGGAACGCTGCACTCGCTCGACGCCGCCGCGCTGGCCGGTCGGTATCCACGGTTCGCGGAGGCGATGGCCGTCCGGGACCGGGTCGACCCGGCGCGGGTGTTCGGCAACGACCTCACCCATCGGGTGTTCGGCGCCTGATGCGTTAGGCCGTTCTGCCCCTTCCAGGCCCCCTCGGGCTGTGCGTGAATGGTGCCAGAGGCCCGCGCTCGTGCCCGCTGCACACGAGCGCGGGCCTCTCCCATTCCGCGTACGGAAGTGCCTTCGACCGCCCAACGTCGGAGGCTGGCCGGCGAGCCGCTCCGGTTTCGTCGGAGGTGCTCCGTACCGTCCGGCCATGCGCTTGCTGCACACCTCCGACTGGCACCTGGGCCGGTCGCTGCACCGCGCCGACCTGGGGGCCGCGCAGGAGGCCTTCGTCGACCACCTGGTCGAGGTGGTGCGGTCCGAGCGGGTGGACGTTGTCGCGGTCGCGGGCGACGTCTTCGACCGGGCGATCCCGCCGCTGTCGGCGGTCGCCCTCTACGAGTCGGCGCTGCTGCGGCTGCGCGACGCCGGCGCCCGGGTGGTCGTCAGCAGCGGCAACCACGACTCGGCGGCCCGGCTCGGGGTGAACAGCGCACTGATCGACGCCGCCGGTGTGCACGTCCGGACCAGGGTCGGCGCGTTGGCCGAGCCGGTCGTGGTCGAGGACACGCACGGCCCGGTGGCCTGCTACGCGATCCCCTACCTCGAGCCGCAGACCGTGCACGACGAGCTCGGCACGGCCGCCACCCACGTCGCGGTGCTGAGTGCGGCGACGGCGCTGGCCGCCGCCGACCTCGCGGCCCGGGGCGGGCGTGGCGTCGTGATCGCGCACGGCTGGGTGACCGGCGGCGAGGTCTGCGACTCCGAGCGGGACATCACGGTCGGCGGTCTCGGCTCGGTCCCGGCGGCGCTGTTCGCGGGGTTCTCCTACGGCGCGCTGGGGCATCTGCACCGGCCGCAGCAGGTCGGCGAGAGCCTCCGTTACAGCGGTTCACCCCTCCCCTACTCGTTCTCCGAGGCCGGCCAGGTCAAGGGCTCGTGGCTGGTCGAGCTCGACGCCGTCGGCGCGGCGAGGGTCGAGCAGGTCCCCGCGCCTGTCTTCCGCGACCTCGTCACGCTGCGCGGGCCGTTGGCCGCGCTGCTGGCGGGTCCGCCCAGTGACGCGTTCGTCGCCGCGGTGCTGACCGACCCGGTCCCGCCGATCGGCGCGATGGAGCTGCTGCGACGACGGTTCCCGCATGTGCTGGTGCTCCGGCACGAGCCCGTGGGTGCCGCCGAGGACGACCGCTCGTACGCGATCCGGGTCGCCGGTCGCAGCGACGCGGAGGTCGCTGCCGACTTCGTCGACCACGTCCGCGGCACCGAGGCGTCCATCGGCGAGCGGGCGCTGCTCGGCGACGCCCTCGACGCGGTGCGGCTCGGCGCGGTGCAGGAGCAGCCGGCCGCCGAGGCGAGCGTGGCCTGATGCGCCCGCACGCGCTGCGCCTGAGTGCCTTCGGCCCGTTTCCCGGCGAGGTCGAGGTCGATCTCGACGCGCTCGCGGCGGGCGGCCTTTTCCTGCTGCACGGACAGACCGGCGCCGGCAAGACCACGCTGCTCGACGCGATGTGCTTCGCCTTGTACGGCCAGGTGCCCGGCGAGCGCGGCACCCGCCGGCTGCGCTCCGACCACGCCGATCCCGGCGCGCGGTGCTCGGTGACACTCGAGCTCACGGTCGGTGGGCGACGGCTCCGCGTCACCCGTACCCCCGCCTTCGACCGGCCCAAGAAGCGGGGAGCTGGCACGATCACCGAACAGCCGACGGTCCGGGTCGAGGAGCTGCGTGCCGACCGGTGGCGGACATGGTCGACGCGCCCCGGCGAGGCCGACCTGGAGATCGCCGACCTCCTCGGGATGAGTGCCGAGCAGTTCTGCCGGGTCGTGCTCCTGCCGCAGGGGATGTTCGCGGCGTTCCTGCACGCGGACGCCACCGAGCGGACTGCGTTGCTGGAGCGCCTCTTCGCCACCGACCGGTTCCGGGACGTCGAGCAGTGGCTGGCGCAGCACCGGCGTGCGGTGGCCGACCGGTGCGCCGCGGCCGGCGGCGAGCTCGACGCACTCGCCGCCCGGGTCGCGCAGGCCGCCGGCGTCGAGCTGCCGCCGGGGCCGGATCTCGCCTGGTACGACGCGACGCTGACCGCCGCGGAGGTGTCACTGGCCGCCGCCCGGGCCGACGCCGTCGCTGCCGCCGCCGCTGCCGAGACCGCCGCCCGCGCGCACCGCAATGCCGAGCGGCTCGCCGACCGCCAGGCGCGCCGCCTGACCGCCCAGGGCGAGCTCGCCGTCCTGCTCGTCGGCGCCGAGCTCGCCGACGCCGCGCGCGACCAGCTCGCCGCGGCCCGGCGCGCCGCACCGCTCGTCCCGCTCGCCGACCGCGCCGACCGCGCCCGGCAGCAGGCCGAGAGCGCCGCGGCCGATGCCTCGGTGCGGCGTCGGCTCGCCGGCGGCGGAGACGCCGAAGCGCTGACGGCGGCGCGTCGGCGGCTGGCGCAGCTCGAGGCGCTGGCACCGCAGGCCGAGCTGGTGACGGCGCAGACCGCCCGGGCCGCGGAGGCGGAGGCCGCTCGTGCCGACGCCGCCGGCGACCGCGCCGCGGTGGCGGCCAGCCTCGCCGAGTTGCCGAGGCTGCGGGCCGATGCCGTCGCCGCTCACGCCGACGCGCTGGCCGCCACCCTGGCCCTGCCCGAGGCCGAGCGCGAGGCCGGACGGCTGGCGGCACTCGTGGCCGATGCCGAGATCGCCGCCGTGCTGACCGACCGCCTCGCTGCGGCCCGCGCCGAGGAGACCACCGCGCGGGAGCGCGCCGTCGCGGCCGGCGAAGCGCACCTTGCTGTGCGCACGGCCCTGCTCGCCGGGCAAGCCGCCCGGCTGGCCGCCGATCTCGCCGACGGCCAGCCGTGCGCGGTCTGCGGCGCCACCGAGCACCCTGCTCCCGCCGTCGGCGGCGGCGAGGTCCCCGGCGAGCAGGCGCTCGAGGCCGCCGACAGCGCCCTCCGCGAGGCTGAAGCGGTCCGAGCCACGGCCGGTGCCCGAGTGGCCGGGCTCGATGCCGAGCTGCGCACGGTGACGGTCCGGCTGGCGGCGGGCGGCTGGTCCGACGTCCACGGCCTCGCCGCCGCCCGGTCCGACGCCGACGGGACCCGCACGGCTCTCACGATGCGCGCGGCGGCCCTCGACGACGCGGCCGCTGCGATGACCGGGCTCGACGAGCAGTCGGCAAAGCTCACCGCGGAGGATGCGCGGCTGGCGGCGCTCGAGTCGGCCGCCACCGCCGTCCGCGACGAGTCCGCCGCCGCCGCCGCGCGCGGGCAGGCGACCCTGCGGGTGACCCTGGACGGCGCGGCCGACCTGGCCGCCGCGCTCGCGGCGGCCGGCGAACGGGTCGGGCTGCTGGGGGCCGCCGTCGAGGCAGACGCCGTGGCCGCCCGGCACGCCGCCGCCGCGGCCGCCGACGCCGCCGAGCTGGCCACCGCACTGCGCACCGCCGGGCTGGCCGACACCGCGGCGCTCCGCCGCGACGCCCTCCCGGCCGCAACGGTCAGCGACCTCGAGGCGAAGGTGGCCTCGTACGAGCTCACGCTGGCCGCCGCCCGAACGGTGCTCGCCGACCCGGAGCTGGTCGCGGCGCCAGCCGATCCCGTCGACGTCGCGTCGGTCGGCGCGGCCGCCGACGCCCTCGCCCGCACCCGTGACGAGGCAGCAGCCGTGGCCGCCGTCGCTGCCGAGCGCGCCCGCGCCGTGGCAGACCTGGGCCCCGGGCTGCGCACGTTGCTGGCCCTGCTCGGTCCACTCCTGGCCGAGCGGGACGAGGTGGCCGGCCTTGCCGAGCTGGCGCGCGGGGCGAACCCCCGCGGCATGCGGCTGTCGACGTACGTGCTGGCAGCCCGGCTCGAGCAGGTCGCGGCCGCCGCCACCGCGCGCCTGCTGCCGATGACCGACGGCCGCTACACGCTGCGGCACACCGACGTCCGCGCAGACCGCCGTACCCGCGGCGGGCTCGGCCTGGTCGTCCACGACGCCTGGACCGGCTCCGTCCGCGACACCGGCACGCTGTCGGGCGGGGAGACCTTCGTCGCGAGCCTCGCCCTCGCCCTCGGCCTCGCCGACACCGTCACCGCCGAGGCTGGCGGCGCGCCGATCGAGGCGCTGTTCGTCGACGAGGGCTTCGGCAGCCTCGACGAGGACACCCTGGAGGAGGTGATGGACGTGCTGGACGGGCTCCGCAGCGGGGGCCGGGTCGTGGGGATCGTCAGCCACGTCGCCGACCTGCGCCGGCGGATCCCGGCGCAGCTGCACGTCCGCAAGGGCCGCGCCGGCAGCACCCTCGAGCGCCTCGGCGCCTGACGGCGGTTCAGGCGTCCCGTCGCTGCACCAGAACCGTCGCGACGGCCAGGATGACCGCCCACCACGCGCAGTACGCGGCGAAGCCCGACCATGGGCCGAGGGCGTTGTCGGTCTTCACGGTCAGCGCCACCTGCTGGCCGGCGTTGCTGGTGAAGTACCGCTGGATCACGTTGCCCACCGAGCCGGGAAGCAGGGCTGTCAGCCCGGGCAGAACCAGCAGCGCCGCCACCGCCGTCGTGATCGCACCGGCGGTGTTGCGCAGCAGCGCACCGACGGCGAAGCCGAACAGACCGCTCGCGGCGACGTAGAGCCCACCGCCGATCAGCGCGCGGACCACGCCGTGGTCACCGAGGCTCTGCGCGAGGCCGTAGTGCTGGTAGATCGGCCTGCTGGTGAAGAACACCGCGACCGAGCTGATCAGGCCGAAGACCAGACCGGCGCTGGCCACCAGGGTCGCCTTCGCCGCCAGGACCAGGCCCCGCCGAGGCACGGAGGTGAACGTGCCGCGGATCGCGCCGGTCCCGTACTCGCCGCTGATCGTGAGCACCCCGAGCACGGCGATCGCGAGCTGCCCGAATACGAGGCCGCCAAGGGCGTTGCCCACCGGGTCGAACGCCGCCTGGTCGTGCGGCGAGGCGTCGTGATATCCGTACGCCGACCCCCAGGCGAACAGGGTGCCGATGCCCACGGTCGCGACCACGAGCGCGAGCAGGGTCCACCGCGTCGAGCGGAGGGTGCTCATCTTGGTGAGTTCGCTGCGCAGCACCGACAGGTACGTCATTGCCCGCCTCCGCCGTGGAACTCGACGCTGTCGCGGGTCAGCTCCATGAACGCCTCCTCCAGTGAGGCCTGCTCCACGAACAGCTCGTGCACCGGGATGCGGGCCGCGTACGCGAGGTCGCCGACCTCTTCGCAGGTCAGGCCGAGTACCTCGAGGTAGCCGTCTGCCGTGCGGGTCTCGTGCCCGGCGCCGGCCACGGCCGCCGCCAGCTCGTCCTGCCGGGGCGACCGCACCCGTACGCAGTTCTGCGAGCTGCCGCGGATGAAGTCCGCCGTGGAGGTGTCGGCGATCAGCCGGCCGCGGCCGATGACCACGAGGTGGTCGGCCGTCAGGGCCATCTCGCTCATCAGGTGCGAGGAGACCAGGACGGTGCGACCCTCGGCGGCCAGCGACTTCATGAAGGTACGGATCCACACGATGCCCTCGGGGTCCAGACCGTTGACCGGCTCGTCCAGCAGCAGCACCTTCGGGTCGCCGAGCATCGCGGCGGCCAGGCCAAGTCGCTGCGACATGCCTAGGGACAGCCCCTTCACCCGGCGCCCGGCGGCGTCGGTGAGCCCGGTCAGCGCCAGCACCTCGTCGACGCGCTTGGGCGCCAGCCGGTTGCTCTGGGCCAGGCCGCGCAGGTGGTTCCGCGCCGTGAGGCCCGGGTGGGCCGCCTTGGCGTCCAGCAGGGCGCCGACCTCGCGCATGGGGTGCGCGGACTCCACGAACGGCCGCCCGTTGATCAGCGCGTCACCCGCGCTCGGGCGATCCAGGCCGAGCAGCATCCGCATCGTGGTGGACTTGCCCGCGCCGTTCGGGCCGAGGAAGCCGGTGACGGTCCCCGACTCCACCCGGAACGACAGGTCGTCCACCGCGGTCGTGCCCCCGTACCGCTTGGTCAGTCCCCGTGCCTCGATCATCGCTCTCCTTACGCACCCGGCCCGCTGGTGTCGGTGGAGCTGACCATTCCACCTGTTGCTGAGGAGCATCACGTGGCCTGGTCGCCGGCGTGGTTCGTGCGAGGCATCCGGCCTCGGCCGTCAGTCACCACTCCCGTAGGCGCGCTGCCCTCAGGCGTCGCGACGGCGTACGAGCCAGACACCCACCGCGAGGATGACCAGCCACCAGAGCGTGAACACGCCGTAGCCCGGCCACGGCGCCAGGTCGCCGTGGGAGGTGGTGACCTCGGTGATCCGTACGCCCGCATTGCTGGTGAAGTAGCGGTGGACCGTGTCCCCCCACTCCCCGGGCAGCAACGTGGTCAGCCCGGGCACGATGAGCAGCCCCGCTATCGCCGCCACGATCGCCCCCGCCGAGTGCCGCAGCAGCGCGCCGAGGGCCAGCCCGAACAACCCGCTGGCCATCACGTACAGCCCGCCGCCGAGCACGGCGCGGAGCACCCCCGGGTCGCCGAGCGACACGCCGAGGTGGTGGTCGGTGAAGAACGGCATGCCGGCGAAGAACGCACCGAAGCAGCTGACCTCACCCAGCAAGAGCCCCACCGCGGCGGTGAGCAGCGTCTTCGCCGCCAGCACCAGGCCCCGCCGCGGCACCGCCGTGAAGGTGCCGCGGATGGCGCCGGTGCTGTACTCGGCGCTGATCGTCAGCACGCCGAACACCGCGATGGCCAGCTGCCCGAAGACGAGCCCGGCGAGCGTCACCGCGGTGGGGTCGAGGAGCCCCGCTCCAGGCTGTGCGGACACGTTGTACGACGCCAGCACGCCGAAGCCGATCGTCGCCACCACCAGCGCGAGCAGCGTCCAGCGGGTCGAGCGGAGCGACAGCAGCTTCGTCCACTCCCCGCGCAGCACATGCCGCAGGTTCACGGCGAGACCGCCGCGCCGGTGTGGAATTCCACGCTGTCGCGCGTCAGCTCCATGAACGCGTCCTCGAGCGAGCCACGCTCCTCGAACAGCTCGTACACGGGCACACCGGCCTGCCAGGCGATCTTCCCGACGGCGTCGCAGTCGAGACGGTCGACCTCCAGGAACCCGTCGACCTCGCGTGCCTCGTGCCCGCTTCGGGCGAGAGCGGCGGCGAGCGTCGCCGGCTCGGGCGAGCGGACGCGGACCCGGCTCCCGCCGCTGGTGCGGATGAGTTCCGCGGTGGGCGCGTCCGCGATCAGCCGTCCGCGCCCGATGACGATGAGGCGGTCGGCGGTCACCGCCATCTCGCTCATCAGGTGTGAGGAGACGAGCACGGTCCGGCCCTCCTGGGCTAGCGCCCGCATGAACGTCCGGATCCAGAGGATGCCCTCCGGGTCGAGGCCGTTGACCGGCTCGTCGAACAGCAGCACGCCCGGGTCACCGAGCATCGCGGCGGCGAGGCCCAGCCGCTGCGCCATCCCGAGCGAGAGACCGCGGATGCGACGGTTCGCGACCTCCGTCAGCCCGGTCAGCGCCAGCACGTCGGGGACGCGCCGGGCAGCCAGGCCGTTGGTCTGCGCCAGGCCACGCAGGTGGTCGCGCACCCTCAGACCCGGATGCGCGGACTTCGCCTCCAGCAGCGCGCCGACCTCGCGCATGGGCGTGGCCGAGGTGGCGAACCGCCGGCCGTTGACCAGCGCCTGCCCCGAGGTCGGCCGGTCCAGGCCGACCATCATGCGCATGGTCGTGGACTTGCCCGCGCCGTTGGGGCCGAGGAAGCCGGTCACCGACCCGGGCTGCACGGTGAAGGACAGGTCGTCGACGGCGGTGGTCTGCCCGTACCGCTTGGTGAGGCCCCGCGCCTCGATCATCGCCGACTCCCGTCCGTCTGGTGGTGACCAGCCTGGCGTACGCAGAGACGATCGATCGCCAGTTAAGCGCAGTCGGCGGGAACGGACCGCCGGGACCCCCGGCGATCCGGCCCGACCACAGTCGTCTACCGGATGAGGCGGACGCGGATCGGCAGGTCGAGGTCGGTCCAGGCCCGATCGGCGGTGAGCACCTCCGCCGGCTGGCTGCGCACCGCGAGGGCGAGGCAGCAGCGGTCGCCCAACGACAGCTCTCCGCCGCCGCGCAGGGCCCGCATAGCCCCTGCCAGTTCGGCGTCCTGCTCCGTGACCGGCTCGATCGCGACGCCCGCCGCCGTCAGCAGCTCCCGCAGGCGGCGTACGTCCACGTTGGCGTGCACCAGCTTCCCGACCACCTCGGCCAGGTTTGCGGTTCCCAGCACGGCGGCTGACATCTCGCCGCCCACCAGGTCGGCGCCGGGTTCGTCGTGGATGAGGGCGAGCACCGCGGAGGCGTCGAGGACCGTCACTCGGTCTCGGCGGCCGCGAGCCGCCGCTCGGCCAGCAGTTCGTCGACCAGAGACCGGGTCTCTGGGACCTCGGCACCCAACGCACGCAGCTCGGTGAGCGCATCGCCTTGTTGCTCGAGGACGACCCGGCGACCGTGCAGCTGCACGTGCAGCCGATCGCCCGCCGTCAGACCGAGCGCTGCCCGGATGTCGGCAGGGATGACCAGGCGCCCCTGCCGCCCGAGCACCAGAGTGGCATGCATGATTTCATCGTGCCCCATGAGGTGGTGCCGTGGCACTGCGCTCTCGGTAGTCCCGTCGGCGATTGGAGCCGGCTCGGACTCGAACTCCGGGCCTTCTCGTCAGAGGACCAGCGGTTTCCGCTAAGGCCAATAGGGACTCGGGCGGTCTGTCGCCGGGTTCGTGATGGTGAACCGCTTGGCGCTGACACTGAGCCCCCGGATGCGCACGATCCGTTGGCCCTTCGCATTCTCGAGCGCCGCGATGGCCGGCTGGATTGCCGCGCAGATCGCGCCCGTCGCGAGCGCCAGGCCGTCGAGCCCATCGGCCAGCTCGTAGCCGAAGTGGTGCAAGCCCGACCGCTGGATTGCGGTGCACTCGTCCGGGTCGTTGAACTGTCGGATGTTGTTCGTCAGGAGCGCGTCGTAGCCGGCTCTGGCGGCGTCCGGGAAGAGGTTCGCGTCCTTCTTGCCACCCCAGCCGACGTCGTAGACGTGATCGACCTGGTGGCCGCGCAGGAGGTGCTTGAGGAGCTCGATCAGGGGCTTGGGAACGTCCTCGTCGAGCAGGAGCTTCATGCCGCCCGGTGCGTCGGCTCGTACCCCGCGACCAACTCAGCGAACTGCTCGGCGCCGGCGATCGCTTTGGAGGCAACCCCCGGGTAGAGCTGGATGATCTCCCAGCCCGGTACCCCATCGGCGCGGAGGCCCTCCACGACGTCGTAGGGGATTCGGGTGCCCTCGATGACCGGGTAGCCGCCCCGCACTCCCGGGTCCACGCGCAGACCTGCGGCCGGCTCCCGGAGGTCAGGCACGGTCTTGCCTCGGGCGGAGACGAACGACGCGAACACGTCCTCCATGACTACCGTGATGCCCTGCTGACCCGGATGCCGGACTACGTCGACGTACTCCCCGTCCTCGCTGATCCACACGATCGACTGGCCACCAGGCTCGGCTTTTAAGCTGTGCGCGGACAGGTGAGTCTCCGGGTGGTGCTCCTGGAGCCACGTCACGGCCTTGCGGATCTTCTGCAGGGAGAGCTCCTCGCGGAGCTGACCGAACATGCGCAGCGCGACGACGTCGCGGTAGGAGTAGCTCACGCGCGGGCGGACGCCGTACTCCGGCAAGAGGAGCGCGGGTCGGCCGTCGCGCTGGGTCCGCCAGTAGGACAGCTGACGGACCGTGGCGCCGGACAGGGCAGCAGCGACGGGCGCGGGGAATGCCACGGTGCACCTCCTGCGGACCAGGGCGGACGCGTCACATCATCGTCCAGGGCCACGACGCAGGCGACACGGACACGCTCACCCGGTGCTCCCCACCGCTGCCCTGCCACATGGCAGGGCGCCCACATCAACTTCATCGCGATCTACACCCTCACCGTCAAGGTGAGCGACGTAGCACCTCCGCTGAGGTCAACGCCTGCCACTGCTGGAGCCGCCTCGGAGAATCGAACTCCGGACCTTCTCATTACGAGTGAGACGCTCTGCCGACTGAGCTAAGGCGGCGCGGTAGGCGGACCCGCCAGCGCGCGGGAGAGACTATCGGACCCGCCCCGGCGGGGTCAGCCGGTTGCCAACCCCAGCGCCATCGCCTCGCAGGCCAACAGCGGCGCGACGTTGGCGTCGATGGCCTCGCGGCAGGCCAGCACCGCGTCGACGCGGCGTAGCAGCGACTCCGGCGTCGCGGTCCGCGCCAGCTCCGCGGCAACGGCGGTCTGATCGGCGTGTACGGGGTCACCCGGCGCTTCCAGGGCGAGGACCAGCGCGTCCCGGTAGAGCGCCGCGAGGTCGACCAGCGCCCGGTCCAGGACGTCGCGGCGGGCTCGGGTCGCGCGCGAACGCTGTTCTGCCTCCAGCTCCCGGACCGGCCCCGCCGTGCCACGCGGCGACACCCCGCGGACCCCGACCCCCAGCGCCACCTTCAGCGCGGCCGTCTCGTCGGCGTCCCGCTCGCCGGACATCGCCGCCGACTCCTCCTCGGCCGCCCGGACCAGCTCCGCCGCCGCGGCCAGCGCGGAAGAGACCGAGCCGAGCTCGCGGGGCAGCCGCAGCACCGCGGCGCGCCGCTCCCGCGCCCCCTCGTCGCGGGCCAGCCGCCGCGCGCGCCCGACGTGGCCCTGACCCGCCGACGCCGCAAACGCAGCGATCCCCCGGTCCACCCCCTCCCGGACGAGCAGGTCGGTCACGTCGGCGACGGCCGGGATGCGCAGGGTCACCAGCCGGCAGCGGGACCGGATCGTCGGCAGCACGTCCTCCAGCGAGGGCGCGCAGAGCACGAACACCGTCGCGCCACCGGGCTCCTCCAACGGCTTCAGTAGCACGTTGGCCGCGGTCTCGGTGAGCCGGTCAGCGTCCTCCACGACGATCACCCGGTGCCGGCCGACCGAGGGGGACGACTGGGCCACCGGCACCAGCAGTCGCATCGCGCGGACGCCGAGCGAGAGCCCCTCCGTCGTCACCGCCGTCACGTCCGGATGGCTGCCGGCGCGCACCTCGCGGCAGGGCGCGCAGTGCCCGCAGGCCGCCTTCGTCTCGCACTCCAGCGCGGCGGTGAACGCCCGCGCCGCCACGCTGCGCCCCGACCCGGCCGCCCCCACGACAAGCCAGGCGTGGCCCGCGTCGCCCGCCGCCGCCGTGGACAGCTGGGCGACCGCGTCCGGCTGGCCCACCACCTCGTCCCACAGGGTCACACGGTCACCGCCGCTGCGGCGGTGCGGTGCACGTGCCGCGCCTCGGCGACGCGGAGGAGCCGGCGCTGGACCTCCTCGGCCACCTGGGCGGCGATCTGCTCGACCGGCGCCGTCGCGTCGACAACGAGGTAGCGGCCGCGCTCCCGGCGGGCGAGGGCGACGAACGCCTCCCGCACCGCCCGGTGGAACTCCAGCGGCTGCTGCTCGATCCGGTCCCGCTCGACCCCCACCCGCGCGAGCCCTGCCTCGGCCGGCAGATCCAGCAGCACGGTGAGGTCGGGGCTGAGGCCGTCCGTCGCCATCCGTTGCAGCCGGCGCAGCCCGTCCATGTCCAGGTCGCGACCAGCTCCCTGGTACGCCAGGGACGAGTCCACGTACCGGTCGCAGAGCACCACGGCGCCCGCCGCCAGGGCCGGGCGCAGCACGCGGTGCACGTGCTCGGCGCGGTCGGCCGCGTACACCAGGGCCTCGGCCCGCGGCGACAGGACGGTCGCGGGGTCGAGCAGCAGGGTGCGCAGGACGGCGCCGCTGGTGGTCGCCCCCGGCTCGTGCGTCACGACCACGTCGTCGTACCCGACCTCGGCCAGGGCGGCGGCAAGCAGACCCAGCTGAGTCGACTTGCCGGCCCCCTCGCCGCCCTCGAACGCCACCAGGAAACCGGCCGCCGCGGGGGGAGCCGGACCCGCGACGTGCAGCGCCGCGGCAAGCTCGCGGATGATCGACACGCCTTTCCGATCGTCCATCTGCCGGAACGAGGTCACCCCGACGAACACGGCCAGCAGACCGCCGGCCAGGAGCACGGTGGTCACGCCGTCGGCCCGGATGAACGAGCCGTGTCCGACCGGGATCCGATGGCGCCCGATCACGCCCGCGATCGCCGGCGCCGCGGCGAGGGTGAAGAAGAGGATCACCTGGATCATCGACTGCACGAAGCCGAAGGTCCGGCCGCGCAGCTCGTTGGGCACCTCCAGGCCCAGCAGCGTGTAGCCCGTCACCCAGGCGACGCCGCCGAAGCTGGTGCACACCAGCACGAACACCAGCGCCAACGCCAGGTTGGGCACCACGGCGACGACCGTCAGCGCGGCACCCGCACCCACGATGCACATGCCGAACAGCCGCTTGCGGCTGATATCGCCCAGCAGGCGCGGGCCGACGGTGAAGCCGAGAGCGAGCCCGAGGAAGACGTCGCCGAACAGCAGTCCGTATGCCGCGTTCCCCGCGCCCAGCAAGGTCACGTACGGCCGAGACAGCGCGATGACCCCGCCACCGGCGCCGAACGCCCCGAGGATGCCGACGACGAGGCCGCGGACGAGTGGGGTGCGCCCGACGTACGCCCACCCCTCGCCGATAGACCGCAGCAGGCTGACGGGCTCCGCGTCCCCGCCGCGCAGCAGATGTCGGGGGCTTCGCCCGCTGATCGTCGACAGGCCCAGGACGGTGAACGCGGCGACGAAGAACGTCGCGGCGTCGAAGTACAGGGCCAGGTCCACCGGGTTGCTGTGGAAGAAGCCGATCCCGCTGGCGAGCGCGCTGTTCAGCGACGAAAGCAGCGTGAACAGGGCCGCCGCGGGAACGGCGCTGCCGTAGGTGACGATCAGCGACAGCTGGTTGGCCGTCTGGAGCTGCTCGGGCGCGAGCAGGTTCGGGACGCTCGCCTCCTTGGCCGGAATCCAGAACAGGCTGAACGTCTCGATCAGGAAGGTCGCGGCGATCAGCACGTCCAGCCGGTCGGCGAGGACGATGACGATGAACAGCACGCCGCGGACCAGGTCCGAGGCGATCATGGTCCAGCGCCGGTCGAAGCGGTCTGCGAACGCCCCCGCGAACGGGCCGAACAGCAGCGCCGGCATCAGCCGTACCAGCAGGACCCCGGCGATCGCGTAGAGCTGCGCGGACGCCGAACCGGCCAGGTCCGCGGCCAGCGCGGTGGTCGCGAGCAGGCCGAGCCAGTCGCCCAGGCTCGAGAGGGCGAGCGCGTTGAACAGCCGGCGGAAGTCACGGATCCGGAGCACCTCGGCCAGGTCGTGCATGGCCGAGACGTGGACCTCGGCGAGCTCGTTGACATCGGGGTTCAGGGGCCTTCGGCTGCCGTCCGCCGGCCGCTCGCGCATCGGCCGGCGCTCGCGCGCCGTCGCGGCACAGACCTCGGTCGGGGTCGGCTCACTCGCGATGGCGCGCTCCCCTTCCGCCGGCGCCCCCGGTCGGCGCCACCACCTCGATGCTAGCGGCGGCCGAGGCGGTGACCGCCGCGCTCAGGCGCCCGATTTCGCAGGCGTCTTGCGGCGCGGCGCGGCCTTCTTCTTGGGCACCGGCCCGCGGGCCCGGCGGTCGGCGAGCAGCTCGGCGGCGCGCTCGAGGGTGACCGCCTCGACGGTGTCGCCCTTGCGCAGGCTCGCGTTGGTCTCGCCGTCGGTCACGTACGGGCCGAAGCGTCCGTCCTTCACCACCACCGGCTTGCCGCTGCCGGGGTCGGTGCCGACCTCCCGCAGCGGCGGCGCCGCCGCGCCGCGGCCGCGCCGCTCCTTGGGCTGGGCGAAGACGGCCCTCGCCTCCTCGAGCGAGATCGTCAGCAGCTCCTGCTCGGACCCGATCGTCCGGGAGTCGGTGCCCTTCTTGATGTACGGGCCGTACCGGCCGTTCTGCGCCGTGACCTCCTCGCCGTCGACCGTGCCGATGACGCGGGGCAGTGTGAGCAGGGTGAGCGCGTCCTCGAGGGTCACCGTGTCCAGGGTCATGGAGCTGAACAGCGAGGCCGTCGCCGGCTTGGCCTTGCTGCCCTCGGGCAGCACCTGCGTCACGTACGGGCCGTAGCGGCCGACCTTGGCCACGATCGGCAGACCGGTCGCCGGGTCGGTGCCCAGCTCGCGGTCGCCGCTCGGCGCGTCCAGCAGCTCCTGGGCGAGCTCGGGCGTCAGCTCGTCCGGGGGCAGGTCCTCGGGCACGCTCGCCCGCCGCTCGCCGGCCTGGAGGTACGGCCCGTAGCGCCCGACCCGGACGGTGGCTTCGGTGCCGTCGGGCAGCAGGCCGATCGGGATCGAGTTCACCTCGCGGGCGTCGATGTCGCCGAGGCGCTCGGCGACCAGCTTCTTCAGACCGCCGGACCGGGAGATCCCGCCTTCGTGACCCTTGTCGGTCGAGCCGAAGTAGAAACGGGTGAGCCAGTCCTCGCCCGGCTCCTGGCCGCCGGCGATGGCGTCGAGGTCGTCCTCCATGGAGGCGGTGAACGCGTAGTCGACGAGCCGACCGAAGTAGGACTCGAGCAGGCCGACCACCGCGAAGGCGACCCACGTGGGCACCAGCGCGCTGCCCTTCTTCCAGGCGTACCCGCGGTCCTGCACCGCGGCGATCATCGAGGCGTAGGTGGAGGGGCGGCCGACGCCCAGCTCCTCGAGGGTCTTGACCAGCGAGGCCTCGGTGTACCGCGCGGGCGGCTGGGTGTGGTGGCCTTCGGGCGTGACCGGGCCGGCCACGAGCCGGTCGCCGGTGGCCATCACCGGCAGCCGACGCTCGCGGTCCTCGAGCTCGGCGTCCGGGTCGTCGGCTCCCTCGACGTACGCGCGCAGGAACCCGGGGAAGGTGATGACCTTGCCGGAGGCCGCGAGCTCCAGCGTGCTGCCAGCGGCAGCCGCGCCGAACCGGACCGAGGCGGACGTGCCGGTCGCGTCGGACATCTGGCTGGCGATCGTGCGCTGCCAGATCAGCTCGTAGAGCCGCAGCTCGTCGGCCCGCAGCTCGCCGGCGAGCTCGCCGGGCGTACGGAACTCGTCGCCGGCGGGGCGGATCGCCTCGTGCGCCTCCTGGGCGTTCTTGACCTTGCGGGTGTAGAGCCGCGGTGAGGCCGGGACGTGGTCGTCGCCGTAGAGGCGCCGGACCGTGTCGCGCGCCGCGGTGAGCGCCGTCTCCGACAGCGTCGTGGAGTCGGTGCGCATGTAGGTGATGTAGCCGTTCTCGTACAGCCGCTGGGCCGTCCGCATCGCCGCCTGCGCGGTCATCCGCAGCTTGCGCCCGGCCTCCTGCTGCAGCGTCGAGGTCATGAACGGCGGCGACGGCGACCGTCGGTAGGGCCGCGTCTCCAGGCTGGTCACCACCGCGCTGCCGCCGTCGAGGGCGGCAGCAAGCGTCGTGGCCCGCTGCTCGTCGAGGACCAGGACATCGGCGTTGCGCGGCTGGCCGTCGGTCCCGAAGTCGCGGCCGCTGGCCACCCGCCGGCCGTCGACGCCCACCAGGGTGGCGGTGAGCGAGGAGGGCTCGCCGGCCACCGGTGCGGCGATGGTCAGCTCCGCGGACAGGTCCCAGTAGCCGGCGGAGCGGAAGCGCATCCGCTCCCGCTCGCGCTCGACGACGAGCCGGGTGAAGACACTTTGGACCCGGCCCGCCGACAGCTTCGGCATGACCTTCTTCCAGAGGACGGGACTGACCTCGTAGCCGTAGAGGCGGTCGAGGATCCGCCGCGTCTCCTGCGCGTCGACGAGCCGGTCGTCGAGCTCGCGCGGGTTGTCCACGGCGGCCTGGATGGCGCTCGGGGTGATCTCGTGGAAGACCATCCGCCGGACCGGGACCTTGGGCTTCAGCGTCTCCAGCAGGTGCCAGGCGATGGCCTCGCCCTCGCGGTCCTCGTCCGTCGCCAGATAGAGCTCGTCCGCGTCCTTGAGCAGCGCCTTCAGCTTCGACACCTGCTGGCGCTTGTCGGCGGAGACGACGTACAGGGGCTCGAAATGGTTGTCGACGTCGACCCCGAGGCGGGCCCACGGCTGGCCCTTGTGACTGGCCGGCACGTCGGCGGCGTTGCGCGGGAGGTCGCGGATGTGCCCGATCGAGGACTCCACGACGTACCCGGCGCCGAGGTACCGGGCGATCGTCTTGGCCTTCGCGGGTGACTCGACGATCACCAGCTTGCTCGCCACGCTGTCGTCTCCCGGTTCGCTGCGAAATGGGCCTGTCCGCTTCGCGACGGTACGCGACACGCCACGCCGGCCGCCGCCGACCCGCTCAGGTCGGCCAGGCGCCTTCCGGCGCGGCGGCGGGCGGATCGCCAACCAGCTCGGCCAACCGGGCCAGCCGCCGCCGCCCGGTCAGCCGGTACGCCGGCCCGTCGCCGCGGGGTCCGACGAAGGCCGCCGGCAGCCCCGCAGCGGCCAGCAGAGCGCCGACCGGGGCCCATACGGCCGCGTCGTGCTCGCCGAGCCGGAACGCGTGTCCGGCGTCCCACGGGCGCCCTGCGACCACGTACCACAGCCGCAGCATCGGGCCGTCGAGCACCAGCCGCGGCGGCGGCCGCTTGCCTCCGCCGCTGCCCGACCAACGCTCGGCCAGGTCGACCAGTGCTGGGCTGAACGCGGTGCGCACGCTGGTGGCCGCCCCGCTGGGACCCGCCCAGCCGTCGGCCGTCCCGGCGACGACCACCTCGGGGGGCAAGCCGCGTAGGCGCAGCTCCGCGGCGAGAGTCTCGACGCGCCAGTCGTCGGTGAGCACCGCGCTGACCCGCGCTGCGTGCTCGCGCCGGACGAGCTGCCCGGGACCGCAGAGCAGCCCCGCGAGATCGTCCAGCCCCGGCAGCCGGGCCGCGGCCGAGAAGAACGACAGCTGCCCACTCACGGCTCCACGCTAGAGCGCGACGCGATCCGGGTGTGCCGCCGGGGCCGGCGGGTACCCCCCATGTGATCGTGAGGGGAGTATCCCCACCCGTCCGTCGCCCGTCAGCACGGCTCTGCCGCTCGGTCGCTCCCGCGGCCCGCCAGGAGCCCGGGAGCCGGAGCGGCCGAGCGACCGTCGTCGCCTCGGCCGTGGGAGAGACCTCCGGTCGGTCTCCCCGACCGTCCCGGAGGTTGCCGTGTCCGCATCCCTGGGGGCCTACGTCGTTCTCGGCGTCGCCCTCGTAGCGTTTCTCGCCGTCGACCTCACCGTTCTGCGCCGTCGCGGGTCGGGGTCGATGCGCGCGGCCGGCATCGCCACGCTCGTGTGGACCGCGCTCGGCCTGGCCGTGACCATCCCGGTCGCTCTCGCCGAGGGCGGTGGCTCGGGCGCGCACTACGTCACGATCTACCTGCTCGAACGCGCGCTCTCGCTCGACAACGTCGCCGTGTTCGCGATCGTCCTGGCCACCCTCCGGGTCGCGCCGGAGCGCCGCGAGGGGCTGGTCGTCGTCGGCGTCGCGATCGCCCTGATCCTGCGCGTGCTGCTGGTGGGCGGGGGGCTGGCGCTGGTGGACGCGCTGCACGCGATCCTCTACGTCTTCGGGGCGCTGCTGCTGCTGACTGGTCTGCGCACCATCCGCTCCGGGCTGCCAGACCAGCACGCCGACCAGCAGGAGGGTGGCCTGCTGGTGCGGCTGGCCTCGCGACTGGCCGGTCGGTCCGGCACCGCGCTGCCGGTGGTGGTGCTCGCCGTCGCCGACGTGGTGTTCGCGGTGGACTCGATCCCGGCCGCGTTCGGCATCACCCGGGACGCGTTCCCCATCGTCGCGGCGAACGGCTTCTCCGTGCTCGGCCTGCACGCGGCGTACGTGCTGCTGTCGGGGGGCCTCGCGCGCTTCCGCTACCTGGACACGGGCCTGGGGCTGGTGCTCGTGTTGATCGGCCTCGAGCTGGTGACCGAGGACGTGGTGCACCTGCCACCGTGGGTCACGCTCGCTGTGGTCCTGGGTGTCCTCGGCGGGGCGATCGGCCTGTCGCTGCGCCCCCCGCGCGTCGCCACCGGGCCCTGACCACGAGAACGGGGCGGCCGGGCCGGCCGCCCAGGCCGGTCAGGTGGGAAGACCCCCGGTCGAGGTGGGCGGCTCGGACTCCGCCGGGGTGACGCCCGTGCCGGCCCCAGCGGGTCCGGCCTTTGTGGGCGCGACCTTGGCAGGGGCGATCTTGGCGGGACCGGCCTTGGCGGGGGCGACCTTGGCCGGAACGGCCTTGGCAGCCTTCGTGGGCGCCGACTTCTTGGCCGGGGCCTTCTTGGCGGGAACCGCCTTCGCTGCCGTCGCGGCTGCGGACGGCCGGCCCGGGGCCTTCTTCGCGGCCTTGGCGGCCGGGGGCGGCGGCGAAGCAGTCGGGGCGTCCGTGACCGAGGCGGCGGGCGGTCGGGTCATCGGTGTCGAGACGCCGATCTCCTCCTCGAACGTGGCGGTTGCAGGCGGCTTGACGGAAACCTTCCTCGGGGCCGTGGCGGCCGGCGGCGAGACAGTCGGGGCGTCCGTAACCGAGGCGGCGGGTGGCCGGGTCATCGGGGTCGAGATGCCGATCTCCTCCGCCGGTGACAGCGGTTCGCCGGTGGGCACCGCCGCTTCGTTCGTCGCGGCGTCGGCCGGTGCCGCCACCGGCTCCGGTCCGGCGGTCTGGTCGCGACCGACCGCGGTGACCTCGGCGTGCTCGTCGTGGCCGAGGATCGTGACGGTGGCTGCCTCGACCGGCTCGTCGGAAAGCGCCGAGGTGGCGGCGATCGTCGCCTCCGCAGTGGGCGTCGCGCCGTAGTCGACCTTGCGGCGCTTGCTGATGACGAGCGCGACGACGATGACACCGACGGTGATGACGCCCACGACGACGCGGACCCCGGTGTTGCCCTTGGGGCTGACCACGCCGTAACGGTAGACCGACGGGGCGATCAGCACGGCGACCAGGTTCATGACCTTGATGAGCGGGTTGAGCGCCGGGCCGGCGGTGTCCTTGAAGGGGTCGCCCACGGTGTCGCCGATGACGGTCGCCGCATGCGCCTCCGAGCCCTTGCCGCCGTAGTTGCCGTCCTCCACGAGCTTCTTGGCGTTGTCCCACGCGCCGCCGGAGTTGGACAGGAACACGGCCATCAGGACGCCGGTGGCAATGGCGCCGGCCAGGAAGCCGCCGAGCGCCTCGTACCCGAGGAAGAACCCGGTCGCGATCGGGGCCATCACCGCGAGCAGCCCCGGGGTGGCCAGCTCACGCAAGGAGTCCTTGGTGCAGATGTCGACCACGGACGCGTAGTCCGGCCGTACGTCGAAGGTCATGATCCCGGGGTTCTCGCGGAACTGCTTGCGCACCTCGGTCACCACCCGGGCCGCGGCGCGGGCGACGGCGTTGATCGCGAGACCGGAGAACAGGAACACCACCGAAGCACCGATGATCAGGCCGAACAGCACGTTGGGCTTGTTCACTGACAGGGTGAAGTCGGACAGGCCCGCCCCGGTGTTGCCCCCCAGCTTGCCGACCTCGCCCAGCACGGCTTCCCCGTACGAGCCGAACAGCGCGGTCGCGGCGAGCACGGCCGTCGCGATCGCGATGCCCTTGGTGATCGCCTTGGTGGTGTTGCCCACCGCGTCCAGCTCGGTGAGCACGGCGGCGCCCGCCTCGTCGATGTCCCCGGACATCTCCGCGATGCCCTGCGCGTTGTCGGAGATCGGGCCGAAGGTGTCCATCGAGACGATGACGCCGACGGTCGTCAGCAGCCCGGTGCCGGCGAGGGCCACGTAGAACAGGGCCAGCAGCACCGAGCCGTGACCGAGCAGGAACGCGCCGTACAGGGCGCCGCCGATGAGCAGCGCGGAGTAGACCGCGGACTCGAGGCCGACCGAGATGCCCCCGAGGATGACCGTGGCGGCGCCCGTGGTCGAGGCCTCGCCGATGTCCTTGACCGGGCGGCGGGTGGTCTCGGTGAAGTAGCCCGTCAGCAGCTGGATGGCTGCGGCCAGGACGATCCCGACGACGACGGCGAGCCAGGAGTAGAGCCCCGGGTTGCCCGACAGGCCGGCCACTGCGGGCACGTGGAATCCCGAGTAGTGCGCGGGCAGGAAGGTGAAGGTGACGACAGCGCACAGACCGGCGGAGACCAGCGCAGACAGGAAGAACCCGCGGTTGATGGCAGCGATGGCGTTCCGGTCACCGCTGCGGGTGCGCACGGAGAGGATGCCGATGACGGCGGTGACCACGCCGACCGCGGGGATCAGCAGCGGGAGGACCAGGCCCTGGCCACCGAAGGCCTGCTGGCCGAGCAGCAGCGAGGCGACCAGGGTCACCGCGTACGACTCGAAGAGGTCCGCCGCCATGCCGGCGCAGTCCCCGACGTTGTCCCCGACGTTGTCGGCGATCGTGGCGGCGTTGCGCGGGTCGTCCTCGGGGATGCCCTGCTCCACCTTGCCCACCAGGTCGGCGCCGACGTCGGCGGCCTTGGTGAAGATGCCGCCCCCGACCCGCATGAACATCGCGAGCAGCGCACCACCGAACCCGAACCCCTCGAGCACCACCGGGGCGTGGTTGTTGTAGACCACGGTCACGATCGAGGCGCCGAGCAGGCCCAGGCCGATGGTGAACATGCCGACCACGCCGCCGGACCGGAACGCGATGCGGACCGCCGGCTTGGTGCCCTCGTTCTGTGCGGCCGCCGCGACCCGGAGGTTGGCGCGGGTGGCCAGCGTCATGCCGATGAAGCCGACGAGGGCGGAGAAGATCGCGCCCAGCAGGAAGAACAGCGACCGCCCGAGCTTGACCGTGAAGCCGCCGTCCGCCGGCAGCAGGAACAGCAGACCGAAGACGAGCACCGCGAAGCCCGACAGCGTCAGGAACTGACGCCGCAGGAAGGCCTGCGCCCCCTCCTGCACAGCCCTGGCGATGTCCTGCATGCGGGCGGTCCCCTGCCCGGCGGACAGCACCTGCCGGGCGAACACGCCCGCGACAACCAGGGCCAGGATCGACACACCCCCAACCCCGAAGACGAGGCCGCGCTGGCTCCCGGTCAGCGAGAACGGATCTCCGCTCGCAGCGGTCACGTGGGCTAGCAGCATCGAGGTTCTCCCTGAGGTGGCGGCAGCGTGCCGTCGGCGTCCGGACCGTCCGTCGGCAGCGCGGACGAGGCCTAGCCGATGCGGGGCACCGTCCGGGCCGAGGGACGCCGGGCATAGTAGCGGCGGCTCGCGTGGGCGGATCCCCGAACCCCCGGCGCCGGGGCCGGGGCGGTCCGGGTCAGCGCGTCCAGCGCAGTCGGACGAGCGTGCCTCCGGCGGGGTCGGGGACAACGTCGAGGTCATCCACGAAGCCGGCCACCACCGCGAGGTCGAGTCCGGCCGGCAGCATCTCGAGCTCTTCGGGGGCGCCGCGGAAGGGAGCGTCGCCGAACTCAGCGACGCGGTCGGAGACGTCGGGCACGGATTCGGAGTCGCCCGCGTCGCGTACCTCGACCTCGTAGCCGCGGGCGTCCTCGGTGAAGGTCAACCGCACCGGTTCGTCGGTCGCCCGGTGCTCGTGCACCCGCACGGCACGGCTCGCTGCCTCGCCGACCGCGATGCGCACCTCGTCCAGCACGCCCTCGGGGACGCCGCTGCGGCGCGCCAGCGACACCGACATCATCCGGGCGATCCGGACCAGCTCGGGGCGGGGGCTGAACGACAGCGAGGCCTGGGGCACGGCGATGTGCGGCGTGACGGCGGTCAGCCGACGCTGGCCAGCGCGTCCGCCACGCTGTTGTGGATCGGGAAGACCTTCGTCAGCCCGGTGATCTTGAAGATCTTCAGGATGCGGTCCTGCGTGCAGACCAGGGCCAGCGACCCGTCGTGCGCGCGGACCCGCTTGAGGCCGCCCACCAGGACGCCCAGTCCGGTGGAGTCGAGGAACTCGACCCGCTCCATGTCGACCACCAGCTTGTAGGAGCCGGCCGTGACCAGGTCGATGATCTGCTCGCGCAGCTTGGGTGCGGTGTAGACGTCGATCTCGCCGCCGACTTCGACGACCGTCGCCTCGCCCTCGGTCCGCGTCGACAGGGTCAGGTCCACGGTTCTGCCTCCGGTCACATCAAGCGTTGGGTCTGCGGGCTGCGGCCGGCAGACGGGGCGCCGTTACCCGGCGCTGCCTCGATCCAACCACTCCGCCCCGGCAGCGTGACAGCGTGGCGTCGTGCACTCCCACGCCGCGGTCTCGGCCGCTCTGGTGACGGCCGACCCGCGCCGGGCCGCCGCCGTGACCCATGTGGAGCACGCACAGGCCAGGCCCGGCCGACCCGCGGAGTGGCCAGCCTGGGCGGACCCACTGCTGCTGGCGCGCTGGGCCGGCCAGGGCATCGAACGACCGTGGTCGCACCAGCGGGAGGTCGCCGACCACGTGCGGGCCGGCCGGCACGTCGTCGTCGCGACCGGGACGGCGTCGGGCAAGTCGCTCGGCTATCAGCTGCCGGTGCTGTCCGGGCTGCTCGGCGACGCGCGGGCCCGGGCGCTCTACCTCGCGCCCACCAAGGCGCTGACCACCGACCAGCTGCGGACGGTCCGCACGCTGCTGCTCACCGGCGTGCGGGCCGCGACCTTCGACGGCGACACCCCACGCGAGGAGCGGGACTGGGTCCGCGCGCATGCGACCTACGTGCTGTCCAACCCCGACATGCTGCACCGCTCGCTGCTGCCCAGGCACCAGCAGTGGCGGGCGTTCTTCCGCGGTCTGCGGTACGTGGTGGTCGACGAGTGCCACGTCTACCGGGGCGTGTTCGGGGCGAGCGTCGCGGCCGTGCTGCGGCGACTGCGGCGGGTCTGCGCCCGCTACGGCGCCGACCCGGTCTTCGTGCTCGCGTCCGCCACCGTCGCCGACCCCGGCGAGGCGGCGCTCCGGCTCACCGGACTGCACGTCGCGGCGGTCACCGACGACGGCTCGCCGCACGCGCCGCAGGACGTCGTGCTGTACGAGCCGCCGTTCTCCTCGGTGACCGGCGAGAACGGCGCGCCGGCGCGCCGCTCTGCGCTGGCCGAAACGGGCGACCTGCTGGCAGACCTGGTCTCCTCGGGGGTACGGACGCTGGCCTTCGTCCGCTCACGCCGCGGGGCCGAGGCGGTGGCGGCCGCCGCTCGGCGGGGGCTTCTCGAAGCCGGGCTGGACGGCCGGGTCGCGGCGTACCGGGCCGGCTACCTCCCCGAGGAACGGCGGGCGCTGGAGGCCGCCCTGCAGACGGGTGACCTGCTCGGCGTCGCCGCGACCAACGCGCTCGAGCTGGGAATCGACGTCAGCGGCCTGGATGCGGTGATCATCGCCGGCTGGCCCGGAACCGTCTCGTCGCTGCGGCAGCAGGCGGGCCGGGCCGGCCGGGCCGGGGCGAGCTCTCTCGCCGTGTTCGTCGCCCGCGACGACCCGCTCGACACGTACCTGGTGCACCACCCGGAGGCGGTCTTCGGCCGCCCGGTCGAGGCGAGCGTCTTCGACCCGGTCAACCCGTACGTGTTGGGCCCGCAGCTGGAATGCGCGGCGGCCGAGCTGCCGATGACCGCGCAGGACGTGCCGCTGTTCGGCGGCGACGCCGCGCTGCCGGTGCTCGACGACCTCGTCCGCCGGGGCCGGCTCCGCCGCCGCTCCGACGGCTGGTACTGGCCGCGCGCGGGGGAGCGGCCGCAGGTCGACCTGCGAGGTGCCGGCGGCCCCGTCGTGGCGCTGGTCGAGGACACGACCGGGCGACTGCTGGGCACGGTCGATGCGTACGCCGCCCACCGCACTGCCCACGAGGGTGCGGTGTACCTGCATCAAGGTGCGACGTACGTGGTGGAGTCGCTGGACCTCGACGGTGCGGTCGCGCTGCTCTCCCCCGGGGCCCCCGACTGGACCACCAGCGCCCGTGAGGTCACCGACATCCGGCTCATCGAGACGCTGCGCTCCAGGGTCGGCGGCGGGGTCGAGCTGGCGTTCGCGGTCGTGGAGGTCGCCAGCCAGGTCACGTCGTACCTGCGTACGCGCCTCGTCAGCGGCGAGGTTCTCGGCGAGGTGCCGCTGGATCTGCCGGTGCGCCAGCTGCACACCAGGGCGGTGTTGTACGCGGTCGCCGACGGCGTCCTCGAGAGCGCGGCGCTGGCCCCGGAGGACGTCCCGGGGGCAGCGCACGCGGCCGAGCACGCGGCGATCGGGCTGCTGCCGCTGCTGGCGACCTGCGACCGATGGGACCTCGGCGGGGTGTCGACTGCCCGGCACGCCGACACCGGACGGGCGACGGTGTTCGTCTACGACGGGCACCCCGGGGGTGCGGGCTTCGCCGAGCGGGGGTACGTCCGGGCGGGCGACTGGCTGCGGGCCACCCGCGATGCGGTGGCCGCCTGCGGCTGCGCTGCGGGTTGCCCGTCGTGCGTGCAGTCGCCGAAGTGCGGCAACGGCAACGCCCCGCTTGACAAGGGCGGCGGGGTGCGGCTGCTCGACGCGGTCCTGGGTGGGCTCGGCTGAGCCGAGCCCTCAGCCGCCTGGACCTGCTCGGGCCTGGACGCTCACCTCCGCCCGGCCGAGCGCAGCAACGGCGGGTGGCAGCGGCACGCTCGCCGTCACCAGCACGATGCCAGCGGCGACGCTGCAACCAGGAAGGTGGGCGCCGTCGGCCGCCGCGACCCGGGTCGCCGCCGCGCAGGGGTCGGCGCCCCGCTCCGCCGCCATGGCACCGGCCAGCGCAGCCAGGTCGGCGGCCGCAGCGGCCCGCTGCCGAGCCGCGGCCACGTCGGCCAGCAGGAGCGCACCCGCCGTCACGGCGGCCAGGAGAGCCATGGCAAGGATCACCCAGACCGTCGCCGAGCCGGTCTCGGCACGTCGCGCCCGTGGGGCGGTCACGGCCCGGACTCGTCGAGGGCGGTGGCCGTCCCGCTCACCGTCCAGGTCGGCAGCACGCCGCCGAGCGGCCCGGGCAGCCGCACCCGGGCCGCGACCCGGACACGGACCAGCGCGGGCTGCCCGCCACCGGGGGCTGTGTCGGCGACTGCCGCGCCGGGCGGGGCTTCCTTGCCGGCGAGGGCGAGGGCGGCGGCCGGCGGGTCGCCGCGGGCGAGCGAGCGGGCCGCAAGCCGAGCCGCGTCCTCGCACCGCAGTGCCGAGGACGCCGCGCCGACGAGGCCGACGCAGACGAGAACCACGGCGACGAGCGCCGGCAGCGCGACCGCCATCTCGGCCGTCGCCAACCCGGCATCGGAGCGTCGGCGGCTCACAACACACCGAGAGCACGGGTGATGAGGCTGGTGAGGGCCTGCTCGACGACTGCGCTGTGCAGAACGGTCCACAGCAGGGCCGCGAAGCCGCACGCGGCGACGGTGCCGACCGCGTACTCGGCGGTGGACATGCCCAGGTCGCTGCCGCGGCGGGCCCGCGCTGCGAGCCAACCACAGGCGCTGAGGGCGCGGCCGCGCGGGAAACAAGAACGAGACGACACGGAGATCTCCTGACGCTGCGCGGGACGGGCGGAAGGCCCATGGGTTGGCGGGTCCGCGAAACCGCGGCGCCTTTCCAGGATCGGGGGCAGCACCACGGTGAGCGGGCCGCACCCTCGATCTGGGGACGCCGCCGACGCTGTCCACAGGGGCAGTCACCACGGGACCGTGCGCAGCGCCGACGCGATGACCGGGACCACACCGACGGCGACGAAGGCCGGCAGGAAGCACAGGCCCAGCGGCGCGACCGCTCGGACGCCCGCCCGCTCCGCCGCGGTGAGCGCCGCCGCCGCGGCGATCTCCCGGGCCTCGGCCGCCAGCCGGTCCAACCGCGGTAGCAGGCCCGAACCGTCGACCTCGGCCGCCAGGAACGCCTCGGCCAGCGGCGCGAGCGGCTCGCCACCGGCCAGGAGTGCGGGCGCCCAGGCGTGCTCCGCGTCGGCACCGAGTTCCTGCGCCCGCGCCGCCGCGGTCAGCCGGGTACCCAAGCGTCCGTCGACCGCGCGCCCGGTCAGGGCCAGCGCGGTACGGGGGTCCGCGCCGGCGGCAAGTACGGCGCCGAGGAGGTCGACCGACGCCGGCAGCTCGCGCCGCAGGGCGCGGCGCGTCCGCTCGAGCTCGGCGGGTTCGGCCCGAGCAATGACGGCGGGCAGGGCGACGGCGCAGGCCCCACCGAGCACCAACCCGACCGCACCGAGGCCGGCCGCGGCGAGCAGCACCCCGACACCGAGGCTCAGCAGTCTCGACATGGAGGCGGACGGTGGCCGCGGCGGCCGCCGCACAGGTCGCGGGCGGGTCGGCGGAGCGGGCCCACGGCGCGGGGGGACGAGCGCGGCCACGGCCGCACCGGCCCCGACCCCGCAGACCAGGCCCGCGACCACCACGGTCACGAGCCGATCGCGGCAGCGAGCAGTCGCCGCGTCCAGGTCAGGCCGGCCGCCTCGAAACCCGCCGCGACGAGCAGGCAGGCGTGGCCCGTCGGGGTGTCCAGCAGGTACGCGGGGGCGGACGCCCCGAAGGCCGCCGCGAGGCCGAGGCCGGCCAGCGGGAGGGCGGCCAGCAGGCGCGTCGTCGTCCGGGCCCCGGCGAGCGCGACGGTCGCCGCCCGGGCGGCCCGGGCGCGGGCGGCGACCGAGCCGGCCAGCCGAACGGCCAGCAGCGCAGGCGGGGCTCCCACCTCACCGGCCAGCGCGAGCGCGGCGGCGAGCTGGGCGCCTGGCCCGTCCCGACAGTGCTCGGCGAGCGCACCAACCGCATCGCCCCCGAGGTCGGCCGACGCGGCCGCAGCGGTCAGCGTGCTGCAGGCCTCCGGCGACCCGGCAGCCTCGGCCGCAGCAGCACCGCGCCGGAGGGCTGCCGGGGTCGGACTCCCCGCCTGCAGCGCCGCGGCGATCGCCACCAGGGCGCTCTGCCACCCCGTGTCGATGCGCTGCCGGCCACGTTCGGCCGCCGCGTCGCGCAGCCCGGGGACCAGAGCCAGGACAACCACCGCCACGGCCAACGCCGGGACGACACCGAGCGCGGGCAGCGCTCCGATCAGCGCGAGCCCGGCTGCGATCCTCGCCGAGCACGGCCCCGCGAGGAGTTCGTCGGCGGTCGGCGGCGACCAGCGCGGGCGCAGCGGCGACGCAGCGACCGCCGCGGGGGCGGGGAAGGCCAGAGCCGTCGCACCGGCGGCGGCGACAACCGCCGCGAGCGCTGCGAGGCTCACAGCGGCGGCGGCCGGACGCCGCGCTCGGCCAGCAGGGTGGTGAGGCCCGGCAGCGCCTCGCCTGCCGACAGGCGCCCCTCACTCCCGGCCACGAGGGCCGGCCGGGCCTCGACCCGCCCGTCGGTGCGGACGAGTACTGCCACCTGTGCCACGCGCCTGCGGGCACCGTCGCGGACGCAGTGCACGACGGCGTGCAGCGCGGCGCCGGCGAGGCTGTGCACCGCGTCGCGGGGCAGGCCCGCCAGGGCCCCCAGGGCCTCCAACCGGGCCGGGACCTCCGCGGGACTGTTGGCGTGCAGGGTGCACAGGCCCCCCTCGTGGCCCGTGTTGAGCGCGACCAGGAGGTCGACCACCTCAGGGCCGCGTACCTCGCCCAGAACGAGCCGGTCGGGGCGCATCCGCAGCGCCTGGCGCACGAGGTCGCGAAGGTGGACCGCCCCGGCACCTTCGATGTTCGGTGGGCGCGACTGAAGCCGGACCACGTGCGGGTGAACGGGCGCGAGCTCGGTGGCATCCTCGACCACCACGAGCCGCTCGGTCGGCGGCAGGGCACCGAGCAGTGCTCCGAGCAGCGTGGTCTTCCCACTGCCGGTGGCGCCGGAGACAAGCGTGGCAAGCCTCGCCTGGAGCATGGCCTCCAGCCAGGCCCGGACCCCACCAGGCAGCGAGCCGCCCGCCGCCAGACCGGACAGGTCGTGCCGAACCGGACGCAGCGCGCGGACCGACAGGGCGGTGCCGTCCACCGAGACCGGGGGGATCACGGCATGCACCCGGTGGCCGCCGGGCAATGTCGCGTCGGCCCACGGTTGGGCGCCGTCGAGACGCCGACCGCCCGCGGTGACGAGCCGGACGGCGAGCCGGCGGACGGCCGCCTCACCGGGCAGCCGCACCGTCGCGAGCTGCAGGCCCGCTCCCCGGTCGACCCAGACCTCGCCACCGCGCTGGACCAGGACGTCGGTGACAGCGTGCTCGGCGAGCAGCGGCTCGAGCGGACCGGCACCGGCCATCTCGGCGCGCAGGGCGGTCACGACCCGCAGGGTCTCGGCGTCGCCGCGGACGCCCGGCAGACCGCGCAGCACGCGCGCAACGGACGCGGACGTGGGCGCGTCACCGGCCTCAACGAGCTGGCCGCGGACCCGCTCGAGCAGCTCCTGCGAGGGCGCACCGGGGCCGGTCACGACGTCCGGGCATGTCGGGGGGCGGCATCCATGACCAGCCGGTCGCAGAGCCGGGCCAGCGGGCCGGAGCCGCGACCCGGCGGCTCGCCTCGACCGAGGCACTCGGCGAGCCCGGGCTCGGGACGCAGGGACCCGGCCAGCGGAAGTCCGACTGCGGCGGCGACCACGTCGTCGGGCAACCGCCCGCCGCCCCGACGGACCACGGCGCGTACGTCCGCGCAGTGCGGCCTGATCGCGGTGAGGACACGGCCAGCCGCTGCGCAGGCCCGCAGCTCGGCCGGGACCACCAGGTACGTGCGGGCGGCTCGGGCGAGGACGACGCGCCCGGCGTCGTCGAGATGACGCGGGAGGTCGACGACCACCAGGTCGCTGCCGCTGCGCGCCGCATCGAGCAGCGCGTGGACGGCAGCGGCAGGCACCTCGGCCGGGACGTCTGCGCGATCCCACGAGAGAACGGTGAGCTCACCCACCGCCGGCAGCGCGTCGTGCAGCGCCCCGGCGGGCAGCCGGCCGTGGACGCCCACTAGCCCCGGCCACCGGACGCCGGCCTCGTCCTCGGCGCCGACCACGAGGTCGATGCCACCGCCCAGGGGATCGGCGTCGACCAGCATGGTCCGCAGGCCCCGGCGGAGGCCGGCCAGCGCCAGCGCGGTTGCCAGAATGGTGGCGCCGGCCCCGCCGCGTCCGCCGACCACGCCGATGACGACCCCCTCCCGACCAGGTCCATCGGCGGCCGCGCCGAGCCGGTCGACGAGCCAGGCCTCGGCATCGGGCAGGCAAGCCACGTGTTCGGCGCCGAGAGCGACGGCGCGCTGCCAGACCCCCGCGTCGTCGAGGTCGGCGGTGACCACGACCACCCCGTCGCGGCGCGGCAGGAGACCGGCCCTTACCGCGCTCGCCAGCGACTCCGCCAGGTCGCCGCCGACGAGGACGAGCGGGGCGCTCGGCCAGGACCGGCGGGCGCCGACCGCGTCGGACGCGACCTCGAGGTCCGCGCTCGCGGCCGCAGCCAGCCGCAGCACGTCGTCGAGCAGAACGGGGTCGGCGACGGCGACCAGCGGGCGGCGCGGTGTGGTGGTGGACAAGGAGGCTCCCCGGGACGGTGGACGCGGACCGGTCCACCATCTGCCGCGAAAGGGCCTGTGCAGGACCGGCCGTCCACACCCGGGCAGGCGACGGCCCCCGCCCGGGGGGGGTTGGGCGGGGGCCGTCTGACACCGGGTCCCGGGGGGGTGGGAGCCGGTGCCGTCCTGCGGCGCAACGCCCCTTCGCGGGATTTCGCGTTGCGCGGAGAACAGACTAGCGCGTCCGTGCGCAGCCGCCGAGGCCTGCCTACCATCGCGGGCGTGAGCCTTGCCGCGAGTCCCCCCCGCTGGGGGGCCGCGGCCTTCTTCGACCTGGACAAGACCGTCATCGCCAAGAGCAGCGCGCTCGCGTTCGGTCGGCCGTTCTACAGCTCTGGACTGATCGATCGGCGTGCGGTCCTCAAGAGCACGTACGCGCAGCTGGTGTTCTCCCTCGCCGGCGCCGACGAGACGCAGATGGACCGGATGCGGGACGCGATGACCGAGATGTGCCGCGGCTGGGACGTCGCGCAGGTCCGCACGATCGTCGAGGAGACGCTGCACGACCTGATCGATCCGCAGGTGTACGACGAGGCGGTCGAGCTGATCGAGGAGCACCGTCGGGCGGGCCGCGAGATCGTGATCGTGTCCTCGTCGGGGTCCGAGGTCGTCGGGCCGATAGGAGCGATGCTCGGCGTCGACCGGGTGATCGCGACCGAGATGGAGACCGTCGACGGCTGCTACACAGGAGCTATCGCGTTCTACGCGTACGGGCCCCACAAGGCGGCGGCTATCCGCGACCTGGCCGCGGCCAGCCGCTACGACCTCGCTGAGTGCTACGCCTACAGCGACTCAGTAACCGACCTGCCGATGCTCGAGGCGGTGGGCCACCCGACCGCGGTCAACCCCGATCGAGGGCTGCGCCGGATCGCCGCGGAGCGGGACTGGCCGGTCCTGCAGTTCCGCCGGCCGGTACGGCTGCGCGACCGCATCCCGGCCCCATCCCGACCGCTGGCGGTCGGGGTCGGCGTCGGCATCGCGGCCAGCGCCGCGGTGGGGGCAGCGATGCTCCGCCGGCGGCGGCGACCGGCCTGAGCACTGCTCAGGCGCTCGCCGCCGCATCGCGCAGCAGCGCCTCGCAGACCGCCAGCGAGTCGAGGGCCCCGAGCCGCACCGCATCCGCGCAGTGCACGAACCACGGCACGACGTCACCGGCGGCATAGGCGGTGGCGCTCTCCTCGTACGCCTGCTGCTGCTCGAGGTGCCCGACGTCGACCGCCACGACCGCCTTGGGGTCCAGCCCACGTGATACCAGGACCAGTCGCGCGGCGGCCCGCGCGACCAGCCCGGTGACGGGGGCGAAGGCGTCCAGCGCCAGGATCTCGCCGTGCACGACGGCGGCGAGCAGCAGGGCAGACCCACTCTCCCGGCCGGCGAGGAGGCCGGCGAGCGCGGTCAGCCGCGGGCCGACCGCGGGCGCGTCCCGGGGCCGGCCCAGGTCCGCGTCCGGAACGAGGCCCCGGGCGACGAGCGCGTGCAGTCGCGCCAGCGCCTGCAGCGGCGCCCGGTCGACGGTGTCGAGCAGCGCGCCGAGGGCACCCGTCACGCGCAGCGCCGACTGCACGACCCCGTCGTCGACCCCGCAGCGAACGTCCGACAACGCATGCGCGTGCCCGGCGAGCGCCGCACTCGCCCGCGCGGTACGCAGGGCGGCCTCCGCGCTGACCTCGGCCGACCGGCGGCGCAGCAGCCGGTGTCCCAGCAGCGCGTCCACCTGGCTGCGCGCGCCGACCACGGCCGCGGCGACCTCCGGCCGCGCCAGGAGAGGCGCGAATGGGTCTGCGGACATCTCGCGGAGGCTAGCCGCGTGTACGGGGGGAACGCCGGGTAGGCCCGGTGCATGAGCAATGACACGACACCCGCCACCGCCGCAGGAACCACGCAGCCGGCCGGGGAGGGCCTGGACGACCACGACATGGCCGAGGCCGTGGCCGGGGAGACCTCCCCCGACCTCGACGCGGCGGACGTCTTCGAGCGCGAAGCCCAGGGCACCAGCACCGACAAGCCCGCTGCGGATGTGGACGCGGACGACGTCAGCTGAGCAGGTCTCGCCGCGCACAGCCGCGAGACCCTGATTACCCGAGTGCGCACAGCCTGGCGGACGGCTCCGCAGGCACCCTCACGGTGTGCCAGGGTGAGCGGCATGGCACTGGATCCCGCGCTCGCCGGACTGCTCGCGACCCTCACCCAGGCGGGCGCGCCCAGCCTCGGGGCCGGGACGCCCGAGCAGGGGCGCACGATGATGGACCAGATGACCACCATGCTGGCCGCAGCCTTCCCGGGGGGCGTCCGGACGCCGGTGGGCGAGGTCACGGACACGGCGATCCCGGCGCCGCGCGGTCCGCTTCCGGTGCGCGTCTACCGGCCCGAGAACGCAACCGGTCCGGTCCCCACCACGGTGATGTTTCACGGCGGTGGTTTCGTCATCGGCAACATCGCCAGCCACGACGACCAGGCCCGGCTGCTGTGCCGGGGCACCGGCGGAGTCGTCGTGAGCGTCGAGTACGCCCTTGCCCCCGAGACCCCGTACCCCGCCGCGCCGGATGACTGTGAGGCCGCGACGCGCCACGTCTTGGCGCACCTCGCCGACTACGGCGGCGACGGGAATCGGGTGGGCGTCGCGGGTGACTCGGCCGGGGGAAACCTCGCCGCGGTGGTGGCCCAGCGGCTGCGCGACGAGCCCGGAGCGCATCCGCTGGCGGCTCAGCTGCTCTGGTACCCGGCCGTGGACGTCTCGGACGACGAGGGTGAGCTGTTCCCGTCCCGGGTGGAGAACGCCGAGGGCTATTTCCTGACGTCGCAGGACATGCGCTGGTTCAGCGCCCACTACCTGTCCGGGGGCGCCGACCCCGCCGACCCCGGGTTGTCGCCCCTGCGCGGTCGACTCGACGGCCTGCCACCCGCGGTGGTCGCCACCGCCGAGTACGACCCGCTACGCGACGAGGGCGAGGCGTACGCAGCAGCCCTGGACAAGGCGGGCGTCCGGGTCGTGGCCACCCGCTACGACGGTCTGGTCCACGGCTTCGTCGGCATGGGCGTCCTCTCCCCGGCGGCCCAGGCCGCCACCGACGAGACGATCACCGCGTACGCGGAACTGCTCGGCTGACCGATGCGGGAGGCCTGGCATATGCCAGGCGGACCGCTCGACTGACACCGTCGCGGTCGGCCCGGCATGTGCCAGGCTGACCGCCGTGCCCCGCCCGCGACTGGCACCGCCAGACCCGGCGGTCGTCCTGGTCCCCGGGCCCTGGCGGCACCGCCAGGTGGGCGCCAACGGCGCGCGGTTCCACGTCGCCGAACTCGGCGAGGGTCCGCTGATCCTGCTGCTGCACGGCTTTCCCGAGTTCTGGTGGTGCTGGCGGGGACAGCTGGAAGGCCTTGCAGCCCGGGGGTTCCGCGCGGTGGCGGCCGACCTGCGAGGCTACGGAGGGAGCGACAAGCCTCCTCGCGGGTATGACATGCCGACCCTCACCGCCGACGTCGCCGGCCTGATCCGTGCGCTCGGCGAGCAGCGGGCCACGGTGGTCGGGCACGACTGGGGCGGTCTGCTCGGGTGGTCGCTCGGCGCGCTGCATCCGCAGGTGCTGCACCGGCTGGTGGTCATCTCGATGCCGCACCCCCTGGCGCTCCGGGCGGCCGTGCTTACCGGTGGGAGCCAGCTCGCGGCCAGCCGCCACCTGGTCGGCTTCCAGTTGCCGTGGTGGCCCGAGCGCCTGCTGGTGGCCGACGACGCCGCCGAGGTCGGGGCGATCCTGCGCCGCTGGGGTGGCTCGGGCTTCCCCGACGAGGCCACGGAGGCGCGCTACCGGGAGCACGCGCAGGTGCCGGCGGTCGCGCACAGCTCCCTGGAGTACTTCCGCTGGGCGCTTCGCTCGCAGCTGCGTCCCGACGGCACGCGCTTCGCGCGGGCGATGGCCCGGCCGGTCCCGGTGCCGACGCTCCAGATCCAGGGCACCGCGGACCCGTGCACGCTGGCGTCCACCGCCCGCGGCAACGGCCGCTACGTCACGGGTCCGTACTCCGCGATCGAGATGCGCGGCGTCGGTCACTTCCCGCACGAGGAGCGGCCCGCGGAGGTCACCGAGCACATCGCCTCCTGGGCCAGTTGAGGCGCAGGGGGGGCACGCCCGCCGTCCGAGCGCCGTCAGTCGCAGCCCTGGGTGGACACCGACCCCGTCGCGGCGGCACCGGTGGCCACGTCGGACGAGACCTCCCGGGCGGTCAACGCGTAGCCGGTGTCAGCGGTGTCCGTCGAGGCGGCGAAGACCACCCCGTACACCCGACCGTCGGACGCCAGCAACGGGCCGCCGGAGTTGCCGGGCAGTACCTGGGCACGGACGGCATAGACGTCGCGGGTCACGGTCACGTCCTGGTAGATGTTGGGCCCACGGATCATCTGCCGGTCGCGCACCCGGGCCGCGACCGGAGTGAACGGGCCGTCCTCCGGATAGCCCGCGACGACCGCCGGGGCGCCATTGCTCGCGGTCCCGGCGAAGCTCAAGGCGCGCGCCGACAGGCCGCTGACGGCCAGTACCGCGACATCGCGGTTCGCGTCGAACAGCACGACCCGCGCGGGCAGGGCACCACCGACGGGCGGGTACACCACCGGGTCGCGCACCCCGGCGACGACGTGGGCGTTGGTGAGCACCCGGTCGCGGGCGATGACGAAGCCGCTGCCTTCCACCGACCGGTTGCACGAGGGCGCGTCGCCGCGGACCTTGACGATGGAGGCGCGAGCGGCCCGCACGGCGGTGGAGGCCAGCACGGCCGGATCGGGCGGCGACGTCGGCGCCACCTGCTCGGTGGCCAGCGGCCCCACGATGGCGGGGAAGCCGGTGTTGTCCAGCAACCGACGGAACTGGGCGAGATCGTCGCGAGCCGCCTGCGGAATGCCGTCGTTGACCACCGCGATCACCTCGGAACGGCGTACCTGCGCCGCCAGACCCGTCAGGGTGGAGTGGGCAACCGCCGTGCCGAGCAGCCACGCGACCACCAGGACCGAGATCACCGACAGCAGTGCTCCGCCCGCGCTGTCGAGCGCGCGGGCGGGGCGCCAGGTCAGCCGGCCGCGCAGCGCCGCGCCGACGGCCGCCGCCAACACCTGCCCGACGCTCGCCATCGCGAAGACGACGACGGTCCCGAGCAGAGGGGTGGAGACGTGCGGGCCGATGTGCCGGGCCAGCACCGGCGCGAGCCGGGTGCCCAGGTAACCGCCACCGATCACGCCGACGAACGACAGCACCCCGATCACGAAGCCCTGCCGGAAGCCGAGGTACGCCGCGACGGCGCTGAGCCCGAGCAGCACGAGGTCGAGCAGATCGCCATGCACAGTCGGAGCGTAGGTGCGCGCCCGCCCGCGGGGTCGGGTGCACGCCGAAGCCTCAGGAGACGGTGAGCGTGCCCTGCATCCGAGGGTGGACCGTACAGAGAAAGTGGTAGGTGCCCGGAGTCGAGAAGGTCAGCGTCACCGAGGACTGCGCGGCGCTGATCTCCGAGGTCCCACCCTGCGGGCCGTCCGTGAAAGTCAGGTCGTGCTCGGTCTGCCCGGTCACCACGAGCGTGATCTGGATCTTGCCGGCTGGGGCGGTGAGATGGGTCTGGGAGAACCGCAGGTCCTCACCGGCGTCGACGGTGAGGTGAGCGACCCCACCGGTCTCGGTCGCCGCCTCGGTCGTGCCCGCGGACTGCGGCGCGGACGGTCCGTTGTCGGCCGCGTCCGCGCAGCCCGCGAGCAGAAGGACCCCGGCGGCGCCGGCCAGCAGCCGGACCCTCACGCGCCACCGCCGGCGGCGAGCCCCGCGACGGAGGCCGGGAGCGGCACCTCGCGGCTCGCGTCCCACGGCTTGGCGAAGCCGCCGACCGCCAGCAGGCGGGTGAGCAACAGCGCGGTGAAGCCCCACACGAACATCCCGGGGAGCTCGAAGCAGGGACTGCGGAAGCCGTTGGGTGTCGCGACGGTGGCGCGGACCGCGGGGTCGGCCAGCAGCCCGAGCGGTACCCGGGCCACCGCCGCCACCTCCGCCGGATCCTGGCTCGCGACGGTGCCGGGCCGCCGCCACCAGGCCAGCACTGGCGTCACGGCGAAGCTCGAGCGCGGTACGTAGAGCGCGGCCAGAGTCGCCAACGGCACCACGCCCGCCGGGTCGAGGCCGGTCTCCTCCTGCGCCTCGCGCAGGGCCGTGCCGACTGGCCCGTCGTCGCCTGGGTCCACGACGCCGCCGGGGAACGCCACCTGCCCGGCGTGGTCGCGCAGCGACGCGGCCCGCGCGATGAGCAGGACGTCGGGGCCCTCCGGACCATGGCCGAGAAGCATGAGCACAGCCGACTGGCGGACCGTGCCGTCGCCGGGTGGCCGGCGGGCCGTCAGTTCCGGCGTGAGGATCCGGTCGGGCGCCGCGGCGAGCGGCCGCAGCCAGCCCGGGACCGCGGCCAGGTGTCCCGCATCCAGCCGGTCGATGGTCACGCCGTCTTCACCAGCGCCGCCGCCGCGACGGGATCGGTGGGGCCGATGCCGTACGCGGGGCAGAGCCGGGCCACCGGGCAGGCGCCGCAGGCGGGCTTGCGGGCGTGGCAGCATCGACGCCCGTGGAAGATCATCCGGTGCGAGAGCATCGTCCACTCCGCGCGCGGGATGAGCGCGGCGATCGCGTGCTCGACCCGGACCGGGTCCTTCTCCACGGTCCACCCGAACCGACGGGCCAGCCGGCCCACGTGCGTGTCGACCGTGATCCCGGGCATCCCGAATGCGTTGCCGAGGATGACGTGGGCGGTCTTGCGGCCGATCCCCGGCAGGCTGACGAGGTCCTCGAGTCGCGCCGGGACCTGCCCACCGAACCGCTCGACCAGGGCCGCGCCCAGGCCCATCAGGCTCGCCGTCTTGGCCCGGAAGAAGCCAGTCGGATGCAGCAGGTCCTCCAACTGCGCACGATCTGCCGCCGCGTACGCCGCCGCATCGGGATAGGCCGCGAACACCGCCGGGGTCGTCAGGTTCACCCTCTTGTCGGTGCACTGCGCCGACAGGATGGTCGCGACCGCGAGCTCCAAGGGCGAGGTGAAGTCCAGCTCGCAGTGCGCGTCCGGGTAGCTCTCGGCCAGCACCCGGTTCATCCGCCGCGCCCGCCGCGTCAGCGCGAGCGGCGTCTCGGTATCGACTCCCGCGCTCCGCACGCCCGCACTCTACGGACGCCCCCGGGCGGCGCCGGTCGAGGTGGCGGCTCTCGAGGGCCGAACCCGGGTGGCGCAACGCGCTAACCCTCCCGGGCGAGGGACCCGCTCGCACGGGTGACCCGACCTCAAGGGGGAGCCGACGTGGGACGACCCCATCGCCATCGGAGTACAACGCTCCGCCGGTCTGGGAGGAGTGACGACGGTGCCGTTCTCACCCGCCGACACCGTCCTGCTCTCCGATGCGGACGCCGGGTCCCTGCTCGGCGCCCAGATCGCGGCGTACGTCGCGACGGAGCACGCCACGGCCGAGCGGCGGAGGGCACAGACGACGACCCGCGCCGCCCGCGCGGCGGCCCGGGCAGCCGCCCGCGCCGTTCCGCCCCAGTGCGCCGAGGAGTTCGCGCACCTGAGTCTGGAGGGTGTCCGCGCGTACCGGCAGCTGGTGGTACGTGAGGAGGAGCGCGTCGGTTACTGGCAACGCGTCCTGTCCGGCCACCTCGCGGCCATCCGCGGGAACGGACCGGCCCTCGACCTCGAGCGGCTGCGTCCCGCCCTCGAGCGGCAGGACCTGTCCGCGGGTAGGACGCGGGTCGCGTCCGCGGCCCCGGTGGTGCTGCCGATGCTGCCCGACCTGGACGTGGTGTGGCAGGACCCCTCTGTGGCGGGGACCGAGACGGTCGTCGCGACCGCCGCGGACAGGCTGCTCGCCTATCGCGAGGGTCTGCTGGCACAGGTGCAGGCCGCGACCAAGGAGCTCATCGCCCGGTACCGGCAGGCGCCGGCGGACGCGATGATCGCCCTCGGCGCCTGACCGACCGCGGGGCGAGGCCCGCGGCGTCGGGGCGCAGGGGATGATCGGCCTGTGTTCGTCGCCATCGCCATCGCCTTCCCCGTCGTGCTGCTGCTCGTCGTGCTGGGCATGGAGCGCGTCGAGAGCCGACTGGACCAGCCCCGCGGGGGCCCACCCACGGAAGGCTCCTGACAGACCCCGACCTCGCTGCAGCCTCCTGCGCCGCGCCGCAGGCGAAGGAGAAGAGCGCGCCCCGTGACCAGCGGCGTCCCGCGCCGGGCGCAGGGGTCACGGCCGCTCGCGCAGGTACGCGAGCTGGGCGAGGACCGACAGCGTCGCGGCCGGCCACAGGGCGGCGTCGACATCGGCGTACACCACCTCGACGACCTGCTCGGCCGTCGTCGCGCCGGCCGCGACCGCCTCCCTGACCTGGTCCAGCCGCGCCTGCCGGTGGCTGCGGTAGTAGGCGATCCAGCCAGCGACGTCGGTGACGACGGGCCCGTGCCCGGGGCGGATGCGGGCCGCGTCGATACCGGCGAGCCGGGCGAGCGAGGCCAGGTAGTCGGCCAGCCGGCCGTCGGGGTGCGCGACCACCGTCGTACCCCGGCCGAGGAGGGTGTCGCCGGTGTAGAGCGTGCCGTCGTCGGCGTCGAGGAACGTCACCGAGTCGCTGGTGTGCCCCGGGGTCGCGAGGACCCGCAGGCTCACCCCGTCGACATGCACGACGTCACCCTCGCCGACCGGGGTCAGCGCGGCGCCGGTGCGGTCGGCGAGCAGCGGCAGGCCCTCGGCGTGGTCGAGGTGGCCGTGGGTGACCAGCACGGCACCGATCTCACGGCCGTCGGCGGTCGCGGCCGCCACCACCGCGTCGATGTGGGCGCCGATCGCCGGGCCGCAGTCGAGCACGATCGCCCGCCCGCCGGGCGCGGTCAACACCCAGGTGTTGGTGCCCTCCAGCGTCATCGGCCCGGGGTTCGGCGCGAGCAGGTGGCCGACCTGCACCGACCGTCCGCTCACCCCCGCTCCAGGTCCAGCCGCCAGTCGCCCTCGCGCCGCCGCAGAACCGGCAGGATGCGTTCGATGGGTCGGCGGGCGGCCAGCACGGACCCCACGTCGGGGTAGGCGGCGAGATCGGTGAGGACGGCGTGGGTCGGCGGCATCATCGTGCGTCCCAGGGCCTGCGCGGGGGACAGCCACATGCCCTGGTCCGCCTCGCCGTCGCTGACGACGGCCTCCTCGCCCGCCGGCAGCGCCGCGAGCAGGAACCGGGTGTCGTACCGACGCGGCTCCATGGACGGCGTGACCCAGTGCGCCCAGGGCCGGAGGTCGGCCGCGGCCACCCGTACGCCGCACTCCTCCGCGGTCTCGCGGATCGCGGCGCCGACGACGCGGCGCAGCAGGGCGACGTCGCCGCCGGTCAGCGCGTCGGCCCAGGCGGTGGGCAGGCCGTCGCCCCCGTTGTCCGTCGGCTCGACCTTGCCACCCGGGAAGACGTGCATGCCGGCGGCGAAGGTCATCGAGCGAACGCGCCGGAGCAGGTAGACCTCAAGCCGGCCGTCGGCGCGCGGGGCACCGTCGCGGACCAGCACGACGGTCGCGGCATGCCGCGGCTCGGCCGGGATGAGGGTGCCGGCCTCGATGGCGCGGGCTCGTTCGAGCAGCTCGGGACCGAACGGGTGGCTCACGCCGCCGAGCCTAAGCCGGGGTACGGACCCGGCGTTCAGGCTCAGGAGCGCAGCCGCACGACCAGCTCGAGCTCGACCGACGCGCCCAGCGGGAGGGCCGCGACCCCCACCGCGCTGCGCGCGTGCCGACCGGCGGCGCCGAAGATCTCTCCGAGCAGGTCGCTGGCGCCGTTGACGACCATCGGCTGGCCGTGGAAGCCGTCGGCGGAGGCGACGAACCCGACGACCTTCACGACCCGTTCGACCTCGTCCAGGTCGGCCACCGACCCGACGGCCGCCAACGCGTTCAACGCGCAGGTGCGCGCCAGCGCCTGCGCCGCCTCGGGCGTGACGTCGCGACCGACCAACCCGGTCAGCGGCAGCGCGCCGTCGACCAGCGGGAGCTGGCCAGCGGTCCAGACCAGTCCGCCGTCCAGGATCGCGGGCACGTACGCGCCGGCGGGCGTGGCCACCGGCGGCAGCCGCATGCCGAGGCGGGCCAGCCGGTCGGCGACGGTCACGGCAACGGCCGCTTCAGGTAGGCGACCAGCTGCTCGGAGTTGGGCCCGGGGATCACGGCGACCAGCTCCCAGCCGTCGGTGCCCCAGGTGTCCAGGATCTGCTTCGTGGCGTGCGTCAGCAGCGGGACGGTGGCGTACTCCCAGCGGGTCATGCCGCGACCCTAGTGACCCGTCAGCGCGCGGGGGTGCGCAGCATGCGCCGCCGCTCGGCCTCGGTCAGTCCGCCCCAGATGCCGTAGGGCTCCTGGACGTACAGGGCGTACTCGAGGCAGGCGTCGCGGACGTGGCACCCCGCGCACAGCGCCCGGGCGGCGTTCTCCCGAGCCAGCCGCGCCTCGCGGGTCTCGGTGGTCGCGGGCGGGTAGAAGTGCAGGGCCGTCGCGCCCTCACACGCCGCGGAGGCGCGCCAGGTGGGTTCGACATGAGCGAGCGACATGCGGCCTCCGGCGTACTCCGGGCGACCGGCGACGCGCCGGCGTTGTTCCCCAGCGCAGCCTCACGCCACCGGGGCGCGAGTGGAAGTCTTGACTTTGGCGCGCGCGGGGGCTAGCGGCGGCGGGGCGGCCTCGGCGTAGCGCTCGAAGAAGCGCAGCAGCTCGACCGGGAAGGGCACCACCAGCGTGCCCTGCTTGTCGGCCACCTCGACCATGGTCTGCAGCAGTCGCAGCTGCAGCGAGGCCGGGTCGCGGGACAGGGTGGCGGCGGCCTCGGCGAGCTTCTGCGAGGCCTGCAGCTCGCCGTCCGCGGTGATGATGCGGGCCTGCCGCTCGCGGTCGGCCTCGGCCTGCCGCGACAGCGACCGCTTGAGCGACTCGGGCAGCGAGATGTCCTTGAGCTCGACCCGCTCGATCTTCACGCCCCACGGCCCCTCGGTCGGGCCGTCGATGATCTGCTGCAGGTCGGCGCTCACCTTGTCGCGCTCCTGCAGCAGGTCTTGCAGCGAGGTCTTCCCCACCACCGTCCGCATCGAGGTCTGGGCGACCTGGGACACCGCGTACAGGTAGTTCTGGACGTTGACGACGGCCTTGATCGGGTCGATCACCCGGTAGAACACGACCGCGTCGATGGTGAGCGTGACGCTGTCGCGGGTGATGCCCTCCTGCGCCGGCACGCCCATCGTGCCGATCTGCATGTTGACCTTCAGCATCCGCTGCAGCACCGGGATGATCACGTGCAGACCAGGCTCGCGCACCCCGCCGCTGACCCGGCCGAGGTAGAACACGACGCCCTTCTCGTACTGCTGCACGACCCGCAGACCCGTCGAGACAATCACCAGCGCGATGACCACGACGACGAGCACCACGACGAGAGCAGCCATGATCCTGAGCATAGGGTCGTCCGGTGCCATCTCCCGATGAGCAGCCGCTGCGGCTGCACGTCGTCACCGGGAAGGGCGGCACCGGCAAGACGACCGTGGCGGCGGCGCTGGCTCTCGCACTGGCCAGCGGCGGCGGCCGGGTGCTGCTCACCGAGGTCGAGGGCCGGCAGGGCATCGCCCAGCTCTTCGACACCCCCCCGCTGCCGTACGAGGAACGGCGGGTGGCGGGCGCCCCCGGCGGCGGCGAGGTGATCGCGCTGGCGATCGACCCGACGGCTGCGCTGCTCGAGTACCTCGCGATGTTCTACCACCTGCATGGCGCCGGCAGGATCTTGAACCGGGTCGGCGCGATCGAGTTCGCGACCACCATCGCCCCCGGCGTCCGCGACGTGCTGCTCACCGGCAAGGTCAAGGAGGCCGTCGACCGCAAGGGCGCGGACGGGCGGCCGGTGTACGACGCGGTGGTGCTGGACGCGCCGCCGACCGGCCGCATCACCCGGTTCCTCAACGTCACCGCGGACGTCGCGGCGCTGGCCCGGATGGGCCCGATCAAGGCGCAGTCCGACAGCGTGCAGCGGGTCGTCCGTTCGAAGCGGACGGCGGTCCACCTCGTGACCCTGCTGGAGGAGATGCCCGTGCAGGAGACGGTCGACGGCGTCGCGGAGCTGAGTGCGGCGGGCATCCCCGTCGGGCGGGTGATCGTCAACATGCGCCGGCAGCCGTACGCGCTGCCGGCCCGGCTGGTGAAGAAGGACGTCGCGGCGGGGCTGGTGGCGGCCGGGCTGACGGCGGACAGGCCGCTGGTCGACGGCCTCGTCGCCGAGGCGGCCGCCTACCGGGCGCGGGTCCAGCTCGAGGAGCGGGAGCTGGCCGACGTCCGCGACCTCGGCCGGCCGGTGGTGGAGCTGGCGCAGCAGCCCGGGCCGATCGACCGCGGCGCGCTGCTCACCCTCGCGGAAAGCCTTGCGGCGCAGGGCTTTTCGCCGGCCAGGAAGGGCTCATGACCGACTTCGACCTCGACGGGCTGCTGCGGACCGCGACGGTGGTCGTCTGCTGCGGGAGCGGGGGGGTCGGCAAGACCACGACCGCCGCGGCGCTGGCGGTCCGGGCGGCCGAGCAGGGCCGGCGGACGGTCGTGCTCACGATCGACCCGGCCCGCCGGCTGGCGCAGGCGATGGGGCTGACCGAACTCGACAACACCCCCCGCGCGGTGCAGGGCGTCGACGGCGATCTCGACGCGATGATGCTGGACATGAAGCGGACATTCGACGAGATCGTCGAGTCCCACAGCGAGCCGGGCCGGGCCGACGCGATCCTGGCCAACCCGTTCTACCAGTCCCTGTCGTCGTCCTTCGCGGGCACGCAGGAGTACATGGCGATGGAGAAGCTCGGTCAGCTGGTGGCCGAGCAGCGCTGGGACCTGGTGGTCGTGGACACGCCGCCGACCCGGTCCGCGCTGGACTTCCTGGATGCACCGCAGCGGCTCGGCACCTTCCTCGACGGCCGGCTGATCAGGATCCTGCTGGCGCCGGCCAGGGCCGGCGGGAAGGCCTATCTGAAGGTGCTGAACACCGGGCTGTCGGCGGTGACCCGCACGATCAGCAAGGTCGTCGGAGCGCAGCTGCTCACCGACCTGCAGCAGTTCGTGGCCTCACTGGAGACGATGTTCGGCGGCTTCCGCAGCCGGGCCGACCAGACGTACGCGATGCTCAAGGCGCCGGGGACCGCGTTCGTCGTGGTCGCCTCGCCGGAGCCCGCGGCCCTGCGCGAGGCGTCGTACTTCGCCGATCGGCTGCTCGAGGAGTCGATGCCGCTGGCGGGGCTGGTCGTGAACCGCGTGCACCGGGCGTCGCTGGCCGGGCTCGGCGTGGCCCGCGCCCTCAGTGCGGCCGAGCGGCTCGAGGAGGCCGCGCCGGCGCCGACCGGCGCGACCACCGCGGCGCTGCTGCGGCTGCACGCCGAGCGGGTCACGGTGGCCGAGCGTGAGGCGGGCCTGATCAGCCGCTTCGGCCGCTCGCATCCCTCGGTCCCGGTCCGTGAGGTGCCTGCGATGGACACGGACGTGCACGACCTGGCGGGTCTGCGGGCGGTCGGGGCGGCGCTGTCCGGAGGCTGAGGCCGGCCGGCCCGGTGCGTGCTGAGGTCAGCCGGCGATGCCGAAGCGGCCGGCGGCGTGGTCGCGACGGGCGGCGGCCAAGAGCCCCTGCCAGCTCGTGACCTCGGGCCGGCGACGCAGGAGCGCGCGCCGCTCCCGCTCGGTGAGCCCGCCCCACACGCCGAACTCGACCCGGTTGTCCAGCGCGTCGGCCAGGCACTCGGTGCGTACGGGGCAGCGCAAACAGGTGACCTTGGCCTTGTGCTGCTCGGCGCCCTGGACGAAGAGCTCGTCGGGGTCGCCCACCCGGCAGTTGGCGCGCGCAGTCCAGTCCTGGTCCCAGTCGTGCTGGGTGCCGGGGGTGCCGATCGCGTGAGTCGCCGGGCCGAAGCCCACCGTTGTCGTCATCCGTACCTCGCCCTCCACAGCATCTGGCCACATTCCGGTCTCAACCAGGTGTCGGACGAAACAGGCCTAGGCTGGACCCCCGATTTCCACGAACCGCTCAGCCGGCGTCGAAGGCGCCCGTTCAGGTTCGCCGTCTACGCTCGACGCCGTGCCGAGCTCCCGAACGGTCAGCGAGCGCGCCGGGCTGCTCCTGGTGCTCGCCGTGGTCGCCGGTCTGCTGGTCGCCGGGCTGGCGCTGCCCTTCGTCGGCGGCGTCGGACTGCTGGCGAAGAAGCAGGACGACGCGCTCTCGAAGCTGCCTTCGTTCCTGTCGACGCCGCCGCTGGCACAGCACTCGGTGCTGCTGGCCGCCGACGGCAGCACCATCGCCACGCTCGTCGGCCCCGAGGACCGCGTCGTGGTCACGAACAGCCAGATCCCCGCGGTCATGCAGTACGCGATCGTCGCGATCGAGGACAACCGCTTCTTCGAGCACAACGGCGTCGACCTGCGGGGCGTGCTGCGGGCCGCGTCCGCCGACACGACGGCCGGTGACTACGCCCAGGGGGCGTCCACGATCACAGAGCAGTACGTGAAGCTCGTGGAGGTCGAGGCCGCCGGCAACAAGGAGGCGCAGGCCGCCGCGACCGAGAAGTCGCTGAACCGCAAGCTCACCGACGCGCGACTCGCGATCGCGCTCGAGAAGCGGCTGTCGAAGGAGCAGATCCTCACCGACTACCTCAACATCGCCTACTTCGGCGAGGGCACGTACGGGGTGGGCACCGCGGCCGAGCACTACTTCGGCATCCCGGTGCAGCGCCTCAGCCTGGCCCAGGCGGCGCTGCTCGCCGGTCTGGTGAACAACCCGACCGCCTTCGACCCGGTCACCAACCCCAGGGACTCACTCGCGCGGCGCAACGCAGTGCTGGCGGCCGTCGCGAAGTACCACCTCCAGCCGGCGGCAGCCATCCACAAGGCCCTGGCGACCCGGGTGGTGGTGCACCCGGCAGCGCGGACGAGCGACTCCTGCGACAGCTCGACCGCACCGCTGTTCTGCTCGTACGTCCGCCAGCAGCTGCTCGCCGACCCCAAGCTCGGAGCGAGTCCGGCCGCCCGTGCGAACGCGGTGTACGAGGGCGGCCTGAAGATCTACACCACGTACGACCCGACCACGCAGGCGGCGGTGAACGCAGGCATCGCCGCCCACCTGCCCGACACGATCCGCCAGGTCTCCTCGGCGGTCGTCCTGCAGCCGGGCACCGGGGCCATCCTCGCGATCGGGCAGAACCGCGCGTGGGGCGTGAAGGCCGGCCAGAGCAAGGCGATCTACGCGGACCAGGAGAAGTACGACGTCGGGTCGACCTTCAAGCTGATGACTCTCACCGCGGCGATCGCGCAGGGCATCCCGCTGACGACACGCATCCCCTCGCCGAACTGCTACCACGTACCCGGCGCGGCGAACCCGACAGGCACGCGCTGCCATGACGCGTTCTCGAACGCCGGCGACGGCGAGGCATGCAACTGCGACCTGTACACCGGCACCTGGCAGTCGGTGAACACGTTCTACGTCCAGCTCGAGCAGAGGGTCGGTGGACCCGAGGCCTTGGCCGCGATGGCCAAGCAGCTCGGCATCATCGGGCAGGGACCGCCGTCCGCCAAGTACACCTTTCAGCACGGCGACTACGGCTACTCGCTGACCCTCGGCTCCGGCGACGGGTTCTCGGTGCTCGACATGGCCACCGCATACGCCACGATCGCAGCCCACGGCCTGGCCTGCACCACGAGCGCGGTCCGCAGGATCACGACGCTCACGGGGAGCCCCGTCGGTTTCACGGGCAGCGTCTGTCACCAGGCGGTGTCGGCCGACGTCGCCGACACCGTCACCTCGATCCTGCAGGGCGTGCTCAACAAGCCCGGGGCGACTGGCCGCGGCCTGGGCATCGGGCGGCCGGCAGCGGGCAAGACGGGCACCCTCGACGACGGCAAGGGCGGCTGGTTCGTCGGCTACACCCCGCAGCTCGCGACCGCGGTCGGCATCTTCGACCCGAAGCTCCCGTCGAAATCGGCGGCGCCGATCACCGACCTCGCCACGGGACGTACCTTCTCGCCAAACAACTTCTTCGGGGCGTCCATCGCCGGCCCGATCTGGCGCACGACAATGGAGAAGGCCATGACCGGCCAGCCGGTGGAGGACTTCACGGTGCCGGAGGCCAACGACCCCGGGGCGGTTGCGCCGACTCCGACCGCCACGCCGACGCCGACGGGGCCGCCCACGGTCGGTCCGACGCTCCCGGCCGGCGTGCCGACGATCACCGTGACCCCGATCATCTCGCTGCCGCCGCCCCCGAAGCACCACAAGAAGTAGCTCAGAGCCCGAGCTGGCGTCGTACCTCCGCGGCGACCCGGCCGCCCTCGGCCCGACCGGCCACCGCCGCGTTCGCCGCCTTCATCGCCGGCCCCATCTGCTGCGCCTCGGCGGTCACGATCGCCTCGGCGACGATCTCGCGAAGCTGCTCGTCGTCCAGCGGCGTCGGCAGGTACGCGGCCACGATCTCGCCCTCGGCGCGCTCCTTCGCGGCCAGCTCGGTGCGGCCCGCCGCCTCGAAGGCGTCCGCGGCCTCCCGGCGCTTCTTGGCCTCGCGGCCCAGCACGGCGAGCACCTGCTCGTCGGTGAGGGTGGCCGCGGTCTTGCCCGCCACCTCCTCGGTGGTGATGGCGGACAGCAGCATCCGCAGCGTGCCCAGCCGCAGCTCGTCCTTGGCGCGCAGGGCGGCGGTCATGTCGGCGCGCAGGGTTGTCTTCAGGTCGCTGTCGAGGACGTCCACGACTGCGACACTAGATGCGTGCAGGCAGTCACCGCGCTGGGGTCCCTGACGCTCGCCGCGGGCGCGGCGGTGGGCTACGCCTCGCTGTGGGAGCGGACCGCGTTCACCTTGCGCCGCGCCGAGGTGCCGGTGCTCGCGCCCGGGTCACGGCCGCTGCGGGTGCTGCACGTGTCGGACGTGCACATGCTCGGCCGGCAGGTCGGCAAGCAGGCGTGGATCCGCGACCTCGCCCGGCTGCTGCCAGACCTGGTGGTGTGCACGGGCGACAACCTCGCGGGCGCGGACGGTGTGGCCGCGGTGCTGCGGGCGTACGAACCGCTGCTCGACCGGCCCGGGGTCTTCGTACTGGGGTCGAACGACTACTACGCGCCGGTGCCGAAGAACCCGCTGAAGTACCTGAACCCGCGCCACAAGCGGGTGCTGGGGATCGAGCTGCCGTGGAACCGACTGGTCCGCGGGCTGACCGAGGCCGGGTGGCACGACCTGAGCAACGCGCGCGCGGTGCTGGAGGTCGACGGCCGGCGGCTGTCCTTCCGCGGGGTGGACGACCCGCACCTGCGCCTGGACGACCTGCCGGCCGTCGCCGGCCCGCCGCCGTCGGCCGACCTGACCGTGGGGGTCGTCCACGCGCCCGAGCCCCGGGTGCTGGACGCGTTCTCCGCGGACGGCGACGCGCTGCTGCTCTGCGGGCACACCCACGGCGGCCAGCTGCGCGTACCGGGGTTCGGTGCGCTGGTCACCAACTGCAACCTCGACCGGTCCCGCTGCCGTGGGCTGTCGCGGTACGCCGGGTCGTGGCTGCACGTGTCTGCGGGCCTGGGCACGTCCCCGTACGCCCCGGTGCGCTTCGCCTGCCGACCGGAGGCCTCGCTGCTGACCCTCGTGGCCGCGGACGGCGCCGTCGGGTAGTCTGCCGCGGCGAGCGCTTCGGGATGTGGCGCAGCTTGGTAGCGCGCCTCGTTCGGGACGAGGAGGTCGTGGGTTCGAATCCCGCCATCCCGACTGTGTGATCTCTCAGGACATCGGAAACCTCTGAACCTGCGGCTTCATGATCGTTTCGGCTGCTGTGGTTGGTAGTCCTTGTCGGGGTTGAGGACTCCCGTTGTCGGTGAGGGTCGAGGCCGGGATCCCGTGCGCGGCAACGGCCTGGCGGAACGTCGCCAGCACGATCTGGCCGGTGACCGGCTGGTGGGCGCTGACGTGCAGGGCGTAGCGGGAGTGGTCATCGAGCCAGGTCACGATCTCGCAGTCGAGGCCGTCGGCCAGGCGGTAGTGGGTGAAGTCTGACTGCCAGGTCTCGTTCGGCAGGTCCGCGGCGAACCGCACGTGGGAGGACCTCGGACGTTTCGAGGGTTGCGGCACGACCAGCCCCGCTGCCCTCAGCAGCCGGCTGATCGTCGCCGGTGACACCGCCGGCCCGCCGCCGCGGGCCAGGTGCCAGCCGATCGTGTCCGGTCCGGCGTCTAACCCAGCTCCCGACAGCGCCCGGCGCAGCGCCACGATCCGCTCCACCGTTTCTGGTGGTGTCGCGTTCGGTGAGCTGTGCGGGCGCCGTGACCTCGGCTCGAACGCCGCTTCCCCCTCTGCTCGATAGCGGGCGACGAGCTTGCTGACCCACCCCTTCGACACTCCGTAGGCGCGGGCGACCTCTGCCTGCGACCGGCCTTCGGGCACGACTGCGGTGATCACCAAACGGGCCTGCGACATCGACGATGATCAACCGCCCCCGGTTTCCTATGACCCGAGAGACCCGTTTCCTATGTCCTGAACCAGGACACCACCATCCCGACTGTGTGATCCGCCCACCGCCATCGCGGTCGACGTGAATCGCTCTCACGCTCGGCGCGGTTAACGCTCCGTCGCCACCGAACCCCGTTCAGTAATCACGCCTGCCGGCCCTTGACGACGCCCGCCGCTGTGCCAATGATTGCCGCACTCGGCTCCGTCGTTGGAAGGCGCGTCATGCTCAGATCCGCGAGTCTCGTCCGTACCGTCCTCGGCCTGGGTGGCGTCCTTTCGCTGTCGCTCTTCGCGATGCCAGCAGGGGCCGCAAGTCCGCAGCTGCAGGTCAAGCAGGTCGTCGCGACGGGTTATGTGGGTCCGCTGCAATTCGCGCTTGGCAACGGGCACGTGTTCGTGACCGACTCCTTCGTGGGTCTGCTCACCGACACCAAGTCAGCCCTCCCGCTCGGGCACACCGGGCCGCGTGGCGACGTGGCCGGCGTCGACTACGACGACGCGACTCACACCGTTGCTTATGCCAAGAGCGACCACAGCCACCACCTGACGCAGCTCGTGATCCTCAAGCCCGGAGCCAAGCCGGTCAAGGTCGACCTCGCCGCCTACGAGGCGAGCGCAAACCCCGACGGCACGACCGAGTACGGCACCGACAGCACCGACCCGTGCGTCCTGTCCACGCTGGCCAAGCTGCACGCACCCGTGAAGTACACCGGCGTCGTCGATTCACACCCGTACTCCGTGGTCTCGCTCGGCGACGGCGCATGGGCCGTCGGCGACGCGGGGGGTAACGACATCCTCAAGGTCACCGACGCCGGGGTCGTGTCGACCCTTGCGGTGATGCCGCCCGCCCCCGTGACGTTCACGGCCGAGACCGTCGCCGAGACCGGCCTACCGTCCTGCTTCATCGGAGTCACGTACAAGTTCGAAGGCGTGCCCACTGACGTCGAACTCCACGACGGCACGCTCTATGTCAGCGACCTGCCTGGCGGCATCGAAGGCCCGGCCAACCCGGGCATGGTCTACACCATTCCGGCAGCCGGCGGTACGCCGCAGCTGTTTGCCAGCGGCTTTGCGGGGGCGACCAACCTCGCCGTCGCCCCGGGCGGGACGGTCTTCGTCGCCAATGAGGGCGACAGCACCATCTCCGAAGTTGTGGGCGGAAGCCCCGTCACGGTCGCCAGCCTGCCCGGCGTCGTCGCCCTCGAGTACTACCACGGTTCGCTCTACGCCTCGACGGCACCGGCACTCATCGGCAGCCAGGACCCGGGCCAGATAGTCCGGCTCGGAAAGTAGACGGCGAGTCAGCGAGGAGACTCGACAAGCGGCGGAGAACCGGGTCAGGGCACCGGCGTGAGCCAGGCCTCGAATGTGATCAGGCCGTCCGGGTGGTGCCTAATGGCCTGGGCGATGGCGGGCCACTCAATGATGCCGACGATCTGATATTGGACTTGGTCGTCGGTCGGGTTCAACACCAGATTCCCGCTCTGGATTTGAGTCTTCATCGTGGCCACTAGTGCGGGGTCTCTCGTCGCCTCTTTGATCTCATCTGCGGAATACCGACTCTGCGCGACGCACAACTGGTCAGGCGGGTATACGCGTGCAAGCGCGCGTTGCGCCTCGGCGGGGTTGCCGTTTGTCAGGATCAGGATCAGCGACTGGTCGGCGGAGGGATGCGCAAGCGCGAACTGCACGACATCGGCAGGATGCGCGGTCTGGTAGGCGATAGCCGCCGCGACGTCGAGTTCACCCGAGGCAGGCGTGGTTGCCCAGCCGTTCGCGGGTGCGGCGCACGGCGGATGATCGTGGATCGTGGGAGTCCTCGGCGCGGACGTGGGCGGACCCTGCGCCGTGACGTGCAGGACACCTCCGGTGTACGTGCCCACTAGGTGGGCCTCGCCGCGGACCGTTCCTGCGGTGTCAGTGCGGTCGGTGAGCCCACCAACGTCGACGCCCTCGGCGTCAACCCCCGGGCAGTCCACGTCCAGGACCGTTGACCAGCCGTTGACTATGACGAACGGGTCGCAGAACCGGACCGCCCGCCCCGGGATGGCAACGACCTTGCCGGACGCGCCCACCAGCTGCCCCCCCGGCGGGGCGGTCGTCACCGACGCGGCCTGGTTCGGGTGGTGCACAACCGTGATGACCGCACCCGCCAGCACCAACCCGGCAGTGATGCCCGCGGCCACACCAGCCTGTCTCTGGCGCAGACGACGGAGGCGGCGGCGATGCGTCCCGGCGAGCCGGTGCGGCTCGTCTGGGACCGATGCCGCAGCCCGCGCCAGCGCCAGGTCGATGTCCTCGTAGCCTTCGATCACGTGCCCTCCCCCTCTGCGGTCAGCGCTGCCCGCAGCCTGACGACGGCCTTGGCGTGCTGGCTCTTGACGGTGCCTACCGAGCAACCCAGGTGCTCGGCGGTCGTGGCCTCGGTGTAGTCCAGGTAATGGCGCAGCACGACAACCGCCCGCTGGCGGGGCGGCAAGCTGCGCAGCGCGCGGAAAACGGCGTCGTCATAAGGCTGCTGGGCCTGTCCCTGATCCGGCAAGACCTCCGTCGGCGTCTCAGTCCAGCTACGCCGACGCCGCCAGGACACCGCCTTGTTGACCAAGGCGCGGTGGACGTATGCCTCGGGATGCTCGAGCGACTGCACAGACTGCCACCGCGGCGCCAGCCTCGACAGCACCTCCTGCACCAGGTCCTCACCCAGCTGCACGTCCCCGACCAACAACGCAGCGGTCCGTACCAGCGCGTGACCACGCTGACGCACGTACTGCTCGAAGCCGGTGACGTCCGGTGCTTCCACGGTGACCCCCACACCAGATCAACGAGCCCAACGCCCCGAATGGTTGTCTCGTGAGAGACATCGAGTCATTACACGCTCAGCACGTCGTACGCCCGGTGTGACCGACTTCTGCGGCTTCGACAGCGGCGGCCTGGCCGGCACTTGGCTACGGTCGCCGGGTGGCCGACTGGGACGAGGTGCGCCGCCTCGCGCTGGCGATGCCGGAGAGCACCGAGCCGACGCCACGGGACTGGCGCGTACGCGGCAAGGGCTTCCTGTGGGAGCGGCCGCTGCGGCGCGGCGACCTGGACGCACTCGGCGCCGACGCGCCGGACGGACCGATCCTCGCCGCCCGTACCGCCGACGAGGGCGTGAAGTGGGCGCTCATCGAGTCGTCGCCGGCGGTCTTCTTCACCACGCCGCACTTCCGGGGGTACGCCGCAATCCTGATCAGGCTCGAGCGCATCGCCGGGCCCGAGCTCGCGGAGATCGTCGCCGACGCCTGGCTGACCCGGGCGCCCAAGAGGCTCGCGACGGCGTACCTGAGCGCCCACGGCCCCTAGCATCGGCGGGTGACCGAGGCGCGCTGGTGGCAGACCGCGGTCTTCTACGAGGTGTACGTGCGCTCTTACGCCGATGCGAGCGGCGACGGGGTCGGCGACCTCGCCGGGATCCGCAACCACCTCGACCACCTCGAGCGACTCGGCGTCAACGCCCTCTGGCTGACGCCGTTCTACCCCTCGCCGATGGCCGACCATGGCTACGACGTCGCCGACCCCAGAGGGGTCGAGCCGCTGTTCGGGACCCTCGCCGACCTCGACGCCCTCGTCGCAGACGTGCACGCGCGGGGCATGCGGCTGATCGTCGACATCGTCCCCAACCACGCGTCGTCGCAGCACCCCTGGTTCCGCGCCGCGCTCGCGGCCGGGCCCGGCAGCGCCGAACGGGCGCGCTTCCTGTTCCGGGCCGGGCGCGGGCCGGACGGCGGCGAGCCGCCGAACAACTGGCGCTCGGCCTTCGGCGGCCCGGCGTGGACCCGCGTCCCGGACGGGCAGTGGTACCTGCACCTGTTCGCACCCGAGCAGCCCGACCTCGACTGGCGCAACCCCGAGGTGGGGCTCGACTACGAGCAGACGCTGCGCTTCTGGCTGGACCGTGGGGTGGACGGGTTCCGGATCGATGTCGCGCACGGCCTGGTCAAGGACGCGGCGCTGCCGGACAACCCGCATGGGATCGCGCCGGAGCTGATGAGCGAGACGCCCATCGCGACCGGCATGTACGACCAGCCCGAGGTGCACGACGTCTACCGCGGCTGGCGGCGGATCTGCGGCGAGTACGACCACGACCCGGTGCTGGTGGGCGAGGTCTGGCTCGGCGACGCCGCGGCGCAGGCCCGCTACGTACGCCCACACGAGCTGCACCTGGCGTTCAACTTCCGGCTGCTGTTCTCCGCGTGGGAGGCGGCGGAGATGGCGGCGGCCATCGACCGCTCGATCACCGAGCTGCACGCGGTCGGCGCGCCGTCGACATGGGTGCTGGCCAACCACGACGTGGTCCGGCAGGTGAGCAGGTACGGCGGCGGCGAGGACGGCCTGCGCCGCGCCCGGGCGGCACTGCTGCTGGTGCTGGCACTGCCGGGCCCGACGTTCCTCTACCAGGGCGAGGAGCTGGGCCTGCCCGAGGTCCGCGTTCCGGACGAGGCGCTGCAGGACCCGATCTGGGTCCGCTCCGGGCACCGCAACCGAGGGCGCGACGGGTGCCGGGTGCCGCTGCCGTGGTCGGGGGCGATGCCCTCGTACGGGTTCGGGCCGGGCGCCGCGAGCTGGCTGCCGCAGCCGCTGGACTGGGCGCCGCTGACGGTCGCCGCGCAGGAGCCCGACCCCGGCTCGACGCTGGCGTTCTACCGCCGGGCCCTGGCGTGCAGGGGCCGCGACCTCGATCCGCTCGCGCCGCTGCGCTGGCACCGCCGCGACGCGCAGGTGCTCGACGTTCAGGCCGGCGGCCCGCGCTGCGTCGTCAACCTCGGCGCCGAGCCGGTCCCGCTGCCGACCGGTGCGCAGGTCCTGTTGGCGAGCGGGCCGCTGGCGGACGGCCTGCTGCCGCCCGACACGGCCGGGTGGCTCGCGCCCTGAGGGTGCGTACGCAGGTGTCGGGGTTCCGTCCGGAGATCGGGCGCGAAGCCGGACGCAACCCCGACAAACGCAGCCTGAGGGTGAGAGGCAGGCGCCGGCGCGGGCTGCGTCGTCAACCTCGGCGCCGAGCCGGTCCTGCGGCCGGCCGGAGCGCGCGTGCAGCTGGCGAGCGGCCCGTGTGGCTCGCGCCTGAGCGTGCGCCGTCAGACTGTCGGTGTGTCGGTCCGCGTGCTCGAGGTGCCGTGGGCCGACCCGCGGGCGACGGCGATGCGCGCGCAGATGGATGTCGAGATGTCCGCCCGCTACCGCGACTCCCTCATCGACCGGCCGCCGACGGCGCTGCACATCGACCCGGCCGACATCGCGGTGACCTGCCTGGCCATCGACCTCGATGACACCGCTGTCGGGCACGGCGCCCTTCGCTGGCTCCGCGGCGAGCTCGAGGTCAAGCGGCTGATCGTCGCTGAGAGCCGCCGCGGTCGGGGGATCTCGTACGCGGTCATGGGGTGGCTCGAAGAACGGGCCCGGACGCTCGGCGCGGGCCGGCTGATCCTGCAGACCGGGGACCGGCAGCCCGAGGCGATCCACGTCTACGAGCGGCTCGGCTATGCGCCGATCGAGGTCTACCCACCGTACGACGAGCTGCCGATGTCGCGGTGCTTCGCCAAGGTGCTCCCGTGAGCGAGCCGGCGCAGGATGCGGAGAGCAGGTCCACGGTCCTGCTCGCCCTCGCGGCCAACCTGCTCGTGACGACGGCCAAGATCATCGGCGGGCTGGTCAGCGGCTCGGCTGCGCTGCTGTCGGAGGGCGCGCACTCGGCGGCCGACACCCTGAACGAGGTCTTCCTGCTGCTGTCGCTGAAGCGCTCCGCACGGCCGGCCGACCGCGACCATCCGTTCGGCTACGGGAAGGAGCGCTTCTTCTGGTCGCTGCTCGCGGCCGTCGGGATCTTCGTCTCCGGCGCCGGCTTCGCCCTGTACGAGGGGGTCACCGCCATCAGCCGCGGCGGCCACCACCACACCGACACCGGCGAGTTCGTCGTGGTCTACGTGATCCTCGCCGTCTCGCTCGTCTTCGAGAGCGCGTCCCTGCTCAAGGCCCTGCGCCAGGTGCACGGCGAGGCAGCCGCCGCCGGGCGCCGGTTCACCACGTACGTGCTCCGCAGCCCTGACCCGACGGTCAAGACGGTCGCCAGCGAGGACACGGTCGCGGTGGTGGGCATCGGCATCGCCGCCCTCGGCACACTGCTGCACCAGCTCACCGGGCGCGACGTGTGGGAGGGCGTGGCCTCGATCGTGATCGCGGTGCTGCTGGCGTACGTGGCCCTCGCCCTCGGCCGTGACACCAAGGAGCTGCTGATCGGCGAGGCCGCCGACCCGGCGCTCCGGTTGGTGGCCATCGACGTGATCGCCCGGCACGAGGAGGTCGAGCGGATCGCCCACGTGCTGACGATGCAGCTCGGGCCGGCCAGCGTGCTGGTCGCGGCGCGTGTGCAGTTCATGGCGGACCTGCGGGCCCGCGAGATCGAGAGCGTGTGCACGACGATCGAGCGGGAGATGCGCGAGCGCGTCCCAGCGCTGTCGCAGCTGTTCCTGGACCCCAGCACCGTGTCCGACGAGGACGCCGCGCTCGGGCGGGACGCGCTGGACCTGAACATGGCCGAGGTCCGGACGCTGGACGGCGCGGACTCGACCGTGCTGCGCGACGTGCAGGCCACCCGCCGCACCCGCACCGCGCGGCGGCGCGCTGGAGGTTAGGCGCGCGGGCGGTTGGGGCGTGGCAGTCAGAAGGCGCGGGCAGTCAGCGGGCGCGGGCTTCGGGGAGCGGGCCGTTAGGCGCGGGGCGGGTCCGCGGGATCGACGACGAAGATGGGGATCTCCCGCTCCGTCTTCTTCGCATAGTCGGCGTAGTCCGGGAACGCGGCGACACACCGCTCCCACCAGGTCTCCCGCTCCGCGCCATGCGCGACGTGGGCGACCATGTCCCGCTTCAACGGGCCGTCCTGCAGCTCGACGTGCGGGTCCGCGACGATGTTGTAGTACCAGGCCGGCTGGTCCGGTGCGCCGCCCTTGGACGCCACCACCGCGTACGAGCCCTCGTGCTCGACTTTCATCACCGGGTTCTTGCGCAGCTTTCCGCTGGAGACCCCGCGGCTGGTTACCACCACCACCGGCATCCCACGCATGGTCGTCCCCTCGGTGCCGCCCGAACTCTCGTACAGCTCGACCTGCTCCCGAACCCATTCCGAGGGGCTCGGCTCGTACTCACCGTTCAGTGGCATGCGGCCACTATGCCGCACGCCCGGCCGCCGCCCGGACGAACCGGCGTCCCTCGCCGGCGGCGAGCAACGGGTGGCGGAGGACGAGGCGGGCCGCGAACCGCGGTGTCAGCTCCCCGGCGAGTGCGGTCATGACGACGCCGGATGACATCCGCGCGACCGCCGACAGGGCCCGGTGCCAGTCGGCATCGGTGTACGTGCAGATCCGGGTGTGGAGGGCGTACCCGATCCGCATCTGCCAGCCGAACCGTCGCTCCCACCGCTGCGGGTACGCCGACAACGCCTGTGCCGCAGGTGTTCCCGGGCTGTCCAGCGCCTCGGCCGCGACGGCGCCGGCGAGCCGGCCGCTGGTCATCGCATGCCGGATGCCCTCGCCGAGCAGCGTGGAGCCGTGCCCAGCGGCGTCCCCGACCACGACGAGGCCGTCGGCGACCGCGGGGACGGCACCGTGGGCGAAGGCCGGCATCACGCCCGCGTGCCGCTCCAGCGGCTGCGCGCCCGCGCAGGTCTCGCGGAGCGCCGGCACCCGCTCCACGAGATGGGCCAGCAGCTCCTCGACATCGGCGCCGGAGTCCGGGCGGACCACACCGACGCCGAGGCGCACCCGACCGTCACCGCGCGGGAACGCCCAGCCGTAGCCTCCCGGCGCGACGGCGTCGCCGACGACGAGCAGCGCCTCCCGCTGGTCGTACGCGGGGGCGAAGACCTCGACCTCCAGGCCGACCGCCGTCCGCGGTGCGGTGCCGCGCAGCCCCGCCTCGCGTGCGATCACGCCGGCGGTGCCGGAGGCGTCGACCACCAGCCGGGCGCGGACCTCACCCCGGCCCCGTACCACCGCCCCCACGACTGCGCCCCGCTCGAGCAACGCGCCGGTGACGTGCTCGCGCAGGCGCAGCTCGGCGCCCGACTCGGCCGCGCGCGTCGCCAGCCACTGGTAGAGCCCGCGGACGTCCAGGACGCACATCCGGGCGCGCCGGTAGCGGAAGGTCCGGTCGACCCCGGGGCCGGCGATGCGCAGCCGGGTGACCGGCTGCCAGAGATGCGCCGGGACGCCCATCGCCCGCATGGGCCGGATGAAGCTGCCGCCCGAGGTACGGACCGGCTCGCCGAAGGCGCTGGCCCGTTCGAGCACGACCACCGAGTGGCCCGCGGCCGCGATCCGGGCCGCGGCCGAGAGCCCGGCCGGGCCGCCGCCGACGACGAGGGCGTCGATCGGCCGGTCCACGCCGTTCAGCCTCGCAGACAGCGCGACCCACGCCACCGGCGTGCCGGGTCAGTGGAAGAGGACGACGAGCAGCGCGATCAGGAACGGCAGCGCGATAATCAGGATGAGCGCACGCTGGGACTGCCTGGCCCGCCGCCCCGTCGTGCCGCCCGCGGCGGCGGCTGAGGCCATCTTGCCGACCCCGGCGATGATGCCCTCGATCGTGTTGGGGTTCGGCGGCGGCTCCGGCTGCTCGACCATGGCGAACGCCGTTCCCGGCGACATCTCGCCGTCCGGATCGTCGGGGTCGACCGGGCGCGCGTGCACACGCGGCGTCTCGCGCTCGAACTGCTCGAGCGAGATCCGGTACCGGGAGTCGGCCACGCCACCAGGCTAGGCCAACGAGCCGGACGAGGAACGGCTCCGCTCACTCCGGCCCGGAGACCGCTAGCTCGGTGCGACCGTCGCCCGCATCACGCAGTGGTTCTTCCCCTTGGACCGCTCGTAGCTGAAGCCTGCCTTCTCGAAGAGCGTACGAGTGCCGTTGTACAGGAAGGAGCCCGACGTCCTCCTCCCGCCGGTGTCCTGCGGATACCCCTCCACCACACCACCCCCCGCCTTCGCGATGAGCTCCAGGGCACCACGCAGCGCCGCGGCGGCGACCCCCTTGCGCCGATAGCTCCGGTCGACGAAGAAGCACGTGAGGCGATAGTCCGGCGGGGTGCCCAGCGCCGCGTCGTACTCCTTCCGGTGGTAGATGTTCGGCAACTCCGCCGGCGGCCCGAACTCGCACCACGCCACCGCGACATCGCCGTCGAAGACCAGGGCGGCGTGGGCGCTGCCCTCGCGAACAAGGCGTTCCTTGTACGCACGGTTGCCCGCGGCGCTCACACCTTTCTCGGCGCACGCCGGATGGAACCAGGTACACCAGCAGCCGCCCCACACCCCGTTGTGCTTCTCGGCCAGGCGCGCGAAGGCATCCCAGGTCTCGGCATCGAGTGGCCTGGTCACATAGCCGCTCATGGCACGTCCCGTCTGGAGACATCGGGCCCTCGGCGCATGCAGGCGGACCGGCTCGGCATGCGGCCGCTACAGCTCGCCGGCGACCAGCTCGGCGATCTGCAGGGTGTTGAGGGCCGCGCCTTTGCGCAGGTTGTCCCCGACCACGAAGAAGTCCAGCGCGTGGGGGTCGTCGAGTGACTGGCGGACCCGGCCCACGTACGTGGGATCAGTGCCGACGACATCCGCCGGCGTGGGGAGCTCCGCGACCTCGACCCCGGGCGAGCGACCGAGCACGTCGAGCGCCTCGCCGCGGGTGACCGGCCGCCCGAAGCGGGCGTGGACCGCGAGCGAGTGCGTCGTGACAACCGGCACGCGTACGCAGGTGGCCGAGACCTTCAGCTGCGGCAACCCGAGGATCTTGCGCGACTCGTTGCGGACCTTCAGCTCCTCGCTGGTCCAACCGTCGTCCTTGGCCGAGCCCGCCCAGGGCACCACGTTCAGGGCCAGCGGCGCGGGGAACGGCGACTCGCCGGCCAGCTCGGCCACCGCCTTGCGTACGTCGCCGGGGGCGGAGCCGAGGCTGGGATCGGCTGCGACACAGGCGATCTCGGCCACCAGCCGGTCGATGCCGGGTTGCCCGGCGCCCGAGGCGGCCTGGTACGAGGCGACCACCAGCGACTCCAGCCCGAACTCGCGGTGCAGCGCACCGAGCGCGACGATCATCGCCAGCGTCGTGCAGTTCGGGTTGGCGATGATCCCGCGCGTCCGGCTCGCCGCGGCGAACGGGTTGACCTCGGGCACGACCAGCGGAACGTCGACGTCCATCCGGAACGCGCCGGAGTTGTCGACGCACACGGCGCCGCGCCGCGCAGCGACCGGCACCCACTCGGCGGACACCTCGTCGGGCACGTCGAACAGGGCGATGTCGACGCCGTCGAAGACCTCCGCGGAGAGTGCCCGCACCTGGACCTGCTCCCCGCGGACGGGCAGGAACCTGCCGGCCGAGCGGGCCGACGCGACCAGGCGGATCTCGCCCCACACGTCCGGACGCTCGGTCAGCAGCTGCCGGACGACGGTGCCGACCGCGCCGGTGGCGCCCACCACGGCCAGCGTCGGCAGCGTCTTCGGCGCCGGCTCTGCGTGGCCCGCGCTCATCGCCCGGTCCCGCCGTAGACCACGGCCTCGACCTCGTCGCTGCCGAGCCCGAAGGCGTCGTGCACCGCTCGCACGGCAACCGCCACGTCGTCGTCCCGGCAGACGACGCTGATCCGGATCTCCGAGGTGGAGATGATCCCGACGTTCACCCCGGCATCGGCCAGCGCGCGGAAGAAGGTCGCGGAGACGCCGGGGTGCGTCCGCATCCCCGCGCCGACGAGCGAGACCTTGCCGACGTGCTCGTCGTACAGCAGCCGCTCGAAGCCGACCCGATCCTTGATCTTCTCCAGCGCTCCGAGCGCGGCCGGCCCGTCCGCGCGGGGGACGGTGAAGGAGATGTCGGTCAGGTTGGTCGAGGCGGCCGAGACGTTCTGCACGATCATGTCGATGTTGACCTCGGCGCCGGCCATCGCGTCGAAGATGTTGGCCGCCTCGCCGGGCTTGTCCGGGACGCCGACCACGGTGATCTTGGCCTCGCTGGTGTCGTGCGCGACGCCCGAGATGATCGCCTGCTCCATGCCGCCCTCTCCTGTGATGGTCGTCCCTGGCTTGGTCGAGTACGACGAGCGCACGACCACGATGACGCCGTGCCGCCGCGCGTACTCGACGCAGCGCAGGTGCAGCACCTTGGCTCCGCTCGCCGCGAGCTCGAGCATCTCCTCGTACGACACTGCCGGCAGGTGCCGGGCATTCGGTACCAGGCGCGGGTCGGCGGTGAAGACGCCGTCGACATCGGTGTAGATCTCGCAGCGGTCTGCGCCCAGCGCGGCGGCCAGGGCCACCGCCGTGGTGTCCGACGCACCCCGCCCGAGCGTCGTGACGTCCTTGGTGTCCTGACTCACGCCCTGGAAGCCGGCCACGATGGCGATCCGGCCCTTCGCCAGCGCCTCGCGGATGCGGCCCGGGGTGATGTCGATGATCTTGGCCTTGCCGTGCGCCGAGTCGGTGATGATGCCGGCCTGACTGCCGGTGAAGCTGCGTGCGTCGTGGCCGAGCGTCGCGATGGCCATCGCCAGCAGCGCCATCGAGATGCGCTCGCCGGCGGTGAGGAGCATGTCGAGCTCGCGGGCGGGCGGCATCGGTGTCACCTGCTCGGCGAGGTCGCGCAGGTCGTCGGTGGTGTCGCCCATCGCGCTCACCACGACGACGACGTCGTGGCCCTCGCGGTGGGTCGCCACGATGCGCTCGGCGACGCGCTTGATGCGCTCGGCGTCGGCCACCGAGCTGCCGCCGTACTTCTGCACCACGAGCGCCACGACTGCTGAGGATACCGGCGCGTCCGCCTGCCGCCTCGCAGTTCTCGCCGAGCGGGCGACCCGGACCGCGCCGGTCAGGGCGTCCCGGTCCACACCGGCGGTTCGCGCCGGCCCGCCGCTCGGTCCCGGTCAGTCGGCCGAGAGCGAACGGTGGTGGCGGCTCGGGGCCGGTCGCGGCAGTGTCTACGGCGTGAGCGGTCTCGCGGTGCTGTCTGACATCCACGGCGTCCTGCCCGCGCTCGACGCCGCGCTGGCGGAGGTCGAGGCCGCGGGTGCGGCGCGGATCGTCGTCACCGGTGACCTCGCCGCCGGCCCACAGCCAGACCTGGTGCTCGACCGGCTGCTCGGGCTCGGCAATCGCGCGGTGCTGGTACGGGGTAATGCCGACCGCGAGCTGGTCGCGCTCGCCGACGGCCTCCCGGTGGACGTACCCGACCCGATCGCCCGGTGGGCCGCCGCCCGGCTGCACGCCCGCCCGGACCTGCTCACGGTGCTCCGCGACCTGCCGCACCCGGTGACGCTGGAGGTCGACGGCTTCGGGCCGGTGCTGTGCTGCCACGGCAGCCCGCGCGAGGACGACGAGGTCGTCCTCGTCGACACCCGGGTCGAGCGGTGGGGCGAGGCGTTCGCCGACCTGCCCGCCGACGTCCGCACCGTCGTGTGCGGGCACACGCACATGCCGTTCGTCCGGCTGGTGGACCGGCGGCTGGTGATCAACCCCGGCAGCGTCGGGATGCCGTACGGCGGGGCGGGCGCGCACTGGGCGCTGCTGGACCGCGGCGGCGTCACGCTGCGTACGGCCGCGTTCGACATCGAGGCGGCGCGGGCGCAGATCGCGACCACGTGCGACTACGACGACGTCGATGCGTGGACCGACGAGTACCTGCACTCGCGTGCCGGCGACCTCGAGGCCCTCGCCGCCTTCGCCCCCCGCGACGGCCGCTCGAACATGTAGCCGAGATGCGGCGTGTTCACCGGGACATGCCGCCCCGTACGAACATTTCCCACATCTCGACGGATCGACGGGAGCCGGGACGGCGCCCGCACTGTCAGGCGACGACGGTACGGCGGCCCTCGAACGCCCGACCCAGGGTGACCTCGTCGGCGTACTCGAGGTCACCACCGACCGGCAGACCGGACGCGAGCCGCGTCACCCGCAGCCCGATCGGCACCAGCAGCCGGGTCAGGTACGTGGCGGTGGCCTCGCCCTCGGTGTTCGGGTCGGTCGCGAGGATCACCTCCTGCACCGCACCGTCCGCGAGCCGGGTCAGCAGCTCACGGATCCGCAGGTCGTCGGGGCCGATGCCCTCGATGGGGCTGATGGCGCCGCCGAGCACGTGGTACCGACCGCGGAACTCGCGGGTCCGCTCGACGGCCGCCACGTCCTTGGGCTCCTCGACCACGCACACGACGTCGTCGGCGCGGCGGGTGTCGAGGCAGATCCGGCACCGCTCGCCCTCTGCGACGTTGAAGCAGACCACGCAGAAGTGGACCTTGTCCTTGACCTCGGTGAGTACGTGCGCCAGCCGAGCCACATCGGCCGGGTCGCAGGCCAGCAGGTGGAAGGCGATCCGCTGCGCGCTCTTGGGGCCGACGCCAGGCAGGTGGCCGAGCTCGTCGATCAGGTCCTGGACCGGTCCCTCGTACATCAGAAGGGCAGGCCCGGGATGCCCGCCGACAGCGGGGCCATGGTCGTCTCGGTCAGCTGGGCGGCCTTGGCCTGGGCGTCCTGCACGGCGTGGATCACGAGGTCGACCAGCGTGTCCACGTCCTCGGGGTCGACCACCGCGGGCTTGACGGTGAGCGCCAGTAGCGCGCCGCCGCCGGAGACTGTCGCGGTGACCAGCCCGTTGGCGGCGGTGCCCTCGACCTGCGTGCCGGCGAGCTGCTCCTGCGCGGCCACCATGTCCGCCTGCATCTTCTGCGCCTGCCGCATCAGCGCCTGCATGTTCGGCTGCCCGCCGCCCACGCCGCCGCCCATCGGCGGGCGGCCGCTACCCCTGCCCTTGGCCATGCCGGCAGCGTACGTGTCGGGTAATGGCCGCGACGGCAGGCGCGCGGCTGCGGGAGACTCGCCGATGCCGAGAGGGGAGCGTGGATGCCGGACGTCGAGGTGCGCGGGCTGCGGCGCAGCTACGTCGCCCGCAGTGGCATCGTGCGCCGCACCTCGAAGCGCGTGGAGGCGGTCCGCGGCATCGACCTGCACGTCGGCTCGGGCGAGCTGTTCGGGTTGCTCGGGCCCAACGGTGCGGGCAAGACCACCACGATCAAGATGCTGCTGACGCTGCTGCTGCCCGACTCTGGGACGATGCGCATCCTCGGCCACGACGTCGTCGCGGAGCCGCAGGAGATCCGCCGCCGGGTGGGCTACGTCTTCGGCGGCGACCGCGGTCTCTACGACCGGTTGACCGGGTACGACAACCTCCGCTACTTCGCCGAGCTGTACGCGGTGCCCGCCCGCGAGCAGAAGCAGCGGATCGCTGAGCTCGCCGAGCTGGTGGGGATGGCCGACCGGATCGGGGAACGCGTCGAGGGCTACTCGCGCGGCATGCGCCAGCGCCTGCACATCGCCCGGGGCCTGCTGCACCGGCCGAAGGTCCTGTTCCTCGACGAGCCGACGATCGGCATCGACCCGGTCGGCGCCCGCGAGCTGCGCGGCACCGTCGCCACCCTGCGCGAGCAGGGCACCACGGTGCTGCTCACCACGCACTACATGTTCGAGGCCGACCAGCTCTGCGACCGCATCGCCGTCATCGCTGCCGGCCGCATTGTCGGCGAGGGGACACCGGCCGAGCTCAAGGCCCGGGTCAGCCGCGGCCGGGTGCTGGAGGTGGACGTGTTCGGCCCGGCGACCGAGCGGCTGGCGGCCGTCCGCGCCCTGCCCGGCGTGCGTTCGGCCGGCATCGAGGAGCGGGGCCAGGCGCAGGTGCTCGCGGTCCGCATCGACGAGGCGGCCGAGCTCACGGCACCGGTGCTGGCGACGCTGGCCGGCCTGCCCGTCGGCCGCGTCGCCGTGCGCGAGCCGACGCTGGAGGACGCGTACGTCGAGATGGTCGACACCGCGTGACCCTGGCGCCGGCCTACGAGCCGCCCGCGCGGGGCCGGCTCGGTCTGCTCCGGCTCGTCGCGGTCGGCTGGGGGTTCCAGCTGAAGCTGCGCAGCCGCAGCGCTTTCGACGGCGCCCTGTCGGTGGTGTGGCCGCTGTTCTTCGCGACCACCGCCTACTTCCTGGTCCGCGCCGGCGACGGTGCGCAGACCCTCACATACACGGCCGTGGGCTCGCCGGTGATGGGCGTGTGGTCAGCGGTGACAACCGTCTCGGCGTCGTCGCTGCAGCAGGAGCGGCGGCAGGGGACGCTGGAGCTGCTGGTGGCCGCCCCCGCGCCGTTCCCGGTGCTGGTCGCACCGCTCGCGCTGGCGCAGGCCACGATCGGCGGCTACAGCCTGGTCAGCACGCTGCTGTGGGCGCGCTGGGTCTTCGGCATCAGCATCCCGCTGGGCTCGCCGCTGGTCCTGCTCGGCGCGCTCCCGCTGACGGTGGTCTCGGTCGGGCTGTTCGGGTTCCTGCTGTCCATCGTCGCCGTCCGGTACCGGTCGGCCTGGGCGCTCGGCAACGCCGTCGAGTACCCGGTCTGGCTCGTCGCCGGCTTCCTGGTCCCGCTCACCGTCCTGCCGGGGTGGGTGCACCCGGTCTCGTGGCTGCTGGCGCCGACCTGGGCGGTCGAAGCGCTTCGCGCAGCGAGCAGCGGCGGGGCCGGGGCGTGGGCGGATGTCGGCATGTGCGCGCTGCTGTCCGGGGCGTACGCCGTCATCGGCACGCTGCTCGCCGCCCGCGTCCTGGACTCGGCCCGCCGGCGCGCAACCCTGGCGCTGTCGTGACCGGTCCCGGCGCTGGGGCCGTGGTCACCGGCCGGTCGAGGCGGGAGCGCGTGGCCAGCTGGTGGCGGGTGCTGCTGGTCGGCGGGCTCACCTCGTACCGGGCGCTGTTCGGCTGGATCTCCCCATGGATCCTGGTGCCCACGTTCCTGATCTCGCCGCTCGCGCAGATCCTGCTGTTCGCCTACCTCGGCCGCGCCGCGGGCCTGGCGGACGACCGCTTCTACGTGATCGGCAACGCGCTGCTGTACGCCGCGATCCCGTGCGTGTTCGCGACGGCGAACACGATCGCCGGCGAGCGCGAGCAGCAGACCCTGTCGCTGGTGCTGGCGACGCCGGCCGCGCGGCTCGCGCTGTTCCTCGGCCGGGCGCTGCCGGTCATCGCCAACGGCTTCCTGGTCGCGGTGTTCGGGCTGTTCGCCGGCGCCGCGCTTCTCCGGGTCCACCTGGCGCCGGCGACCTGGCTGCCGCTGCTGCTACCGATCGCGCTCACCGCGTACTCCTGCACAGGGCTCGGCATGTTCATCGCGGCCGTCGCGCTCCGGGTGCGCGAGACGGCCGTCCTGGCCAACCTCGTGTACGGAGCGCTGCTGGTGATCTGCGGGGTCAACGTGCCGCTCGCGTCGATGCCGCGGTGGATCGCCGACCTCGCGTTGTACGTGCCGCTGACGCACGGCATCCTCGCCGCCCGCGGACTCGCGTCGGGCGGTGGCCTCGGGGCGATCGCAGCCCAGCTGTGGCTCGAGGTCGCGGTGGGTTCGGCGTACCTGGTCGCGGGCCTGCTGCTGCTGCGGGCGATCGAGGTCGAGGCCCGGCGACGCGCGACGCTCGACATCTACTGAGGCCGCCCGGCGAATATCGTCCCCTACTCGTCGTGCATCTCGCGCATAGCCCACTCCCGATTGGCTGCATGCAAGACCCCTAGGGAGGATTGCCCGACTAGCGGCAATTACCCGCTTCCGGGCCAGTGGTCCGCTTTACGGCCACTGTCCGTGTTCTTCGTGCGACTCAGCCGCAACAGTGCCAGTGTTTTTTGCACGGAACCCACAGAGTCTTGACGAGACATTCAGCATGGACTAAATCTGACCAGTTCCCATCGTCACTCAAGAGGAGTTCAGCATGCGTTCAGTGAGATTGGCGGCCATCACCCTGGCCGCCGCGGGGTTGGTCGTCGGAGGCGGTGCCACCGCGGCATTCGCGTCCCACGCCAGCTCCCATCCCGCGAGCCACGCGGCATCCGCCAACCCGCACGTCGCTCGGCCCAACGTGGCGGCGGCCACCGCAGAAAAGGCGGGGACCACGTACTTCGTCAACGGCTACCTCGGCACGACGGTCAGCTCCGGCTTCGCCGCCGTCGACGGGCTGACCAGCATCAAGTGCGCGAAGACGTGCACCATCGAGGTGGACCAGAACGTGCAGGTCATCTCGAGCGACAGCAGCAACAGGTGGGCGATCTGCACGGAAATCGACGGGACCTACATAGGTAACTGCCCGTATCTGGGCTATGCGCCGACTGCTTTCTACGGCACCGGCACCTGGCTGCAGTCAGCGACCCTGGCCAAGGGCACCCACAAGGTGCAGGACTTCGTCTACAGCGACGACGGCCTCGACGTCGACACCTACTCCTTCGCCTACCGGGTGTTCACGCCCTAGTCGACGGTGAGGCGTGTCACGCGCCCGTCCGCCGCACACGCGGTGGGCGGGCGCGTCCGCGTCTCGGGTCCAGGGCGGTGCGCGGTTCCGCCGGGGGCAGCAGGCCGGTTGTGCTCGCGACGTTGGGTGTGCCGGCGTGTATCAGGCGACCTTCCATGGCGCTCTTTCTCGGCGAGGCAGCGAGCCTCCCGGACCAGAACGGAGCCACCATGAATGCCGAACCACTGACCAAGCTGCAAGCTACCCGCCGCTGGTCGCCCGACGCCGTCGAACGCTTTGCGTTCGAGCAGCCGACCCGTGCGGCAACGAAGACCGCTCGCAGGCCGGACCGACGCAAGACGGCATCGGTCGACCGCGTGCAACACGTCAGCTCGGTCGGAATGCCCGATTCGCTCGATGTGGTCGCCGCCACGGAGCAGCTGCTGACACCGCGACGGTTGCGTGCCATGGGCCGCCCCGTGGACCCGCTCTTCGTGTATCCGCCCGACGGGAGGCACGTCTTCCGCGACACCACGTACCCGTGGCGGGCGTGCGGCCGGGTGACCACGAACGCTGGCCAGGGCAGTGGCTGCCTGGTCGGGCCAAGACACCTGCTGACCGCGAGCCACGTCGTCGGTTGGACCGCCAACGACGCCGGGTGGCTGCACTTCCAGCCGGACTACTTCGACGGTGACGTGCTTCCCTCCGCCTGGGCCGAGACCGTCTACTCGTACGAGAAAGTGTCCGGCGGCGAGGGTGAATACGAGATCGCCGAGGACTACGTCGTCTGTGTGCTGGGTGACCGGCTCGGCGACGAGCTCGGCTGGCTCGGCAGCAAGACCTACAGCGACGACTGGGATGGCGGGGCCTACTGGAACCACGTCGGCTACCCCGGCGACGTCGGCGGCGGCACCCAGCCGGCCCGTGAGCTGTGGTTCAGCATCGCCGACTCGTGGGCGCCCGGCTTCTTCGAGGGCGGCAACGGGCGCGACATCGAGACGTTCACGAGCCTGAACCACGGGGACTCCGGCGGTCCGGTCTTTGGCTGGTGGGACGACGGCCCGTACGTCGTGGCGGTCGTCAGCGCTCAGGGCACGCTCGACCCGGTGGTGACTGACTGGTCCTCCCGGACGGGCAACTGGCTGGCCGGCGGATCCGAGCTCCCCGATCTGATCAACCAGGCACGCGGCGACCATCCCTGACCCGTCGCGCGTACGCCTTGCGGCCTGCGGGGCGACCGTCGTCAGCCGGACTCGATCTCGCTGATCACGGTCGCCCCGAAGGCCTTGCGGGCGAAGTCGACCGGGTCGTGCTCGACCGGCGGCGGCGACGGCGGCAGATCGGCCGCCGGCTCGCCCCCCTCGACGTCGGGCGGGTCGGTGACATCGACCTCGGACGGACCGTCACCGGGTGCGAAGCCCGGTGCGCCGCTCGGGTCGGCCGCCTGCTCCCCGAGGGTCACCGCCACCCGCCAGCGGCCACCCAGGACCTCGCCGAGCGCCTCGGCCAGCACGTCCGGTCCAGGCCCGGCCTGGAACTGGCGGGCGATCGGCGGGAGCGTGATCACGATGCTCACCTGATCGCCGACCACGGCCGCGACCTGCGCGTGCTCGGAGAGCATGAAGTACGGAACGCGAGCGCGCTTCTTGACCGCGTCGAGGACGAGCGGCCAGGACTCGCGCAGCCGGTCGGCGTCCACTGCGCCGGGCGTTTCCGCCGGGACCGCCTGCGGCGCAGTGCTTTCCGACGGTGGAGCGGTCACTGCTTCCGGTGCGACAGCCGGCAGACGTGTCTGCGGTACGCCGGCTGGCGTCGCACGCGACGTCGGCGGAGGCTGCTCGGCCGGCGTCGCACCCCGCGTCGGCGGTGGCTGCTCGGCCGGCGTCGCAGCCAGCGTCGGTGGCTGCTCGGCCGGCGTCGCAGCGGCGGCGGGTGCGACCGCGAGCCGGCGTTCGACCGCGTCCAGCCGGGCGGCCAGCGACGCGGCGCCTGCGTCGACCGACGGCAGCAGCAGCCGCGCGCAGACCAACTCCAGCTGCAGCCGCGGGCTGGTGGTGCCGCGCATCTCGACCAGACCGGCGGCCACGACGTCGGCAGCGCGGGACAGCTCCGCCGCGCCCAGCGACGAGGCCTGGTGGCGCATCCGGTCGAGCTGGTCGGGCGGTACGCCCTCGACCAGCCCGCGCTCGGCCGCCTCGGGCACCGCGCGCAGCAGCAGCAGGTCGCGCAGCCGCTCGAGCAGGTCGCGCGCGAAGGCCCGCGGGTCGTGGCCGGCGCCGACGACGGCCTCGACGACGCCGAACAACCCCGCCGCGTCACGCGCCGAGAGGGCCTCGACCGACCCGTCGAGCAGCACGGCGTCGGTCACGCCGAGCAACGCCGCGGCTCGGGCGTACGTGGTGACACCGCCGGCGATCAGCTGGTCGAGGACCGAGAGGCTGTCGCGGACGGACCCCGCGCCGGCGCGGACCACGAGCGGCAGCACCTCGGGCGCGAGGTCGGCGCCCTCCGCGGCGCAGATCCGCGCGAGGTGCGCCTGGAGCACCCCGGGTGGGACAAGCCGGAACTGGTAGGAGAACGTGCGCGAGCGGATGGTCGGCAGCACCTTCTCCGGCTCGGTCGTGGCGAAGATGAAGACGAGGTGGTCCGGCGGCTCCTCGACGATCTTGAGCAGGGCGTTGAACCCGTCCCGGCTCACCTGGTGCGCCTCGTCGATCACGAAGACGCGGAACCGCCCGGACGCCGGCACGTAGAGCGCGCGCTCGCGCAGGTCGCGGGCGTCGTCGACGCCCCCGTGCGAGGCGGCGTCGATCTCCACCACGTCGATCGAGCTGCCGCTGCGGATCGCCGTGCACTGCTCGCACACGCCGCAGGGGGTCGGCGTCGGGCCGTCCACGCAGTTCAGCGAGGCGGCGAGGATCCGCGCCGACGAGGTCTTGCCGCAGCCACGCGGCCCGGAGAACAGGTACGCATGGTGGGTGCGACCGCTTGCCAGCGCTGCGGTCAGCGCGTCGGTCACGTGCTCCTGGCCGACCACCTCGGCGAAGGTCCGCGGGCGGTACCGGTTGTAGAGCGCCGCAGCCATACCCGTACCTCCGCATCACGTGAGGGACCCCCCGCACACCCGCCAGGGCCCGCTTACCCTTGCTGCCTTCCGGCCCTGGGGGAGTTCACAGGATGGACGCCGCACGAGGGGTCTGGGACCAGCCTACTGGCGGGTGCTGGGCCGAGCCGAGTGGATCCAGTCACGAGGCGCCGGCCACGGGCGGCGGCGTGGCCAGGTGGTGCGTAGCCTGTTCGTAGGCGTACGCGAAGGACAACAGCGCCGCGTCGGAGCCGGCCCGGCCGGCGAACATGAGCCCGGTCGGCAGGCCGCCGGCCAAGCCCGACGGCACGGTCACCGCGGGGTAGCCGGCCACCGCGGTGGGAGTCGAACCCGCGCCACTGATGTCACCGTCGCCGCGCGGCCCGATCGGCCACGCCTGCGGGTACGTCGGCCACACCAGCGCGTCCAGCTCGTGCCGCGCGAGGGTGGCGTCCAGGCCGTCGGTACGGGCGAGGCGCACGCACTCGGCCCGCGCCCGGGCGTACGCGGGATCCGCCCGGCCCCCACTGGCCCAGGCCTGCTCGAACACGTCCTGGCCGAAGCCGGCGAGCTCGACGTCCGCATGGGCCTCGTTCCAGGCGATCAGCTCGCCCAGGTCACCGGGGGCGCCGGGCCGAGTCGCCAGGTACGCGGCGAGGTCGTCGCGGAACTCGCAGCGCAGCACCGTCATCTCGTGGTGGGAGTCGCGCAGCTCCGCCGCGGTGAGCACGTCGGCCGGGTCGACGATCACCGCCCCCAGCCGGCTGAGGACGCCGAGTGCCTCCTCGAGGGCCGCGTCGGCTGCGGCGTCGTACCCGCAGTAGACCGACCGGCTGACCCCGATCCGCCTGCCGCGCAGGGCATCCGCGGACAGGGGGACGTCGAGGGAGGCGAGCACGGAGAGCACCAGCGCCGCGTCGGCGACGGTACGGGTGATCGGGCCGACTACGTCCTGGGAGGCCGAGATCGGGATCACCCCGGCTGACGGCACGAGGCCGAGCGTCGGCTTGACGCCCACCACGCCGCAGAGCGCGGCCGGGCACAGGATCGAGCCGTCTGTCTCGGTGCCGAGGGTGAAGGGCACGTAGCCGGCCGCGACCGCAGCGCCGGAGCCCGCCGAGGAGCCGCCCGGGGAGCGGGTGAGGTCGAAGGGGTTGCGGCATTGGCCGCCGAGGGCCGACCAGCCCGAGGAAGAGTGGATCGAGCGGAAGTTGGCCCACTCGCTGAGGTTGGCGGTGCCCAGGAGCACGGCGCCCTCCGCCCGCAGCAACGCCAGCGCCGCGGCGTCCCGGCGCGGCGGCTCGGCGGCACGCATGGCTGCCGAGCCGGCGGTCGTGGCGAGGCCGGCGACGTCCATGTTGCCCTTGGCCAGGAACGGCACCCCCGCCAGCCTGCCCCGCCCTCCCGTCGGGTCGGGGTACAGCTCGAGGACTGCGTGGACGGCCGCGTCCACGTCCTCGATGCGCGCGAGTGAGGCGGCCACGGCGTCCGCCGAGGAGACCCGGCCGGCGACGATGTCCACAGCGGAGGGGGTTGCGTCAGGCACCTGGGTATCCTCGTCCACGGAGGATTCGCCTAGTTGGCCTAGGGCGCACGCTTGGAATGCGTGTTGGGGGCAACCCCTCGCGAGTTCGAATCTCGCATCCTCCGCTCTGGCGCCAACCAGCCGTATGTCTCGCGCCCTGCGACGCGACTACCTACGCTCCGAACATGCCTGCACAGGACCGTTCCGCTGCCCTATACGCTCCGCTCGCGACCTGCCCCCTTCGTCGAACTAGAGCAGCAGATCCGCGGGATGGAGCTCCTCACCCGGTTCGTGGCACGAGGAGTCCGCCCAAGCCTGCTTGAGGTTGAGGCGCGCCTAACGCAGCTTGCGAAGACAGTAGATGATTTCTACGCTCTTCTGGGTGAACGGAACTGGGTATTCCACGATTCGATCAACGTCGAGGCTGTCGCTAAGATCATTCGGGACGCGACGGACGCTGTCGAAGCCGAAGCGCGGTTTGTACTGATATACCAAGACGCGGATACGCTCCGGTTCATGAGCAACATGCTGTCGCGGCACGAGCCTCTTCGCCGTCGCCGCCACCTGCTTGACCGCGCCCGCGAGGACTTCGTGGCTGGGGATATGAAGCGGCGGTGAGGTCAAGGCCGGCCGACTCAGGTGGATCCTTGAGCAGCCGGACGGCGGCGCTGCGAGGCTCGATGGCGAGGACGCGTGGCATTTGTACACCGCGACGCCGGTGGCGATCCTCAATCGGCCGCTCACGCGTTAGGCGGACGGGCTCGATCTCCACGCTTGGCCCCGTTCGCTCGTTGCGGGTTGGTGCGCCGGCGCCGTCCAGGACTTGTTTCACAGTGTCGAACCACCTTCCAGCAAGGCGGGCGCGATCGTCGGCATCGCTTCGGTAGCCGCTACCTCGCTAAATCTTCGAGCGGGAGATCCGAGTTAGCCTCCAAAGCCCGAAGAGCAACGAAAGCGCGGCCAGCGCGGCCGACGCGTACCCGGCCGGCGTGTCCCGCAGGATTTCCGGCACCAGTCCACCGGCGCCGACGATGATGAAGAACGCCGCCCAGAGCCGCGACCGACGTCTTCTCCTGCGCATCTGTCCATGACTCGGCAATGCCACGTCTGGCGACGGATGGGCCTTGAGCTCAGCAAGCGCCGCAAACACGCGGTCTGCCCGCGGCGAAAGCCAGGCGATCTCATTGCCGCCCGCTGTCGACATCGTCAGCAGGTAGCTCGCGCCGTAGCCGGCAGGGGCGCCGTGAAGCGAGACGAGTGACTGCCACCCGAGGTCGATGGCGGACGCGGTGGCCGGCGGAAGCCAGCGACTCGTCGCCGGGGTGGGTGGACGGAAGCTGATACCGGCATTCGAGATAGCCAGCACGCAGCGGCGCCGGGGAACCTGACCCCAACTAGTGGGGATCGCACCGCGATGCACCAGCCAACCGTTACCGACGAACCGCACTCCGTTGGGAGCGCGACGAGCGTGGGAGAACGCCGAGCGGCGCGTTATCCCTGTTATTAGCAATACCTCGATCAGCGCCAGCGCCAGGATCACGGACGCCGCGACCAGCGCGCCAATCGCGAGGCCGCCGTTGTGGCTGATGATCGCGGCAGCGACGGCGACGACGACGGTCACTCCCACCACACTGCCGGTGACCATCATGACGCGGGATATCAAACTTCGCGGAGGTCGCAGGTCGATCACTGTTGCCGTGGGTGGGGCTGTTGTGGTGGATGTTTGCGCCGCACCCGGCGAGGTCGGGAGGTCCGGCGGCGGATCTTTCATTGCTCGCGCGCCGCGCAGCATGCGGACCCAGCCCACTAGAGAGAGCACCACCCCCACCGCGCCGAGGACGACCCCGCCTACATTCGGAATGAGCGCGCCCCACGCAAGAGAGAATGCGCTGATTCCGGAGCCGCACAGCAGGGGCACTCGCGGGTCAGCGTCCCGTGGTGCAGGCGGAACCGGCCACAATGGATCGCGCTCATGCACGCTCATGCCGCTCCTGACGTTGCGTCTTACAGCCCTAGGTGACGACCAGCTTGGCCGCAGGAACGTCTTCGCTCGTCTTCCGCCCCGAGATCGAGTCATCGGGAGAGCAGTCGAGCGTAGCCCAATCAAACCGTTCCGTTGCGAAGCCTGAGGTGCTTGAGGATCGTCGGCTTCGAGACACCGAAGCGGTGGGCGATCCGCTAGTAGCTCGCTCCACCCCTGCGGCACGCAGCCGCATCGCCTCGTCGGTCTCTGAGTCCGTCAAGGCGTGCCACACCGGCATCCCGACCTGCGGTTTCAGGAAGCGGCGGCGGCACAGAAAGTGAGTAAGCGCGAGTCACCTCCGCTCAGCGTGAGGATTCGGGATCGAGGCTGGACTGCGGCGGTGAACCGCGGTTCTGATCTCAGGGGAGCGACTCGCAGAGCGGTCGGGTGCCGAACGCGAACAAGAATGGCGCGGTCAGGGGTCGGTCAGCGCGCTCCAGCCGCTGCCGGTCGTCCGCCACACGGTCGACGTGCCCGGCGCCAGCACCCAGGCGTCCGCGCCGCCGCTCCCCAGCGGCACGTGCGGCGCCCCGAGCGACGGCTGCGCGAGCGCCTCTTGCCAGCTGCCGCCCCCGTCACGGGTGACGAGCAGCTCCGGCCCGCCCCACAGGTACGCCACCCGCGCCGACAGGGCGGTGACCTGCTGCCCCGTCGAGTCCGTCGGTACGCGCGCCACCCCGGTGTACGTGGCCCCACCGTCGGCGGTCACCGCCACCTCCTGACCGCCCGCCGCCGCGAGCTGGCCGCCGCAGGCGACCCACCACGTGCCGGCGCTCACCGCCGACACGCTGGGCGCCGACCCCACGCCACAGACCGACACGGGCCGCTCGGCCTGCCAGGACACCGCCGTCCCGGACACCGTCGCGACCACCGAGCGCGGACCCGCCTGACCGCCGCTCACCACCAGCAGCGTGCCGGCGGATGGCCGCACCAGCCGCGCCGAGGCGTCGCTGCCCGGCACCGCCGACGCCTCCCGGTACGCCGCCCAGCTGGTCGCCGTCGCCGGTCCCGACCACAGCTGCGCCGCGGCGCCGGCCGGGGTCAGCAGCACCCACATCCGGCCGGCGGCGACCACTACGTCGGCGACCGGCGCCGGCGCGGCGAGCGCAATCCAGGTCGCGCCGGCGTCGGCGCTGAGCGCGAGGTCCGGGGCGTACGCGATGCGCGCACCGCCGGCCAGCGCGGCGACGTACCGGTGCGTGCCGGGGACGCTGACCGGCGCGCCGTAGCTGCGGCCGCCGTCGGTGCTGGCCAGGGCCACGTCGTAGCAGGCCTGCGCGCAGACCTGCCCGAGCAGCGTCCCGTCCTGGGCGCCGTCGAACGACACGTCCGCCAGCCGTACCCCGCCGACGGGTGGCCTGCTCACGCTGAGCCGGCCCGTCGGCGTCACGCCCGCGCGGTGCGGGCCGGAGAGACCTGGCAGCACCGTCACACCGACCGCGACCACCGCGGCCAGCGCCAGTCCGCCGACGCCCACCCGGCGCCGCCGACGCTGGTGGTGGCGTCGCAGGACGACGTCGTACGGGGGCACCCGGACCGCGGCCTCGACGTCCCTGCGCAGTGCACCCATCGACGCTCCGAGTCCCTCGGTGCCGTCGGTGCTCATGACGCCACCTCCGTCCGGCCGCTGCCCTCGCGCAGCACCACGGCCAGCGCAGCCCGGCCGCGAGACAGCCGCGCCTTGACGGTCCCGGTCGGCACGCCCAGCTGCTGGGCGATGTCCTCGACCGACAGGTCGGCGATGTGGAACAGCACCAGCGCCTCCCGCTGCGCGGCGGGCAGGCCCCGCATGGCCTCGACGAGCGTGACGTGGTCGGGGGACGGCGCCGGGGCTTCCTGGTGCGCCGCCCGCAGCCGCAGCATGACCGCGGTCCCGCGCGTCGCCCGGCGCCACCGCGAGCGGGCGAGGTTCATCGCCACGGTCCGCAACCACGCCTCGGGGTTCTCGTACCGCCGGATCTGGTGCCACCGGCCGACCGCGCGCGCGAAGGCCTCCTGGACGAGGTCCTCCGCCTCGGTCACGTCACCCGTCATGGCCGCTAGCTGCGCGACGAGCCGCCGGTAGCTGGCCTCGTAGAGGGCCTGCAGACCCTCGGCCGCCGGCGCGTCGCTCAACGTCCCTCCGCCCGCGCGTCCTCGGACCCCGGATCGGGGTCGTCCGCCTCTCGAACGACCCGGCGAGGCATCTGGTTGCCGCGCTCAGACAAAGGTCTAGACCGTGACCTCCGCCGGCGCCAGCGACACGGCGGGTGCCGTGGCGCCGCCGGCCCGCAGCAGCGCTCGCCAGGACTCCGGGTCGTACGCGGCGGGGGCCGTCGTACGGACGAAGCTGCGGATCAACGCGACGAAGCGCCCGGGGTCGTCGCGGTGCGGGAAGTGGCCGGCGCCCTGGAAGATCTCCAGCCGGCTGCCGGGCATGGCCGTCAGGCCCGCCCACGCGTGGTCGACCGGGATGACGCGGTCGCGGTCGCCCCACACCAGCATTAGCGGCATCGCGGCCGCGAGGTAGCAGCGGTCGAGCATGGTCACCACCTGGCCGAACGGGTCGACCGCCGCCCGCAGGACGTGCAGGAACGCCCAGCGGGCCGCGGGGGAGGCGAGGTCGTCGAGGACGGCGGTGACCTCCTCGATGTCCAGGCCACGGCCCTGCAGCAGCGGCAGCCGGCCGAACAGGCGCGCGGTACGGGTGGCGAGCGCCCGCACCGGCGCGATCTCGGCGAGCGTCAGCGCGGGACCGGCGCCCGGGATCGTCATAGCCCGCAGGAGCGGCGTGACCTCCCGGCCGAGACCGCCGCTGCCGACCAAGACGACCCGCTCGGTGCGCTCCGGGAACTGGTAGGCGAACTGCATCGCGACGCCGCCACCGAACGAGTGCCCGACGACGGTGGCCCGCTCGATGTCGAGGATCGACAGCAGGTCGCGGAGCCCGTTGGCGTACCCGCCGAGGCTGTAGTCGGCTCGCGGCTTCGCACTCTCGCCGTGCCCCAGCAGGTCTGGCGCGATGACGGTGTGGTCGCGGGAGAGGCGCTCGATGACCCGGTCCCAGGTACGCAGGTTCGAGCCGACGCCGTGCAGCAGCAGCAACGCCGGGCCCCGGCCAGCCAGCACGTACGCGCGGTCGTGACCGTGCACGACACGATGTTCGACCGACAGCGGAGCGGCGGCGCGGAGGTCTGCGGGCATCGGTCCCTCCTCCACGGTCGGACCGAAGGTCCCCTCGCGGTCGAAGGTAGCGGCCCACGGCGCTGGTGCCATCCGCCGTTCGGCCGCCGCGCCGACGGCATGAGCTGAGCGGCACTAGGACGCGTGAAGTGGCTCACAGTACTTGCATGGCGCAACCAAACCAGATAATCTGCTTGCAACAACCAAGGACATCCTGGAGGCCGCCATGACCGCCGCGACCGCACTCCCCGCGACGCAGCAGTCGGCCGCCGAGGGCGGCTCCCTCGACGAGCCCCAACTGCTCCGCTTCGAGGACGCCCTGCTGCGGATCGTGCGGACCGTCTTCCGCCCGACGGCGCAGGCCGCCGGGGCGATCGACAAGGCCGGGTACGTGACGCTCTCGCGCCTCGGGCGGTGCGGCGCCGTGCGGCTGTCCGACCTCGCCGCCATGCTCGAGCTCGACCTGTCCACCGTCAGCCGTCAGGTCAAGATCCTCGAGGGGATCGGGCTCGTGGAGCGGGCCGCCGACCCAGACGACCGCCGGGCCGCCGTCATCGACCTGACCGCCGCGGGTCGCGACGAGCTGCGGCGGCAGCGCGCACAGCGCTTCGACACCCTCACCAGGGCGCTCGCGGAGATGTCCGCCCGCGACCGCGAACACCTCGTACACCTGCTCGACCAGCTCGCCGGCAGCATCGCCGCCGCCGACCCCACGTGCCACGGAAAGGCCGCCCGATGACCACCACGTCCGCCCGTCCCGCACAGCAGCCCCAGGCCACCGGGGCCGGCAAGGTCTACAGCCATCGGCAGATCCTCGCGATCATGTCCGGGCTCATGCTCGGCATGCTGCTCGCGGCACTCGACCAGACGATCGTGTCGACCGCGCTGACCCGCATCAGCACCGATTTCCACCGCACGGACCTCTACTCGTGGGTGGTCACGTCGTACCTGCTGACCTCGACGGCCTCGACCCCGCTCTACGGCAAGATCAGCGACCTGTACGGCCGCAAGCGGATCTTCCAGTTCGCGATCGTCGTGTTCCTGATCGGGTCGGCCCTGTCCGGGCTGAGCCAGTCGATGTACCAGCTCATCGGGTTCCGGGCCGTTCAGGGCCTCGGGGCCGGCGGCCTGATGTCGCTCGCGCTCTCGATCGTCGGCGACGTCATCCCGCCCCGCGACCGCGGCCGGTACCAGGGCTACTTCGGGGCCGTGTTCGGCGCCTCGAGCGTCCTCGGTCCACTGATCGGTGGGTTCCTGGTCGACCAGGCGTCCTGGCGCTGGGTCTTCTACGTCAACCTCCCCATCGGCTTCGTCGCGCTCGTCGTGATCAACCGCGTCCTGCAGCTCGACCACGTCCGGCGCGAAGCCAAGATCGACTACACCGGCGCCGCCCTGCTGGTGGCGGGTGTCTCGGGGGTGCTGATCGCGATGTCGGAGATCGGCAACGCCGGCACCCTCACCACCAGCGCGTACGCGTTCGGCCTCGGCGGTCTGGTAATCGTCGCCGCGTTCATCGCCTGGGAGAGGCACGCGCCCGAGCCGATCCTGCCGCTGCGACTGTTCCGCAACGACGTCTTCCGGGTGACCACGGCGCTGTCGTTGATCACCGGCGCCGTGATGTTCGGCGCGATCCTGTTCCTGCCGCAGTACATGCAGACCGTCCGCGGCATCTCCCCGACGCTGTCGGGCCTGCGGCTGCTGCCCCTGCTGGGCGGCCTGCTGATCACCTCGATCGGCTCCGGCCAGCTGATCTCCCGCGGCAGCGGCTACAAGAAGTACGTCGTGACCGGCACCGCGCTGCTGGTGGCCGGGACCGTGCTGCTCACCCGGATCCACGTCACCACCAGCTTCTGGGCGTTCTCCGGGATCATCTTCGTGGTCGGCTTCTCGCTCGGGCTGTTCATGCAGACCACGGTGCTGGCGACCCAGAACTCGGTCGACATGTCCGACATGGGCGTGGCCACGTCTGCGGTGACATTCTTCCGCACGCTCGGCGGGGCGATCGGGGCCTCCGGGCTGGGCGCCATCCTCATCGCGCAGGAGAAGGGCACCGTCGGGGCGCAGGTCGCGGCGCACGGCCGGGTCGAAGGCCCGCTCTACGCCTTCACTGCCGGCATGGACCGGGCGTACCTGTGGGCTATCCCGGTCGCGGCGATCGCCTTCGTGGTCTCGCTGTTCCTGCGGGAGGTGCGCCTGCGCAGTGCCAACGACCCGCAGGTGGCCGCGGTCCGGCACGAGACGCCCGAGGCTATCGGGACCATCTGAGCGCATACCGCCCGGGACGGCGCCAGCAGGAAATCAGGGCGGCCCTCGAGTGATTTCTCGATACACGGCGCGGCCCGCCCTGTCACACTGATCATCACGGGCCGACGTCGACCGGCCCCGGCCGTGGGAGGGCCCACCGCCCGCGAACGGAGTTCTGTCGTGACCAGGACCGGCGCACCGGAGCGCGGGGACACGAGCGTCCTCGCGGGGCTGGTGGCTCGCGCCGCTCCCCCGGGCGCGACCGCGGTGACAGCCGGGGACGCCACACTCAGCTACGCCGATCTCCTCGGTCGCGCCGCCGTGGTCGCGGCCACGCTCCGCGACCACGGCCACGTCGACGGCGGCCTGGTGGGCGTGTGCCTGCCCCGGTCGGCCGCGCTCGTCGTCGCCAGCCTCGGCGTGCTGCGTGCCGGCGGCGCGTACGTAGCCCTCGACGCCGGTCTGCCCCCGCGACGGCTGCAGCAGCTGGTCGCCGGCAGCGGCGTGGCGCTGGTGCTGGCCGACGCGGACACGGCCGCAGACCTCGACGCAGCGTCCACCGCCATACCGGGGGTCGGCGCCCTCTGCCGGGTCCGTCCGGCGCCGCTGCACGCACCCGGGCCCGGGCTCGCATACGTGATGTACACCAGTGGGTCGACCGGCGAGCCCAAGGGCGTCCTGGTCGAGCAGGCCGGCGTCGTCAACCTCGTCGACTGGCACCGCCGGGCGTTCGGGGTCGGCCCCGGCGACCGGTGCGCGCAGGTCGCCGGCCCCGGCTTCGACGCCGCCGCCTGGGAGATCTGGGGGGCGCTCGCGGCGGGCGCCGAGCTCGTCGTCCTGCCCGAGTCGCTGAAGACCGACCCGGCCGGCCTGCGCGACTGGCTGGTGGCACAGCGCATCACCGTCACCTTCCTGCCGACCCCGCTCGCCGAGGCGGTGATCGCCCTCGACTGGCCCGCCGCCACCGCCCTGCGGGTGCTGCTGACGGGCGGCGACCGGCTGCACCGCGTACCGCCGCCCGGACTGCCGTTCGCCCTGGTCAACAACTACGGCCTGACCGAGGCCTCGGTGGTGACGACCTCGGGCCCGGTGCCGGCCGGCACCGGCGGCCTGCCGTCGATCGGCCGGCCCATCGACGGCGTCGAGCTCCGGGTGGTGGACGCCGATCTGCGCGAGGTCCCGGCGGGCGGGCCCGGCGAGCTCCTGATCGGCGGCGTCTCGGTCGCACGGGGCTACCTCGGGGCGCCGGAGCTCACCGCCGCTCGCTTCGTCACCCTCCCCGACGCCGAGGGCCGCTGGTACCGCACCGGCGACCGGGTCCGGGTCGACCCGCTCGGCGACGTCGCCTTCGACGGGCGCCTCGACGAGCAGGTGCAGGTACGCGGCTTCCGGGTCGAGCCCGCGGAGGTCGCCGCCGTGCTGAGCCGCCACCCGTCGGTGGGCCAGTGCGTGGTGCTGGCCGTCGGCGCCGACGGAGACCAGCAGCTCGTGGCCTACGTGCAGCCGAGCCTTGACGAGGCGGCACTCCGCGCGTACGCCGCCCAGTGGCTGCCGACGCACATGCTGCCGAGCGCGTTCGTGGCCGTCGAACGGATGCCGCTGACCGCCAACGGCAAGATCGACCGCGCCGCGCTGCCGGCACCGGCGGCTGCGGCGCCGATGGGCGGCGGGGACGGCGGCGACGAGCTGGAGACCGCCGTGGCGCAGACCGTGGCGGCTCTGCTCGGGGTGCCCGCGGTGGGGGTCGCCGACAACTTCCTGCTACTGGGCGGGCACTCGCTGCTCGGCGCCCAGCTCGTCGTGCGCCTCGCCGAGGAGTACGGCGTCGAGCTGAGCCTGCGGGACCTGTTCGATGCCCCGACCGCCGCGGGCATCGCCGCGCGGGTGCGCGAGCTGCTCGTCGAGCAGATCGGCGCGCTGGACGACGAGACCGCGCTGCTGCTCGCCGGCGACGCGGAGCGGAGCGCGTGACCGCCACCGCGCCCCCCGCCCTCAGCCTCCTCCGGCTGCTCGACCCCGAGGTGCTGGCCGATCCGTACCCGATGCACCGGCAGCTGCGGGAGCAGAGCCCGGTGCACTGGGACCCGTACCTGCACGCCTGGGTCGTCACCCGCTACGACGACGTGGTCGAGGTGCTGAGCCGCTACTCGGCGCACTGCGCGCCCACGCCGGCCAAGCTCGCGAACGCGGGGCTGGGCCAGCTCGCTCCGGTCGCCGAGATGATGCTGCGGCAGATGCTGTTCCAGGACCCCCCTGAGCACAGCCGGGTCCGGCGCCTGGCGCACGGCACGTTCACCGCCCGGCGGGTGGCGCACCTGCACGCGCAGATCCAGCAGATCACCGACGAGCTGCTGGACGCGGTGGTCGGCGCCGGTGAGATGGACGTGATGGCCGACCTCGCCAACCCGCTCCCGGCGATCGTGTCGGCGAGGCTGCTCGGCGTCCCGACCGAGGACCACGCGCAGCTGAAGTCCTGGTCGGAGGCGTTCTCCGCCATGCTCGGCAACCTGCAGACCGACCCGCGGCAGATGCCGCGCGTGCTGACCAGCGTCGCCGAGATGACCGAGTACTTCCGGGCGGCGGTCCGGCGCGAGGCCACGAACCCCACCGACGGGCTGGTCCACGTGCTGGCCGCCGCCGAGGTCGATGGGGACCGGCTCGGCGAGGACGACATCGTCGCCAACCTGGTGGTGACCATGGTCGGTGGCCAGGAGACGACCACCAACCTCATCGGCAACGGCCTGCTCACGTTGCTGCGGCACCCCGCCGAGCGGGCCCGGCTCGACGCGGACCCGGCGCTGATGCCCTCGGCCGTCGAGGAGCTGCTGCGCTACGAGAGCCCCAGCCAGCAGACCATGCGGCTCGCGCCCACGGATGTCGAGCTGGGTGGCTGCGCCATCGCCGCCGGCCAGCCGGTGATCGCGGTGCTGGCCGCGGCGAACCGCGACCCGGACCGGTTCCCCGACCCCGACCGGCTCGACCTCGGCCGACAGGACAACCGGCACCTGGCCTTCGGGTACGCGGCGCACTTCTGCTTCGGGGCGCCGCTCGCGCGGATGGAGGGGGCGACCGCGCTGGCGACGGTGCTGCGGCGCCTGCCCGACCTCGCCCTGCGACCAGGGCCGGTGACCTGGCGTCCGAACCTCGGGCTGCGGGGGCTCACCGCCCTGCCGATCACGTTCGCCCCCCGGTGAGCCCGGACCTCTCGCCGGCGCAGCAGGCGCTGCTCGCCGCGCGGCTCCGCGGGCGTACCGGCGCCGCCGCCGCAGGCACGGTCGCCGGCATCGGGCGGGCCGGTCCGGAGCCGGCGCCGATCTCCGCCGAGCAGGAGCAGCTGCTGGTGCACAGCCTGTTCGCGCCGGGCAGCCGGCTCTACAACGAGGTCACGACCATCGTCAGGACCGGGCCGCTGGACGTCGACGCGCTGCGCCGGGCCTTCGAGCGCCTGGTGGCGCGGCACCAGATGTGGCGGACCACGTTCCGCCGGATCGAGCGTCGGTACCGGCAGGTGGTCGGCCCTGTCGCGGTGGCCCTGGCGGTGCACGACCTCCGCGACGTGCCGCCGGCCGAACGCGAGGACCGGGCGGCCGGGATCGTCGCCGCGGCGGCGCTGCCCCCGTACGACCTGGGCACCGGGCCGTTGGTTCGGCCGGTGCTGGTGCGGATGGACGAGGAGCAGCACCGGCTGTACCTGGCCATGCACCACATCGTGTTCGACGGCGTCTCGCTGGCCCGCATCGTCCTCCCCGAGCTGATCGCCCTGTACGACGCCGAGGTCGCCGGCCGGCCGGCAGCGCTGCCCGAGCCGATGCAGGCCGCGGACTACGCGACATGGCAGGCCGGCGGGGTGCTCGACGCCGAGCTGGCGCGACACCTGCCGTACTGGCGCGCGCGGCTCGACGGCGCCCCTACGCTCCGGCTGCCGCTGGACCACCCCCGGCCGGTCGAGCCGCGACACCGCGGCACGCCGACGTGGTTCGAGGTCCCCGCGCCCGTCGTGGCAGCCCTGCGCGACCGCGGCGTGCGGGCCAGCGGCACGCTCGTCCAGATCCTGCTGGCGGCCTTCGCGCTGCTGCTGCGCCGGTACACAGACCAGCAGGAGGTGGTGCTGGCCACGGTCGCCGACCTCCGTCGGCGCCGGGAGCTCGAGTCGATGCTCGGTTACTGCCTCGCGCCGGTGCCGCTGCGGCTGAAGGTCGCCGACGGCGCGCCTTTCGACGATCTGGTCCGCTCCGTACGCGGTGAGCTCCTCGACGCGCTACCGCGCGTGCTGCCGTTCGGCCGGCTGGTGAGCGCCCTCGACCCGCCGCGCGAGCCCGGTGCGAACCCGATCTTCCAGGCGATGCTCGTCGTCCAGCCGTTCGCGGTCAGCCCGGACCCGGCGTGGCAGCTGCACCCGCTCGACGCCGGCCTCGGGGGCGATTTTGCCCACGCGAAGGCCGACGTGATGATGGAACTGGACGAGCGGCCCGACGGGCGCCTCACGGGCCGGTTCGTGCACGACGCCGACCTGTTCGAGCCCGGGTTCGGCCCGGCGGTCGTCGCGGACTGGCTGCGGCTGCTCGCGGAGGTAGGCACGCCCGTCACCGCCGCCTGACCCCCTGCGCCGTGCCTGGGGTTGGGGCCTGCGCCTGCGCCGTCCCGACCACGAGGTCGCCGTGGGCGCGAGCGGCCAACCTGAACCCGCCCCAGCTTCCGGCGCGTACGTCCGTGGTGGCGAACGCGTCCAGGCTGATGACGCCGACCTTCACCAGCGCCTCCTTGATCACCCACATCCGCAGAAACGCCTCGCGGTCCGTACCGATCTCGGCCGCCTCGGCCGGGGTCGCCGTCCGGGCCAGCAGTCGGGTGGTGAGCTCCCGCCTGGCCGAGGTGCTCTCGAGGTCGATGCCGACGGGCCGGTAGGAGGCAGCGGCCGCGACGTGGCCGTGGGAGTGCGACCACGACACCGAGACCTCGGGACGGCCCACGACGTACGGACGGCCGTGCGGACCGCCGCACTCCTCGCAGCGCTGCTCGAGCACGACCCTCGCCGGGAGCCCCGCGAGCGCATCGTTCGTCGGCGCCGCGAGCAGGTCAGTCTTCGGGAGCCCCGCGAGCAGCCGGGCCACCGCCTCCCGCGCGAGCAGGTGGGCCGCCACGAAGTCCTCGACGCCCTCGCGGGTACGCAGGGCCGCGGCGCGACCGCGCTCGGCAGCGGTCAGGGCTTCGCGCGGGTCCGGCCAGCGGGCCAGCACGGCGGCGGACTCTTCGACCATCACGACGGGATCGCCCGGCACACCCCCGACCGCCACCGCAGGATCGCGGCGCGCGTCGTCGAGTGCGGCTTCGTACTGCTGAGGGGCGGTCTCGTAGAGGCCGAGTTCCTGGCCTTCGGCGGCGAGGCTGTCGAGGGTGTCGCGGCGCTCCTGGCGGCGGTGTTCCTAATAGGTGAGCAGGTCGGTGAGCAGGACGCGCCGGTGTCGCCTGGGGGTCTCGAAGGGGATGTTGCCGTCTTCAAGGAGCTTGACCAAGGTCGGCCGGCTGACCCCGAGGAGGTCGGCGGCCTGCTGCGTGGTGAGGCGCAGTGCGTGCGGCGCGACGGTGATCGCATTGCCGCGGCGGAGCGAGACGACGACATCGAGCAGGACCCGGCGCAGGTTGTCCGGCGCGACCAGCGTGTCTTCCGATCCGGTGACGGCGACGACGGCGCCCGGCTGGGCCAGCAGATGTTCAAGCCGGCCCAGGTCCTCGGATTCGGGCGGGGGGAGGTAGGTGCGTCCCGCGGAAGCCACCGTGCTCATGTGTCCACCTTAGGCGAAATCGAACGAATCGAAAGCCGTGCGGCCCACTGACCGTGGTGCCCTCGCCCGGCTCCGCAAGATGGGCTACACCGTCACCCTCAGCCCACCACACGCCGCTGGTTGGGGCGGAGTCTTCGCGTTAGACGGCTGCGAGGTGGCGGTGGAGGTGGGATTTGAACCCACGGACGGCTTGCACCGTCACACGCTTTCGAGGCGTGCGCGCTCGGCCACTACGCGACTCCACCGGTTGCCAGCCTAGCGGCACGCCTCGGCGTCGGCCCGAGACGAACATGCGGGACAGCACAACAGCGGGATGGGTTCAGCGCCGGGCCTCGAAGAACGTACGCAGCAGCGCGGCCGCCTCCTCCGCGCGTACGCCGCTCACGACCTCCGGCCGGTGGTTGGCGCGGCGGTCGCGGAGCAGGTCGTGCACCGAGCCGGCTGCGCCCGCCTTGGGGTCGGCCGCCGCGTAGACGACCCGGTCGACCCGGGCGAGCACGGCCGCGCCCGCGCACATCACGCAGGGCTCGAGCGTCACCACCAGCGTCGTCCCGGACAGGCGCCAGTTGCCACGCGTATCCGCCGCCGCCCGCAGCGCCAACACTTCGGCGTGCGCTGTCGGGTCGCCATCACGCTCGCGGGCGTTGCGACCGCGCCCGAGCACCGCGCCGCCGGCATCGACGACCACGGCCCCGACCGGTACGTCGCCCGAGGCCGAGCAGGCCTCGGCCTCGACCAGCGCCCAGCCCATCGCCGCGTCCCAACCGCTCACAGCCACCCCAAGCGACCCCAGCCACCCAAGCCACTCAGACGCCGCGCACCGCCTCGAGCACCTCGGCGGCACCCAGGTCCTCGGCCAGCGCGAAGATCACATCGGATGGCAGCATGCCCTCCTCGGCGCAGAGCGCGAGCAGCCGGTCGCCGTCAATCCCGAGGTCGGCCAGCAGGGCCTCGTCCCCCGCCGGTTCGACCTCGGGCCGCCCGCTGTCCTCGTCCTCGTCGTCCTCGCTCTCGTCGGGTACGTCCACGGCGACGGCCGTGTCGGCGAGCAGCCGTCCCGCCACCCCGTCGGCGGTCAGCACCCGGGCGTCACTGACGAACACGCGCGGGTCCTCGTCGCCGTCCACGCGGACGATCGCGACGTACTCGTCGTCCTCCTCGACGAAGCACACCGTCGGCGACCCGTCCTCCTCGCGCAGGAGATCGGCGAACGCGTCGAGGTCATCGAGGGCGGACAGGTCGAGGTCCCCGGCGGTCCAGGCGCCGCCGGACCTGGTCAGCACGCTCGCGATGTAGGTCACCCGCCTGCTCTCCCCGCTCTGCGCCTGTTCCGAAACGAGCCGCCTACCCCCGGACAGATCTCAGCGCACGACCACGTCGACGACCCGGGTGAACGCTGCACCGAAGCCGAGCCGCCGGGCCAGCGCGAGCAGCTGCTCGTCCGCGTACGCGTCGAGGTCGGACAGCAGCGCGCCGACCTCCATCGCGCTCATGCCGAGATCCCCGAACAGGTCGAGATCGCCAGCCGGCCAGACCTCCTCCATCTCGTCGTCGTCGGGGATCTCGAGGTCGAGCCGCTCGCACACCTGACGGGCGAGTGGGTCGACGGCGGCCGCGGTCACGTCCGAGAGCAGCAGCATCCGCCGGCCTCCGACGTTGCGGGCCGCGACGAAGAAGTCGTCGCCGATGTCGACCAGCACGATCGCCGGTACGTCGCTCGGCTGGCCGGCGACCGTGGCCAGCAGGCCGTCCACGTCCTCGGTCAGCCGTTCGGGCAGCAGCTCGACCTGCCAGCTGCCCTCCTCGCGGTAGCAGACCACCGCGAAGCTCTCGTTGTCTCCCGTCACCACGCCCGCCACGAGGCGGATCGTGTCAGACCGCGGGCATGGCGGCCACTCGCCCGCCCGCGTACGGTCTCGTGTGCCGCCCCGACCGCACCCGAGCGACGAGCAGAGGCAACCACCAGCGATGCGCCGACCACGTCGTCGCACCGCCACGATGCCGGCCCCGCCGTGGGTGGCGCCCACTGCCGGCCTGCTCCACGGCGCCACGACCGAACCCTGACCGTGGCCGCCCCCTCTGCGCGGTCCCGCGCGGCGCTGCTGACCGGCGCCCTCGCCGCCGCCGCGTCCCGGCGGCTGGGCCGCGGCTCCGGCGAGGTCATCGGCGGCAAGGCGGCGCTGCGGATCGCGCCGGACCTGCTGGCCCACCTCGCCGCGGGCCGCACGGTGGCCACCGTCTCGGGGACCAACGGCAAGACCACCACGACCCGGCTGTTGGCCGCAGCCGTCGGCAGCGCCGGCCCCGTCGCGAGCAACGGCGGAGGCGCCAACATGGCTGCGGGCGTGGTGAGCGCGCTCTCGCGCAGCCGCCCCGGCGTACCCGCGGTCCTGGAGGTCGACGAGATCTGGCTGCCGCGGGTCGCGCCGGCGGTCCTCCCGGCGGTCGCCGTGCTGCTGAACCTGACCCGCGACCAGCTCGACCGCTCCAACGAGACCCGCCGTATCGCCGCCCTGTGGCGACGCCTCGGCGAGACCCTCCCAGCCACCACCGCGGTCGCGAACGCCGACGACCCGCTGGTGGTCTGGGCCGCCCTCGGCTTTGCCCGCCAGGTCTGGGTGGGCGCCGGCCAGCGCTGGACCGCCGACGCCACGGTCTGCCCGCAGTGCGCGCGGCTGCTGCTGCGCGACGAGTCCGGGGCCTGGCGCTGCACCGGATGCGACCTGGCCCGCCCCACCCCCGACATCGCGGTGCTCGACGCGACGACGCTACGCACCTCCGGCGGCGACCTGACGCCGACCCTGGCGCTCCCCGGCGCGGTGAACGCCGGGAACGCCGCGATGGCGATGGCAGCCGCGTACACCGGATTCGGGGTGGCCGCCCGACCCGCGCTCGCCGCGATGGCCGCGGTGACCGACGTGGGGGGCCGGTACGCGGTGGTTGCGCTCGCCGGTCGCCGGGCGCGGCTGCTGCTCGCCAAGAACCCGGCCGGCTGGCTGGAGATGCTGGGCCTGCTCGAGGAGGCGCCGGCGCGGCCGGTGGTGATCCACTTCCACAGCCGGGTGGCCGACGGCCGCGACCCCTCCTGGATCTGGGACGTGCCCTTCGAGCGGCTGGCCGGGCGGGTCGTGCACGTGAGCGGCGAGCGCGCCGAGGACGTGGTGCTGCGGCTCGCGTACGCCGGGGTGACGGCCGTCCGGCACCCCACGCCGCAGGCCGCCGCGGCAGCGGCGGCGCCGATCGGCGGCGAGCTCGACCTGCTCGCGACGTACACCGCCTTCCGCGAGCTGGCGGCACTCGCGTGAGCGCCTCCGCGCTGCGGATCGGGCTGGTCTATCCCGAGCTGCTCGGCACGTACGGCGACGGCGGCAACGCCCTCGTGCTCGCCACTCGCGCGAGGTGGCGCGGTCTGGCGGCCGAGGTCGTCGAGGTCCGCGCGGGTGACCCGGTCCCGGCCGGACTCGACGTGTACCTCCTCGGCGGCGGCGAGGACGACCCGCAGGCCCTCGCCGCGGCAGGCGTCCGGGCCAGCCCGGGCCTGCGACAGGCCGTCGAAGCCGGCGCAGCCGTGCTCGCCGTCTGCGCGGGCCTCCAGGTGCTGGGCGCGTCGTTCCCGGGCACCGACGGCCGCCGGCACGAGGGCGCCGGGCTCGTCGACCTCGACACCGAGCCGGGTACGCCACGGGTGGTGGGCGACCTGGTGGTGGCGCCGGCCCCGGTGCTCGGGCTGCCGCTGCTCTACGGCTACGAGAACCACGGCGGCCGTACGCTGCTCGGCCCGGGTGTGCAGCCGCTGGGCCGGGTCCGCGCGGGCTCGGGCAACGGGCACGCCGCTCAACCCGGCGTGGACGGCGCGATCGCCCAGGTTGGCGCCGGCCGGGTGCTGGCCACGTACCTGCACGGGCCGGTGCTCGCCCAGAACCCGGCGCTCGCCGACCTGCTGCTGACCGCCGTCGCGACCGACCTGCCGCCGCTGCCGCCGGACGGCGACCCGGTGGCCGACCCGGTGCGGGCCCTGCGTACCGCCCGGGCCCGCCAGACCGGGGTCCGCTGACCGGCCGGCAGGATGGGCACGTGCTGGGTCACGAGCTCCCGTCCCCGCCACTGCCGGTGGCGCCCCCCGGTCTGCGGCAGCTGGTCACCGTCACGGGTCGCGACCGCCCCGGGGTGACCGCAGACCTGATGGCCGCCCTGGCCGGCCCCGGGGTGGCCCTGCTGGACGTCGAACAGGTCGTGGTCGACGGGCGGCTCCTGCTCAGCCTGCTGCTCGCCGCGCCGACGCCGTTGGCGGCACCCGTCCTGGCCGGCATGGAGGTCGACCTGCGCGCGGCCGCGGTCGACGCGCAGGTAGGTGAGCCCGCCGGCCCCGCGCCGACGGTCCGGCACCACGTCACCATCCTCGGGGCGCCGGTGACCCCCGCCGCCCTCGGCCGGGTGGCCACCACCATCGCGGGCTGCGGCGGCAACATCGAGCGCATCGCCCGGCTGGCGGCGTGGCCGGTGGGGGCGTACGAGCTGCTGGTCGCGGGCGGGGAGACCACCTCGCTGCGCCGCGGGCTGGCCGGGGTGGAGGGCGTCGACGTCGCGGTCTCCCCCGCCACCCTGCTGCGCCGGGCCAAGCGCCTGCTCGTGCTGGACGTCGACTCCACCCTCGTCCAGGGCGAGGTGATCGAGATGCTCGCCAGTTACGCCGGGGTGGGCGAGCGGGTCGCGGCGGTCACCCGCCGGGCGATGGCCGGCGAGCTGGACTTCGAGGCCTCGCTCCGGGAGCGGGTGGCGCTGCTCGCCGGCGTACCCGCGTCGGCGTTCGACGAGGTACGCGCCCGGCTGCGCCTGACGCCGGGCGCCCGTACGCTCGTGCGCACGGTGCAGCGCCTGGGCTACACGGTCGGCGTCGTGTCGGGCGGCTTCACGCAGGTGGTCGACCCGCTGGCGGCCGAGCTGGGGCTGCACTTCGCGGCGGCCAACACGCTGGAGGTGGTGGACGGCACGATCACCGGACGCCTGGTCGGGCCGGTCATCGACCGCGCCGGCAAGGCCTCCGCCCTGGAGCGGTTCGCCGCCGAGGCGGGCGTGCCGCTGGCCCAGACGGTCGCCGTCGGTGACGGGGCCAACGACCTGGAGATGCTGGCGCGGGCCGGGCTCGGGATCGCCTTCAACGCCGCCCCCGCCGTGGCCGCCGCCGCGGACGCCAGCCTGTCGGTGCCGTACCTGGACGCCGTGCTGTTCCTGCTGGGGATCTCGCGGGAGGAGGTCGTCGCCGCCGAAGGCGGCGATGCATAGCGCCGCGGAGGGCGACGAGTAGGGGCCCCCGCCGGTGTCCCCGGATCAGTCAGGCTTTCGCGGCGCTCCAGCGACGCCGGACTCTGACTGATCGGGCCTTCAGGACGACAGCCGTGCCGCGCGGGCCGGGGGGGAGACGACAGTGGCCGGCTCCCCGGAGGGAGCCGGCCACGTGGTGCCGTACCGATCAGAGCTGCAGGACCTCGCCCGGCCGCAGCAGGTTGGGGTCGTGCCCGATGGTGGAGCGGTTCTGCGCGTAGTACGTCGGCCAGCTGGAGCTGATCAGGGCCTTCGTGGCCCGGCTGCCCAGCTGGGCCGCGGTGATGGACCAGAGGGTGTCGCCGGACCGCACCACGTAGGTGCCGTGCGCCGCTCTCGTCCCGCCCAGTGCGGCCGGGGTGTTCGTCGTCGGGGAGGTGCTGGTGGTCGTGCCAGCGCTGCTTGCGGGTGCGCTGGGACTGCTGGCCACGGCCGCGGGACTGGTCGCGGTCGCCGCCGACGAGGAGGCCGTCGTGACCGGCGCCCTGCTGGTGGTGACCGGGGCCCTGCTGGTGGTGACCGGGGCCGTCGGCGTGGCCGGCGCCTTGCTGGTGGCGGCCGGCTTGACGTCCGCCGTCGTGCTGCGGTGGCTGTGATGGGTGAGCAGGAAAGGCACCAACAGAGCCAGGGCGAACAACAGTCCCCAGAGCAGGACGGGGCGCCACCCCCGCCGGCCCGGTGGTCCTGGTGCGCCTGGTCCGGCGCGCGCTGGCGGCGGGGTCATACCGCTCTCCTCGTGGTCCGGGGCGGCGAGCCGCCCATCGTCCCGGGTACGACACCCGGAATCCCCCCCGATGATGACTCCGATTGCTCGGCTCGGGGGGGATTCCGGCCTATGGCGCGCGCCCGGGGTACTGCCCGGACGCGCGCCACAGGAGTTCAGTCAGCGCGGTCAGGCGCGGGAGCGGCGCCACCCGCCCATGGCCAGCAGGATCAGTCCGCCGCCGAGAAGCGCGCCGGCCAGTTCCAGCAGGAACGCCGTCGGGCTGCCGGTGAAGGGCAGGGAGCCGTCGACCGGCGGCTGCTGGAACGTCTCACCGAGTACTGCCACGCTCGGCGTAGCTGCCGGTGTGGTCGCCACTGGGGTGGTCGGGGTGGTCGGGGTGGTCGGGGTGGTCGGGGTGGTCGGGGTAGTCGGGGTGGTCGGCGTCGTCGGAGTGGTGGGAGTCGTCGGCGTCGTCGGCGTCGTCGGGGTCGTCGGGGTGGTCGGCGGCGTGACCACGCAGGTCGTGTTGCCACCGTTGTTGCCGCTGATCCACGTCCCCGTGTTGTGGTAGACGTCGGCCGTCAGTGTCTGGAGGGGCGCCCCGTACACGAAGTCGATCTGGTAGTCGCAGTTCGGCACCGACAGCGTCAGGCTGTGCGCACCGGGACCGAACGTCCCGGTGTCGGAGTCGACGTAGACGTCCTGGTCGACGGTGGTCGCGTCGTAGTACGAGCCCGGCGCGTCATAGGACACCAGCGAGAGCGTCTGGTCGGCGCAGCCAGCCGCGACCGTGAAGCGGGCCACGATGGTGTCACCGCTGTTCGTGACGCCGGCCAGGGTGCTGTGCTCGACCCCGTTCACCAGGTAGGAGATGTCGGTGAGCGGCCCCGCACTCGGGCAGACGGGGGTGTCGGTCGTGACGGCGGGCGGTGCGACCGGTGCGGCCGAGGCCGGCGGTGCGACCGGTGCGGCCGGGGCCGGCGGCGCGGCCGGTGTGGTCGTGACCACCGGTGCGGCCGGTGTGGTCGTGACCACCGGCGCGGGCGTGGTGGGCGGCGTCACGACTGCCGGCGGGGTGGTGCTGGTCACCGGGGCCGGCGGGGTGCTGGGGGCCGAGGTGACGACCGCGGGGGCCGTGCAGGTCCCGGCGAGGGCGATCGCGTTGCTGTCTGTACGGGTGTACCCGTCGCTCCAGACGCCCTTGACCGTGATCGCGGCGCTGGTGGCGGTGCCGGGCACCGTCGAGGTGGCCGTGGCGGTCTTGTACGGAGTGCCGCTCGATGCGGGGATGGTCGCCGGCGTGAAGCTGGCGGCCGTACCCGTGGCCGACACGACGCTGACCGCGTCGCTCAGCGCGTAGTCGTTGGCGACCGTCCACGTGACGGTGTAGGTGCCGTCGGTCTGGCAGGTCGCGGTGCCGGCGACCTGGTTGTCGTGCGCGATCGCCGTCTCGGCGCCGAAGGCACCGCTCAGCATCGCGATCGACAGCGGCGCGGCCAGTGCGGCGCCGGCGATGGCGAGAGCCACGCGTCCGGACCGCGTGCTGCGGTCGAACGGACTGCGGTGGGGGTGGTGCGCTACCCGGTCAGTACCCCGGTGTGTGCTCATGCGTCTGCTCCGTCCTCGGTAACCGCAGGTGTCTGCGATGCCAAGGGACGAGCCGGTCTCGCCACTCACTCCTCGCGTGGTCTAGGCGACCGGGTTTCTCCGTGCACGCCGCCGAGGCGACGTGTCGGTGTGGACCACGCGGATCACGGTTTCTCGCCCCGCGGCGCGAGCAACCGCGGTGGGCGGTCACCCGTGTCAGGGGCGCTCGGACCAGGTGGTCCGGCATCACTAAATGTAGTCGCGTCCCTACTCTCAGCAATACTCAGAGCGGGTGACGCCCCGACCACGCGTTAGGCCGAATGGGGAGCCGGCACGCTCAGCGCGGCGTACAACCACGCCATCTCGTCCGCGGACGGCTGCTCGTTGTGCAGGATCTCCGTGGACCCCGGCCCGTCGTCCTCGCCCAGGTCCAGCAGCAGGGTGAGGGGCACGTGTGCCGCCAGCAGATCCATCCCCTGGTGGTCCATGCCCCGCTGGTCGGCCGCGTGGTCCGCCCCGGCACGGGTCCGACGACCGGGCGGTCGTTTCATGGGGTGCGCCATGCGCGCCGCCTCCTCATCTCCTCGCGGGCCCATCGCCGCGTACCCCCTTATGTCGACACGACCGGCGACGGGTGAAGCGACATCAGGTGAACGGAGGCCAACGCTCAGAATCGGCGGCGGCCCCAACCGCCGTTGAAGGCATTGCGCCGACCAGTGCCGGCCAGGTACGCAACCACGGCCCCGACTGCCAGGAACACCCAGGCGAGCCCACCCAAATGCCGCAGCACCTGGTCGACCGGAGCGAGCGCACGGATCTCGGCGAAGGTGAAGTCGTACTTGCGGACGCCCCGGGCCCACAGGCCCGCGACCTGCCCGACGAGGCAGGCCACCACGGTCAGGACGGCCGCGAGCACCCCGGACCGCGCGTTCCGACCGAGCGAGCTGCTCAGCAGCCCACCCACGACGGACCCGAGCACGACCGCGATCAGCGAGAACTCGGCGTTGGCGTAGTCCAGGACCAGCGCCCAGGCGGCGGCGCCGACGACGGCGGCGCCGAGCGCGGCGAGGATGCCCAGGCCCGGGCCGAGGGTGCCCGAGGTCGCCGTCGGGGGCGCTCCCCAGGCTGCGGGCACCGCCGGGCGCTGGCTCGGGTCGTCGGGCGAGAACGGGTCCGGCGGGCCGGGCTCAGGGTGGTGCGGCATGCGTCCGCCGGCCTGTTCGAGGGTGTGGCGCGCGGTCGATTGGATCGGCGCGAGGTACCGAATCGTACTGTGACCCGCGCATCGCAGTGGCGTGCCGTCAGGTACGGGTTCGCCCGGCGAGGGCGACGCCGGACAGGGCGATCACGACCATCGCCGCGTTCAGGCAGACGAACGCGGTCGTGTAGCCGATGGCGCCACGGGCGGCGGCCGCGACCAAGATGCCGGCGACGCCGGTGGTGACCGCCGCCGAGGTCGTGTCGGCTAGCTGCAGCGCGGCGGAGTCGCGTCCGCGGTCGCGGTCACTGGTGCGCAGCAGCATCAGCACCGAGACCGTCGGCATCGCGAGCCCCGCGCCACCGCCGCCGAGGAACCAGGCCGGGTACGACAGCCATCCCCCGACCGCCGGGAGCGACGCGATCCCGACGAGGCCCACCGCGACCGCGATGAGCAGCGCCCCGGCGCGCAGCAGGCGGACCTGCCGCTGGGCCGCCCGCTCGGGAGGCACCGCCCGGCCGGCGAACTGCGAGCCGGCGGCCCAGGCGATGCCGGCCCCGGCCAGCGGTAGGCCCGATGCCGTCGCCGACCAATGGTGCTGGGTGGTCAGCATCAACGGCAGCAGCGCCTCCGACCCGAAGAATGCGCCGGCGAGGATGCCGCGCATCGCAATCGGCGCCGAAACACCCGGGCGCACCCGCAGGGTGCCGGGCGGGAGCAGCCCGCGGATGCCCCAGCCGAAGCCGGCGAGCCCGACGAGCGCTACCGCGATCGACCACAGGCGTGGGTGCTGCCCGGCGTTCTCGATCGACGCCACCCCGCACGCGACGACGAGCGCGCGGGCGATCCGCCGCGGGTCGGCGAGAGCGCCGTCGTGCCGCGCGACCTGCGGCAGCCGTCGGACCGTCGGCAGCAGCAGCAGCGCACCGGCGCCGACGAACGGCAGCAGGCCGATGAACACCCACCGCCAGGAGGCGTGCTGGGTCACCAGTCCCGAGACCAGCGGGCCGAACAGCGAGGGCACGACCCACGACGTGGAAGTCGCCGCGAACACCTTGGGGCGCAGGTGGTCTGGATAGGTCTCACCGATCAGGACGTACGCGGCGGTGATCTGCAGTCCTGCGCCGAGTCCCTGCACGGCGCGGGCGGCGACCAGTTGCGCCATCGTCGTCGACGTGCCGGCGATCGCCAGACCGGCGACGAACGTGCCCATCCCGAGCAGGAGCGGGAGACGGGGGCCGTGGGTGTCGCTGCGCTGCCCCGCGACGACCATGCCCAGAACGCTCGCGACCAGGAAGCCGGTGAAGGCCCAGCCGTAGGCCCCCAGGCCGTGCAGGTCGCGGGCGGCGGTGGGGAGCGCGGGCCCGACGGCCATCGCCTCGAACGCGATCATCGTGATGATCGTCACCAGGCCGAACGTGGTCGAACGCAGCGCCGGCGACAAGATGGAGCCGGCCGGCTGCTCGGGGGACGCCGCAAGGAGGGCGTGGGCTTCGACGACCACGTCGGCCAGTCTGCCGGCTCAAGCGTGCTTGAGGTCAACCCGCATCGAAACCAGCCCCTGAGCCAAATGGCGCTGTCCCTCCCGGAGCCTCACCCCCCGAACGGGCCTGCCCCGCGTGGGCGCTGACCGGCACGGTAGGTCAACCTGCTCGGAAGCAGGACAACGACGGGGCGCACAGCCCACTGTGAAGGGTCAGCGACATGCGAACTGTTCGCGCGCTTTCGGCGCTGGTCGTCCTGGCCGTGCCGGCCTTGCTGGCAACCGGGGTCAACCCGGTCAGCGCGGCCGGGGCATCGGTTACCGGCGTGACCGGGAAGGTCACCAGTGCGGCGACGGGCAAGCCCCTGGCCGGAATATGCGTCAACGTGATCGAGGCCTCGACCAATTCGACAGTCGGCACGAGCGCCCCGACCACCAAGAAAGGTGTCTGGGTGCTCAACGGCATCCCCGCCTCCACCGACTACACGGCCATCGCCTACGTCTGCAAGAGCGGGGACTACGTCGCTCAGTGGTACGACGGCCAGGACTTCCAGACCGACGCGACCCAGTTCCCGGTGCCGGCTGGAGCCACGACCGGCGGGATCAACTTCTCGCTCAGCGAGGGCGGCGCCGTCTCGGGCAAGGTCACCGATGCCACGACCAAGAAGCCCGTCGCAGGGATCCTCGTCGTGGCGTACTACACCACGGCGTTCCAGGCCGCGACCTATGCGGAGTGCACCACCGCGAAGGGCACGTACAGCCTCACGGGCGTCCCGACGAGCGGGGTCAAGGTCGGCTTCTACCCCAACGACTGCGGATCGACCACGCCGTACGACAGCGAGTTCTACCAGAACGCACCGGACTACAACTCGGCGACTGTCGTCGCGATCACGGCCAAGAAGACCACCAAGAACATCAACCAGGCCCTGACGCCGAGCGGCTGAACGCTCCGGAAGGTGACTGACCTGACGCCTTGGCCCGGGCCGGACGGGGAGTCGACCGGGTGATCCGGCAGAGTTTCGGCGAGCGCAGGCGCCGCAGCCGGCTCTACTCGCGGGACACTTCCTCGGGCTGTGGGCCTTCTGCGTCGGGCTGAACGATCGGCTCGACCATCCAGTGCGCTGGTGGGGGACGCCCGTCTTCGCGGCAGGACTGCTCGTCATGACGACCGCCACCGTCTACGAAGACCGTCGGCGGAAGCGGGCCAAGCAGTAGGCCCCGCGCGCAAGGCCACGGCCCGCCAGTAGGCGGCGCGTCGGCGTGGACGCATCGCTCCAGCGAGGCGGGCCCGAGCTGTCCGCGTGGACGATGGCGCCCACAGCCTGCAGCATGGGGTCATGGCGAAGACGACTGCGCTGGTGACGGGCGCCAACAAGGGCATCGGGTACGCGATCTGCCAGGGCCTCGGCGCCCTCGGCTGGCGGGTGGGCGTGGGCGCGCGGGACGACGGTCGCCGCGACGCCGCTGTCCGGTCGTTGCAGGCGGCGGGAGTCGACGCCTTCGGCGTGCCGCTCGACGTCACAAATCCCGCGAGCGTCTCCGCCGCGGCAGCGCTTCTGCACGACCAGGAAGGTGGCCTCGACGTGCTGGTGAACAACGCCGCGATCACCGGCGGCCGCCCGCAAGAGCCCACGCTCGTCGACCCCGAGACAGTGCTGCAGGTGGTCGACACCAATGTGGTCGGCGTCATTCGGGTGACGAACGCGATGCTGCCGCTGCTACGCCACTCGGCCTCTCCGCGCATCGTCAACATCTCCAGCGGCGTCGGGTCGCTGACTTTGCAGACCGCCCAACAGGAACCGGTGGGGCCGCTGTCCGGGGCGTACTCGCCGTCGAAGACCTATTTGAACGCCGTCACGGTGCAGTACGCCAAGGAGCTGGCCGACACCGCGATCCTGATCAACATGGGCTGCCCCGGCTACGTCGACACCGACCTCAACGGCCACCAAGGCACCCGCACCGTCGAGCAGGGCGCCACGATCGCCATCCGTCTCGCGACTCTCCCGGACGGCGGACCCACCGGCACGTACAGCAACGAGGACGGGCCGCTGCCCTGGTGACAACCTGACCCACTGACCTCTGCGGGGTTGCACCGGCGGCGCGTCAGGGGCGGCGCGCACAGCGTGCTGAGCATTGGGTTTGCCTCGCTACGCGGCCGGCTCGAGTCCGCCGACGTCCAGTGTCAGCTGATTGCCGCGGCCAGCGACCAGCAGATTTATCAGCGTCGTCGCGGTGCCGCAGTGGGTGAACGGGCCGACGCGGAACGAACCCCGCACCGTCCCGCCGCTCATCAGGTTGAAGGGCTTGCCCTTCGGCGAGGACACCGAGAACACGACCGGCTGGGCCGTCGCGCAGTGCTGCCCGACCGGATAGCGCACCCCGGCCAGACCCAGGTGACTCAGCCGGAGGACGTATTCCCCCGTGCTCGTCAGCCGGCCGGTTACCAGGTCGAGCGAGCCGGTGAGCGGTGCCTGCTCGACGAACGACACGTCGGCCGACAACGCGGTCTCCCCGAGCAGCGGGATGTGCCCGCGCACGGTGGGCAGAGGCAGCTCCGCCGTGTACGGGAGGGACGACCCGGACGGAGTCCCCAGCGTCACCGTCAGGGTGGATGCCGGGACGTCGATCACGGCGCCGCTCGGGCCGAGGACGGCTTCGGCGGTCACAGGGAACCGCAGCGGCGGAGGCGGGGGCGGGGGCTTGGCCGAGGCGGTGCCCGGCATGCTCAGGACGGTGGCCGCGGCGACGGCCACGAGTCCCAGGACCGCTGCGTTGCGCCGCATGGCACCCTCGCTCGCACGTTTCACCCAGGCCACGTCGCGCATGCTGGCCCGCGGCTTCAGCGCCGTCAAGGCTCCGGATGTAAGTCGGCCCCTCAGCTCAGACCCACCAACAGCGGCTAGGCCCGGGCGTCCGCACACGAGCGTTTGGGCGACACCCGAGCGCGGCCCCGGCCGTGCGAAACCGCAGGTCAGCGGCTCCTGGCTGGTCTATTCGAGGTAGTCGCGGAGCTTCTGCGACCGACTCGGGTGGCGCAGCTTGGAGAGCGTCTTGGACTCGATCTGGCGGATCCGCTCGCGGGTGACCCCGAACTCCCGGCCGACCTCCTCCAGCGTACGGGGGTGGCCGTCGGTGAGCCCGAACCGGAGCTGGACGACCTTCTTCTCGCGGTCGGTCAGCGAGTGCAGCACCGACTCGAGCTGCTCCTGCATCATGATGAAGCTGGCCGCGTCGACCGGGACGACGGCGTCGGAGTCCTCGATGAAGTCGCCGAGGTGGCTGTCGCCCTCCTCGCCGATCGGCGTCTCCAGCGACACCGGGTCCTGAGCGATCTTCAAGACCTCCTCGACCTTGTCCGGCGGCAGGTCGACCTCTTTGCCGATCTCCTCCATCGTCGGCTCGCGGCCCAGGTCCTGCAGCAGCTGGCGCTGCACCCGGACCACCTTGTTGATCGTCTCGACCATGTGCACCGGGATGCGGATGGTGCGCGCCTGGTCGGCGATCGCGCGGGTGATGGCCTGCCGGATCCACCAGGTCGCGTACGTGGAGAACTTGTAGCCCTTGGTGTAGTCGAACTTCTCGACGGCGCGGATCAGGCCCAGGTTGCCCTCTTGGATCACGTCCAGGAAGAGCATGCCGCGCCCGACGTAGCGCTTGGCGATGGAGACCACCAGGCGCAGGTTCGCCTCGACGAGCTTGTCCTTGGCGGCCTGACCCTCGCGGATGATCTGCTCGAGGTCGCGGCGCAGAGTCGGGCTGACCTTCTTCTCGGTGGCGAGCTTCTCGGCCGCGAACAGACCGGCCTCGACCTTCTTGGAGAGGTCGACCTCCTCGATCGCGGTGAGCAGCGGCACCCGGCCGATCGACTTGAGGTACATCTTGACCGGGTCGCCGGTGCCGGCCGAGCGGGCCGCGAGCTCGTCCTCCTTCTTGGCGAGCGCGTCGGACTGGAAGTCGTCCTCGGCGTCCTTGGAGGTGTCGACGACCTCGATGCCCTCGTCGTTCACCGCGCCGAGCACGGCCTCCATCTGCTCCGGCGCCAGCTCCGTCGCCGCCAGGGCGCCGGTGATGTCGTCGGTCGTGAGGAAGCCGGCCTCCTTCCCCTTGGCGATGAGGTCCTTGACCTCGTCGATCTGGAGTTCCTTGGGCAGGGTGGTGATGGACACGGGTACGGGGCACCTCGGGTGGTCGGTGTGCGGCGGTGCCGCAACAGTCGTGCGGAGCTGGGACTTCGGGCGGGCGGGGCGCTAAGCCGGGGAGCCGTCCGGTGGAGCATCGGCGTCGGCGAACGCCGTCATGATGCGGCGTCCGAACGACTCGCGGGGGTCACCAGGCGGTCTTCCTCACCATCATTGTGACGCCTCGGGCAAGCAACGGTGCACCGGGCACCAATCTTCCCGGCTTCGGGGGCGTCCGTGGGTGGCACCGTGCGGCGCGATGATGTCCCCACGGGGCGTACGGCAGAGTCCTGACCGCACTCATCGACGAGGAGACGCGTGTCCGAACCGCAGGAACAGATCCGGTATGCCGTCGACGGCGGTGTCGCGACGCTGACGCTGCACCGGCCCGAGCGTCTGAACGCGTTCACCGCGACGATGGCGGGCCAGATCCTGGCCGCCTTCGACGAGGCCGACGCGGACGACGCGGTGCGCGCTGTCGTCGTGACCGGCGCGGGCCGGGGCTTCTGCGCGGGCGCCGACCTCTCCGGCGGCGCCGACCGGTTCGACCGCGGCGCGGTCACCGAGCCCCCACGCGACACCGGGGGCGTCGTCGCGCTGCGCATCTTCGCCAGCCGCAAGCCGGTGATCGGCGCCATCAACGGCCCCGCGATCGGCGTCGGCGCCACGATGACGCTGCCCATGGACGTGCGGCTGGCCTCCACCAGCGCCCGGATGGGCTTCGTCTTCGCCCGCCGCGGCATCGTCCCGGAGGCGGCGTCGAGCTGGTTCCTGCCCCGCCTGGTCGGCATCAGTCAGGCGATGGAGTGGGTCGCGACGGGCCGCGTCTTCGATGCCGAGGAGGCCCGGGCCGGCGGTTTGGTCCGCAGCGTGCACGCCCCGGACGAGCTGCTGCCGGCTGCCTACGCCCTCGCGGCGGAGATCGCGGACGGGACGAGCGCGGTGTCGGTCGCGCTGGCCCGGCAGATGCTGTGGCGGATGGTCGGCGCCGACTCCCCGGTCGCCGCGCACGTGCTGGACTCCACGGCGCTGGCCGCGGTCGGCTGCGGCGCTGACGCGTACGAGGGGGTGCAGGCGTTCCTCGACAAGCGCCGGGCGGCGTTCCCGCTGCGGGTGAGCACCGACCTGCCGGACATCTTCGGGGCGCCGGCGCCCTCGTGGGCGGCGGGGCTGCGATGAGGCGCTCGCTCGCCGGCGCCGGCATCCTCGCCGCGGGGCTGGCGCTCGCCGGCTGCGGCGGCAGCCACCCGACCGCGACCGCGCCCCCTACCTCCACACCGCCGGTCAGCACGACGGCGTCCCCCGCGCCGACCGACTGCCAGCGTGCCGGCGGCACCGGCGCCCACCAGGCGGCGTACGTGGTGATGCTGCTGCTGGGGGTCGACTACCGCAACCAGCTGACCCTCCCGAGCGTCGTCCAGCCACTGCTCGCCAGCGGCTACTACACGACGTTCAGGCAGTACCTGACCACCAACCAGCAGACGATCCAGTCGCAGAAGCTGCGCGAGGCGGTGACCGTCCGCAGCACGACCTACGCCTCGGGCGACTGCACCGTCCCGGTGTACGCGGTGGCCGTCACGCGAACCAGCAGCACCGCGACCAAGCCGGCCCAGAGCCAGGCCGTCACGGTCCGGGCGTCGATGGCGTGGAACGGCACCACGTACGTGTTGACCCAGCTCTCGAGCAGCTAGCGGCGAAGCCTGCGGCTGCCGCTCCCACCGCGGATGCCGCCACCCACCAGCCCGACGCCGACCGCGGCCAGCGCGAGCTGGACCACGAGGGTCGGCCCGAACGACCAGCCGGCCCGGTCACCGAGATAGGCGCCGAGAAACGCCGCGGCGAGACCGATCACGATGGTGGCGAGCACGCCGATCGCCTGCCGGCCGGGGACGATCAGCCGCCCAAGGCCGCCGATGATCAGACCTACGAGGATCGCGCTGATGATCCCGTCGGGATGCATGGGTAGCTCCTTTGCCGTGGCCGCTGCCAGACGGTGTGCCGCCGGGCCGCCGACCGCAAACGCGGGCCTACTTCGGTGGCATCCGGATCGCCCCGTCGACGCGCACGACCTCGCCGTTCATGTACGGGTTGGACAGCAGCTCCCAGGCCATGCTGGCGAACTCCGCGGCGTACCCGAGTCGCTTGGGGAAGACCACCGACTGGCCGAGCCTGGCCTTGAAGGCGTCGGACTCGGCGCCGCTGCCGTAGATCGGCGTGTCGATCAGCCCCGGTGCGATGGTGTTGACGCGGATCCCGGCGGGCGCCAGGTCGCGCGCCAGCGGCAGCGTCAGGCTGACCACGCCGCCCTTCGACGCCGAGTAGGCGACCTGACCGATCTGCCCGTCGTAGGCCGCCACCGAGGTCGTGTTGACGATCGACCCGCGCTGGCCGTCGTCGTCTGGGTCGTTGCGGCTCATCGCCGTCGCCGCGATGCGGGTCATGTCGAAGGTGCCGATGAGGTTGATCTCGACGACCTTCTTGAAGTAGTCGAGCGGGAACGCCGAGGAGTACTGCCCGTCGCGGCCGATCGTGCGACTGGCCGCGCCGATGCCCGCGCAGTTCACGCAGAACTGCAGCGGTCCGTGGCTCAGGGCGGTGTCGACCGCGGCGATGACGTCGTCGGTGTCGGTGACGTCGCAGCGTACGAACGTGCCGCCGATCGCACTCGCCAGCGCGGCGCCGGCGTCGGCGTTGAGGTCGGCCACCACCACGTGCAGGCCCTTGGCCGCCAGCAGCTCCGCCGTGGCCTCGCCGAGACCCGACGCTCCGCCGGTCACGACCGCGGTGCGGCCCGAGTAGTCCTTGCCGTCCATGTGCTGCTCTCTCCTGTCCTGCGGGCGGATGGATGCGGTGCTGCTAGCTGCCGGTCCACTGTGGGGCGCGCTTCTCCAGGAAGGCCTTGACCCCCTCCTGGACGTCCTGGGTCGCCATCGCGGCGGCCATCGCGGCTGCCGTCGCCGCCCAGGCGTCGTCCTCCGGGCCGAACGTCTGCTCGGCGACGACCCGGCGCGAGCGCTGCACGGCCACCGGCGCATTGGCCGTGACCCGTGCCGCGAGGGCCAGCGCCGCGTCGAGCACCTCACCGGGCGCGGTGAGGACGTTGACCAGCCCGAGTCGTTCGGCCCGCTCGGCGTCGATCGGGTCGCCGGTCAGGACGCACTCCATCGCCACGTTGAGCGGCAGCTTGCGGCCGAGCCGGAACACGCCGCCGGCGGCCGCGACCAGGCAGCGCTTCACCTCCGGTACGCCGAACTTCGCGTTGCTCGACGCGACGACGAGGTCGGCGGCGAGCACGATCTCGCAGCCGCCGGCCAGGGCGGGCCCGTCCACGGCAACGATCACGGGCGTGGCGCGCTCGCGCCGCGCGAACCCAGCGAACCCGCCACGCTCGGTGTGCAGCTCGGCGCCGCGCCCCTCGCCGATGGCACGCAGGTCGGCGCCGGCGCAGAAGACGGGACCGGCGTGGGTCAGCACTACACACCAGATCCCGTCGTCGGCGTCGGCCTCGTCGATCGCCGCCTCCAGACCGCGTGCGACCTCGCCGTTGACGGCGTTGCGCGCGCCCGGTCGGTCGAGGGTCACGACCAGCACGTTGCCGCGCCGCTCGGTACGCACGACGGGCGAGCTGGCGCTGTCCTCGGTCACCGTTCCGGCCCCTCTGCCTCGAGTTCGTAGCGCGGATGTGAGCCCGCCTGCCCTGCCCGCCGACCGTGCCGGCCTTCCTGCCCGCCGCCCGTGCCCGCCGACGTGCACGGGCGCACGCAACTGCGCGCGGTGGCACGTTAGCGTCACCGCCGACCCTTGCGCGCCTGCGGGCTCAGAGCTCGGCGAGCACCAGACCCGAGCGGGCCTTGGGGGTGAACCAGGTGCTCTTGCGCGGCATCGGCAGCCGGGCGGCGTTGACGGCCGTGAACTCCGCGGTCGACACCGGGCGCAGCAGGATCGCCGCGGTGGCCCGCCCCGCGTCGACCTCCGCGATGAGCTCGGCGGCGACGCCGTCGCCGCCGACGTAGGTGACGGCCGCCGGGTCCACGCCCAGCTCGCCGACCAGCAACCGGCGCTCCACGATCGTGTGCGGCAGCAGTTCGACGGGGCCCGGACCACCCGGCTCGGGGAGACCGAGCAGGTAGAGCCGGTCGGCGTAGAGGTGGTCTCGCGTCGGGTCATACGCGTCGACCGGCGTCAGCTGGAAGCCGGCCTCGAGGGCGCGGGCGGCCAGCTCCGCCGGCGTACGGTCGTGGCGGAGCAGCCGGTGGTACGGCTCGATCCGCAGCCCGGCCGGTTCGGCGATGACGACCAGGCACGCGCCGAGGCCCGCCTGCTGGGCGGCCAGGCTGCGGTGGTTGCCGTCTGCCACCAGGTACGTCAGGCCGTCCAACACCGTGGTCAGCCCGGCGTGGTCAGGCAGCCGCCACAGCCGGTGGACGACACCGCGCTCGTCGGTGTCGGTCACGTCGGCCGGGCCGTCGACCGCGGTTTCGTCCAGCGCCCGGGCGTACGCGGCTCCCTCGGCCGGGACCAGCAGCACCGCGCTGATCAGGTGCCGCAACGCCGCCAGGTGGGCGCGGCGCTCGACCACCTTGTCGGCGAAGACCTCCTCGTTGCGCAGCAGGCGTCCGGGCTCGCCCGGCGCCGAGGAGATCTCGGCGGTGTCCACAAGCCCGACCACTGCGCGGGTGACGGCTCCGTCCGGGGCAGTCAGGTCGTAGCGCAGCAGCACGTCGCTCGCCGGGGCATACCGGCCGTCGTCCTTCATGGCCTGCAGGCTGGCGGCCGCGAACGGCAGGCTCGCGACGAAGTCGACATCGGTGAAGCACGAGGGCAGGTCGACCGGCAGGATCGTCCCGGGTCGCTGGGCGGCCAGCGCGCGGACCTCCGCACAGTCGGCGAACTCGTCGTAGTTCGGCGCACCGACCGGCCCGGTCGCCAGCCAGGCATGCGGGATCGGGCGCAGGAACGGGTCCATGCTGAGCCTTCCGTGGGGAGCCACAGCCTAGGAGGAGTACCTAGTGCCTGTGCCGCAGTGGTTTCCGCTCGTCCCGGAGCGACGGGGTACGCGTCCTCACCGGGGGGCGCACGACACCGCCCGGCGCGGGACTCACACGACTGACCGGACTGCGTGGTGTCGGCAAGACCGTCCTGCTCAAGGAGTACGAGAGTCAGGCAGAGGCCGCCGGATGGGCAGTGGTCAGGCGGCAGCTCGAGCCCAGACACAACCAGGAGAACGCGCTCAGCGGACTGCTTTCCGAAGCCATCCGCACGACGAGCGACCGCTGGTCTCGCGCCATGCGCCTTCGCGCCGGAATCAAGGGGGCCGCCAACGTGGCGCGCAGACTCGTCACCGTCGAATACCAAGACATCACGGTGGCGGTCGGTGGGTCCGTGCCGAGCGAGCTCGACCTCTCCAGGAGTCTCTTCGACGGCGTCGAGGCGGCTCTCGACACCGGGCATGTCGGGCTGGCCGTCCTGCTCGATGAGGCTCAGGTCATTCGAGACGACAGGGCTCGGACGGGTGACCATCCGCTGTCCATGCTGGTGGCGGCAGTCAACGCGCTGCAAGAGGCGGGGCTTCCACTCGCCCTCGTCCTGTGCGGCCTGCCGACCTTGAGATCGAACCTCCAGCGGGCCCGTACCTACTCTGAGCGCATGTTCCGGGGCGAGAGCATCGGAGAGCTGGTCGGCAACCCGGGTCCGGCCCGCGATGCCTTCGAGAAGCCACTCCAGGGAACCCCGGTGATCGCCGAGAAGGCCCTCATCGACCGCGTTCTGGAAGAAGTCGAGGGCTACCCGTTCTTCATCCAGCTCTGGGGTGCGGAACTCTGGGACGCCGCCGCCGACGCCGGAACCATGATTTTGACGAGCCGCCTGCTGGACGACATCGAAGCGGATATCTACCGGCGGTTGGACGAGGAGTTCTACGCGGGGCGGGTCGAGACACTCACCCCCGGCGAGCAAGATCTGCTCCTGGCCGCGGCTGGTTGCCCGTACCCGCCATTGAGGACCGTCGATATCCGTTCGATCAGCACCAAGAGCGAGGCGAACGTCAACGTCCTCATGGGCCGCCTGGCGGACCAGGGCGTCGTGTTCCGGATCCAGAAGGGCGTATATCAATACACGGCTCCGAAGTTTCATGACTACCTACAGCGGCGAGTCGCCACCCACCACGTATAGCTCGCGCCGCAAGGCGCATCCAGGTCATTCGGGCTTGCGGTCAGACGGGTCGAGCGATCGGGACCGTACGGCCTCCCTCGGGGCGCACCATCTCGAGGTGGACCCGGTCGCCGATCCGGACCGCGTCGGGGTCGACCCCAGCCAGCTGCGTCCACCACCACGGTCCCTCGTCGAGCTCGACGATCACGGCCACCAGCCGATGCGTGCTCCCGTCCGGCGCCGGCTTGGAGTGCTGGACCGTGTACGAGACGACCCGGCCACCGCCGGCAGCGGGCACCTGCTCGAGGTCGGTACCGCGACAACGGCTGCAGGACAGCTCGTTCGGGCCGCTCACGCGCCCGCAGGAGCGGCATCGGTGCAGCGGCAGGAAGCCCGCGTCGGTGGCGGCGAAGAACGCCTGGGTGGCCTCGTCGGCCTGCACCGGCAGCACGAACGGCTCGGTGGTCACGCCGTCAGCACCAGCGTCGCGTGGTGGTCGAGGATCCCGCCGTTGCCCGACACCAGGCACACGTCGTGGCGCGCGCACTGCCGGTCGCCACCCTGGCCTCGGACCTGGATCACCGCTTCGGACAGCGGCGTGAAGCCCCACATGTAGTACGCCGAGAGCTGGCCGCCGCCGGTGTTGACCTTCAGCGAACCCGCCGGACCGAGCGCCCCGGACGCGGCGAACGGGCCCCCCTCGCCTTTCGCGCAGAACCCGTAGTCCTCCAGCGACACCAGCACCGTGTACGTGTAGCAGTCGTAAAGCTCGACCACGTCGACGTCGGCAAGCGTGACGCCGGCCATCGCGAGTGCCCGCGGCCCGGAGATCGCCGCTCCGGTACGCAGGCCGAAGTCCTCGCCGCGCACCAGGGTCCGCCCGGGGTGGTCCTGAGCGAAGCCGGCCACCTGCACCGGTGGCTGCGCCAGCGCCGCGGCGCGCGCGGAGGTCGTGACGATCACCGCGACCGCCCCGTTGGACACCAGGCAGCAGTCGAACAGGCGCAGCGGCTCGGCGATCCAGCGGCTGGCCTGGTGGTCGGCCAGGGTCATCGGGGTCCGCAGCTGGGCCGCGGGATTGCCCGCAGCCCAGGCTCTCTGCGCCACCGCGATCGCCCCGAGCTGGTCGGTCGTCGTGCCGTAGGCGTCCATGTGCCGCCGCGCGGCGAGCGCGTACAGGGGGTTCACGCCGGCGATGCCCGCCGCCCCGACGAGCCCGCGCCAGCCGGTCAGCCGCCGTGCGCCGCCGTAGGCCGCGCCCGCGCTGCCTCCCGCTCGCAGCGGCGCATCGGCGAACACGCACGCCACCGTCGTCGCCAGGCCGCTGGTGACGGCGCCAGCGGCGTACGCGATCATCGAGCCGGCCGTGGCCCCGAAGGCGTGCATCGACGACAGCAGCGCGAGGTCGGTCAGGCCCAGCTCCCCCTGCAGCCCCAGACCCACGGTGGTGACGCCGTGGCTGACCAGTAGGCCGTCGACGTCGGCGAGCCCCAGACCCGCGTCCGCGACGGCGAGCCGGACGGCCTCGGCCGCGAACGACTGCGCGGAGCGCCCGTACACCCTGCCCATGGCCGTCATCCCGAGGCCGGCGATGGCCGCGCCGCTCATGAGGTGACGAAGTCGATCAGCTGCTCGACGGCGCGCAGCAGCGGCACCTCCAGGTCGGCGTACGAGTCCACCGACGCCAGGACGCGCCGCCACATCTCCCGCGGGCCGCCGATGACGCCGAGCGCCGCGCAGACGCCCTCCTTCCACTCCACGCCTCGGGGGACGGTGGGCCAGGCGTCGATCCCGACCGCGGCCGGCTTCACCGCCTGCCACACGTCGACGTACGGGTGGCCCAGCACCAGGACGCCGGGGCTGCGGACCAAGGCGACCAGGCGGCTCTCCTTGCTGCCCGGTACGAGGTGGTCGACGAGGACACCGAGTCTGCGTTGCGGTCCTGGGCTGCGCTCCGCGATAGCTGCGGCGAGCTGGTCGACGCCGGCCAGCACCTCGACCACGACACCCTCGTGGCGGAGGTCGGCCCCCCACACGCGTTCGAGCAGGGCGGCGTCGTGCACGCCTTCGACGAGCAGCCGGCTAGCGCGGGCGACCCGAGCCCGCTCGCCGTCGACCGCGACGGAGCCCGACGCCGTGCGGTTCGACGGTCTCGGCCCGCGGACCCGCGGCGGGATGAGCGTGACGAGTCGGCCGTCGAGCCGGAAAGCCGCTGCGGCGTATGGGAACATGCGCCGCCGGCCGTGGCGGTCTTCGAGGGTGACGGCGTGCCTGTCCGCGGCGACGACCGCGCCGCACCAGTCGGTGGCGCACTCCTCGACGACCAGCGCCTGCTCGGCCTCGACCTCGGGCACGACGGCCGCGGGCCGGCGGCGGAGGATGTCGCCGTACTCCACGCTGCGCATCCCGGCACGCTAGCGGCGCACGAGCCTCGTCTGCAGGAGCTGGTCCTTCGCCGGGCCGGTGACCCGCCACGTCGTCCGCATCCGGGGTCCGACGACCTCCACCCGGCCCACGTACAGGTCGTCGCCGCACGGGTGCTCGACCTGCTCGTCGGGGCGCCAGGGGTGGAAGAGCCGGCCGTCGGCGAAGGTCATCCACGGGTCCCCGTCAACCTCGACCAGGTACGTGGTGCGGCTGACCGGCGTGGTGCGGCCTTCCCACGTCAGCAGCCCGCTCTCGTACCAGCCGATCCGGGCCGGCTCGACCGCGATGACCAGGGAGCCTGCGACCGTGCCGGACCGGCCGGTACGGCGGTCGGTGACCGTCCGCGTCAGGGCCCACCGACCGGCCAGCTCGGCCCCGACCGCCGCCCCCGTCAGCCCCCGGCGGAGAACTCCAGCACCCCGTCGTCGAGGCTGCCGTACCGCAGCGGGAACAGGTCGCGCGCATAGTTCTGCCGCAGCATCCACGGCGCCTTCGTCCCGGCCTTCGGGAACTTCTCCAGCGAGCGCAGCACATAGCCGGCCTGGAAGTCCAGCAGCGGCAGCTCCGCCACGCCCGCCTCGCGACGCGGCACCACCATCGTCTCGCCGGCCGCCCGCATCCGCCGCACGACCCGCAGGAAGAACTCGTACGTCAGGTCCATCTTCAGCGTCCACGAGGCATTGGTGTACCCGAGCCCGAAGAAGAAGTTCGGGACGTCGGCGAGCATGACTGCCTTGTAGCCCATGGTCTTCGGCAGGTCGACGGGCGTGCCGTCGACCTCGAGCGTCATCCCGCCAAACAGCAGCAGGTTCAGTCCCGTCGCGGTGATCACGATGTCCGCCTCGAGCTCGCGGCCGGATGCGAGCCGGATGCCGTCGGGGGTGAACGTGTCGATCGTGTCGGTGACGACCTCGGCCCGGCCCTCGCGGATGGCGGTGAACAGGTCCCCGTCCGGCACGACGCACAGGCGCTGGTCCCACGGGTTGTACGACGGGGTGAAGTGCCTGTCGATGTCGAAGTCCGCCGGCAGGTGCATCTCGAGGCCCTTGCGCAGCAGCTTCTTCATCAGCGTCGGCCGCTTGCGGCTCAGCTGGTAGTTACCGATGAACAGCGCGATGTTCTTGAACCGGGTGACCTTGAAGGCGTACCGCGCCGGCATGACCTTCCGCAGCAGTCGCAGCACCGGGTCCTCGGCGGGGAGCGCGGCGATGTACGTCGGGGACCGCTGCAGCATGGTGATGTGTGCGGTCGTCTCGGCCATCGACGGGACCAGCGTGACGGCAGTGGCACCACTGCCGATCACGACGACCCGCTTGCCGGCGTAGTCCAGGTCGGCCGGCCAGTGCTGCGGGTGCACCACCTGGCCGCGGTAGTCCGCGAGGCCGGGAAAGGTCGGGCTGTAGCCCTCGGCGTAGTCGTAGTAGCCGGAGCAGGAGAACAGGTAGCGGGCGGCGATCCGCACGGTGCCCGCCGGGGTCTCGGCCTCGACCGTCCAGCGCGCGTCCTCGCTCGACCAGGCGGCGGAGACGACCTTGTGCCCGTAGCGGATGTGCTTGTCCACACCGGACTCGTGGGCGGTGTCCTGCAGGTACGTGAGGATCGAGCCGCCGTCGGCGATGGCCCGGTCCTTGGTCCACGGCCGGAACCGATACCCGAGGGTGTGCATGTCGGAGTCGGACCGCACACCCGGGTAGCGGAACAGGTCCCAGGTGCCGCCGAGCCGGTCCCGCGACTCCAGCACCGCGTACGTGGTGCCGGGCAACTCCTTCTCGATCTGGTGCGCCGCCCCGATGCCGGACAGGCCGGCACCGATGATCAGCACGTCGAGGTGCTCGAGGGTCATGGCTCTCCGTGTCTCGTGCGTCGTTCCGGATACCCACGGTATCCGATGTGGGAGTCCAGCACAGAGCGGTATGCGGTGGTCTGTATCACACCGTCGCCGGGGAGCTCAGGCATCCAGCGCCAGGGCGAACGGCAGCACCTCTGCCGCCCCGGCCGCGCGCAGCGCTCGACCCGCCATCGCCATGGTCCACCCGCTGTCGACCCGATCGTCGACCAGCAGCACCACCGGCCCGGCGCCGAGCGCCTCGGCCTGCTCGACGGTGACCGCGTACGCCGCGTGCAGGGCGCGCACCCGCTGGGCGCTGTTGGTGCGGGCCGGGCTGCCCGTACCGCTTCGGGTCAGCGGGCCCAGCCACGCCAGCCGACCGACTGCAGCGAGCCGTTCGCCTAGCGTGCCCACCAGCTGCGGCCGGCTGCGGGAGGGCACGGCGGCGACTGCGGTGGGGCGGCGCGCCCACCCCCACGTACGCAGCACCTCCACGGCCGCGGCGAACAGGTCGTCGGGGACCGGGCCGTCCTGCGCCAGCACGGGACGGAGCCGCGGACCCCAGCCGATGTCGCTGCGCCGTCCGACCGCTCGGCCGGCGGCCACGGTCTCGGCAGGCGCGATCTTGCCGCGGAGCGGGACGCCGACCCGTTCCAGCCCGGTGGGCCAGAGCCGGCGCGGCGCGAACTCGACGCCGGGCCGGCCGATCGCGGCCTGCGAGGAGTCCACGGCCGCTGCGGAGACCTCCGCCGACCAGCCCGAACCGGTGCAGGTGTCGCACCGGCCGCACGGCTCGGCGCCCGGGTCGTCGAGCTGCTCGCGCAGGAACTGCAACCGGCAGCGGGTGGTCGCGAGGTAGTCGCGCATCGCCTGCTGCTCGGCGACGCGGACCGCGGCGACCTTCGCGTACCGGTCCGCGTCGTAGGACCAGACAGCGCCGGTCGCCACCCAGCCGCCGCCCACGCGGCGTACCACCCCTTCGACGTCGAGGACCTTGAGCATCGCCTCCAGCCGCGAGCGGCTCAGCGGCACGGTGACCTCCAGCCCCGCCACGCTGACCGGCTCACCGGCCTCCGCCAACGCGGCCAGCGCCTCGCGGGCGACCGGCTCGGGCGGGAACCCGGCGCTGGCGAAGTACGACCACACCGCCTCGTCGGCCTGACCCGGCAGCAGCAGCACCTCGGCGCTGCGCACCCCGCGCCCGGCCCGGCCGATCTGCTGGTAGTACGCGACAGGGGAGGCGGGCGCGCCGAGGTGCAGCACGAAACCCAGGTCCGGCTTGTCGAACCCCATCCCGAGCGCGGAGGTGGCGACCAGCGCCTTGACCCGGTTGGCGAGCAGGTCGTGCTCAGCCGCCAGCCGGTCGGCGGTCTCGGTCCGGCCGGTGTACGCGGCGACGGCGAAGCCCTTGCCGCGCAGGAAGTTCGTGACCTCCTCGGCCTGCGCCACGGTGAGGGCGTACACGATGCCGGAGCCCGGAAGCTCAGCCAGGTGGTCGGCGAGCCAGCCCAGCCGGTGGGCGTCCGACGGCAACCGCAGCACGCCCAGGCGCAGGCTCTCCCGGTCGAGCGACCCGCGCAGGACCAGCGCCGGCGCGCCCGTGGCCGCGAGCTGGTCGGAGACGTCCTCGACCACGCGGGCATTGGCGGTGGCCGTCGTGGCCAGCACGGGGATGCCCGCGGGCAGGTCCGCCAGCAGCGAGCGGATGCGCCGGTAGTCCGGGCGGAAGTCGTGGCCCCAGTCCGAGATGCAGTGCGCCTCGTCCACCACCAGCAGGCCCGTCTCTACCGCGAGACGGGGGAGCACCACGTCCCGGAAGGAAGGGTTGTTGAGTCGCTCAGGCGACACGAGGAGCACGTCCACCTCGCCGGCACCGACAGCAGCCTGGACGTCCCGCCACTCCTCGACGTTGGCGGAGTTGATCGTCGCGGCGCGGATGCCGGCCCGGGCGGCCGCCTCGACCTGGTTGCGCATCAGCGCCAACAGCGGGGAGACCAGCACGGTGGCGCCGCTGCCGCGCGCCCGCAGCAGCGCGGTGGCGACGAAGTAGACGGCCGACTTCCCCCAGCCCGTGCGCTGGACGACGAGGACTCGCCGACGCTCGAGGACGAGGGCCTCGATGGCCCGCCACTGGTCGTCGCGGAGAACGGCCGCCCCGCCCGCCAGCGCGCGCAGGTGCCGCTCGGCCTCGATCCGCAGCGCCGTCACCGGCCCAGTGTCCCGGCGTGGGTCAGGGCGCAGCGGCGTCGTGGCGAGACAGCGCCGCCGCCACCCCGCCCCGGGAGCGGACCTGCAGCTTCGCGAAGGCGTGCCCCAGGTGGTACTCGACCGTCTTCACGCTCAGGTGCAGGGCCTGGGCGATCTCGCGGTTCGTCGCGCCCTGCGCGACCAGCCCGGTGACCGCGCGCTCCCGCCCGGTCAGCAGGCCCTGTGCCGGTCGCCCGTCGAGAGCCGCGATCTCGGTCGCGACCGACGCGGTGTCGACGCCCATCGACTCCAGCCGCCGGTACGCGGTCTCCAGCTGCGCGGCCGCCGCGGACCGCCTGTTGCGGCGCCGCAGCAGTGCACCGTAGTCGGCACGGAGCAACGCCGCCTCCCAGGACGGATGCCGGCCGCCCTCGGTGACGGCCGCCTTCAGCACCCCCTCCGCTCCGGCCGGATCACCGCGACGGCGGGCGAGCTCGGCGCGTATCCGGGCAGCCTGGAGTGCTGTCCACGGCCGCGGCCACCGCGCCAGCGACTCCTCCACCGGCCGCAGGAGCGCCTCGGCCTCGTCCTCGCGCCCCACCTCGAGCAGGGCCCGGGCCTGCAGCAGCCGCCAGGGCTGGACGGCAGGGTTGCCGGCTCCCGCCACCCCGGCGTACGGCTCCATCGCGGCCAGCGCCACCAGCGCCCCGGCCGGATCGCCGGCAGCGAGCGCGACCCGGGCTCCGGCCACCGCGATCCAGAGGATCGCGGCGAAGTCCCCGGAGGAGCTGTCGCGGGCGATGGCCGTGTGCTCGCTCGCCTCCTCGAGCCGGCCGAGGGCGACGAGCGGCGCCACCCGGGTGGCGTGGGCGAGGGACCAGGTCCACGTCATGTCGGCGTCGTGCGCGAGCGAGAGGTTGGCGTCGCTGGCGGCCAGGGCGCCCCGGTGGTCGCCGAGTCGGTAGGAGGCCTCCGCGAGGTAGTAGCCGGCGATGACCCCGACGATGATCGGCCCGTCGCGGAGGGCGACCTCCAGTCCCTCCTGCAGGAACCGACGGGCGGCGCTCTCATCGCCCCGCCACAGCCATTGCACGCCGCGGCCGGCGAGCGTGCCCGCGAGCGCCGCGGCGGGCTCGTCCGCCTGCGGCCAGGGATAGTCCGGGCCGTCGACCAACACTCCTTCGGCCGCGTACAGCATCAACTGGGCCATCCCGTCGGAGGGCGTCAGCGCCGCCGAGCGACGCGCCCAGTGGAGCGTCTCCTCGCCCAGTCCGAGGTTGATCACCAGGGCGGTGATCTGGGCGGCGCAGATGCCGGCGAGGGCAGGGTCGGAGCCGGCCTCGGCGTACCCGCGGCGCAGCAGGGTGGCCGCCTCGGCGGGGCGGCCACGCAGCAGCGCCAGGGAGCCGCGCAGGGCCAGGCCCGCCGCAGAGTCGGCCGCCGAATGCGCCAGTGCGGCGATCTGATCGGCGCGGTCGAGGTCGCCCGCGCGCAGCAGGTCGAGGCCGGCCTGCGTACGCAGCCGGGCGGGGTCGTCGCCCTCGGCTCGGTCGGCGGCTGCGAGGGTGAGGGCGGCCGCGCGCGCCGAACTCCCGGACCGGCGCATCAGCGCGGCCCGCGCCTCGAGGTCGGCGCGCAGGTCGGCGTCGTCGCCGAGCACGGCGTCAGCTGCGCACCGGTGGTCGAGCCTGCGGTCGGGGTCGGCGGCGCCAGCCGCGGCGACCCGGTGCAGCTGGGCGCGCCGGCCTGCCGGGAGTGACCAGTACACGGCGGAGGCGCTCAGTGCGTGGTACGGGCGCAGTCCGCCGTCGACGGCGCCGACCAGGCGGGCGGCCACGGCATCGCGTACCACGGCGTCCGGCCAGAGCGCAGGGTCGGTCGAGCCGCCTGCGGCCTCGTACGCGCCGGCAACCTCGCGCAACGAGACCGGTCCGGTCACCGCGACGGCGACCGCGAGAGCGCTCACGTCGGCGCTGCAGGCGGCGAGCTGCCGGCGGACGAGCTCGGCGTACTGAGGTGGCGGCGGCAGCCGCTCCCCCGGCTCGTGTCGGCCCAGCCGGTCGCCCATGGCGGCGGCGGCGGTGAGCCACAGCGGGTTGCCCCCGGTTGCCTCGTGCAGCCTGGCCACGGTCGAGGGCGCCAGGACCCTGCCGGCGAGCTCACCGCAGAGCGCCGCGGTCGAAGCGATGTCGAGTCCGGACAGCGGGAGGTGAACGGTGGCGGGATGGGCCTGGAGCCGCGCGAGGTCGTCAGGCACCGCGTCGCCGGTACGGACCGACAGCACCGCCAGCAGCCGCTCGCCACGCAGCCTGCGGAGCGCGAACAGCAACGACCGCAGCGAGGCTGCATCCGCCCACTGGACGTCGTCGACGACCAGCAGCCGAGCCGGGCCGGCGCCGCCGAGGCGCGTCAGCAGCGTCAACCCGACCGCGAAGGCGTCGGCCCCGGCGGGGACCGCGGCGAACGGGGCCGCGGGGTCGAGGCCCGCGAGCACGCCGCTGAGCACACCGAAGGCCAGGCCGGCCTCGGCCGGCTCGGCCGTCACCGACACGATGTCGGCCAGCTGCTGGGAGCCGACCGACCGGCGCAGCTGGTCGAGCAGCGTGGACTTGCCGATGCCGGGCGGACCGTCCACCACCACGACGTGCGGCTCGCCCCCCCGCGCGGCGGCGAGCAGGGAGCGTAGGCGGTCCAAGTCGGACTCACGGCCGACGAATGGTCGCTCGGCGCCGGCCTGCCCCCAGGTCCCCACGACGGAACACTACGGCGCAGAACGTCCGCTTATGCGTCAAATGGACGATCGAGTTCGGCCCGCGGGCACCGGGTGCGCCGGTCGGCCTACCCGCGTTCGTCCGAACGCGGGAGCCGCCCTCCGTTCGGACCGGTACTAGGGATTTCCCGGGTTCGTCGGTGAGTGGAATTCCCTACCGTCACCTGCATCGGGCGGCCAGGGGGCTGCCGCAGGAGGAGGATGTGATGAACGCAGTTCAGGGGCTGACGCGCCGCGCCACCGTGCTCGCCGGTGCAGTCGCCCTGCTCGGTGGTGTAGGGATGGCAGCGACCTCGGCGTCCGCCAGCGGCAACTCCCCGGTGCCGGTGATCTCGGTCGTCGCCGGTGGGGGCCCGACCAAGGTCGCCACGCACGACATCTCCGCAGGGTGGACCACCTTCTCCATCACGTCGCACGCGACCGTCCATCCGGGGGCCGCGGTGCAGTTGCTGAGCCTGCGCCCAGGGGTCACGATCGAGTCGCTGCAGAGCGACCTGCTCGCCGCCGGCGGCTTCAGCACCCCCGCCTTCACCACGGCCCTGGCCCAGGACACGATCCTGTACGGCGGTGTCGAGGTAGACGGGGGGCAGGTCGGCACCTTCTCCTCGGATCTGGTGGCCGGCAGCTACTACCTGACCAACATCGACCTGCCCGGGGACAAGCTCGCCAGCGACGCGGTTCCGCTCACCGTCCACGGACCGGTGGTCCCGCACCGCGCGCCCGCCAGCCACGGCACCGTGCTCATGAAGAACATGCACTTCTTCCCCAACCCCGGCAAGCTGGCGGCCGCCGGGACGGTCACCCTCACGAACTACGTGGGTGACGACGCCGACGACATCCACTTCCTGGACATCATTCCGGTGGCACCCGGAACCACCGACAAGGAACTCCAGACCTACTTCGACGAGGTCGTCGCCGGCACCGCCCCGAAGGGCCCGCCCGCCTTCGCCGCGGACGGACCTGAGGCGGACAGCGGCCTCCTCAGCCCCGGTGAGTCGCAGCTGTTCAGCTACAGCCTGCCGGCCGGCACGTACGCACTGCTGTGCTTCATCACGGACCCGGACACCGGCCTGCCGCACGCGTTCATGGGCATGCACAAGGTCGTGACCCTGAGTTAGGACAGCTCCGCCGGCGCCTCTCCGCCGGCACCCGACCCCCCGGCATCCGCAGCGGATGCCGGGGGTTCGCCGTGGGGCTGGACCAGGCTGGTCTGCCAGTCCTCGTCGGTGAAGGCGGGATTCGCCGGGAGGCGACGCCGGTACGCCGGGTCGCTGGCTGTCCGGGCGGCGACGCTGCCGTGGATGAGCGCATCGGCGGGGACCTTCCGGGTCCGCCGGCCACCGGCCAGCAGCCAGATCGGCGACATCCGGTGGATGGCCCCGGTGGCATCCTCGAGAGTGACCTGCCTCTGGACGGTCTCGAAGGCGGCCGGGCTCACCCGGAGGCCGGCCTCGACCGCCGCCTGCGACATCCACTTGAGCGGGATGTCGGACAGCCGCGCGCCGGTCGCGAACATGCCGCCGACGTCGGAGTGCACACCTGCGAACCAGACCTGCCGCAGGTCCTGGGGCTCGATGCCCGGCTCCGGCGTGAGCGGCGAGACCGGGTAGCTCGCGAAGGGCCGGCGCCACTCGTCGATCGAGATCGCGTGGCGGACGATCTCGACGTGCGCGAGGTGCCGCGTGTACGGCCAGACGATCTGCCCGCGCAGGGTGCCGGCAGCCTCGACCGTGTCCCAGATGCCGAGGAAACGCACCGGCACGGAGATGCCGCCGTTCGCGCCCCGCCGCGCGAACGTGTCGGCGTACTCGAAGACGAGAGACCACAGCGGATCGTCGGTGTCTCTGGACTGGGCGGTGGCGCCCGCTCGCGGCGGGTCGCCGCCCGTCGGCGACGCAGCCGGCCCGGTCCGCGGCGCGGTGTCGGGATTTCCCCCCGACATGGCCGCGATGGCGTACGGGATGAGGTTCTCGGCGCCGGGCCGGAACAGCCCGAACGCCGCCAGCATCCCCGTCAGTGCCCGCGCCGTGTACGCACCGCGACTGAACCCGAACACGTAGAGGTCGTCACCCGGCTCGTAGTTCGCCATCAGGAATGCGTACGCGTCGCCCAGGTTCTGGCGCAGCCCGAGTCCGAATCCCAGCCCGAGAAGCTTCGAGAGCCGGCGGCCGGCCGGAGTCCACGCCCCGGACGAGCTGAAGGTGCCCACCCCGGGCTGGTAGTACGAGATCTGCCTGGCCGGGTCCGTCCGATCCAGCAGCTGGTAGGTCCTCAACACGTTGGTGTTGTCCGCGGACCGCACCGTGTTGCTGGTCCCGTCCAGACACAGCACGATCTGCTTGCCCATGTCGCCACCTCACGCTGGTCTCTTCCGGTGTGGCGAGTCCTATCACTCGGCGGCCGTCGATCTCGACGGGGGCACTGTCAGGCGAGCTGATGGCCGCGCGCGACCAGCAAGGCGACGTCGAGGGCCGCCACCGCGAGGGCGGCGCCGAACGGCGCACGCGAGCCGCGACGCCGCCCAACCACGAGACCGCCCGCCGTCAGCAGCGCTGCCGCGGCGAGCGTCACGATGCCCAGCAGGCCCGGCCGGCCGGGTGGACCGGCGGCGAGCACCAGGGTGCCGGTGAGCAGCAACGTCGCCGCAAGCCCGGCGGTCACCCTGCTGCCGAGGCGCAGCGGCAGGTTCTGGATGCCCGTACGCCGGTCGTCCTCCAGGTCGGGCAGCGCGTTCGCCAAGTGCGCACCGACGCCGAGCAGCACCGCGGCGGCGCTCGCCCACCACGGCGCGCCGGTGCGCGGCAGCGTGACGATGCTGGGGAGCAGCCCGAAGGAGACCGCGTACGGCAGGAAGGACGCGGCCGTGGACTTCAGCCCGAGGTCGTAGGCCCAGGCCGACGCGACCGCGAGCAGGTGCAGGCCGCCGGCCTGCGGGCCGAGCAGCAGCGACAGCGGGACGGACGCCACGAGGGCGGTCAGCGCCGCGGCCCGCACCGTCGCGACCGGGACGACGCCGGCCGCGACGGGCTTGTCGCGCCGACCCACCGCGGCGTCGCGACCGGCGTCGAGCCAGTCGTTGCACCAGCCCACCGAGAGCTGGCCCGCAGCGAAGGCCGCGACCACCTGCGCGGTGCCGACGACGCCGCGGCCGCTCGCGGCGGCGAGCGCGCCGGCCAGCGCGGTGACCGCCGCGGCCGGCAACGGATGGCTGGCCGCCAGCAGGGCCAGGGCCGCGGCCGGAACGGGCTGCCCGGCCTCGGCCCTCTGCCGGCCACGGCGCACCTGGGCACCGTACCCAGCCGATTCGCGCGCCGCACCCACGACCGCAGGCTCCGGCGGACCCGATGTGTCCCTCATCACGTTCCGGCGAGGGCGCCCGGGTCGACCGCCGACACGCGGTGCTGCTTGCTGGGCGGCGGCAGCTGGTCTCGGATCCCGAGCCGGCGGGAACCCTCTGGCTGGCCGCCTTCCGGGACCCGGCCGGCAACGTCGTCGGGCTCTGGCACGACGGGCCGCGCTGAGCGCACGTCCTACGCTCGGGCGATGGACCTCTCCTCGATCGACCCCGCCTCCGGCACCGTCGTCTCTACCTGGCCGGTTCCCGACGCGGCGGCGCGCGACGCTCTCCTGGACGCGGCTCTCGGCGCGTCCCGGACGTGGCGGCGGACCGACCTCGGGCACCGTGCGACGACACTGCGGGCGGTCGCAGCCGTCCTGCGCGAACGGCAGGAGCCGCTCGCTGCCCTGGCGACCAGCGAGATGGGCAAGCCGATCCGCCAGGCCCGCGCCGAGGTCGAGAAGTGCGCCGCGGCCTGCGAGTACTTCGCCACCGAGGCGCCGGCGATGCTCGCCGACGAGCCGCACCCCGCCGGCGCTGCCGAGTCCTACGTGTCGTATCTGCCGCTGGGCACGGTGTTGGCGATCATGCCGTGGAACTTCCCGTACTGGCAGGTGTTCCGGCACGCCGCGCCGGCGTTGATGGCCGGCAACGCGGTCGTCGTCAAGCATGCGGAGAACACGCTCGGGGTCGGGGAGGCGCTGGCGCGGGTGTTCCTCGACGCCGGGGCGCCGACCGGCCTGGTCTCCCACCTCGTGTGCAGCGTGGCGGACACCGCCGAGGTGATCCGCGACGACCGCATCGCCGCGGTCACCCTGACCGGCTCGACCCGCGCGGGGGCGTCGGTGGCGGCGACCGCGGGCGGGGTGTGGAAGAAGACGGTGCTGGAGCTCGGCGGCTCGGACGCCTTCGTCGTGCTGGACGACGCCGACGTGGCGGCTGCCGCCAAGGCGGCGGTGACGGCCCGGTTCCAGAACACGGGCCAGTCCTGCATCGCGGCGAAGCGGTTCATCGTGCTGCCACAGGTGCAGGGGGCCTTCGTCGAGGCCTTCACCACAGGAGTACGGGCCCTGTCGGTCGGCGACCCGTCCGAGGAGTCGACCGACGTGGGACCGATGGCGCGTGAGGACCTGCGCGCGCAGCTGGCCGACCAGCTCGAACGGTCCCGCGGGGCCGAGCTGACCGTGCTGGTCGAGGGCGGACCCCGACCGGGCGCGGGCTGGTTCTTCGACCCCGTCGTGGTCGTGGTCACCGACCCGGCGCTCCCGGTCTGGCGGGAGGAGACGTTCGGCCCGCTCGCGCCGATCATGGTGGCCCGGGACGAGGAGCACGCGCTCGAGCTCGTCAACGACAGCGAGTACGGCCTGGGCGGCAACGTCTGGACCGCGGACGTGGAGCGCGGCAAGCGCTTCGCCCGTCAGGTCGAGTCCGGTGCGGTGTTCGTGAACGGGATGACCGCGAGCGACCCGCGCCTGCCGTTCGGCGGGGTCAAGCACTCCGGCTACGGCCGCGAGCTGGCGACCGTCGGCATCCGCGAGTTCACCAACGTGCAGACCGTGTGGGTCGGCCCCCCACGGTAGGAAGCCCGGTGATGCCCAGCGCGGCCACGGCCGCCAACGTCTCGAGCGCCGCGATGGCCCACCACCCGTGCGTGAAGGCACGGTGCGCACCGGCGTACGACGTGGGCGTGCCGAGGAGGGCGACCAGGACGCTGACCCCCAGCACGAACCCGATCTGCCGGGTCATGTTGATGATGCCGCTGCCGGTGGACACCCGGCCGGGCGGCAGGTCGACGGTGGCGGACGACAGCAGCGTCGGCAGAGCCAGCCCCACCCCGACGCCGCCGATCAGCCAGCCCGGCAGGATCGCCGACGCGTACGCCGGGTGCTGGCCGACCAACGTCAGCGTGAGCAGCGGGCCCACCGCGAAGCAGAGGCACCCCGCGGCGGCGAGCCAGCTCGCCGGCACCCGCCGGCCGTACCGCTGCACGGACGTCGCCACCAGCGGGACCATGCAGGGCCCCGGCGCGACCCCCAGACCGGTCCGCAGCGCGGAGTAGTGCCAGACCTGCTGCATCCACAGGATCTGGATGAGCAGCGACGCGGCGAAGCCGACGCTGAACAGCAGCATCGCCAGGTTCGCGAAGCCGAAGGTGCGGACCCGGACGAGGGCGGGCTCGACGATCGGCGTGTGGTGGTGCAGCGAGCGCTCACCGAACCACAGCGCGAGCAGGGCTGCCACGACGAGCGACGTGACGGTGTCGACGCTCCCCCAGCCCCAGTCCCCGCTCTTGACCAGCCCGAGCGAGAGCGCGCCGATCGAACCGGCCAGGATGACCGCGCCGACCGCGTCGGGCGTCCGCGTCACGGTCGCGTCGCGTGAGTCCGGAACGATCCGGGCGGCCGCGACGACGGCGAGCACGCCGACCGGCGCGTTGACCAGGAACACCCAGCGCCAGGAGGCGGCCACGAGCAGACCGCCGACGACCGGCCCCGCCGCGGCGGCCAGCCCACCGACGGCGGCCCACAGCCGGACGGCGCGCACGCGCCGCTCGGGCGAGGTCGCGGCGACCAGCAGGCCGAGGCTGGTGGGCGTCAGGGCGGCGGCCCCGGCGGCCTGCAGTACGCGGAAGCTCACCAGCCACCACAGGCCGGGGCTGGCCGCACAGGCGGCGCTGGCCACCGTGAAGAGAGTGAGACCGCCGAGGAAGACCTTCCGTCGGCCGACCCTGTCGGCGATCCGTCCGAAGGGCACCAGCAGTGCCGCGTACACGATGGCGTAGGCGTTCAGCACCCACGAGAGGTCCGACAGCGAGGAGTGAGCGAAGTCCCGCCCGATGTTGTCGAAGGCCACGTTGACGATGAACACGTCCAGGCTCGCCATGAAGGCGGCCATCGACAGCACGAACAGGACCGCGCCCTCGCGCGGGACCCGGTGGCCGGCCGGGGCAGCGGTCGGTGCGGCCGGCAGGGCCGCGGTGGCGAGTGCCCGCTGGCTATTATTCAGCATAGTCAGCACCGTAGCGGCTGACTATGCTGTGTGCAAGACAGCCGGTCCGGTCAGGAGCCGGCGCGTGGCCGGACCCGGACCGCGAGCTCGTCGAGCGGCACGTCGTGGCCGGCGGTGCAGCGGGCCTCGACGTGGACGCCCGCGCCACAGCCGTGATGCGCGGCCCGCAGCCGGGGCCGCCCGGGCAGGTGCTTGTTGCCCCAGTCGAACAGGCCCAGGACGACCGGCAGCAGGTCTCGGCCGGCCTCCGTCAGGACATACTCCTGACGGGTCCGCTGTCCGGGCTCCTGGTACGGGCGTCGGGTCAGCAGCCCGGCGGAGACGAGATCGCGGAGCCTGGCGGCGGCAGCGGCTTCGGTGACCCCGACCCGCTGGGCGAAGTCGTCGAAACGCGTCGTGCCGTAGTAGGCCTCCCGCATGAGCAGCATCGAGGTCTTCGTGCCCACCACGTCCATCGCCCGCTCGACCGGGCAGTGCCCGGCCGTCGACCAGGAGTCACGGTCCGCGAGCTTTCCCTCCAGGACTGCCATCCCCGCAGCGTACCCCCTGACTTGTCCCGAGGATAGCCAGTGAGGCGAGTCCCCGCCCCCGCGATGAGTCAGAACCAGCCGCCGCCCCGAGGACGCCACACTCTGACTCGGACCTGAAGGAAGGCGGCGTCCGCGCTCAAACGGGTCTATCCGAGTGGGTGTCGCGGCCCCCTTCCCGAGATGGTCCCGTGCACCACACTCGACCGGCGTATCAGCGCAAAACGGACATTGGCCGACCCTCTCCGGCATGTGGACGACACCAACCTCAACCAGCCCCAACAGCCAGCCAGCCAGCCGCCCCCGACTCGCCCTGCTCGCCGTCGTCGGGGTGCTGGGCGGTGCGGCGGTCGCCTTCGCCCCACCGGGCTCCGCCGCCACGGCGACGTCTGGCGGAGGTGCCGAAGCGCACGCCGCCCAGGTGTCGCTGACCGGGCATTCGTCCGCGTCGGGGCTGTCTCTCGGGCTCGGCCTCTCGGCCTCGAGCCCGCTCGTCACGGCGCCCGCGAGCCCGGGCACGGCGAGCAACGGAGCGGGGCTCAGCGCCAGTGGAGCCGGCGCCGCCACCGCCCGGGTCGGGGTGGCCACAAACGCCGCGACGCGCACCGCGACCTCGACCTCGGCCCGGTCGGAGGTCAGCAGCGCGGACATCACCGGCTTCGGTACGACCCTGCTGACCGCCGACGAGATCTCCGGCACCGTCGGCTGCCCGAGCGGGGGCGCGCAGGTCGCCCGGACGAGCCAGAGCCGGGTGACCCTGGGCGGCAGGGCGGTCGACGCGGCCGCCGGCGCAACGGCGCAGATCCCCGTGTCGGTCGGCGGCCTGACCGGCGCCGAGGTCACCGCGTCGGTGAGCTCGCCGCACGCCTCCACGACCACCACCGCCAGCGCGACCGGGCTCCTGGTCTCACTCACCCTGCACGCCACCGTGCCGGTGGTGGGGACCGCGGTCGACGTCCCACTCGGGAGCGTCGCCCTCGCCCACACGACGTGCTCACGGCCGGCAGCGTCCAGTGGAACGACCGCACCGCCCACCGGCGGAGGCGGACAGAGCACACCGGACACCGCGCCGGGCACCGGCTCAGGGACTGCTCCCGAAACCGGGCCGGGCAGTCAGCCGGGCTCCACCGCGACCGGCCCCGGTACGTCGTCGCGACGCGCCGCGGTCGTCCCCGCTCCGACCGTCCTCGCGATCGACCCGGACCAGGGACCCACCGCGGGCGGTCAGCGGGTCACGATCGTGGGCCACGGGTTCACCCCGGCCGCCGCCGTGACCTTCGACGGCAGGCCCGCGACGCACGTCGTCGTCGGCGGCGGTGGGACGGCGATCTCCGCCACCACCCCGGCGGACACGGCGGGACCCGCTGACGTCGTCATCGGGCAGCCGAGCGGCCACGCGACCCTGCCGGGTGGCTACACGTACATCCCGCCGGGTGGACCCACCATCGCCTCGATCGCGGCTACCAGCGGCCCCAGCGCCGGCGGACAGACGGTCGTCGTCCAGGGGACCGGCTTCGGTGCCGGCACGACGGTCCGCTTCGGCGGCGTAGCCGCCTCCCACGTCCAGGCCGCCGCCCCCACCGTGCTGACCGCCGTCACCCCCGCCCACGTGGCCGGAGTGGTGACCGTGACCGTCACCAACCCGAACGGCAGCAGCGGGACCAGGGCCTACCGCTATGTCGCTCCCGCGGGCAGCGCCGCGGCCGCGCGCACCCCCTGCGCACTGAGCAACGCGGCCGACAGCCGGACCGGCATGAGCTCCACCGCATTCCGCGACGCGGCGCTCGGCGTGCTCCTCGGAGCGGTGGTCGCGCTGGGCGGCGCGGCCGGTGCGCGCCGGTTGCTGCGACGCCCGACTGTGTGAACCAACGCGGACGGCCCTGACCGACTCAGCTTGCGGCAGCGGCCTGGCGGATGTCGTACGACGGATTGGTGGCCCGGGCCCGGAGCATGCTCTCGATGGCGCGGGCCGGGATCGGGGGGGAGTAGAAGAACCCCTGGCCGAACTCGCAGCCCAGGTCGCGCACGACCTGGGCCTGCGCCTTGGTCTCGATGCCTTCGGCGGTGACCCCCAGACCGAACACGTGCGCCAGGTCCGTGACGGCGGCGACGATGGCGCCACCGGTCGTGCCGTAGCCGATGTCCGCGATGAAGGACTGGTCGATCTTCAGGACGTCGATGGGCAGTCGCTGCAGGTGGCTCAGCGACGAGAAGCCGGTGCCAAAGTCGTCCAGGGCGAGCCGCGCGCCGAGCGACTTCAGGTCGACCATGATGGCCAGGGCGCGTTCGCTGTCCATGATCATGGAGCTCTCGGTAATCTCCAAGACGAGGGCAGCGGGATCCATCCCGGTCTGCTCGAGCAGCGCGCCGACGGTGCTGGACAGGTCCGCGCCGACCAGCTGCCGTGGTGAGACGTTCACCGCGACGTCCAACGGAGTGTCCGGGAAGGCGGCCAGCCACCGGGCCCGGTCGCGACAGCTGCGTTCCAGCACCCACCCGCCAAGCTCGTGGATGAGCCCCGTCTCCTCGGCGGTGCCGATGAGCAGCAGCGGGGAGACCAGGCCGCGGGTGGGATGCGTCCACCGCACCAGCGCCTCCACTCCCACCACGACTCCGTCGTGGTTGCGGACGATGGGCTGGTATGCGACGTCGAGCTCGTTCAGCACGAGCGCCGAGCGAAGATCCCGCTCCAAGTCCCGGAAGCTGTCGGAGGCGCCTTCCGCGCGCAGGTCGATGACGCTGTCCTTCGGCGCCGTGCCTCGCCGGCGCTTGGCCTGGTACATCGCGATGTCCGCGTCGACGACGAGCCGACTGGAGATCTCGTCGCCGGGGCCCGCGAACGCCACCCCCACGCTGGCCGTGATGTCGAGAGTCACCTCCTTCAGCGCAAAGGGATGGGCGACCCCCTGGGTGATGCGGAGGGCGAGCGCCTCCACGTCCTTTGCGCTGTACAGGTCCTCGCACAGGAACACGAACTCGTCACCCGACAAGCGGGCCAGCGTGTCGCCTGGCCGCACGAGACCGGTGAGGCGCTGGGCGACCGCGACCAGCAGCTGGTCTCCAACGTGGTGGCCGTACGTGTCGTTGACCTGCTTGAAGTCGTCGAGGTCGACGAAGAGGACGGCCGAGTTGGTGTGGGACCGGTGGGCCCGCTGCGCGGCGTGGTCGAGCCGTTCCTGGAAGAGCAGGCGGTTCGGCAGCCCGGTCAGCGTGTCGTGCAGGGCGCCGTTGCGGAAGATGTCCGAGTTGTGCCTCGCCTCTTCCCGGGCCTCGGCATTGATGAGGTACGCGGCGGCGACGTCCGCGAGCGTCTGAGCTGCCTCCATGTCCGCCAAGTCCAGGTCCCCCGTGGTGTCCCGGTACAGGTCCAACGCGCCGAGACGCCCACTCCCATGCCGCAGGGGGAAGGTGAACACCGCGGCGAGACCGGCCGCGACGGCGGCCGGGACGAACTGGGGAAAGTCGTGGCTCGCAGCAAGATCGGGCAACGCGACGGCTTCTCCCGAGAGGTACGCGGCCACGCACGGCCCTTGCCCCACCGCAGCTTGGAGTTGCTCGTAGCGCAATGCCGACGCATTGGACGCCGCGAGGTAGCGAGGGGACAGCCCTGGATCGATGAGCGTGACCCCCGCGCCGGTAATCGGCAGGATGTCCACGATGCGCTCGACCAGGCGGTCCAGAATGCTCTGGATAGGGAAATCGGTCACCATGGTCCGGGCGAACTCCGCGAGCGCCTCGGCGAGGGTGCTTTCCTGGACCATGAGCGCACCATCCAAGGGATGTCGGGTGACCCTGGCCGCTCCGGTCCAGACGGCTGCTCGAGCCTACACGATGTGTTTGGCTGCCTACTGTCCGCTGAGAGGCCGCACAGGATCGGACCCCGATGGGCCGCCCGCGCGTGCGACCAGGCGACAGCGATGTGACGTTGGGCATACGGTTGTGTGCGGTGCGCAGTGACTGAGCCTGCCGACGTGTGCAGAGAGGGGTCTCGATGAGCGGATTGCATCGGCTGCGGGCCGCCCTCGGGACGTCGGTGGCCGGGGCGGCGAGCCCGCTGGCCGCGGCGGACCAGCTGTGCCAGGCGTGCGTCCAACTGCTCGGGGTGGATGGCGCGTCCATCTCGCTGATCCACCAGGGGAGCACTCGGGGCACGTTCGGCTCCAGCGGGGAGATGAGCCGGCGGCTGGACGAGCTGCAGTTCACCCTCGGTGAGGGGCCCTGCCTGGATGCAGTCAGCACGGGTCGGCCGGTGCTCGTCCCGGATCTCACGAGCGCGGCCGGCCAGGAGCGGTGGCCGGCGTTCGCCGGCGCGGTGCTGGAGGCGGGCGTGACCGCCGTGTTCGCGCTGCCGGTGCTGATAGCCCGCGAGCAGGCCGGAGCGTTGGACCTGTTCCGCGCCGAGAGCGGCTCGCTGACCGAGGAGGCGATGGACGGCGCGTCTCTCGCAGCCGAGCTGGCGGCACTGCCGCTGCTGGACCTGATGTCCTCGGACGTGGACTGGGACCGCGTCGCGCAGGGGGGCGACGGCTGGGAGCAGCTGGCCTCACTCGAGCGGGTCGAGGTGTACCAGGCCACCGGCATGGTGATGGGGGCGCTGGACGTCGGTCCGTCGGAGGCGCTGGTACGGCTGCGCGGGTATGCGTTCGCCCACGGGATGACGGCGAGCGAGGTCGCGTGGCAGGTCGTGGAGCGGCAACTGCTGCCCCGGCCGGACGGCTGGGGCCCCGGTGCGGATCTCTCAGGGTCGACATCGTGAGCCCCGAGGACCGGGAGCGTGAAATCACAGAGGCGTTCGTGTCTTTGGCCACCAGCCTGGCCACGGGCTACGACGTGGTGGATCTGCTCACCAACCTGACCGGCGAGTGCGCGCGACTCCTCGACATCGCCTCGGCCGGCCTGCTGCTGGCCGACCAGCACCGCACCCTGCACGTGCTGGCCGCCTCCTCCGAACGGACCCGCCTGTTCGAGCTGTTCCAGCTGCAGGCCGCGAGCGGTCCGTGCCTGGACTGCTACCGGGGCGGGGCGCCGGTGCTGGTCGCCGACATCTCCGCCGCCGCCGACCAGTGGCCGCGGTTCGTCTCGGGCGCCCGGGTCGCGGGGTTCGCCAGCGTGCACGCCCTGCCGCTGCGCCTCGGTGACGAGGTGCTCGGCGCACTGGGCCTGTTCGGGACCAGCGTCGGCGTGCTCAACGACCGGGATCTGTCGCTGGGCCGGGCCCTGGCCGACGTGGCCACCGTCGCGTTGGTCCAGGACAAGGCCACCGCCGACGCCGGCACCCGCAACGAGCAGCTGCAGCGGGCGCTGACGAGCCGGGTCGTCGTCGAGCAGGCCAAGGGGGTCCTCGCCCAGCGCGGGAACCTGGACATGGTCGATGCGTTCAAGGCGCTCCGGCGCTACAGCCGGGACCACAACCTGAAGCTCACGGACGTCTCGCAGGACATCGTCACGCGGGCCGTGCCGCCCCAGGTCCTGCTCGACCACTTCAGCGCCCGGAACACCCGTACGCGCTGATCTCGGCGCCGCCACCAGGTCAGGACACCCGGTCGCCCTGTTCAGTCGGCACACCGCTGGGCCGACGACACCAGTGACCCCGAGGGTGTACGCCTGGGCCGGCCCGACCTCGTCATGATGCGGGCCGCGCAGGACGACGCCACCGCTGCCCGTCGTCGAGGAGCGCCATGTCCGCCCAGACCTGCCGAGTGCCGTCCGTCTTCCTGCCGCGTGGCCGAGGCAGGGCCCTGGGCGCAGCGGCTGTCCTCCTGACCGGGCTCGGCACGGCAGGCGTGGTGGCCGCCGGACCGGCGTCGGCCACGGGCTCGCCGCAAGCCGTCCCGCTCGGCACCGCGGCAAGCTTCGACATCGTGGCCGGCGCGGGCATCACCAACACCGGTGCCACCACCGTGCACGGTGACATCGGGACCTTCCCGACCACGAGCGAGACCGGCTTCGGCTCGATCACGTTCGCCGGCGGCAGCGACCAGGGTGGCGGCAGCCTCACGCAGAGCGCCAAGACCGACCTCGGAACGGCGTACACGGATGCGGCCGGACGCACCCCGACTAGCGTGCCTGCCGAGCTCGGCGGCACCACCCACCTGGCCGGGGTGTATCGCAGCCCGACGCTGGCGCTGACCGGGACGCTCACCCTGGACGGCGGCGGGGACACGACCTCGGAGTTCATCTTCCAGGCCGGCTCCACGCTGACGACCGCCTCGAACAGCCACATCGTGCTCACCAACGGCGCCAGCTCCTGCAACGTGGTGTGGCAGATCGGCAGCTCGGCCACCTTCGGCACCGGCACCCAGTTTGCCGGCGACGTGCTGGCGCACGACTCGATCACCGCGACCACCGGCGCCACGTTCGACGGGCGGCTGCTGGCGGAGGGGGGCGCGGTCACCCTGGACCACAACACGCTCACCGCCCCGGCCTGCGTGACGTCGCCGGTCACCTCGCCCACGGCGAGCGCGACCCCGACGCCGTCGGTGACGCCGACCGTGAGCACACCCGCTGCGTCCGCGTCGGCCGCCGCATCCGCATCGGCCGCGGCGTCCGCGTCGAAGGCGGCATCCCGTGCGGCCGCGTCCCGCTCGGCGGCATCCCGGGCGGCAGCCCGCTCGGGGGCTGGCGGCTCACTGACCGGCAGCGGCCAGGACACGGCCTCGGCCACGAAGCTGCCGTTCACCGGCGTCCCCACGTTGGCGCTCACCGTCACCGGGCTCAACCTGCTGCTCTGCGGCGCAGCCGCGACCCGGCTGGGCAAGCGCCGCCGCAGGCCCTCGCACCGGTGACGCGCCGGTTCAACCTGCTGCCCTGCGGCGCAGCCGCGACCCGGCTGAGCAAGCGCCGCCGCAGGCCCTCGCACCGGTGACGCGCGCCGGTTCACTGATTGCGGACGTGGATGCGGACCGCGTGGAACCGGGCGGGCATCTCCCGTAACACCCGCAACCGCGGATCGGGTACGTCGAGCAGGGCGCCGACGACGAGCGGGCGAAGCACCGCCAGCCGGGCGTCGGCCAGCACTGCGTCGACCGCACGCCGGTCGCCGCCGAGGACCAGGCCGTCCAGGCCGTCCCGCTCCGGCAGCAGCACCGCGACCGCGTTGTCCGCCGCCGCCGCCAGGGCCACCCGGACCTGGCCGTCCCGACGGCGCGCGAAGCGCTGCTGGGACTGGCCACCCGCCGCACTGCGGCCGTGCACGGGGCGGGAGCCGACCTTCGAGACCACCAGCCGCTCGCCCTCGAACACGCCGGCGGCATGACCGCCCAGGCGCACCAGGAGCACCCCGATGCGGCGCTCACGCAGAACGTGCGGAACCAGGCCGCCGTCGTCGGCTGGCGGGTCTACGACAAGCGGCGGGAAGGGCACGACGCACGTGGCCACAGCGCCGTCGGCCCCTGTGAATACCACCTCGGCGGCACCTGGCTGCACGGTCACAGCGCCATGCCGGGCGCCGAATCCTGCCAACCACGCCGCCAAACGGTCGGGATCGACCAGCACCCAGCGGCCACCCCCGGACGCCGCCGTGACTTTCACCGGACGGCGTTGCCTGGGAGCTCGATGTGGTGCGTTTGGAATGTCGGGGTGGGGTCCGGGGATCGGTGCGTACCGAATGTCGGGGTGGGGTCCGGGGATCGGTGCGGACCGGCTGTCGGGGTGGGGTCCGGGGATCGGTGCGTACCGAATGTCGGGGTTGGGTCCGGGGATCGAGCCAACAGGCGGGCAGAACCCCGACAAACCCACCGCCGATCGCCCACCCCGCGACTCACCGCGAGCTCGATGCGGTGCGGACCGGCTGTCGGGGTGGGGTCCGGGGATCGGTGCGTACCAAATGTCGGGGTCGGGTCCGGGGATCGGTGCGCACCGAATGTCGGGGTTGGGTCCGGGGCTCAAGCCGACAGGCGGGCAGAACCCCGACAAGACCCACCGCCGATCGCCCACCCCGCGGCTACGCACGGCAAGCTCGATGCGGTGCGTGCCGGCGCATCGGATCCGGTTCATGCCGCCAGCCTGCCGTACGCGGCACCCCAGGCAGCGTTCATGCCGCCAGCCTGCCGTACGCGGCACCCAAGGCAGCTCCCGCCATCCAGCACGGGACCTTCGGCCCTGTGCGCCCGCCCCGCAGGCGTCCAGCCTGAGGTCCGGGCGCATCGCCGGCCCGGGCTGAGTCGCGGTCCGCACCCGGACGGCGGCGTGAGGCGCCAAGGAGACGACATGAACCGCCGCTCGATGGATCTGCTGATCAGCTCGGCCGGGCTGGGGCTGGCTGCGCTGCTGCTCGTGGCCGGTGGGCTGCTCACCTGGGGCCACTACTTCATCGGACACCAGGTGCACAGTCAGCTCGTCCAGCAGCAGATCTTCTTCCCGGAGAAGGGCAGTCCCGCAACCGCGGCCGCACCCTTCACGGCCATGCGTCAGTACGCCGGCGAGCAGCTCACGACCGGCGCCCAGGCCGAGACGTACGCCGACCACTTCATCAACGTGCACCTGCAGGAGATCGGCGGCGGCAAGACCTATGCCCAGCTGAGCAGTGAGGCGCAGGCCGATCCGACCAATGCGGCGCTCGCAGCGACCGCCAACACCGTGTTCAAGGGCGAGACCCTGCGCGGCCTGCTCCTGAACGCGTATGCCTTCGGGACGATGGGCGTGCTCGCCGGCATCGCGGCGATCGTCGCCTTCGTGGGTGGCGCGCTGATGCTGGTCCTGGCCGGGCTCGGACTGCGCCATGCGCGGCGCTCAGCCCGGCGGCCCGAGTTCCCGCAGACCCGCCCGTTGCCGACACCCGCCCCGGTGGGCTGACCGCCCTCGGGTCAGTACCGGAGTCGGAAGCGACCGATGAACGTGAGGGTATTGCCGTCGGGGTCACGCATGGCCGCACGTTGCACGCCCTTGTTCACCGCTCGACCGGACCGCAGGCCAGACCCCGCTCGGCGAGCTCTGCCAGCTGCTCGGCCAGGTCGTGGACGGCGAAGTTCACCTGCGCGGAGCCCGCACGGTGAGCATCCTGAGCGGCCGTCGCTACCGGGCCCACTGCCGGCGGCGGGTTCACCGCAGGACGGCGTCGATCGTCTTCTTCACGGCGCTGGGCTGAGCCGGGCTCCGCGGCGCCGACTTCTTCAGCGCGGCCATCCGGTCGCCCAGCTCTGCCAGCTGCTTGCGCCCCAGCCCGGCCCGTACCTGTGGAAACCAGTCCTTTTCCTCTTCCTCGATGTGATGGGTCACGATCTCGATCAGGACGGTCGTCTTCGCGTCGAAGCGCTCGGCATCGGGGCTCATCGCGGCCAACTCGACGACCAGCAGATCGACCACGTGGTGCTCCTCGTACGACTCGAGGATGTCGTCCTCGAGCTCGGGCAGAAGTCGCCGCACCTCGGGATACATGACCTCGTTCTCGAGGTACGTGTGCACGGTCAGCAGCTCGATCATGCTGCCGACCAGCTTCCCCTTGGTCTTCGTGGCCCGCTCGCCTGCCTTCTCGAACTGAGTGAAGACGCCCTTGAGTTCCTTGTGCTCCGCCTTCAACAGCACGATCGCGTCAGTGGACATCGTCTCTCCTTCAACGGCAGGCTCTCCGGCCGGTGTACCAGCGGGGATCCGGGATAAACGCCCCTGCGGCTGCCGGCAGCGAGCAGTTTCTCGCCGGCCGCCCGCCACCGCACCGGTCGCGTACCCGCCCCCCTGCTGCGCTCCGTCCCGGCCGCTGCTCGCGGCTGCGTTGGGTGCCTATATTGCCGGCCGCCCTCGGCGCGCCGCGACAACACGCCGACCCAACTCCGTGGGCCGACGCGGGGCGGCCGAGGGGGCGGAAGCGGGAGCGGCGGCGGCGGGGGAGCGACGACGGCGGCGGCGGCGACGGCGACGGCGGCCTTGCCGCCAAAACTTGCAGTGGCGCAGCGGATTTGGTATATCGGAGAGGCAACGACGGCCGCAGATCGACGGTCGATCTGCGGCTAGGGACATCAGCGTTCTAGCGACGGAGGTGGATGTGATGCTGATGCACACCGACCCGTTCCGCGACCTCGACCGCCTCGCCCAGCAGGTGTTCGGGACTTCCGCCCGGCCGGCAGCCATGCCGATGGATGCCTGGCGCGACGGGGACGAGTTCACCGTCCAGTTCGACCTCCCGGGGGCGGATCCGGGTTCGATCGAGCTCGACGTGGAGCGCAACGTCCTCACCGTGAAGGCCGAGCGCCGCCTGCTGAACGTCGCCGACGAGATGCTCGCCGCGGAGCGGCCACGGGGCGTGTTCAGCCGCCAGTTGATCCTCGGCGACAACCTCGACGTCGACAGGGTGGCGGCCAGCTACGAGGAGGGCGTCCTGACCCTCAAGATCCCTGTCGCCGAGAGGGCGAAGCCGCGCAAGATAAGCATCGACATGCGGTCGAGCGACCGGCAGACCATCAACGCGTAGGAGCCGAGATGGCAACCTGCGATCAGCACACCTCCGACGATTTCCTGAGCATCGTGCTGAGCGATGACGAACTGCTTCTGGTGGAGTTCACGGACATCATCGGCCAGCTCACAGTCGGCGCCAGTGATGGGCCGCCGAGCCGTTGTGGGATCACAGTCGGCGCCAGCGATGGGCCGCCGAGCCGTCGTGGCACAGGGGCGGCCGACAGCGACGGGCTCAGCCCCCACGAAGCCATCCCTGGCGGCGGCATCGACACCGAGCGATCGACCCCCAGGGTGGGCCGGCGCACGTACTCGGCCAGGGGCCGATCTCCCCCCGCCCAGGGCACGCCTCGCTAGTGCTAGGGCCGGCCGGCGCCGGCGACCTCGACCCGCGTCGACAGCAGTTGTGCCTCGCGCGCGTTGCTGCGGGCGTTCTCGTCGAAGTCGGGTGCGGCGCAGAGGAACAGCGTACGGCCGTCGGCACCGCCGAGCATGCAGGCGAACAGGCCCGCGCCGACGGTGATCTCCTCGAGGATCGCGCCTCCCTCCTGGACGCGGATCACGCGGCCGTGCGCGGCGTCGGCGATCCACATCGCACCTTCCGCGTCCAGACAGCAGCCGTCGGCAGCCACCACCAGCTCGGGCAGCGCCTCGGCGACCACCCGTGTCTCGGGTATGCGGCCGAACTCGGCCCACACTCGCCGGTTGACCAGCGATCCGTCCGGTGCGATGTCGAAGGCGCTGACCCGGTTGCCGAACGTCTCGTCGACCAAGAGCACATCGTCATCGGTGATGACGCTCCCGTTCGGGAACCAGAGGTCGCTCGCGACATGGGTCACCGTCCCGTCCGGGTCGACTCGGAGCAGATCTGTCGGTGCGATGGAGCCACCCGACATGAGGTCGAAACCGAAGTTCCCGACGTACGCCCGACCGAGCCTGTCGACCACCATGTCGTTGGGGTGGCCATCGACGTGCCCGCCCAGCTGTGCATGCACCACCAGCGACCCGTCCGGTTCCCGGCGTAGCAGCACGGCATCGCGCATCGACACGACCAGCATGCGCCCGTCGGGCAACCACCCCAGTCCCGAGGGCTGGCCGGGCACCTCCGCCTCGACCCGCAGGTCGGTGCCGTCCTCGGCACAGGACAGCACCTCGTGGGCGTAGAAGTCCACCGCCCAGATGCGGCGGTCGTGCCAGCGCGGACACTCCAGGAAGGCCCGCTCCGACAGCACGGTGCTCACAACGCGCGTCATGGACGTCCTTTCTGAGTCCGGACGCCCGGAAACGTACCGCCGCCGTGGACACGGCCCTCACGGACCCGCTTCGCGCACCACGAGCGGTCCGCGCCGACGCCCGCTCTGTTTGATCTGACGGGGGCCGGATCACGGCGCCGGCAGGCTGACGGTCACGGTGAGACCGCCGTCCGGACCCGGCACCGCGATGACGCTCGCGCCGTGAGCCACGGCGATCGACCGGACGATGGTGAGCCCGAGACCGCTGCCGTCACGGGCATCGAGCCGTTCGCCACGCCCGCGCCGGAACGGCTCGAACAGCGAGGGTACGGCGCTGGCCGCGACCACCGGGCCGCTGTTGGCCACCGAGAGCGACGGCGACCGACGGCGGTCTCGTCCTCAACGAGGTCAACCCGACCCCGGGGCTCACCGAGCGGTCGCGGGTACCCCGCATGTTTGCCGCCGCCGGCGTGCCCTACCCCGACTTCCTGGACGCGCTCGTGGCCTCCGCCCAGCTCCGTACCACCGCGCCCGCGCGCGGCAAGAGAGCCGAGCCGTGACCAGGGGCCCCTCCGACCCCGGCGCGCTCTATCCTCGCTGAGCGATGCCGTGGAAGGGCCGCAACCGGCGATTGCGCCGATGCCCCGCTTGCCGTGCCGCCGGCTCGCTGCCCAGGAAGTAGTCGCGCTGCCAGTCGCCGCGCGTGGCGTCGGTCGCCCCGAGATTGCGGATGAACTCGGCTCGGCTGGCCGCCCAGGCCAGATAGCTGGCTTCCTCGTCCGAGCCACTCGGCATGACTCGCAGCTGCGGAGCGAATTTCTCCAGTGCAAACCTCTGCTGAGGCAGGATCATGCAAATAGGCTGCCCGGCCGGAAACACGACTTCTTCGTCAGGGTGCGTAAGCAGCCAGTTCATCGTGAATGTCGAGCTGGTCCAGTCGGTCTCGACCAGACCCTCACAAGGGAAGGCGCCCTTAACAGGTTGGTTGCTCGGTCCTCGAACGAGGAGATCCCAGCCGGGCGGAGTTCTGAACAGCCACGGCAATGTCCAGGTGATGATGCCGCCGCCAAAGTGGCTCTGGGCAGATCCCGGCGCGCCGTTCGGTGAACGATATCTGATCCTCAGGCCACTCTTCGCGTCCGAGCCGTCCCAGGTAGCCCTGGTCTCAACGCCGCTCACGACCATCCAGCCGGAAGAGTTCGCCATCAGCATCGGGAGGCAGCGGTTGGCAAACTGTCGGTCAGTGCCGTCCATCCAGGCTCTACGCGGAGTGCCCGGCTCCAAGGATAAATCTGACTCAGAAACCACTAAAGCATGAAATGGCAGGTCAGGCTCGACCTGCTCATTCTGTCGGCTTGTTGCTGGCTCTGTCATCCTCAACCTATTCTAGGCGTCGCATACTGCTCCGCTCGGACTTGCTCGCCAACATCGTACCCGGCGCTGACGCAATTCGTGTTGGCAAGTCCCACGGGTGCAGAGCTTTGTGCTCGTTCTCCGTGCGTCACGACTCCACGTTCTCGCACAGTCGTTCGCCGTCAGCTGCGGGCCGCCGGGCGGCCGAACGTCACATGCTGGTCTCTGCCCCCGTCCTTCGCCTGGTACATCGCCTGGTCGGCTCGCCGCAGCACGTCGCTGACGACGTCGTGCGCAGCCGGGATGGCGATGCCGATGCTGGCCGTGACTCCGACGGTGGCCCCGTGCACCTGCAGCGGTAGGCGGAGCGCGGCCTGGATGCGGTCCGCGACGTCGGTGGCGAGCCGGCCTGCGTCCTCGTCCCGCTCGACGTGCAGCACGACGACGAACTCGTCACCGCCGAGGCGGCCGACGGTGTCGGTGTCCCGTACTGCCGAGCGGAGCCGTGCGGCGGACTCCACCAGAACCATGTCCCCGGCGTCGTGGCCGTGACGGTCGTTGACCTGCTTGAAGCCGTCGAGGTCGCAGTAGAGCACTGCCGCGCGGGATGTCCGGGACCTCAGGATCTGCCCGAGCCGGTCGTGCACGAGTCTGCGGTTCGGCAGTCCCGTGAGCTCGTCGTGCAACGCGGTGTGCTCCAGCCGCTCCTGGGCGACCACGGTGTCGGTCACGTCCCGGGACACGCCCAGGATCTGTCGGACCCGTCCGTCGGCGTCGCGCAGGAACGGGGTCAGTCGCCGCGACACCCAGCGGTAGGAGCCATCGGAGTGCAGGGCACGGTGCCGGAGCTGGATGATCTGCCCGTCCTCGAGGTCCTCGGCGGCCACCCAGGCCGCATCGAACCGCGCCCGGTCGCTCTCCGGGATGAGCCGGTCGTACACGCTGGGGCCCAGCTCGGTGATCTGCTCCGCCGTGTATCCCAGCATGTCGAGCACCGACCGGCTGGTCCACACGTTCTCTGCGCTGCCGACCTCGCGAACGTAGATGACGTCGGGAGAGGCGCTCAGGACGGCTTCCTGGAAGGCATGACCCGCGGCAGCGGCATCCTGAGCCTCGCGGCGTTGGGTGACATCGCTGATCTGGGCCATCAGGTGCAGGGGACGCTCGTGGGCGGTACGGACCAGGGTGCACACCAACAGGGCCCACACATCCGGCCCGCCGGCCGGGCGGCGGTAGCGGAGCTCGGTCTGGAAGGTCTCCTGCCTCCCCTCGAACAGATCCCGGACACCGCGCAGGTACGCGGAAGCGTCGGCGGGGTGCGTCAGGCTGAGCAACGTCACGCCGACCAACGAGCTCTCCTCCACGCCGAAGATGGCGCCGAGGGCCGGGTTGCAGCGGAACAGAGTGCCGTCCGTCCCGGCCAGAGCCATGCCGATCGGAGCCTTCTCGAACGCCAGCCGAAACTGCTCCTGGGAGTCGCGCAGCGTCTGAGCACCGCGTCGAAGCTCGGTGACGTCGAGGGTGTAGCCGATGGCGCCCTCGACGGCGCCGTCGGCGCCGAGCAAGGGCGAGAGGTGCATCTCCAGGACGCGGTCGTCGTTGAGCGGTGCGTCGATGACCACGTTCTCGCCCGCGAGGGCGCGGCGGTAGGCAGGTACGCGGACGGCTGCCGCGGCCTCGTCGAACATCTCGTACACGGTCCGACCCACGTACTCGAGCCGATCCCGGCCCAGTGAGGTGAGGTGCTCGCCCCCGACATGGGTGTACCGCAAGTCATGACCTACGACGAACACGGTGCCGTGCGGGAAGGAAGCAACCGCCGCTGCCGCCGGGACCTGGGACTGGAGAACGGGCGAGTCCGCGGCCGGCCGACCCTTCTCGGCGGTCGCGGGCGCGGGGCGCGGGGTGTCTGCGCTCACGGCCCCGCACCGGGTCGGGCGCCGCCGGCGGCTGTCTTGCTCATGCTTGTTCTTCGGCGTCGGGCGCTGGAACCGTAACGAACATCAGCGCAGCCAGCCGGCGAGGGCTTCGTCGGCGGGAAGTCGAGGCGGCCTAGAAGCGGACGAAGTACCGCGGACTCGTCGCAGGCGCTCGGCGGGCGAGCGGCCCTTGACCCGTTGCTCAGGCCCTCAGTGGCTTGCTGTCGCGCTCGGACACCCCGGCCCTTGGTAGGTGCCGAGGTAGGGCGAACCCAGCGCACGCCACTGCTGGGGCAGTCGTCCGTTCTGGCGGTACCTCGCGAGGAAGCTGAACCGTGCGAGGTCAGGATTCGATGTGGCCCTCGGGTGACTGTCCAGGGTCAGGACATGCGAACCGTCCGCACCGATCATGGGCCACGTCGGAAGACCGGCGCCGTTGGGGTTTCCTCGCTTGGCGAAGTTGGTCCAGTACGACATCATCATGGCCGAGAGTTTCTTGTCACCTGCCTGCGGCGTCGCCGTCGGTGCATCCAGCTCTTTCGTCAGGGTGCCGAAGACGAAGGGGACTTCGGCGGTGTGGATCGGCATCGGTGAATACGCTGACGTGTACGTGAAATTGTATGCGTAACTGGGACCGACGGCCGCTTGGCGCATGAGTGTCTCCCACGTCTGCTCGGCGATGCCCATGTCTCCGTCCAGCTGGAAGGACGAGGCCTGAGCGTTCGTGTCGTCGGTCGGGGGATAAAGCGATTCGAACTGTGCGAGGCACGCCGGACCGAACAAGTTGCTGGCCACGGAGTAAAAGACTTGGGGTGGGGCGGCGGGGATTGCTCGCCCGGCGAAGATGAAATACTCCGCCCCGTTCCAGCCACCAAGAATGGGAATATGCAACTGCTTGTGCTTGAGGAACACGTCGCCGGGTGAATCGGTGAGCACGCTGCCGTCGATGCTGGGTGCGAAGGCCGTCAGCGTTGGATCGGAGACGCCGTCCCACGGCGCTTGGGCATTGATGGCGTCGGCAGGGATCGATCGAGGATCCTGGCCAGCGAATTTACTGACGAATTGATTGCCCCTGGCCAATGCCTCGGCGTGCGTGGCGATCGAGCCATGTTCGGTGTCCCACAACGCGCCGCTCTCGATAATCGCGCGAGAGAAGAGGCCCTTTGCCTTCGGCGAGGACATGAGCATTCCGACCGCGTGTGCCCCGGCGGACTCCCCGAACAAGGTGACCTGCGAGGGATCTCCGCCGAAACGAGAGATATTGTGCTGAACCCACCGCAGGGCGGCGAGTTGGTCCTGGAGGCCCCAATCTCCGGAAGTCCCTGACTCTGCGTCGAGACCGGAACTGGCGAGGAAGCCGAACACGCCGAGGCGGTAGTTCAGCGAGACAACGACGACGCCGCGCGCCGCGAGCAGCGCGCCGTCGTAGGTCGGGTCGGCGGACGCGCCGAACTGGAAGCCGCCACCGTGCAGCCAAACCATGACCGGCCGCGGCGCGGCGGAGGCTGGGGGTGCAGTGCTGGCAACCGCACGGGCAGCGCCCTGCTGGGCGGTCGACGACGTGCCCTTGATCGACTGGGTCCAGACGTTGAGGTTCAGGCAGTCTTCGCTCTGCGGGACGTTGGCCGTGTTGGGCAGGTTGGCGAACGGGCCCGGCGCGGCTAAGCAGGCGTTGCCGAAGTTCACGGCGGGCTGGATGCCCGGCAGGACCGTGACCGGCTGTGGAGAGCGCCACCGAAGCGGACCTACCGGCGGGGCGGCGTAAGGGATGCCCTTGAACGACACCACCCCATTGGTGTCGGGAACTGTGCCCTGGAATGTCCCGCTGGTGGTCTTGACCACCGGGGGACTCTGGGTGGCTGCCGAGGCGCCGCGGGAGGCAACAAACATCGCTGACAGTGCGAGCAGCGCGAGCGCCAGCGGCAATGGCAGGCGGCGACTGGACATCAGGGTCCTCCGAGACGGGGTGTACATGCCGTGCCCCCAAACCGTGCCGGGTAAGCATCGCAGCGAGGCTGTTGGCAAGGAAGGCTGAGCTTCTCGCCGGGGTGGAGCGCCAGGAGGTGTCTCCGCAAGATCCAGTGGCACCGCGAGCTCGACGTGAATGCGGCTGCGCTGACGGCGCCGCTCCAATTCCAAAGCGTCGAGCTCTTGAAACACCAGCGCCGGATTCAACCGCAGCGGATCCCTAGATGTCGCTGACCCCGGGTCGCCGGTTGTGGGTGTATCCGAGTGCGGCGACCCGAACGCCCGGACCGCGGGCTGCCGCGGAGGCCATGGGTCGGTTGCTCGGCGGCTGAGCAGACCTGAGGATTCGCCGATGTTCGCTCACGTCCGTGTAGTCCCGAACACCCGCGCGAACGATCTTCGCTCCCAGGTTGGCTCTGAGCAACATCCGGGTCTCAACCCAGGTCAGACCAACATGCCCCTGACCTGCAAGAACTGGGTGCGCTCGGAGGTGCGCTCGGAGGTGCGCTCGGAGGTGCGCTCGGAGGTGCGCTCGGAGGTGTCTGAGTTCGCGACATAGTTCGCGGGTGTCTCGCGACATCGTTCGCACCCT